>NZ_JACHXM010000003.1 GCF_014192055.1 Halomonas organivorans | reverse complement strand
CCGCTGGTGCTCGAGTGGTCGTCGCGGCGGGTAATCCGCCAGGTAAGGAAGGCCACCAGTCCCGTGAAGAACAGGAAGGAGGCGAGCGTGAGGGCATGCATATCGGAAAAATCCTTAATGACTGGCGCTTCTTGGCGATATCGTCGCGTTTGATGACGATTTTTTTGCTAACTTTACGAGCGTGCGGGGAGTCTAGGGGACTGCTGTGCCCATGCCATACGCCTTTCGTCTAACATCAGGCGGGCGGTATGGCGCCTGCCGGCACCGGTGTCACCCAGCCGAACAGCTGTGCCAGCAGCGGGGCGGCGGCAATCACGAAGCCCAGGATAGCGAGCAGTCGCCCCGTCCAGCGGTGGCGGGGCTTGCGTGCCAGGCTAAGCCCGGCGATGCAGACCAGCAGGCCGGCGATATTGAAGACGTAGCCGAGCATCTGGAGGAGGTGGTAGGCGGTCATGAACGGCTCCGGTCGGTGTTAAGGAAGCGGGGTGAGGCTGCTATGCTGGGAGACTATCAGCCGGGGCCGGCGTTTGGCTCCATTACCACAGGGAGGCAGTGACGCCATGGTTGGCCAGGATGCCCAGCGGGTGCTCGACTTCTGGTTCGGGGAATTGACCCCGGCGCAGTGGTTTCGCAAGGATGCCGGGCTCGATGACGAGATCCGCCGCCGTTTCGGGGCGACGCTCGAGGCCGCGCGGCGAGGCGAACTATGGACCTGGCGGCGTTCGGCGAAGGGACGGCTCGCCGAGGTAATCGTGCTGGACCAGTTCTCGCGCAACATCCACCGCAACAGCGCCGAGGCCTTCGCCGCCGACTCCCTGGCGCTGGTGCTCGCCCAGGAAGCGGTGCTGGCTGGGCTGGACGATGCGCTCGACGACGCCGAGCGAGCCTTCCTCTATATGCCGTACATGCACAGCGAATCGCTGGTCGTTCACGATGAGGCGCTGCGGCTGTTCTCGCGGCCCGGCCTCGGGGAAAACCTGCGCTTCGAGCACCGGCATCGCGATATCCTGATGCGTTTCGGGCGCTATCCCCATCGTAACGCCCTGCTTGGCCGGGCTTCGAGCGAGGAGGAGCTGGCCTTCCTGGAAGGCCCCGGGTCATCCTTCTGACATCGTGCCCGGGCGGCATCGGGCACTCGCAGTTCTCACCATCGACCGTAAACGGAAAAGGAGAGCGTCATGGGTATCATTGCCTGGTTGATCATCGGCGGGCTGGCGGGCTGGATCGCCGGCAACATCATGCGCGGCGGCGGCTTCGGCGTGCTGGGCAATATCGGGGTAGGCGTCGTCGGCGCGGTGGTCGGCGGTTTCCTGTTCAGCCTGCTGGGCCTCAAGGCCGGCGGCTTCATCGGCTCGCTGGTCACGGCGGTGGTGGGCGCCGTGGTATTGCTGTGGGTGATCGCGAAAGTGAAGAAAGCCTGACCCTCGGCGCTCGCCGGGGCCGACACGATCCCAAAAAACACGCCGCCCGGCCATTGGCCGGGCGGCGTGCGTTCGGGGCGCCGGAGAGAGTGGAATCAGGCGGTGGCGGCGGCCTGGCTACCGACCAGCTCCTTCAGGCACTCCTCGATGATGCCCAGGCCTTCCTCGAGCACCTCGTCCTCGATGGTGACCGGCATCAGGAAGCGAATGGTGTTGCCCCACAGGCCGCAGGACAGCAGGATCAGCCCCTTCTCGCGGGCCTTCTTGCACAGCGCGCCGGCCAGGTCGGCGTCCGGGGTGTGGTTGGCCTTGTCGGCGACCACGTCGAAGGCGGCCATGGCGCCCAGGTGACGGCCATTCGCCACGCAGTCGAAGGCCTGCTCCCACTGGTCGAAGCGCTTGCCCAGCTTGTCGCCGAGGGCCTGGCTCTTGTCGAGGATCTTCTCCTCCTCGAACACCTCCAGTACCGCCAGTACGGCCGCACAGGAGACCGGGCTGCCGGTGTAGGTGCCGCCCAGCGAGTTGCCGCCGGAGGCGTCCATCACCTTGTCGGTGCCGACCACGGCGGAGATCGGCATGCCGTCGGCCATGCTCTTGGCCATGGTGATGATGTCCGGCTCCACGCCGCTGTGCTCGATGGCGAACAGCTTGCCGGTGCGCCCGAAGCCCGACTGCACCTCATCGACGATCATCAGCATGCCGTGCTCGTCGCACAGCTCGCGGACCGCCTTGAGGAAGCTGGGCGAGGCGGCATAGAACCCGCCTTCGCCGAGTACCGGCTCGAGCACGATGGCCGCGGTGTTCTTCGGGTTGGCGTCGGTCTTCAGCGTCAGCTTCAGGCCACGCAGCGCTTCTTCCTCGCTGACCCCGTGGTAGGGCACCGGGTAGGGGGCGCGGAAGACGTTGCCCGGCATGCTGCCGAAGTCGGTGGCGTAGGGGGCGACCTTGCCGTTCATGGCCATGGTCATGAAGGTGCGGCCGTGGTAGCCGCCGGTGAAGCAGATCACGTTGTCGCGGCCGGTGGCGGCGCGGGCCACCTTGACGGCGTTCTCCAACGCCTCGGCGCCGGAGTTGGCCAGCATCACCTTGCCGTGGCCGCGTACCGGCGTGACCTGGCTGAGCTTCTCGGCGACCTTCACGTAGCCTTCATAGGGCATCACGGTCTGGCAGGTGTGCATCACCTTGTCCAACTGGTCCTTCACCGCCTGCACCACCTTGGGGTGGCGGTGGCCGATGTTGAGCACGCCGATACCGCCGGCGAAGTCGATGATGCGGTTGCCGTCGGCGTCCCAGATCAGGGCATTCTCGGCGCGGTCGGCAAACTGGGTGGCCGGGCTCGCGGCGCCGTTGGCGACGTAGCGCTGCTTGAGTTCGTTGAGTTGCGCGTTGTTCATGGGGTCCTCTCCTGGTGGGAAAGCGTTGCGGGGCTCAGAGCCCGCCGACACAGACGTATTTTAGTTCAGTGTATTCGTCCAGACCGTGGCGCGAGCCCTCGCGTCCCAGGCCGGATTCCTTGACGCCGCCGAACGGCGCCAGCTCGGTGGAGAGCAGCCCCTCGTTGACGGCCACCATGCCGTATTCGAGGCCTTCCATGACGCGCCAGATGCGCTGGTAGTCGCGGGCGTAGAAGTAGGCGGCCAGGCCGAACTCGGTAGCATTGGCCATGGCGATCGCCTGCTCGTCGTCGGTGAAGCGGAACACCGGCGCCAGCGGGCCGAAGGTCTCCTCGGTGGCGACGCGCATCTCGTCGGTGACGTCGGCGATCACCGTCGGCTGGAAGAAGGTGCCGCCCAGGGCGTGGGGTTCGCCGCCGCACACCAGTCGGCCGCCGCGCTCGAGGGCGTCGCCGATATGGGCGCTGACCTTGTCCACCGCGGCCGGATTGATCAGCGGACCCTGGACCACGCCATCCTCGAGGCCGTTGCCGACCTTGAGCTCGGCCACCCGAGCGGCGAGCTTGTCGAGGAAGACTTCATAGACGCCGTCCTGGACCAGCAGGCGGTTGGTGCACACGCAGGTCTGGCCGGAGTTGCGGAATTTCGAGGCAATCGCCCCTTCCACGGCCGCGTCCAGGTCGGCATCATCGAAGACGATGAAGGGCGCGTTGCCGCCGAGCTCCATGGAGGCTTTCTTGACGGTGCCGGCGCACTGGGCCAGCAGCCGCTTGCCCACCGGCGTGGAGCCGGTGAAGGATACCTTGCGCACGCGCGGGTCGGTGGTCAGCACCTCGCCGATCTCGGCCGGGCGGGCCGCGGTCACCACGTTGATCACGCCTGCCGGGAAGCCGGCGTCTTCGGCCAGCTTGGCCAGGGCCAGGGCGGTCAACGGCGTGGCCTCGGCCGGCTTGATCACCACCGGGCAGCCGGCGGCCAGCGCCGGGGCGCACTTGCGGGTGATCATGGCCAGCGGGAAGTTCCAGGGCGTGATGGCGGCGACCACGCCGATCGGTTCGCGAAAGACCAGGATGCGCTTGTCGGCGCCGTGGCTGGGCAGGGTCTCGCCGGCCACGCGCTTGGCTTCCTCGGCGTAGTACTCGACGAAGCTGGCGCCGTAGCCCACTTCACCGCGGGACTCGGCCAGCGGCTTTCCCTGCTCGCGGGTCATCAGCCGGGCCAGGGCCTCCTGATGGCTCATGATGCGCTCGTACCAGCCGCGCAGCAGGGCGGCGCGCTGCTTGGCGGTCTGGCGGCGCCATGCCGGCCAGGCCGCCTCGGCGGCGGCCACGGCCTCGCGGGCATCGTCGGCGCCCAGGTCGGGGACCTCGGCGAGGGTCTCGCCGGTGGCTGGGTCGGTCACGGGGAAGCGGCGCTCGGCGTCGCGCCACTGGCCGGCCACGTAGGCCTTGTCGATCAGCAGGTCGGTCTCGGCGGTCATGGGGTCTCTCGCTCAAGTGATCATCATGATTGACGAGTGTGCATTATTTAAAACACTCCGCCAAGCCCCGGTGAAGACTTTCGTATCGGGTTGATTCGGAGCATCGGCGTGGACGGTGCTTTCCGTTACACTATGTCGCCGAAATTCCCTGCGACGCTCGACGTCGCGACGAACCGTTGCATGCATGGCGAGGTGAGCCTTGGTCGATCCCCTTAATGCCTGGTGGGCCCAGCAGTTGGTGCTGTGTGACTGGGCCTTCGCTCCCGATCCCTTGACGCTGGAGGCCGAGGTGGCGACCGCTCGCCTGGAGAGTCTGGGGGTCGTCGACCGCGGTGAGCTGGGCTGGCGCCTGCTGGAAGCCCTTGGGGCCGGCGGCGGGACCGATCCGGCGCGGCTGCTGGCGGCCCTGGAGCTCGCCGCCCTGGGCGGGGCCGCCGGCTGGCTCGATACGGCCCGCGCCAGGGGATGGGCCCAGCGGATCGCCGAGGAGATCGGGGCGCATCACGACACCCTGGATCGTTGGTTGAGCGCGCTGTGCCGGGCACGCAGCGCCGATGGCTGGGTGCGGGGCGACGATGGCTTCAGCGAGGCCTGCGAGGCCCTGGCCGCTCTCGAGCATCAGGGCGAGGGCGTCACCTGGGATATGCTGCGTGAGTGGCTGGCCGGGCACCGCAGGCAGACCGCGCTGTGGCCGGAGGGCGCCATCGAGCGGGTCTGGCGGCTGCGCGCGGCGTTCAGTCCGATTCTTGAAGTCGCTCCCGCGCCGCTCGACTGGCAGGGGCTGGAGGAATGGCTGGCCGAGGCCTGGCAGGTTCAGGGGCGGGATGAACTGATCCGGGTATTGCTGTGGCTGGGCGCCCAGGGAGATCGACAGGCCTGGGACCTGGATGCCAGCCGGCTGCTGGCGGCAGCGCCCGAGGAACGCCGTGCCTGGTGGGAGGCGCTGCCGCCCCGCGATCAGCCCGGCGGCCGGGTGCTGTGCGACTTCGTGGAAGGCGGCGAACCCCTGGAGTGGGCCGCCTGGGACTGGCTGCGGCTGATCGACCTGGCCTGGGCAGGCGCCTGCATGGGCTGGTTGAGCGAGACGGAGGCGCAGCACTTTGCGCTCCACGGCGCCGATCTGGTCCTGCATCGCTACAGCGACTGGGTGGCGCTGGCCCGCGCCTATCAGCGCGGTCGCAGTCTGTTCGAGGCCCGCGACCTGCGCCCGGCCTTCGATGTCGACTGGTCGTTGCTGCTGTTGTCGCCGGTCAGCCCCTGGCGCACGCCGCTCCAGGGGCTGCTCGACGACGAGCTGCTGGAGGCTTCGCGCCAGGCCATGCGTGACTGGCGGCGTGATCCCCGCCACTGGGTGCTGGCCCTGGCCGCGGTGCGCGAGCCCGAGCTGGCGCTGCGCCAGGGCCTGGCGCCGGCGCTGCCGGAGGCGCGTCGCCAGGACGCCCGAACCTACCTGGCCGAGACCCTCGACCTGCACGCCGACGAAGGGGCCGAAGCCCTGGCCCGCTACTGGCTGCCGGCGCAGGCCCATCACCTCAATCAGCTGGCGGCGGATGCCGCCCACGGGGCCCTGCCGCCGGCCCAGACACCGTTCGGTCACCCAGCCCGCGCCGATGTGGCCGGCCGCGATGCCCTGGGCCAGGCCAGCCGCCATGCTGCGACCATCCACATGGCCGAGAAGTACGCCTTCCACCTGCAGATGGCCATGGACAGCGAGCTCTTCGATGCGCAGCGACTGGCCGAGCTGGCGACGGCCCTGCACGACTCGCTGTGCCGTTTCTACGCCAGTCCGCGCCGGCTGCTGTCGGCCTGGGCTCAGTGGGAGACGCTGCTGCCCGAGCCCGACCAGCCGTCGCTGGTTGCCGAGATCCGCTGGCACCTTGACGATCCGGGAAGCCTCTTTCACTGGCTGGACTGGCGGGGCGGCGAGTGGCAG
Source organism: Halomonas organivorans (assembly GCF_014192055.1). Taxonomy (GTDB): domain Bacteria; phylum Pseudomonadota; class Gammaproteobacteria; order Pseudomonadales; family Halomonadaceae; genus Halomonas; species Halomonas organivorans. The sequence goes on along the minus strand of NZ_JACHXM010000003.1, from coordinate 272,009 downwards.
GAACCCGGGCCGCGGCCGAGCCTGTCCCACTTCACCGCCATGGCGCTGGTGGGGCCGCTCAACAGCGCGGCCTGGAGCTTGCCCCAGCCCGAGAGCGAGCGGGAGTGCGGCTCGATCCGCGAGTGGGTCGATGGCCACTATGGCCTGCACGGTGCCGGTGAGCTTGCCGATTTCGTGGACTACCTGCTGGAGGCCGGGGATCGTCAGGAATACCAGATCAACTACGCGCCCTATACCCTCAATCCTGCGCGCTTGACCTCGGAGATCGCCACCCTGGAATCCGACGACTGCGGCGAGGAAGAGCGCAACCACCTGCTGCGCCTGCAGCGCGTGCGCGACGACGAGGATGACTGCAACGACCTCGACCTGACGGCCTGGGACCTGGCCCAGGCGGTGGACCTGGCGATCGCCGGACGCCAGCTGGGGTGGTTCGACGAGGGAGCCTTCCTCAAGTGCCTCGAGCGTGCGCATGCCCTGGCCGCTCGCCACTATGGCGGCTGGGAAGAGTACGCTCGTGGGCTCTACGCCGGCTTCTCCTTCTTCATGGGGGAGACGCCGGAGCGCGAGGCTTTCCTGAGCGGTTTCCGCCAGGCGCTGGTGAGCTGGCTGTCCGCGGCGCCGCCCCTGGCCGGTCCCTGGGCGAGCCTGGATTTCCCCGGGGCGCGGCCTCGGCACTGGGCGCCGATGCACGTCGATACCCTGCCCGGAGACGGCCGACAGCTGCATTGAGCCGCGTCGCTGGTTATGATGGCTCGGGGCGGCGCGGGTCATCGCTACGAGAAAGAGATAGATGAGGAGACAGGGATGTCGAAGTGGAGTCGTCTTGCGCTCGGTGGGCTGGCGCTGCTGCTGTTGAGCGGCTGCGCCGCCTCGGGTGGGCACCAGGCCCCGGTGGACGATTACTTCGCCCGTGACCTGCCGGGGCTGCCCGGCGGGCCGCGGATGTCACCCGTCGACAATCCCGTCCTGGCGCTGCGCGGCCTGCGTCAACCGCCACCGGCCCAGGTGAGGCAGGCCTTGCTCTCCGAGCATCAGCGCTGGCTTGGCACCCCTTACCGGCTGGGTGGTACCACGCGCCGCGGCATCGACTGCTCGGCCCTGGTCCAGCGGGTGTTCTCCGAGGCCTTCGGGCTTTCCCTGCCGCGCACGACCTCCCAGCAGGTCCGCGAAGGCGAGGCGGTGAGCCGCGATGCCCTGCGTCCCGGCGACCTGGTGTTCTTCCGGCCGCCGGGCTATTACCGCCACGTGGGCATCTATGTGGGGCAGGGGCGCTTCCTGCATGCCTCGACGTCGCGCGGCGTCAAGCTCTCTTCCCTGGACAACCGCTATTGGCGCCGCCACTACTGGCAGGCCCGCCGTCCTCTGGATGTCGTGCACATGGTGCAGCGCATCGAGGATCGTCCGTTCGTCCGCGGCGAAGGCTGAGGTGTCCCGGCCCGCCGCGTGTCAGCGGTGGGCCAGGGCGAAGTCGACGAAGGCGCGTTCGGCCCGTGACAGGTAGGCGCTTTCCTTCCAGGCCAGCGACAGTGACAGCCAGGCTGGCGGGTCGAAGGATACTGCCGCGAGCTCGGGTTCCTCGACGACCCGGCGCAGGAAGGTGGTGATGCCGAAGCCCTGGCGGACGATGGCCTTGGTCAGGGGAATCAGGTTCGACTCGAAGGCCACCTGGGCATCGGCGCCGGTCTCGCGAGCCAGGGCGTCGATGAACTCGCGATGGAAGTAACCGTCCTGGAAGACCACCAGGGGTTCGGCGAAGAAGGCTTCGGGCGTGATGCCCGAACGGCCGGCGAGGGGGTGGTCGCGGGGCACGCAAACCACCATTTCCTCGCGGGCCAGCGGTTGGCGCGTCAGGTGGCGGCTGGCGCCGTCGTCGATCACGACCCCCAGATCGAGCTCGCCGTCGGCGATCAGGCCCTGCAGACGCCGGGCGCCGGCTTCCACCACGGTCAGGCGGATCCCCGGATGGCGCGCCTTGAAGCCCATCAGCAGCGGCGGGAAATAGTAGGAACCGAGCATCGAGGGAATGCCGATGCGCAGCTCGCCCTTGACCAGCTCGTTGAGTTCACGCATTGCCAGGTGGGCGGCGTCGGCGCGGGCCAGCAGGTCGCGCGCGTGGCCGACCAGCGCCTCGCCCTCGGCGGTCAGGGCAATGCGTCGCTCGTGGCGGTGGAAAAGCGCGAGATCCAGGCGATGCTCCAGGTTGGCGATGGTCTGGCTGACCGCCGATTGGGCCAGATGCAGTGAGCGAGCGGCGGCGCTGAAGCCGCCGTGATCCACCACGGCCAGGAAGACGCTGAGGCTACGCAGATCGAAAGGTAGAGCCATAAGATTATCCGATGGTTGCCATCATGATCTTCTGTTTGGCTTATCATTATGAACCCCTGATCATGGACCACCAAATCGGAGGTGCCCATGATTGATGCCCACAGTCGCGCCTGGTGGCGCGCCACCCTGGCCTTGTGCCTGGGGTCCTTCCTCGTGTTCCTCAATCTGTACGTGGTGCAGCCGCTACTGCCTGAGTTGCACCAGGCCCATGGTGTTTCGACGCTGGCGGCGAACCTGGCCATGTCGCTTGCCACATTGTCGCTGGCGGCGGCGCTGCTGGTCTTCGGGCCGCTGTCGGATGCCATCGGCCGTGGCGGGATCATGCGTGTGACCCTGCTGGCGGCCGGCGTCCTGTCGTTGGTCCTGGCCTGGGCGCCCAATTTCGAGGTGTTGCTGGCGGTGCGTGTGCTGCAGGGCTTCGTGCTGGGGGGCCTGCCGGCGGTGGCCATCGCCTGGATGGGCGATGAGTTCGAGCGCTCGGCGATGCTGCCGGCCGTCGGGGTCTACATCGCCGCCAACACGCTGGGCGGTATTGCCGGGCGAGTGATCGGCGGCTGGGCCGCCGAGGCAGGCGGGATCTCGGCGAGTTTCCTGTCGGTCGGGGGCCTGACGCTGGCGGGGGTGGGGCTGTTCTGGTGGCTGCTGCCGTCGGCAAGGGGCTTCACGCCGCGCCGCTTCCGCCTCGGCGAGGCGTTTTCGGATCTCCTCGGTCACCTGCGCCAGCCTGCGCTGCGTAGCGCTTACCTGCTGGGCGGGCTCAATTTCCTGGTGTTCATCAACCTGTACAGCTATTTGACCTTTCGACTGGCGGCGGAGCCCTTCTCGCTGGATGCGCGCTGGCTGGGGCTGCTGTTCTTGACCTACCTGGGCGGCACGCTGGGTTCCTCGCTGTCCGGCCGGCTGGCACGGCGCGTCTCGCCGCCGACCTGCATGGCGCTGGGGACGCTGCTGCTGGCGGCCGGCATGTCCCTGACGCTCGCGGCCACGCTGCCGATCATTCTGGTTGGCCTCACCCTGGCGGCCTTCGGATTCTTCCTGGCCCACTCCATGGCCTCGGGCTGGGTGGGGCGCCAGGCCCGCCAGGCGCGGGGCAGCGCTTCGGCGCTGTACCTGGTGTTCTACTATCTCGGTGCGAGCCTCGGCGGGCTTTGGCTCGAGCCATTCTGGCGTGCGGCGGGATGGTCGGGTGCCCTGTCGGGCGGTGGCCTGGTGCTGGTCGTCACCCTGACGCTGGCCTGGCGACTGCGCCTTGGCGAGCGCCGCCAGGCCGGCGTCGATGCCGAGGTTCAGGGCATGCCGTGTGCCTCGGCCTCGTCGCCCCAGACCTCCTTCAAGCGGTCGGAGCGCCCGCAGGCCGACTTGTAGAAATGGTAGCGCACGGGATTCTTCTCGTAGAAGTCCTGGTGGTAGTCCTCGGCGGGATAAAAGGCCTCGAAGTCACGGATCTCGGTGCCGATCTCGCGGCCAAAACGCTCTGCCACGGCGTCGCGGCTGGCTTCGGCCATGGCGCGCTGTTCGCTGTTCATGGCGAAGATGACGCTCTGGTAGGTGGCACCGCGATCGCAGAACTGGCGATCCACGGCGAAGGGGTCGATATTGCGCCAGTAGACGTAGAGTAGCGTGCGATAGTCGACCACGGCCGGATCGTAGTCCACCTTCACCACCTCGATGTGGCCCGTGCCGCCGGACGAGACCTGATCGTAGCTGGGGTTCTTCACTTGGCCGCCGGAGAACCCCGAGGTCGTGTCCACGACGCCCTCGACTCGATCGTAGGCCTGCTCCATGCACCAGAAGCAGCCGCCGCCGAAGACGGCGCTCTCGGTCGTCGCAGCCGCGACGGGCGCGGCGAGGCCGGCGACGAGCAGGGGCCAGAGGCATGGGCGGGTAACGGTGTCGAACATGGGTCGCTCCTGAGCAAGGGAGATGCTAGATTCGATTACCTCAACAGCATAGCGGTTCCGTACAAGCCTTGTGCAAATTCTGTTTGTCAGGACACCGCCGCGTCCCCGTCCGAAGGGGCGTCCGCCAAGCCACAGGAGGGATCGAGTTGACCAAGCGACGCTTGCTGCTGCTGTGCCTCATCGCCTTCGTTTTCGCCGCCTTCTTTCTCTCCGGCGCCGACCAGGCGCTGACCCTAGACAACCTCAAGGGTGAACAGGCCCGCTTCCAGGCCTGGCTGGCCGAGGAACCGCTGACGGTGGCCGGTGGCTTCTTCGCGCTCTACGTGGCCATGGCGGCGTTGTCGCTGCCGGGGGCCGCCCTGCTGACGCTGCTCGGCGGGGCCCTGTTCGGCTTCGGCTGGGGATTGCTGCTGATCTCGTTTGCCAGCAGCCTTGGCGCGACCCTGGCCGCGCTGATCGCCCGTACCCTGCTGCAAGGGCCCCTGGAGCGGCGCTTTGCCGGCCCGCTCGAGCGCATCAACGCCGGGATTCGGCGCGAGGGAACCTTCTATCTCTTTACCCTGCGGCTGATCCCGCTGTTCCCCTTCTTCGTGATCAATCTGGTGATGGGCCTGACCCGCATGCCGCTGCGCACCTTCTACTGGGTCAGCCAGCTGGGGATGCTGCCCGGCACGGCGGTGTACGTGAACGCCGGACGCGAACTGGGCGATCTCGATTCGCTGGCCGGCATCCTGTCGCCGGGGCTGATCGGCTCCTTCGTGCTGGTCGGGCTCTTTCCCTGGCTGGCTCGGGCGCTGGTGAGCGTGGCCAAGCGACGCCGGCTGGCCCGGCGCTTCGCGCGGCCGGCCCGCTTCGATCACGATGTCGTGGTGATCGGCGGCGGTTCGGCGGGGCTGGTGGCCAGCTATATCGCTGCCGCGGTCAATGCCCGGGTGGCGTTGGTGGAGCGCGACCGGCTGGGCGGTGACTGCCTGAATACCGGCTGCGTGCCCTCCAAGGCACTGATCCGTGCGGCGCGCAGCGTCGCCGAGATACGCCGTGCGCCGCGTTACGGCGTCGAGGTCGGCGCGCCGCGGGTCGATTTCTCCGCCGTCATGGCGCATGTGCATCGGGCGATCCAAGAGATCGAGCCCCACGACAGCCGCGAGCGCTACGAGGGCCTCGGCGTCGAGGTCGTCGGAGGCGAGGCGTGGTTGGCGGACCCTTGGCACGTGCGTGTACGCGAGGAGAACGGCGAGCGGGTACTGACGACCCGGCACGTGATCATCGCCAGCGGCGCCTCGCCCTGGGTGCCGCCACTGCCGGGGCTTGAATCGGTCGAGGTGCTGACTTCCGACACGCTGTGGCAGCTCGAGACACTGCCCGACCGGCTGCTGGTGCTGGGCGGCGGCCCCATCGGCTGTGAGCTGGGGCAGAGCTTCGCGCGGCTGGGCAGCCGCGTGACCCTGGTGGAGATGGGCGCCCAGCTGCTGCCCCGCGAGGACGACGACGCGGCCGCCGAGGTCGAGGCGCGACTGTCGGAGGAGGGCATCGCGGTGCGCCTGAATGCGAAGGCGCTGCGAGCAGTGGCGCGGGAGGAGGGCGGACACGGCTTGGAGATCGAGACAGGGGAGGGCACCGAGGTCCTGCCCTTCGATCGGCTGCTGGTGGCGGTTGGCCGGCGCGCCAACGTCGAAGGCATGGGGCTTGAGGCGCTGGGCGTCGAGACCCGCCCTGACGGGACCCTGGCGGTCGACGAGACGCTGCGCTCCGTCTTGCCCAACGTCTGGGCCTGCGGCGACGTGGCGGGGCCATTCCAACTGACCCACGCCGGCGCCCATCAGGCCTGGCACGCCACGGTCAACGCCCTGTTCGGCGAGGTCAGGCGCTTCCGGGTCGGCTATCGTGCCCTGCCCGCGGTGACCTTCACCGACCCGGAAGTGGCACGGGTCGGCCTCAACGAGCAAGAGGCACGGGCGCAGGGTGTCGCCTTCGAGGTCACCCGCTATGCGCTCTCCGAGCTGGACCGGGCCATCGCCGACGGCCAGCGGGACGGTTTCGTCAAGGTGCTCACCGTGCCCGGCAAGGACCGCCTGCTGGGCGCGACGCTGGTTGGAGCGGGGGCGGGCGAGATGCTTGCCGAGTTCACCCTGGCCATGACCCACGGCATCGGCCTGAACAAGCTGCTTGGCACCGTGCATCCCTATCCGACCCGCAGCGAGGCGGTGAAGGCCACCGCCGGGGTGTGGAAAAACGCTCACAAGCCGGCGCGAGTGCTGGGCTGGCTGGCCCGCTACTTCGCCTGGCGCCGCGGCGAGGACACGACGCGAAGGGGGAAGGGGAAACCGGATGCTTGATCGCTGGACCATGCCGCTGACCCAGCGGCCGCTGAGGGTCATGGCTCGGGGGCTGGCAAAGGTCGGCGTGTCACCCGATCAGGTGACGATCACGGCCTTCGTGATCGGACTGCTGGCGCTGCCGCTGCTGGCCATGGAGGCTTATGGCGCGGCGCTGGTGGCGATCCTGCTCAATCGTCTGGGCGACGGCCTGGACGGTGCCCTGGCGCGATTGACCGGTCGAGCCAGCGATGCCGGCGGCTTCCTCGACATTGGCCTGGACTTCGTCTTCTATGCTGCCGTGGTGCTGGGCTTCGCCCTGGCGAATCCGGCCGCCAACGCCCTGGCGGCGAGCCTGCTGCTGTTCGCCTTCATCGGTACCGGGACCTCGTTTCTGGCCTTTGCGATCATGGCCGCCCGGCACGCCCTCGACCGGCCGCGTTTCCCGCGCAAGGCCTTCTACTACCTGAACGGCCTGACCGAGGGCACCGAGACCGTCGTGGCGCTAGTGGCCTTCTGCCTGTGGCCGGGGTATTTTCCGCTGCTGGCAACAGTGTTTGCGGCGGCCTGCCTGATCACCACCGCGACCCGGCTGGCGGGCGGCTACCTGACCCTCAAGTCACTGCCGTCGGTGTCGCACTGAGCGGCCTCCGGACATGAAAAAGGGCAGCCCTTGGCTGCCCTTGGTGTCACGGGAGGTGGTGCGAGTCTCAGTGCTCGTGGCCGCCTTCACCGTGGACGTGGCCGTGCTCGACCTCCTCTTCGCTGGCCTCGCGAACCTCGGCGATCTCGACGTCGAAATTCAGGGTCTGGCCGGCCAGCGGATGGTTGCCGTCGACGGTCACGGTGTCGCCTTCGACCTTGGTCACGGTGACCATCAGCGGGCCGCCCTGGGTCTGGGCCTGGAACTGCATGCCGGCTTCCACGTTCTCGACGCCCTGGAAGGCATCGCGCGGGACTTCCTGCACCAGCTGCGGCTGCACCTCGCCGTAGCCCTCTTCCGGAGCGACCTTGGCCTGGAGCTTGTCGCCTGCCGTACGACCTTCCATTTCCTTCTCGAGGCCCGGGATGATGTTGCCGGCGCCGTGGAGATACGTCAGCGGCTCACGGCCTTCCGAGCTGTCCAGCACTTCACCTGCATCGTTGGTCAGGGTGTAGTGGAAGGCGACAACGGAATTCTGCGCGATCTGCATTGATGAACCTATAGGTGAGTGCATGTAAAAGCGCATGGTAACGTGGCATCCCGGGAGCTGTCAGTGGCGTGAAGAGATTTTTCAGCTTGTCCAGGGCAATCCTGAGTGCGATTCACGCCCTCGATGACGGTTGCGTGCCCCCGAAGGCAGGGATACCCTTGCTGCGACACTTTCTCCTCTTCCATCATCCGTCCCCTGCTGGAGACCACCATGACAGTGACCGTCATCTGGCTGATCGCCTTCGCCGTGATCCTCTATCTGTGCCTCAATCGCTGGGAGGCCTCCGTCAGCGGGGCGCTCGACAAGCTGCTGCCGGCGGCCCTGCGCAGCGAAGATGACCGTTGGGTGTGGAGCCCGGCCATCGCGGTACTGATTGCCACTGCCATCGTGCGCCCCGTGGATCTGCTGCTGACGCTGATCCTGGTGGCCCTGATCGCGCTGGTCGGCGGCAAGCTGGTGTGCTGGGCGATGAACAAGGCCCGCTTCCACTGACAGCGGTTTTCTCCCTTCATGCAAGAGGCCCGCGGCGATTGCCGCGGGCCTCTTGCGTCCAGCGCCGCTTCACGTCACGGCTCAGTAGGGGGCAACGCTGACGCTGCTGCCGCTGCCGATCATGCGGACCCGCTGACCGACCTGGAAAGCCTGGTCGGCCTTCTGCACTACCACCACGGTCTGGCCGGTGTCCTTGCGGATCTCGAGTTCCCAGGCATCGACGCGGTTGGTGGACTCTTCGATCTTGCTCCCGGCTACGGCACCGCCGATGGCGCCAGCCACGGTGGCCAGCTGGCGGCCCGAACCGCCGCCGACCTGGTTGCCGAGCAGGCCGCCGATGACAGCACCGCCGCCGCTACCCAGCAGGCCGCCAGCACGGCTGTCGGCCTGGATCTGCACGCGGCGCATGGCAGTGATGGTGCCGACGGTGACGTTCTGGGCGGCCTTGGCCTGATTGCCGGAATAGACGTTGCCCGAGTAGGGCGAGGTATTGGCGCAGCCGGCCAGGGTCAGGGTGCCCAGCACCAGTACGGGTAGAAGACGCTTCATGTGTGACCTCCTTGCCAAGGATGTTGGTGACGGCGACGTTGGTCGATAACGTGCTGTCGGAAAAGGTAAACGGTGGAAGGATTCGCCTCCGAGTCTATCCCGAGGGTATGAGTTTGACCAGCGACCGGCGAAGTGGTGCACTCACTCTGCGGTGCCGAGATGCCATACTCGGCGTCTCGATATTCCCATCAAAAAGCCCACCCGCGCCTGGCGGCGGGGTGGGCAGAAGATGTAATCGGTGATGAGCGAACGGGCGTTTATTCTTCCTCGTCCAGTGTCTGGGCCTCACCGGCCAGCACTTCGTCCCAGGCGTCATCGAGCGAGTAGCCCACACGGTTGTCGATGGTGTCGATCACCTCGACGGCGTGCTGCAGAGACTCCCGATTTCCCTTCAGGGCCAGCACGAGTTTGGCCAGATCCTGCTTGCTGAACGTGCTGGCAATGAGGTCGGCTTGTTGGCTCAGTTCGATGCAGTTCATGTGTAACACCTCTTGATCAGGCCATTCGCAGCGTTGGATAACGGCTCGCCAGAGCCCGCCATCCGCGATGGCATTGTTGTGTGCTTGCTACTCATGCCGGGCCGGGTAAGTGCCCGTTGCTGCAATTGCGAAGTGGTCACAAGCTTGGTCAGACCATCGCCTCTGGCGCCAGGATCCTCTATAAAAGCGCCTTGGTGTGTAGCCCAGTGCAGGATCGCGAATCGGGGTAACGACACTCTTGCCTGCTCTGTAAGTTGACTATGGTGCAGGACAGCAAGCATCACCATGCCTCATTGGGCGCACGACGGGTTGTAGCCCGACTACATCGCGCCCGAAAGACGTGGATCGCTGTCATGGGATTTCACGCGGGCGGTGTGAAACGGCCGACGTCGGGGTCGGGACGTCGCTCGGATGTGCGTTGCATTCGCTGAAGCATCGCCAGTGTTCGGCGAATGGCCCCGGCGTCGACAGTACGCCGGCATGGGGGGATGGCAGGGGCTCGAAAACGGCACAAAACGGTTCATCGCAGATCAGCGTGAAGCCACTGCCGAGCCCGGTTCGGCATGCTGAGCGTGCTCTTCGAGGGAGCGATCTCCAGATTCGGTCCGACGCATCGGCGATAGCGGCATCGCTTCAGGATCTTCCCCCGGGCGCCTATCGCCCAATCATTGGGCTCCCACGAAGACCTGCGCAGTGGCGCTGATCCGCTGAGGGAGCTCCTCAAAGGAGGTGCGATGTTGCCCGTCGGGCCTTGAGGGGAGCCAAAGCGCCGGACCGAGGGCCGCAAACGGTATTCATGCCAAGGTGCAGGGAATCACAAAAAAGGGGAGGCAAGGCCTCCCCAGGGATCTCGACAGTATCGCTCAGCCGAACTGGTTCATGGTGTTGTCCTTGCCACCGGCCTTGAGGGCCGCCTCTCCGTGGAAGAACTCCTTGTGGTCGTCGCCGATATTGGAGCCGGCCATGTCCTGGTGCTTGACGGTGGCGATGCCCTCGCGGATCTCGCGGCGCTGGACGCCCGCCACGTAGGCCAGCATGCCCTCGTCGCCGAAGTAACCCTTGGCCAGGCTGTCGGTGGACAGGGCCGCGGTGTGGTAGGTGGGCAGGGTGATCAGGTGATGGAAGATGCCTGCCTCGCGCGCCCCGTCGCGCTGGAAGTTCTGGGTCCATTCGTCGGCCAGTCGACCCAGCTCGGTGTCGTCGTACTCGGCGCTCATCAGCCGGGCGCGATCATAGGCGGAGACATCACGGCCCTCGGCCTCCCAGGCGTCGAATACCTGCTGGCGGAAGTTCAGGGTCCAGTTGAAGGACGGCGAGTTGTTGTAGACCAGCTTGGCGTCCGGGCAGACCTCGCGGATGCGATCCACCATGCCCTTGATCTGGCCGACGTGGGGCTTCTCGGTCTCGATCCACAGCAGGTCGGCACCGTTCTGCAGGCTGGTGATGCAGTCCAGCACCACCCGGTCCTCGCCGGTGCCCGGCTTGAACTGGTAGAGGCCGGAGGCCAGGCGCTTGACCTTGACCAGCTTGCCGTTCTGCTTGATCACCACGTCGCCGTTGGCGATATCGTCCGCCGAGGCGATCTCGTCGCCGTCCAGGTAGCTGTTGTACTGGTCGCCCAGGTCGCCAGGCTCCTTGGTCACGGCAATCTTCTGGGTCAGCCCGGCTCCCAGGGAGTCGGTGCGGGCGACGATGACGCCATCTTCCACGCCGAGCTCCAGGAAGGCATAGCGCACGGCGTTGATCTTGGCGATGAAGTCCTCGTGGGGCACGGTGACCTTACCATCCTGGTGCCCGCACTGCTTCTCGTCGGAGACCTGGTTCTCGAGCTGGATGCAGCAGGCGCCGGCTTCGATCATCTTCCTGGCCAGCAGGTAGGTGGCCTCGGCGTTGCCGAAGCCAGCGTCGATATCGGCGATGATCGGCACCACGTGGGTCTCGTGGGCGTCGATCCTGGCGATCAGCTCGTCGGCCCGGGCCTGGTCACCGGCCTGCCTGGCCGCCTCGAGGTCGCGGAACTGGTGGTTGAGCTCCCAGCTGTCGGCCTGGCGCAGGAAGGTGTAGAGCTCCTCGATCAGCGCCGGCACGCTGGTCTTCTCGTGCATCGACTGGTCGGGCAGCGGGCCGAACTCGGAGCGCAGCGCGGCGACCATCCAGCCGGAGAGGTAGAGGTAGCGCCCCTTGGTGTGGCCGAAGTGCTTCTTGATGGAGATCATCTTCTGCTGGCCGATGAAGCCGTGCCAGCAGCCCAACGACTGGGTGTACTGCGAGGTGTCGGCGTCATAGGCCGACATGTCCTCGCGCATGATCCTGGCGGTGTAGCGGGCGATGTCCAGGCCGGTCTGGAAGCGGTTCTGGAGACGCATCCGGGCGGCGTGTGCCGGATCGATGTTGTCCCACTTGCCGCGCTGGGCCTCGCGGAGCTGGGCCAGGGTCTTGAGTTGGTCGTTGAATGCTGCCATGAAGCCGTCCTCTTCTGCGGGGGAGTCGCGTCGCGGGCCGGTGTGGCGTCGTTGCCACTGAGCTCCTCGACGAAGCGTGATGCTGCAACTGCGAAGTCTCGTTCAGGTTCGTCCGCTTCCCCGAGCCTGTCTCTAGGGCCTTGGTCGAACCTCAGCGGGTCGGGAAGCCTGGGCTGACTACATGAACAAGCGTTCGTTTCCAGGCCTTCCTCGTTCGCCTTGGCATTCACTATGGGCCGTCATGGCGCGGCTCAACAATTGATCCTTGGGGGCAGAGAGGGTTGTAGCCCGACTACAGGAGGGGGCTTGGAAGTGGGTTTCCTGTAGTCGGATTTCCTGTCAGGCGTGCAGAAGGAGTGTCAGGCGTCGAGGTCAAGGGCCATGTTGCGGTGCGGAATTCCGGCGTCCAGGAAGGTCTCGCCATGGGCCTGGAAGCCCAGGCGTTCGTAGAAGGCCAGGGCGTGAGTCTGGGCGGCGAGTTCCACGGTCGAAAAGCCGCGGCGACGGGCGGCAATGATCGCGGCCTTCATCAGCGCCAGCCCGATACCCAGGCCGCGGGCTTCCGCCAGCACGGCGACGCGACCGATATGGCCGTCGGGCAGCAGCCGGGCGGTGCCCACGGTTCGGCCGTCGGCGAGGGCGAGGAAGTGCACGCACTGCGGGTCGCGGCCGTCCCATTCTTCCTCCCGGGGCACGGCCTGCTCCTCGATGAAGACCACGCGGCGGATCTCGCCGGCCGCCTCGCCAAGGGTGGCCCAGTCGCCTTCGCGAATCTCGATGTCGTGGCTCACGGGGTCACTCCTGTTCATCGTGCCACCAGCAAAGGCTGCCGGCATCGAGCAGGTGGGTCAGCACGCGCGGGGCGTCGTCGAAGGTCAGCAGCTCGGCGTCGACCGGCTCGCCGCCCGTCAGGGCGCGGGCCAGGGCGGTGGAGCAGACCAGGCCATCGCCGTCGACGAACAGCGTGGCGTGCTCGTCGTCCAGCGCCCGCCAGGCGAAGCGCGAGCCGGGGCTGCGCTCCAGCGTCTCGCCGTCCTGTAGTGCGGCGACAAGCTCGTCGGGGGCGGTAGGCGTCTCGCTGGCCACCAGCTGGTCGACGTACTTGGGCTGGGTCATCACGCGGCCGAACCACTGGGCCAGCTGGTCCGGATCGTCGAGGGTCTCGAGGATCAGTGCCCGCATTCGCTCAAGGGCTGTGTCGTCGAGCTCGGCCGGATCGGCGGGCGGCGCCATGCCGGCGTCTGCGTAGCGCAGCGAGGGCGGCAGCTGCTCGCCGATGTAGTCGGCGTACGAGGTCACGGCCTCGTCGGCGGAGGGGGCACGAAAGCCCACCGAGAAGGTCATGCAGTCGCTGGACTGGCTGACGCCGTGGTGGGCCCAGCCCGGCGGCAGGTAGAGCATGTCGCCCGGTTCAAGCACCCAGTCGGCGTCGGTCTCGACCTCGAAGGTCTCGAGGATGCGCAGGTCAATGCCCTGGAGGATCGGGGCGTCGTCGGCGACCTTGCCGCCGAGCTGCCAGCGGCGTTGGCCGCTGGCCTGGAGCAGGAAGACGTCGTACTGGTCGACGTGGGGGCCGACGCTGCCACCGGGCGGGGCGTAGCTGACCATGATGTCATCGAGGCGCCAGCTGGGCAGGAAGTCGAAGGTCTCGAGCAGCTCGGCGACCTCGGGCACGTAGTGGTCCACGGCCTGGACCAGCAGGGTCCAGTCGCGTTCCGGCAGGCGGGCGAAGGTGGTCTCGTCGAAGGGGCCGTGGCTGACCTGCCAGGGGCCGTCGGGGCCGTGCTCCTCGACCAGGCGCGCCTCTATGTTGTCCTCGCAGGCCAGGCCGGCGAGCTCGTCGGGCTCGAGCGGGCTCTCGAAGCCGGGGATGGCGCCGCGGATCAGCAACGGGCGGCGCTGCCAGTGGTCGCGCAGGAAGTCGGCGGCGGTGAGGCCGCCGAGCAGGGGGAGGGGGGCGTCTCGGAACTGTCGTGGCTCTCGGGGCATGGGGCTCGCGCTCGCTGAAGGGATGAAACGGCGACAGGCGCCGAGTGGCGCCTGTCGGGATACTAGCATGGGGTTGCCGGAGTGGCGGGAGCGCGGCTGTTCCGGCGACAGGTCCGTGCGAGGGCGCTGTAGACCCTTCCCTGGGCGCTACCTTTGCCCTGCGGCGCTCTCGCATCCTGCTCCGCTTGCAGGGCCGGTGTTGGCCATCCATGGCCAACCCGTTCGGCGGAATCCGCCTCGCCCATGGCAAAGGACCCTCTTCGGACCTATCCCCGGCGCCGCTCATGCTGGCTTCCGGCTTCCGGCTTCCGGCTTCCGGCTTCCGGCTTCCGGCTTCCGGCTTACAGCTTGCGGGCCTGGGCCTCGGCGTTGCCGATGTAGTTGGCCGGGGTCAGCTGCTTGAGTTCGGCCTTGACGGTCTCGGGCAATTCCAGCGTGTCGATGAAGGCGGCGAAGCCGGCCTGATCGATGCGCTTGCCGCGGGTCAGCTCCTTGAGTTTCTCGTAGGGCTTCTCGATGCCGTAGCGGCGCATCACGGTCTGGATCGGCTCGGCCAGCACTTCCCAGCTGTTGTCCAGGTCCTCGGCCAGGCGGCCGGGGTTGGCCTCGAGCTTGCCGATGCCCTTCAGCGAGGCCTGGTAGGCCACCAGCGCGTAGGCCATGCCGACGCCCAGGTTGCGGAGCACGGTGGAGTCGGTCAGGTCGCGCTGCCAGCGGGAGATCGGCAGCTTCTCGGCCAGGTGGCCCAGCACGGCGTTGGCGAGGCCCAGGTTGCCCTCGGAGTTCTCGAAGTCGATCGGGTTGACCTTGTGCGGCATGGTCGAGGAGCCGATCTCGCCGGCCACGGTCTTCTGCTTGAAGTAGCCCAGCGAGATGTAGCCCCAGACGTCGCGATCGAAGTCGATCAGCACGGTGTTGAAACGGCAGATCGCGTCGAACAGCTCGGCGATGTAGTCGTGCGGCTCGATCTGGGTGGTGTACGGGTTGAAGGTCAGGCCCAGGCCCTCGACGAAAGTGCGGGCGTTGGCTTCCCAGTCGACCTCCGGGTAGGTCGCCAGGTGGGCGTTGTAGTTGCCCACGGCGCCGTTGATCTTGCCGAGCAGCTCCATGCCCTCGATCTGCTTGAGCTGGCGACGCAGCCGGTAGGCGACGTTGGCCATCTCCTTGCCCAGGGTAGTGGGGCTGGCGGTCTGGCCGTGGGTACGCGACAGCATCGGCTGGGCGGCGTGCTCCTCGGCCAGGCGGGCCACCTCGTCGGCCACCTGATGCATCACCGGCAGCAGCGCATCCAGGCCGCCGCGCAGCATCAGCGCGTGGGACAGGTTGTTGATGTCCTCGCTGGTGCAGGCGAAGTGCACGAACTCGGTGATGGCATGCAGCTCAGGCGTTTCGGCGATGCGCTCCTTGATGAAGTACTCGACCGCCTTGACGTCGTGGTTGGTGGTGCGCTCGATCTCCTTGATGCGCTCGGCGTCTTCGACGGAGAAGTCGCGGACCAGGGCGTCCAGCGCCGCGGTGGCCTCGGCGGAGAGCGGCGGTACCTCGGTGATCTGCGGCTGCTCGGCCAGGCGCTGCAGCCAACGGGCCTCGACGACGACCCGGGCGCGGATCAGGCCGAACTCGCTGAAGTGCTCGCGCAGGGCCTCGGCCTTGCTGCCGTAGCGGCCGTCGACGGGAGAGAGAGCGGTGAGGGCGGTCAGGGGGAGTGACTTGGGCTGCATGGTCGCGTTCCGGGTAGGCGTGGTGGAGAAATCAGTGGGGAAAATCAGTTCAGCTCGTCCAGGGCCTTCTTGAGGGCACCGCGCTGGAACATCAGCTTCCAGCGCCGGCCCCCCTGCTGGTGCCACAGCAGCGCGAAGCGAATGCCGGCCAGCAGGCAGGCGCGCACGCGCTCGGGCATCATGCGGCTCTGCAGCAGCGAGGGATCGCCCTGGACGACGATGCGGCTCTTGAAGGTGGAGATGGTGTCCTGATAGGCCTCGCCGAGGCTGGCGATGACGTTCTCATGGGTTTCGCCGAAGTGCTCGGCCTGACCCTGGATGCGGGTCAGGCGGGCGCCCAGGGTGTCCATCATGTCGTTGTCGTTTCTCAGCTTGCTCATCAGCATCAGCATCGAGAAGCCGTAGCGCATCACCACCGGGTTGGCCTGGCGGCGCCCCAGCATGCCCTCGAGGGTTTCGAGGCCGCGGCGCAGGTTGTTGGGGTGGCCGCCGTAGATCGCCTCGAAGCTGGCCGGGTCGGTGTCCAGGGTGGCGTGGATCAGGGTGTCCCAGGCGCGCTGGTCGACATGGCCGGTCTTGGCCAGGTCGTCGACCAGGCTGGCGGCCTGGAAGACGCCGGCCAGCGCCAGGGCCTGGCGGGCGATGGGCGACTCCGGCGCGCGGTGAATGGGCGTGGTGTCGTTCATCGCGCGCTCTCCTCGGCACTCCAGGTAGCCTTGATGACGCCACCGCCCAGACAGATCTCGCCGTCGTAGAGCACCAGCGACTGGCCCGGCGTCACGGCGCGTTGCGGGTCGTCGAAGCGTACCCTCACGCCGCCGTCCTCGGCTGCCTCGAAGCGGCAGGGCACGTCGGTCTGGCGATAGCGGGTCTTGGCGGTGAGGCGACCCTCGGCGGCCGGCGGTTCGCCGGCGACCCAGTCCATCGGTTCGGTGGCCAGGCTGTCGGTGTAGAGCAGCGGATGATGCTTGCCCTGCACGGCCACCAGCACGTTGCGCTCGAGATCCTTGGCGGCCACGAACCAGGGCGCGTCGGGATAGTCGGCGAGCCCGCCGATGCCGAGCCCCTGGCGCTGGCCGAGGGTGTGGTACATCAGGCCCATGTGCTCGCCGATCACGTCGCCGTCGGGCGTCTCGATGGTGCCGGGCTGGGCGGGCAGATATTGCTGCAGGAAGTCGCGGAAGCGGCGCTCGCCGATGAAGCAGATGCCGGTGGAGTCCTTCTTGCGCGCGGTCACCAGGTCGTGGCGCTCGGCCAGGGCACGGACCTCGGGCTTCTCCAGCTCGCCGACCGGGAACAGGGTGCGGGCAATGGCGGCCTCGGGCACGGCGTGCAGGAAGTAGCTCTGGTCCTTGTTGGCGTCGAGCCCCTTGAGCAGTCGCGGGCGTCCGTCGCGGAATCCTTCTCGAACGTAGTGGCCGGTGGCGATCTTCTCGGCGCCGAGCATCTCGGCGTACTCGAGGAACACCTTGAACTTGATTTCGCGGTTGCAGAGGATGTCCGGGTTCGGCGTGCGGCCGGCCTGGTATTCGGCCAGGAAGTGCTCGAAGACGTTGTCCCAGTACTCGGCGGCAAAGTTGGCGGTGTGCAGCTTGATGCCAAGCTTGGCGCACACGGCCTCGGCATCCGCCAGGTCCTCCTTGGCGGTGCAGTACTCGGTGCCGTCGTCCTCGTCCCAGTTCTTCATGAACAGGCCCTCGACCTCATAGCCCTGCTCGAGCAGGAGCAGGGCGGAGACGGAGGAGTCGACGCCGCCGGACATGCCGACGATCACCTTGCCTTGGGTGGCTGTCATGACGCTCTCGGATTGGGTGGGTCGCAAATGGGGCGGGATTATACATCACTCGAGCGGGAAGCTCGAAGTCTCCGGCTTCGCCGGGAGCTGGAAGAACGCCCGCTTCGCGGGCTTAAACTGGAAGCTGGAAGAAAACCTCCTGTCCCCATGATGGCAGGGTGCATGCTGTCTTCCAGCTTCCAGCTTCCAGCTTCCAGCTTCCAGCTTCCAGCTTCCAGCTTCCAGCTTCGCGCGAAGCGCGGCTATCGCTCGTGAATCGCGTCCATCGGGTAGAAGCGCCCGGCCAGGGCGTCCCGCACGCGTCGCATCACCAGCGGACTGTGCAGTCGGCCCTCGTGCTCCAGTGCCTCCAGTTCTTCCAGGGTCAGCCAGTGGGTGGCCAGTATCGCCGGGTCCAGGTCGTGGCCCAGATGAGCCAGCGCCATGCCGTAGAAACCGTGGCTGTGGAAGGTCTTGCCGTCCGGCGCCTCGAAAACGTATAGCCCCAGGTAGTCGCTGATGCCGACCTGCCAGGCGGTTTCCTCGCGGAGCTCGCGCAGGGCCGCGTCGCGAATCCGTTCGCCGGGCTCCAGGTGGCCGGCCGGCTGGTTGAATACGCTGTGTGGCCCGCCGCGGTCTTCCTCGACCATCAGGAAGCGGCCAGCGCGTTCGACCACCGTGGCCACGGTGACGAAGGGTTGCCAGCGGCTCATCGGCGCGTTCTCCCGCTGCGGCTTCTGGTGTTCCTGCGGTCGGCGTCCCGGCGATCAGTGGACGGTGTGGGCGCGTGCAGGGTCTCGTGGCGCCATTCACCGGGCGCCAGGCCGTCGAGCGTCCAGGGGCCGATGGCGACCCGCACCAGGCGCAGGGTGGGGTGGCCGACATGGGCGGTCATGCGACGCACCTGGCGGTTGCGGCCCTCGGAGATGGTCAGCTCCAGCCAGGCGGTGACCGGGTGGCGCTTCGGGTCCAGCGGCGGGTCGCGCTCGGGCAGGCCGCTCGCCTCGAGGCGGCGCACCTTGGCCGGCCGGGTCGGGCCATCCTTGAGCGTGATGCCCTCGCGCAGGGCCCTGAGATCGGCATCGTCGGGCTCGCCTTCTACCTGCACGCGATAGGTCTTGGGCTGCTTGTGACGCGGGTGGCTGATGCGATGGATCAGCTCGCCGTCGTCGGAAAGCAGCAGCAGGCCCTCGGAGTCATGATCGAGTCGGCCCGCCGGGTAGATACCGGGCACGTCGAGATAGTCGGCCAGGGTAGCGCGGGGCGTACCCTCGGCGTCGCCCTTGTCGGTGAACTGCGAGAGGACGCGGTAGGGCTTGTGGAAGAGGTATAGGCGGCTCATGGGGGCATCTTACCGTCAGGCGCGGCGGGATGGCAGGGTTCGTCCCGGATCCGGGTTCATGCGTTGACGGCGGCGGGCTGGTATAATGCGCCTCGCTCGCCGGAGCGCCCTCGTCATTTCTGGATCTGGCGTGACCAGCCCCGAGGGATGGCCGATGCCTCGTTGCGACTGCTGTGCTGGGCTGTTCTCACCATGGTCCCTGTCTTCCAGACATCGTGAGCGAGCGCTACCGATCCTGTTTCATGCACCGCAGTGACCAGAGAGATCTACGCCAACATGTCAAAAACGCCGAAGATTATCTATACGCTGACCGACGAAGCGCCGGCCCTGGCGACCCATTCCCTGCTGCCGATCATCGACGCCTACACCGATTCTGCCGGCATCACCGTCGAGACCCGTGATATCTCCCTGGCCGGGCGTATCATCTCGCAATTTCCCGATGTCCTTTCCGAGTCACAGCAGCTTGGCGATCACCTGGCCGAGCTGGGCGAGCTGGCCAAGACCCCGGAAGCCAACATCATCAAGCTGCCCAACATCAGCGCCTCCGTGCCGCAGTTGAAGGCTGCCATCAAGGAGCTGAAGGGTCAGGGCTATGCGCTGCCCGACTACCCGGACGAGCCGAGCAACGACGCCGAGCGCGACATCAAGGCGCGCTACGACCGCGTCAAGGGCAGCGCCGTGAACCCGGTACTGCGAGAGGGCAACAGCGACCGCCGCGCGCCGCGCTCGGTCAAGAACTACGCCCGCAAGTATCCGCACCGCATGGGGGAGTGGCAGGCCGACTCTCGCTCCCACGTCGCCCACATGAGCGAGGGTGACTTCTACGGCAGCGAGAAGTCCGCCGTGATCGACGCCGACGGTGCGGTCAAGATCGAGCTGGTCGGCCGGGACGGCAGCGTCAGCGTGCTCAAGGAGCGCACCCCGGTGCTGGCCGGTGAGGTGATCGACGGTTCCATGATGAGCCGCAAGGCGCTGTCCGCTTTCGTCGCCGAGCAGATCGCCGACGCCAAGGCCCGGGGCGTGCTGTTCTCCCTGCACCTCAAGGCGACCATGATGAAGGTCTCCGACCCGATCATGTTCGGCATGGTGGTCGACGAGTTCTACCGCGACGTGCTCGAGAAGCACGCCGAGGCGCTGGAAGGAGTCGGTTTCGACGCCACCAACGGCATCGGTGACCTGTACGCCACCATCGCCAAGCTGCCGGCCGACAAGCAGGCCGAGATCGAGGCCGACATCGAGGCGCTGTACGCCGAGCGGCCGAGCCTGGCCATGGTCGATTCCTACAAGGGCATCACCAACCTGCACGTGCCGAGCGACGTGATCATCGACGCCTCCATGCCGGCGATGATCCGCGACTCCGGCAAGATGTGGGGCGCCGATGATGCCCTGCACGACACCAAGGCGGTGATCCCGGATCGCTGCTACGCCGGCATCTATCAGGCCACCATCGAGGACTGCAAGAAGCACGGCGCCTTCGATCCGACCACCATGGGCAGCGTGCCCAACGTCGGCCTGATGGCCCAGAAGGCCGAGGAGTACGGCTCCCACGACAAGACCTTCCAGATCCCCGCCGACGGCACCGTGCGCGTGACCGACGAGGCCGGCGAGGTGCTGTTCGAGCATGCGGTGGAAGAGGGCGACATCTGGCGCATGTGCCAGACCAAGGACGCGCCGATCCGCGACTGGGTCAAGCTGGCCGTGTCCCGCGCCCGCGAGAGCGGCGCCCCGGCGGTGTTCTGGCTCGACGCCGAGCGTGCCCATGACGCCCAGTTGATCAACAAGGTCGAGGCCTACCTGAAGGATCACGACACCGACGGCCTGGACATCCGCATCATGGCACCGGTCGAGGCGATGGAGTTCTCGCTGGCGCGCATCCGTCAGGGCGAGGACACCATCTCGGTGACCGGCAACGTGCTGCGCGACTACCTGACCGACCTGTTCCCGATCATGGAACTGGGCACCAGCGCCAAGATGCTGTCCATCGTGCCGCTGATGAACGGCGGTGGCCTGTTCGAGACCGGCGCCGGCGGCAGCGCGCCCAAGCACGTCCAGCAGCTGCTCGAGGAGAACCATCTGCGCTGGGACTCCCTGGGCGAGTTCCTGGCGCTGGCCGCGTCTCTCGAGCACCTGGGCAAGACCTTCGACAACGCCCGCGCCCGCGTGCTGGCCAAGGCGCTGGACGAGGCCAACGGCAAGTTCCTCGACAGCAACAAGTCGCCGTCGCGCAAGGTGGGCGAGCTGGACAACCGTGGCAGCCACTTCTACCTGGCCATGTACTGGGCCGAGGCGCTGGCCGCCCAGGACGAGGATGCCGAGCTCAAGGCGCTGTTCGGCAAGCTCGCCGAGGAGCTGAACGCCAAGGAAGCGGCGATCGTCGAAGAGCTCAACGGCGTGCAGGGGCAGTCGGTGGACATCGGCGGCTACTACCATGCCAACGGTGAGCTGGCCGATGCGGTCATGCGGCCCAGCCAGACCCTCAACGCTGCCCTGGAGCTGGTGGCCAAGCGCTGATCAGCGCATCCTGCGTCACTGGCACCGCGGTGTCCCGGCCCCCGCCTGCTCAAGGGCGGGGGCCGTTGCATTGAAGGACGCGTCGGGCTATAGCAGGGTGGAAGCCTACGATGAACCCGCGAGCGCGCGGGGCGTCCAAATACGGTTGAGACGCCCCGCGCGCTCGGCTTGTCGATAGCGATAGTGAAGCTTATGTTCAAGACAGAGGAAGAGGGCATGGCGGTTCATTTCGCCCTGCCTCAAGCGGGGATGACGCGCCCTCCGGAGCACGAGGAAGGTGATGACGGTGATCTGGCGGTGCAGTCGTCGGAACCGGAGCTGGCGCAGCCGCCCATGTACAAGGTGGTATTGCATAACGATGACTTCACCCCCATGGAGTTTGTCGTGGAGGTTCTGCAGACGTACTTCAACATGGACAATGAAACCGCGGTGCAGGTCATGCTGGCCGTGCACACCCAGGGCAAGGCAACCTGTGGTGTGTTCACCCGCGATATCGCGGAAACCAAGAGCCACCAGGTCAACGAGTACGCCCGGGAATGCCAGCATCCATTGCTGTGCGACATCGAGGCAACGGATTGACTCTCGTGATGGTCGAAGGGAGGAACCATCATCGTTGGTGTGCCGACTTGCAACGCCGATGTTTGTACCCGATGTTGATGATGCCGGACCCGGAAAGATCCGACGCAAGCCCTAAGCGGCGAGAAGGGGACTGCCATGCTGAGCAAAGAACTTGAACTGACCCTGAACACGGCATTTACCGTGGCGCGCTCGAAGCGCCACGAGTTCATGACCGTGGAGCACCTGCTGCTGGCGCTGCTCGACAATGCCTCGGCAGCGGACGTGCTGCGTGCCTGCGGGGCCAACCTCGACAAGTTGCGGTCCGACCTGCAGGATTTCATCAATTCCACCACGCCGCTGATTCCCGAGGATCAGGCCGACCGCGAGACCCAGCCGACGCTGGGCTTCCAGCGTGTCCTGCAGCGGGCCGTGTTCCACGTGCAGTCCTCCGGCAAGAGTGAGGTGACCGGTGCCAACGTGCTGGTGGCCATTTTCTCCGAGCAGGAGAGCCAGGCCGTATACTTCCTCAAGCAGCAGAACGTGGCGCGGGTGGATGCCGTCAACTACATCGCCCATGGCATCTCCAAGGTGTCCGGCCACGGCCAGAGCCAGAGTTCGCCGTCGCCCGACGCCGAGGAAGCCGAAGAGGCGGGAGGCGAGCCGAGCGGCAACCCCTTGACCGGCTACGCCACCAACCTCAACGAACAGGCGCGGATGGGCAAGATCGACCCGTTGATCGGGCGCGATCACGAGCTCGAGCGGGTGGTGCAGATCCTGGCCCGGCGGCGCAAGAACAACCCGCTGCTGGTCGGCGAAGCCGGGGTCGGCAAGACCGCTATCGCAGAAGGGTTGGCCAAGCGCATCGTCGAGGAGGACGTCCCCGAGGTGATCGGCGACGCCGTGGTCTATTCCCTCGACATGGGCGCGTTGCTGGCCGGCACCAAGTACCGCGGCGACTTCGAGAAGCGCCTCAAGAGCCTGCTGGCCGAGCTGCGCAAGCAGCCCAATTCCATCCTGTTCATCGACGAGATCCACACCGTGATCGGTGCCGGAGCGGCGTCCGGTGGCGTGATGGACGCCTCCAACCTGCTCAAGCCGCTGCTGTCCTCCGGTGAGCTGCGCTGCATTGGCTCCACGACCTTCCAGGAGTTCCGCGGCATCTTCGAGAAGGATCGTGCGCTGGCCCGCCGTTTCCAGAAAGTCGACGTCATGGCGCCCTCGGTGGAGGACACCATCCGTATCCTCAAGGGGCTGCGCTCGCGCTTCGAGGAGCATCACCACCTGAAGTACACCGATGCGGCGCTGGAGAGCGCCTCGCGGCTGGCGGATCGCTACATCAATGACCGCCACCTGCCGGACAAGGCCATCGACGTGATCGACGAGGCCGGCGCCCACCAGCGGCTGCTGCCGCCCGAGGTGCGCGTCGACACCATCGATGTCGATCAGGTCGAGGCGGTGGTGGCGTCCATCGCACGGATCCCGCCGAAGAGCGTGTCGAGTTCCGATCGCAAGCTGCTGGCCAACATCGATCGCGACCTCAAGATGCTGGTGTTCGGCCAGGACGAGGCGATCGACAGCCTGGCGGCGGCCATCAAGCTGTCACGGGCCGGGCTCAAATCGCCGGACAAGCCGGTGGGCAGCTTCCTGTTCGCTGGCCCCACCGGGGTCGGCAAGACCGAGGTGGCCCGCCAGCTGGCCCACATCATGGGCATAGACCTGGTGCGTTTCGACATGTCCGAGTACATGGAGCGACACACCGTGTCACGGCTGATCGGTGCACCTCCGGGCTATGTCGGCTACGACCAGGGCGGCCTGCTGACCGAGGCGATCACCAAGCAGCCGCACTGCGTGCTGCTGCTCGACGAGATCGAGAAGGCCCACCCCGAGGTCTTCAACCTGCTGCTGCAGGTGATGGACCACGGCCGGCTGACCGACAACAACGGCCGGGAGGCGGACTTCCGTCACGTGATCCTGATCATGACCTCCAATGCCGGGGTCGAGCTGGCCACGCGGCGTTCCATCGGCTTCCAGACCCAGGACCACTCCACCGATGCCATGGAGGCCATTCGCAAGACCTTCACGCCGGAGTTCCGCAACCGGCTCGACGGCATCATCCAGTTCCACTCGCTGCCCACCGAGGTGGTGCGCAGCGTGGTCGACAAGTTCCTGGTCGAACTCCAGGCGCAGCTCGACGAGAAGCGCGTCCAGCTCGATGTCGACGAGGCGGCCCGGGACTGGCTGGCCGAGAAGGGCTACGACCCCGACATGGGGGCAAGGCCCATGGCCAGGCTGATCCAGGAGAAGCTCAAGAAGCCGCTGGCCGAGCTGATCCTGTTCGGCGAGCTCGCCGAGCACGGCGGGATCGTGCATGTCAGCGTCGAAGGGGACGAGCTGCACCTGGCCTCGGAGTCGGAACTGGCCGACGCGCCCTGAGGCGGCGCGTCGTCAGCCTCGTCACCCCACAGCGCCCTGTCTTCGGACGGGGCGTTGTTCGTTCGTGGTCGTCGAGCCGGGATCGTGGAAACAGGATGGCGGGGTTGTCCAGCGGCATGCGCGGGGGCATTGGGCCTGGCCCGACGCCTCCGCGTGAGAACGACGGACGCATGTCGCGAGCGAAGCACTAAGCAGGGTGGGGCGCCGCCGGGGCGCAGTGGCCTGAGCCGAGGTGATGCTCAGTGCCTGTGGCGAGCACCGCCGGCGGTCAAGGTATCGAGCGCAGCAGTAAAGCAGCGTTCCCTCAGCGGGAACGGTAGACGATGCGGCCCTTGGACAGGTCGTAGGGCGTCAGCTCGACCTTGACCTTGTCGCCGGTCAGGATGCGGATGTAGTTCTTGCGCATCTTGCCCGAGATATGGGCAGTCACCACATGGCCGTTCTCGAGTTCGACACGGAACATGGTGTTGGGCAGCGTGTCGACGACGACGCCTTCCATTTCGATATGGTCTTCGCGTGCCATATAGGCGGTTCCTCGCTGGTGATAACAAACAGCGGCACGAGATGCGGCCAGGCCGCTCGTGCCGATCAGGATAGCGCGATATTGTGCCGCATGCCGGGCGTCAAGGCAAAAAGCGGTGCCCTTTCAGCAGGGGATCAGGCGTCGCCAGTGCCTTCCCTCGAGCAGTTCGAGGGGCTCGAACGCCTGCTTGTAGGCCATCTTGCGGCATTCTCGGATCCAGTAGCCGAGATAGACATGCGGTAACCCGAGAGAGCGGGCGCGCTCCACCAGCGCCAGTACCGCGTAGGTGCCGAGTGAGCGTCGGGTGAACGTATCGTCCGGATCGAAGAAGGTATAGATGGCCGACAGGCCATGCTCGAGCTGATCGAAGGCCGAGACGGCCAGCAGTCGCCCGTCGAGGCGCAGCTCCAGCAGCCGAGCGTAGTTCTGGTCCAGGGTCAGGAAGGTGCGGTACTGTTCGTGGCTAGGCGGGTACATGTCGCCGTCGGCATGCCGGGTACGGATGTAGTGGGCATAGAGCGCGTAGTGTTCGGGGTCGAACAGCGCCGGGCGCACCTGCATCTCGAGGTCGGCGTTGCGGCGGTAGAGCTTGCGCTGGGTGCGATTGGGGGTAAAGGCGTCGACCGGGATGCGCACCGAGATGCAGGCACTGCAGCCCTCGCAGTGGGGACGATAGAGATGGCGTCCGCTCCGGCGGAAGCCGAGCAGCGCCAAGGCGTCGTAGACGCCGACGCCGGGCGATTCCTGGGGATCCAGAAACAGGGTGGTGGCCTCGCGTCCCTCGAGATAGCTGCAGGCATGTGGCACGGTCAGGAAGAACCGCAGATCGCGAATCGGCTGGCGGGGGGTGTTACTGCTCAAGGCGACCGCCTCCTCTGGCTCCGGGGGGCATCTGTCTCGCGGTGTCGAGGCGTGCGAACGACCATGCCGGCGGCAGAATGGCGCCGGGCACATCACCCTGAGCGTCCGGCATTTCGTCCAGCCACTGTTCAAGATAGCCGATGAATTCGACCCGGGCGATGTCGCGAGCGCCGAGGCTCGACAGGTGGGCGGTATGCATCTGGCAGTCGATCAGCCTTCCGCCCTCGGCGGCCATGGTGCGAGCGAGCGCTACCAGCGCTACCTTGGAGGCATCGGGGACCCGCGAGAACATCGATTCGCCGAAGAACACCGGCCCGAGGGCGATGCCATAGAGACCGCCGACCAGCTCGCCTGCCTGCCAGACTTCCACCGAGTGAGCCGCTCCCAGTTCGTGTAGCCGGCCGTATGCAGTCGCCATCTCGTCGGTGATCCAGGTGCCCGGCTGGTCGTGACGCGGTGCGGCGCAGGCATCGACGACGGCGTCGAAGGCGCGGTCGCCGGTGACCGCGAACCCGCCGTTGCGCAGTCGCTTGGCCAGGCTTCGCCGTACCCGGATTTCGTCGGGAAACAGGACCATGCGCGGATCGGGGCTCCACCACAGGATGGGCTGGCCTTCGCTGTACCAGGGGAAGATGCCGTGGCGATAGGCGGTGAGCAGCCAGGCTGGGCTGAGGTTGCCGCCGGCGGCGAGCAGGCCCCCTGGGTCATCGAGGGCGGTGCCGACCGGGGGGAAGTGAACGGGGTGCTCGGGGAGCCAGGGCAGCATGGGGCGGATGTCCTCGCGACGGGAAGGTTCCAGTTTGACGGCCCCGCTGGTGGGGCTCAAGTCAGCGTTTGCCCCTGTGACGGGCGGGCCTGGCTCGGTATGATTGACGGCCGTGGATTCTGGAAGACGCCATGTGGCGCAAGGGGGTTGGCCGCTTGAGTGCCAAGAAGACGACCACGTCGACGCGCGGGCGCGCGGCGACTGCCAAGGAGACGGCCAGGCGTTTCGGCCTGCGCCTGCAGGGATCGGTGCGCGAGGGTGCAGTAATCCTGCTGCTGGCGGCCTGCGTGTTCCTGCTGTTGGCCCTGTACAGCTTTCGTCCCGCCGATCCGGGCTGGTCGCGCAGCGGCCCCGAGACCGAGGTGGCCAACTGGATGGGGCGCATCGGGGCTTGGCTGGCCGACGTGCTGTATTCGCTGTTCGGCGTCAGTGCGCTCTGGTGGCCGGGTATGCTGGGCTTCGCCGCCTGGTGCTTGATCCGTGCTCGACAGGTGCACCTGGAGTGGGATGCCACCGCGCTCGCGGTGCGCTGCGGCGGCCTGATGCTGTTGCTGCTCGGCACCACGACCCTTGGGGCCCTGCATTTCTACGACCCCGAGAGCGTGCTGCCTTATGCGGCGGGTGGCATCCTCGGCGAGGGGCTGGTCGGGGCCTTGCTGCCCCTGGTCGGCGCCGGCGGCACGTCGCTGCTGGCGTTGGCCGCCATGCTCTGCGGCGTACCGCTGTTCACCGGATGGTCGTGGCTGACCATCACCGACGAGTTGGGCCACCGGGCCACGGGGGTGGGGCGCTGGATCGGTGAGCGATTCGCCCTGGCGCGCGCCTCCTCGCCGGAGGAGACCGCGGAGGACAAGAGCCCCGCTTCCGTTCGTGAACCCGAGCCTGAGCCCGAACCCGAACCCGAAACGGTGACCTCGCAAGTGCCATGGTGGCGTCGCTGGCTGCCGGCGCGTCGTGAGCCCGCGCCGCAGCTGGCCGGTGGAGAAGCACGGCGCGAACCCGGCTTCGGCAACGACGGCGACACCGAGATCCCCTGGGAGGTGCCCGAGCGCACGCCCTCGGCGAAGCGACCGGAGGCCGCCTATACCGCCCGGGAGCCGCGGGTGTCGCTGACGCCCGAGATGGCGTCAGGCCCCGAGTCTCACGCGCCGGCCATGCCTCTGCGTGCTACCGAGCCCGCCGAGCCGGTGCCGTCCACGGCCGGGTCCGCTTCGCCTGCCACGGTCTCGTCCGAGCCGAGGGCATGGGCGGCCCATGACGAGCCGCGCCGCGTATCGGCCCCGATCTCGCCCGAGCCGACGGAGCGAGCGGCCGATGACGAGCCGCGCCGCGTGTCGGCCCCGGTCTCGCCAGAGCCGACGGAGCGAGCGGCCGATGACGAGCCGCGCCGCGTGTCGGCCCCGGTCTCGCCCGAGCCGACGGAGCGAGCGGCCCATGACGAGCCGCGCCGCGTGTCGGCCCCGGTCTCGCCCGAGCCGACGGAGCGAGCGGCCGATGACGCGCGCCGCGAATCGGCCCCGGTCTCGCCCGAGTCGACGGAACGAGCGGCCCAAGACGAGCCGCGTGGGTTGTCGGCATCCGATGCCTCCGAGGTGCCAGCATCGAGGCACATGGCGCCGTCGGTGGAGATGGATGACGACGCACGATCCGACGACGCCTCGTCCGGCCGCGTGACCGAGCGGGAAGAAAGGCCGTCGGAAGAGGCGCCGGTGGCGCGCCGAGTCCCCGAAGTCATCCCCGACCCCGTGCTGCCGGACGACGACGAGGACGTGCCTGCCGCCATGCCGCCTCGGCGCGAGGCCGGCGAGAGCGCCTCTGCGGAGAGCTCCGCGACCGACGACCAGTCGCGTACCGCGGCCGAGATCCCGGGGCGCCTGGCCACCGTCGATCAGGCTCGCCGCGCGGCCGATGAGGCCGATGGTCCGACCCTGTGGACGGTGGAGCACCTGCAGAATCAGCGTCCGGAAATGGAGGCCTTTGCCGAGCCCGAGGGCGAGCTGCCCAGCTTGCGCCTGCTGACGCCGCCCCAGGCGCATCAGCCCAACTACACCGACGAGCAGCTCGCCGAAATGGCCGAGCTGCTGGAGGTCCGGTTGCGCGAATATGGCGTCAAGGCCGAGGTGGTCGACACCTGGCCGGGGCCGGTGATCACGCGCTTCGAGATCAAGCCGGCGGCCGGCGTGAAGGTGTCCAAGATCAGCAACCTGGCCAAGGACCTGGCGCGCTCGCTGATGGTCAAGAGCGTGCGGGTGGTGGAGGTGATCCCGGGCCGACCCACGGTGGGCATCGAGATTCCCAACCCCAATCGCGAAATGATCCGGCTGCGCGAGGTGATCGACTCCGACCGCTACCAGCACGAGGCCTCGGCGCTGACCCTGGCACTGGGCCAGGACATCGGCGGCGGTGCGGTGGTCGCCAACCTCGGCAAGATGCCTCACCTGCTGGTGGCCGGTACTACCGGCTCGGGCAAGTCGGTGGGGGTCAACGCCATGCTGATCTCCATGCTGCTCAAGGCCAAGCCCGACGAGGTCCGCATGATCATGGTGGACCCCAAGATGCTGGAGCTGTCGGTCTACGACGGTATTCCGCATCTGCTGGCGCCGGTGGTCACCGACATGAAGGAAGCCGCCAACGCGCTGCGCTGGTGCGTGGCCGAGATGGAGCGTCGCTACAAGCTGATGGCGGCCATGGGCGTGCGCAACATCGCCGGTTTCAATGCCAAGCTCGACGAGGCCGAGCGCGCCGGTGCCCAGGTCGCCGATCCGCTTTGGGAGCCGCAGCCCTGGGAGATGCACGAGGCGCCGCCGGTGCTCGAGAAGCTGCCCTACATCGTGGTGGTGATCGACGAGTTCGCCGACATGTTCATGATCGTCGGCAAGAAGGTCGAGGAACTGATCGCACGGCTGGCCCAGAAGGCGAGGGCCGCCGGCATCCACCTGATACTGGCGACCCAGCGCCCCTCGGTGGACGTGGTGACGGGCTTGATCAAGGCCAACATTCCCACTCGCATGGCCTTCCAGGTATCGTCGCGGGTCGATTCGCGCACCATCCTCGACCAGGGCGGCGCCGAGAACCTGCTGGGCCACGGCGACATGCTCTACCTGCCGGCGGGCTCCGGCATGCCGACCCGCGTGCACGGCGCTTTCGTCGACGATGACGAGGTGCATCGGGTGGTCGAGGACTGGAAGCGTCGCGGCGAGCCGGAGTACATCGACGAGATTCTCTCCGGGGGCGTCTCCGCCGATGCCCTGGCGGGGCTCGAGGCCGAGGGCGGCGGTGGCGGCGACGACGACGCCGAACAGGATGCGCTCTACGACGAGGCGGTGGTCTTCGTCACCGAGAGTCGTCGGGCCTCGATCTCGGCGGTCCAGCGTCGCTTCAAGATCGGCTACAACCGGGCGGCGCGCCTGGTCGAGGCGATGGAGATGGCCGGTGTGGTCTCGACCATGGGCACCAACGGCGCCCGTGAGGTGCTGGCACCGCCGCCGGCGGGCGATTGATGCCGCCGATCGTGCAACCACCATGCAAGCCGTGGCGGGACGGCAACCCGCCGCGGCGAGCACAGTCCTAATGTGGCAGGACGCCCATCGACCCCAGGGAAACAGGAGATGATCATGAAGAAATCCCTCGCCGCGCTGGCCCTGCTGGCGCTGACGCCCCTGTCGGCGCTGGCCAACGAAGGCGCCGAACGCTTGACGCGCATGCTGGCGCCGGTGAAAACCTATGTCGCCGATTTCGACCAGCAGATCCTCGATGGCTCGGGTCAGCGCTTGCAAGAAGCCAGCGGGCGGATGTGGCTGTCGCGGCCCGGCCGCTTCCGCTGGGAAGTGGACGCGCCCTATGAACAGATCGTGGTCTCCGACGGCGACGAGGTGACCCTCTACGACCCGGATCTCCAGCAGGCCACCGTCCAGCCCCTGGACGATCGCGTGACGCACACGCCGGCCCTGCTGCTGTCCGGCAGCACCGCTGAGCTGACCGACAGCTACGAAGTGTCGAGCAGCCAGCAGGGCACCGCCGAGACCTTCACCCTGCACCCGAAGAGTGCCGACACCCTGTTCGAGGAGCTCAAGCTGACCTTCTACAGTGAGCGGCTGGGCTTCTTGCAGATGACCGACAGCACCGGCCAGCGCACCGCCATCGAGTTCGATGGGGTCGAGCAGAACGCGCCGGTCGAGGATTCGCGCTTCCGCGTGGCGTTGCCCGATGGAACCGATGTGATTCGCGAATCTCCTTGAGCGCACATCGCCATGAGGCTTGCCATCGCCCCCGGAGAGTCTCCGGGGGCGATGTCGTTCGATGGCCGGATGTCGGGCCGGTGGCGCTTATGCCAGGCGTTCAGGGCGGCGGTCCTGCTGCCATAGCCAGCCCCCGACCGCCAGGCTGGCGGTGAGCAGCGCCAGGCCGAAGGCGATGAGGGCATGGTGCTGGCCGATGCGCTCCATCAGCGCGCCGGTGACGACGACCGGCACGCTGAACCCGAGGTAGGCCATCAGGAAGAAGCCCGCACTGGCGCGGGCGGCCTGGTCGCCGGCCTCCTCCAGGACGCCGCTCAGTCCACCCAGGTAGATGAAGCCGTAGCAGGCGCTGCTGGCACCCACGGCGCCCAGCAGCACGGCGGATAGCCGGCCATCGAGCGCTCCCCAGGCGATCAGCGCATAGGCCAGCGGCAGGATGAGCAGGCCGAGCCGAACGGAGATCGTCGGGTCCAGGCGCCTGGCCAGGGGCTGGAACAGCACGCCGCCGCTGCAGATGCCGAGGGTGGCGAACCCGGACCAGGCCGAGAGGCCGTGCCGGGCCAGCACGCCGGGCAGGATGGCGATGACCAGACCGACCGTGGCCCAGGCCAACAGGATCGCGACGCCGAACGCCACGCCGCCGACCGGATAGGTGGGCATGCGCAGACGCATGGGCGCCGGCGGGCTGGAGGTGGCATCTTCCAGGCGCCACAGTCCGAGCAGCGCCAGCGAGGCCGCGCACAGATACCACCACAGGCTCGGCGGAGCCAGGCTGGGCTCGTGCACCAGGCACAGGCTGGTCAGGGCGGCGCCCAGGCCGAAACCGAGCGAGGTGCTGGCCGTCACCCAGGCCGTGGGGCCTCGGGTATCACGACCGTCGAACAGCGCGAGCATGTAGGCAGGCGCCGTGGCCGACGTCAGGGCGGCGGCGATGCCCATCAGGAAGCGGGCAATGCCGAGCGTGACGACCCCCGGGGCGAGCCACGTCAGCAGGGTGGCGACGAGACACAGCCCAAGGGCGGTCGCGATCATCGCTCGCCGCCCATATCGGTCGGGCAGTCCGCTGCCCAGGATGAGCACGGGCAGAATGCCCAGTACATAGCAGGCGAAGGCGATGCTGGTGGCGGTGACGCCGAGACCGTCATGGGCGGCTAGGGCGTCGTAGTAGGGGGCCTGGAGGTTGACGGCGGTAGTGATCAGGCACAGGGCCAAGGCCAGGCGAAGTCCTGAAAGCGATGGCATGGTTGTCCTCGAGCGAATGGGTGGGGAGGCCCAGGCTCCCATCCCGCTCGTGGCGGCATAAGGTACACTGGCAACGGATTTTCCGGGAACGGTGCGGGCGAGGGAGGGGCCATGCAGGTGAAGATCGATCCGCGCGCGGTGCGTCCTCGGGTCGAGCAACTGACCGACGGCATTCGCGAATGGGTGTCGCGGCATGGGGCCTCCGGGGAGCGGTTGCCGTCGATCCGCCGGCTTTCCGCCACGCACGGCGTCAGTCGCAACATGGTGATCGAGGCCTATGAGCGCCTCGTGGCGCTGGGCTGGATCGTTTCGCGTCCCGGTTCGGGATTCTATGTGGCCGATGGCGTGGTCGACGAAGCCGAGCGAGGCGCCCGTTCGGGCATGGCCGACGTCTCCGACGAAATGTGGAGCCTCTTCCAGGAAGAAGGCGATTCCCTGCGCCTGGGCTGTGGCTGGCTGCCCACTGCCTGGCGCGACGACGACGCCTTCGGGCATGCCCTGCGCCAGGTGACGAGGCGGTCATCGGCGGGACTGTTCGAGTACGGCACGCCGTTGGGATTGCCCGAGTTGCGTGCCCTGTTGCAGAAACGCCTGCGTCGCCTCGCCATCGAGGTCGATGCCAACCAGCTGATGATGACCGGCGGCGGTAGCCAGGCGCTCGATATCATCGTGCGCTGGCTGCTGCGTCCGGGTGACACCGTGCTGGTCGAATCCCCTGGCTACTACAACCTGTTCGGGCTGCTGCACCTCCACCGGGTCAACGTCGTTGGCGTGCGTCGAACCGAGGACGGGCCGGACCCGGAGCATCTCGAGACACTGCTCGAGCGCCATTCCCCCAAGCTGTTCTTCTGCCATAGCGTCCTGCACAACCCCACGGGCACGACCCTGTCTCCGGAGGTTGCCCGACGGGTGCTGGCGCTGGCCGAGCGGCATGATCTATGGATCGTCGAAGACGATATCTATGCCGACTTCCAGGCGGCGCCGACGCCGCGTCTGGCCGCCCTGGACGGCCTGCGGCGGGTCCTCTACGTGGGCAGTTTCTCCAAGACCCTGTCCTGCTCGCTGCGCGTCGGCTTCATCGCCGCGCCGCCGGCACTGCTCAAGCCGCTGGTCGACGTGAAGATGCTGAGTAACATCGCCACCTCGCCTTTCGCCGAGCAGTGGGTGGCGACCCTGTTGCGCAATGGGAGCTATCGCCGACTGACGGACAGGCTGTGCCAGCGGCTGTCGCGTCGCATGATCACCGCCCTCGAGCTGGCCCACACAGGTGGCTGGGAGCCGTACGCGATGCCTCGGGGCGGCATGTTCCTGTGGGCGCGTCATCCTGACGTCGCATCGTCCCGGGAGCTGGTGGCCAGCGCGGGGCGCCGCGGCATACGGCTGTCTCCTGGGGATGTCTTCCTGCCCGAGGCAAAAGAGTCGCCCTGGATTCGCCTCAACGTGGCCTACGTCGACGACGCCAGGGCGCGGGCGTTTCTGGGTGACCCGCGATGACTCAGCGTGATTCCCGGTCGGCGGCTGCATCCAGCTCCGCGCGCCACTCCATGATCTGAGCGTAACGCTTTTCCTGGCCGTACGCCGTGGGCTGGTAGAAGCGCTCGTATGGCAGTTCCTCCGGCCAGCAGTCGTGGGCGCTGCCCGCCGGGTAGCCGTTGGGTTCGCCGTGGGCGTAGCGATAGCCCTCGCCATGGCCGAGCGACGCCATCAGCTTGGTGGGGGCGTTGCGCAGGTAGGTAGGCACCTCGAGGCGCGGCTGGGCGGCGGCGAACGCCTTGGCGCGATTCCAGGCCTGGTCGACGGCGTTGCTCTTGGGGGCCACCGCCAGATGGATGGCGGCGTGGGCGATGGCGCGCTGGCCCTCGTAGTCGCCGAGGCGCAGGTAGGCGTCCCAGGCCGCCATGGCCAGCGGCAGCGCCTTGGGATCGGCGTTGCCGACATCCTCCGAGGCGATGGCGGTCAGCCGGCGGATCACGTCCAGCGGATCGCCGCCGCCCTGGAGAAAGCGGGCGATGTAGAGCAGGGCGGCGTCAGGGCGTGAGGAACGCACCGACTTGTGAATCGCCGAGAGCAGATCGTAGAAGTGATCCCCCTGCTTGTCGAAGGCGCTGGCCTGATGGCCGATCACGTCCTCCAGGGCCTCGCGGGGCAGGCGCTCTCCGTCGCCCTCCGGGACGGTGAAGTCGCAGGCGGTCTCCAGCAGGCCCAGGGCCCGGCGGGCGTCGCCGGCGGCGGCCCGTGCCAGCAGGGTCAGGACCTCATCGTCCACGGCGATACGACGGCTGCCGAGGCCGCGCTCGGCATTGTCCAGCGCCCGCTGCAGCACGTCGATCAGATCCGCCTCGGAAAGCGACTTGAGCACGTGCACCCGCGCCCGGGACAGCAGCGCCGAGTTGACCTCGAAGGACGGGTTCTCGGTGGTGGCGCCGATCAGCGTCAGCAGCCCGGATTCCACGTGGGGCAGCAGGGCATCCTGCTGGCTCTTGTTGAGGCGGTGGATCTCGTCGAGAAACAGCAGGGTGCTGCGATCTTGCCCCTGGGCGGCGCGGGCGCGGTCCACGGCCTCGCGAATGTCCTTGACCCCCGCCATCACCGCCGAGAGGCGCTCCAGGTGGGCGCCGGATTCCTCGGCCAGGATCTCCGCAAGGGTCGTCTTGCCGGTGCCGGGAGGGCCCCACAGAATCATCGAACGCACCGTGCCGCCCTCGGCCATGCGCCGCAGCGGCTTGCCGGGGCCGACCAGGGCCGGCTGGCCCACGTAGTCGGCCAGTCGACGGGGGCGCATGCGCCAGGCCAGGGGGGCGTGGTCTTCACTGGCGGCCTGCTGGAACAGGTCCATTTCTGACTCCTTCGCTGACGGCTGCTATGTTGGATACTCGATGCCGGTCATTCGACCCCGGCATCGGGCAAAGGTCCCGAAAGAGACGGGCTAACCCCTGACGGCCGATGACGACGGCCTGGAACCCGGATGGCGAAGGCGCGTCTAACCCAAGGTGCCTTCCGCCCATGACCGATATTGAGGAGACTGCCGCAATGCCCATGCTGAACCAATTGCGCCAGGATCATGCCAACATGGCGCGCATGTTGCACGTTCTGCAGCTAAAGCAGAAGACCCTGGCGAGCGGAGAACGTCCGAATTTCCAGCTGGTGCGGGAAGTCGTGGATTACATCCTCGATTACCAGGACGGGTTTTCCCAGCCGTTGGAGAAAGTCTGCTCCGAGCGGCTGCGGGAGCTGGCGCCGGAGTCCGAAGAGGTGACCGAGCGTCTCGCCAAGGACTACCGTGCCTTGAAAGCCCAGCTCAAGCGGCTGTCTGGTGATCTCGACATGATCCTCATGGATGCCGTGATGCCCATGGACCGCTTTGCCGACGATCTCAGGGCATATCTCGATGCGCACCGGGCCTATCTGCGCGATGAGCGTGAGCTGCTGTTTCCGCTGATTCGGGAATACTTCGACGAGGGGGACCTGGAACGGCTCGCCGAAGCCCTGCCCGACAACGCCGCCGCCGAACTGGAGCGTCTCCAGGAAGCGTACCCCGAACTCTATGCCGAGCTTCGCGATGCTCCGGATCCCGTGACCTGAGCCTCGGACTTCCTTTGGCTGCGGGAGCGGCGGTTTCTTGCCATTGCCTGCCGGATTCGGTCGGCCGAGGTGAGAGAACTCGGTTCTCGTGGCGGATTGGTCGTTAAGTCCGCTGGACTCCTGAGGTAGAATGCGCCGCATCGTTCGACGGGAAGCATGCGATGTCGGTGACTGCGAGTGCCCCATTCACTGAACCCCCCGTGCCTTGCCGGCCGGGGGGCGGTCGTGTGGTGGTCGACTGATGGCGGGACCGGTGCTGGTGTTCGATTCCGGCGTTGGAGGGCTTTCGGTGGTCGAGGCGCTACGCCGCCGACTTCCCGAGGTCGCCCTGGCGTATGCCTGCGATAACGCCATGCTGCCTTATGGCGTGCGCGAGGATGACTGGCTGGTGGCGCGCATCCTCGCCGTCTGCGAGGCGGCGGTGGCGGCCAGCGGCTGCAGTGGCCTGGTGGTGGCCTGCAATACCGCCAGCACGCTGGCGCTCGATGCCTTGCGTGACCGGCTTGCGGTGCCGGTGGTCGGCACCGTGCCGGCGATCAAGCCTGCCGCCGGTACCAGCGCGAGTCGTCATATCGGCCTGCTGGCCACCAGCGCCACCGTGGCGCGGCCCTATACCGACCGGCTGATTCGCGATTTCGCCGGCGATTGCCGAGTGACGCGGCTGGCGGCCGATTCCCTGGTGGGCCAGGCCGAGCGCCTGGTGGCCGGCGAGACGCTGGAGCCCGAGGTCCTGCGCAGGGCGTTGGCGCCGCTGGGTGATTGGCCCGACCTCGACACCCTGGTGCTGGGTTGTACCCATTTTCCGCTGCTGCGCGAGGCGCTCGAGGCGGTGGTGCCGCATCCGGTGCGATGGATCGATTCAGGTGATGCCATCGCCCGGCGTACCGGGCAGGTGGTGGTCGAGCCGCTGCGTCGCCCGGCCATCGAGCGGGGCTGGGTCACCGGCCCCAATCCGGCGCTGGCTCGTGGGCTCGCCGGCTTCGGCTTCGCCGACACTCGCTGCCTGACGCTGTCGTGAGGCCGTCGCTTCCCGTCCCTCTCTCATCGATCGACCCTACTTTCAGGAGCCGCCGTGGCCATTCCCGTTGTCGACCCCGACCGCTATGACGAGCAGCTTGCGGCCAAGCGCGACCGCCTGACCGCAGACTTCGCCCGTTTTTTGCCGCCCCCGCTGGAGGTCTTCCCCTCGCCGGCGAGCCATTATCGCCAGCGCTGCGAGTTTCGGCTGTGGCATGAGGGTGACGACCTCTACTACGCCATGTTCGAAGTCGATCCCGAGGATCCGAAACAGAAAAATGTCGTGCGCCTGGACGACTACCCGGTGGCCGGTCGACGCATCAACGACCTCATGCCGAAGCTGCGCGAGCGCCTGCTCGACTGCCCGACGCTTCGCCATCGGCTGTTCCAGGTGGAGTTTCTCACCACCCTGTCCGGCGAGGCGCTGATCACGCTGATCTACCATCGTCAGCTCGACGAGGCCTGGGAGGCCGAGGCCAGGTCGCTCGAGCAGGCGCTGGGCGTCATGATCATCGGCCGGGCCCGCAAGCAGCGCCTGGTGCTGACCCGGGACCATGTCTGGGAGCGGCTGACCGTCGACGGCCGTGAATTCGTCTACCAGCAGGTAGAGAACAGCTTTACCCAGCCCAACGCCGAGATCTGCCGCTCGATGCTCTCCTGGGCACGTGATGTCACCGCCAACGGCGGCGATCGCGATCTGGTCGAGCTGTACTGCGGCAACGGCAACTTCACGATTGCCCTGGCCGAGAACTTCCGCCGGGTGCTGGCCACCGAGATCTCACGTACCTCGGTGGCCAGTGCCCGCGAAAACCTGGCCGCCAACGGTGTTGCCAACGCCACGGTGGGGCGCATGTCCGCCGAGGAGTTCGCCCAGGCCCTGAAAGGTGAGAAGGGAGGGCGACGAGTCGCGGAGATGGGCCTTGCGGACTACGATTTCTCCACCGTACTGGTGGATCCGCCCCGGGCCGGCCTCGATGACGAGAGCTGTCGCCAGCTCAGCGATTACGAGCGTATCGTCTATATTTCATGCAATCCCGAGACGCTTGCCGACAATCTGGATGAACTGACCCGTACCCATGAGGTGGTGCGCTTCGCGCTCTTCGATCAGTTTCCCTGGACGCACCACTGCGAGTGCGGCGTGCTGCTGGAGCGCCGCCGCTAGGTGAAGCGCCGGCGGTCTTGTCAAGGGCGATGCGCAACCGACATGTTCCATGAGGGAACCGGCATGTCTCTGGGGACGCCTGGGGGATTGGCGTAAGCTGTCGCTGATGCAGGTTCGGGGGCTGGCCCCGGGCCCGACAATCCGATCAAGTGATCCGGCCGCACGATGCGGTCGCTGGCAGTCGAGGTGATGGATGCTACACGTCGCACACGAGGAGACCCGTCAGGATCTGCTCAAGCAGCTCGAGGAACGGCTGCAAAGCCGCTTGGACAAGGACAAGGCCAAGACGGTGCAGGGGTTTGCCCGGCATTTCTATGCTGCCGTACCACTGGAGGACCTGTCGGACCGCCGCCTGGACGATCTTTACGGGGCGACGCTCTCGGTGTGGCACTTCATCCAGCAGCTCGACCCCAAGTCACCCAAGGTGAGGGTCTTCAATCCGGACTTCGAAGAGCATGGCTGGCAGTCGACCCATACGTTCATCGCCGTACTTCACGAAGACATGCCCTTCCTCGTTGACTCGGTGCGCGTGGAGCTCAATCGCCGCGGCATGACCGTGCATGCCATCCATAACGCCGTGTTGGCCGTGGACCGCGACAAGCAGCATCGCCTGCGCCGGGTGACGGCGCCCGGCGAGGACAAGGCGCCGGACTCCCGCGAGTCGCTGATCGCCATCGAGGTGGACCGACATTCCGACCCGGCCGAGCTGGAAGCGATCGAGGTCAGCCTGCAGGAGGTGCTGCATGACGTGCGCACCGCAGTGGCAGACTTCGACACCATGCGCGACCAGGTGCGAGCCGCCAAGGCCGA
The DNA here is from genome assembly GCF_014192055.1 of Halomonas organivorans. Taxonomy (GTDB): domain Bacteria; phylum Pseudomonadota; class Gammaproteobacteria; order Pseudomonadales; family Halomonadaceae; genus Halomonas; species Halomonas organivorans. Next base: position 233,764 of record NZ_JACHXM010000003.1, on the reverse strand, counting down.
GATCGAGGCCTTCCGTCCCGAGCAGGTCGATGCCGAGGATCATCGTGAGGCCATCGCCTTCCTCGACTGGCTGCTCGAAGACAATTTCACCTTCTTCGGTTACGACGAGTACGTCGTTCACGAGGAAGACGGCCAGCAGCGCCTGGACAAGCTCGAAGGCAGTGAGCTCGGCGTCTTCCGACTCGACCAGCCGCGCTACCGCGAGCGCATCCGCACCGACCTCGGCGTCGAGGGCGATCGCTACGTGCTGGTGCCGCAACTGCTGTCGTTCGCCAAGAGCGCTCATCACGCTCGCATTCATCGGCCGACCTATCCCGACTATATCTCCATCGATCGCTACGACGAGCACGGCAACATCATCGGCGAGCGACGCTTTCTGGGGCTGTTCACCGCCACGGTCTACAACGACTCGCCGCGTCACGTGCCGATCCTGCGGCGCAAGCTGCGTGCGGTGATGGACATTTCCGGCTTCAGCCCCAAGGCCCATAACGGCAAGCAGCTGATGCAGATCCTCGAGGTCTACCCTCGCGATGACCTCTTCCAGATCGACGTCGACGAGTTGGCGCAGACGGCGCTGGGCATTCTCGATATCCGCGAGCGACGTCGGGTGCGGCTGTTCATCCGCGAGGACCGCTTCGGCAAGTTCTATTCCTGTCTGGTGTTCGTGCCTCGCGACGTGTTCTCCACCGAGTTGCGCGTTCGGCTGCAGGAGCTGCTCTGCGAGGAACTCGACGCCACCTTCGGCGACTTCAACACCTATCTCTCCGAGTCGGTGCTGGCGCGCATCCAGTTCATCCTGCGCTTCAACGGCGATCGTCCGGTGGACTACGACATCCGGCGTCTCGAGGACAAGCTGGTCAAGCTCGCCCGCAACTGGCGCGACGACCTGCTCAATGCCGCCATCGAAGGTTTCGGCGAGGAGCAGGCCAACCTGTTGATGGGACGCTTCCGCGATGCCTTCCCGGCAAGCTATCGCGATGACTTCAGCGCCCGCACCGCGGTCTACGACCTGCAGCATCTCGGCGAACTCGATGATGGCATTCCGCTGGGGCTGTCGCTGTATCGGCTGATCGAGGAAGAGGGCAGCGGGGTCAACCTCAAGCTGTTCCACGGCGATGCGCCGATTCCGCTGTCCGACGTGCTGCCGATGATGGAGAACCTCGGCCTGAGAGTGCTGGGCGAGCGTCCCTATGGCGTACACGCCACCGACCGCTCCTACTGGGTCCACGACTTCACTCTGGAGCACCACACCAGCGTGGAGGTCAATCTCCAGGAGATGCGCGAGCCCTTCGTCGAGGCCTTCCGGCGCATATGGACCGGTGAGGCCGATAACGATGCCTTCAACCGGCTGATCATCTCCGCCAACCTGGACTGGCGCGAGGTGGCGATGCTGCGCGCCTATGCCCGCTACCTGAAGCAGATTCGCTTCGGCATGTCCCAGGACTACATTGCCACGACCCTGGTCAATCACCCGGAGATCACCCGCGAGCTGGTGACGCTGTTCGAGTTGCGCTTCGATCCTGCCGATCGCCCCGAGGAAAGCGAGATCGCCGACTGTGAAGCGCGTATCCTGGCACTGCTCGACGAGGTGCCAAGCCTCAATGACGACCAGCTGTTGCGCCGCTACATGGAGCTGATCCAGGCCACCCTGCGTACCAACTACTACCAGCGTAGCGAGACGGGCGGCGTCAAGGACTACATTGCCCTCAAGCTCGAGCCCTCCCGGGTGTCCGGCATGCCCAAGCCGCGTCCGGTCTACGAGATCTTCGTGTGTTCGCCGCGCGTCGAGGGCGTGCACCTGCGTGGTGGCAAGGTGGCCCGCGGCGGGCTGCGCTGGTCGGATCGCCACGAGGATTTCCGCACCGAGGTACTGGGCCTGGTCAAGGCGCAGCAGGTCAAGAATGCGGTGATCGTGCCGGTGGGGGCCAAGGGCGGCTTCGTCTGCAAGCGCATGCCCGATGGCGCGGACCGCGAGACCACCCAGAAAGAGGGCATTGCCTGCTACCAGATCTTCATCCGCGCACTGCTCGACGTCACTGACAACCTGGCCGGCGGCGAGGTGGTGCCACCGAAGGACGTGGTGCGCCACGACGACGATGACATCTACCTGGTGGTGGCGGCCGACAAGGGGACCGCGACCTTCTCGGATATCGCCAACGAGATCTCCGCCGAATACGGTCACTGGCTGGGCGATGCCTTCGCCTCCGGCGGTGCCAACGGCTATGACCACAAGAAGATGGGGATTACCGCCAAGGGCGCCTGGGAGTCGGTCAAGCGCCACTTCCGCGGGCTGGGCGTGAATACCCAGGAGGACGAGTTCAGCGTGGTCGGCGTCGGTGACATGGCCGGTGACGTGTTCGGCAACGGCATGCTGCTGTCCGACAAGATTCGACTGCTGGGCGCCTTCAACCACCTGCACATCTTCGTCGATCCCACACCCGATGCCGCGGCGAGTTTCGACGAGCGCAAGCGACTGTTCGAACAGCCGCGCTCGAGCTGGGAAGACTACAATGCCGAGCTGATCTCCGAAGGTGGCGGTATCTTCAAGCGTAGCGCCAAGTCGATCGCCATCACGCCACAGATGAAGAAGGCCTTCGGCATCCGCGAGGACAAGCTGTCGCCCAACGAGCTGATTCGCGCCATGCTGGTCTCCCAGGTCGACTTGATCTGGAATGGCGGCATCGGCACCTACGTGAAGAGCAGTGAGGAAACCGACGCCGAGGTCGGCGACAAGGCCAACGATGCCCTGCGCATCGACGGTCGCGATCTCAACTGCCGGGTGGTCGGCGAGGGCGGCAACCTCGGCCTCACCCAGCGCGGTCGCATGGAAGCCGCGGCCAAGGGCGTGCGGGTCAACACCGACTTCATCGACAACGCCGGCGGCGTGAACTGCTCCGACCATGAGGTCAACATCAAGATCCTCATCGATGAAGTGGTGTCTCGGGGCGACATGACCGAGAAGCAGCGCAACCAGCTGCTCGCCGACATGACCGACGAGGTCAGCGAGCTGGTGCTGCGTGACAACTATCGCCAGACCCAGGCGCTGGACCTGGCCGAACAGCTGTCGCGGGACGGCATCGGACCCTTCCGCCGCTTCATCACCGAGCTGGAAGCCGCCGGCCAGATCGATCGTGAGCTGGAGTTCCTGCCCAGCGACGACGAACTGCAGGAGCGTACCCATCAGGATCTGGGCATGACGTTGCCCGAGCTGTCGGTGCTGATCTCCTATGCCAAGAGCGCACTCAAGGGGGACCTGATTACCTCGGACGTGCCGGACGATCCGACCATCACCAGCTACGTGGAGCGTGTGTTCCCCTCGGTGCTGGCCGAGCGCTATCGCAACGAGATGTACGAGCACCGTCTCAAGCGCGAGATCGTCGCGACCCAGGTGGCCAACGATCTCATCGATCACATGGGCATCGTCTTCATCCGGCGGCTGATGGACTCCACCGGGGCGGGGCGCGCCGATATTGCCCGTTCCTACGTGATCGCCCGCGACAGCTTCCAGCTGCCGAAGCTCTGGGAGCAGGTCGAGGCGCTGGACAACAAGGTGCCGAGCCGCGTCCAGTACTCGATGATGCTCGACCTGATGCGCATGCTGCGTCGCGCGACTCGCTGGTTCCTGCGCCATCGCACCACCATGACGACCCGTGATGCCATCGACTACTTCGCGCCGCGCCTGGCCCAGCTCCAGGAAGGCATCGGCAAGCGCCTGCGGGGAGAAGAGAAGGCCCAGTGGGAAACCCGTCGACAGGAGCTGATCGAGGCCGGCGTGCCCGATGCCCTGGCCTCCACGGTGGCGGCGGCCAACAGCCTCTATGCGGCCCTGGGCATCATCCACGCGGCGCGTCAGAGCGACGACAAGCCGCAGCGAGTCGCCGAGATCTTCTACGAGATCGGTGCGCGGCTGGAGCTGCCGTGGATCCTGCAGCAGGTCACCCAGCTCGATGTCCGCGACAGCTGGCAGGTCAAGGCTCGCGAGACCTTCCGCGACGACATCGAGCGTCAACAGCTGGCGTTGACCGGCAGCGTGCTCAGCATGGAAGGCGGGCCACGCGACAGCGCCGAGCGGGTCGAGCGCTGGCTGTCACTCCACGAGAGCATGCACCAGCGCTGGTGCCGCCTGCTCGAGGAGGTCGGCAGCGGCAGCCAGGGCGGTTTCCCGCTGTTTGCCGTAGCCGTTCGCGAACTGGTCGACCTGGCCGAGAGCAATAGCGAAACCTGACGGTCCGCCACCACCGTCAAACGCGAAATCCCGCCCCTCGAGGCGGGATTTCGTTTTTCGATCTCGCGTAAAGACGCTACAGCAGGAAGATCGTGGCGAGACCGAGGAAAGACATGAAGCCCACCACGTCGGTCACCGTGGTCAGTACCACCGAGCCGGACAGGGCCGGGTCGATGCCCAGGCGCTTGAGCAGCAGCGGGACCACGATGCCGGCGACGCCGGCGGCGAGCATGTTGATCACCAGCGCTGCGGCGATGATCACGCCGATGCCGAAGCTGCCGAACCAGGCTACCGCCAGCGCTGCCACTACCAGCGCCCACAGCACCCCGTTGAGCACCGCGATGCCGACTTCCTTGCGCAGCAGCCAGTTGCTGTTGGTACGGCTGATCTGACCAAGGGCCAGACCGCGAATCGCCAGGGTCAGTGTCTGGCTGCCGGCGATGCCGCCCATGCTGGCCACGATCGGCATCAGCACCGCCAGAGCCACGACCTGGTCCAGGGCATTTTCGAAGCGCCCGATCACCCAGGCGGCCAGGAAGGCGGTCAGCAGGTTGATGCCGAGCCACACGGCCCGTCGCTTGGCGCTGGGCAGCACCGGGGCGAACAGGTCCTCTTCCTCGTCGAGGCCGGCCATGTTCATCAGCGCCTGTTCGGAATGCTCGCGGATCACGTCGACGATGTCGTCGATCACCACCCGCCCGAGCAGCAAACCGCGGGCATCGACCACCGGCGCCGAGACCAGGTCGTGGGTCTGGAAGAGCGTCGCCACGTCACGCGACTTCATGGTCACCTGGATGCTGTCGACGTCGCTGTCCATCAGGTCGGCGACCGCCAGCTCCTGGTCGCTGGCTACCAGCCGGGCCATCGGCAGCACACCCATGAACAGGCCGTTGCGGTCCACCACCATCAGGCTGTCGGTGTTATCGGGCACGTCCTGTTTCCAGCGCAGGAATCGCTGCACCGTCTCCAGGCTGACGTCGGCGCGGACGGCAATGGTGTCGGTACGCATCAGGCGGCCTGCCGAGTCCTCCTCGAAGGCCAGCGTCTCCTGGAGGCGCATGCGCTGCAGCTCGTCCATCGAGCGCAGCATGTCCTCAGCGACCTGCTGGGGGAGATCCTCGAACAGCTCGGCCAGATCGGTGGTGTCGAGGCCGGCGGTGGCGGCCACGATCTCGGCGTCATCCATGTCGTCGATGAGGGTGCTGCGCACCTCGTCATGGACGTGCAGCAGCACCTCGCCGTCGACTTCCTGGGGAATGCGCTCCCAGAGCCGGATCCGCTCATTGGGAGGCAGCGACTCCAGCAGCAGGGCGACCTCGGCGGGTTCCAGGTCGGCGATCACGTCGTCGACCCATTCCAGATGTTCCTTTTCCAGTGCCAGGTGGATGCGCGACAGGCGGTGTTCGAGTGTCTCGGTGGTATCGGTCATGGCGTCTCCCTGGCGAGGCGGCGGGCGCCCGCGGTGTGTCCGCTGTCGGACTTCCTGATGTGCTGTCAGTAGATCATAAAAGATGCCCGTCATGGCAGGTGGCGGCGAGGTTCGTCGTCGGGCGGCGGCTGCGCTATACTCGCGCCCCGATTCCCAGCCGATGTCCGCCCAGGAGATGCCATGTACGCCCTTGCTCGCTCGCTGCTGTTCCGTCTCGATGCCGAGAAGGCTCATGGTCTGGCGTTGTCGGGGCTGGACCTGGTGGATCGCCTGGGCGCCACGCGGGCACTGTGCCGTCGGGTCGAGGATCCGGTCACCCTGATGGGGCTGCGTTTCCCCAACCGGGTGGGCCTGGCCGCCGGGCTCGACAAGAACGCCGATCACCTGGATGCACTGGGGGCGCTGGGTTTCGGCTTCGTCGAGGTGGGGACCGTGACGCCGCGGCCCCAGGACGGCAATCCCCGGCCACGCCTGTTCCGTCTGCCCGAGGCCGATGCCATCATCAACCGCATGGGCTTCAACAACGCCGGCGTGGACCACCTGGTCGCCAAGGTCCGGGCCAGCCGCTATGACGGCGTGATCGGCATCAACATCGGCAAGAACCTCACGACGCCGGTAGAGCGTGCGGTGGACGACTATCTGCACTGCCTGGGCAAGGTGCATGCCCATGCCCACTACATCACCGTCAACATCTCCTCGCCGAATACCCCCGGGCTGCGCAACCTGCAGTTCGGCGAGCACCTGGACCAGCTGCTGGGCGCGCTGCGCGATGAAGCGGATCGGCTCGACCGCGATAGCGGCCGGGTCGTACCCCTGGCAGTGAAAATCGCCCCGGACATGGATGCCGAGGAAGTGGCCCTGGTGGCGCGGAGCCTGGCGGCCAATCGCATCGATGGGGTGATCGCCACCAATACCACGGTGTCCCGGGAGGCAGTGCAGGGCTTGCCCCACGGTGAAGAGCAGGGCGGCCTATCGGGGCGGCCGGTGTTCGAAGCCTCCAACACCGTGATCCGGGAGCTGCGTCGTCATCTGCCGACGTTGCCGATCATCGGCGTGGGGGGCATCGATAGCGGTGCGGCGGCGTTGGCCAAGGTCGAGGCCGGTGCGGACCTGGTGCAGCTGTATTCCGGGTTCATTTACCGGGGGCCGGCGCTGGTGAGGGAGTGTGCCCGGGCCCTTCAGGCGGCGCATGGGCAGTAAAAAGCCCACGACATGCGTGGGCTTGTATGCGTGAGCTGCAGGGGATCGTGAGTGGCGGCTCGCTCAAACCACCATGGGGTTCTTGTGAATACCGGAGACGCCCGTCATGCCGGACCAATGATCTCCACGACCTTCACGCCAACCGCTCATCCAGTACTCGCGTAGATTGATATCCTGATTGGGACAGTCATCACGGGAACGACCTGAAAGACCCGCCTTGTACCCATGGACATAGGCACGCTGGAAGCGATCACGTTTCTGTCGTTTCATTGGACTACCTCTTGCTAAAGGTACCGTTGGAATACGACGCCGCTTCTCGAGCAATGATTCATCACAAGTAGTCACTCTCGAGGAGGCGTCGCACCCGTGCTTGATTGGGGATGCCCGTTGACACATCCATGTTGCGTGTCTTACAGGTCGGCATCCCTTTGACAGGAACGCATGCGTTGTCTGGTAGCTACCACCTAATTCATAGCGCAACCTGACCGATGCCGTCGACAGGTGATTTGTAACAAAGCGTACACTCAGACGTCACGCCAGTGTGGCGGACCCGATGTCATCCGATGGACTTCTCATGATCGAACGACGAGCTTCCGATTCCCAGGCCTTCCTGGCCACCTGTCCCAAGGGCCTCGAGCTGCTGCTGGCCGAGGAGTTGGCGGCGCTGGGCGCCGAGCCGGGCAAGACGACCCTGGCCGGGGTGCATTTCCAGGCCGACCTCGAGACGGCCTATCGGGCCTGCCTGTGGTCGCGGCTGGCCAACCGGGTGGTGCTGTGCCTGGTGCGCGAGGAGGGCATCGAGACCCCCGATCAGTTGCGTGCGGTCGCCGCGGGCGTGGCATGGCGCGATCACCTGCCACGCGGCGCGACCCTGGCAGTGGACTTCCACGGCCGTTCCGACGAGATTCGCCACACGCGCTTCGGGGCCCAGACCGTCAAGGACGGCGTGGTGGATCGTCTGCAGGCCGAGGGTCAGCCGCGGCCGAACGTCGATACGCGACAGCCGGATCTGCGGCTCTATGCCCACCTGCATCGCGGCCGGCTGACGCTCGGCGTCGACTTCGCCGGCGACAGCCTTCACCGGCGGGGCTATCGCCGCGACGTGGGGCATGCGCCGCTCAAGGAGAATCTGGCCGCGGCGCTGCTGGTGCGCGCCGGCTGGCCGGCGCTTGCCCGCGAGGGGGCGCCGCTGGTCGACCCGCTGTGTGGCGCAGGCACCTTGCTGATCGAAGCGGCGATGATGGCCGCCGACATGGCCCCCAACCTGCATCGCGAGCGCTTCGGCTTCCAGGGCTGGGCCGGTCATGACGCCACTCGCTGGCGTGAACTCAAGCGTGAGGCGGAGGCGCGCGCCAGCATCGGCCGCAAGCGCTGCCGCTGCCGGCTTTACGGCTTCGACCAGAGCCCGCCGGCGCTGTCGTCGGCCAAGGCCAACGCCATGCGCGCCGGCATCCCGGCGCTGATCACCCTGAAGGGCGCGAGCCTCACCGAGCTCACGCGTCCCGACGACCTCGATGTCGAGGCGAAGGGCCTGGTGGTCACTAATCCGCCCTATGGCGAGCGCCTTGGCGAGCTGCCCGAACTGGTGGGTCTCTATGCCGACCTGGGCGAGCGGGCGCGCCAGGCTTTCCCGGGTTGGCGCCTGGCGCTGTTTACGGCCAATCCGGATCTCGGTCATCGCACCGCGCTGCGTGCCTACAAGCAGTATTCGCTGAAGAACGGGCCGCTGGACGCCAAGCTGTTGCTGATGGACGTGCCGGAGGCCACCCAGGGAGAAGGTGAGGGCAAGGCCACGTCGCCGACCCCGGCGCCGCCGCCGCGCTCCGAGGGGGCGCAGATGTTTGCCAATCGCCTGATCAAGAACCGCAAGCGGCTCAGGAAGTGGCTCAAGCGCTCCGGCGAGTGCTGCTACCGGCTATATGACGCCGACATGCCGGAGTATGCCCTGGCCATCGACGTCTACGGCGATCACGTTCACGTGCAGGAATACGCGCCGCCCAAGTCGATCGACGCCGGGCAGGCCCAGAAGCGGCTGTTCGAGGCGCTGGCGGTGATTCCCGAAGAGCTGGAGGTCGACGTCAGCCGGGTGGTGGTCAAGCGTCGCGAGCGCCAGAGCGGGCGCGCCCAGTACCAGAAACAGGCGGCCAGCGGCGAGCGTTTCGAGGTCCGGGAAGGTCCTGCCAGGCTGTGGGTGAACCTGCGTGACTACCTGGACACCGGCCTGTTCCTCGACCATCGGCCGGTGCGGCGCATGCTCGGCGAGGTGGCCCAGGGCAAGCGCTTCCTGAACCTGTTCTGCTATACCGCCACGGCCACCGTGCAGGCGGCACTCGGTGGGGCGACCGACAGCGTCAGCGTGGACCTGTCCAATACCTATCTGGACTGGGCCCGCGACAACTTCGCCCTGAACCGGCTCGATCCCTCGCGTCACCGCGTGGTGCGCGACGACTGCTTCCAATGGCTGGAGACCGCCGGCGTCCAGTTCGACCTGATCTTCATGGATCCGCCGACCTTCTCCAACTCCAAGCGTATGGCCGATACCCTGGATGTCCAGCGCGACCACGGGCGACTGGTGCGCCTGGCCATGGCGCGGCTGGCGCCGGGCGGCATCCTGGTGTTCTCCAACAACCAGCGACGCTTCAAGCTCGATGCCGATCTTGCCGAGGCCTTCGCGGTAGAGGATATCTCGGCGAAGACCTTCGATCCCGATTTCTCGCGGCGTCCGGACCTGCATCATGTGTTCCTGATCCATCACCGGGAGGAGGCATGACGCCCGTGCTGCGCAGACGGTGGGGGCTCATCGCCCAAGACCGTGCCGGATGGTGCGGCGTCGATGTCGTGCGATGGGTCAGGGCATGATTCGGCTGACGCTCTATACCACCCTGGGCTGCCATCTCTGCGAGCAGCTCGAGGCATGGCTGAGCGTTCTGGCGTCGGTCGAGCATCGCCTGGAGAAGGTGGAGATCAGCGAGGACGATCGCCTGCTCGAGCGCTTCGGGGAGCGGATCCCCGTGCTGGTCGATGCCGACGGCGACGAGCTGGAGCGGGGGTTCGAGGCGCCGCGTCTGGCCGAATGGCTGGCCGCAAGGGGCTGGTTGGACGAGGCGGCCTGGCGGGCCGCCCAGGAGGGCGAGGAACCGCGGCCGGCTTCCCGAGGTGCCGAGATGCGCGATGGGCGGCGCTACCTTACCCCTCCCGGGAAGCTGTGAGTGGGAAGAGGGACGTCGGGATCGTGGCTGTTCTTTCCTCTTCAAGGCGCGAAGCGCCGTACTTCCTCTTCCCGCGGCGCAGCCGCGTCTCGCGGTTTCACGGCGTATCCAGCAGCGAAAGCTGAGCCACGGCGTCACGACCCTCGGGGGTATGGTCGTCGGCTTCCAGCACCTTGCGAAAGCCGCGGGACGTCTGGATGGTCGTCTCGTCCTCGAGCCACATCATGGCCTGGGCGTGATCGTCGGCGAGGCGGTGCTTGAGGCCGCCGAACTGGGTGCCGATCTGGCCCCAGGCGCGGCTGAAGATCCAGTCGCCGAACATGTCCTGATGGACATGTACCAGCACATAGTCATGGTCGGTTTCCCAGCGAACGATCACAGTGGCTCCCGGTGTCGGCGGCGGCGCAGTAGGGCCCCGCTCGTGTAACATGGGGCGCTATTGTAAGGGCTTGTGTCCCGCGGACAAGTCATGTGAAGGAGGCAGTCATGAGAATCGTCGTCGATGCCAACGTTCCGGCGGCCCGGGAATGCTTTGCGCCGTTGGGCGAGGTAATCGCGGTGCCGGGGCGCGAGATCGATGCCGCGGCGGTCCGCGAGGCGGATGCCTTGGTGGTGCGCTCGATCACCCGCGTCGATGAGGCCCTGGTGGCGGGCTCGCGGCTGCGCTTCGTCGGCACCTGTACCATCGGGACCGATCACGTCGACCGGGCTGCCCTGGCCGCGCGCGACATCGGCTTCGCCAGCGCACCGGGCTGCAATGCCGAGGCGGTGGTCGACTACGTGCTGGCAAGCCTCGCAACCCTGGCCGAGCGCCAGGGGTTCGGACTGACCGAACGCCGGGTCGGCATCGTCGGGGTAGGCAACGTCGGCGGCAGGCTGCGGGCGCGGCTTGAGGCACTGGGCATCGAGTGCCTGGCCTGCGATCCGCCCAGGGTGGAAGCAGAGAGCATCGAGGCGGAGGGCGGTGCGGGCTTTCACGAACTGGACGCCCTGATCGACGCCTGCGACGTGCTTTGCCTGCACACGCCGCTGGTGCGCGAGGGACCCCACGCGACCCGGCACCTGCTCGACGCCAGACGCATTGCCGAGCTGGCGCCGGGCACCATCTTGCTCAATGCCGGGCGTGGCGACTGCCTCGATGGCCAGGCCCTGCGCTCGAGGCTCTCCGGGCAGGACGATATCACGGCGGTACTCGACGTCTGGGAGCGGGAGCCGGCCATCGACGCCGCGCTCTGCGACCTGGCGGAGATCGCCACGCCGCACATCGCTGGCCACAGTCGGGACGGCAAGCTGCGCGGTACCCATGCCGTCTATCAAGCGTTGGCTCATCGCTTCGGGCTACCGGTGCGGCTCACCATGGAGGACCTGTCTCCGCCGCCGCCGCTGCCTTCCCTGACGCTCGACGAGGGGCTGTCGGTGGACGAGGCCCTGCGGCTTTGCATGCGAGCGGTCTACGACGTGCGGCGCGACCACGATGCCCTGCATCGCGAGCGTCGCCGTCAGGGCATGGCGGCCGGCTTCGACGACTGTCGGGCACGCTATCCGCTACGCCGGGAATTCTCGACGCTGACCGTGGCGCTGCGACCGGCCGCGGAGGCGTTGGCCGGACCGCTCTCGGCCGCCGGTTTTCGGGTGGCGGTGGGAAGTGAAGGGTGAGTGGTGAAGGGTGAGGGGGGAAGAGTGAGTGGTGAGCAGGATGTGGCGGGCTGCGAGCGATGAGCGATACTCACCGCTCGCAGCTCGCAGCTCGCAGCTCGCAGCTCGCAGCTCGCAGCCCGCAGCCCGCAGCCCGCAGCCCGCAGCTTATTGCTGCCGGTAAGCCGCTTCCTTGAGGGCGCGAATCCGCTCGTCCAGCGGGGGGTGGCTGGCGAACAGTCGCTCCATCAGCTTGCGAGTCTGGCCGGTGGTGATGGCAAACGCCGTCAGGGTGTCGGGCATCTGATCGGGCATCTGGGTTTCGGCTTTCAGCCGGGCCAGGGCGTTGATCATGGCGCCGCTGCCGGCCAGCTTGGCCCCTGCGGCGTCAGCGCGATATTCGCGGAAGCGTGAGAACCAGGCGACGATCGCCGAGGCGATCAGGCCGAACACGATCTCGGCGACGATCACCACCGCGAAGTAGCCGAAGAAGCCCAGTCCCTCGTTGTCGTCTCGGCGCAGGAAGCTGTCGACCAGCTGCGCCACCACGCGGGCGAAGAACATCACGAAGGTGTTGAGCACGCCCTGGATCAGCGCCAGGGTGACCATGTCGCCATTGGCCACGTGGCCGATCTCGTGGGCCAGGACGGCGCGGACCTCCTCGGGCCTCATGCGGTTGAGCAGGCCGGCCGAGACCGCTACCAGGGCATCGTCCTTGTTCCAGCCGGTGGCAAAGGCGTTGGACTGCTGGGCGGGAAAGATCCCCACTTCCGGCATCTTGATACCGGCATCCCGGGCCAGTTCGCCGACGGTGTCGAGCAGCCACTGCTCGGTGCTGTTGGAGGGTTGCTCGATGATGACCGTGCCGGTGGTCCGCTTGGCCATCCACTTGGAGATGAACAGCGACACCATGGAGCCGGCCATGCCAAAGATGAAGCAGAAGATCAGCAGGGCATTGAAGTTGATGCCTTGGGCGGTCAGGTAAGGCTCGACGCCAAGCAGGCGCAGGGTGATGCTGGCCACCAGGATCACCGCCAGGTTGGTGCCCAGGAACAGCAGGATTCTCATCATGGCCGGAACTCTCCCGTCAGGGTTGTCATGCGGGCGCCGCATCCGGGGTGGATGCGGCGAGTAGAAGCATTTGCTTAGATACGGCCTTTGGCCGAGGGTTTCAAGTCCGGCGCTGCCGATTGTTCATTGGCGGTAGCGCGACAGGAAGCGCGCGAAACGATCCAGGGCATCGTCGAGCTGATCGGCCCAGGGCAGGGTGACGATGCGCACGTGGTCCGGCGCCGGCCAGTTGAAGGCGGTGCCCTGGACCAGCAGGATCTTCTCCTGCAGCAGCAGGTCGAGCACCAGCTGCTGGTCGTCCTGGATGTTGTATACCTTGGGGTCGAGACGCGGGAAGGCGTACAGCGCCCCCTTGGCCTTGGTGCAGGACACCCCGGGGATGGCGTTGAGCTTCTCGAAGGTGATATCGCGCTGGGCGAGCAGCCGTCCGCCCGGCAATATCAGGTCGTTGATCGACTGATAACCGCCCAGCGCGGTCTGGATGGCGTGCTGGGCCGGCACGTTGGCGCACAGGCGCATCGACGCCAGCATGTTGAGGCCCTGGACATAGTCCTGGGCGCGCTGCTTGGCGATGCCGCCGGACAGCGTCATCCAGCCGCTGCGAAAGCCGGCGCAGCGGTAGCTCTTCGACAGCCCGTTCATGGTCACCACCAACTGGTCGTCGCCAGCCAGCGCGCCGGTGGCCACGTGCTCGGCGTCATCGTAGAGGATCTTGTCGTAGATCTCGTCGGAGAACACCACTAGATCATGCTCGCGGGCGATCGCCAGAATCTCGCGCACTACCTCCGGTGGATAGACGGCGCCGGTGGGGTTGTTGGGGTTGATGATGACGATGGCCCGAGTGTGCTCGGTGACCTTCTTGCGGATGTCGTCGAGGTCCGGCGCCCAGTCGGCCTGTTCGTCGCACAGGTAGTGCACGGCGCGCCCGCCCGAGAGGTTGGTCGCGGCGGTCCACAGCGGATAGTCCGGCGCCGGAATCAGCACCTCATCGCCGTCGTTGAGCAGTGACTGCAGGGCGATCGTGATCAGCTCGGACACGCCGTTGCCGATGAAGATGTCCTCGATGCCCACACCGGGAATACCCTTGCGCTGGCACTCCTGCATGATCGCCTTGCGCGCCGAATACAGCCCCTTGGAATCGCAATAGCCCTGGGCGGTGGGCAGGTTGCGCATCACGTCCTGGAGGATCTCCTCCGGCGCCTCGAAGCCGAACGGCGCGGGATTGCCGATATTCAGCTTGAGGATGCGTTGGCCTTCCTCTTCCAGGCGCTTGGCGTGGTCGAGCACCGGGCCGCGAATGTCATAGCAGACATTGTCGAGCTTGTGCGATTTCCTGAGCGGGGCAGTGTCCATGGGTCGTGTCCAGTGAGGTCCAGGGCCGCCAGCGGCGGGGCTAGCGTCTTCGGGGTGAGAGAAACATCGTGTGAGTGTGGTTCAACTGGCCGCTTCGTCGTCGGCTTTGGCTGAGGCGTTGGCATCCTCCACGAGGGGCTCCGCCGGAATGTCGGCGGGGGTCTCGAGGGTCAGTCGGCCGAGCTTGCCGTCGCGCAGCTCGTGCAGCAACACCTCGGCGCCGCGATGAAGATCGACCTCGCCGCCCGCGCGCAGGCCGCCGCGCTTGCCGGCGATAGTGCTCAGGATGGCATGGCCGTCGTAGCCGGCCAGCGCCAGCAGATCGAGCCGGTCGTCGCCGTCGGCGTCGACCCGGTCGGCATCCGGGTTGGGCTGGTAGGCGGGCAGCGTCTTCAACTTGTAGCGCGAAGAGAGCGCCTCGGGGTAGCGCCTGGCCAGCTCGGCGGCGGCGACCACCGCTACATCGACGTAGTCGATGGCGGTATCGCGAATGGCGCCGCTGGCGGCGAGGCGATAGGCGCTGGCCTGATCCTCGATCTTGGGCCACAGCACCCCGGGGGTGTCGATCAGCGCCACCTGCCCGCCGATGCGCACCTTCTGCTGGCGCTTGGTGACCGCCGGCTCGTTCCCGGTCTTGGCGATGGTGCGCCCGGCCAGGCCGTTGATCAGCGTCGACTTGCCCACGTTGGGAATGCCCATGACCATCACTCGCACGTCGCGGTCGGCGCGTACCTGGCCGGCCAGCTCGTGGCACAGCTTGGGGATCCGCTTGAGTTCGCGGGCCTGGGTGGTGGTCACCGCCAGTGCCCGGGTGTCGGCCTGGGCGTCGAAGTGAGACGTCCACTCCCTGGTGCGGGCCGGATCGGCCAGGTCGGCCCGGGAGAGAATCTTGAGCACCGGCTTGTGACGAGTGAGCTCCGCCAGCATGGGGTTGGCGCTGGAGTAGGGCAGACGGGCATCGAGCACCTCGATGACCACGTCGATCTCCGGCAGCGCCTCGAGGATCTGGCGACGTGCCTTGTTCATGTGTCCCGGGTACCAGCCGAGCATCACATCTCTCCTGCTTGCCAAATGAAACGGCCGACCATCATAGCAGATGGCCGGCCGCCTCAGGACGGAGCTGGACTATTCCCCGGGGTGGAAGTCGATGGCGACCGAGTTGATGCAATAGCGCTGGCCGGTGGTCTCGGCCGGGCCGTCCGGAAAGACATGGCCCAGGTGGGCATCGCAGCGGGCGCAGATTACCTCGGTGCGCTGCATGCCGTGGCTCGAATCGGCATGCTGCTCCACGCAGCCGGAGGCAAGCGGGCGGTCGAAGCTCGGCCAGCCACAGCCGGCGTCGAACTTGTGCTCGTTCTCGAACAGCGGGGCGTGACAACACACGCAGTGATAGATGCCGTGCTCGTCGGTGACCCCGTGGTCTCCGGAGAAGGGACGTTCGGTGCCTTTCTCCCGGGTGACGTGATACTGCTCGGGAGTGAGCTGTTCACGCCATTCGGCATCGCTCTTCTCTATCTTCTTGCGCATGGACTTTCTCCTTATCGCGTCGCGGGCGCCTGCACCTCATTGTGACATCCGAAGGGCGGTTTTTTTCCACCCCGGCTACCAACGCTGAGGTCGCGCAGCACCCCATGCTTGACAGTTTCCAGGGGGCTCAGTAATATACGCGCCATCTCGACGAGGCGAGACACAGCGTCCCATTCGTCTAGTGGTCCAGGACACCGCCCTTTCACGGCGGTAACAGGGGTTCGAACCCCCTATGGGACGCCACTCTTCTCGATGAGATATCGGAGTGCGGGAATAGCTCAGTGGTAGAGCATCGCCTTGCCAAGGCGAGGGTCGCGAGTTCGAATCTCGTTTCCCGCTCCAATCTTCCCTCGGGAAGTTGGATTAGGAGGTCAGGTGGTCGAGGGTCGCGAGCTGGAGCGCCAGCCCGGTCGAATCTCGTTTATCGCTCCATATGCGTCCCATTCGTCTAGTGGTCCAGGACACCGCCCTTTCACGGCGGTAACAGGGGTTCGAACCCCCTATGGGACGCCACTTCCGATGTTCGACAGTGCGAGACCTGCGGGAATAGCTCAGTGGTAGAGCATCGCCTTGCCAAGGCGAGGGTCGCGAGTTCGAATCTCGTTTCCCGCTCCATTTTCCTTCGGGTTAATGGGGTTAGAGTAGGGCCTGCGAGGGTCGCGAGCTGGAACGCCAGCCCGGTCGAATCTCGTTTCCCGCTCCATTTGTCCAATAGGGCAATGATTGCGTCCCATTCGTCTAGTGGCCTAGGACACCGCCCTTTCACGGCGGTAACAGGGGTTCGAACCCCCTATGGGACGCCACTTCGCATCGTCTCCTTTCTGTAGAGCGGGAATAGCTCAGTGGTAGAGCATCGCCTTGCCAAGGCGAGGGTCGCGAGTTCGAATCTCGTTTCCCGCTCCATTTCCTACATAGCAATATCCGATAGGCCAAGGCTCGGGTCACGACCCGGTGTGCCGGCCCAGTCGAATCTCGTTTCCCGCTCCATTCGAAGGTTTCTCCTTACCGGTCCGGCCCAATGTGCCTGCCCGGAGTTTTGCGTTGTCTCATCCTCTTCGTGTGCTCATGGCTAGCTGGCGTCGCGTGGCGTGATGCGTCGTGCTTTATATAAGAAAGGCACAACGCAAGGCGCCCCCACGAAATTCGTGCGGGCGCTCTTGTGGCTGCTTTTATGGAAGGCGGTGAGGCGGACGTCAGGCGGCGGTATCGGCGGCCGGTGCTGCGGTCGACGCAGCTCGGCCACGTGACAGCCACAGGATGGCGAGGGCGATCAGCGCCAGGACGCCGCCGGCTACGGGCACCGCGCCATAGCCGAAGCCCAGTGCGAGGGCGCCGCCGCCCACGCTGGCGCCGATGGCATTGCCCAGGTTGAAGCCGGCGATATTGATCGCGGCGGCCAGGCTGGGCGCGTCAGAGGCTGCTCGCATGGCGCGGATCTGCAGCGGCGGCACCACGATGAAAGCGGCGATGGCCCACAGCATCAGGATGACCGCTGCGCCGACGTGGGTGAGTGTCATCAGCGGTACCGCCAGCAGGGTGCCGCCAAGCGCAGCCAGGCCGATGGCCGTGCCGCCGTCGAGCGACCAGTCCGCCAGACGGCCGCCCAGCCAGTTGCCGGCGGTCAGGCCCAGGCCGATCAGCATCAGCGCGAAGGTCACGAAGTTGCCCGAGGCACCGGTCAGGACCTTCAGCAGCGGGGCCACGTAGGTGTAGAGGGTGAAGAAGGCCGCGGCGAACAGCACGGTCATCGACATCGCGATCAGCACCTCGGCCTGCATCAGCGCCCGCAGCTCGCGTTTCACATTCGGGCGCTGGCCGCGCTCGCCGTGGGGTAGGGCCAGCGCCAGGGCAATGAGGGCCAGTACGCCCAGCGCCGCGATGGCCGCGAAGGGCATCCGCCAGCCGACCTGCTGACCGATCCAGGCCGCGGCGGGCACGCCGCCGATGTTGGCGATGCTGAGCCCCATGAACATGGTCGCCACTGCGCTTGCCTGCTTCTCCTTCGGCACCACCTGTGTGGCTACGACGACACCGAAGCCGAAGAAGGCGCCCTGCGACAGGCTGGTGATCACCCGCGCCGCCAGCAGGGTGGGGTAGCCCGGGGCCAGCGCCGAGAGCAGGTTGCCGAGAATGAACAGGCCCATCAGCAGCATCAGCGCGGTGCGCTTGCCGAAGCGGCTGAGCAGCAGGGTGATGACTGGCGCGCCGATCATCACGCCGATGGCGTAGGCGGTGACCAGGGTGCCGGCGGTGGGAATCGAGACGCTCACGCCGTCGGCGATCACTGGCAGCAGGCCCATGGGCGAGAATTCGGTGGTGCCGATGCCGAAGGCGCCGAGGCCGAGGGCCACCAGCGGCCCGTTGAAGCGGCCGGTCGAAGTCGGGGGAGTCGTGTTCACAGCGTCTGCCTTGCGTTGTCGTCGATGATGCCTGGCGTTGGTCCTTTGACTGCCGACAGCAACGCCGGCCCCCGCTACGAGGCAGGGGGCCGGCAAGCGATGGGGCGTGGCACAGGAATGGCACGTGCGGCGTGGTCGCCAGGGCTGGATGGCGTCGCAGTCTAGGTGGCGCGACATGCCCTGATAAGATCATGAGTCCGATAGCAGTTATGAATGAAGCGCATGAACGGCGCCGGACGGGACCCGGAAGGCCTGCATCGGAGAATCAGTCAAATGTTGGCGATGATCAGGTGTGCCGGAGAATAGTTAACGCGCTATCTTGTGTCGCTGACCTCTGGCGTCGACGACGACCGGCTCGGCCGCCTCGCCAGGGGCGGCCGAGCCGCGTTCATTCTTACCAGGCTTTCGTGATCTCACCCATGATCGCCGGGCGGGAATCCGCCGAACTCGTTCGCCAGCGATTGAACCTGGCGGAATCGCCCCCATAGTAGTGGGCCTTCGACGACATTCACCCAAGTACACAGGACTGCTCATGGCCGAACCGGCGCTGTCCATTCGTGGCCTGACCAAGGTCTACGGCAATGGCTTCCAAGCCCTCAAGGGCATCGATCTCGACGTCGCCCAGGGCGACTTCTACGCCCTGCTGGGCCCCAACGGCGCGGGCAAGTCGACCACTCTCGGCGTGGTCTGCTCGCTGGTGCAGAAGACCGCCGGCAAGGTCTCGATCTTCGGCATCGACATCGACAAGGACTTCGCCCACGCCAAGTACCATCTGGGCGTGGTGCCCCAGGAATTCAACTTCAACCAGTTCGAGAAAGTCATCGACATCGTGCTGGCCCAGGCCGGCTATTACGGCATGTCACGCCGCGAGGCCCTGCCGCGCGCCGAAGAGCTGCTGCGCGACCTGGGGCTGTGGGACAAGCGCGACGGCAGCGCCCGCATGCTCTCCGGTGGCATGAAGCGCCGGCTGATGATCGCCCGTGCCCTGATGCACCGTCCCAGGCTGCTGATTCTCGACGAGCCCACCGCCGGGGTGGATATCGAGCTGCGCCGCAGCATGTGGGAGTACATGCGCCGCATCAACGAGGAGGAGGGCACCACCATCATCCTGACCACCCACTATCTGGAAGAGGCCGAGAGCCTGTGCCGGCATGTGGGCATCATCAATCACGGCGAGATCATCCGTGACACCAGCGTGCGCGAGCTGCTCGCCGAGCTGGACACCGAGACCTTCCTGCTCGACCTGGCGCATCCGCTCGAGACGCTGCCGGCGATCGAGGGCTTCGATGTCCGGCAGGTGGACGACGCCCAGTTGGCGGTCATGGTGCATCGCGGCCAGCGGCTCAACGCCGTCTTCGATGCGCTGGGCAAGCAGGGCATCGAGGTGATGTCGATGCGTAACCGCGCCAACCGGCTCGAGGAGATGTTCGTCTCCATGGTGGAAGGTGGGCAGAACACAGGGAAAGCGGACCAGGAGGTCAGTGCATGAACGCCACTCAGATCGCCATCGCCCTCTGGACGCTCGTGGTCAAGGAGATCAAGCGCTTCACGCGGATCTGGCCGCAGACCCTGCTGCCACCGTCGATCACCATGACCATGTACTTCATCATCTTCGGCAACCTGATCGGATCGCGTATCGGGGCCATGGATGGCTACACCTACATGGACTTCATCGTCCCCGGGCTGATCATGATGGCGGTGATCACCAACAGCTACTCCAACGTGGCGTCCTCCTTCTTCTCCAACAAGTTCCAGCGCAGCGTGGAGGAGATGATGGTCTCGCCGATGCCCAACTGGGTCATCCTGTCCGGCTTCGTGCTTGGCGGCATGGCGCGTGGCCTGGGCGTCGGCGTGATCGTGACCCTGGTGTCGCTGTTCTTCACTCGCCTCGAGGTGGCGCATCCATTGCTGACCATCGTGGTGGTGGTGCTGACCGCGGCACTGTTTGCCATCGGCGGCTTCATCAACGCGCTGCTGGGCAAGAAGTTCGACGACATCTCCATCGTGCCGACCTTCGTGCTGACGCCACTGACCTACCTGGGCGGGGTGTTCTACTCGATCTCGCTGCTGCCGGCCTTCTGGCAGGGCGCCTCGATGCTCAACCCGATCCTCTACATGGTCAACGTCTTCCGCTACGGTTTCCTGGGCGTCTCCGACATTCCCGTGGGCTGGGCGCTCACCGCCATCCTGGCGTTCATCGTGGTACTCTTCGGCGTCGCCCTGTGGATGCTCGACAATGGCAAGGGCATCAGGAGTTAACCGATGGCACACGATCGACCCGAGACCCTGGCAGAGGCTCCCCTTGGCCGGGAGTCCGCCTACCCCGAGCAGTACGATGCCGGGCTGCTCTATCCGATTCCTCGCGCCGCCAACCGAGCGCCGCTTGGCATCGAGGAGGGCGCCTTGCCGTTCGTCGGCGAGGACGAGTGGCATGCCTTCGAGGTCTCATGGCTCAATGCGCGCGGTAAGCCGATCGTCGCCGTGGCGCGCTTCCGGCTGCCGGCGGACTCGCCGCGGCTGATCGAGTCCAAGTCCTGGAAGCTCTACCTCAACGGCTTCAACCAGACCCGCTTCGCCTCGCAGGATGAGGTGCAGGCGACCATGGCGCGCGACCTGGCCGCGGCGGCCGGTGCCGCCGTGAGCGTCGAGCTGCTCGGCGTCGACGACGCTGTGCTGGCCCCGCGCCGCCTGCCCGGAGAGTGCATCGACGACCGCGACATCGAGGTCGAGGACTACACGCCCAGCCCCGAGCAGTTGATCGTCGGCGACGAGATCGTCGAGGAAACGCTGCACTCGCACCTGCTCAAGTCCAACTGCCCGGTTACCGGCCAGCCCGATTGGGGCAGCGTGATGATCCGCTACCGCGGGCCGCGCCTCGACCGCGACGGCCTGCTGCGCTACCTGATCGGCTATCGCCAGCATCAGGATTTCCACGAGCACTGCGTCGAGCACATCTTCATGGACGTGATGGAGAAGGCTCGGCCCGAGCGGCTGCTGGTGCTGGCGCGCTACGTGCGGCGCGGCGGGCTCGACATCAGCCCATGGCGCGGCACCCCCGGCGAGCGGCCGCCGACGCCCCTTCGCCTGTCGAGGCAGTAGTCTTGCCGTGACAGCAGGCCTGGCGCGACAGTAATGTCGCGGCTTGATAGAGTATCGAGAAACTTTCTCGTTTGTTCCCGGCAAGGAGATCCTGATGGATGCGATGACGTTGCTCCATGAACGCAGTTCCATGGGCAAGCTGATGGGGCCGCCCCCCGGCACTGAACAGCTCGAGGCGATGTATCGGGCGGCGTTGCGGGCCCCGGACCACAAGGAGCTACGGCCCTGGCGCTTCATCGAGTTCTCCGGCGAGGGGCTCGACCGGCTCGGTGAGCTGTTTGCCGAAGCCGAGTTTCGCGAGGACCCACACGCCAAGGACGCCGTGCTCGAAGCCGCGCGCAAGAAACCCAAGCGTGCCCCGATGATCATCGCCGTGATCGCCAAGGTCGTTCCCGACGAACCCAAGGTGCCGCGCGTGGAGCAGGTGATCTCCGCCGGCTGTGCGGCCCACGGCTTGCTGCTGGCCGCCCACGCGCAAGGGCTCGGCGCCATGTGGCGGACCGGCAAGTACGCCTTCGATCCCACGGTGCGCAAGGGGCTCGGCCTGGCCGAGGACGACGAGCTGGTCGCGTTTCTCTACGTTGGCCAGCTTGGCGGGCGCCATCGGCCGGTGCCCGAACATGACATCGACGACTTCGTCGAGCGTTGGGACTGACCGTGCGCGAACCCGGCATTTCCCATCCCCGCCTTCCGCTGCCGTCGCCAGGCCAGGAGGACGACCCGGCGGCCTTCCTGGCCTGGCTCGGCGAGGCGATCCCCATGGTCGGGCATCTCGGTATCGAGGCGATGCAGCGTGACGGCGATGCCCTCGAGTGGCGTCTTGGTCTCTCGCCGAACCTCAACGACAAGGGCACTGGCTTCGGCGGTTCCCTGGCCGCCCAGACCACGCTGCTCGGCTGGTGCTGGACGACGCTCTGGCTGCGTCGGCACGGCTTTGACCGCGATGTGGTGGTGGCCAAGGCCGAGCAGCGTTTCCTGGCGCCGGTGACCGGCAACTACCGGCTGGTGTGCACGCCCGAAGCCGAGGAAGGCCCGGCAAGGCTCGGCGCACGCCTGGCGCAGCGTGGCAAGGGGCGTATCGCCCTGGTCCAGCGCCTATGGTGCGGCGAGACCCTGTGCCTCGAGGCGCGCGGGGACTACGCGGTGTTGCCCGCCGGGTAGGGATGGCGATCCATGGAAGGGAATTGGCGGAAAGCCGAAAAACGGCTTGCAATCGCGCACTTAAGTCGATAATATGTGCGCCGTTCTCGAGGAGAAGGCAGCGCGCCTCAGGCTTGGGAACCACAATGCGGAGGGGTGTCCGAGTGGTCGAAGGAGCACGCCTGGAAAGTGTGTAAGTCGAAAGGCTTCGAGGGTTCGAATCCCTCCCCCTCCGCCAGAACAGCAGATTAAGCCGCCCATCGAGGCGGCTTTTTCGTGTCTGGGTCCCGCCGTTACGCCATTTCCTTGTATTAGCCCGTATCACCTACTACCATCCAATCACAAACTTTTTTGTTGGGTAGGATGTGAGAGGCGGATATGCCCAAGGTTGCGAAGGCACTTACCCCCCTGGAGATCAAGCGGCTGGTCGAGCCAGGCTTCTATGCCGTGGGCGGTGCGCCGGGCCTGCACCTGCAGGTGAGCAAGAACGGTGGCCGCTCCTGGATCCTCAGGACGACAGTGGGCAGCAAGCGCCGGGACATCGGCCTCGGCAGTGCCAGCGAGGTGCCCGTGGCCAGGGCGAGGGAGGATGCGGCCGAGCTCAAGCGCCGGATCCGAGAGGAGGGCATCGACCCCGTGCTCGAGCGCCAGGCCAAGCGAAGCGAGCTCATCGCCGCCCAGGCCAAGGCCATCACCTTCGAGCAATGCGCCGCCGCGGTGATCAAGAAGAAGCAGGCTGAGGCCAGCAATCCAAAGCATGGCAAGCAGTGGGCTTCCACCTTGGAGGCATACGCCTATCCGGTCCTCGGCAAGATGGCTATCGGCGACATCGAGCTACCCCACATCGTCCAGGTCCTCGAGCCGTATTGGGAGGAGAAGACCGAGACCATGACCAGGGTTCGCCAGCGGATCGAGACCGTGCTGGCCTATGCCTCGGCCCATGGCTACCGGGACGCTCCCAATGTGGCCGTCTGGAAGAACAATCTGGATGCCATCCTGCCGGCGCCTACCCGCATCTCCAAGGTGAAGCACCATCGGGCCCTGCCGATCGACGAGGTGCACGACTTCATGGCCGCCCTGCGCAAGCGTAAAGGCGAGGCTGCCCGCTGCCTCGAGCTGGTGGCGCTGACCGCCGTGAGGTCCAATGAGGCCCGTTCTGCATGCTGGGAGGAGATCGACCTGGAGAGCCGCGTCTGGACCATCCCTGCGGAGCGCATGAAGGCTGGCAAGGAGCATCGCGTGCCGCTCTCAGACGCGGCTGTCGATCTGCTGCGCGGCATGCCCTGCAAGGGCGGCGGCCTCATCTTCAGCGCACCGCGGGGCGGCCGGCTCTCTGATGCTGGCATGTCCGCGGTGCTCAAGCGGATGGGCATGAGCGACAAGACCACCGTTCACGGCCTCCGATCGACGTTCCGTGACTGGACGGCCGAGCGCACCAGCACCCCGCACCACATCGCTGAGATGGCCTTGGCGCACACCATCAAGAACGACGCCGAAGCGGCCTACCGGCGTGGCGACCTGTTGGCCAAGCGGGCCAAGCTGATGCAGCAATGGGCTGACTTCATCGACACCCCGCCCGCCAAGGCCGGGAATGTCACCTCGATTCGCGAGAATAAGGCGTCTGCCGAATAGCCGGCGCCGCCCCTGTTGGCTGGCCTAGGGTCGCTCCCGAACGTGCGGCACACTCCACCGCACTGGCCGGCCTCTTCAATGGATGGAGTAAGCGCAGGAGTAGCGCGATGAACAAGATGATCCGCGATGTCAGCGAGCTTCCCGAATGGTTCGATATTCGGCCATACGAGCAATGGGAAGACAAAGACCCCTATGAAGCAGCTATGTCAGTGAGCGATAGGCTTTGGATAAAGGACATCATATCCTCTGGCTTTGTTATCTTTGATGAAGATACTCCAGGGTGCCCAGGCAATACTCGGGAGGCAGTGCTCGAGAAGTTGTCGGAAATATCCTCATGCCCTTATGAGCGAAATGTTAACAAGCTTCTAATTGAAATTTTTCACGAGCGGTGTAAGGAGAAGGGCAGTTTTGATTACAAAGGCTATCTAAGTGAAAGGCGGCGTGAAGAAGAGCAGTTCTCTACATGCTGTGCCCACGAGGTAGATAGGATTCTTGGCCACAAGCCAAGCGTCTTAAGCGAAGATGGCATTAGCCAGGTAACTCTCGCGGACATGATGGAGTGGTTGAAAGAAAATGAGGAGCTTGTTAAGGAGATAGATCGCACGGCTGAGCGGTTGTCGGCAAAGAACGGATGGGATACCGATAGCGTGAGAATTGCCATTCAGAGGCATATACCTGTTCGAGATAGTGACATGGGTGATTTTTTGATGGTGGATCCATATCCAACAATTCCAACGGTAATCAGGCAGATAGAAGGACACCTTCGCTCGCTGCCTGGTCGCAACAACGGGGCTGATAGAGCTAGATATTCGGATGTGAGGAAGCTGTTTGAGTATCGCGTTGCGGCCTATGCTGATCTTGAGTCATGGAGCTTTTTGACAGGTTGCACCATTACGAAGAAGTGCATGGCAAGCGCTCTTTTTGGTGGGCGGTACGGGGAGGTCGATATGATGCCCTCCAAGACGGTAGGTAGGTTCATTCGGCGAGTGGAAGGAGGGTACATTGATGACCTTACTGCAAAGTCTTCGGAAATGGAAAGCATGCATTCTTGATCACTGATGTTTTGCATGTCGAGTTAAGCATCTGTTGACGGCATGTAATATTTTTTTCTAATACTGGCAGTTTATGCGGATAGACTTCGATGCACGATGCCCTTGCAATCCATCGCATAGGGCATCAAGGCATGACATCCCAGACCAACCAAGCATGGCTTAACGCCAACCAAGTCGCTGATCGCTATGGCGTCGGAGTGGCCACCATCTGGCGGTGGTCAAAGGCCCGCACCGAGTTCCCCAAGCCCAAGAAGCTGGGCGACAACTGCACCCGCTGGAACCTGGCCGACCTTGAAGCGTGGGAATCCTCCCGCGAGGAGGTCGCCTAATGCTTGCGCATATCATCCCGTCTCACTACCATGGGGGAGCCACGGCAAATTCCGTGGCCGACCTTGGCCGGTCGAAAGGATACAGGCGCACAAGCGCCCCTCTCATAGCAGGCGCTTTTTTGTGCCCGCTATGCGTTATGGCGGCTGTGCGCGGGACACCTTCGGGTGTGCCGGGATCCTGTATCCCCGGTCGGCCAACCCGCGTACAGTCGCCCCCATCAGCTGCTTGGCCGCAGCCGGGGACGACTCCACAGATACAGGAGTCAGACCCATGATCCCCCTCCTTACCCGGAGTGCGTCCGCACGCGCCGCTGCTCATCGAGCGATGGCGAAATCAGCCCTTTTCTCTGATTCAAGCGCCGCCGTTCGGCTGCGCCGCTATAACCACCACATCCAGAAAGCTCGCCGCCTGGAGGCCCGCGTTGCCGGCCAGGAGGTGGCGTCATGAATCACACCGATCACTACGACAACCTGACCCTGGCGAGTGAGCACCTGCAAAACGCCGCCACGATGTTCAAGACCATCGTGGTGCTGATGGAGTCGGATCAGCCCGATGCCATCAAGCACGCCAAGCGTATCGCCAGTCTTTCCCATGATTCCGCCGACATCGCCGCCTGCGACTTCGACGACTTCGCCCGCGAGCTGCAGGATGAGGAGGGCGACGCATGAGCTACCCCACCACCTCTGATCATATCGATTCGCACGCCCGCCAGGCTTGGGCATTGGCCGAGCTGCTGGTTGATCACTACGGCGGCCAGGAAGACCACAACGTCTTGAACGACGACATCATGTCCGGGCTGATGGAGAACCTCGCCTACCACACGGCGAAAATCCAGGAGATCAATGCAGGCAGTGGAGGTGACCATGCCGGATAAAACCATTCGCCTGAACGTGGCGCAGGACGCTCGCATGTGGATCGACGAGTTCATGGGGCGACACCGGGCCCATCCTCTCACGGCTTCCCTGGACACGCTGCTCGAGAGCAGCACCGAGGATGAGCTGAATAGCCGGAAGCTCTTCTGTGGTGGCGCCATTCTCATCATGAAGTGGTATGGCGAGCTCACCGAGCGAGAAGCCAGTGCGCTGGTGGACGAGATCGAGGCGCTTCCCTTCGAGACGGTCGCAGGGAACAAGCAGGGGAGGCATTGAGGCTATGACGTATGAGCAAGCTGCCGATCTGGTGAAGGTCACTGAAGAGCTGCTGGCGCTGGGCGATCGGGTGGATGCCGTCGCCCATGCCCTGGCCGATGCCGGTCATCCCCAGGCTCATTACCAGCCCCTGGTCGATGCCACGGGGCACATCGCGGATACGATCCGCTCGATCCATGGCTGCTTTGAGGAAGTCCGCCGCAACGGAGGAGGGCCCTTCCATGCGAGCTGATCAGCTGCCGAGGGCTGAGTATCGGACCGGGGCCGATGTGCACCGGCTCCTCGCCCGGTTGGACAAGGTAAAGGCGAATGGCACGGGCAGGTGGCTTGCATGCTGCCCAGCGCATGATGACCGATCGCCGAGCCTGGCAATCCGAGAGACCGAGGATGGCACACTGCTGGTGAAGTGCTTCACCGGATGCCCGACCGCGGATGTGATGGCTGCCGTCGGCATGTCCTTGGCCGACCTGTTCCCCCAGCGGGAACAGGAGGCCTTCCGCACAAGCAAGCGATCCGGCGAGCGCTGGGTCCCCCGAGATGTGTTGGCTGCCATCTCCAGGGAGGCGGTGGTGGTCATGCTGGCGGCGGAGGCGGTGCAGTCTGGCAAGCCTCTCCAGCGCACCGACCTGGACCGCCTGGCCAAGGCCGTCGGGCGCCTGCGCGGTGCCGCGGAGGAGGTGGGTTGCCATGTCTGAACGTGACACAGGGGCCAGCTGGCTCGATGAGCGAGCCAACACCGCGGCTAAGCTGAGGCCGGTTCCCAGCGAGGGGCCGCCGACGCCGCCAGCAAGTGCTTATGAGGAAACCGCGGCATCGATGGCGCTGAAGTCCATCAGCTTGGGCGACTTCTTGGGCCTGAACATCCCGCCGAGAACCATGCTCCTGGCTCCCTGGTTGCCCACCAGCGGGCTGGCCATGGTCTATGCGCCTCGAGGCATCGGCAAGACCTGGTTTGCGATGTACGCGGGCTACGCCGTGGCTGCCGGAGGATCCTTTCTCGGCTGGGAGGCGCCTTCCCCGGCGCCGGTGCTCTACCTGGATGGGGAGATGCCGGCCATCGCCCTTCAGGAGCGATTCGCAAGCATCATCCAGAGCACTGAGCACGAGGCGGCGCCAGAGGCCCTGCAGCTGCTGACGCCTGACTTGCAGCCCAGGGGGATGCCGGACCTCTCGACCGTGGAAGGCCAAACAGCCCTCGAGCCCTTCACCGATCCCGCCAAGCTCATCGTGGTGGACAACATCGCGACCCTTTGTCGGACCGGAAAGGAGAACGAAGGCGAAAGCTGGCTGATGGTGCAGGAATGGGCCCTGCGTATGCGGGCCCAGGGGAAGACGGTGCTGTTCGTCCACCACGCCGGAAAGGGCGGTCAGCAGCGCGGCACCAGCCGCCGGGAGGACGTACTGGATACCGTCATCGCGCTCCGCTACCCGAAAGGCGAGGACGACGACGCCCAGGGCGCCAAGTTCGAGCTTCATTTCGAGAAGAATCGGGGCTTCTACGGTGACGACGCCAAGGGGCGAGAGATCGAGCTGGTCAGCTCCCCAAGCGGGGGCACCACCTGGTCCTGGCTCCCGCTCCAGGAGAGCACCTATCAGCGGGTCGTTGATCTCCTCAATGAGGGGCTGTCGCCGACAGAGGCGGCCCGGGAGTTGGACATCCACAAAAGCACGGCTACTCGGTATCGCAAGCGGGCCGAGCGGGATGGCTTGCTGGCCAAGAAGGGAGGGGGTGAGTGATGAGCGATCGTCCAGAGTTGCACGTTGCACCCCCTAGGGGATGCAACCCGCAACTTTCCCAGTCCAAGGGGGCAACTTCGCGGGGTCAGGATGCAACCGGGAGTGCAACCGGCGGACTCAAAGCCTTGGCAGACAAGCGGTTGCGAGAGATTGAAAGCAACCGTGATTGCAACTCGGCTGCAACCGACACCCCTGAAACCGTGCAACTTTTAGCCCCTGGCGAGCCCTCCGGAGTTGCATCAGAACCTGACCCTGAGGCGGCGAGTCGGACCGACTGGCTCGAGTGGATCGCCGGCCAGGTGCCGCTGCTTCGAGAGGATCGGCAATACGTGTGGTCGCGCTTGGCCACCCTCCCGCCGTTAGCGATGGAGAGGGCTGCCAGGCGGTACATCCAGACCTGGATGCAGGCCGCCGAGGCTGAGCCTAAGCCGCATCGCCAAGAGAACGCTGGAAGGAGGGCCGCCAACCGCACCTTATTGGCCCTCATCCGGCCTGACAGCTGGCGCATGCAGCACGACCACCGGACGCCCTGACCTGGAAGACATGCCCATGACCGACGCCATCATCCGCGACACTCTGGCCCATGCTGCCGCCCATGACGAGGATCATCCGATGTTCCTGCGCGGCCCGATCCTGGAGACGCTGCGCCATGGCATGGAGGAGTTCTTTCCGGGCCTGAAACCGTCAGGCGTCGATGAGGAGGGAAGGCCCATGTTCAACCTGGCCGACCTGGCCCAGGCGCTGGGTGCCAGCGAGGAGGACTTGCTGGCCCATGCCGAGAAGATGGACATAGCCGACCAGCTACGCACCACGCCACCCAAGCCGCTGCACTGACCCTTGCCCGAACCTTGCCCACTATCGGCCCCGTCGCTTGCCGGGGCCGATTTGGTTGCTGCTGATCAGAACAGAGAAAGAACAAGGCCGTTGGCCGCTTGTCCCACGCCTTCCTCAAAGACCATGAAACCCGCGAAAGGGGGCATTACAGGCTCCTGCTGAGGTACTGATGCAAGCTTCTTTCGAGCTCGCCAGTGCTGACGCAGTTATCAAGCCGGAGCTGTACGGGCATACCGTTCCAGTTATCTCGCAGCATTGCTGTTCCGTGTCCAAAAACGTTGGGCTGGACGGTGGTGCCGGCACTTGTTTCTCGGACTAGAACATTGATATTGGCCACTACATTCTGGTTGAGCAGGATGTGCATCGCACCTGGATTAACGGTGCCGCAGTCAATCTGCGAGTAGTTTGCCCCAAGTGTGTATTCGGAGCCGATGATTCCAGAATCTTTCTCGATATTTTTGATTGGGATGTTGTTGACGGCGAACCAGTCAACGGCACCTTCCCAAACGCTATCAAAGTCAGCGCTGTAGGCTTCCGTTTGGTTCCCCGTGGACGTGTTGGGTGGCATCACTGAGGGGCCCGCACACCCCGCAAGAGTGAGTGATGCGGCCGCGGCAAGAATGATCTTCTTCATTTTGGTTCCCTACGATCCTGTTTGCTCTATTCCACCAGTCTCTATGCTGGCCACCCAGATGGTGCCCGACCGAGTTTTGTTGTTCTACCCCGTACCACCCCGTACCACCCCGTTGCCTGACATCGGTCATGGTTCACGTCGCGGTGTTTGGCGGAGATGTGGTCCGCATCGGAGTATTTGAAAACAATGGTTTATGGGTATAAACTCCAAATAACCAACAATATACCCAACAAAAATGCGATTCCATCCACCGAGGTGATACGTCATGAGCCAAGGGAAGCGAGGCGGCCGTCCAGCCGGAGCCCGCAACATTCGCCCCGGCAAAGCGGCCATCGCCAGCTATTACCAGCTCCTGCAGCAAGCCGCTGAACGTGGCGACGTAAATGCCGCCGGCTGGCTGGTTTTCATCAGCGAGCAGACCCCTCAACCACACCGCCCTGGAGGGCAACCAGCATGATCAACACCATGAGTCTTGAGGCCGTCGAGCAGCGCCTGGCCGAGGTCACCGAGGAGCAACGTGCCTTCGATGCCCGGGATCTCGATGCCGAGCTGGGTAGGGTCATCGCCGATGGCGGCGACGTTGATGCAGTCGAGGACGCGCACCTGGAGGCCGAGCGCCAGGCGCGGAGACTGCGAGTGGAGCGACAGGCGCTCGAGGCTCGGCTGCCGATCGCCAGGGCCGAGGACGCCCAGACCAAGCTCAAGGGCGTGGTGGATGAACATTCCGCTTTGGCAGAGCAAGCAGAAGAGGCCGCGGCAGCCATTGACGAGGCCTGGAAAACGCTTGCCAGCCACCTGGATCGCTATGCCGAGATCCGGGAGCAGGCACAAGCGGTACATGCCGGCGCGCTCAAGATCATCGACAAGTCTGGCGCCAAGGACGCCATCGAGGTTCCGAATGTGGGGGCCTTCACCTCCCGCCGCGTGTGTAGCGTTGGGAAGGGCATGTTCGAGCGGGCCGAAGTCGTCATGCACCAGGGAGAGAACGGTTTTCCAGTGGGGCCGGGGCACGCCAAGAGCTATCCCTTGGATTGAGGTGATGTATGGACGGTGATCTCGGCGGGATTCATTTCACGGTAGATGCGCAGACTGAAGCGCTTCTCGAGGCTGAACGGGATGTGTCCCGCTCCTCAAAGCGTATGGAGCGCCGGCTGGATGACGTGAAGGATGAGAGCGATCGCGTCTCCCGCTCTTTCTCTAAGCTCAGGCCTATTGCCGCTAGCGTGAAGTCCGTGGCCATAGCCGGCACGGCGGCGTTCACAGGGCTCTCGGCGGCGATGCTGGTATTAACCCAGCGCGCTGCGCAGTCGGCCCAGGAGCTGACCAGCCAGGCCCGTCAGGCCGGCGTGTCAGTCGAGGCCTATCAGCAGTTGGCCTACGCGGCCAAGAGCGTGAATGTCCAGCAGGAGAGGCTCGCCGACATCTTCCGTGACAGTCAGGACCGCGTGGGCGATTTCCTGGCAACAGGAGGCGGAGAGCTCGCCGACTACTTCGAGAACATCGCTCCACTGGTCGGGCAGACGGCGGAGGAGTTTCGCAATCTCTCCGGCCCCCAAGTGCTCATCAAGCTTCAGCAAGGCATGGACGCGGCCAATCTCTCGATGGAGGAGCAGGTCTTCTATCTCGAGAGCGTGGCCGATGAAGCATCGCGCCTCCAGCCGCTCCTGACCAACAACGCTCGAGCGCTTCGGGACATGGCCAAGGAGGCGCGTGACCTCAATGCCGTGCTTTCTCAGTCGGAGGTTGAGCGCCTGAGAGAGCTAGCCCAGGGATTCAACCAGCTTGGCCAGCAGATCCGTACCGAGACTAGTCGCGCCGTCCTGCAGTTCGACAGCCTGATCAAGGAATCTCTGGAGACTACCAGCGAGGGGCTGGCTGCGCTGGCTCGCGGCTTCAACATCTTCATGGACTCCTTCCGTGATAACGAGGCCAAGCGCTCGCTTGCCGGCATCAATGCCGAGCTTGAGCGCCTTTTCGATGACAAGGCCAGGCTCGAGGCGCGTATCGACCTGTTCGGGGAGAACTCGCCTCAGGCCCAGGATGCTGTACAGGCCCTGCAGGAGCTGCAGGAGGAATATGGGCGCCTTATCGACCGGAAGAAGGAGTTGCTGAATCTGGATACCGGGGTCACTGTGCCTGACACCCTAGACTTGGACCCGCTTACGCCGCCCAAGACCCGACTGCCTGGATTGGGGGCCCCTCTGGAAGATGAAAAGGAAAGCGTAGACGAGCTCGGCCGTGCCTACCGCGGCTTGCGCGACGATCTACGCCCTCTCGAAGCCTCCCAGCGGCAGTACATGCAGGACAAGCTGACCCTGATCAGCTACGCCGTCCGCGAGGGTATGGCGGCCACCGAGCTGGGGGCGCTGCTCAACGACCTGGAAGAGAGCTACCGCAGCAGCCAGAGCGCCGCCGAGGCGTACGGCCTGAACGGCGAGAAGGCCATGGACAAGGTCAACGACGCGGCCCGGGATCTCGGTTTCACCTTCCAATCTGCGTTCGAGGACGCTGTTATCGAGGGCGAGGATCTGCGCAGCGTGCTTCAGGGCATCGCCAAGGACATCGCGCGCATCACTCTTCGCCGCAACGTCACTGAGCCTCTGGGTAATGCCATTGGCGGCTTCGACTGGGGCGGCATGATCAGCGGTCTCTTCGGCTGGCCCTCGGCCGGAACCTCCTTCGGTTCAAGCTCCGGCGTCTCGGGCATGGCGATTGATTCAGCCCTATCTGTGGCAGGCGGCGGGAGCTGGGCCAACGGCGGCTACACCGGCGACGGCAGCAAGCACGACGTGGCGGGCATCGTCCACCGCGGCGAGTTCGTCATGCCCAAGGCGGTCGTCGATCAGCCCGGCATGCTGCCGATGCTCGAGCAGCTCAAGAACACCCGCGGTTATCTGAAAGGCGGTCGCGTTGGCGGGGGCTCATCGGCCGCGGGCTCCGCGCTAGGGGGTGTTGAGGTTCACATCCACAACGAGGGGGGTGAGCCGATGCAGGTGGGGCGCCGAGAGGATCGACAAGGGGGTGATGGCCGCCGAGAGCTTCATTTGTGGGTGCAGAAGGTTGTCGATCAACGCATGAGGAAGAACTTTCAAGACGGGTCCATGGACCGGCAGATGAAGAGCCTGTATGGGGTTCAGAGGTGACGCAGAAGCGCCACCCCCACCACTTACTCGTCCAGATTTTCCTCGAGCGTGGCAACGGCCCGGCGAAGCATCGAAAGAGCCTCCTGCTTGGAGTGGCGCTGACGCTCGGAGAGTGAGTCAAGGTCGGGCACCCAGACGTCAATCTCGATGCATTGGAAATGTCCTTCAGGAGTGTCTTCATTCATCTGGAAGCGAGTAAGAACCTTGCCTGTGACTTCGTCCGCGCTGCCAAAGCTAATTTCCATGTCTGCCCCTCTTTGCGATGACTTGAAGGGCCAGCATACCAGCCAAAAATGACAGGAGGGCAACAATGCCAAGGTGGCCAGCAACTACGGACTGCGGCGTACCATCTCTGGCCGCTGATCCAACCGCGCTTTCGGGTGCAAACTAACTGATAGAGGAAATCGACATGTTCGGCAATCAACTACTTCCGGCCTTCCAGGGCAACGTAGCTGCACCCGAGTCCAGCGACAAGGACCCGGTTGAAGAGCTGGAGAATCAGAGTGGGAAGCTCTACCTGACCCTGTATGACGAGAAGGGAACCGTGGTCTTTAAGAAGAACGTCGGTGACCGCGACGGCGATACCTTTGAGCGTGGCGAGATCGTGAACGAACAAGGTGAGGTGCTGGGCAGCCTTGATGCTGAAGGCCTGGCCGCGATCCAGGCTGGCAGTGCCGACCTCAAGAAGCATGTCCGCTGGGGGCGCGAGGCTACTGTGGCGAATCGCCAGGCAGGCTTCTACGACACCATGCCAAGCCGCGACGCCCGAGGGGGCTCCAGTGATGACCTCGGCACCATGCCGTCCCGCTAAACAGAACAAGGAAAGAACAGGATGGCATTCAAGCCGGGGCAGTCAGGGAACCCGAAAGGGCGGCCAAGGGGCCGCCCGGATCGGCGCACAGCCTGGCGCAATGAGTTGGAGCCAAAGGGCAAGGCCTTGGTGACCAAAGCCGTGGAAATGGCGCTCTCCGGGGACGCCCAGGCCTTGCGCCTTTGTCTCGAACGTCTGACGCCGGCCTATAAGCCTCAGGCTGAGCCGGTGCGCTTCGAGCTGAAGGGCGAGACGCTCACCGAGAAGGCGGACAGCGTGCTGACTGCGATCGCTGCCGGCGACCTCGACCCAGCCACCGGGAAAGAGCTGATTGCCGCCATTGCCGGCCTGGTCAAGGTGCAGGAGGTTGATGAAATCGTTCGGCGCCTTGAGGCCCTAGAAGGAGAGAGAAATGCGGATCCTTGACCACAACCCTGACTTTCGGTGGGGAGAGCCCCTGCCGCGTCGCTATTTCGCTCGGGTCGAAGATGAGAGCGGTGCGACCATGGCTCGGGTCGGTGGCGATACTCCGGAAGAGGCACAGGAGCGGGCCCGGCGCATTGCGGCCACTCTTGGCCCCTCGACATCGACCCACCTAGAGCAATAAGGAGGTTCCAGATGGCGCGATCCAGGAATGCGGCTCGCCTCGATGTGCTTGAGGCTCGAGCTGGAGTCGGCCGGCAACGTCGGCCAGTGCCGGTCTATCAGCCCACTGCTTGCCCCCATGAGGCCGCCCGGCAATATCGAAGCATTCTCGATGGGGGCATCCAGGCAGGCCGGCTGCGCCCGGTTGGGCCCAGCGAGGCCGAGCGCGTCTATTGGGAGGTGATGGGGTGAGGGCATTGATCCTGCGCAGGCTGAAAGCCCTGGAGGAGAGAACCCCGGGCACCCTACCCATCGTCGACAAGGACGAGGTGGAGGCCTTCACGGCCCTCTTCGCCTATGGAGCTGAACGCCTGACTTGGGAGCGCTACGACAGCGACAATGCGCACCTTCCCGAGGAGGTGAAGAAGGCGACCTACCGGATAGCCTGGGAGATGTGCGGTGGATTGCCGGGGATGGAGGATCTGCAACTAGAGGTGCCTCCGTGGAACCGGGAAGCCAAGAAGTTCGTTGGGGGAGGAGAATCGTGATGAGACGTGACCTGCTGAACCGCCTGGAGGCTGTGGAGATTCAAGGCTGTGGAGATGACGCAAGTGTGCGTCACATCTTCCTGGTGCCGGGGTCGCGCGACCCTGAGCGGCAGTTGGTGGCCGGATACAGGACAGCTGGCACCGCGACGTATCGGCACGAGGGCGAGAGTTCGGAAGCCTGCTTGAAGCGGCATATTGCCGGGCTCGACATCAGTCGTGGTCGAGACGTGGTGAAGCTGCTTGGCGTGTACCCTGTAGAGGGAGGATAGGCAACAATGCCGAGTCGAGGTGGGCGCAATGTCCGGCGGAACATGGGCCGGCTGGTGAAGGAGGCTCGAGGTCGTGTCACCGAGCGGGCGATGACCGAGATCCTCATTACCGCCGAAGGGTATGCCGCCCGGTTGACGCCGATCGATACTGCGAACCTGATCAACAGCAGGTACCGCCAGGTCACCAACACGCTTACCGGCACCCGGGGCATCGTGGGCTACACGGCCGACTATGCTCTTTACGTCCACGAGGCGTCTGGCAAGCTCAAGGGACAGCCCCGCTCCTCGGTGCAGGCCTTCGGCACGTCGGACGGCCGCCAGGCCTTCGCGTCGAACGCGGGCAAGTTCTGGGACCCGCGAGGCGAGCCACGCTTCCTCGAGAAGGGGTTCGAGGAGGCTAAGCCCGAGATCCGTGGCATACTGCGCCGCAACTACAAGCTATGAGGAACAGGACATGGAAGCCTTGCTGATGCTCTTCGTCGCCGTGGTGGTCTACTTCCTGCCGCTGATCGTGGCCGTCATGCGGTCCAAGGAGAATGCGGTGGCCATCTCGATGCTGAATCTCTTCCTCGGCTGGACCTTCATCGGTTGGGTGGTCGCCCTGGTCTGGGCCTGCATGAACGACCAGGCACCCGCGAGGTAGCGGCCCGCTGCCGAGCTTCTGGCGAAAAGATGGGAATCCCCACCTTTTACCGGCACCACCCTGATACCGGGGAGTGCCTCCCCCAACGAGTGACCCTGTGACACTCTGCCCCAGCCGGCTAGCCTGACCGCCCTGATGCGACGATCATCGCACCGCCTGCCATGTTCGGTAATTGTGACTCGGCGTCACGTTTTCCGGTTTGAAACCGGGAAACCGCCAGCATCCCGCTCTTATCACCTGGCTGCCCGTTGCTACAGGGATAGCATCGAGGCGCCCGAAGGGTAGGAATCTGAGCCCGACCCAGCCACTATGAGAGCCTTCGCAGCGGAGGTGAAGAGTGCTCGCCGGAGGTATCTCCCCGTATCACGGAATAGCATTCTCTATGTGAGGTTCTTTGTTGGGTATGTGGTAAATTAATTAACAAGATATTGATTTATAAGAAATACGAGGGGACTCCCCCTCCGCCACAGAATCTTGAAGGGGAATCAACATTTTATGTTGATTCCCCTTCTTCGTCTGTACCAAGCGAGAAGCCTGCACGTTGGGGAAGTGCCTCATGATGCATGACGTGAGTTATCCCGCTTGGTGAAACATGCCGATGAATCCGATTTCCCCTGTTGCCCGGCCCCCCGTACCCCCGTATGGCCGGCTTCTCCATCCCGTGGGCAGTAGCGCTGGGTCATTTGGCCACAGCTTCCGCAGGTGATCCGGTAGCTGGCCCCATCGAGGCATCGAAGCTCGAAACTCGTCCAGTTTGGTCCTTTGGGCGAGCGGATCTCGGTTGCGCCACACGAGCACATCATCATCCAGTGGCCTAACGGGGAAGGCACCAGTTCGATTTCTTGCATTCATACGTCTCCATTTCGTGAGCCTCCTAGCATCCTGAAACGGGACCGACCTCGCTATACGTTATGTCTTAATTTGAATATGCAGATATTCTTAATGGCGTACGGTTCCTGCGCGCCCCGGTATGTAGCGATGTGAGGGTAGCGACGTGAGGGTGGCCGCGAGCTTCGGCCGTCATTCAGCCCCGGAGGCACTGAGTATCTTCGCCGTTTTCATCGATCTCCTACACGGCGTGCGGTCAATGCCGTGCGATGCTCTTCGGCAAGAAGAGCCATCATGGAAGGCGTGGCGATACACCCGAGCCATACCCCGAGACCGAGTCCATGGTCTATCGGGCGTTCGCTGCTCCAGGTCCATGCTGAGCGGACCTGTTCCCCTGCGGGGCCAGGCAACGGTGGCTCCCCCATCGCCAATCACGTTGTCTCGGCCTCGATCATTCCCTGTTTTGGCCCCCGCTCCGGGGGCATTTTTTGTCGCATGCCTAGCGTCGGGAGGTGGAGGGTTGGGAGCCAGCAACGGGATGCTCAGGCAGGTGACGGATCCATTCGAGGGCGTCGGGCTTGTGTCGCACCGAGAAGGCACGCACTTCCAGATGCTTGAAGAGCCGGTTCTCCAGCCGGGCCAGGTGGCGCACCCAGTGCTTGTCGCTGAGCACCGCCGCGCGGTAGTAACGATCGAGGTCGCCCACCTGGGTCAGGCCATAGCCCAGGTCACGCAGAAAGGCCGTGAAGGTCATCCAGCGCATCTCGTCGATTTCGGTGTAGAGGCTGATGCGGGGCTGAGTCTTCTTGACGGCTTCGATGGCATCGATGGCGACCTGGAGGTCCGGTGCGGTGACGCGGCCACTGACCTTCATGGCTACCACGTGGTCGGCGCCCGAGGGCAGGAGTTCGAGCATGGTGGGTCCTCCTCGATGCGGCGGTGATGCTTTCCTATAGCAGCATAGTCTCTCGGGCCATCGCGCATGGCGCGAGACGCCTACACTAAGCGACACGTCTAAGGAGAACGCCATGCAAGCGCGTATCAGCATGATCACACTGGGCGTTGCCGATCTCGAGCGGGCGGTGCGCTTCTATGCCGAGGGTCTGGGCTGGGAGCGAATGGAATCGCCGCCTGAAGTGGCCTTCTTTCCCCTCAATGGCACCTGGCTGGGGCTCTACGGGCGGGAGGCGCTGGCCGAGGATGCCGGCGTCAGCGCCAATGGCGAGGGTTTTCGCGGAGTGGCGCTGGCCCACAACGTGGCCAGTGAGGCTGAGGTGGACGACGTGCTGGCCCAGGCGGTGGCCGCGGGAGCCCGGCTGGTCAAGCCGGGCCAGGCAGTGTTCTGGGGCGGCTATTCCGGCTACTTCGCCGACCCCGACGGCCACCTCTGGGAGATCGCCTACAACCCCTTCATGTGGGTCGGCCCCGGCGTCGAGTGACGCCGGGGCGCGAGGGCGATTCAGTGCTGCGCCGGCTCTTCGCCCATCTCGTGCTCCAGGCGGCGGGCCACGTCGCCGGGCGAGCCGGTGCGACGTGCCAGCAGGTCGTAGGCCACCGGCACCACGAACAGCGTGAAGAAGGTTGCCGCGGCCACCCCGGTGAAGATCACGGTGCCGATCACCAGACGCGTCTCGGCGCCGGCGCCGCTGGAGAGGATCAGCGGTATCGAGCCGGCGATGGTGGTGGCCGAGGTCATCACGATGGGGCGCAGTCGCGTCATGGCCGCGCGCAGCAGGGCATCGCGGAAGGCCACGCCCTGGTCGCGCAGCTGATTGGCGAATTCCACGATCAGGATGCCGTTCTTGGCCGCCAGCCCCACCAGCATCACCAGGCCCACTTGGCTGTAGATGTTCAGTGACTGTCCCGTGAGCCATAGTCCGAGCAGGGCGCCGCCGATGGCCAGCGGCACGGTGAGCATGATCACCAGCGGATGGACGAAGCTTTCGAACTGGGCGGCCAGCACCAGGAACACCACCAGGGTGCCGAGGACCAGCAGGAAGGTGGTGGCGCCGCTCGACTCGCGATAGTCCCGGGCGGCGCCCTTGACGTCGGTCTGCACGCCCGGTGGCAGCACCTCGTCCACGGCGCTTTCCAGGTAGTCGAGGGCCTCGCCCATGGAGTAGCCGTCGGCCAGGTCCGCCTGGACGGTGATTGCCCGCAGGCGATTGTAGCGGTTGAGCTGGCTGGGCCCGGCGTAGGTCTCGATCTCGACCAGGCTCGACAGCGGGATCAGCTCGCCGGTACGCGCCGAACGCACGCGCACGCTCTCCAGGGCGCTCGGCGTCGGGGTAGCGCCGCGCTCGCCCTCGAGGATGACGTCGTACTCCTCGCCCTGGTCGGTGAAGCGGGTCACGGTGCGCCCGCCGAGCAGGGTTTCAAGGGTACTGCCGATCTCGCTGACGGTGACGCCGAGGTCCGCCGCCCGGGTGTAGTCGATGTCGACGCTGAGCTGAGGCTGGTTCTCCTCGTAGTCGCTCTCCAGGTTGATCAACTGCGGGTTGGTGCGGCGAATATGCTCCAGCAGGGCATCGCGCCAGGTCGCCAGCTGCTCGTAGCTGCCGCCGCCGAGCACGAACTGCACGCCTTGCTCGAAGCCGCCGCCGAAGCCCTGGCTCATGATCGGGAAGGCGCGGATGCCGGGCAGCTCGGCCAGCGTCTGGCGCACCTCGTTCATGATCGGCCAGGCGGGCCGTCGCTCGGCCCAATCGGAGAGACCGACGATGGCGAAACCGGAGTTGAAGTTCTCGACGCTGCCGCGTCCCCGCGGCGAGATGATCAGCACTCGCTCGACCTCGCCGTCCTCGCGCAGGGGCAGCAGCCGTGCCTCGACCTCGTCCATGTAGTCTTCCATGTAGGAGAAGGTGGCACCGGGCGGGCCGTTGATCAGCACGAAGAAGGTGCCGCGGTCTTCACGCGGGGTGTATTCCGCCGGCAGCTGAGGGTAGAGCCAGGCGATGGATGCGAGCAGGGCGATGAAGACCGCCACCACCAGCCAGCGCAGGGCGAGCACCGCCTCCAGGCAGCGGCGATAGAGGCTCTGGGCCCAGTGCAGGCCGCCATCGACCCAGTGGGCCAGCCGGCCCTCGTGCATGCCCGGCGAGAGGATCTTGGACGCCATCATCGGCGTCAGCGTCAGCGCCAGCAGCGTGGAGATGGCCACCGCCGCCGAGAGCGTCAGCGCGAATTCGGTGAACAGCTTGCCCACGTCGCCCTGGATGAAGCTCAGCGGCACGAACACCGCAATCAGCACCAGGCTGGTGGCGATCACCGCGAAGGCCAACTGTCGGGCGCCTCGGTAGGCGGCCACCAGCGGTGTCTCGCCATACAGGTGCATGCGCCGGTGGATGTTCTCGAGCACCACGATGGCGTCGTCCACCACCAGGCCGATGGCCAGCACCAGCGCCAGCAGTGTCAGCAGGTTGATGGTGAAGCCCATGGCGGCCAGCGCGGCGAAGGTGCCGATCAGCGTCACCGGCACCGTGACCGCCGGCACCAGGGTGCTGCGCAGGTTGCCGAGGAACACGAAGATCGCCACCACCACCAGGCCGATGGCGATCAGCAGGGTGGCGACCACCTGGCGGATGGCGTCGGAGACGAAAGTGGAGGCATCGTAGTTGAGCGACAGGTGCATGCCGTCGGGCAGCCGCGGCGCCACGCGCGCCATTTCCGCCTGTACGGCCTGGGAGAGTGCCATGACGTTGGCGGTGGATTGCTTGACCATGCCCAGGCCCACCACCGTCTCGCCGTTGCCGCGGAACAGCGAACGCTCCTCGACGGTGCCCAGTTCGACGCGGGCCACGTCGGCCAGGCGCACCAGGTAGCCGCCATCGCCGCGGTCGAGCACCAGCTCACGAAAGTCCTGCGGGGTGGCGAAGCTGCGCGGCAGGCGCACGATGAACTGTCGATCGGCGGATTCCACGGCGCCGCCGGGCAGCTCGACGTTCTCCTCGCGCAGGGCGTCCTCGACGTCGCTGACCGCGAGCCCCCTGGCGGCGAGGGCGTCGCTGTCGAGCCACACGCGCATGGCGTATTCCCGGCCGCCGCCGACGAACACCCCGGAGACGCCCTGCTGCACCGAGAAGCCGTCGACCAGGTAGCGTTCGGCATAGTCGGTCAGTTCGGCGGTGGTGTAGCCCTCGCCGGAGAGCATCAGCCACATCACCACCTCGGAGCTGGTGTCCTCCTTGCGCACCTCGGGCGGGTCGGCCTCCTCTGGCAGGTTGTCCGCCGCCCCGGAGATGCGGTCGCGCACATCGTTGGCGGCAGCATCGATGTCGGTGTCGAGGCCGAACTCGATGTTGATGTTGGAGTCGCCGTCGCTGCTGGTGGAGGAGATCACCTCGATACCGGCGATGCCGGCGATGCGTTCCTCGAGCACCTGGGTGATGCGGGTCTCCACCACCTCGGCGTTGGCCCCCGGATAGGAGGTGCGGATGCTGACCACGGGCGGATCGATGGTGGGATATTCCTGCAGCGGCAGGCGAGTCAGCGCCAGCAGGCCGAAGGCGACGATCAGCGCCGCCATGACGATGGCCAGAACCGGGCGCTGGACGGAGACGTCGGACAGTCGCATCAGGCGTCATCTCCCTGGCGGTTGGCCCGCAGGATCTCGCTGACGCTGGTGGAGTCGTCTTCGATGCCGATCAGTCGCACTCGCGAGGCGGCATGCAGGCGGTCGGCGCCGTGGCTGACCACCAGTTCGCCCGCCGTCAGGCCCTCGGTGACTTCCACTTCGCCCCGGCGACGCTCGCCGACGCTGATGTCGCGGCGCTCCACCGAGCCGTCCTCCCGCGAGGTGATCACCCACACCCGCTGGCGCTGCCCCTCCGGGACCACCGCGGACTCCGGGATCACCAGGGCCTGGCGAGGACGACGGGCGATGGTGACCCGCATCAGCATGCCGGGACGCAGCCGCTGGTCCGGATTGTCGATCAGGGCCCGCACCGCGATGCTGCGGCTGACCGGATCGACTCGCGAATCGATGGTGCCGACATCGCCTTCGAAGACCCGGTCGGGATAGGCGGCGGTGGTCGCGGTCACGGCGAGCCCCTCGGTCAGCGAGCCGAGCTGGACCTCGGGAATCTCGAAGTCGAGCTTCATGCGCGAGACGTCGTCCAGGGTGACCAGCTCGGTGCCGGGCGTGACCAGGGTTCCGACACTGATATCGCGGACCCCGACCACGCCGTCGAAGGGCGCCTTGACCCGGTAGTTCTCGAGCCGCGCCCGCAGGCCCTGGAGGGTGGCGTCGACCTGCTGCAGCTGCGCGCGGCTGTCCTCGACGTCGGCGCGAGGCGCCAGGTTGCGGCTTTGCAGCTGGGAGAGGCGGTCGACGGCGTTCTGGCGTTCGACGCGCAACGCCTGGGCCTCGCGCAGCGCGGCCTGCTCCTCGGCATCGGACAGCTCGACCAGCACTTCGCCCCGCTTGACCCGCTCGCCGCCCTCGAAGTTGATCGCCGATACCGTGTCGGTAACCGTGGCCGAGAGCGTCACGCTCTCGTTGGCGGCCAGGGTGCCCAGCGATTCCAGCGGATCGGACCAGGCCTTGCGGCTGACCTCGGCGCCGATCACCGGCGTCGGCGGCATGTCGGCGGGCTGTTGGGCCAGGGTCGCTGATGACAGGGTGACCAGCAGGGGGATGAGGGCGAGCGGGCCTAACCGTTGCAGTGAGGCTCGCAACGAAGCGAATGCGTGGATCATGAGCGTGTGTCCAGAAGGAGGTCTTTACCCTCGGTAACATGGGTGTCGACGAGTAGCGACAGCATGCCTCAAGCCGGCGGGTCAGGGTGTCACAAAACCGGGGGTTGCACATTGTTTTCGCAACTCGTTCGCCGTTTTGCGACCGCTCGTTGCCGATGACGCTTCCGCGGAGGATTGCCGGAGCCGGCTTTGCTAAGATGTCGCCCTTTTCCACCCGCCTGGCTCAGGGTGTCGGCGGGTCATCGCGAGAGAGGCAAGCATGAGCTACGACGTGGTCGTCATTGGCGCAGGGGCCGCCGGACTGATGTGCGCGCTGACCGCCGGCTATGCCGGGCGCTCGGTGCTAGTGATCGATCATGCCAACAGGCCCGGCAAGAAGATCCTGATGTCCGGGGGCGGGCGCTGCAATTTCACCAACCTGGCCGCCACGCCGGCCAACTTCTTCTCGGGCAACCCGCACTTTTGCATCTCGGCGCTGAAGCGCTATCGGCCGGAGCATTTCGTCGAACTGGTCGAGCGCCATGGGCTGGAGTATGTGGAAAAGGCGCCGGGCCAGCTGTTCTGCGCGGAATCGGCCAAGGACCTGCTGGCCGTGCTGCTCACCGAGTGCGACTGGGCAGGCGTCGAGCTGCGGATGAAGACGACCGTCGAAAGCCTCGAGCGCCGCGGAGAGGGCATGCGGATCGAGACGTCAGGCGGGCGCATCGACGCCGGGGCGGTGGTGATCGCGACCGGCGGGCTGTCGGTGCCCACCATG
Organism: Halomonas organivorans; assembly: GCF_014192055.1. Lineage (GTDB taxonomy): Bacteria > Pseudomonadota > Gammaproteobacteria > Pseudomonadales > Halomonadaceae > Halomonas > Halomonas organivorans. The sequence goes on along the minus strand of NZ_JACHXM010000003.1, from coordinate 190,829 downwards.
GGGGCGAGTGGCTTCGGCTATGACATCGCCCGCCAGTTCGGCCTCGAGGTGACCGACACCCGGGCCGCACTGGTGCCCTTCACCCTGACCTCGGCCTGGAAGTCGCGGGCCGCGGAGCTGTCAGGCGTGTCCACGGAGGTGGTGGCGCGCTGTCGAACCGGCGAGTATCGCGAGCCGATCCTTTTCACCCACCGTGGCCTGTCGGGGCCGGCGATGCTGCAGATCTCCAGCCATTGGCAACCGGGCGACGAACTCGCCATCGACCTGCTGCCCGGCGAATCGGCCTTCGAGGCCCTGGCGGCGGCCCGTCGGGACACGCCCAAGCGGCGCCTGTCCACCTGGCTCGGCGAGCGGCTGCCGCGCCGCCTGGCCCAGTCGCTGGTCGAGTGGCACGGCGGCGACGGCCCGCTGGCCGAGCGCTCCAACGCCGAGTTGGAGGCCTGGGCCGCCCACCTCAACGACTGGCGGCTCAAGCCCGCCGGCACCGAGGGCTGGCGCACCGCCGAGGTCACCATGGGCGGCGTGGACACTCGGGCCCTGTCGTCGAAGACCTTCGAGGTCAACGGCCTGCCCCAGCTGCGCTTCATTGGCGAGGTGCTGGACGTCACCGGCGAGCTCGGCGGCTACAACTTCCAGTGGGCCTGGGCCTCCGGGGTGGCCTGCGGGTTGGCCCTGTAGGTCGCGCCTATACTGGGGGCGGCAATCCCCGGAGGAGGCGTCCATGCCCAAGCCATTGAGAGAACGTCGGCTGCGCCGTGTCGTGGGCAAGGTCGGTCTGACCATGCTGGAAGAGGCCCGACTGGCCTGGCCACGCATCGACGATCCGCGGGATAGCGAGGGCCTGCATGACTTTCGTGTCGCCCTGCGCCGATTGCGCTCCTGGCTGAGGGCCTATCGTGACGACCCGGGCATCGAGGTGCCCAAGTCGCAGCATCGTCGGCTGCGCGACCTGGCCCGCGCCACCAATGATGCGCGCGACGGCGAGGTGATGCTGGCCTGGCTCGAAGCCGAGCGGCCGGTGCTGGGTAACGCCGAGCGCGGCGCCATCGACTGGTGGTGCCCGCGGCTGGCGGCTCAGGTCGAGAGCGATTATGCCGCGGCCCGGCGGGTGTTGGGGGCCAACTTTCCTGCGCTCGAGCGTGGTCTTGGCGAGACGCTCGCCCGGCTGGCCGAGAAAGGAGGCCGCGGGCCGCGTTTCGGCGAAGCGACGGCCCGTGAGCTGGCCATCCTGCACGATGCGTTGAACGAGGAGATCGCCGCCATCGGCTCCCCCGAGGAGCGTGAGTCGCTGCATCGCCCGCGCATCACTGGGAAGCGCATCCGTTACCTGCTTCGGCCGTGGCAGCAGGAGGGTGAGGTGTTCGCGGAGGCGGAAAGGGCCATGAAGACCTTTCAGGACGCCTTCGGCGTGCTGCATGACGACCTGGTGCGTGAGCCCGCTCTCGAGGCGGCCGCCGCCGCCCATGCCGATGAAGAGGTGCGCGACCGGCTGGCGCGCGCCGCCGAGGGCAAAGAGGCCCGAGCCGTCGCGCCGCGTCATCTGAGGGGATTCCTGGCGCTGGCGCGGATCCAGCGCCAGCGCAGGCTCGCCCACTACGACATCGCCCGTGAGACGGCGCTTTCGTCGGGCCCGGGGGCAACGCTGTCGGCACGGTTGGAGGCGACCATCACAGCCATGCGCGGTGGCTGAGTGAGGGGCTTCAGTTCAGGCGTTGGTCGAGCTCTCGCCACAGGGCGGCATAGGCGCGGGCGGCGGCGCTGCGTGGTGCGAAGTCGCGCACCGGGGCGCGCTCGAGGCCCATGCGCTCGACCGCGCTGGCAGCGGGGATGGTCGTCGACAGGCGTAGCGGCCAGCGCTCCGGCAGCGCCGCCATGACCTCGCGATGCAGCGTGCGACGCCGATCGGCCAGGGTCACGAAGGGCCAGCGGGGGCAGGCGATGTCGTGGTCATCCAGGAAGTCATCGAGCTGCTCCAGGGTACGCAGAGAGAGTACGGTGGGGACCATCGGTACCAGCAGGGCGTCGACGCTGGAGAAGATGTTCTCCGAAAGGTGGGAGAGGCTCGGCGGGCAGTCGAGAATCACCAGGTCGTAATCGTCGCGTATCGGCGTGAGGATCTGGCGCAGGTGGCTAGCGCCCCGCTTGGCGAGCCGGGCATCCATCTCGCGAGAGACCTGGGCCGCCGGCAACAGCTCGAGGCCATCGATCTGGGTGGCGCGGATCACCTTGTCGAAGGAGGCCTTGCCCTTGACCAGCTTGCCGACGCCGCCGCGAATGCGCGGCTTGACGCGCAGATAGAAGCTGGTGGCCGCCTGAGGGTCGAGATCCCAAAGCAGCACGCGAAGCCCCGCCCGCGCAGCCTCTGCGGCCAGGTTCACCGACGAGGCGGTCTTGCCGACGCCGCCCTTGATGCTGTAGAGCGCCAGCATGCGCATGGAGATCGTGTCCTGTCGTGGATTCGTCATTACATCGACACGGAATCATAACAGGCGGGTCATGTGGGTATGTTACGGCGAGATGATAGTGAGCGCCCCGCGACGCCCAAGGCACTCTCGGCAATGCGGCGTGAGGCGCTGGGCTCAGGGCAGGGGCAGCAAGCGTCGCAGCTGCTGCAGTCGCCGGGCGGTCATCATGACGAACAGTCCGCGCCGCGCCAGGCGCTTGGCGGCACCGGGATGACGCAGGGACCACCAGAGCAGCAGGGCGCTGCCGCCGACGGCGGGAAGTCGATAGCGCTGCATGGTCTGCCAGCCGGCCTCGAGCGGGCGAGCAGCAGACTGCCAGCGTTCGGCCTCGACCAGCAGGTCGAGACGCTGTTGCTCGATGGCGGCCTGCAGAGCCGCCTTGCGCGCTCGACGCTCAGTCTTGCGCATCGCGTTGGGTCTCCATCAGCTCCCGGTCCAGCGCCAGATGCTTGAGGGTGTCGACCAGCAGGGTCCGTCGCCGTGCCAGATGCAGCACCCAGGCCGCCAAGCCCAGGCCGCCGAACAGTAGCACGCCAGCGCTCACGGCGATGGCGGCGAGACGGTGAGTGTCCCAGAAGGCGACGATGACCAGGGTCGTGAGGGCGCCAAGCCCCAGCAGCAACAGCAGCAGGCTGATGCCGGTCAGCAGCAGCAGCGTGACCAGCCGGGCGCGTTCTTCCTCGAGTTCCAGCACGGCGAGACGCAGGCGCGTCTCGCCGGTGGCGAGCAGGCTGCCCAGCAGGCGCTTGCCGGCGCCAAACAGTCGCTGAGCCGGTCCCTGGCTCTGTGCCATCAGCGCCGCCCGATCAGCATGCCGACCACCACGCCGACGGCGGCACCGATGCCGATGCTGGTCCAGGGATTGTCGTGGACGTAGCGATCACAGGCATCGGCCTGCTGGGTCACGGTATCGCGGGCGTCGTGATAGGCACGTTCGCCTCGGGCCTCGAGTCGGGCACGGGTCTCGTTGAGGCGTTTTTCCGCCCGCTCGCGAAGTTCCTTGATGTTGTTTCGGGAATCGTCCGCGGTGGCGCTCACCAGTTCCTCGACGGTCTGCGACAGATGACGCAGGTCTTCCTTGAGCTGTTGGGTGGTCTCACGGGTATGGGGCGTGCGGTCGGCCATTGGGTCATCCTCTGACGGTATATGACAGCCCCAGCATAGCAGCCGTCTCCCCTTACCGTAATGACCCAGGGCACATCATTGCTCGAAACTGCCCGTGGAAAACAGCGGGTTGAGGCTGAAGCCCACGCCGAGACGCTGAACGCTGCGATTGTAGTCGATCAAGCTGTCGCCATAGCCCTGGTAGTACTGGATATGGCCCCTGACCTTGCCGAACAGAGGCCATGAGTAGTCGACCTGGGCGCCCATGTGGCCGCGGTCGGGGTTGCCGCGCCACAGCAGGCTGGCCTCGTGGTCGTCGAAGAAACGCCGCGCCACGGTGATGTCGCCATAGCCCAGGTATTCGTTAATGTCGGGATTGTCGTCCTCGCCCTCGGTCTCGGGAAGGCGCCAGTAGGGGGCCAGTGAGACGGCCCAGTCATCGTTGATGAAGGTGCTGGTCAGGATCAGGCGGTTCCAGCTGCGCGACAGGTCCCCCGAACGGCCGTTGGATTGGTGATTGATGGCGATGCGGTTGTTGATGTTGGTCCAGCCGGCCAGCGTCCAGTCGTTGTCGAAATCGAAAAAGGCTTCCGGCTCGTAGTTGGTTTCGCGGAAGGGCGAAGAGGCATCGGCGTTGTAGGCCTGCCACCAGCTGCGCTGGGTGTAGGCGAAATAGAGGTCGCCGTGACCGAGGATCAGCTCCTGGGCGAGCTGAAACTTGGCGCTGAACTGGAACTTCACCTCCAGGCGGTCGGGGCTGGCCTGGTCGTCGATCTGATGGAAGCCATCCACGTTGGGCGTCGTGGTATAGCTGAACGGCAACAGATAGTTGCGGTGGTGAGTGGTGATGGCGAAGGGGTTGTCGGCCGACTCTTCCTCGAGCAGGCGACGTTCGGCAACCGACGCCTTGAGCTCCGGCTCGGCCGATTCCGATGCGGTGTCGGGCGTCGAGGCTTCGACGGCCGGCTGTTGCGCCAGACGCGCACGCAGTTCACCGATCTCGGCTTGCAGAGATTCGATTCGGTCGCGGATGACCTGTCGCTCGGCATCGCCGAGCGGCGCGTCGGTCTGGGCATGGGCCGTTCCCAGGCTGGCCAGCGTCGCGGCCAACGCGAGTGCCGACAGCTTGGGCAATGAGCGTGAAGCCATGGTGCTTCGACTACCTTATCGAAATTGAATGGTCGTTCTATCACGCCCGTCGGACAAGTCAACGGGCAGCGGCGTGACACTCGGTGATTGCCTTGCCGCGCCGGGCGGTCGAGAATCCGGAGCAGAGCCCATGATAACGCCATTGACGAGGTTCCCTTGATCGTTTTTTCACGCTGCCGGTGGCGCGTTCGCTTTCACATTGTTTGCCTCGTATGGCTGCTGGTGGCGCCGTTGGCGGCGTTGGCCGCCGAGCTGCCCGAGCGCTCCGCGCTGGAAGACCGGCTGGCGGCCCTGCAGCCCGCTGAGGGAGAAACGGCCGATGAGGCGACTCAGGCCGACATCGACGCCCTCCAGGCGGCGCTGAAGGGACTCGAGGCCCTGGACGACACCGAAACACGTCTGGCCGATCTGGAAGCCCGGGCGGAGCGGGCGCCCCAGGATCTGGGGGAGACTCGCAGAGCCCTGGCGGCCGCTCAGGATGCGCAGCAGCAGGTGCCCGGCGACGAAGCGCTGCAGGAACTGGATCTCGATACGCTGGAGTCCCGGCTGGAGACCTCCAGCGATGACCTGGAAGAGGCCCAGGATCGCCTCGCCGATGTGGAGACCCAACTGCTGGGTACCCAGACCCTGCCCGAGCGTGCCCAGCAGGGCATCGCCGAGGCCTCTGCGGCGATGGAAGAGCACCGTCGCGCCCTGGAGCAGCTGGATGCCCGAGAAGCGGCGGACGACGATCCACAGCGCCTGCGCCATCGCATCGAGCGGCAGCTCGCCGAACGCCGCCTGGCGTTGCATCAGCGCGAGCTGGCCACCAATTCGCGATTTCGTGAGCTCGCCCAGCAGCGTCGCGACCTGCTGCAGATCCGGGTGGCGCGGAACGAGGCTCAGGTGAAGGCCCTGCAGAGAGCCCTCGAGCGTCGGCGCCGCGAGCAGTCCGAGCAGGCCATCGCCCAGGCGGTGCGAGACGAACCGGAAGGGGTAGCCCGTCATCCCCTGATACTGGAGGCCCAGCAGGCCAATCGCGACATGAGCCTCGAACTGCTGCGCGCCACCAGCCGGGCCAATGATCTGGCCCGCCAGGGGCAGGAGGCGCGTCGGCGGCTCGATCGCGTGCGCCAGCTGCAGCGTGGGCTCTCCGAACATATCGAGGCTATTCGCGGCAGCCCGCTGCTGTCGCGCATCCTGCGCGAGCAGCGCCAGGCGCTGCCGCGGGTCGAGTCCGGGGGCAGTCTCAAGGAGGAGATCGCCGACCTGCGCCTCAAGCAGTTCGATCTCGATCGCCAGCGCGAGCGCCTGCAGGACGCCGAGCAACTGGCGCGTCAGCGCCTGGACGAAGCCGACGCCAAGGCCTCCGATGCGGTTCTCGATTCGCTCACCCAGCTGCTGCGCGCGCGGCGCGAACTGCTCGATCGCCTGGAGCCGACCTACGGCGAGGTGCTGACGGCGGCCATCGAGCTGCAGCTCAACCAGCAGCAGCTGCTCGAGACGAGCCGTGCGCTGCGGTCGACCATCGACGAGCAGCTGTTCTGGGTCGCCAATGCTCGCCCCCTGGATCTGACCTGGGTGCTGCGTTTGCCCAGTCACCTGCAGGCCGAGTGGCAGGAGGGCGAATGGCGCCAGGCCTTGCCGTCGCACTGGCGATGGCCGGATGCCGGGGCCTTGCTGGCCTCGCCGCTGCTGCTGCTCGCCGGCATCCTGCTCGGACTGCGTCGCACCCTGTCCCGGCGGCTGGAGGGGCTGCACGGTGAAATCGGCCACCTGCGCCAGGACAGCCAGGGGCATACGCCGCTGGCGGTGGCGCTGGAGGCACTGCTGGCCTTGCCTGGGCCACTGTGCATGGTGACGTTGTCCCTCGGCCTGGTGCTGGGCAGCACCGGTATCGGCGTGAGCATCGGTTGGGCACTGCTGCATCTTTCCCTGGCGTGGGCGGTGCTGGCCTGGGCGAGAGGGCTGCTGGTGCCCGAGGGCGTCGCGACCCGCCACTTCCACTGGCCGACCGGCTACGTGGTGCAGCTGCGACGCTGGCTGCTGTGGTTGGGCGTGGCCCTGGTGCCCGTGCTGTTCGTGGGCACCCTGGCGCGTGACGCGGCCATCGACCTGACACAGCGCCCGGTGGCCCTGCTGCTGCTGTTGTCGGGGCTTACGGGCATGAGTCTGGCACTGGCCAAGCTGATCCTGGCTCATACGCCCTTCTTCGGCGTCAAGCTGTTCCGCCTGCTGGTGGGGCTGGCGATGGCCATGGCACCCCTGGTGCTGGGCGGTCTGGTGGTCTACGGCTATGCCTATACGGCGCTCAGCCTGGTGGCGCGTTTCGTCATCACCCTGTACCTGCTGGGCGTGTGGATCCTGGTCGAGGCGGCGGTGGTGCGCGGGCTGGCCGTCGCGGCGCGTCGGCTGGCCTATCGGCGGGCCCTGGCGCGGCGCCGGGCGCTGGCCCAGGAGACCGACAGCGGCGAGCACGGCGTGGAGGTAGTCGAGGAGCCGCCGCTGGACATGCAGCAGGTCAACCAGCAATCGTTGCGGCTCTCCAAGCTGATCCTGATGCTGGGTTTCCTGCTGGTCTTCTATGTGGTCTGGGCCGATCTGCTCACGGTGTTCGGCTATCTCGAGCAGGTGATGATCCTGGGCGGTGAAGGGCAGCAGGGCAGCGAGCTGGTGGGCGCCTCGATCTCGGTGGCCGATCTCTGCGTGGCGCTGCTGGTGGTGGCGCTGACGCTGATCATGGCGCGCAACCTCCCGGGCCTGCTCGAGGTGATGGTACTGTCGCGGCTCGAGCTCAAGCAGGGCAGCGCCTATGCCATCAGCTCGCTGCTTTCCTACGTCATCATCGGCACCGGCGTGGTCTGGTCGCTGGGCACCCTGGGGGTGTCCTGGAGCAAGCTGCAGTGGCTGGTGGCGGCGCTTGGCGTGGGGCTGGGCTTCGGGCTGCAGGAGATCTTCGCCAATTTCATCTCAGGGCTGATCATCCTCTTCGAGCGGCCGGTACGCATCGGCGACACCATCACGCTGGGCAACCTCACCGGCACGGTCAACCGCATTCGCATCCGCGCCACCACGGTGACCGACTTCGACCGCAAGGAAATCATCATTCCCAACAAGACCTTCGTCACCGACCAACTGATCAACTGGTCGCTGTCGGACAACATCACCCGGGTGATCCTGACCTATGGCGTGGCCTATGGCAGCGACCACCGCCTGGTGCAGCGCCTGCTGCACCAGGCGGCCGAGGAGAATGCCCGGGTGCTGGACGATCCCGAGCCGCAGGTGTTCTTCATGCGCTATGGCGCCAGCAGCCTGGAGTTCGAGCTGCGAATCTTCGTCAACAGCCTGGGTGATCGCCTGTTCGCCACCGACGAGATCAATGGTCGGGTCGGGGAGCTGTTCGTCGAGCATGAGCTGGAGATCGCCTTCAATCAGCTGGACGTCTGGCTTCGCGATCGCAACGGTAACGAGGCCAAGGTCGTCAGCCGGGGAGCGGGGGAGGCGCCGGCCAATCCCCCGCCGGGCGCCGGGGGCGATCCCGGCGACCTGGACGTGGGGGACGCAGACGGCGATGCCGGGCGCTGAGGCGCATCGCGTCAGCCCAGGCGCGCGTAGAGCAGGAATTCGCGGTTGCCGTCGCCGCCGCGGATCGGGCTCTCCTGCCAGTGGCGGATCTCGAAGCCGGTGTCGGCACAGGCCTGGCGAATTCGGGCTTGTGCACGGGCATGCTGCTCGGGAGATGTCACCAGGCCCCGGGCATTGACACCCTCGGGGCCGACCTCGAACTGCGGCTTGACCAGCGACACCAGCTCGCCGCCGCTGGGCAGCAGGTCGGCCAGCTCCGGCAGGATCAGGGTCTGGGAGATGAAGGAGACGTCCATGACCGCGAGCGTCGCCGGATGGTCGGCCAGCGCCGCGGCGAGTCGCGGGTCGCCTTGCATGGCGCGGGCGTTGAGCCCCTCCAGGCAGGTGAGGCGCGGCTCGTCGCGCAGCTCCGGGGCCAGCTGGTCGTGGCCGACCTCCACACCGATCACGTGTGCCGCGCCGTGGCGCAGGGCGCAGTCGCTGAAGCCCCCGGTGGACTGGCCTACGTCGAGGACCGTGCGGCCTTCGAGCGACAGCGCCAGGGTCGCCAGCACCGCTTCCAGCTTGAGGCCGGCGCGCGACACATAGCGCTCCTCCGGGTCGTCTTCCACGCTCAACCGCACCGTGTCGGGCAGCTTCTCGCCGGGCTTGGTCAAAACGCGTCCGTCGTCGGCGAGGCGCACCCTGCCGTGGCGGATCAGGCGCTGGGCGCGGGTGCGCGAACGTGCCAGTCCCTGATGGAGCAGCAGCTGGTCGAGGCGTGGCATGAGCAGTCCCGGTCACGAAATGGGCCTGAGATTATGCCACAGGGCCGCGATGCCGGCCCGTCGCTCACGGCCCCGCGTCGGCTTGCAGGTTCCCGGGCGGCAGGCGATCTGCGCCCCAGCTGCGTTCCAGATAGCCGATCACTCGGTCCAGTTCGTCCCGCTCGACCCGGGCCAGCTCGCCTCGCTCCAGGGGGTCGTGATGGAAGATGTAGAGCCGCGAGGCGAACTGTTCGAAGGGCAGCGACGCCTCGCCGAAGCGCTCGCCGTGCCCCGCCGTGCTGACCCTGACGCCGTCGCCCCAGTCCTGGCCGCTGTCGTTATTGGGGTTGTAGAAGTAGACGCGCATCTCTCCGCCGGGGTCGAGGTTGACGCGCAGCAGGGTGATGGCATGCCAGCCGATGAAGCGGGCGGCGCTGTCGGTGACGGCGATGCCTGCCGGCTGCGGATGAATCAACGGCTGGTTGCCGTTGTAGTAGGGGTGATAGCTGGCATAGAAGTGGCGCAGGAAGCTGTCCAGCTCGACCAGCTTGCCGCTGGCCACGTCGACGTTGATGCGAAAGCCGCGGCCCGACCACCAGCCGTGGAATTCCGGATTGACCCAGCGATGGGGATCGCCCTCGCGGTCGATGCAGCGTCGGCCCATCTCGGCGTAGATACGATCCAGGTGCGGCACCACGATCAGCGATACCGGGTCCAGGTCCATCGGCAGCTCGGTGGCCACGCCGCCGATGCTGGCCATGGAAGAGATCGGCTGGCCCTCGAAATGCATGATGATCTCGTCGTCGCGGGCCGCCCAGGCGACCATCTGCAGCAGATAGTCGGGATCGTTGTAGGCCCACATCGACAGGGCCCGGGCGGACTGGCAGGTGGGGTTGTTGCCCTGGCCGACGCCCAGCGGCAGGCCGAGCATGCACAGTACGCCCTCGAGCAGCCGGGCGCGCGGCGATACCGTTTCGCCGAAGGCCAGATCGAGCCGTGCTTGCGACCACGCCGATAGCGAGAGCCCCAGTTGGCGCCACATGGCCGGCGCCACCGGCGGCTGGTAGAGAATCCCGCGCTCGAGCATCAGCGCCAGGCCGTAGACGGCCTGGGGCGTGGCGGGGTGAACGCCGCCGCGGATCAGGGCGTGCACCAGCTCTCGGTAGCACAGCAGGCAGTCACGCCCGGTGGAGGAGAGCCCCAGGGCCTCGCTGAGCAACTGGTCGCCGTGCTCGATCAGATGGCGCAGCAGCACCGGGTGATAGGGTGAGACCAGGCCGGTATCGTGCATCGCCCGGGCGAAGCCGGTGGCTTCGGCTTGCAGGGCCGTGGCATCCATGCCGGCCAGGCGTTCGCGATAGACGTCGACGCCCGGATCCTCGCGGCAGGCGTGGGTGGGGCCGTAAAGCGAGCTGACCAGGCGGTCGGCGCCCTGGCCGCTGGCGCCGAGGTCGATCGACGGATCGGCCTGGCAGATGGCGATCTGGGTGATCATCAGCTTGACCGGTTCGACCTGGATCGGACGCTGCTGCAGGATCCGCCAGATCTCGGCGATCAGCTTGTCGATGATGTGCTCGTAGCCGATGCGCTGGGCGAGATGCGCGAACAGCCGTCGGGGCAGCGCCGCCAGGCGACCCTGGGTCTCGCGTTCGGCCTCGCTGGGCGCGCCGAACAGCAGCCACAGGTTCAGGGCGATCACCTGGGTCAGGTAGTGATGGGCCTGCTCCGCCGACACCTGGGCGTGGCGATACTCGCCCTTGGCCACCGCCAGCAGCCTCAGCTCGCTGATCGCCTCGATCACCACGGTGTTGGCGTCGGCGCTCTTCAGCGCCTGGGTGGTCAGCGAGGGTACCAGGAACTGCGGTGCGGCCCAGTCCGAGCCCTGGAAGACGCCGGCCGTCTCCAGCGCCTCGGCGCGGGCTTCGATCGCCGCGCCGCCGCCCTCCTGCAACAGCACTCGGCGGGCCGTATCGAGCACCCGCGGCAGCTTGCCCGGTTTGGCGAACTCCCGGGCGTCGGCCAGCAGCGCGGTGGCTTCGTCAAGCTTGGCCACCAGGCCCGCCAGTTTGTCTTCGGCGGGCCCGCCGGTGCCGGGTTGATCGGGTTGCGTGGTCACGCCGACTCCTCGTCTTCAGGTCATCATGGCGACCATGACGCCCCTATCAGACATAGAAATCAAGTTCTTCCAGGTTCTTGAGCAGATCGCGCATGCGATGGGGATCGTCGCCCTTGAAGTACACCAGGCCCCAGTGTGTGCCGAAGGCCGTGCGCTTGGTCACGGTCTCCTGGAGCGGCGGGGTCAGCTCGTGAGACTCGAAATAGGGGTCGTCCTCGACCTCTTCGGGAATCTCCAGTCGGCTGACGACCCGCAGCCGCGGGTACACGCCGAAGCAGCCGGCGTAGCCGTCGGCGTCGACCACTTCCCTGGGGAAGAAGGTCTTGACCTCCTCGGCGGTGGTCTTGGGGTCGAAGACCAGCATGCTGGCCTGATAGGCATTGAAGCCATAGACCCGTTCGAGCAGCTCGAAGACCTTGAATCCCGGTGGGCGATAGGCGACTTCGCCGAAGTACATCTCGCCGTCGCTGGTCACGAAATACTCGGGATGGATCAGGCCGAACTCGATGTCGAAGGCCTTTATCAGCTTCTCGATCTGGGCGGTGATCTGCGGGCGATACTTCTCGAGTTCGGGCGAGGCGGGCACGAACACCGAGTAGCCCAGGGTGACGTACTCGGAGATGTTGAGGAAGGCGATCTTGCCGTCGTGGATCCAGGCTTCCACGGCGAACTCCCATCCGTCCAGGTGCGACTCCATCAGTACCGGGAATTCCTCTTCGGGAATGGTATCGACCTCGTCGGGGGTGCGGATCACGCGATGCCCCAGGCAGCCCGCCTTGTCGAAGGCCTTGAGGTGGATGGGATCGTTGGGGTCGCCGTCGAGCTTGAGCAGGGTCTGGTTGACGCGCTTGAGGAAGCGGATGACGTCGTCCTTGTCATGGGCTTCCTCGAAGATCCCGACGCGGATGCCGCCCAACTGGGCGCGTCGCTTCATCAGCGCCTTGTCGCGCAGCAGCAGCGACTGGCCGTAGAGCCGGGGGCTATCGAGCAGCACCGAATTGATGGCCCCGGCCCATTCCACGGTTTCCTCGAACAGCGGTATGGACACGTTGACGCCCATCTCCTTGAGCGTCTCGGCGATCTCCATGGAGCGGTCGTTGAGTCGCTCGAAATTCCAGGAAATATAGGGAATATCATGCTGTTGGCAGTAATCCTCCGCCCAGTCAGGCGCCACCACCACGTATCGCCGGTCGAAGTTCTCGGCGGCTTCGATGGCATTCAGGCTCCAGCCCAGCAGGGCGATATAGCCCTTGTTCGGATCCTTCTTCATGGCATACCTCCAGGGTCGACAAGGGAAAACGCCCGTCGGCGCATCGGCGCCACGAGCGAAGGCATGCCTTCACCATAGCAGGTGGTCGCGAGCCGCCTTGTCTCTGCCGTCAACGCCGGGTGCCGACGGCAATCCATCCTTGCCGAGCGGAGGGTCACTTGATATAGTGCGCAGCGTTCGGCAAGTGACTGATCCCGCTCAGAGAACTGCCTGACAAAAATGGCACGCCAAGTGCCTGCTGTGGTGGCCCCTTAGGTCCTCCCGCAACGCTAAGTCGCAAACCCCGCCAGGCCCGGAAGGGAGCAACGGTAGTGATGGACGCGTGTGCCGGGATGTGGCTTTTGGGGCCGCCTCCATTTCAGGACCCCGATATCGTCGACCGTCGCTCGACGACCGCTGAAATCGCGGCTCTTCCTTTCTTCCTCGCGTGTTCTCCCCGCGAGATGGCGTTTCCCTGCAAATACCTTCCAGTAGTGAATACCGGCATGCGGTGAGCCGCCTGCAGCTGCCCCGGCGGAAGCGTCCGAAGGGGTCGAGCCATCCTCTTCGACCCCGTTCCTGCGGTGTTCAGGCGCGTGACGGTCTGCCGAACGGCGTTGTCGTGCCATCTTCCTCCTTCCTCCTTCTTCCGCAGAGGCCGCCTGGTCATCGGTGCCTGGAAAGGGCAGGTGTCCGACCTCGATAGCCACGTGTACGGAAGAAGAGGGCCGGGCGCTGTCGAGAACGGCGGGCTGAATTGCGCGCCGACCATCCGGCGACTACATTGTTTTTTTATAATGTATGATTTTTTTCATGCTTCCACGACGCTCCATTGCAGGAGCGGGCTCGTGACGTCACCGGGATGTCCCGTCCCAGGCTGCAGGTAACGGAGGTGTCACGGTTTCTCCATCATTCGGCTGTGTAATGGGACGATATGGGGGCAGGGTCGCTGGCCGCGTGGCCTCTTGATGCCGTTCCCGTGACCTCACGCTGACCGAGACATGACAATGCATACGACAACATATGCAGCGACATATATAACAAGATTGACAACAACAGATGCCGCAACAGGGGGAGAGCATGCCTGCCCATCAGCCGATATATCATCCCGGCGTTCTCGACAAGCCTGCGAATTATGGTGTTCTCGAACAGCTGGCGGGAACCTGGGTCAATCATAACCCGGATAACAATCGTACGGGGTGGGGGTTGCACACCACTTGCCTGCCTTCCCCCGGTACCAACTCAGAAACCATTCCCGGAAAGTTTCATTTTCTCTGTCAGGATTACCAGGAAGAACTGACCTTCACGCTGGTGCCCGGTGGCGTTCGCAACCGCGGCGGCGCCAACGAGCAGTTCAGCGGTGCGGTCAAGTACAGCCAGAGTATTCAGGATCTCGCGGGGAACGGGCTCCATGAAGAGAACGGCATGTATCTGTGGCTGGATACCCTTTACAACCATCCCGCCGACGATCAATCCATCATGACCGACATCGGCTATCCTGAACTCTCCGCGGGCGCTGGCTCCGACGGGCCGGTGTATGTGCCTCCCTATTCGATTTCTCGCAGCGGCACGATCCCCCATGGCAGCACCGTGCTGTTACTGGGTAAGTACTCGCAGGGTTCGGGCAGGCCGACATTCCCGCATGGAACCGCTGCCTGGGATCCCGCTCACCTGGCCATTTCATCGAGCATGGGCCTGGCCGGTACCGGCCCCGATACCCCTATCGACCTCGACGAGAAAGCGCCGGCCTGGGTTCACGACCCCAGTCTCGCCGAGCGATGTCCAAGCGGCAACAAGACCTACACGCAGCGCATCCTGGCGCACGATCTCTATCCCTATTCGGTCCGTCCGGACCTGCGCTTGCGCGACGCCCTCCAGCACCAGGAGGTCAAGGACTTCGTGCTGATCGAGATGTGCACGCGTGAGGCGGGTGGGCCCGGAGGTGGGGTGCTGAATACCCCGTTCGTCAGCAGGTTCGCGTCCGTCAGCGAGATGACATTTCGCCTGTGGATAGAAACTGTCGTCGAGGATGGCAAGGAAATCCTGCAATTGCAGTACGAGCAGATCCAGTACTTCGAGTTTCAGTTTGGGACCGATGGCGGCACCACGCGATGGCCGCACATCCAGATCAATACACTGAGGAAGAAAGACTGAGCGCACGAAAAATCGTCGCTATCACACGGTCATGAACGCCAGGGGGAGAAGAGAGGGACGCAGGGAAAACGGGAAACTCGAAATGGCACGACAAACGACAAGGGGGTGAAAGACCATGGCGATATCGGAAGCCCGGGCCCGCCCGGCGGGTCTGTTCGACAGGTTGGCAAGCACGACCTCATCTTCACTGGAAGATTTGCAGGAAGCGGCACAGCTGGCATTGCAGGTGGAGTTCACGACCATTCCCGTGTATCTCACCTCGCTCTATTCCATTTCGGACACTGGCAGTCATGCCTACCAGGTCTTGCGCAGCGTCGTCATGGAAGAGATGTTTCATGTCAACCAGGCCGCCAATATCGTCGTGGCGCTGGGAGCATTGCCCAGGTTTACCGGAGACGCGGTGCCCGTTTACCCCGGTCATCTGCCCAGGGCCAATCCCGAGACGACGCCACAGGTCGGTCTGTATCGGGCCTCCCCCGACGTGTTCGCCAATGTCTTTACCGCCATCGAGAGTCCGGCCCAGTATGGGGCCCCTCCTCAGGGTGACAACTACGACAGCATCGCCCAGCTCTACGGTGCCCTGATAGCAGCGGTGGATGCCTATCCGGGCAACCCCTTCAGTACCACGGGCGTTCCCGGCCGGCAAAGAACCAACATCTATCTCGGAAAGTTCGGCGGTGATGTCGGTGAAGTGGTGGACAAGAAGAGCTTTCACGTCGCGGTCAACGAAATCGTCGAGCAGGGCGAAGGCACCGTTCCCCCCGAGAAACCCTTGGTGCCCGTCGAGCGTTTCGGTACCTACAATCACTATGGAAAACGCACCGACGGCACCTACGGGCCGATCCTTGGCACCCCGTATGAGCTGAGCCATTTCCTCAAGTTCCGCGAAGTTGCCCTCGATACCGCCAACTTTCCCCCGACGCTGCCGATCATTTCCAACCCGTCCGGCAGTGATTACACCAATCCCCAGGCCAGGCGGCTTGCCGAGAGCTTCGATGACCACTACAGCCTGATGCTGCGTGCCTTCGAGGCCGCCTTCAGGGCCGATGCCCCCGACCCTTACTTCAGCGTCGTGCTGTCGATCATGCATCGCGTCCTGCCACATCTCGCCAGAACGCTGATGACGACCCCGGCCTTCGCCGATGGCGATGGTGCCGTGGGGCCCAATGCCGCGCCGGCCTGGCGCTACCGGGCGGACCGTCGGCGCAGCGTCGAGGAGCTGGCGCGAGAGCTCGAGGACGAGAGTCATCGACTGCCTTCCACAGCGCAGGGCCATGAGCCGCGACGGTACCTCGAAGCCGCCCTGGCGGGCGACCAGGAGATCGTGAAGGCGGCCGGGGCGCTGCGCTTGTAACGGGTTGGAGGGGAAAGGACATCATCATGGCTGACTACAAGATCTATCCGCCTATCGGCATTGCGCGAGTGGGCAATGCCCCTGAGGCATGCTACATCGGTCCCGAAGAGTATCGTGGGTTGCCCATCAACCTCGATGGCAGGGCCTTTACTCAGGACGATTTCCGCGATGGGCAGGGTCGTATGTGCCGGCAGGCGGCCCGTTTCCGCATTTTCGACGGCGACAGGGAAGTCAACCTGGATACGCCCGGGGTGAAATCGATCACCTGGACCGTACATCTGGCGAACAAGAAGGCCAGCTGGTACGAGTTCGCCACCAACGAGGGCGAGCATGGCTATGCCAGCAATCATCCCCTGCGCAATGCACGGGTGGAGAATCGCCACCTGCTGATCATCGATCCGGGCCCGAGGAAGATCGCTGGCGCCCAGGCTGGCCCTGTCCCTCTGGATCGCCATAGCGTTCCGGAGGGGTATCGCGGAGCCCATTTCCCGGAAGGCGTGCTCTACCCGGATCGCAAGCGGATCGACACGCTGGGAGAGCTGCGAACCGATGATGCCGGCCGCCTGCTGGTGCTGGGCGGCCTGGGGGTGTCCGGGAGCGAAGACGAGAATGCGGTGATCGAGCAGTACGCCAACAACGACGGCTGGTGGGATGACACCAGCGACGGCTCGGTCAGTGCGGTCATTGAATGGGAAGATGCCCGCAGCACGCCGGCCGATACGGCCTGGGTGGCGGTGGCGCCACCCTCCTATGCGCCCGAGATCGCCAACCTTGTCACCCTGTGGGACACCATCTTCGACAGCGCGGTCCGCGCCGGCCACTTTCCTGGCATCAACGATCAAGGCATGTGGCAGGGTGGGGCGGAAGGCTACAGGCCAAATTTCCAGAGTGAGATACGGCCCCTGCTGGAGCGTGCGACCACCTATTCCTGGGTCGCGGCCATTCCTCCCAAGCCTCACAGCTTCGACATGCAGATGCTCGGTGCGGTGCCGGGCGCCGAGGATCACTATCGAGGCCTGCGCCATTGGATCCTGGACATCCTGAGGCCGCCGGCCAACGAGAACACCATCGTCTCCGCTCGCGGCGCCACCATGATGCCCTACCTGGCGGGGGACAACTGTCTCATCGACGGCACCCTGACCTCCAACTACCTGCGCTTGACGGATACCCAGTTCTTCTTCATCCAGCAGTGGGCTGCCGGCCACTTCGTCAACGAGCCGGTGGCCGATGGCGGCCCGATGTCATTGACCCGGCATGTCCTGGACAACTGCGTGGGGGGCGCCTTCTCGCCGGGCATCGAGCTGACGTGGATCTCCCGGAATCGGGCCATCTACCGCAGCGACGACCCTTTGCGCATCAATGCCGCGCCCCCCACCCAAGGGCCGCTCGGTCTGGGATTCACGCCTTCAGCGATGGAACCCGGAGACCTCACTCGCTATATGGCTATTCCCTGGCAGGCCGACTTCAACGAGTGCTCTTCACAGCCCATCGGCGAGCGAGTGCTGTGGTGGTGGCCAGCGCAGCGGCCCGAGTTCGTCTATCTGGATCCGCAGGCACAAGCCGAGCCACTGACGGCCATTCCGACGCCGAACGAGCAGACGGAAGGTCAGGTGGCCTGGGTCGGTACCGATTTCGACCAGCTGCGGGGCGATTTCATCTCCTTTGCCGATGACGTGCAGATGGTGCAGTACTGGTCGCAATTGGGCTTCGTGATGGAAAAAGAGGTGCAAGGGGAGCGGCGTTTCGTGGAAGTCGCTCGCACCTTGCCGCGGCCCTTCACCCCCGATGGCCGCTGATGTCGACCTTGTCGTCCTTGGCGCCGGGCCCGCCGGCTGTGCCACGGCACTCGCCGCCATGGCGGCGGGGGTCGAGCGCGTGGCCATGCTGGACAGGCCTGCCCGGCAGGCCTTTCGCGTAGGGGAGTCGGCGGCGCCCGACGTGGCCGACAAGTTGCGGCGCTTGGGACTGTCGGATGACCTGGAGGCGGGCGGTCACCGGCGCTATTACGCCAACCTCTCCCGCTGGGCAGGCCGGCGAGGGTACGACGATTTTCTTCGTCACTCGGCGGGAGACGGCTGGCATCTCGATCGGGAGCGCTTCGACGAGGCGCTGCGCCTGGCCTGTCGCGCGCGAGGCGTGACCCTGCTGACGCCATCGGTGCTGGAAGCCGTGCGCTGGAGTGAAGGCGAGTGGCGGCTCGAGGTGGCTCACAGCGCAAGGCATCACGCCTTGCGCTGTCGCTATCTGGTCGACGCATCGGGCCGACGTGCCGCGCTTTGCCGGCGGCTCGGTGTCGAGCGCAGGCGGCTCGACGAGCTGGTGGCGGTGGCATGCCAGTGGCCGAGTGCCGGCAGGCTGGAGGGCATCACGCTGGTGGAGTCGGTGGCCGAGGGCTGGTGGTACGCCGCGCCCTTGCCGGACGGTTCGGCGCTGCTGGCGTTGATGTCGGACGCCGGCCTCGTCCGTCGGCAGGGGCTGAGGCATGGCGACACCTTCCAGGCCCTCTGGGCGCAGACGGAGGAACTGCAGCAGTGGCTGCCGGCACCGTCTCGGCTCGATGTCACGCTCCACTGTTTCCCTGCCCATAGCGGTTTCGTCACCCGGGCCGCCGGCCCCGGCTGGCTGGCCGTGGGCGATGCCTTGTCCAGCTTCGATCCGCTGACCTCCTCGGGGATTTCCAATGCGCTGGGCGACGGCCTGGCCGCGGCGCCGGTCATCGCCGACTGGCTCGACGGCAACGGTCGGGAAGCGGCCCGCCAGTATGCGCGGCGCGCTAACCGGGGCATCGGTCGTTTTCTTCAGGAGTGGCAGGATCAATATCGGCGGGAGCGACGCTGGTCGGACCATCCCTTCTGGTCTCGACGTCAGGGCCTCATGCCTGCCGACGAGGCAATGTGACGCCTGGCCCGGCGTTCGCCCGCGTCTTCTTCCCGCTCCCCTGTCATCAATCACGTCCCGGCGGTGGCTTGTGCCCAGTGCCGTGTCGAGCGTGCCGGGAGCGCGCTTCCTGGTGATTATCGCTATAGGGCGCGCCTGGCTCGACCAGTTGCCATCGGCGCTCGATCCGGGTGAGGCCATGAAGCGCTCGCTCGAGCGCGATCCCTGATCAGCCCGGCTGTACCTCCTCCGGCGATAGGTGATGCACCGTGGGGCATCGTGTCGTGCACGTGTTGCTCCTTCAGGGAGTGGGATGCCGCCGGCCGATGCAGGAACCGGCCGGAGTGGCTTCAGGTTTGTTCGAATCTGCTGGGGTGGAGCCTTGTCAGGCGGGTGCTCCCAGGTGCTTGCGCAGGAAGTGTTGGGTGCGTTCCTGTTCGGGATGGCTGAACAGATGGTCAGGGGTGTTGGCCTCGACCACGACGCCGCCATCCATGAACATCGCCC
This sequence comes from Halomonas organivorans, assembly GCF_014192055.1. Classification (GTDB taxonomy): domain Bacteria; phylum Pseudomonadota; class Gammaproteobacteria; order Pseudomonadales; family Halomonadaceae; genus Halomonas; species Halomonas organivorans. The sequence continues at coordinate 171,544 of NZ_JACHXM010000003.1, read as the reverse complement.
AATCGGAGACATCGCGCGCGAAGGCCATCTCGTGAGTGACGATCAGCATGGTCATATGCTCCTCGGCGAGTCCCTTCATGACGCGGTTTACCTCCTCGACCAGCTCGGGATCCAGCGCCGAAGTGGCTTCGTCGAAGAGCATGACCTTGGGCTGCATGGCCAGTGCCCGGGCGATGGCCACCCGCTGTTTCTGGCCCCCGGAGAGGGAGCTGGGATAGGACAGTGCCTTGTCCGCCAGGCCCACGCGCTCGAGCAACTCCATCCCCAGCTCGCGGGCGCTACCGGCATCCATTCCCTTGAGCTTTCTGGGCGCCAGGGTCACGTTTTCCAATGTCGAGAGATGCGGAAACAGGTTGAAGTGCTGAAACACCATGCCCATGTTCTGGCGGATATGATTGATGTGCCTCTCGAAGGCCAGGCCCTTCAGGTCGGGGCGATTCACCTGGGCGCCATCCAGCAAGATACTGCCTTCGTCGATCACCTCCAGGTTGTTGATGGAGCGCAGTAGTGTGCTCTTGCCCGAGCCCGATGGGCCGATGATGGAGATGATCCTGCCGCGGTCGACCCTCAGGTCGATGCCCTTGAGCACCTCCAGGTCGCCGAAGCGTTTCTTGACGCCCTTGAGCTCGACCATCGGGGTCTCTGTTGATTGTGTCATGTCGCTTCCTCGTTAGCGGCGATAGGCGGCGCGACGCTCGATCCACGTCTGGCCGGCTTCCATCATCAGGTTGATCAGGTAGTAGATGACGGCGATGGTGATGTAGAACTCGAAGGGGCGGAAGGTCACGCTGATGGCGTACTGCGAGACATACACCATCTCCCCGATGCCGATGGCGGAAAGCACCGAGATATCCTTGACCATGATGATCATGTTGTTGCTCAACTGGGGGAGGGCACGATAAAAGGCCTGGGGAAGTATCACGTAGAACAGCGTCCGCACGTGCCCGAAACCCAGTGATCGCGATGCCTCGTACTGTCCGCTCGAGACCGACCTGATGGTGGCAATGAAGATATCGGCGTTATAGGCCATGTAGTGAAAGCCAAGGCCCAGAATCCCTACCACGATGGCCGGTATCAGGATCAGCTCGCCGAGGCCGAAGTAAAGAAAGTAGAGCTGCAGCAGCAGTGGCGTGGTCATGAACAGCCAGATGAAGAAGCGCAGCGGCCAGTTCACTACCTTGCGGGTATACAGGGTGATGACCGCCACGATCTGGCCACCAATCACGGACATCACGGCGACGGCGAGGCCGATCAGCAAGGTGACGCCGATGCCCTGAAGCAGCGTGGGGAAGTATTCAATGACGGGACTGAAGTCGAATTCCATGAGGCTATCCTGGTGGTTGTGGCCCGGCAAGGGTTACAGGAAGGTGTAGCGTGTGGCTCGACGATAGAGGAACTCCACGATGCCCATGACCGCATAGATGATGACGATGTACATCAGGGCGCTGAGCGTGAAGACTTCCAGGGGCTTGTAGGTGGAGCCGATCAGCCGCTGAGCCTGATAGGTCAGTTCGATTACCGAGATGATCGATACCAGCGAGGAGTTCTTGACCAGAATGATGGCCAGCACCCCGATCGAGCGAATCATCAGGCCGGCGGCCTGGGGCAGGATGATGTACTGCAGGGTTTCCAGGCGACCGAAGCCCAGGGAACGCGACGCCTCGTTCTGGCCACTGTCCACCGATTCGATGGCGCCGCGAATGGCTTCGCTCATGTAGGCCCCGATATTGAAGGCACCGACCACCACACCACAGGTAAAGGGATCCAGGCGCAGGCCGACGGCGGGGCCGCCGTAGAAGACCAGCAGCAGCTGCACGAAATAGGGCGTGCCGCGCACCACGCTGATATAGGCGCGTGCCAGCCAGCGAACGGGTGTGATGCGCGAGGTGCGAAAAAACACCAGCACCGAGGCGATGAAAAAACCGAAGAACAGGGCGCGTGCGGAGATGTCCACGGTCACCCACGCCGCCTTCACCAGCAGCGGCGTGATCTCGATCATCAGATTGAAGTCCATGATCCCTTCTTTCCCGTTGTGGTGTTGTCAGGAAGGGTGGGGGCCAGCAGGGCGTGTGCCCTGCTGTGTCGATCCCCTCAGTTGAATTCGACGCCTGCGCCGATCCACTTGTCGACGATGTCCTGGTAGGTGCCATCCGCCCGGATCTCGGCCAAAGCCTCGTTGAGCGCCTCCTTGAGCTGCGGAGAGCCTTTCTGGACGGCGATGGCGGCCGGGAAGCGAGGCAGCTCGCCGACATCGACCTGCTTGATGGCGATATCGTCCTCGTTGAGGGCGACATAGACGGGAATGTCATCGGCGACCATGACGTCGATGCGACCGGTGGTGAGGGCATTGAGCATGTCGGGCAGCCCCTGGAAGGTCTGGTTGCGCCAACGGCCCTCGGCGTGCTCGATGGCCCACTGGTTGCCGGTCTCGCCGAGGGTCGAGCCCACTCGCTTGCCCTCGAAGTCCTCGATGCTCGAGACGTCATCGGTGTCTTCCTGCACCCAGATGGAGAGCCCCGAGCGATAGTAGGAATCGGTGAAGTCGACGGCCTTCCGGCGCTCCTCGGTAGCGCTCATGCTGCAGATGCAGGCATCGAAACGGCCGCCTGCCAGGGCGGCGACGATGCCATTCCAGGGCGATGTCTGGATATTGACCTCGACGCCCATCTTGTCCGCCAGCGCCTTGGCGATATCCACATCGAAGCCGACCAGATTGCCCTGCGTATCGACGAAGCTGAACGGCGGATAGGCGCCGGAATTGGCCACCTGGAAGACATCATCCTGGATGTCGGGAAGATCCCGGGCCTGTGCCGGCAGGCTGGCCAGGGACAGGGCGCCGAGCAGTGCCAGGGCACCGATGAAGGGACGGCGGAAAGGCTTGTTGTGCTTTGTCATGTCATTGCCTGCTTGTTATGGGTTTGGCGTTATGAGCTTAGATGATTAATTTAAGGATCTGCTGTATGACGCTTTCGACGTTTTCGATTCGTGGTGCGTCGATCACCTCCTTGTGTTGTGTCGCGGGGCGGTGCAGGCCGTTGCCTGCGCGCGTCATGCACGTTCGAGCAGCAGGGCGATGCCCTGGCCGCCGCCGATGCAGGCCGCCGCGCAGCCATAGCGCCCTTTACGGTGTTGAAGCGTTCGCGCCAGGGTGCCGGCCAGGCGGATGCCGGTGGCGCCGAGGGGATGGCCCAGCGCCAGGGCGCCGCCGAACACGTTGACGCGCTCTGGGTCGAGCCCCAGGACGTCGATGGCATGGAGCGGCACGGCGCTGAAGGCCTCGTTGATTTCCCAGGCGTCGATGTCGTCGATGCCGAGGCCGGTGACGGCGAGCGCGCGCTCGATGGCGGCCGCCGCGCCGGCGCCCATGCGCTCCGGCATCACGCCGCAGTCGACCACCTCGACTACCCGCGCCATGGGCGCGAGCCCGTATTGCGCCAGCGCATTCTCGGACATCACCAGGGCGGCGCCGGCGCCGGAGGTCAGCGGCGAGCTGTTGCCGGGGGTGACCCGGCCGCCCTCGAGGAAGGCCGGGTCGAGCTCGGCCAGCCGTGCCAGGCTGGTGTCGGGGCGGATGCTGGCATCGCGGTCGACGGGCTCGCCGGCGGCGTTGGTCAGCGACAGGCGCTCGCCGTCGAACCAGCCTTCCCGCTCGGCCAGCCCGGCTCGCTGATGGGAGCGCAGGGCGAAGGCGTCCATCGCCTCCCGGGTGATGCCGCTCTCCCGGGCCAGGCGCTCTGCGGTCAGTCCCATGTTCATGGCCACGCTCAGGTCGAGGTCGCGCTTGCCCTGCAGGGCCTCGGGCACCGTCAGCACGCCTTCCTTGAACAGGCTCGGGCCCATCGGCACCCGTGACATGTTCTCGAAGCCACCGGCCATGCCGGCCTGGATGGCGCCGGCCTGGATCTCGCGCACCGTGCCGCGCAGCGCCGCCAGGCCGGAGCCGCACTGCTGGTCGAATAGCCGCGAGGGGCAGCCGTTGCCGAGCTGCGAGAGCCACAGCGGATAGCGGCCGCCGAAGCTCCACTGCTCCTTCACCGGCAGGGCACAGCCGATGCCGAGGTCCTGAATGGCGTCGCCCTCGACCGCGTTGCGTTCCAGCAGGGCGTCGATCACCCGGCCGAGCAGCACGTCGCCGCGGGTGTCGGACCAGGCGTCCACCTCCGGCTTGCGGGGATGGGCGCGGGTGAAGGCGCTGCGCGCGAAGTCGACGAGATAAGCGGCGTTCATGAGGCGCTCCTCGCGGTGTTGGCGGAGGCCCAGCGATGGATGAACAGGGCGTAGGTGTTCAGCACCCGGCGGATGGAGTCGATCTCGACGCACTCGTCGACGCCGTGGATGCGTTGGGCAACCGGGCCGTAGCAGGTGCCGTTGATGCCGCCCGAGACGTGGAAGGCGCGCAGGTCAGTGGTGCAGGTCGAGAGATAGTGCGCCGGCGGGGCGCCTACGAGGTCCTCGTGGCAGCTCGACAGCAGGCGAATGCCGGGCGTCTCGAGGTCGACCAGGTGGCCCTCGGAGCGAAAGCCGTGGAACTCGACCCGCGGCGCGGGGCTGCCGTCGTCCAGCGCACGGTGATGCGCGGCGACGACCTCGCGCACCCGCGCCATCACCTCGTCGGGGCGCATGCCGGGCGGGAAGCCGACGCGGCCCTCGAGGATGGCGTGGGCCGGCACGCTGGAGGCCCAGTTGCCGCCTTCGATCTTGCCGATGCTGAGGTTGAAGGGGTGTTCCAGGGCGTCGTAGGGCGCCGGTCGGGGCAGGGCGTTGATCTCGTCCTCCAGCGCCTTGAAGGCCGGCAGGTAGCCTTGCAGGGTCTCGATGGCGTTGCTGCCGGCGCGGGTGTCCAGCACGTGGGCCGGCACGCCGTCGACGCGCAGGCGGAACCACAGCACGCCCACCTGGCCGCTGTAGATCTGGGCGCCGAAGGGCTCGGGGATCAGCACGAAGTCGCCGCTATAGCCCTGATGCAGGCAGGCCAGCGCGCCGTTGCCGGTGCACTCCTCCTCGATCACGGTCTGCAGGGTCAGCGGGAAGTCGATCTCGATGCCGCTCTCGCGCACCGCCTGCACGGCCATCACCATGGCGGCGATGCCGGCCTTCATGTCGCCGGCGCCGCGGCCATACAGCCAGCCGTCCTGCTCCCAGGGCTCCCAGGGCGGCCGCGTCCACATGTCGGTGGGCTCGGCGGGCACCACGTCGAGATGGCCGTTGAGCACCAGATGGGGCTTGTCGGCGTCCGGGTTCAGCCGGCTGACCAGGTTGTAGCGCCCCTCGTTCGACCACTCGGTGGGCGCGCGGTGGGGATGATCGGCGAAACCCGGGGCATCCAGGGCGACGCGCTCGGCCGGCAGGTCGAGCCGCTCGAACCAGCGCTCCATGGTGTCGAGCACGCTGCGTTCCTGGCCCAGCACGCTGTAGCCGCGCACCAGATCGCGGGTGAGGTCGAGGGTGGTGTCCATCAGCGCCTCGCAGCGCTCGAGGAGGCGTTTCTCGGTGGTATCCAGCATCAGAACCTCCCCAGCCGGTGTTCGTCGATGATCAGTTCGGCCTCGGTGGCCGCGCGCAGCGAGGCCACGTCGAGCCCCTCGGCGATGTCCACGACCTCGAGGCCCGCCTCGGTCACGTTCATCACCGCCTTCTCGGTGATGATCGTCGAGATGCAGTGCCGGGCCGTCAGCGGCAGCCGGCACTGGCGGAGGATCTTGGCGTTGCCGTGCTTGTCGTTGTGCGAGCAGAGCACCACCAGCCGCCGGACCTTCTGGGCCAGCTCCATGGCGCCGCCGATGCCGGGCGAGAACTTGCCGGGAATCTTCCAGTTGGCGAGGTTGCCCTGCTGGTCGACCTCGAAGGCGCCCATGAAGGTCACGTCGACCCGGCTGCGGCGGATCATGGCGAAGGACAGGGCGCTGTCGAAGACGCTGGCGCCGGGTCGGGTGCCGATATAGGCGCCGCCGGAGTCGATCATCTCGAGGTCGGGCTCGGCGTCTCCCTCGAGGGGCTGGCAGCCCAGCACGCCGTTCTCGGAGTGCACCAGCACCTCCATGTCCGGCGGCAGGTAGTGGAACAGCCGGGTCGGCAGGCCGATGCCGAGGTTGACGATCTGCCCGGCGGCGACCTCCTTGGCGGCGCGGGCGAGGATGTGTTGTTGATCAGACGGCATGGGCGTGGTCTCCCGGTCGGTCGGCGGCGGGGGCGATCTGCACGACCTGGCTGACGAAGGCGCAGGGCGTGTGGATGGAGGCCGGTGCCAGCCGGCCGGGCGCCTCGACCCGATAGGCTTGGGCGATGACGCGGTCGGCGGCCATGGCCATCAGCGGATTGAAGTTGATCGCGGTGCCGCGATAGACGAGGTTGCCGTAGGTATCCGCCAGGTCGGCGTGCACCAGGGCGAAGTCGGCACGGATGGCGGGTTCGATCGCCCAGGTCCGGCCGTCGCAGTCGATCTCGCGGCGGCCCTCGCCGATCTCGGTGCCCAGGCCGATGTCGGTCAGGAAACCGTAGTGGCCGGCGCCGGCGCAGCGGATCTTTTCGGCCAGCAGCCCCTGGGGGTGGATCTCCACGGCGAGGCGGCCCTGGTTCATCTCCTCGATGGCGACCCGGTTGAGGCCGATGTGCGAGGTGATCAGCCGCTCGACGCGGCCGGCGCGGATCAGCGGGCCGATGCCGATGTCCGGTTCGTTGGCGTCGTTCTTGATCAGCGTCAGGCGTTTCTGGCCCTGGGCCAGCAGTTCGTCGAGCAGTGCGCAGGGCGTACCCGGCGTGCCGAAGCCGCCGACCATGATCGAGGCGCCGTCGGGAATGGCGGCGATGGCCGCCTCGAGCGTGGTGTGCTTGTGATTGAGCCGTGTCATGGGGGTCAGCCTGTGATGCCGTGAGCGGGGGGCGTGGCGTGGGCGTCGCGCAGCGACGCCACTTCGCGGTCGAGCCGGTCGAGGGCACGGCCCAGGCGCTCGAGCAGCAGCACGGTCTCGTCCTCGTCGATGGTGAACGGCGGGCTGACCAGGAAGTGGTCGCCGGCGCGGCCGTCCAGGGTGCGGCGCGGGTAGATGAGCAGCCCTTCCTCCTTGGCCAGCGCCGTGACGCGGGCGAAGAGGTTGGCATCGGCGGGGAAGGGCGTCTTCCCGACCGGATCCATGACCAGCTCCATGCCCCACAGCAGGCCGAGACCGCGCACGTCGCCGATCCAGTCATGGCGGGCCTTGAGGGCCTCGAGCCCCCGCTGCAGCTGCCGGCCGCGGGCGTTGACGTTGTCCAGCAGGCCCTCGCGGCGAATCGCCTCGACGGCGGCCAGGCCGGTGGCGCAGGCCAGGGGATTGCCGGCATAGGTGTGGCCATGCTGGAAGCCGCCGCCGGCCATCACGGTCTCGACGATGTCCTCGCGACACAGCAGAGCGCCCACCGGGTAGTAGCCGGCGCCCAGGCCCTTGGCGGTGGTCAACAGGTCCGGCACCACGCCCCAGTGCTGATAGGCGAACCAGCGACCGGTGCGGCCGACACCGCACAGCACCTCGTCGAAGATCAGCAGGCAGCCGAACTCGTCGCACAGGGCGCGCAGCCCCTTCAGGTAGGCCCGGTCGACCAGTCGGGCGCCGGTACTGGCACCGCCTACCGGCTCGACGACGATGGCAATGACGGTGTCGCCGCCAGCGGTCTCGATCCGTTCGCGGGTCTCGTCGAGCACGCGGCGCACATGGGTCTCGCGGTCCGCCTCCGGCCGGCGATAGAAGTCCGGGCCGGGCACCTTGAGCGAGCCCGAGGTGATGTCGGCGAAAGGAGCTTCCAGCGGCTGGTAGCCGGTGACGCCGAGCGCACCGAGGGTGCTGCCGTGATAGGACGGACGCAGCGAGACGAAGTGGCGGCGCTGGGGCTCGCCGCGGGTGGTGAAGTACTGGCGGGCCAGCTTGAGCGCGGACTCCACGGCCTCGGAGCCGCTGGAGACGAAGAACACCTTCTTCAGCGCGCCTTCGGTCATCTCGACCAGGGCGTTCCCCAGCGCCATGGCCGGCGCGTTCTCGAACTGGGTGCGATAGGTGAAAGCGACGCGGTCGAGCTGTGCCGTCATGGCGTCGCGGATGTCCTGGCGGCCGTGGCCAAGGTTGCAGGAAATCGCCCCGGAACAGCCGTCGAGGTACTCCTTTCCCCGGGTGTCCCACAGGAAGACGCCTTGGCCGTGACTGACTTCCGGCATGGCGGGACCCGCCTGGTAGAACAGGGGAGAGGTCGTCATGGTATCGGTCCGTTGTGGTTATGTGGTCGGGATATCGCCAGTCTAGGTAGGCACGTTATTCTATTTCAATATATGATGTTTTTACCGAATTCCATGACTTTGAATCATGCCTGACGTCAATATCCATTCCCTCAAGGCGCTCGCCATCTTCAAGACCCTGTTCGAGGCGGGCAGCGCCTCCCAGGCGGCGCGGACCCTGGGCATCACCCAGTCCGGCGTCAGCCGCTCGCTGTCGCAGCTGGAGCAGAATCTGGGGCTATCGCTGTTCCTGCGCGAGAAGAACCGGCTGGTCGCCACGCCCGAGGCGCGGGAGCTCTACGAGGAGATCCTGCGGCTGATGGGCAATATCGAGGAGCTGCGCCACAGCGTGCTGGCGCTCAAGGAGTTCGGCACCTCGCGACTGCGCATCGCCGCCATTCCGGGGCTGGCCTTCGGCTTCGTGCCGAAACTGATCGCCACGCTGCTCGAGGACAATCGCGGCTTCAGCATCAGCTTCGACATGATGTCGAGCCACGAGGTGCTGCGGGAGGTCGAGTCGGGCCATGCCGATATCGGCTTCGTGACGCTGCCGGTGAGTTCCCGAGTGCTGCGGGTCGAGGAGTGGCTGACGACCCATGCGCGGTGTCTGGTGCCGAAGGGGCACGCGCTCGCGACGCGCCGTGAGGTGACCATCGGCGATCTCCGGGACGAATATCTTGTGATCAGCAACCAGCCCAATGTCGGCGCCGACCCGCTGCTGAATCTGGCCACGCAGCACGGCATTCATATCGCCGGCAAGACCGAGGCCAACATAGGGGCCATCAGCGCTCTGGTGGCGAACGGTGTCGGCATCAGCGTAATGAACCCGATTACCGCCACCGACCAGCTCACGCATCGCGACGAGGTGGTGATGCTACCTTTCCGCCCCGAGATCGACTTCGGCTTCGGGCTGGTCTACCGGAACGACTGGAAGCATGCCCGGGCGCTGGAGTTCATCCGAGCCAGCGGCCGGGAGCTGTTGAAGGTCTATCCGCAGTGAGGCAAGGCGCCGAGGGTGTCGCCGGGGCCGCGGCGGTGGCATGCTAGCGTTCCGGTGACGGCGCCTTTCCGGCGCCGTCGGTGAACCTCTGCTCTTCGATCCTGGCAGGAGCCCTCGCGACATGTTGACCTTCCACAGTGATGACACCGGCCTGCGCCGCGCCCGTACCGAGCTCGATGGCGGCGAGCTGGTGACGCCCTACGAGTGCCCCGAGCGGGTCGAGCTGGTGCTGGGGCGCGTACGCGAGGTGGGGCTCGGCGAGGTGCGCGCGCCCGAGACGTTCGGCCTCGAGCCGGTGCTGGCGGTGCACGACCGTGGCTACGTGGATTTCCTCGCGACCTGCTGGGACGACTGGCAGGCGGAAGGCAAGCGCGGCGAGGCCATCGCCTGGATGTGGCCGACGCGCACGCTGCGCGACGACCGCATTCCCGAGCATATCGATGGCCGCTTAGGCCACTACGCGATGTCCGCCGATACCGCGATCTGCGAGGGCACCTTCGAGGCCGCCATGGCCAGCAAGGACATCGCGCTTTCGGCCGTTTCCCACACCCTGGCCAGCGGCGAGCCCTGCTTCGGGCTGTGCCGGCCGCCGGGACATCACGCCGCCAGCGACCAGTTCGGCGGCTACTGCTTCTTCAACAATGCCGCCATCGCCGCCCAGCATGCCCTGGATCGCGGCGTCGGGCGGGTGGCGGTGCTGGACGTCGACTTCCATCACGGCAACGGCACCCAGCAGATCTTCTACGAGCGCGACGACGTGCTGTTCGCCTCGCTGCACGGCGATCCACGCACCTGCTTCCCCTATTTCCTGGGCCACGCCGACGAGACCGGCCGCGGGCGAGGGGAGGGCTTCAACGTCAACTATCCGATGGCGCCGGGGACCGCCTTCGATGCCTGGTCCCGGGCGCTCGACGACGCCCTCGCGCGCATTCGCGAGGCCGGCTGCGAACTGCTGGTGGTCTCGCTCGGCGTCGACGCCTTCGAACACGATCCCATCAGTGCCTTCAAGCTGACCAGCGACGACTTCACCGCCCTCGGCCGGCGCCTTGCCGGGCTGGGGCTGCCCACGACCTTCCTGCTGGAGGGCGGCTATGCGGTGGAAGAGATCGGCATCAACGCCGTGAACGTGCTGACCGGCTTCGAGGCCGCCTGTTAATACGCCCATCACAAGGAGTGATCCATGGCACGCATCTATGACGACAATTCCCGCTCGATCGGCAATACCCCGCTGGTCCGGCTCAACCGGGTCAGCGAGGGGGCGACGATCTGGGCCAAGATCGAGGGCCGCAACCCGGCCTACTCGGTGAAGTGCCGCATTGGCGCGGCGATGATCTGGGATGCCGAGGAGCGCGGCGTGCTCAAGCCGGGCATGAGCATCGTCGAGCCCACCAGCGGCAACACCGGCATCGCTCTGGCCTTCGTCGCCGCGGCCCGCGGCTACCCGCTGGTGCTGACCATGCCGTCCTCCATGAGCCTGGAGCGGCGCAAGGTGCTCAAGGCGCTGGGCGCCGAGCTGGTGCTCACCGAGCCGGCCAAGGGCATGGCCGGGGCCATCGCCAAGGCCAGGGAGCTGGCCGACGCCGAGCCGGACAAGTACTTCCTGCCCCAGCAGTTCGAGAATCCGGCCAACCCGCGCATCCACGAGACCACCACCGGCCCCGAGATCTGGAACGATACCGACGGCGAAGTGGACGTCTTCGTCGCCGGCGTGGGCACCGGCGGTACCCTGACCGGGGTCTCGCGCTATATCAAGGAAACGCAGGGCAAGGCGATCACCAGCGTGGCCGTGGAGCCGGTCGATTCGCCGGTGATCACCCAGACGCGGGACGGCCAGGATCCGACGCCCGCGCCGCACAAGATCCAGGGAATCGGCGCCGGTTTCGTGCCCACCAACCTCGACATGTCGCTGGTCGATCGGGTCGAGACCGTCGGCAACGACGAGGCCATGGAGATGGCGCACCGGTTGATGCAGGAGGAGGGCATCCTGTGCGGCATCTCCTGCGGTGCCGCCGTGGTCGCCGCGCTGCGCGTGGCTCGGGATCCGGCCTTCCAAGGCAAGAATATCGTCGTGGTGCTGCCCGACAGCGCCGAACGCTACCTGTCCTCGGCGCTGTTCGCCGGCCGCTTCGGCGAGCTGGAGACCGAGCAGTAAGCCTCATCCCGGCCCCCAGCCCCGGCGGCCGCCCGTCCGCCGGGGCCTGTTTTTCTCACGCTCTGTCGCCCCGCTGGGCTATCTACGCCTTCGGCGGCGGCAGGCTGGGCACCAGGTCGACCACTCCAAAGGTCTCTACTCCGATCCACGCCAGAAAAGCGCCATAGAGCGCCAGCAGGATCGCGCATTCGGGCTTGGTCAGCACCATGCCGGTGCGCATCATCAGAAACAGCGCCACGGTGGCGGCGGTGAGTACCGCCATCATCGGCGCGGCGACCGAGAAGTTGACCATCGCCGTGCCCGCGATCAGCACGCCGGCCGGAATGCACACCAGCAGGTCGAAGGTGTTGCTGCCCAGCACGTTGGCGATGCTGGTCACGCCGCGCCCCTGGCGCGCGGCGCGGATCGACACGAAGGCATCCGGGATCGAGGTGCCGGCGGCGACCACGGTGATGCCCCACAGGAAGCTCGGGGTGTCGAAGATCTCGCCGAAGTGGATCGCCGCCTGCACCAGCCCCTCCACGCCGAGCACGATCACCCCGAGAGACAGCGCCAGCCGTGCCCATTCGCGTCCCGGGCGAATGTCGCCGGCGTGCGGCTCGCCCTCATGCTCCAGGGTGTCCTGGTACTGCACGAACAGGTACAGCCCATAGAGCGCCACCGGGATCAGCGCCAGGCCGCGGGTCAGCTCCCCGGTGATGGCGCCGTCTGGCGAGTCGCCGGGGTGATAGATGGCGGCGAAGGCGAAGGTCAGCGTCAGCACTGCCACCGCGATCATGTAGAACTGGGCCTCCTTGTACACCAGGTCGCGGTTGGCGGTCAGCGGCTGCCGGCTGGCAAGCCCTGCAGCGGCGGGAATCACCAGGATGTTGAACAGCGCCGAGCCGACGATGGCGGCCACGCCCAGCTCGAACTCGCCGTGAATCAGGGTCGAGATCACCGTGGTGGAGAGTTCCGGAAAGCTCGAGCCTATGGCCACCACGATGGCGCCCTGAACGATGTCCGGCAGTCGATAGTAGGCCGCCAGCCGCTCGCTGCTGGTTTCCAGCAGGCCGCTGCCGCGCCAGACGATGACGGTGGCCACCACGGCCACGAGGCTCCAGATCAGGATGGGGGGCATGTCGGTCGTCCTTCCGTGAATGACGAGTCTCCAGCCTAACAGTCTGGAATGGGCACTGTATTTGCCGTTGCTGATATTGATGTCGTCGTCGCTGACCGGCAGGATAGCGCCTTTCCGACATGGAGGGGTGCATGCAACGTCTTGTCTTGGCAGTATTTCTGATGCTGGCTCTGACTGTCTTCCCGGGACTGGCCGGGGCTGCGGTGATCGGCAGTTGGAACCTCGAGCATCTGGGCTGGAACAACGATAAACGCCTCGACCTGGTGGCTCGGGTGGCTGGGCGCTTCGACCTGCTGGCGGTGCAGGAGCTGATGGACGGCGAGGCGTTGACGCAGCTGGAACGCGAGCTCGAGGCCGTCTCCGGCGAGGACTGGTCGTCGATGGCCAGCCACGCGGTGGGGCGCAGCAGCTACCAGGAGCACTACGGCTTCCTGTGGCGCGAATCGCGCGTCGAATCGCTCGGCGGCGGGGCGGTGTACATCGATCGCGGCGACGTCTTCGCCCGCGAGCCCTTCTCGGCGACATTTCGCGACCTGGATAGCGGCGACACCTTCGTCACCGCCACGGTGCACGTGGTCTACGGCGACGGCCTCGATGACCGCCGGCCCGAGGTCGAGGCGCTGGCCGACTACTGGCAATGGCTCGACGAGGCCTATCCCGACACGCCTCGGATGCTGATGGGCGACTTCAACATGGCGCCGGATGACCCCGCCTGGGCGCCGCTCAGGGCGCTCGGCGCGGTGCCCGCCCTGAGCGATCAGGCCACCACGCTTGGCCACGCGCCGGGCCGCTATGCCAGCCGCTACGACAACATCTGGTATCGTCCGGATCGTCTCAGCCCGCGAACGCTCGGCATGCTGCGCTATCCGACGCTGACCGGGCTGTCCCATGACGAGGCCCGCGAGAGCGTCTCCGACCATGCCCCGGTCTACCTGGCACTGCACCAGGGCGAGCTGGAATCCCTGCCGCCCGGCGCCGACGTGGTCGCAGGTGCCGGCAGCGTGTCTCGCGGCTCCACGGCCGGCTGTGTCGACCTCAATGCCAGTTCCCGCGCCGAGCTGGAGGTCTTGCCGCATATCGGACCGGCCCGCGCCGCGGCCATCGTCGCCGGGCGTCCCTGGTCAGGCAGCGAGGAACTCACCCGCATCGACGGCATCGCCGCCGGCCGTCTCGCCGACATCCGCGACAGCGGCCGGCTGTGCAGCGGTTGAGGCTCGGGGCTATGCTTTGCGCCCGGGCCGCCACCCGGTAGAATGTTGACTGTCTCTTTTCAAGCCCGTCGGTGGGCGAGCCCGGCACCGGCGGGGCTTTCGTGTTCGGCTGCCAGCCAGCCCAGCTGCAAGGATTCCGAGCTGCATGAGCTATCAGGTTCTGGCCCGCAAGTGGCGGCCGCGTACCTTCCATGAACTGGTCGGCCAGGAGCATGTCCAGCGCGCGCTGGTCAACGCCCTGGATCAGGGCCGGCTGCACCATGCCTACCTGTTCACCGGTACCCGCGGGGTCGGCAAGACGACGCTGGCCCGTATCCTGGCCAAGTGCCTGAACTGCACCGCAGGCGGGCGGGGCGACGAGGGCGTGACCTCGACCCCCTGTGGCCAGTGCCCGAGCTGCGAGGCCATCGATGAGGGCCGCTTCGTCGACCTGATCGAAGTCGACGCCGCCTCGCGCACCAAGGTCGAGGACACCCGCGAACTGCTCGACAACGTGCAGTACGCGCCGACCCAGGGGCGCTACAAGGTGTACCTCATCGATGAGGTGCACATGCTCTCCACCAGCAGCTTCAATGCGCTGCTCAAGACGTTGGAAGAGCCGCCGCCCCACGTGAAGTTCCTGCTGGCCACCACCGACCCGCAGAAGCTGCCGCCCACGGTGCTGTCGCGCTGCCTGCAGTTCACGCTCAAGCACATGCCTCCCGAACGCATCGTCGGCCATCTCTCCCAGGTGCTCGAGGCAGAGGGCGTCTCCTTCGAGGAGAGCGCGCTGTGGCTGCTCGGCAAGGCCGCCGAGGGCTCGATGCGCGACGCCATGAGCCTGACCGACCAGGCGATCGCCTTCGGCCAGGGCGCGGTGCGCCATGCCGACGTGGCGGCCATGCTCGGGACCCTCGACCATCGCCACGTGCTGGCGCTGCTCGAGGCGCTGGCCGAGGTCGATGCCGCCCGAGTGCTGGCCGAGGTCGCCGCCCTGGCCGAGCAGGGCCCGGACTTCGCCGGGGTGCTCGACGACGTCACCGGCGTGCTGCACCGTCTGGCGGTAGCGCAGATGGTCCCGGACGCCCTGGACAACGGCCACGGCGACCGCGAGATGCTGCTGGCGCTGGCCGCGCGTTTCACCGCCGAGGACATCCAACTCTACTACCAGATCGGCATCCAGGGCCGCGGCGACATGGCTCATGCGCCGGACCTGCGTACCGCCCTGGAGATGACCCTGCTGCGCATGCTGGCCTTTCGGCCCCAGGGCGTGCCCAAGCCGGCCCAGACCCCGTTGCCGATGCGCGGCGATGGCGGGGCGCCCGCGGCCGGAGGCGGCGCCGGACAGCCGGGTGGCAGCGATCAAGCCGCCAGCGTCGCTGCGGCGCCGAGTGGTGCTCCCGCCGCCGCAACGGCACAGGCCGCCGCGCCTGGCGCTGCTGCACCGCAGCCCATGGCCGAACCCGCACCCGCTTCCGAAGCATCGGCCCCTCAGCCCGGCCTCGCGCCCGAGCCTGCGCCTGTGCCGGTCGACGTTGCCGAGACTTCCGAGCCCGCTGGCCAGCCGCAGCCGGTGCCCGAGCCGCCGCTCTGGATCGAGGACGCAGCTCAGGACGTGCCTGTACAGGACGTGCCTGTACAGGACGTGCCTGCACAGGAAGCGCCCGCTCCGGCGGCGCCTGCGCCCGAACCATCTCCTGAAACAGCGTCGCCTGAACCCGCGACATCCGAGTCCGCAGCGCCCGAGCCACAGCCCGAACCGGCTCCTGAGCCTGCGCCCGTCGAGGCCCCAGCGTCTCATGCCGCACCCGAGCCTGCCGAGGCACCGGCTACCGCAACCGCCGCCGAAGCCACCGCGGGCGAGCTGAGTCACGCCGTGTGGCTGGAGCGCTTCGATTCGCTGGGCCTGTCCGGACTGACGCGCAACCTCGCCGCCCATTGCGTGGTCGAAGCCGACGACGGCATGGCGCTGGCCCTGCGGCTCGACCCGTCCCAGGCGGCCATGCAGGCCGAGGTCCACGTCGAGCGCATCCGCCAGGCGTTGGCCGCTGCCGGGTTCGAGCGTCGCTTGACCATCGCCGATGGGCCGCTGCCCGCGGACATCGAGACGCCGCGCCAGCGCGCCGATCGGCTAGCCGCCGAGCGCCATGCCGAGGCGGTGGCCGCGCTGCAGGCCGACCCCCAGGTGCAGAAGCTGCAGCAGGCCTTCGGCGCCAGGCTGATCGAGACCACGGTGAAGCCCGCCGAGGCGGCGGAACGCCGCTGAACCGGACCGAACGACCCGAACAGACAAGGGCCGCCGCGGCGGCCGAGCGGAACATCCAATCGAGAGGACGTCATCATGATGAAGGGTGGAATGGGCAACCTGATGAAGCAGGCCCAGGAGATGCAGGAGAAAATGCAGAAGGCCCAGGAGGAAGTCGCCAAGGCCGAGGTGCATGGCGAAGCCGGGGCCGGCATGATCAAGATCACCATGAACGGTCGCCACGACGTGCTCAAGGTCGACATCGACCCGAGCGTCATGCAAGAGGACAAGGAGCTGCTCGAGGATCTGCTGGCCGCCGCGGTCAACGACGCCGTGCGCAAGGTCGAGGCCAGCTCCAAGCAGCTCATGGAAGATGCCACCTCCGGCCTGAATCTGCCGCCCGGGTTCAAGATGCCTTTCTGAGGCATCTCGTTCACGACACGAGGGATGAGTGCCGGCACGGCGTCTTCGCAGGGCGCTCATCCCGCCGCCTGACGAGAGTTGAGTCCTGACGATCCATGAGCTTTTCTCCCCTGGTCGAACGGCTGATGGAGGCCTTCCGGGTGCTGCCCAGCGTCGGCCCCAAGACCGCCCAGCGCATGGCCATGCACCTGCTCGAGCGTGACCGCGATGGTGGTCGGCGCCTGGTAGAGTCGCTCGGCGTGGCCCTCGAGGCGGTCGGCTACTGCCAGCGCTGCCGCACCCTCACCGAGGAAGAGCTGTGCGGCATCTGTGCCAGCCCGCGGCGCGACGATGGCGTGCTGTGCGTGGTGGAGTCTCCCGCCGATCAGCTCGCCATCGAGGAGGCCGGCGGCTTCCGCGGTCGCTACTTCGTGCTGCACGGCCACCTCTCGCCGCTCGATGGCATCGGCCCCGAGGACATCGGCCTCGATCAGCTGGAGGCGCGAGTCGCCGAGGCCGGCGTCGAGGAGGTCATCCTGGCCACCAACCCCACCGTCGAGGGCGAGGCCACGGCCCACTATATCGCCGCCCAGCTCGCGCCGCTGGGCGTCAAGCTCTCGCGCCTCGCCTATGGCGTGCCCATGGGCGGCGAACTCGAATACGTCGACGGCGGCACCCTGAGCCGGGCCTTCAACGGCCGGCTGCCCTTTCAGGGCGAGTGACCGCCTTGCCACCCTTGCCATGTCGGATGACCGCATGTCCCTGACTCCCGAGATCCGCTGGATCGATACCCCCGAGGCCCTGGATGCCGCCTGCGCCGAGGTGGCGGGGGCCGATGTCCTCGCCCTGGACACCGAATTCTTTCGCGAGCGCACCTTTCACCCGGTGCCGGCGCTGATCCAGTTCTGTGCCGGTGGGCCGGCCTTCCTGGTCGACCCGCTGGAGGTCGAGTGCACCGCGAACTTTCGCCGCCTGCTCTCCGAGGGGCCGCTGAAACTGCTGCATGCCTCCAGCGAGGACCTGGAAGTGTTTGCCCAATGGGCCGGCGCGCCGGTGGCGCCGCTGGTGGACACCCAGATCGCCCAGGCGTTGCTCGGCGAGGTGCCGGCCATGGGCTACCAGAAGCTGGTCGAGCACTGGGTGGGCGAGACCCTGCCCAAGGACGAGACCCGCTCGAACTGGCTGGAGCGTCCGCTCTCCGAGGCCCAGAAGTCCTACGCGGCGCTGGACGTGGTCTACCTGCTCGACGTCTGGACCGGCCAGCGTGAATCCCTGGAACGCCACGGGCGCCTGGCCTGGCTGGAAGAGGATTGCGCGGCGCTGGTGGATCAGGCGACCCGCAGCGACGAGGCCGACGGCCAGTGGTACCTTCGCCAGCGCAACCTTTGGCGGCTGGGGCCCCGGCAGATCGAGGCCTACCGGCGAATGACCATCTGGCGTGAGGGCGAGGTTCGCCGTCGCGACCTGCCGCGCAGCTGGCTGGTCAGCGACAAGCTGCTGTTCGCCATTGCCGAGCGACTGCCGGAGAATCGCTATGAGCTGGCCTCGGTCGATGGCGTCAAGCCGCCGCTGGTCAAGCGCGAGGGCGATGCCCTGCTGGCGTTGATCAAGGAGGCGCGCCACGCCGATGAGGCCGATCTTTCGCCGGCGCCGCTGTCGCCGCTGTCGCCGGCCTTCAAGCGCTGTCTGAAGGCAATGAAGAAGGTGGTGGGCGCCGAGGCCGAATCTCTGGGGGTGGCGCCGGAGGTGCTGATGCGGCGCCGCGACCTCGAGGCCCTGGCCAGCGCCAGGCTGCGCGGCCGGCCACTGCCGCTGCCTGTGGGCTGGCGCGGTGAGCGCCTGGCCGCGACGCTGGAGCGTACCCTGAACGAGGTGGGAGAACCCGCATGACGACCCTGGACGGCAAGCTGTTGTGCGAGGTCTTCAAGAGCCCGCGCAAGGAAGAGATGTACCTCTACGTGGACAAGCGGCGCGGCCTCGAAGACGTGCCGGAGGTACTGCTCGAGCGCTTCGGTGAGCCGGTCTCGGCGATGACCCTGATTCTGTCGCCGGACAAGCCGCTGGCCCGAACCCGCGGCGCCGAGGTGATGGCCGCCATCGAGGAGAAGGGCTTCTACCTGCAGATGCCGCCGGCCAAGGAGGCGTACCTGCTGGATCTCTACCGGACGCCCACGGAAGCGAAATACTAGGCTGTGGGCTGCGGGCTACGGGCTACGGGCTACGGGCTACGGGCTGCGGGCTGCGGGCTGCGGGCTGCGGGCTGCGGGCTACGGGCTGCGGGCTGCGGGCTACGGGCTACGGGCTGCGGGCTGCGGGCTACGGGCTACGGGCTACGGGCTGCGGGCTGCGGGCTGCGGGCTGCAGGCTACGGGCTGCGGGTCGGCAGGCTTGCGATGAATCGCTCGTTGCCCGGGGCTCGCTGCTCGCGGCTTGTTTGCCACTAACCGATCGACGACGGTGACGATGAGAGAACGTTTCTGGGAGCGCTTCCCGCTGGAAGAGCTGACCAATGAGGAGTGGGAGGCGCTGTGCGACGGCTGTGGCCAGTGCTGCCTGCTCAAGTTCCAGGACGACGAGGGCGACCTGGCGGTGCTCAACGTGGCCTGCGAGCTGCTCGACATCCAAGGCTGTCGTTGCAGCGATTACGCCCACCGCTTCGAGAAGGTGCCGGACTGCCAGCAGCTCACCGTCGAGCGCATCGAGGAGTTCCGCTGGCTGCCCAGGTCCTGCGCCTACCGGCGCCTGGCCGAAGGGCGCAAGCTGGCCGGCTGGCATCCGCTGATCTCGGGTGACCCCGAGCGGGTGCATCGCAAGGGCATCAGCGTGCGCAGCTTCGCGGTGTCCCAGTCCGAGGTTCCCGAGGAAGAGCTCGAAGACCATATCATCGCGATCCTGCCGATCGACGGTTAGGTGCGTCCGAGAGGGCTGCGCTCGCCGGCTTTCGGACATCGCCTAAGCGAAAGCGACGATGCTCAGGCCTCCCGGCTCTCCAGCCCCAGCGCCCACAGGATGAAGGCATCCTGGCGGGCGTTGTCGTGCCAGCCCTTGAAGCGCCCGGAGGCCCCGCCGTGGCCGGCTTCCAGGTCGGTGCGCAGCAGCGTGGGATGGTCGTGCGAGGACAGCCCGCTGCCCTCGGCCAGCTCGGTGAGGCGGGCATACAGCTTGGCCGGCTCCCAGTAGGGCACCCGGGTATCGTGCCAGCTGCCTTGCAGGAACACCGGCGGCCAGGGCCGCTCGGGCAGGTTGTCGAGCGGCGAGTAGTCGCGGATGCGGCGACGCGCGGACGGCTCGCGCGGGTCGCCCCACTCGCTGTACTCGGCGGTCGTCAGCGGCAGGTCGGGGTTCTCCATGGTGCGCAGCACGTCGACGAAGGGCACGTCGAGTACCGCGGCGCAGAAGCGTTCCGGCGCCAGGTTGAGGCTGGCTCCCACCAGTAGCCCGCCGGCGCTGGCGCCATAGGCGACGAGGCGTTCATCATCGCTGAACCCCTGTTCGACCAGGGCGTCGCGGGCGGCCAGGAAGTCCTGGAAGCTGTTGGCCTTGTGCTCGAGCTTGCCGGCCAGGTACCAGGGCTCGCCACGGTCGCCGCCGCCGCGCACGTGGGCCACCGCGAAGGCGGCGCCCCGCGCCAGAAGCTCCAGGCGGGCCACCGAGAACCAGGGGTCGAGCACCTCGCCGTAGGCGCCGTAGCCGTAGAGCAGGGTGGGCAGCGGATGACCGCTCAGGTCGGCGCGCATCACCACCGAGACCGGGATGCGCTCGCCATCGTGGGAGGTCGCCCACAGTCGCTCGCAGACCAGTTGGTCGGGCGTGAGGTCGCCGTGCACCGGCTGTTGCTTGAGGCGCCGCCGGCGTCCGCTGTCCAGGTCCAGCTCGGTCCAGGTCACCGGCAGGGTGAAGGACTCCTCGCGCAGTCTCAGGCACCGCTCGGCGAAGTGCGGCGCGTCGCCAAGCGACAGGCTGCAGGGTGTCTCGGGCAGCGTCAGCCGCTCATCGCGACGCAGGGTGTGGCGGTCATCGAGCTCGATCACCCTCAGATGCACCTGGGCCTGGTGATGGTCGCGTTCGGTGGCCACTAGTCCCCAGGCGAAGGCATCGATGCCCTCGAGGGTAGTGTCTTCACGGTGTTCGATCAGCCGTTCGGGCTCGCCCTGAGGGGCGGCCTCGTCGACCCGGTCGAGGCAGAAGTGGGGCGCCTCGCGATTGTGCAGCACGTAGAAGTGGCCGGGGCGGTGATCCACGCCGTACTCCACGCCGCGCTGGCGAGGGTGGAACAGCGTGGGCGATGTCGCCGGTGCGGCCGCCGGAACCAGGTGGACCTCGCTGGTGTCCTTGGAGGCGGACTCCAGCATCAGCCACTCGCGGGAGCGTGTCTTGCCAAGCCCCAGCCAGAATTCCGGGTCGTCCTCGCGCAGTATCAGTGCCGGCTCGTCCGCCGTGGGCGTCGCGCCGAGTCGCAGCGGCAATCGCCAGATGCTGTCCGGCCGTTGGGTGGCGTCGTAGCGGGTGAACAGCAGGGTGGCGCCGTCCTCGGCCCAGCACAGCTCGGGGCCGATCTCCTCGAGCAGGGCCAGCGGCTCGCCGTCCGGCAGGCGCCTGAGCCATAGGGTATAGGTCTCGTCGCCGCGGGTGTCCTCGCTCCAGGCCAGCCAGCTTTCGTCCGGCGACAGCGACATGTCGCCGACCTCGAAGAAGGCGTGGTCGGCGGCCCGATGCTGCAGGTCGAAGAACGGCTCGCCTCGCTCGGGTTCGCCGTTGGGATGGCGCCACCACACCGGGTGGTCGGCGTCTACCGCGGTCTCGCTCCACACCGTGTAGTGATCGAGCGCCGTGGGCAGGCCATGAACCGCCAGCTCGCGGCGGGCCAGGTGGCCGTGATAGAGGCGCTCGGTGAGGTCGTCCAGGGGCGCGAACCAGGCCCGGGATTGGGCGTTGGCGGCCTCGAGGAAGGCCGTCACCTGCGGGTCGTCGCGCTCCTCCAGCCAGTGCCAGTCGGGGTCGTCGGGACGCCGGAATCCGGCGGTCGGGGAGGAGGCGAAGGAAGCCGTTGGTTGGCTGGGATCACGTGGCGGCTGTGCTTTCATGGTGCGGGATGTACCATACTCGAAGTGAATTCAACAGGGTGCGTCTTTCGACGCCGCAAATGACGAGGTACCGATGCTGCTTTCGGATTCAATGTCTCTACTATGGCTGAGCTATGCCGTGCTGTCGCTGGTGGTGCTTGGCACCGGCTATCTGGGGCTGGCGTTTCTGCCGCGCCTGCCGCGCCTGGTCATTACCTGGGCGGTGGCCGGCGTGATGTGGGTGCCGGCCAGTTTTCAGCTGCCGTTGATGGACGAAGGGGAAGTCTACAAGGGTTTGGCCCCGGCCGTGGTGGTCAGCGGGCTGGCCTTCCTCGAAGGGGACACCGGCGCCATGCTGCCGGCCCTGATGCTGGTCGTGGTAGCCGCGGGCCTGGGTGCCCTGGTTGGCCTGTTGCTGTGGCGGCGCGGTCGCCGGGGCGCGGTGGCCGAGGCCGCCGAGGATCAGGGGCGTCAGGGAGAACGCCGCCAGGATGGCGGTGCACAGCGACAGGAGCCGGTGATCGGCTAAGGATGCGCGATGCGTAGCGGAGCTTGGCGCGGTCGTAGGGGTAGCCACGCACGGTGGTGGCTGGTACTGTGGCTGCTCGGGGCGGTGGCGATGGCGGCCGCGCAGCCCGCGTCGGCGCGACCTGACGTGCGGGTCGTCGTCGATGTTTCCGGCAGCATGAAGGCTCATGATCCCGATCGCCTGGCGGCGAGTGCCATGGGGCTTCTGGTCTCGCTGCTGCCCGAGGGCGCCAGCGCCGGGGTCTGGACCTTCGGCGAGCGGGTCGACAATCCGCTGCCGCTGGGGCGCGTCGAATCCGCCTGGCGCGAGCGCGCCCTGGCCCTGCCGCCGGCCCTGCGCGACTATCAGCAATATACCGACATCGAGACCGCGCTGCGTCGCGCGGTCGATGCCGAAGCCAATGGCGGTCGGCACCTGATACTGATGACCGATGGCGTCATCGATTTGCCGCCCGCCCGCGGCGCCAAGCCGGGCATCGACCGGGACTCGCGGCGCCGCCTGGTGGAGGAGCTGGCGCCGACGCTCGCCGACCAGGGGGTGGCGGTGCATGCCATCGCCTTCTCCGACGAAGCCGACCTGGCGCTGGTCGAGCGGCTGGCCCAGAGCACCGGCGGGTTGGCCGCCCGGGTGGATTCCCCCGAAGGGCTACTCGGGGCTTTTCTCGATATCTTCGAGCGTATCTTTCCGGCCGACCGCCTGCCTCTCGACGACGAAGGCCGCTTCATCGTCGACAAGGGCGTGGATAGCCTCTCGGCGCTGGTCTTCCACGAGCCCGACGCCCCTCCGCTGACCCTGGTCGCCCCGGACGGTACCCGCTACCAGGCCGAGACGGCTCCGGAGGGAGCAAACTGGCAGGTGGAGCCCCACTTCGATCTGATCCGCCTGCCCGAGCCCCAGGCGGGCGAGTGGCGTCTCGAGGGGAGGGTGGGCGAACGCAGTCGCATCAGCGTCAGCGGCCCCTGGCATCTGCGCACCTCGCCGCTGCCCGCCACGCTGTACCGTGGCTTCCCGGTGCCCGTCGAGGCTTGGCTCGAGGCGGAAGCTGACGCGGCCAACCTGCCCGGAAACCTCACCCTGGAGGTCGCACTCGAAGATGCGGACGGCGAAGAGCAGGCGTCGGTGGTCCTTAACGCCGGTGCGGAGGGGCGCTTCGAGGGCGAGTTGCCGCCGCCGGACCTGACCGGCAATGCACGGCTGGTGGTACGGGCCTCCGGCGACGGATTCACTCGCCAGCGCAGTCAGGCCGTCAATGTCCTGCCGGCGATTGGTGCCGTGCATGATCCGGCGGCGGGGCGCGTCGTGCTGGTCGCCGAGCATCCGCGCCTGACCCGTGACAATACGCGCATCCGCGGCGATCTGAGGGGCGAATCGCTCAGCGCCGAGGCGGTCGGCGAGGCACGCTGGACGCTGTCGCTGCCGTCGCTGGATCCCGAACTGCGCCAGCCGCTCGAGCTGACCGCGACCGTCACCCTGGATGGCGAGACCCGCGAGCTGAACCTGCCGCAGCTGATGCTCAATCCCGATGCGCGGGTCGGCATCGCCGGCACCGAGGCCGGCCCGACGCTTGCCGCCGAACGCTTCGCCGGGCCAGATGACCAGGCGGCACCCGATGCGTCGCCGAGCCTCGCCGACCGCTTCGTCGAGGGCGTCAACGCGGTGCCAGCCAAGCTTCGCCTGGCCTGGCAGGCCGGCTGGCCGGGGCTGGTCGAGCGGGTCCGCGGCTGGTCGCACGGGCCGATGTTCTGGATTCTGCTGGCGCTGGCCATTGGCCTGGTGCTGCTGCGTCTGCTGTGGCGCCATACCAGCCGTTCCGCTTCCTCCCGCGAGCGCAGGGATCCGCATGTGTGAATTATTGGGCATGAGCGCCAACGTGCCGACCGATATCTGCTTCAGCTTCACCGGTTTCCTGCATCGGGGCGGCGGTACGGGGCCGCACCGCGACGGCTGGGGCATCGCTTTCTACGAGGCCGGCGGCTATCGCGATTTCCGCGACCCCCACCCCTCGGTGGATTCGCCCATCGCCCGGCTGATTCGCGATTATCCGATCAAGTCGCATATCGTGATCAGCCACATCCGCCAGGCCAATGTCGGCCAGGTGAGGCTGACCAATACCCATCCCTTCACCCGGGAAATGTGGGGCCAGCCCTGGTGCTATGCCCACAACGGCCAGCTCGAGGGCTGGGAAGCCTTGCCGCTTTCCTTCTACCGGCCGGTGGGAGGTACCGACAGCGAGCATGCCTTCTGCTGGCTGATGGGCGAGCTGCGCCGCGCCTTTCCCGAGCCGCCAGCGGATCGCCGCCGGCTCTGGAGTCTGCTGCATCGTCTCTGCGAACGGCTGCGTGGACTCGGGGTCTTCAACCTGTTGCTGGCCGATGGCGAGTATCTCTACACCTATTGCACCACCAAGCTGGCGCATATCACCCGTCGGGCACCGTTCGGCCAGGCCAGTCTCTCGGATGCCGAACTGGCGGTGAACTTTGCCGAGCACACCACGCCCGACGACGTGGTCTCGGTGATCGCCACCGAACCGCTGACAGACAACGAGGACTGGGTGCGCATGGAGCCCGGCGAGCTGCTGGTGTGGCGTGATGGCGAGATTCGAGGTCGCTATAAAACGTAAGTTTCAATCGATCGTTTTACAGCCGGGAGGCGGTTGGGATAGGGTGGGGTCCATCATAGCGTCATAACAACAAGGAGCGATCCCGGGGCAGCCGGGTCGATCACAGCCTGGAGAATGCCATGAGTGAGCACGCGACGCCCGCCATCCTGCGCGGCCCCGAACTCGAGGGCGGCGACGGCTATGCCTCGGTGATGGATGTCTTTCATGCCGCCGTCGAGCGTTTTGCCGACAATCCCGCTTTCACCTGCATGGGGCGCACGCTGAGCTACGGTGAGCTGGATCGCCTGTCCGCCGCTTTCGCCGCCTGGCTGCAGCACGAGACCGATCTCCGGCCCGGCGATCGCATCGCCATTCAGTTGCCCAATGTCCTGCAGTTTCCGGTGGCAGTGTTCGGTGCCCTGCGTGCCGGCCTGGTCGTGGTCAATACCAATCCTCTCTACACCGAGCGGGAGATGGCCCACCAGTTCAAGGATGCCGGTGTCCGTTCGATCGTCATCCTGGCCAACATGGCGGCCAAGCTCGAGAAGATCCTCGACGACACCGAGATCGAGCAGGTGGTGGTCACCGAACTGGCCGATCTGCACCCCTTCCCCAAGCGGCCGCTGATCAACGCCGCGGTGAAATATCTCAAGAAGCTGGTACCGGCCTACCGCCTGCCCGGCGCCTGGCGTTTCCGCGATACCCTGTCGCGGGGGGCGCTGCTCGAGCATCGCGACATCGCCCGTGAGGCCGGCGATATCGCTGCCCTGCAGTACACCGGCGGCACTACCGGGCTGGCCAAGGGCACCATGCTGACCCACGGCAACCTGGTGGCCAACATGCTTCAGGCGCGCCAGGCGATCGGCCCCGGGCTCGCGGAGGGCGGCGAGACGATCATCGCGCCGCTGCCCGTCTACCACATCTACACCTTCACCGTGAATTGCCTGTTCATGATGGAGACCGGCAATCATTCGGTGCTGATTCCCAATCCCCGGGATCTGGACGGTTTCATCAAGACCCTGAAATCGGTGCATTTCACCGGTTTCGTGGGGCTCAATACCCTGTTCAATGCGCTGTGCAACCGCGATGACTTCCGGGCGCTCGACTTCTCCGGCCTGCACCTGACCATCTCCGGCGGCATGGCGCTGACCCGGGCGGTGGCCAAGCGTTGGGAAGAGGTGACCGGCTGCCCGGTCGCCGAGGGCTATGGGCTCACCGAGACTTCACCGATCGTCAGCTTCAACCCCATCGATGCCATACGGCTCGGCACGATCGGCAAGCCGGTGGCCGGCACCGAGGTCAAGGTCGTGGACCTGGAAGGCAATGACCTGCTCGGCGGCGAGGCCGGCGAGCTCTGCGTCCGAGGTCCCCAGGTAATGAAAGGCTACTGGAACCGCGACGAGGATACTGCGCGTGCCCTCGACGCCGATGGCTGGTTCCACACCGGCGACGTCGCCGTGTTCGAGGAAGATGGCTACATCCGCATCGTCGATCGCAAGAAGGACATGATCCTGGTATCCGGCTTCAACGTGTACCCCAACGAGATCGAGGATGTCGTGGCCCATCATCCCGGCGTGGTGGAGTCGGCCGCCGTCGGGGTGCCGGACGAGGCCAGCGGCGAGGCCATCAAGCTGTTCGTGGTGGCCAAGGACCCCGATCTGGACGCCGAGACCCTGCGCACCTGGTGCAAGCGGGAATTGACCGGCTACAAGGTGCCGCGCTACGTGGAGTTTCGCGACGAGCTGCCCAAGACGAATGTGGGGAAAGTGCTGCGCCGCCAGCTTCGCGACGAGGCCAAGGGGCAGAATGGAGGCGGTTAGGCTCGGCTGCCCAAGACGCTTGTCCCGTTCAGCAAGGTGCCGCGCCGCCAGCGGCCCTTGGCTCGAAGCTGGAGGCCCGCAGCCCGCAGCCCGCAGCCCGTAGCCCGTAGCCCGAAGCTGGAGGCCCGTAGCCCGCAGCCCGAAGCTGGAGGCCCGTAGCCCGTAGCCCGTAGCCCGTAGCCCGCAGCCCGTAGCCAGGTGCGATTAGCCCCGGACTGTCTCACGGCGTTACAATAACCGGCCCGCATCGCCCTGCCGATGCGGGTTCTTTCGTCCCGAGCCTGATCGATTACTGGAGCCTTCGAGTCCATCGTGAGTAGCCTGACCCCAGCCCCCGACGCGCCCGAATCCGACGCCGCCGCCCTGAAGGCCCTCCAGGGCGAGCTCGACGGCGTGCTGCTGCGCGACGCACCCCGACTGGGCAAGCGCCTCGCCGGCCTGACCCGGCGCAGTCGGCAGGGCAAGCCGGTGGATCGCGGGCTGTCCGAGCTGCGCCGTGAGGTCGAGCGCTCGCAGGCGAAGGTGGATGCCCGGGCGTCGCGGCCGGTACGCCTGGCCTATCCCGAGGAGCTGCCGGTCGCCGAGCGCCGTGAGGACATCCTCGAGGCGCTGCGCGATCACCAGGTGGTGGTGGTGGCCGGTGAGACGGGCTCGGGCAAGACCACCCAGTTGCCCAAGCTGTGCCTGGAGCTGGGGCTTGGACGCCGTGGGTTGATCGGTCACACCCAGCCGCGCCGGCTGGCGGCCCGCTCGGTGGCCACCCGCCTGGCCGAAGAGATGGAGGTGCCGCTGGGCGAGCAGGTCGGCTATCAGGTGCGTTTCACCGACCACACCGACGATGCCACCCTGGTCAAGCTGATGACCGACGGCATCCTGCTGGCCGAGACCCGTCATGATCCCGACCTTCGCCGCTACGAAGCGATCATCATCGATGAAGCCCACGAGCGCAGCCTCAACATCGACTTCCTGCTCGGCTATCTCAAGCGCCTGCTCGAGCGTCGCCCCGACCTCAAGGTGATCATCACCTCGGCGACCATCGACGTGGAGCGCTTCGCCGAGCATTTCGCCCTGGCGGGGGAGAACGGCACCCGGCGCCGGGCGCCGGTGGTCGAGGTCTCGGGGCGCACCTATCCGGTGGAGGTGCGCTATCGGCCGCTGACCCGCGAGGCCGAGGACGAGGAGGACCGCACCCTGCAGGAGGGCATCCTGCAGGCGGTGGAGGAGATCCAGGCCGCCGAGCGCGAGAAGGGCTGGCTGCATGGGCCGCGGGACATCCTGGTGTTCCTGCCCGGCGAGCGCGAGATCCGCGAGGCCGCCGACACCCTGCGCCGCGCCGAGCTGCGCGACACCGAGATCCTGCCGCTCTACGCGCGGCTCTCCAACGCCGAGCAGAATCGCGTCTTCGCCCCGCACCGCGGGCGGCGCATCGTGCTCTCGACCAACGTCGCCGAGACGTCCCTGACCGTGCCGGGCATCCGCTACGTGATCGACCCGGGCCTGGTGCGCATCAGCCGCTACAGCTACCGGGCCAAGATCCAGCGCCTGCCGGTGGAGGCGGTCAGCCAGGCCAGCGCCGATCAGCGCAAGGGCCGCTGCGGCCGCGTGGCCGAGGGCCTGTGCATCCGCCTCTACGACGAGGAAGACTACCTTGGCCGCCCCGAATTCACCGATCCCGAGATTCGGCGCACCAACCTGGCCTCGGTGATCCTGTCGATGCTGTCGCTGAAGCTCGGCAGCATCGAGGCCTTCCCCTTCGTCGACCCGCCCGACTCGCGCTTCGTTACCGACGGCTTCCGGCTGCTGTTCGAGCTCGGCGCGGTGGACGAGGGCCAGCGCATCACGCCGCTCGGCCGCAAGCTGGCACGGTTGCCCATCGACCCGCGCCTGGCACGCATGCTGTTGGCCGGGGCCGAGCAGGGCGGCCTGCGCGAGGTGCTGGTGGTGGTCTCGGCGCTGGCCATCCAGGATCCCCGCGATCGCCCCGCCGAAAAGCGACAGGCCGCCGACCAGGCCCACCGTCGCTGGCAGGACCCGGACTCCGATTTCGTGGCGCTGCTCAACCTGTGGCACGGCTTCGAGGCCGCTCGCGAGGAGCTCTCCGGCAACCGGCTGCGCCGCTGGTGCAAGGATCACTACCTCAACTACCTGCGCCTGCGCGAGTGGCACGATACCTTCCGCCAGCTGCGTCAGCTGCTGCGCGACATGGATATCGAGGTCCCGGCGCCGAGTTCGCTTCCGCCGGCTGACGATGACGGCGAGATCGCCCAAAAGGCCCGCCGCGACAGTGCCGTGCGGCTGCACAAGGCGCTGCTGCCGGGGCTGCTGTCGCACCTCGGCCATTTCCTGGAGAACCGCGAGTATCAGGGCGCGCGCAACCGCAAGTTCATGATCCATCCCGGCTCGGGGCTTTCCAAGAAGACGCCCAAGTGGGTGATGGCCTTCGAGCTGGTCGAGACCTCGAAGCTGTTTGCTCGCACCGTGGCCAAGATCGATCCGGCCTGGATCGAGCCGCTGGCCGGCCATCTGGTCAAGCGCAGCTACAGCGAGCCGCACTGGGAGATGAAGCGCGCCCAGGTGGTGGCCTTCGAGCAGGTCACGCTGTTCGGCCTGGCGATCGTCAACCGGCGCAAGGTGCACTACGGCCCCATCGCGCCGGCGGAGTCCCGGGAGCTTTTCATCCGCCGGGCGCTGGTGGAGGGCGAATTCAAGACCCGCGGCGAGTTCTTCGCCCATAACCGCGCGCTGGTCGAGGAGGTCGAGGATCTCGAGGACCGCGCCCGAAAGCGCGACATCCTGGTCGACGAAGAGGCGCTGTTCGACTTCTACGACGCCCGGCTCCCCGAGGACATCGTCAACGGCAAGGGCTTCGAGGCCTGGCGCAAGAAGGCCGAGCGTGACGCCCCGGACGTGCTCAAGTTCGACCGCGCCGCGCTGCTGGCCCGGGAGGCCGAGGAGGTCACCCAGGCCGATTATCCCGACGAGCTGGCGTTGAACGGCGTGCGCTATCCGCTGAGCTATCATTTCGCCCCCGGCGCTGCCGACGACGGCGTGACCCTGACCGTGCCGGCGGCGATGCTGCCGCAGCTGCCCGAATCGCGCCTGGAGTGGCTGGTGCCTGGCCTGTTGCGCGAGAAGTGCATTGCGCTGCTCAAGTCGCTGCCCAAGTCGATCCGTCGCCAGGTGGTGCCGATTCCCGACTGGGTGGATGCCGCCCTGCAGGCCATGACGCCGGACGACGTGTCGCTCAGCGAGGCGCTGGGCGAGTTCCTGCGCGTCAAGACCGGGGTTCGCCTGCATCCCGATGACTGGCGGGTCGATCAGCTCGAGCCGCACCTGGTGATGAACCTGCGGGTGGTCGACCATGAGGGACGAGAGCTCGGCCAGGGGCGCGACATTCGCGCCCTGGAGCAGCGTTTCGAGGCCGCCGCCGGGGAGGGCGCTCGCGCGCTGGCCAGTGAGGCCAGCGAAGCGGATGTGCTGGAGACGCTGCCCGAGGCGCCGCTGCCGGAATCCCGGGTCACCACCCAGGCCGGCATCCGCGTCGAGGCCTATCCGGCGGTAGTACCCGAGGACGACAACCTGCGGGTCGAGCTGTTCGACCATCCCGACAAGGCGCGCGAGGCCCATCGCCACGGCGTGGTACGGGCCGCCATGGCGCGGCTGCCCGACCAGGTGCGGGCCATCGAGCGCCTGCCCGGAGTGCAGCCCTGTGCGCTGCTGTTCGCCAAGGTGGGCAGCAAGCGACAGCTGACGGAAGACCTGGTCAGCGCCGTCATCCAGCAGATAGTGGCCGTCGACCCGCTGCCCCGTTCCCGCGATGAGCTGGAGACGCGCCTGGTCCAGACCCGCGACGCCCTGGTCCCCCACGCCGAGGAACGGCTCGGTATCCTCAAGCAGGCGCTGGAGGGTCATCTCTCGGTGACCAAGGCGTTGAAGGGCAATCTCAACCTCTCGCTGGCGCTGGTTTACAGTGATCTCAAGGCCCAGATGCAGCGCCTGGTGCATCCCGGCTTCCTCACCGAGGCCGGCGACTGGCTGGTGGAGTATCCGCGCTACATGGACGCCGCACGTATTCGCCTGGAGAAGGCGCCGCGGGAGCGCATGCGCGACCAGATGCACATGCAGTCGGTGCAGGACTTCGAGGCGCGGTGGATGGCCCGGCGCGAGAGCGAGCGGCGCGGCGGCGTCGAGGACCCGGCGCTGGTCGAGTTCGGCTGGTGGATCGAGGAACTGCGCGTGTCGCTGTTCGCCCAGCAGCTGGGGACCCGGATGCCGGTCTCGGAGAAGCGTCTCGAGAAGCGCTGGAAGGAGCTCACCGGGCGCGCCTGATTCACTAGCCGGCCGGCGAGGGCAGCAGCCAAGCGTCGGCCCAAGGAGACATGCATGACGGATGTGGTCATCACCGGTACTGGCCTTTATACGCCGCCGCATGCCATCGGCAACGAGGCCCTGGTGGGCGCCTTCAATGCCTGGGTAGAGACCGAGAACGCCAGGCGCGCCGAGGCCGGCGAGACGGCGCGGCTCGACGCGTCGAGCAGCGACTTTATCGTCAAGGCCTCGGGCATCGAGAACCGCTATGTGCTCGACGCCGAGGGCATCCTCGATCCGACCCGGATGCGCCCTCGGCTGCCCCGGAGAGGCAATGACGAGCCATCGATCCAGTGCGAGATGGGGCTGGCGGCGGCCAGCGAGGCCCTGGCTGCGTCGGGCGTCGAGGCCGCTGGCATCGACCTGGTGATCGTGGCCTGCTCCAACCTGGAGCGTGCCTATCCGGCGGTGGCCGTGGAGCTGCAGGCGGCCCTGGGTGCCTCCGGCCACGCCTACGACATGAACGTGGCCTGCAGTTCGGCGACCTTCGCCATCGACGCCGCCGCCAACGCCATCCGTGGCGGCGGCGTGCGCCGCGCTCTGGTGGTCAATCCCGAGATCTGCTCGGCGCATCTCAACTTCCGCGACCGCGACAGCCATTTCATCTTCGGCGATGCCTGCACGGCCATCGTCCTCGAGGACGCCGCTGTGGCCAGTGCCGAGGGGGGCTTCGAGATCCTGGGGACGCGACTCGTGACCCGTTTCTCCAATGCCATCCGCAATAACGCGGGCTTTCTCGATCGGGTCACCGACGTCGATTCGCTGGCCGCCGATCGACTCTTCGTTCAGGAAGGCCGGCGAGTGTTCAAGGACGTCTGCCCGATGGTGGCCTCGTTGATCGGCGATCACCTGGCCGAGCTTTCATTGTCGGGGGAGAGGCTCGATCGTCTGTGGCTGCATCAGGCCAACCGCCACATGAATGACCTGATCGCCCGCCGGGTCCTGGGCCGCGATCCGAGTCCCGCGGAAGCGCCGATCATTCTCGATCGCTACGCCAATACCAGCTCGGCCGGCTCGATCATCGCTCTGCATTTGCACCGTCAGGACCTGCCGACGGGTGCACTCGGGGTGGTGTGTTCCTTCGGCGCGGGCTACAGTGCCGGCAGCGTCGTGATCCAGCGACGCTGAGACCGATATGGACGATGGAAAGATGCGTAGGGAGACTGCTCGAGCAATGAACTCACATGCCCCGATGCGCCAGGCCGGACGTGGCCTGGCGGCGCTGTGCGCGCTGGCCCTGCTGACGGGCTGTGCGTCCACCGCCACCAGCGAGCGCTCCCGACCCGAGGACCCCTGGGAGGGGTTCAATCGCCAGGTGTTCGCCTTCAACGAGACCCTCGATCGCTATGCCCTCAAGCCGGCGGCCCAGGGCTATCGATTCGTGACCCCGGATCCGGTGGAAACCGGCATCGGCAACTTCTTCTCGAACCTTGGCGAGATCCGTACCACCCTCAACAGCCTGCTGCAGGGCAAGGGCAGTAACGCCGGCATCGCCACGGGGCGCTTCTTGATCAACTCCACGGTGGGCGTGCTCGGCTTCTTCGACGTGGCCTCGCACATGGAGTTGACCGGTCGCGAGGAGGATTTCGGCCAGACCCTGGCTACCTGGGGCGTCGGCGAGGGGCCCTACGTGGTGCTGCCGCTGCTGGGGCCGAGCACGGTGCGCGATACCGCCGGGCTGCCGGTGGACATGTACACGGATCCGCTCACCTATGTGGAGGAGGATAAGGTACGCTATTCGCTGTTTGCCCTGGATGTCATCGATACCCGCGCAGGATTGCTCGATCAGGAGCGCCTGATTCGCGGCGATCGCTACAGTTTCATCCGCGACAGCTGGTTGCAGCGTCGACGCTTCGAGGTCAACGACGGCGAACTGGGCGAAGATCCCTTCGCCAACGATGAGTTCGACTTCGATGATGCCGACTTCGATGACGCCTTCGCCGAATGAGGCCATGACAGCATGTCTGGAGCCAACGAGCTGGTCGCGCTGATCGACGTTCCCGGGCCCGAGCGCGATGCCCTGGCCGAGATCATCGCCAAGGATGGGCTGGCGGTTATCGCCGTGGAGAACGCCGAGCAACTGCCGCACAACGCCGCCCTGGTGGTGGCGCATTCACGCGCGCTGCCCAGCGATGCCTGGGGGGATCTGGCCGAGCGTACGCCGACCCTGGTGGTCAGCGACGATCGACAGGACAGCGAGCTGCTGAGGGCCGTGGATGCCGGCCTGGTCGACTATGTGGTCGAGCCGCGCCGGCACGGTCACCTGCTGCGACGCATGATTCGCCGGGTCATCGACCTCAACCGGCTGGCCCAGGAACGCGAGCACGACCGCGCGCGGCTGGCCGAGCTCAACGAGCGCCTCGAGACCCATCTGGCGATGCTGCGCCTCGACCAGCAGGCCGGCGGCCAGATCCAGCGCAAGCTGCTGCCGCCTCGGCCCCAGAGCGTGGGTGGCGTGAGCTGCGACTACTGGTTGGCGCCGTCGCTGTACCTGTCCGGCGACTTCCTCGACTTCCAGCGCTTCGACGATCGCTATACCCTGTTCTACTTCGCCGACGTCTCGGGGCACGGAGCTTCCTCGGCCTTCGTCACCGTGCTGCTCAAGTCGCTGTCCAACCGCTGGCAGCACGAGTGGGACGGTCAGCACCCGGAACGCCTGGCACCGCGCTGGCTGGCCGGCTTGAATCGTGAGCTGCTCGACACGGGCATCGGCAAGCATGCCACGCTGTTCGTCGGCGTCATTGACCGAGAGCGTCGCTATCTGCACTATTCGCTCGGCGCCCAGCTGCCCATGCCGCTGCTGGTCGACGACGGCGACGCTCGCTACCTCTCGGGGGAGGGCATGCCGGTGGGACTGTTCCCGGATGTCGAATATCCGCAGTTGGGCTGTGAATTGCCGGCCGACTTTCGGCTGTGGCTGTGCTCCGACGGCATCCTCGAGTGCCTGCCCGGGGAGACGCTCGAGTCGCGTCTCGAGGAACTGCGCCGGCGGGCTCGGGACAGCGAGACGCTGTCGGCGCTGCGCGACGGCCTTGCCCTGGGCGACAAGATCGCCGACGATGATACAGAGGTCGCCGAGCACGCCCCCGGCCATGACGAGCTTCCCGATGACCTGACGATCATGATGTTGAGCGGATTTGGCAATGATGATGCATGAAGGCCGCATCAAGGCGGCGTTCGACTCCGGGGTGTTCGTACTCAAGCTGTGTGGGGACGTTCGCCTGACGCTGTGCGCGACCCTCGACACCCAGGCCCAGCGTCTGGCCGAGACGCCGGGGCTGGAGGCGGTGATGGTGGACCTGCGCGAGGCCACCAATGTCGATTCCACGGCGCTCGGTTTCCTGGCCAAGGTCGCCATGGCGCTTCAGGGCCGACTGCGTCAGCCGCCGACCATCGTCGTCGACAATCCCGACGTCAGGCGCATGCTCGACGTCATGGGTTTCGCCCATTACTTCACCCTGGTGGATTCGCCGATCACCGAGCCCCACGAGCTGCGTGATCTGCCGGAGGTCCCTGCCGACGAGGCGCAATTGCGTGAACGCATCCTCGAGGCGCATCGTATTCTGATGCACATGAACGAGCACAATCGCGAGCAGTTCCAGCCGCTGGTGGAGATGCTCGAGGATCAGGAGATCGCGCCTCACCGGGGCTGAGCAAGCCGCTTGCCGCGCGAGCCGAGTGCATCTCATCCCGCGGGAGTCGCCGAAAGGCGACTCCCGCGCGTCGTTTTCAGCCTTGGCGAAGCTCGCCCAGCAGCGTCTCGAGCTTGCGCTGGTCGGCCATGAACTTGCGGATGCCTTCGGCCAGTTTCTCGGTCGCCATGGCATCCTCGTTCAGGGCCCAGCGGAACTCGGCCTCGTCCTGCGGTTCCGGGGCGCGGGTCTCGGCGTCCATCGGGGACAGGCGACGCGCCAGGTGACCGTGGCTCTCGGCCAGCTCGCCCAGCAGGGCCGGCGAGATGGTCAGCCGGTCGCAGCCGGCAAGCGCCTTGATCTCGCCGCTGTTGCGGAAGCTGGCGCCCATCACGATGGTCTCGTAGCCGTGCCCCTTGAAGTGCTCGTAGATGCGCTTGACCGACTGCACGCCGGGGTCGCGATCGCCCTCGAAGTCGGCCTCTGGCTCCCGGGACTTGTGCCAGTCGAGGATGCGGCCGACGAAGGGCGAGACCAGGGTGACGCCGGCATCGGCGCAGGCGCGGGCCTGGTCGACGCCGAACATCAGCGTCAGGTTGCAGTGGATGCCCTCGCGTTCGAGGACCTGGGCGGCACGAATGCCTTCCCAGGTGGAGGCGAGCTTGATCAGGATCCGCGAGGGATCCACGCCGTGGCGCTGGTAGCGGTCGATCAGCGCGCGGGCCCGGGCCAGCGAGGCCTCGGTGTCGAAGGACAGCCGCGCGCTGACCTCGGTGGACACGTAGCCGGGCACCAGGGCGCTGATCTCGCTGCCGATTTCCACCGCGACCGCGTCAAGGGCGTCATCGATGTCGGTGGCCTGGCGAGCGATCTCGCCAAGCCGCTGGCGGCGGCCCTCCTGCTGGGCGGCCTGCAGGATCAGCGACGGGTTGGTGGTGGCGTCGGTGGGCTGGAAGCGGCGAATGGCCTCGATGTCGCCGGTGTCGGCGACTACCGTGGTCATGTTCTTGAGTTGCGTCAGCAGGTCGTCTGCCATGGGTCGTGCGTCCTCCGTGGTATCTGGCTTTTCACTCTAGCAAGGGCCGCGGAGCGAATATAGCCGGGCCCGGCAAGTGCCGGTCAGTTGGGTTAATATTAGCGGCCTAGTGGATATCCTGTTGGAGGCTCCTTGATCCTCAATGCCCGACGCGTGGCCCTGCTGGTGGCCACCAACACCGCGCTGGCTCCCTTCGCCATCGATGCCTATCTGCCCGCCATGCCTGCCTTGGCCGACGCGGTAGGCGAGAGCATTCATCACACCGAGATGTCGATCAGCGTCTTCCTGCTCGGCTTCGCCTTCGGCCAGCTGACCGGGGGGCCGATGTCCGACCGCCTGGGGCGGCGCCCGGTGCTGCTCACCGGCCTGGTGGTGTTCCTGCTGGCCAGCCTGATGATCATCCGCGTGGAGTCGCTGGGCGAGCTGCTGACCTGGCGCTTCGTGCAGGCCCTCGGCGGCGGGGCCTGCGTGGTCAATTCGGCGGCCATCGTGCGGGACTGCTTCAGCGGGCGCGAAGCGGCCAAGGTGATGTCGACCATGGCGATGATCCTGATGCTGGCGCCGCTGGTGGCGCCGGCGGTGGGCAGCGGCCTGCTGTATCTGGCCGACTGGTGGCTGATCTTCGCCTTCCTGGCGGCCTATGCGGCCTTCCTGCTGTGGTTCATGGGCACTCGGCTGCCGGAAACCCGAGCCGCCGATGCCCCGGTGGCCTCGCCGCGCCAGGTGCTGCGCAACTACGCAAGCGTGCTGCGTCACCGCGAGGGCATGGGCTATGTGCTGTCGGTGGCGGCCACCTTCTCGGGGATGTTTGCCTTCATCACTGCCTCGCCCTTTCTCTACATGACCCACTACGGCGTATCGCCGGCGATCTATCCGCTGGTGTTCGGCGCCAATGTGGTGGTCATGGCGCTCTCCAACCGGGTCAATATCCGCCTGCTGCGCCGGCGTACGCCCCAGCAGAACATGCGCCTGGGGCTGGGCGTGCAGTTCGGCGTGGCCGTTGCCCTGGTGGCGCTGGTGGCCACCGGGCTGGATTCGCTGGTGACCGTGGTGCCGCTGATCATGCTGTTCATGGGCATGGTCGGGCTGATCACGCCCAACGCCATCGCCTCGCTGCTCGAGCACTTCAGTCACATGAGCGCCACCGCCACGGCGCTGCTGGGCTGCATACAGTTCACCTGTGGGGCCCTGGCCGGGATGGTGGTGAGCGCCTTCGAGATCAATAGCGCCTGGCCGATGGTGCTGACCATGCTGCTGGTGTCGCTGGCGGGGAACCTGGCCCTGCGCGGCCTGGTGGGGCGCGCCGCCCTCCACTGAGGGGGCCTCCTCCACGCCGGCCGCTCGGCCGGCATGCCCAGGGCCCCGGGGTTGCCGAGGCCACTGCTTCCCTCCGCCGACGATGCGGTCGGCACGAGAGAGCGCTTGTCATGAAGCTGTCATTTTCGTGGGGCATCGTGTGTCTCGCGCAGGATGATTACTTCCCAGAACAGGAGCTTTCTCCATGAACCGCATCCTCAAGACCACCGCTATCG
This sequence comes from Halomonas organivorans, assembly GCF_014192055.1. Taxonomy (GTDB): domain Bacteria; phylum Pseudomonadota; class Gammaproteobacteria; order Pseudomonadales; family Halomonadaceae; genus Halomonas; species Halomonas organivorans. The sequence continues at coordinate 134,614 of NZ_JACHXM010000003.1, read as the reverse complement.
CTGCCGCCGTCATGGGCGTAGTCGGTGTCGCCCAAGCCCGCGAGCAGGTTCGCATCGTCGGGTCCAGCACCGTCTATCCGTTCGCCAGCTACGTGGCCGAGGAGTTCGGCGCAACCACCGATCATCCGACCCCGGTCATCGAATCCACCGGTTCCGGTGGCGGCCTGCGCCTGTTCTGCAACGGCGTCGGCGATGACACCCCGGACATCACCAACGCGTCGCGCCGCATGAAGCCCTCCGAGTTCGAGCGCTGCGCCGAGAACGGCGTGACCGACATCACCGAGGCCTTCATCGGCTATGACGGCATCGCCTTCGCCGAATCCAGCGAGAACGAGGCCCTGAACCTGACCCGCGAGCAGCTGTTCCTGGCCCTGGCCGCCAAGGTGCCGGTCGACGGTGAGCTGGTCGACAACCCCTACACCAAGTGGAGCGACATCGATTCCTCGCTGCCGGATCGCAAGATCGCCGTCTACGGTCCGCCCACCACCTCCGGCACCCGTGATGCCTTCGAGGAACTGGTGATGGAAGCCGCCTCCGAGGACATGGACGTCTATGGCGGCGAAGGCTACACCGATATCCGTGCCGATGGTGCCTACATCGATGCCGGCGAAAACGACAACCTGATCGTTCAGCGCCTGGCCGAGAACACCGAGGCCTTCGGGATCTTCGGCTACTCCTTCCTGGAAGAGAACGGCGACAGCCTGATCGGTGCCAGCATCGATGGCATCGAGCCGACCCCCGAGGCCATCGGCAGCGGCGAATATCCGGTCTCCCGCTCGCTGTTCTTCTACGTGAAGAACCAGCACGCCGACGCGGTACCGGCCATGAACGAGTACGCCAACATGTTCATGAGCGAGCAGATGATCGGCGATCTCGGCTATCTCAAGGGCATCGGCCTGATTCCGGCGCCGGAAGACCTGCGCGCCGAGGCCCGCAGCGCCGTCGAGAATCACGAGGCACTCGAGCTGGCCGACCTCAAGTAAGAGGCCGGGTCTCAGCCCTGTACCGGCCGGCAGCCAGGGGCTGTCGGCCGGCGCACGTTCCGGTGGGGTGACGGTCGTTCCGGCCCCGCGGATCCATTCCGCCGAGAGACACCTATGCAGACCAATCAACTCCTCGCCCTGTTCTGCGGCACCCTGCTGGTGCTGGGTCTGATAGCCTTCTTCCTGGGGCGTGCCAAGGCCGCCAAGGTGCGTGCCGGCGGCGCGTCCATGTATGCCCAGCCCGACCAGTACGCCTGGTTCAGCGTGCTGTCCACCGCCGGGCCGGCGATCGCCGTAGGGGTGGTCGGCGCCCTGGCCATGCTGCTGCTGGGCACTGCGATCTCGCCCCTCTATCTGCTGGCCGCCAGCCTGGTGGTCGGCTGTGCGGGGCTGGCCGCCGGCATTCGGCTGGTGCGGCCCGACTTCCACGCGCGCCAGGCCATCGAGCGGGTCATCCGCTTCTTCCTGGCCGGCGCCGCGCTGATCTCGATCTTCACCACCTTCGGGATCCTGATCTCCATCGTCGGTGAGGCCATTCGCTTCTTCCAGATGCAGAGCTTCTGGGACTTCATCACCGGCACCACCTGGAATCCGGGCGCGAGCTTCCTGGCCGCCGCCGGCCGTGCCGAGGAGGGCGCCAGCGCCGCCCAGTTCGGCTCGGTGCCGCTGTTCGCCGGGACCTTCATGATCACCGCCATCGCCATGCTGGTGGCGATTCCGGTGGGCTTGCTGTCGGCGATCTACATGGCCGAGTTCGCGCCGGCGCGGGTGCGGACCCTGGCCAAGCCGGTGCTCGAGGTGCTGGCCGGCATTCCCACCGTGGTCTACGGCTTCTTCGCTGCGATTACCGTGGCGCCGTTCATCGTCGACGTGGCTGGGTTCTTCGGCCTCGAGGCCTCCTTCAACAACGCCCTGGCCCCCGGCGTGGTGATGGGCATCATGATCATCCCCTTCATCTCCTCGCTGTCCGACGACGTCATCAATTCGGTACCGGACAGCATGCGCCAGGGCTCGCTGGCGCTGGGCATGACCAAGGCCGAGACCATCCGTGACGTGGTGGTGCCGGCGGCGCTGCCGGGGATCATTTCCGCCTCGCTGCTGGCAGTGTCGCGGGCGCTGGGCGAGACCATGATCGTGGTGATGGCCGCCGGCATGCGCCCCAACCTCACCGCCAACCCGCTGGAGGACATGACCACCGTGACGGTGCGCATCGTCGCCGCCCTGACCGGTGATCAGGAATTCGCCAGCGCCGAGACCCTCTCGGCCTTCGCCCTGGGCCTGGTGCTGTTCGTGGTGACCCTGTCGCTGAACCTGGTGTCGGTGATCATGATTCGCCGGTTCCGCGAGAAGTACCGGATCAACAACCTTTAACGCTGGGAGCCATTCCGATGAGCCAATCCTTCGACGAGATCAGCGCCCAGCTCCGGCGTCGTCACCGCAAGTCCGCCCGCCTCAAGTGGGTATCCATGGGCGCCCTGGGGCTGGCCGGCCTGTTCCTGGTGCTGTTCTTTGCCGACATGCTGGTCAAGGGCCTGCCGGCCTTCCAGCAGGCCCAGATCCAGGTCCAGGTCGACTACAGCGAGCGCGCCGCCGAGCTGCCCCTGGCCGCCGTCCAGGAGGACGTGCGCCCGCTGGTCAGCCGCGGTTACCTGCGCCTGATCCCCGGCCGCATGGAAGACAATCCCGAGCTGCTCGGCACCACGCGCATGGAGTGGGTGATGGCCGATGCGGAAGTCGACCAGTACCTCAAGGGCCATCACACCCGACTGAGCGCGAACCAGCAGGCGGTGGTGGACCGGCTCAAGGCCGACGGTCGCGCCGAGCTGCGCTTCAACACCACCTTCTTTACCAGCGGCGACTCCAAGATGCCTGAGCTGTCGGGTATCGCCTCGGCCGCCATGGGGACGGTGATGACCCTGCTGGTGACTCTCGCCGTGTCCTTTCCGATCGGCGTGATGACCGCGGTGTATCTCGAGGAGTTCGCTCCGGATAACCGCTTCACCCAGCTGATCGAGATCAACATCAACAACCTGGCGGCGATCCCCTCGATCCTGTTCGGTCTGCTGGGCCTGGCCATCTTCATCAACTTCTTCGGCGTGCCGCGCTCATCGCCGCTGGTCGGTGGCTTGACCCTGGCCCTGATGACCCTGCCGGTGATCATCATCTCCACCCGCACGGCGCTGCGCAGCGTGCCGGATGCCATTCGCCACGCCGCCTTCGGGGTGGGCTGCTCGCGCTGGCAGGTGGTGCGCGACCACGTCCTGCCGCTGGCCCTGCCGGGCATCATGACCGGCTCGATCATCGGTCTGGCCCAGGCCATGGGCGAGACGGCGCCGCTGATCATCGTCGGCATGGTGGCCTTCATCCCCGATGTCACCGCCTCCTTCAGCGATGCCGCCACGGTACTGCCGGCGCAGATCTTCACCTGGGCGGGCGAGCCCGAGCGTGCCTTCGTCGAGAAGACCTCCGGAGGCATCCTGGTGCTGCTCGCCGTGCTGATTACCCTCAACGCCACCGCCGTGGTGCTGCGCAAGAAATTCGAACGTCGCTGGTAAGCCATGCGGCCCGACACAGGACATGCCAAGATGAACATTCAAGTAGCCCAGCGGAGCATGACACCCATGACCGGTCACAGTGCCGGGGAACCCGTGACCCGCAACGAGCAGGCCAATCACGAGCTGAGCGTGCGGGTGCGTGACCTCAACCTCTGGTACGGTGAGACCCAGGCGCTGCGGGACATCAACATCGATGTCTACCAGAAGAACATCACGGCCCTGATCGGCCCGTCCGGCTGCGGCAAGTCGACGTTCCTGCGCTGCCTCAATCGCATGAACGACCTGATCCCCAGCGTGCGTATCGCCGGCCTGGTGGAGATGGACAGTCGCGACGTCAACGAGGCGAAGATGGACGAGGTGGCCCTGCGTCGCCGCGTCGGCATGGTGTTCCAGAAGCCCAACCCCTTTCCCAAGTCGATCTACGACAACATCGCCTATGCGCCGCGCATGCACGACCTGGTGAGCCGCAAGGCCGACACCGACGAACTGGTGGAGCGCTCGCTGCGCGATGCGGGGCTCTGGGAAGAGGTGAAGGACAAGCTGCAGGAGCCCGGCACCTCGCTGTCCGGCGGCCAGCAGCAGCGCCTGTGCATCGCCCGGGCGATCGCCGTCCAGCCCGATGTCATCCTGATGGACGAGCCGACCTCGGCCCTGGATCCGATCTCCACGGCGACCATCGAGGACCTGATGGACAAGCTCAAGCAGCAGTTCACCATCATCACCGTGACCCACAACATGCAGCAGGCCGCGCGGGTCGCCGACTACACGGCGTTCTTCCACCTCGGCGAACTGGTCGAGTACAACGATACCCAGACCATGTTCTCCAATCCGGCCACCAAGAAGGCCGAGGACTACATCACCGGCCGTTACGGCTGATCGCGGCGGGTCCGCGGGGGATCGACGGGGAGGCGACCGCGCCTCCCCGTCGTCGTTTCCGAGCGCGTCAGGCGATCGTCACGTCGATCGCACGGGAATGGCCTGCCATGTGCCATCGTGGCCATGGCCGCATCGCCGAGGTCTCTCGTCCGGCTGCGCTGCGCTGATCGGCGCCCGAGTCAGGTGACCGCCTCGTCCCGAGGCACGTGTCGACGCAGGCACCAGAGCCCGAGCGCCGGGCCCGGTAGCAGCCACCAGATCGTCCAGGGGCCTTGAGAGTCCCATAGCGCGGTGGTCAGCCAGATGCCGGGAATCGTCAGGCTGAAGCCGATGGCGTTCATCACCGCCAGCGTCGACCCCACGTGAGCGCGCGGGGCGTTGGCGGCGGCCAGGGCGGAGAACTGCGGCGAATCGGCGATCACCGTCAGCCCCCACAGCGCCATCAGCGCCAGCAGCCACCAGGGCGACACATGCGCGAGCAATGGATAGCCCAGGCAGATCAGCCCCGAGATGGCCAGCGCGCCTCGGGCCACCGGCAGGCTGTCCAGTCGCCGGCTCAGCCGACCGCCCAATACGCAACCCACCGCGCCCAGCGCGATCACGGTGAAGGCCAGCCACGGGATCAGTGATGCAGGGGCCGACAGACGGTCGAGCTCGCGGCCGACCAGGAAGGGCGTCAGGGTCCATACCGCGTAGAGCTCCCAGCAGTGGCCGAAGTAGCCGCCGGCCACCGAGCGAAAGCGCGGATCGCGCAGCGCGGCCAACCCCTCGCGCAGGCGCGCTCGGCCGCCTGGTGGCGGCAGGTGCGGCCCGTCGCCCAGGGCCAGGACCAGGGCGCCGCCGGCGAGTGCCAGCATAGAGGCGCCCAGCAGCGGCATCTGCCAGGACAGCCCCAGGGTGGCGCCGCGCAGCAGGTGGGGCAGGGCGGTGCCCAGCGTCAGCATGCCCAGCAGCCAGGACAGCGCCGCCCCGGTGTAGCGCGGCGTCCAGCCGATCACCAGCTTCATGCCCAGCGGATAGATGCCCGCCAGGCAGACGCCGGTGAGAAAGCGCAGCGCCAGGGCGAGCGCGGGGTGGGGAGCGGCCAGTATGAAGCCGGCATTGGCCAGGGCGCCGGCCAGGCAGGCGGTGGCGAACACGCGGCTGGCACGGAAGCGATCGGTGAGTCCGCTGGTGGCAAGCCCGAGGGCACCGAGGATGAAGCCGGCCTGCACGGCCAGCGTCAGCCGGCCGAGGTCGGCGTCGGAGAGTCCCAGGTCACCGGCGAGCGACAGCCCCACGCCGTTGACGCTGAACCACAGCGAGGTGCCGAACAGCTGGGCGATGACGATGATGGCCAGGGGATGGCGCGAGGGCGAGCGCATGACAGGAAATCCGCTGATGCGATGCTGGAGCGACCATCCTATGAGCCATGGCTCATCTCATCCAGCCGGCGATGGTCGCGTACGATGCCGCAGGATGTCGGCGCGATCGGGCTCGCCGGACCTCAGCTGGCCGTCGAGGCGGCGACGAAGGGTGCGATGCCGTCGATCAACCGCTCGGGGCACTCTCGGTGGGGCACATGACCGCAGTCCGCGAGCATAAGCGGCTCGTCGGGGCCCGGCGTCAGGGCCGCGATGCGCCGGGGCTGTTGCGGGGAGCCGTATTCGTCGCGTTCGCCGTGGACGGCCAGGGTGGGACAGCGAACGCCGCCCAGAGCCTCATCCAGCCGCCAGTGCCGGAAGGCTTCGGAGTGCCAGGTGTCCACCCAGGCGCGCAGCACCCAATCGGCCTTGTCGCCGTGATGGCGGGCCAGCCGCTCCATCTGTCCGGGGGCCGTGAAGGCGCGCTCGGCGGTGCGGATGCCGGCCAACGTGCGGGGCTCGGTGAAGGCCTGGGCCGCGACGGTGATCATCGCGTCGCAGGCGTCGGGATGGCGTGCCGCGATGTTGGCGGCCATGCCGCCGCCTACGCTGTGGCCCAGCACCATGAAACGCGCCAGCCCCAGGCGCTCCCGCAAGGCGGCGAAGCCGCTGCTCGCCTCGTCATCGATGAAGCTCGGGGGCAGTTGTCCGGGGTAGGGCGCCGACCGGCCGTAGCCCAGGCGATCGTAGGCCACCACCGGGCGGTTCAGGGTGCACGCCAGTCGGGCCGGAAAGCTCCGCCACAGCGAGACGCTGCCCAGCGAATCGTGCAGCAGCACCACGGGCGTCCTGTCGGCGTCTTCTCCTCGCGGCGGCATCCATCGCACGGCGTACAGCTCGCCCTGCGGGGTCGCGATGCGTGTTTCCCGGCCCTCTCTCACGGCATCGCGCCTAGTCGACCAGCTCGACGGCCACCGCCGTGGCCTCGCCGCCGCCGATGCACAGGCTGGCGATGCCGCGCTTGCCGCCGCGCTGGCGCAGGGCGTGAATCAGGGTGGCGATGATGCGCGAGCCGGTGGAACCGATGGGGTGGCCCTGGGCGCAGGCGCCGCCGAAGACGTTGACCTTGTCGTGGGGCAGGCCCAGGTCGTCCATGGCGATCAGGGTGACCACGGCGAAGGCCTCGTTGATCTCGAACAGATCGACGTCGCCCACGCCCCAGCCGAGCCTGGTCATCAGCTTCTCGATGGCGCCGACCGGGGCGATGGTGAATTCGCTGGGATGCCGCGAGTGGGTGCTGTGGCCCAGCATGCGCGCGATGGGCTTGGCCCCCGCACGCTCTGCCGCGGCCCGACTGGCCAGAATCAGCGCCGAGGCGCCGTCGGAGATGGAGCTCGAGTTGGCGGCGGTGATGGTCCCGTCCTTGGCGAAGGCCGGGCGCAGCGAGCGGATCTTGTCGAGCTTGGCCTGGAAGGGCTGCTCGTCGTGCTCGACGAGGGTATCGCCGTGTCGGCCCGGGACCGTGACCGGGGCCATCTCCGCGTCAAGGTGCCCGGCGTTGGTGGCGGCCATGGCCCGCTCGAGGGAGGCGATGGCGAAATCGTCCAGGCGCTCGCGGGAATAGTCACGGGCGCTGGCGACCTGCTGGGCGAAGCCGCCCATCAGCTGCCCCGTTTCGGCGTCCTCGAGGCCGTCCAGGAACATGTGGTCCTTGAGCTCGCCGTGGCCCAGGCGATAGCCGCCGCGCGCCTTGGTCAACACGTGGGGCGCGTTGGACATCGACTCCATGCCGCCGGCCAGCAGGATGTCGCCGCTGCCGGCGCGGATCAGGTCATGGGCCAGCATGGTGGCCTTCATGCCGGAGCCGCACAGCTTGTTGACGGTGGTGGCACCGATGCCGTCGGGGATGCCGGCCTGGCGCATGGCCTGGCGGGCAGGTCCTTGCTTGACGCCTGCGGGCAGCACGCAGCCCAGGATGCCTTCGTCGAGGGCGTCGGCCTCGATGCCGGCGCGCTCGATGGCGGCGCGGATCGCCGTGGCCGCGAGCGTCGGCGCGCTGAGGCTGGAAAGGCTGCCCAGCAGGCCGCCCATGGGCGTGCGTGCGGCGGAGAGGAAGACGATGTCTGTGGAATCGCTCATGTAGGGTCTCCCGACTCTGGGGTTTTCGTCGTGAAGGTCAGAGACCGTCGGCGCGTTGACCCGCCGGCGGGGCTATGGTTCTCTCAAGGTCAACCAAGCAAGCGCTAGTGTAAACGTCGATGAATGTAATGAATGACTCGCCGCGCCGCAAGGAGCTCACACGTCAGGCCGCCCAGCTGTTCGTCCAGGAAGGCTTCGACCGTACCACGGTGCGCATGCTGGCCCAGGAGATGGGGATCAAGTCGGGCAGCCTCTTCCATCATTTCCGCGACAAGCAGGAGATCCTGGCCGCGGTGATCGAGGAGGGCACCGAGAATGCCCTGAGCATCGCGCGTGCCGCCCTCGAGGAATGCGACAGCGACCCGGAAGCGAGGTTGCACGCCATGGCCCGGGCCCATCTGGCGACCCTGCTCACAGACCGCAATGCCCATGTAGTGGCACTCTACGAGTGGCGCCGTCTGGACGGCCAGGCTCGTGCCCATCTCAGCCACCTGCGTGACGCCTACGAGGCGCTGTGGGAGACGGTCATCGACGAGGCGCTGGCGGCTGGGGTGATCCAGGGCGATCGCTTCCTGGTGTCGCGCTTCGTGATGGGCGCGCTCAACTGGACCGTGCGCTGGTACGACCCCGAGGGCGAACGCTCTCCGGAGGACCTGGCCCGGGAACTCATCGCCATGCTCATGTCCCCTCGCGCCTGATGCTTCACGTCGCCCGCCGTTCGGCGGGCTCGACCATCGTCTAGTTCATCCTGTCGCTTTACATCTTGCCCCATCGACGAGAAGCCTCTAGCGTGTACCTAGCGCTTGCTAGGTTGACGTTTACGTCAACTGTATAACAGCGAGCCGGATTCGCCAAGAGGCACCCGTGCCGGCAGACGGCCGATCGCCGACAACAAGCACAATGGCCCCGAGAAGGGGCCGTCAGCCAAGAGGGCAGCTCATGAGCACATCCGCGACGCTTACCGACTACTCGACCTATCTCGATGCTTTCTCCGTCGATGCGGTGATCGATCGGCTCGACGATCATCGCGATGGCCAGCTCAACGCCTTCGAGGCCTGCTGCGGGCGCCATCTGCGCGAGGGTCGTGGCGAGGCGACGGCGCTGGTGCACGAGGATGTCCAGGGAAACATCACCACTCTGAGCTATGCCCAGCTGGCGGCGGCGAGCGAGCGGCTCGCCGGGTGGCTGGAGCATCGAGGGCTGGGCCAGGGCGACCGCATCGCCTGCATGCTGCCGCGTTCGCCGCAGCTGTTGATCGCGGTGCTCGCCACCTGGCGCATCGGGGCAGTCTACCAACCGCTGTTCACCGCTTTCGGCCCGGACTCGGTGGACTTCCGCCTGGGGCGTGCCGATACCCGGCTGGTGATCACCGATCGGGCCAATCGCGCCAAGTTCGACGGGCTGGCGAGCTGCCCACCGGTGCTCTCGGTCGGCGGGGCGGATAGCGACCACCAGGCCGACCTGGATTGGCAGGCGGCCCTGGACTCGCCCCCGATCGCCACCCCCGCGCCCCGACTGGCGCCCGAGGCACCTTTCCTGCAGATGTTCACCTCTGGCACGGTGGGCAAGCCCAAGGGGGTGGCCGTACCGCTCTCGGCGCTGCCCGCCTTTGCTCTCTACATGGAACTGGCCGTCGGACTGACGTCCGATGACCGCTTCTGGAACATGGCCGACCCGGGCTGGGCCTACGGGCTCTACTATGCGATCACCGGCCCGCTGCTGCTGGGGGCGACCACCCATTTCTGCGAGGCGGGGTTCAGCGCCGAGGGCGCGCTGGCCTTCATGACGCGTCATCGCATCACCAACTTCGCCGCGGCGCCCACCGCCTACCGGCTGATGAAGGCCTCGGGGCTGTTCGACGATGCTCGCGAGACCCTCCAACTGAGGCGGGCCAGTTCCGCCGGCGAGCCGCTCAATACCGAGGTGGTGACCTGGGTGGAGAGCGCGCTGGGCTGCCCGGTGATGGATCACTACGGCCAGACCGAGACCGGCATGACCTGCTGCAACCATCATGCCCTTGGCCATCTCAAGCACGTCGGCGGCATGGGCGTGCCGTTGCCCGGCTATCGGCTGGCGATCCTCGACGCCGAACATCGCGAGCTGCCATCGGGCGAGCCCGGCGTGCTGGCGGTGGATATCGCCCGGTCCCCGGCGCACTTCTTCCCCGGCTACACTTGGCAGGAGAAGCATCCCTTCGCCGAGGGCTACTACCTGACCGGCGACGTGGTGGTGCGCAACGAGGACGGCACCTTCCAGTTCGCCGGCCGTGACGACGACATCATCACCACCGCCGGCTACCGGGTGGGGCCCACCGACGTGGAGAATTCCGTCCTGACCCATCCCGCCGTGGCCGAGTCCGCCGCCGTCGGCCAGCCCGACGAGATCCGCGGCGAGATCATCAAGTCCTACGTGGTGCTGCGCGAGGGGGTGGAAGAAAGCGAGGCCCTGGCCGACGAGATTCGCCAGCAGGTTCGCGAGCGGCTCTCGACCCATGCCTTTCCCCGGGTGATCGAGTTCGTCGATGCCCTGCCCAAGACCCCGAGCGGCAAGATCCAGCGCTTCAAGCTGCGCGCGGACGCCGCCGACAAGGCGGCGACGCCCGCCCCCTGACCGAGGAGACTCTCGATGCAAGTGAAGGACAACGCCTTTCTGATCACCGGTGCCGCTTCCGGCCTGGGAGCGGCCACCGCCGAGCGCCTGGTCGCGGCCGGCGGTCGGGTGGTGCTGTGCGACCTCAGCGAGGCCGTCGAGGCGCATGCCGAGCGGCTGGGCGAGGCGGCACGCGCGGTGCGCGGGGACGTCACCTCGGCCGACGACATCCAGGCCGCGGTGGATGCCGCCGTGGCCCTGGGAGGCGAGCGCGGCCTGGCGGGAGTGGTGCACTGCGCCGGGGTGGTCAGCGTGGCCAAGCTGCTCGATCGCGAAGGCCATCCCGCGGACCTGGAGGCCTATGCGCGAACCCTGCAGATCAACCTGGTGGGCACCTTCAATGTCATGCGCCTGGCCTCGGCGGCCATGGCCAGGAATGTGCCGGGAGAGGACGGGGAGCGCGGGGTGATCATCAACACCGCCTCGGTGGCGGCTTTCGACGGCCAGGTGGGGCAGTGTGCCTACAGCGCTTCCAAGGCGGGTGTGGTGGGCATGAGCCTGCCGGCAGCCCGGGAGCTGTCGCGCCACGGGATCCGGGTGATGGCCATCGCCCCGGGCGTGTTCGAGACGCCGATGATGAGCGACATTCCCGAGGCTGCCGTGGAGGCGCTGTCGGCCGCCGTGCCTTTCCCCAAGCGGCTGGGGCGCCCCGACGAGTATGCCCGCCTGGCCGAGCAGATCGTCACCAACCCGATGCTCAACGGCGAGGTGATTCGCCTGGACGGCGGCATTCGCATGCAATGACCCGGCTGCGCCGGGAGCTGAAAGAGCCGGGCTTCGCCCGGAGCTGGAAGAACGCCCGCTTCGCCCGGAGCTGGAAGAACGCCCGCTTCGCGGGCTTAAGCTGGAAGCTTGAAGAAAACCCGGCCGGGCTTCGCCCGGAGCTTGAAGTCATAAGCTTGAAGCTTGCAGAAAACCCTTGACCCGATGATGGCGGGGTTCATGCTGCCTTCCAGCTTCCAGCTTCCAGCTTCCAGCTTCCAGCTTCCAGCTTCCAGCTTCCAGCTTCCAGCTTCCAGCTTCCAGCTTCCAGCTTCCAGCTTCCAGCTTTTCGTTTCTTCATCCTAAAACGAACGCTTGACTGTCTTTCTGTGCGGGCGTAATTTCAAACACATGTTTGAAGCGGCCTTCGCCGTGCCCCTACGCCCGACAGCAGGAGAGACCGAGATGCCCGACTATCAGGCCCCGCTGCGCGACATGCGCTTCGTGATGGAGGAGTTGCTGGACTACCCCGCCCACTATGCGCGGCTGCCCGGCGGCGAGGAGGCCACTCCGGACGTGGTGGCGGCGATCCTCGAGGAGGGCGGGCGCTTCGCCCGCGAGGTGCTGTTGCCGCTGAACCAGAGCGGTGATCGCGAGGGCTGCCTGCTGGAGGGAGGCGAGGTCAAGACGCCGCGCGGTTTCAAGGCCGCCTACCGGCAGTACGTCGAGGGCGGCTGGCCGGGCCTGGCGGCGTCCCCCGACCACGGCGGCCAGGGGCTCCCGCCGTCGCTGTCGATGGTGCTCTCGGAGATGATCTGTTCGGCGAACCTGGCCTGGGGCATGTACCCGGGGCTCTCGCACGGCGCGGCCGATGCCCTGCGCCACCATGGCACCGCCGAGCAGCAGGCGACCTACCTCACCAAGCTGGTGGAGGGCACCTGGACCGGCACCATGTGCCTGACCGAGCCCCATTGCGGCACCGACCTGGGCCTGATCAAGACCCGGGCGGTGCCGAGGGACGATGGCAGCTATGACGTCACCGGCACCAAGATCTTCATCTCCGCCGGCGAGCACGACCTGGCCGAGAACATCGTCCACCTGGTACTGGCCAAGCTGCCCGATGCGCCCGAGGGCTCCAGGGGCATCTCGCTGTTCGTGGTGCCGAAGTACCTGCCAGAGCACCTGACCGGCGAACAGGGTGAGCCGGGCGCGCGCAACGGCGTGGTCTGCGGCTCGCTGGAACACAAGATGGGCATTCACGGCAATGCGACCTGCGTGATGAACTTCGACGGCGCCAGGGGCTTCCTGGTGGGTCGCCCTCACAAGGGACTGGCCTGCATGTTCACGATGATGAACGCCGCGCGCATCGGGGTGGGCATCCAGGGATTGGGACTGGCCGAGGCGAGCTTCCAGAACGCCCTGGCCTATGCTCGGGATCGGCTGCAGATGCGCTCCCTGGACGGGGCCAAGGCCCCAGACAAGCCTGCCGATCCGATCATCGTACATCCTGACGTGCGGCGCATGCTGCTGACCCAGAAGGCCTTCGCCGAAGGCGGCCGCATGCTGGTGCTCTACACGGCCCAGTTGGTCGACGTGGTCGAGCACGGCGAGGACGTCGCCGAACGCGAGCGCGCCGATACTCTGCTCGGCCTGCTGACGCCGATCGTCAAGGCGTTTCTCACCGAGGTCGGTTTCGAGGCGACCAATGAGGGCGTGCAGGTGTTCGGGGGCCATGGGTTCATCCAGGAGTGGGGGATGGAGCAGCTGGTGCGTGACGCCCGCATCACTCGCCTCTACGAGGGCACCACGGGTATCCAGGCCCTGGACCTGCTGGGCCGCAAGGTGCTGATGAGCCAGGGCGAGACCCTCAAGGCCTTTACCAGGGAGATCCACAAGTTCTGCCAGGCCGAGCAGTCCACGCCGGGGATGGCGGAATTCGTCCGCCCGTTGGCCAAGCTCAACGCGGAATGGGGCGAGCTGACCATGGGCCTGGGAATGAAGGCCATGAACGACCGCGACGAAGTGGGCGCCGCCAGCGTCGACTATCTGATGTACGCGGGCTACGTGACGCTGGCCTATCTGTTCGCCCGCGCCGCCCGGCAGGCGCGAAGCGCCCTGGAAGCCGGCACGGGCGAGGCCGCCTTCTATCGCACCAAGATCGATACCGCGCGGTTCTATTTCGAGCGGCTGCTGCCGAGGACCCGTGGCCACAAGCAGGCCATCGAGGCGGGGGGCGATTCGCTGATGGCGATCTCCGCCGAGGACTTCGGGCTCGGCTTCGAGATCTGACAAGCGGAGCGATCGCGGTTTCTCTCTCGGCCGGTCGGTGACCGGTGGCTTGGCGGCGAGGTCATCTCGCCGCCTTTCTTGCGTCTGGCTGCCGGGCCTCTGGTGCTCGGGCGAAGGTAGGGGCATGATGCCAGCTTGGATCGAGCCCGCGATAACGCGCCCTGTGCGCCAGGAGGCCAGCATGTCCCGAACGAACCGCCTGCAGGAACTGCTCGGTAGGCTGCGACATCACGATGGACCGCTCGGCGGGCAGGAGCTCGCCGAGGCGCTTGGGGTGCCGCTGCGCACGCTCTACCAGGATATCGCCGTGCTGCGGGCGGTGGGCGTCGAAATCGTCAGTGAGCCCGGACAAGGGTATGTGCTGCCGCCCGACGTTCCGCTGCCGCCGCCGGCGCTGCGAGCTCCCGGCGTCGAACCTTCGGCCGAGCTGGTCTTCTACACCAACCCCTTGTCGAGGGGCGGCATCGTCCATTGGATGCTCGAGGAGCTCGGCATCTCCTATCGCCGGGAGGTGCTCGATTACGGTGCGCCGATGAAGGCGCCGGACTATCTGTCGATCAATCCGATGGGCAAGGTGCCGGCCATACGCCATGGCGACGTCGTGGTCACCGAGGCCGCGGCGATCTGTGCCTATCTCGCCGACGCCTTCCCCGAGGCGGGACTGGCGCCGGCGCCCGATCGGCGTGGCGCCTACTACCGCTGGCTCTTCTTCGCGGCAGGGCCGCTCGAGACCACGCTGTCCCTGTCGTCGCTGCTCGGCGTGCATCCGAGCCCGGCGCAGGAGATGCAGCTCGGCTGCGGAAACTCGGAGGCCGTGGTCGAGACGCTGGCCGGGGCGGTTCGCGACCGCCGCTTCATCGCCGGCGATGCCTTCAGCGCGGCCGATGTCTACGTCGGGTCCCATATCGGCTGGGGCATGGCGTTCGGCACGCTTCCGCGACGTCCCGAATTCGAGGCCTACTGGGCCGGCCTCGAGGCGCGCCCGGCCCAGCGCCGAGCCGCGGCATTCGTTGACGAGGCAAGGCAATACGCGGCGGGCTCGTAGCCCGTCGGTGCCGCACGACGCCGAGTCACGGGCGGTGAGCGCTGAAGGTTCCGGCGCGACGTTTCAGCGGGCGTTGGCGTCGACCTGGAAGAGTCCGAAGGTGTTGCCTTCGGTATCCAGGAAGTAGCCCTGCCAGCAGGTGTCGGGAATGGCGAAGACGGGCAGGGCGACCCGGCCGCCGAGCCCCTCGACACGGGCCGCCGCTTCGCGGATGTCGTCGACCTCGAAGGAACAGGTGAAAGCGTTGGTGCCGCACTCGGCAGGCGGCGTGGCGGCCGGTCGCTCGAGCAGGCCGCCGCGCAGGCCCTCGGCCTCGAGGCGCCAGTAGGCCACCGGGAGACCCTCCACGGCGGTGAATCGCCAGCCGAGCAGGCCGGTGTAGAAGGCGCGAGCTCGCTCGGGGTCGTCGGCCTGGATCTCGAGGTAGGGTTGAGCGCTCATCGGGATGATCTCCGCTGTCACTTCCACTTGATGTTGCAGCCAATGGACGGTTGCTGGTGTGGGCTCGGTGCGTGGCCTGCCAGCACGGCATCGGCGGCGGCGCGCAGGTCCTCGCCGGTCACCGGAAGCTCCTTGCCAGGGCGGCTGGCGTCGAACTGGCCGCGATAGGCGAGCCGGTGATCGCGGTCGAAAAGGAAGATGTCAGGGGTGCAGGCGGCCTGGAAGGCCCGGGCGACCTCCTGGGTCTCGTCGACCAGGTAGGGGAAGGTGTAGCCCCTTGCCCGGGCTTCCTCGAGCATCTTCTCGGGGCGATCCTGCGGATGACGCCGGTAGTCGTTGCTGTTGATGCCGACCACCGCCAGCCCCTTGGCCTGATACTCGCGGCCGAAGTCGGCCAGGGCGTCGGCCAGGTGCTTGACGAAGGGGCAGTGGTTGCACATGAAGACGACCAGCAGCGGCTGGTCGGGGTAGTCATCGCTTCCCGTCGCATGGCCTTGGGCATCGGCCAGGCGGAAAGGGGGCAGGGGGCTGCCAAGCTCGATCATGGTGGACGGCGTCAGGGACATGGGAGCTACCGTTGTGTGGGTGATCTTCTCAGCCTATCAGAAGGCTCGCAGGCCGCCCGGCGGTTGCCGATTCAGTCGTAGCCCAGTGCCTGGCGCAGCCGATCGGCGTGGTGGGCCACCCAGTCCGGGTCGATGGGGCCCCAGTCACGGATAACGTAATGGCCGACGTTGTGGCGCTGGCCGGGTTCGGGCTCGAATTCGCAGCGAACGTCCAGTTCGGCCAGGGCGGCGATGGTGTCCTGGGCGGTGCGGCGCGGCATGCCGGTGGCCTGCATGATCGCCGGCACGCTGGCGGTACCGGCGGCGATCAGGTGGGCCACGTAGAGGCGGCGATAGAAGCTCGTCTGGGTCTTGCTCAGGCTCATTGTGGGGATCGTCCGGGAAGATTTGCCACAGGCTGACATGGCGCAGAGGCGAGTGCCAGCCTGGGCCTTCTCCAGGACGACGCCTCAGCGGGAGCGGGAGAGGAACCAGTCCTTCATGGTATCGGTAATGCGGCGCATGTCGTCCTCGGGAGTGATGTAGGCCGGCATGGTGTACAGCCAGCGGCCGAAGGGGCGCAGCCATACGCCTCGAGTGCGGGCGAAGTCGGCCACGCCCCTGAGAGCGGCGGGGTCGTGGACCTCGATCACCGCGGTGGCGCCGAGCACGCGTACGTCGGCGACATCAGCGTGGGCACGCAGCGACTCATCGTCCGCCAGCTCCTGGCGTAGCACGCCGTTCAGCGCCTGGATGCGGCCCAGATAGTCATCCTCCTCGAACACCGCCAGACTCTCCAGGGCGACGCGGCAGGCCAGCGGGTTGCCCATGAAGGTGGGGCCGTGCATAAAGGCGTGCAGCTCGCTGTCGCCGATGAAGGCATCGTGGACGCGGTCGGTGGCCAGCGTCGCGGCATGGCCCAGATAGCCGCCGGTGAGCCCCTTGGACAGCACCATGATGTCCGGCGTCACCTCGGCGTGATCGGCGGCGAACATCCGGCCGGTGCGGCCGAAGCCGGTGGCCACCTCGTCGAACACCAGCAGCACGTCGAACTCGTCACACAGCTCGCGGGAGCCGCGCAGGTAGTGGGGCGAGGTCATGTTGAGCCCGCCGGCCGCCTGCAGCAGCGGCTCCATCAGCAGTGCGCCGATCTCTTCGTGATGGGCCTCGAGCACAGCGCGCAGGGCGTCGAGGTCGTCCTGCACCTCGGCGCGGCTGGCGTCGAAGCCTGCGGTGGGCGCGGGGGCGAAGTGGTGCCGGGGCAGGAAACCGGTGAACAGCGAGTGCATGCCCTCTTCTGGGTCGCAGACCGCCATGCAGCCGGCGGTGTCGCCGTGGTAGGCCTTCATCAGCGTCAGCATGCGATGCTTGGCCGGCTTGCCGCGCAGGTAGTGGTACTGCACGGCCATTTTCATGGCCACTTCCATGCCTACCGAGCCGCTGTCGGAGAAGAACACATGATTCAGGCCTTCCGGCGTGACGCGAACCAGTTCCCGGGCCAGGCGGTCGGCGGGATCGTGGGTGAGTCCGCCGAGCATCACGTGGCACAGCTCGTCGGCCTGGCGCTGGATGGCCTCGACCAGCCGCGGATGACGATAGCCGTGGATCATGCACCACCAGGAGCAGGTGGCATCGAGCAGCGACTCGCCGCCCTCCAGGGTGAAGCGCGGGCCTTCGCCGCCGATCACCTTGGGGGATGGGGCCTGGGTCTTGAGGTGGGCGTAGGGGTGCCAGACGGGGGACGTCATCGGGCCTCCTGAAGCGTGCATGAACGGCGCCATCGGGACGGGCGGCGTGCCGATGGAGTGGCTGTGGCTACCTTACATGTAAACCATGGTGTTATGAAGATGTTGACTGTTGGCGCGTGGCATCCCCCGCCTTGAGCGGATAAAGTGTCGACCATATCGGCCGAATCGAATTGAGGATGTGCCTCGCCGCGTCGGCCGGCATCGCTGACAGTGAGGATGGCATGACGACAGTCGCGTCCGCGTCTCATGAGAGCCTTTACCTGGCGGCCCTCTCGGTCGGCAGCCGTGCCATGATGCAGGCCGACAACTGGGCGGATGGCGTGGACCGGTTACTCGCCGAGATCGGCCGGGCGACCGGTGCCAGCCGGGTGTGGGTCTTCCAGTTGCTGGAGCTCCAGCCCCAGGCCGTGCTGCAGGACTACGTCTTCGAGTGGGCCGCCGCGCCGGCCTATCGGCAGCTGATGCAGCGCCGCTTCCGTTTTTTCCGTTCGGGGCTCGAGGATCCCGTCTATCGTCGCCTGGTCGAGGAGCGACGTGACGGCGGATGCCATGACCTGTGCGTGTCGGACATGGCCGACGGTCCGCTGCGACGCCACCTCGAGAGCCAGGACATTCTGTCCATGGCCACGGTACCGATCATGGTTCATGGCGAGTGGTGGGGCACGCTGGGCATCGACGACTGCCGGCGGGCGATCTCCTGGAAGGGACCTGGGCTCGATCTGCTGATCGCCACCGCCGAGCTGATCGCGGCCGCCATCTATCGACATCGACTGACCAGCCGCTCCCGGCAGGTCGAACTGTTCCAGCGGGTGGCGAACTGCGGCGTCTGGGAAGTTGCGCTGACCAATGGACACGTCTGGTGCTCCGAAGCCCTCAAGGCGCAGCTGGGCTATCCCGCGACCTATCCGCGCGTTCCGCTGCGCCGCATGCTGGCCAGGCTGTGGCGCGAGGATCGACACCAGCTCTGGCAGCAGGTGCGTGCTTGCCTGGCCGGGCGGCAATCGCACTGTCGGCTGGATGTGCGGATGCCGCTCTACGCGGGTGGCACCGGCTGGTTCGAGATCGTCGCCGAGATCCAGCGCGACGAGGCCGGCCGACCGCTGTCCATGGCCGGAATCCTGATCGACATTCATCGCCGCAAGCGAGACGAGGAGCGTTCCCGACGGGCCGCCGAGTCGGATGCCCTGACCGGGGCGCTGAACCGGCGAGGGCTGATGCGTTGGCTGGAAGCCCATGCTCGCCGCGAGTCGGTGCACCTGATGCTGCTGGACATCGATCATTTCAAGGCGGTCAACGATCGATACGGCCATGCGGCGGGCGATGCCCTGCTGTGTCAGCTGTCCCGGCGATTGCACGGCGAGTTGCGCGAGGACGATGCACTGGTGAGGTTGGGCGGCGAGGAGTTCGCGCTGCTGATTCGCAGCGGCGACGGCGAGCGGATGCTGGCCCTCGCCGAGCGACTGCGCGGTGCGGTGGTCGACCGTCCCTTTCGCCTGCAGCTGCCCGGAGCGCCGGAACCGGTGACGGTCGCCGTCTCGATCAGCCTTGGCGTCGCGCGCATGCCACCGGGAACGACGGATCTCGAGACGCGTCAGGCCCTGGCGCTGGTCTGGGCGGACGAGGCGCTGTATGCCGCCAAGCAGGCGGGGCGCAATCGCACCAGGCGGCATGCAAGCGTGACCGGGGCTGGAAACGGTGCCTTGGGATCTTGCGCGACCGAACGCTGAGCCCGGGGGCATCGTGTGGTCATGCCAGGACCGTATCAAGCGGAGCATGTTGGCGGCGCGACATGGGGCGCGATCATCGCCAAGATGTCGTTCGGGGAATTGACCAAAAAGCTGACCACACCATGCCCAAAACAGACCAAATGCAGCCCAAACGGGCATGAGATCGCAAGGCAAGGTGTTGAAATAAAAGAGATAAATGGTGCGGATGGGGAGACTTGAACTCCCACGCCCGAAGGCACCAGAACCTAAATCTGGCGTGTCTACCAATTCCACCACATCCGCACGGGTCAGGCAGGCGTCCATATTTTACGGACGCCATGCGGCAAGTCAATCGTCGTCGGGCAGTCCCAGGTAATCGGCGGCCGCGGTGGCGCGGGTGTCCGGGGTGTCGGCGTCCAGACGCGGCACGATGCCGAGGCAGGGGGCGTCCAGGGTGCGCTCGAGGGTGGCCAGGTTGTCGCGGTAGCAGGCTTCGTCTGTGGCAAAGTCGGGGTCGATCAGGTTGCCTACCCAGCCGGCCACGCGTAGGCCGTCGGCGCGGATCGCCTCGGCGGTGAGCCGGGCATGGTTCAGGCAGCCGAGCTTGAGTCCGACGACCAGGATCGCCGGCAGCTCGAGGCGCACCGCCAGGCCGGCGAGGTCCTCATCGTCGTTGAGCGGCACTCGCCAGCCGCCAGCGCCCTCGATCAGCGTCAGCCCGCGCCGCTCGGCCAGCGGTGCGGCAATGTGTTCGGCCAGGGCGTCGACGGTCGGCCGCTCGCCGACCTGCTTGGCCGCCAGGTGGGGGGCGATGGGCGGCGCGTAGGTGTAGGGATTGATGACGGCGTAGGGCGTGGCTGGCTCGCTCTGGGCCTGCAGGGTCAGGGCGTCGATGTTGCGCAGCCCCACGGCGGTCGACTCGCAGCCGGAGGCCACGGGCTTGAGTCCCAGGGTGGTCAGGCCGCGGCGGCGGGCTTTGGCCAGCAGGCCGCTGGCGACGAGGGTCTTGCCGGCGTCGGTGTCGGTGCCGGTCACGAAATAGGCGGTCATCTCAGCGTTCCAGGTCGAGCGTCAGGAGGTGATAGGAGACGGGCAGTCCGTCCTCGGTGCGCAGCCTCTCAAAGCGACGAGCGGCGCGGGCCACGTCGGCGCGTGAAAGCCGTGCGCCGTCGCGCGCCACCTGGGCACCCACGCCCTTGATCGAGGCCATCACCGCGGAGAGGTCGGGATAGTGGAAGCGCTCGATGTGCTCCGTGACCTCGACGCGGCGAAAGCCGGCCTGGTGGGCGGCGCGGCGATGGCAGGCCGCGTCGCGGAAGCCGAGCAGGCCGGCAGGGCGCTGCCAGGCCTGGCCGACCTCGGCCAGCGTGCCCGGCGCCAGGGTGTTGATCAGCGCTCGTCCGCCGGGGCGCAGCACCCGGACGAGTTCGGCGAGCACCGCGTCCAGGTCCGGGCACCACTGGATCGCCAGGTTGGAGGCCACCAGATCGAGGCTTGCGCTCGGCAGCGGCAGGTCGGCGGCGTCGGCGCACAGCCAGCCGATGGCCTCGCCATGGCGGCGGCGGGCTTCGGTGAGCATGCCCGGTGCCAGATCGAGGCCGTGGATCGTGCCGCCATCGCCATCGCCATCGCCATCGCCATCGCCATCAACATAGCGCCGCGCCAGCTCGGCGGTCATGTCGCCGGGACCGCAGCCCAGGTCCAGCACGGCACCGGCACGGTCGGGCAGTCGCTCGAGCAGGCGCTCGGCCATGGCCTGCTGGGCCCGGGCGCGTTCGCGGTAGTGCGGCGCGGCCCGGGAGAAGGCGTGGGCGACCCGGTCGCGCCAGTTGCGATCCCGGACGGCGTCAGGCGCGTCGACGGCGTGGTTCGGCAGGGCCGTCATGGCGTGGGCTCCAGGGCTGTCTCGGCCCTGGCCTCGGAAAGCGTCGTGCGCTCGGGCGTTTCGGCGATGGCGGCCAGCGTCTTGGCGAGCCGTTCCGGTTGGCTGACCAGCGGACAGTGGCCGGCCTCGGGCAGCCGCAGGTCGGCCCGCTCGCGCACCATTGGGGCCAGCAGCGGGTCGGCCTCGCCGGCCAGGCGATGCACCGGGCAGGGCGGCGGGGCAAGGCGCTCGGCGTTGTCGATCTCGGCGAGCTGAGCGAGGCCCGCGGCCAGGGTGGCGGTGTCGGCGCCAGCGGTGTCGCCGAGCAGTGCGATGAGCCTCTGATGCGCGGCCCGGGGCGATGGCTCGCCGCCGAGCTGCCAGCGCAGGAAGTGGGCGTGGGTGCCCGCCGGGTCGCGGCGGAAGGCCTGGCGAAACTGAGCCAGGGCAGCGCGGCTGACGCCCTCGGGGTGCGGGAAGCGCTCGCCCATGCCGAGCAGCACCAGGGCGCGGGGTGTGGGCAGCCGGCCGAGCAGGGCGCCAGCCAGCAGGCCGCCCAGCGACCAGCCGACCCAGACGGCGTCGCTCGGCAGGTCGTCGGCCATGGCCTCGGCCAGCGCCGCCAGCGAGGCGGGGTCGTCGAGGGCCGCGCGCTCGCCGTAGCCCGGCCAGTCTGGCGTCGTGACCGCAAGCCCGCTCGGCCAGTGGCCGTCGAGCGCCTGCCAGAGGCGGGCGTCGCAGCCCCATCCGGAGAGCAGTACCAGCTTTCGGGTTGCCGATTCGCTCATGCGGCCTCCTCCCGCTGGCAGGCGGCCAGTCCGTCGAGCAGGGCGTCCAGGGCGTCGTCGTCGTGGGCGGCGGAGAGCGTGATGCGCAGCCGCGCCTCGCCTCTGGGCACCGTCGGGGCGCGGATGGCGCCGACCCGCAGGCCGGCGTCGCCGAGCCGCGCGGCCCAGCGCAGCGTGCGCTCGCTGTCGCCGAGGCGCAGTGGCTGGATCGGCGTGGTCGAGGCGTCCAGCGTCAGGCCGAGGGTGGCGGCCTCGCGCCGGAAGCGCGCGATGCGCTCGAACAGTAGGGCGCGACGCTCGGGCTCGGTCGACAGCACGTCGAGGGCGGCCAGGGTCGCCGCCGCCACGCCGGGCGGCTGGGCGGTGGTATAGACGTAGGGTCGGGCGAACTGCACGAGGTGCTCGATCAGTGCCTCGTCGCCGGCCACGAAGGCGCCGGCGCTGCCGAGCGCCTTGCCCAGGGTGCCGACCAGCACCGGGACGTCATCGACGCCGTGGGCCCGACCGACGCAACCGTCACCGGCCTCGCCGAGCACGCCCAGGCCGTGTGCGTCGTCGATCATCAGCCAGGCGTCGTGGCGGCGAGCGGTGGCGGAAAGTCCCGCCACATCGGCCACGTCGCCGTCCATGCTGAATACGCCGTCGCTGACCACCAGCGCCGGCGCATCTTTCGGGGCTCGGGCCAGCAGCCGCTCGAGATCGTCGAGGTCGCGGTGGTGAAAGCGCCGCGAGGGTGCATCGGCAAGCCGCGCGCCGTCGATCAGCGAGGCGTGGTTGAGGCGATCCTGGAAGACCGGCGTGTGGCGATCGCAGAGCGCCTGCAGCACGCCCAGGTTGGCCATGTAGCCGGTGGAGAACAGCAGCGCCCGGGGGCGGCCGGTGAGCTCGGCGAGGCGCCGTTCCAGTGCCTCGTGGATGTCCTGATGGCCGCACACCAGATGCGAGGCCCGGCCGCCGGCGCCGAAGCGCCGCGCGCCCTCGGCCTGGGCCTCGGCCAGCCGCGGGTCGCGGGCCAGGCCGAGATAGTCGTTGCCGGCGAAGTCGAGCCGGCCGTCCGCCGGCCCCACGGTGGGCCTGGCGCGCCACAGCCCCTCGGCGCGGCGGGCCTCGGCACGCTCGGCGAGGCGACGCGACCAGGTCTCGGCCATGGGATCAGGCCCCGCTGGCGTCGTAGAACATGGCGTCGTTCCGGCGCTCGCGTATGGCGGCCTGCAGGGCGGTCTCGGTCTTCTCGTCGTCGGCGCAGGTCTCATGCTGGCGGTTTTCGACGTGCTCGGGATGCAGGCCGAGCTTGTCGAACAGCGCCCGGTCGCGCTCGACCTGGGGGTTGCCGGTGGTCAGCAAGGTGTCGCCGTAGAAGATCGAGTTGGCGCCGGCCAGGAAGGCCATGGCCTGTGTGGATTCGTCCATCTGCTCGCGGCCGGCGGACAGGCGCACGTGGCTCTTGGGCATCAGGATGCGGGCCACGGCGATGGCGCGGATGAAGTCCAGCGGGTCCATGTCCTCGACGTCCTCCAGCGGGGTGCCCGGCACCTTGACCAGCATGTTGATCGGCACCGACTCGGGGTGCGGTTCCAGGCGCACCAGCTGCTGGAGCAGGGCGGCGCGATCGCGGGGCGCCTCGCCCATGCCGAGGATACCGCCGGAGCAGACCTTCATGCCGGCCTCGCGCACGTTGGCCAGGGTGTCCAGGCGATCGGCGTAGCTGCGGGTGGTGATGATCTCGCCGTAGTAGTCCGGCGAGGTGTCGAGGTTGTGGTTGTAGTAGTCGAGCCCGGCTTCCGAGAGGCGCTTGGCTTGATCGACGTCGACCATGCCCAGCGTCATGCAGGTCTCGAGCCCCAGCGCCTTGACCTGGCTGACCATCTCCATCACCACCTGCAGGTCCTTCTCCCGCGGGCTGCGCCAGGCGGCGCCCATGCAGAAGCGGCTGGCGCCGGCTTGCTTGGCCGCCTTGGCCTGCTCAACGACCTTCTCGATCTCGAGCAGCTTCTCCTTGTCGAGCCCGGTGTTGTAGTGGCCGGACTGCGGGCAGTACTTGCAGTCCTCCGGGCAGGCGCCGGTCTTGATCGACAGCAGGGTCGAGACCTGTACCGCGTTGGGGTCGAAGTGCGCGCGGTGGACCTGCTGGGCACGGAACAGCAGGTCGTTGAAGGGCAGCGCGAACAGTGCCTCGATTTCCTCCAGGGACCAGTCGTGGCGAACGTCGGGACGGGCGGCTAGGGTCAGATCAACCGGGGCGTTGTCGTGGGGCTGGGCAGGCATGGAGGGCTCGCTTATGGTCAACTTGGCTCGAGTATGGCGGTTGACCGACAGGGTACGAGGATGGCGCGGCATGTCAACCTTGTGGCGTCATGAGGTTGACGGTTGGCTGCGCCGGGTCCTGCCGGGGCGGTGCGTGTTTTGCCTGACGGCCTGCGAGCCGTCTCGCCCCTGGTGTTTGGCCTGCGGCGACGCGCTCCCCTGGAATCGGCCTGCCTGCCCGCAGTGTGCCGAGCCGCTGCCGGCCTCGGTCGGCCCGCGGCCCTGCGGGCATTGCCTGCGCCGCCCGCCGATCTTCCAGCGGGCGCGGGTGCCGCTGCGCTACGAGGCCGAGGTGGCAGGGCTGATGCAGCACTTCAAGTTCCACGCCTCGCCGCGGGCCGGCACGGTCCTGCTGGCGCTGCTCGAGGAGGGCCTGGCCGGCGTGGAGCGGCCTCAGGCGCTGCTGGCGGTGCCGCTGCATCCGCGCCGGGCCCGGGAGCGCGGTTTCGATCAGGGACGCTGGCTGGCCGAACGCTTGGCGGCGAGACTCGAGGTGCCGCTCATCATGGCCCTGAGGCGGAAGGATACCCCGAGCCAGCGGGGTCTCGACCGGCGAGGGCGGCGGGGCAACCTTCGCGGGGCCTTCGAGGTGCCTGAGGTGCTGCCGGCGCGGGTGGCGCTGCTCGACGACGTGATGACCACCGGCGCGACCCTCGACGCCCTGGCCCGGGCCTGCCGTCGGGCAGGCGCCGAGGAGGTCGAGGCCTGGGCGATCGCTCGTACGCCGCTGGAGCACGGGTGAGCGTGGTGGCTTCGACGCTGGGCTCAGGGCGTGGCAGCGTGGCGGTGATCGGCCAGCCGTTCGCCGGCGGCCAGCGTCTCGCGCTCGTGGGGCTCGTCCCGCCAGGGCTCGGCGAGGGCGGCGCGATACCAGTCCTGCATGCCGGGCAGCGCCAGCAGACGTTTGACGTAGGCGCCGGTGGTCGCACCGAGGGGCAGGTCGAAGCCCTGCACGCGAAAGGCGACGGGGGCGAAGAAGGCGTCCACGGCGGTAAAGGCGTCACCGGCCAGGAAGGCACCGCCGAAGGTCTCCAGACCCTGTTGCCAGAGCTCCTCTAGCCTTGCCAGGTCATGCTGGAGCGGGGTAGAGGGAGACGTCACTCGCACACGCAGCCCGCAGTTCATCGGGCATTCGCTTCTTAGTGCGTTGAATCCCGAGTGCATCTCGGCGCAGGCTGAACGCGCCCAGGCGCGGGCGTTGGCCGACGCCGGCCACACCCCCGGGTGACGTTCGGCCAGATACTCGACGATGGCCAGGGAGTCCCAGACGGCGAGACCGCCGTCGATGAGGCAGGGTACCCGGCCGCTGGGGGAGAAGGCGCGGAAGGTGGCCCAGCTCGAGCCGGTGTCGAAGGGCGTCAATTGCTCCTCGACGTCGATCCCGAGCTCGCGCATCAGCAGCCAGGGGCGCAGCGACCAGGACGAGTAGTTCTTGTTGGCGATATGCAACTGATACATGAGATTTCTCGCAAGCAGGGGCCGGAGGGTGGCCGGCTCAGGGAGACGATGCGATCAGCGAGCCGCCAGCGGTCATGAACAGGCCGCCGGTGGCACGATGAAAACATCTGGCGCGCCGCGGATGCCGGAACCACTGCCCAAGCCCTGAACCCATGGCGGCGTAGAGCGACATCAGGGTGAGGTCGATCACCAGCCAGGTAGCGGCGAGGATGGTGAACTGCAGGAGCTGGGGTTCGCTCACGTCGATGAAGTTGGGAAAGAGGGCGGCGAAAAACAGCAGGTCCTTGGGATTGCCGATGCCGACCAGAAAGCCCTGGCGGAACAGTCGAACCGAGGAGGTGTTCGCCGGCCGGGGCGCTGCCGTCGAGTTCGGAGCGTCCAGCGGAGAGACATCGCCGGCGCGGCGCCAGGCCTGGAGTCCCAGCACGACCAGGTAGGCGCCGCCGATCAGCTTCAGCAGGTGGAAGGTGCTCTCCGAGGTGGCCAGGACGGCGCCGAGTCCCAGTGCCGACAGTAGCATCAGCGCCAGGGAGGCCAGGGTGCCGCCCACTACGGTGGCCGAGGCGCGGCGACGGCCGAAGCGCAGGCCATGGCTGGTGCAGAGCAGGGCCACCGGGCCGGGGAAGATGATCAGCGCGACGATCACCCCGACGTAGGTGATCCAGGTGAGCAGTTCCATGGCGAGTCTCCGGCAGAGATGTCCGTCAGTACGTCAGTCAGCGCGTCGATGAATGCACCAGCATAGGGCAGGCGCGGGGGCGGTTTCCAGACGCTTGCGCTATCGACTCCGAGCGCCGCCCAAGGGAAGGCTTTGTTACCATGGAATTTTGCCTGCGACGAGAATGCCCATGACCGATGCGATTCATCCCTTTGCTCGCCTCGAACCCGCCCGGGTGGTGGCAGCGGTGGAGTCCCTGGGCTTCTGGCTGCCGGGAGAACCTTTCGCGCTCAACAGTTACGAGAACCGGGTCTACCTGGTGCACGATGACGAGCGGCGCCGCTGGGTGGTCAAGTTCTATCGCCCGCAGCGCTGGAGCGACGCCCAGATCCAGGAGGAACATGACTTCCTGGCCGAGCTTGATGAGGCGGGCGTGACAGTTGCCGCGCCCTGGCGGGATGCCGCGGGGACGAGCCTGCACTGCCACGACGATTTCCGCTTCTCCCTCTTTCCCCATCTGCCCGGCCAGGCGCCGGAGCTGGAGAATCCCGAGCACCTGTTCGCTCTGGGCGAGGTCATTGGCGCCATCCATGCGGTGGGCGAGCGTCGGCCCTTCGAACATCGTCGCACCCTGGCGCCGCGGGAGATGGCGGAGGAAGCCGCCGAGACGGTATTGGCGAGCCGTTGGCTATCGGACCGCCAGCGGCGCGCCTACGGGCGTATCGGCGAGTCGCTGGTCGAGGCGCTGGTCGCGCGGGACTGGCCGACGCGCAGGCTGCGGGCCCAGGGTGACTGCCATCTGGGCAACATGCTGGGGCGCGACGAGCACTTTGCGCTGGTCGACTTCGACGACTGCCTGATGGCCCCGGCGGTGCAGGACCTGTGGATGCTGCTCACCGCCGAGGACGAGGGCGAACGGCAGATGCAGCTGTCGGAGGTGATCGAGGGCTACGAGCAGCACCGCGACTTCGATCGAGGCGAGCTGTCGCTGGTGGAACCGTTGCGGGCCTTGCGCCTGCTGCGCCACAGCGCCTGGCTGGTGGCCCGTTGGGAAGATCCGGCGTTCCCGGTGGCGTTTCCCTGGCTGGCGGATGCCGGCTACTGGGATGCCCATATCCGCGAACTCGAGCAGCAGCGCCAGGCGTTGGATGACGCGACTCGCTGGCTGGCCTGAGCGGCAAGAAAGTTGCAACGCTCCGCCCGGGGACGTTCTCGGGATCGTTGCAGGGCGCCGGGGGCATCACTGTCCGGCGGCGTTCTCCTCCGGGGCCGGTTCGCCGTGCTGGCGGCGGCGCTCGTTGATCTCCGCCGAGGGATTGGCCTGCTGCTCCACGCTCAATGGGCGGGTGAGGGTCAGCAGGAAGGTGTCGTCCGGCGTCAGCCGGCAACGGCCGTCCTGGCAGGCGGCGATGCCGAAGTCGCCGTCCTCGTCGTAGGCGCCGGCGGTGAGCTCGCCGGTGAAGATGGCGCTTTCGCCGCCCTGGGCCTCGATGCAGGTCAGGGCATGGGTGGTGATGTGGATGCGCTGGCCTTCGCGCCGGGCATCTCCGGTCACCACGCAATAGTCGGGCAGGTGATGGCTTCCCTTGTCGCCCTGGACAGGATGCATCACCACGTCGTGACGGCTCGGTGTTTCGGCGTCGAGGAGCAGGTCGTCGACCAGTGCCATCTCCACCCGAGCGTCGGCGGGCAGGGACAGGGTATCGCCCAATGCCAGGCTCGGCAGCAACAGTGAGGTCGCCAGCAGCAGGCGCGCAGTCTTGATCATGTTGGCGTTCGGCAGGTGTCTGTTGGGGTGGCGGACGTTGCGGCCACTCTATCACATGATGGGGCCGCGGCGGTCGACCGGCAGGGAGGCGCTGCGCGGTATTCTGTCGCTGCCGAACAGCGTGAGCGCGGCATGGCACTGCGTCGGGCGGCGGCTTGCGATAGAATCAGGGCCTCTTTGATCCTGTATCTTGTACAAATACGGGATTTTGCATAAGTTACGTATAGAATGCATAAAGGTGCGTGCCCTGACCCGCGCCGTCGCACCGCCACAACGACGACTCTGCATGGAACCTGACCATGACCGAACATCTCGCCGAGCACTATCGCCACATCATCGAGGAACTGGGAGAGGACCCCGAGCGTGAGGGGCTGCGCGATACCCCCAAGCGGGCCGCCAAGGCCATGCAATTCCTCAACCATGGCTATCACCAGTCCCTCGAGGAGATCGTCAACGGGGCGGTGTTCGCCTCGGATACCGATGAAATGGTGCTGGTGAAAGACATCGAGCTCTACTCGATGTGTGAACACCACCTGCTGCCGTTCATCGGTAAATGCCATATCGCCTACCTGCCGCGAGGCAAGGTGCTGGGCCTGTCCAAGTTCGCGCGGATCGTC
This sequence comes from Halomonas organivorans, assembly GCF_014192055.1. Taxonomy (GTDB): domain Bacteria; phylum Pseudomonadota; class Gammaproteobacteria; order Pseudomonadales; family Halomonadaceae; genus Halomonas; species Halomonas organivorans. The sequence continues at coordinate 106,136 of NZ_JACHXM010000003.1, read as the reverse complement.
GACATGTATGCGCGACGCATGCAGATCCAGGAGAACCTGACCCGTCAGATCGCCGAGGCGGTGCAGCAGGTGACCGAGGCCCGCGGCGTGGCGGTGGTCATCGAGGCGCGCCACCTGTGCATGATGATGCGCGGCGTCGAGAAGCAGAACTCCAGCATGACCTCTTCGGTGATGCTCGGTGCCTTCCGCGAGCACCAGAGTACCCGCCAGGAGTTCCTTACCCTGGTCCATGGCCGCTGAAGGAGACCGACATGCCATTGCATGCGCTGGGCGACGAACATCTCGACCATGATCTGGCGACGATCCGTATCAAGGACCTGCGCCTGAGAACGCATATCGGGATCAAGGACGAAGAGATCCAGAACCGTCAGGATGTGGTGATCAATGCGGTGATTCGCTATCGCGCCGACAAGGCCGTGGCCTTCAACCACATAGAGGAGGCGCTGAACTACCGCACCATCACCAAGCAGGTGATCGCTCACGTCGAGGATAACCGCTTCCTGCTGCTCGAACGCATGACTCGTGAGGTGCTCGACCTGATCATGAGCTTCGACCAGGTGCTGGCCGCCCAGGTGGAGATCGACAAGCCTCACGCCCTGCGCTTTGCCGACTCGGTGTCGATCACCCTGTCCGATTCTCGCGAGGCGCGCCGCGGAAGCTGAAGGTCGTGCGCGCATGAGCGGTTGGCGTGTCGGGGGGCTTGCGCTTAGCATGAGGAGCATCCCTCATGAAGTTTGCCCACACGCCAGGAGTCGACCATGGAATCCCTGAAGGAAACCCAGCTCTATTGTCCGTTCGCCTATATCGACGGCAGCTGGGTCGCCGCCGATAGCGGCGAGCAGATCGATGTGATCAATCCGGCCACCGGCGAGACGATGGGCAACGTGCCTCGGCTGGGCCGCGCCGAAACCGAGCGCGCCATCGACGCCGCCGATGCCGCGTTGCCGGCCTGGCGGGCGCTGACCGCTCAGGAGCGGGCCGACATCCTGATGAAATGGCACGACCTGATGCTCGAGCATCAGGACGACCTGGCCATGATCATGACTCACGAGCAGGGCAAGCCGCTGGCGGAGGCCGCCGGCGAGATCGCCTACGCGGCGAGCTTCCTGCGCTGGTTCGCCGAAGAGGCGCGGCGAGTCTACGGCGAGACGGTTCCCGCCGCCAAGTCCCACCAGCGCATCGTCGTGACCAAGCAGCCGGTCGGCGTGGTCGGCGCCATCACGCCTTGGAACTTCCCCGCCGCGATGATCACCCGCAAGGCCGGCGCCGCCCTGGCGGCGGGCTGCACCATTGTGGTCAAGCCGGCCAGCCAGACGCCGTTCTCTGCCACTGCCCTGGCGCTGCTGGCCGAGCGTGCCGGCGTGCCGCGCGGGGTGTTCAACGTGGTGCCGGGCCGCGCCGCCGAGATCGCCGCCGCGCTCACCGAATCTCCCCTGGTGCGCAAGATCACCTTCACTGGCTCCACCGAGGTGGGCCGCGAGCTGATGAGCCAGGCCTCGCGTCACGTGCAGAAGATCTCGCTGGAGCTCGGCGGCAACGCGCCTTTCATCGTCTTCGAGGATGCCGACCTCGACGCCGCCGTGGAAGGGGCCATGGCCGCCAAGTTCCGCAATGCCGGCCAGACCTGCGTGTGCACCAATCGTTTCCTGGTGCAGTCCAGCGTGGTCAACGCCTTCTGCGAGAAGCTGGCGGTGGCGATGAACAGCGAGCTCAAGGTGGGCAATGGCACCGAGAGCGGTATCAACATTGGCCCGTTGATCGACGACAAGGCGGTGAACAAGGTCTCCGAGCACGTTCAGGATGCGGTGGATCACGGCGCCGAGCTGCTGCTGGGCGGGCATCCCCATCCGCTGGGCGGCAACTTCTTCACGCCGACGCTGATCAGCAATGCCAACGACACCATGAAGGTGGCAGGAGAAGAAACCTTCGGGCCGCTGGCCGCGGTATTCCCCTTCGAGGACGAGGAAGACGCCGTGCGCATGGCCAACGATACCGAGTACGGCCTGGCCTCCTACTTCTATTCCCGCGACCTGGGCCGTGTATGGCGCGTCGCCGATGCCCTGGAATATGGCATGGTGGGCATCAACACCGGCCTCATCTCCAACGCCGCAGCGCCCTTCGGCGGCGTCAAGGCCTCGGGGCTCGGACGCGAAGGCGGCCACCAGGGCATCGAGGAGTTCCTCGAGACCAAGTACCTGTGTATCGATCTCGGGGCCTAAAGCTGGACGCTTGAAGAGCGCCGCTTCGCGGCTGGAAGCGGGAAGAAAAACACCCCGCCGAGCATGCTCGGCGGGGTGTTTCTTTTGCGCTACTCGAGAAAACGGCTGGACGATGGTCAGGCTAGGCGAACATCGGCGCGAAAGCGGAGTTTGCTGTTGCAAATGAGCATCTTGATGCCGCTTTTCAACGACGCGTGGTCGAGTTCCAGCGTTTTCCCCTCCGCTCAGTGCCTGAAGTGGCGCATGCCGGTAAACACCATGGCAATGCCGGCCTCGTTGGCGGCGTCGATCACTTCCTGGTCGCGCATGGAGCCGCCGGGCTGGATCACCGCGGTGATGCCGGCCTTGGCGGCGGCGTCGATGCCGTCACGGAAGGGGAAGAAGGCATCGCTGGCCATCACCGAGCCGGGCACCGAGAGCCCCTCGTCGGCGGCCTTGATGCCGGCGATCTTGGCCGAGTAGACCCGGCTCATCTGGCCGGCGCCGACGCCGATGGTCTGGCCGTTCTTGGCGTAGACGATGGCGTTGGACTTGACGTACTTGCCGACCTTCCAGGCGAAGGCCAGGTCGCGCATCTCCTGCTCGGTGGGCACGCGTTCGGTGACCACGGTCAGCTCGTCGCGCCCGACCATGCCCAGGTCGCGGTCCTGAACCAGCAGGCCGCCGGTGACGCGCTTGAAGTCATGGGCGTGCTCGCGTTCGCCGGGCCAGTGGGCGCCGATGTCGAGCAGCCGCACGTTCTTCTTCTCGGCGACGATCTCGCGGGCCTCGGCCTCGACGCCCGGTGCGATGATCACTTCGACGAACTGGCGGTCGATGATGGCTCGGGCGGTCTCGGCGTCCAGCGCCCGGTTGAAGGCGATGATGCCGCCGAAGGCGCTGGTGGGGTCGGTGGCGAAGGCCTTGTCGTAGGCCTCCATCAGGGTCGCGCCCACTGCCACGCCGCAGGGGTTGGCGTGCTTGACGATGACGCAGGCGGTGTCGGTGAAGGTCTTGACGCACTCCAGGGCGGAGTCGGTGTCGGCCACGTTGTTGAACGACAGCGGCTTGCCCTGCAGGGTTTCGGCGGTGGAGACGCTTGGCTCCTTGCAGTCAGGCTCGACGTAGAAGGCCGCGGACTGGTGCGGGTTCTCGCCGTAGCGCATGGCCTGCTTCTTGACGAACTGCAGGTTGTAGGTGCGCGGAAAGCCGTCCTCGCCGCCCGGGACGCGCTGGCCGAGATAGTCGGCGATCGCGGCGTCATAGCCGGCGGTATGCTCGAAGGCCTTGACCGCCAGGTCGAAGCGAGTGGCCTGCTGCATGCCGCCCTGGCTGACCTCCTCCAGCACCCGCGCATAGTCGCCGGCGTCCACCACGATGGTGGTGTAGGCGTGGTTCTTGGCGCAGGCGCGAACCATGGTCGGGCCGCCGATATCGATGTTCTCGATGGCGTCCTCGAGGGTGCAGTCGGGGCGCGCCACCGTGGCCGAGAACGGGTAGAGGTTGACCACCACCATGTCGATGGGGGCGATGCCGTGTTCGGCCATCACCGCGTCGTCCTGTCCGCGACGCCCGAGGATGCCGCCGTGGATCTTCGGATGCAGGGTCTTGACCCGGCCGTCCATGATCTCGGGGAAGCCGGTATGCTCGGATACCTCGGTGACCGGAACGCCGTTCTCCTGCAGCAGGCGGAAGGTGCCGCCGGTAGAGAGCAGTTCGACGCCCTGTGCGCTGAGGCCGCGGGCGAAGTCGACGATGCCGGTCTTGTCGGACACGCTGATCAGGGCGCGGCGGACCGGGGTGGTGGAAGCTTGGGACATGGGGGTCACTCTGTTGCGGGCATGGTAAGAGGAAGACGCAAAGCAGGCGAGGGCGCTCGTCGGCGCCCTCGCGGGGAATCAGATCAGACCATAGTGCTTGAGCTTCTTGCGCAAGGTGCCGCGGTTGAGGCCGAGCATTTCGGCGGCCCGGGTCTGGTTGCCCTGGGCGTGCTCGAGCACGGCGGCGAGCAGCGGTGCCTCGACCTCGGCCATCACCATGGCATGGAGGTCGGTGACGTCGCCTCCGTCGAGATGGTCGAAGTAGCGACGCATGGAGGCCTCGACGGCCTCACGCAGGGGCATGTCGCTGTGCGGGCGCGGAGCGGCGCCATCGGTGGACTCGGCGAGGGCCCGGGAGGCGTGGGCGTCCAGCTCGGTCAGCGCGGGATCATGGTCAAAGGCTTGGCTGCTGGTCATGCGGCACAGGTTCCGTCCGGCGTCATGACCCGGGCAACGCGGTCGGGAGCCGCGGCGGAGCCATGACGAAAGAGTTCGTCGATGAAGCGGCTCTGGTCAGCGGCGCTGTCCAGGCCATTGAAGGTGGCACGTAGCGTGCGGCGCCCGTCGTCGTCGAAGCGGGCATCGCCGGCGAGGTACCAGCCGAGATGCTTGCGGGCAATGCGCACGCCCATGTGCTCACCGTAGAAGTCGTGCAGGGCCTTCAGGTGGCCGTGCAGCACCGCCGCGCGCTCGGTGGCATCGGGGGGCGCCAGGCGCCGGCCATGCCGCAGGTAGTGGTCGATCTCGCGAAAGATCCAGGGATTGCCCTGGGCGCCGCGGCCGATCATTACCGCATCCGCCCCAGTATAGTCGAGGACCCGGCGAGCCTTCTCGGGCGAATCGATATCGCCGTTGGCGAACACCGGCAACGACACGGCGGCCTTGATGGCGGCGATGGTGTCGTATTCCGCCTCGCCGCCGTAGCGCTGTTGGCGATGGCGACCGTGTACGGCCAGCGCCTGGATGCCGGCGGCTTCGGCCAGACGCGCCACTCGCACGCCATTGTTACTGTCGGCGCACCAGCCGGTACGGATCTTCAGCGTCACCGGTACGTCTACCGCGGCGACCACCGAGCCGAGAATGTCGGCGACCAGCGCCTCGTCGCGCAGCAGCGCAGAACCGGCGGCCTTGTTGCAGACCTTCTTGGCCGGGCAGCCCATGTTGATGTCGATGATCTCGGCGCCCATCTCGGCGTTGAGTCGCGCCGCCTCGGCGAGCATCTCGGCGTCGCCGCCAGCGATCTGCACGGCGCGGGGGCCGGGTTCGCCGCGATGGTCCATGCGCAGCCGAGACTTGCGGGTGTGCCACAGGTTGGGGTCCGAGGTCACCATCTCGCCCACTACCAGTCCGGCGCCGAGCCGGCGACAGAGCGCACGGAAGGGACGGTCGGTGACACCGGCCATGGGCGCCAGGATGACCCGGTTGGGCAGGGCATGGCGACCGATGCGTGGCAGGGGGCGTGAGTCGGACATGATCAGCGTCGATGGTTCGAAGGGGGACATATCATACGCCCCCCGATGGCCTGGGTGAAGGTAGTCTTCGCGGGTATCAGTCGGGACGCCGTCCGTCGAGACGCACCCAGCCCTCGCGCACGTCGGGCTCGTCCATGATCAGGCCTTGATCCTCGTAGGCCTCGCGGACCTCTTCGGCCTGGGTCTCGAGGATGCCGGACAGCGCCAGGCGGCCGCCCGGGGCGACGCGTGCGGCGATCTCGTCGGCCAGCTCGACCAGCGGGCCGGCCAGGATGTTGGCGATCACCACCGGGAAGCGTGCCGAGGTCTCCAGCTGTTCCGGGTAGTACAGCGCAAAGGCTTGCTCCGCAACGCCATTGCGCTCGGCGTTGTCGCGGCTGGCCGAGAGCGCCTGGGGATCGATGTCGGTGCCCACCGCCGCGTCGGCGCCGAGCCTGAGGCCGGCGATGGCGAGGATGCCGGAGCCGCAGCCCACGTCGAGGACGCGGCGGCCCTGAAGCTCGCCGTCCACGGCCAGTCGGTCGAGCCATGCCAGGCAAAGCGCCGTGGTGGGGTGGGTGCCGGTGCCGAAGGCCAGTCCCGGGTCGAGGAGCAGGTTCACCGCCTCGGGATCCGGCGCCTCGTGCCAACTGGGCACGATCCATAGTCGCTGACCCATGCGCAGGGGCTTGAAGTCGTCCATCCAGGCGCGCTCCCAGTCCCGGTCGTCGAGCAGCTCGTGCTCGATCTCGGGGCAGGGCTCGCCGGGCATGGCCTCGGCCCAGGCGGCGCCCAGGCGTTCGAGCATCGCCGACAGACCCTCCAGGTCGTCGTAGAGGCCGGTCAGCACGGTCTCGTCCCACAGCGGGGTGGTGCCGCGCTCGGGCTCGAACAGCGGGTCGTCCTCGGCGTCCTGGAGGGTAATGGCGGTGGCGCCTTCGGCCAGCAGCAGCTCCTCGAGCAGCTCGGCCTGTTCGGGGGCGATACGCGCCTTGAGTTGCAGCCAGGGCATGGGGGCTCCAGGAAGGTCGGGTGAAGAAACGACGACGGGGCGGCCATGCCGCCCCGCGCCGGAGGAGTATCGGCTGGGCTCAGAGTCCGAGCTTCTTCTCCAGGTAGTGGATGTTCACGCCGCCCTGCTGGAAATAGCCGTCGCGGACCAGGTCCTTGTGCAGGTCGGTGTTGGTCTTGATGCCTTCGACCAGCAGCTCGTCGAGGGCGTTACGCATGCGCGTCAGTGCGGTCTCGCGGTCGGCGCCCCAGGTGATCAGCTTGCCGATCAGCGAGTCGTAGTGCGGCGGCACCGAGTAACCGGTATAGACATGGGAGTCCATGCGCACGCCGAGCCCGCCCGGCGGGTGGTAGAGGGTGACCTTGCCCGGGGAGGGCATGAAGGTCCTGGCATCCTCGGCGTTGATGCGGCACTCGAAGGCGTGGCCGTTGAGCTCGACCTCGTCCTGGGTGATCGACAGCGGCAGGCCGGAGGCGATGCGCAGCTGCTCGCGGACGATGTCGACGCCGGTCACCATCTCGGTGACCGGGTGCTCGACCTGGACCCGGGTGTTCATCTCGATGAAGAAGAACTGGCCGTCCTCGTACAGGAACTCGAAGGTGCCGGCGCCGCGGTAGCCGATCTCGATGCAGGCATCGGTACACGCCTTGAGCACCTGGGCGCGAGCGTCCGGATCGAGACCCGGGGCCGGCGCCTCTTCGAGCACCTTCTGGTGACGGCGCTGCAGCGAGCAGTCGCGGTCATAGAGGTGGATGGCGTTACCCTGGCCATCGGCCAGTACCTGCACCTCGACGTGGCGCGGCTTCTCGAGGAACTTCTCCATGTAGACGGTGCCGTCGCCGAAGGCCGAGTGGGCCTCGGTGCGGGTCACGGTCACCGCGGAGAGCAGGTGGCCCTCGGCGTGCACCACGCGCATGCCGCGTCCGCCGCCGCCGGCGGCGGCCTTGATGATCACCGGATAGCCGATCCGCCGCGCGGTGGCGAGTATCTCGCCCTCGTCGTCGCCCAGCGGGCCATTGGAGCCCGGGACGGTGGGCACCCCGGCCTTCTTCATGGCAGCAATGGCGCTCACCTTGTCGCCCATCAGGCGAATCGTCTCGGCCCTGGGGCCGATGAAGGTGAAGCCGGAACGTTCTACCTGCTCGGCGAAGTCGGCGTTCTCGGAGAGAAAGCCGTAGCCGGGGTGGATGGCGCTAGAATCGGTCACCTCGGCGGCGCTGATCAGCGCCGGGATATTGAGGTAGGACTGTGCCGAGGCTGCGGGGCCGATGCATACGGCCTCGTCGGCCAGGCGCACGTGCATCAGCTCGCGGTCGGCCTTGGAGTGTACTGCGACCGTGCGAATGCCCAGTTCCTTGCAGGCGCGCAGGATGCGCAGGGCGATCTCGCCGCGATTGGCGATGAGAACCTTGTCCAGCATGATGGGGTCCGCCAAGTGGGTGAAAAGATCAGGAGATGACGACCATCGGCTGCTCGAATTCGACCGGCTCGCCGTCCTCGACCAGGATGGCCTCGATGACGCCGTCACGATCGGCTTCGATCTGGTTCATCATCTTCATCGCTTCGACGATGCAGATGGTCTCACCCTTCTTGACGCTCTGGCCGACTTCGATGAAGGGCTTGGCGCCCGGTGCCGGGGCGCGGTAGAAGGTACCCACCATGGGCGAGAGCACGGCCTCTCCCTGGTAGCCGGGGCCCTGATCGGCGGCGGGCTCGGCGGGAGCCGCGGCGGGCTGGGCTGCCGGGGCGGCGGGCTGGGCCGGCGCCGGAGCCGGCCAGGCGGGAGCCGGTGCCTGGGGATAGGCGGCACCGTTGGGGTGGCGGCTGATGCGCACCGATTCCTCGCCTTCCTGGATCTCGATCTCGCTGATGTTCGACTCTTCCAGCAGCTCGATCAGCTTCTTGACCTTGCGGATATCCATATGACGTCGTCTCGATGAGTGGATTCGGGGTGACGGCCGGCGCTGTCAACCTTGGCTAACTTGCCATAGATCGCGGCAAGATGTCGTCTCTTACCGTCTCTAACGGCCTTGAAAAGCGATGTGGTCGGAGTTTGCCGAAATTCGGCGGTGATGTCCAGCAGCCGGCGAACAGCGTTCGCGGAGGCGTTTCGTGCGAGCCCTAGCCCGGGGCTCGACCGCCGTCCAGCCAGCTCCGAACGTCATCCAGGTGGCGTGCCAGCCGCTGGGCATCGACCTCGCCCTGGATGCGTGCCTGGCGGAGTTCACGGCCGTCGTCGAAGAATAGCAGGCTTGGCGGGCCGAACAGGGCGAAGTGTTTCAGCAAGGCCCGGCTGTCCTCGTCGGAGGCGGTGACGTCCACCTCGATGCGCCGAAAGTCGGCCAGTGCTTCGGCCACCGCCGGGTCCGGGAAGACCTCGCGCTTCATGACCTGGCAGGAAATGCACCAGTCGGCGGTGATGTCGACGAACGCCGGCCGGGAAGCATCGGCCAGCGCCGCCTGGAGCTCGTCGAGTCGAGTCACGACCTGCACCGGCTGCCGGTTCGCTGCGGCGCTGGCGTCGGCCGTGGCGGTCGTCGCGGCGCTGGTGGCCAGCGGGCGCAGCGGATCGTGGGCCCCCCGCGAGGCGCCGATCACCATGGTCACGCCCCATACCAGCAGCAGGATGCCGAGCGTCTGACGGGCCCGCGGCCAGCCCTGGGGCGGGTTCAGCGTCAGGGCGCCGAGCGCCAGGGCGCTGCCGATGGCCAGCGCGGCCCACAGCAGCAGGGCGGCCGTGGCGGGGATCAGCCGTTCGACCAGCCATATGGCCACCCCCAGCAGCAGGAGGCCGAAGGCGGTCTTGATCCCGTTCATCCAGGCGCCGGTGCGCGGCAGCAGGGTGGGGCCGAAGGTGCCCACGAGCAGCAGCGGGACCCCCATGCCCAGGCCCAGGGCCAGCAGGGCGGCGCCCCCCATCGCGGCATCGCCGGTGGAGGAGATAAAGACCAGGGCGCCGGCCAGCGGCGCCGAGACGCAGGGCGAGACCACCAGCACCGAGAGTGCCCCGGCCAGTGCCAGTCCCGCCGGGCCGCTGCGCTGCGCACGCGTCTGCCAGCCTTCGATGCGGCTCGCCAGTCGCGGCGACAGGCGCAGGTCAAAGGCGCCGAACATGGCCATGGCGAACAGCGTGAACAGTACCGCGAAGCCGATCAGCACAGGGGCCGATTGCAGCCGGGCCTGGAGGTTGAGGCCGGCACCGAAGATGCCCATCAGCACGCCCACGATGGCATAGGTCAGCGCCATGCCGGCCACGTAGGACAGTGACAGCGCGAAGGCTCGGGAGCGACTGGGGTGCTGGCCGACGATGATCGAGGACAGGATCGGCACCATCGGCAGCACGCAGGGCGTGAAGGTCAGTCCCAGGCCGGCGACGAAGAACAGGCCCAGCACCAGCGGCAGGCTGGCTTCCTCGAGCAGGGTGCTGAAGCGACCATCCTCGCTGACCGGTGGGGCGGTAACGGCACGGCCGTCGGTGGCGGCCTCGCCAGCGGGCGGGGCGGAGCGGAAGGCCGCCGGGGCCTGGCCTTCGGGGGCCTGTAGCGTGACCCGCTCGGGGGGATAGCACAGGCCCGCATCGGCGCAGCCCTGGAAGCCCAGGGTCAGCGACAGGGGGCCTTGGGGCTGGCCCTCGATCGGCACCGTGAAGACGACGCGGTCGTAGAAGACACGCACGTCGCCGAGGAATTCATCGGACTTGGCCTCGCCGGGAGGCAGCCTGGGTTCGCCGAGGGTGATGCCCTTCGCGTCGCTCTCGACGCTGAAACGATGGCGGTACAGATAGTAGCCGTCGGCGTTCTCGAAGCCGATGCTGAGGGTGTCGCCATCGTGCCAGGCGCTAGGCTGGAACGCCTGCTCCACCGGCAGGAACTCGCCGTCGTCGTCGCCGCCGAACCACTGGGCCTGGGCGGTCAGCGGGATCCACAGCAGGGCGAACAGGCAGAGCAGGCGATAGAGGTGCAACACGAGACTTCCCTTGGCAGACGTTGAAGGAGCGCGTTTGTGACCCGTGGCGTGGCATGGGGTTCCGCGCCGGGGGCCGCTATGATCAGATGCATGGGAGCCTGAAGGACGAGATACTGGGCCATGAGCACCGGGCTGTCGATCGATGGCTCGCGCCTGCTCGGCGTCGACGCGCAGGCGCGACGTTCGAGCCAGCCCTTCGGGCCCTTGGGCCGTTCGGTGCCACGGCAGGCATCGGATCTGGCCTAGGCTTTTCTGAAAAGTCGGTGAGCGAAGGCTAGACAAGGCAAAAATCGGTGAAAAGACGGAGTTTACAGGTAGTAAATGAGTACTTTGAGCCGATTTTTAACGCCGTATAGCCGAGCGCAGGCATTTTTCAGACATTGCCTAGGATATCGCAGCGATGGGGCGCTGTGGATGCCCCTTGCCGGTTCGGGCGATCGTGCCCGGGCCCCTCACCATCAGGGAACAGGATCATGGTATTGAAGCGACAGGCGAGCGACCGGCGTCGCCGCAGGATCGAGGCGCTCGAACGCCCGCAGTATGGCTGGCTGTGGAAACCGCTGCTGGCCGCGTTGGTGATCTATCTGCTGGTGGCTCTCGGGCTGGGCATCTGGTGGAGCCGTACCCCGGCCCTCGAGTCGGGGCAGGAGGCCTCGCCGGCCGCCGATGCGGTGCCGGGTACGGCGACCCTTGACGGCCTGTCGGGCCTGGTAGTCACGCTGCTGGACAAGCCCGGCGGCTACCTGCGCAACGATCTGGCGCCGCCGGGGCTGTGGCTCGACAACATGCCGGCCTGGGAGCTTGGCGTGCTCAGCCAGGCCCGCCGGCTGAGTCAGGCGCTGCCGGCCATGGCCGGTGGAGACACGGCGGCCCTGGGGGCCGTGCAGATGCAGTTGGAAGGCGATAGTCGCGACTGGTTCTATCCTTCCACTGAGCACCGGTTGCGTCAGGCGCGGGCCGGGCTTGCCGCTTACCGGGAGGCGCTGAGCGGTGGTGATGATGGTTTCGCGGCTGGCGGGCAGGGCATTGCGCCGTGGTTGGTCGGGGTGGCGCAGGGGCTGGACGATCTCGGACGACGCCTGTCGGCCAGCGTCGGCAGCCCCGAGGCCCTGGCCGACCTGGATCTCGAGGCGGAAGGGCTGCCGCGCGAGACGCCCTGGTATCGGGTCGACAATGTCTTCTTCGAGGCGCGCGGCCAGACCTGGGCGCTGCATCGGCTGCTTACCGCGGTGGGGCGCGATCGAGCCGAATGGCTCGAAGATGCCGGGCTCGCCGCTCGCTGGGGGATGCTGGTCGCCGAGCTCGAGAGAAGCCAGCGGCGGCTGTGGAGTCCGGTGGTGCTCAACGGCTCAGGCTTCGGCATCTTCGCCAATCATTCGCTGGTGATGGCCAATCACGTGCTGCGTGCACGGGACCTGAGTCGCGAGCTGGCCAAGGCGTTGCCCGCTGCCGGGGGCGGCGAGCCGGCGGTGCCGGCCGGGGTCGTCAACGAGGCGTCAGGCGTGCCGACGCAGGATGCCGCCGCCGGTGAAGTGGATCAGGCCGCTGGTGATGCGCCGGCATCGGGCGATGCCATGGCCCTGCCCGAGGCGGGCGGCGAGCATTGAGCCGAACATCGTCGATGCCCGCAACGACGAAGGGGCCGCCCACCGGGCGGCCCCTTCGCTTGCGCAAGCGCGGCGGCGATCAGGCCTTGCCGTGGGCGGCGGCAGCCTTCTCGATGGCCTTGCGGGCGGCTTCGACGCCTTCCCAGGACTCCACCTTGACCCATTTGCCCTTCTCGAGATCCTTGTAGTTCTCGAAGAAGTGGGCGATCTGCTGGCGCAGCAGTTCGGGCAGGTCGGTCACTTCCTGGATGTCGTCGTAGAGGCTGGACAGCTTGGGGTGCGGCACGCACACCAGCTTGGCATCCTCGCCGGCCTCGTCGGTCATGTTGAGGATGCCGACCGGGCGGGCGCGAATGACGCTGCCGGGCTGAACCGGGTAGGGGGTCACGACCAGGGCGTCCAGGGGGTCGCCGTCATCGGCCAGGGTGTGCGGAATGAAGCCGTAGTTGGCCGGATAGAACATCGGGGTGGCCATGAAGCGGTCGACCAGCAGCGCTCCCATGTCCTTGTCGATCTCGTACTTGACCGGGGCATGGTTGGCCGGAATCTCGATTGCCACGTAGAGGTCGTTGGGCAGGTCCTTGCCGGCGGGGATGTTGTCGAAGTTCATGAGCGCGTCCTTCTCTGGCGGATAGCCGTCGGGTGTGAAATGCGGCGAATTATACGAGGCCGACCTGGCGATTACCAATCCGACCTAGGTCTTCGGCGAGGGCGTTGCATGCCGAGAGGTAGAGCCAGAGGCGGGGGTGGGCGTGTATCATGGGCCCGCTATGGAGGGCCCCGCCGGGGTCTGGAGCCGCTGCCAGCACAAGGAGACCGTCTTGGCATCCGCGCAACTGTCACTGAGTTTCGGCCAGGCCTTCGTGGTACCGGCGCGTGGCCGGCATCGCAGCTCGATGTCGGTGTGCGTTCCCGAGGAGCGGCTGCTGGCGACGAAGGGCGCCTGCGCGCTGATCACCGACTCCACCTCGCGCAACCCGCTGGCCAAGCAGGCCGGTGACCTCAGCGTCCAGGGCTTCCTGGCCGACTACTATTCGACGCCCGACCACTGGGGAGCCAAGCTGTCGGCGACCCGGGTGCTGCGCTCGCTGAACGCCTGGTGCTTCGGCCAGAGCCGGCAGGTCAGCGACGGCGGCTACGTGAGCTCGATGTCCGCCATGGTCTACGAGGGGCGCGAGGCGCACCTCTTCCATATGGGGGATACCCTGGTGTTTCGTCTCAGGGGCGCGGAGTTCGAGCAGCTCACCCGGGACCACGTCACGGATCTTGGCGGCTATCGCTATCCGTCCCGGGCGCTGGGGATGGATGCCAGCCTGGATATCGACTATGTGCAGATGCCGCTCAAGCAGGGTGACATCTTCCTGTTCACCAGCCAGGGGGTGCAGGGCACGCTGATGCCGTCGGACTACGTGGGCCTGATTCGCCAGGATGCCAGCGATCTGGACGCCGCCTGCGAGCGGCTGGCCCAGACCGCCAGCGAGCGGGCCCGTGAGCGGGGCTACGGCGGCGACCAGTTCTGCTTCCAGCTGGTGCGCATCGACGCCCTGCCCGAAGAGGCTCGCGATCATCCCGACAGGCTGTACGGCGACCTGCCGATCCCGCCGGAACTCGATGTGGGCGAGCGACTCGATGGCCTGGAGGTACGCGAGGTGCTGTCGCGCACGGCCCAGTCACGGGTCTATCGAGTGTGCGATGTCCACTCCGAGCGCGAGATGGTGATGAAGGCGCCCAGCCCCGAGCTTTCCAGCCGCAATGCCTATCTGGAGCACTTCCTGCTTCAGCAGTGGGTCGTCGAGCGCGTGCGTTCGCCGTTCGTGGTGCGGGTCATGGAGCCCTCGCGCCCCCGGCGCCATCTGTATTACCTGATGGCCTACGTGGCGGGGGAGACCCTCGCCGAGTGGGTGCGTCGCCATCCCCAGGCCGGCCTGGCCCAGCGGCTCGATATCGCTATCCAGCTCGGCAAGGGACTCCAGGCGCTGCACCACCGCGACCTGCTGCACCAGCGAGTACATCCCGACAACGTGCTGATCGACCGGCACGGCCAGGTGGTGCTCGCCGACCTGAGCGCCTGCCATCTGCGCGACGTGGACGGCCATCGTCGCTCGCGGGGGCTGCTGCGCCAGGTCGGGTTGACCGAGCACAGTGCGCCCGAGTATGCCCTGGATGACGAGGTGGGGCGTCGCAGCGACCAGTATTCGCTGGCCTCCACGACCTACTGGCTGCTCACCGGTGCCTTGCCCTATGAGCAGCCGGTCAAGGAGTTGCTGCGCCATACCGACCTGGAGCGAATGCACTATCGCAGTGCCCGGAGTCACGATCCCGAGATACCGCCGGCCCTCGACGATGCCCTTCGCAGGGCGCTCACGCCCCAGCGCGCGCTGCGCTACCGGCGGCTCTCGGAGTTCCTGCATGCCCTGCGGGTCCCCGAGGGAGGCAGCGGTGGCTCGCCGTCCCGGCGCTGGCACGAGCCAGCCTGGGTCTGGCAGGCGGTGGCCGGCGTGCTGCTGGTGCTGCTGGTGATCTCCTGGCTGCTGCGCTAGAACCGGGCTGCGCCCGGAGCTTGAAGAGCGGTGCTTCGCACCTGGAAGAACGCCCGCTTCGCGGGCTTAAGCTGGAAGCTTGAAGACAACCCTTGACCCCATGATGTCGGGGTCCATGCTGTTTTCCAGCTTCCAGCTTCCAGCTTCCAGCTTCCAGCTTCCAGCTTCCAGCTTCCAGCTTCCAGCTTCCAGCTTCCAGCTTTAAATCTTGAACTCCGGCAGCTTGCGTTCGGCGCGATGCTTGGCCAGCTTGGCCACCTTGGGCAGGCCGTTCTCGAAGGGGGGGAAGTCCTCGCCCTGGATCAGCGGTGACAGGTAGCGGCGGCAGTCCTCGGTAATGCCGAAGCCGTCGTCGCGGATGAAATCGCGCGGCATGAACTTCTCGCGGTTGGCCACCTCGGCCAGCGGTGCGGCCTCGACGGTCCAGGAATAGGGGGCGTCGCCGGTACGCTTGATGGCCGGCATCTTGGCGTTTTCGCCGGCGAGTGCCAGCTCGACGGCCTTCTCGCCCACCGCGTAGGCCTGGTCCACGTCGGTCTTGGACGCCAGGTGGCGCGCGGCGCGCTGCAGGTAGTCGGCGACCGCCCAGTGATACTTGTAGCCGAGATCCTGCTTGACCATGCCGGCCAGCGTCGGCGCCACGCCGCCCAGCTGGCGGTGGCCGAAGGCGTCGGTGTTGCCGGAGTCGGCGAGGAAGGTGCCGTCCTCGTAGCGGGCGCCCTCGGAGACCACGATTACGCAGTAGCCGTACTTCTGCACGGACTCCTCGACACGCGCCATCACCGCGGCGCGGTCGAAGGCGATCTCGGGGAAGATCACCAGGTGCGGGGCGTCGCCTTCCTTCTCCCCGGCCAGGGCGCCGGCGGCGGCGATCCAGCCGGCGTGGCGTCCCATGACCTCGAGCACGAACACCTTGGTGGAGGTGGCGCACATGGATGCGATGTCCAGCGACGCCTCGAGGGTGGAGGTGGCGATGTACTTGGCCACGCTGCCGAAGCCCGGGGAGTTGTCGGTGATCGGCAGGTCGTTGTCCACGGTCTTGGGCACGTGGATGGCGGTCAGCGGATAGCCCAACTTCTCGGACAACTGGGAGACCTTGAGGCAGGTATCGGCGCTGTCGCCGCCGCCGTTGTAGAAGAAGTAGCGGATGTCGTGGGCCTTGAAGACCTCGATCAGTCGCTCGTACTGGGCGCGGTGGGTCTCGATGTCCTTGAGCTTGTAGCGGCAGGAGCCGAAGGCGCCGGCGGGGGTGTGGCGCAGCGCCGCGATGGCCTCGTCGCTCTCCTGGCTGACGTCGATCAGGTCCTCGGTCAGGGCGCCGATGATGCCGTTGTGGCCGGCGTAGACCTTGCCGATCTGGTCGGAGTGGCGGCGGCAGGCCTCGATGACGCCGCAGGCGCTGGCGTTGATCACGGCGGTGACGCCGCCGGACTGGGCGTAAAAGGCGTTGTGCTGGGCCATGGGGCTATCCTGTTGCTGGTCGCGTCATGGGGAAGCGGCCCGCTCGGCAGGGCGCTTCCGGGGTTCGTCCAAGAAAGGCGTCGATTCTAGCCCATCGCCCAGGTGGCTGCATCCCGTCGGCGATCCGCGACGTCCGCGGCGCGCTGGAGGGCGCGCAGGGGCCATGCTAGGCTGCCGCTTTCCGCCGGGCGGCTACTGACCGCCGGCAAGGCATTTCGGTAGCGGAGACTCCATGCATCTTCATATTCTCGGCATCTGCGGTACCTTCATGGGTAGCCTGGCCTTGCTGGCCCGAGAACAAGGGCATCGCGTCAGCGGCTCGGACGCGGGCGTCTATCCGCCCATGAGCACCCAGCTCGAACAGGCGGGGATCGCCCTGATCGAG
Source organism: Halomonas organivorans (assembly GCF_014192055.1). Taxonomy (GTDB): domain Bacteria; phylum Pseudomonadota; class Gammaproteobacteria; order Pseudomonadales; family Halomonadaceae; genus Halomonas; species Halomonas organivorans. The sequence continues at coordinate 89,696 of NZ_JACHXM010000003.1, read as the reverse complement.
GGCTTCGCTGCCGACAACCTGGACCCGCGGCCTGATCTGGTAGTGATCGGCAACGCCCTGTCGAGGGGCAATCCCGAGGTGGAAGCGGTGCTGGATCGGGGCTTGCCCTACGTCTCCGGCCCCCAGTGGCTTGTCGAGCACGTATTGCCCGGCCGGAGGGTGATCGCCGTGGCCGGCACCCACGGCAAGACCACGACGGCGAGCCTGACTGCCTGGCTGCTGGAAGCGGCGGGACTGGCGCCGGGTTTTTTGATCGGCGGCGTGCCGCGCAACTTCGGCGTCTCGGCGCGGTTGGGCGACGCCGATGCGCCCTTCGTGGTCGAGGCCGACGAGTACGATACCGCCTTCTTCGACAAGCGCTCCAAGTTCGTGCATTACCGCCCCGAGATCGCGGTGCTCGGCAACCTGGAGTATGACCACGCCGACATCTTCCCAGACCTGGCCGCCATCGAGCGCCAGTTCCACCACCTGGTGCGCACCGTGCCGGGCAAGGGGCGGCTGCTGGTGGCCGACGGCGAGCCGGCCCTTGAGCGTGTGCTCGAGCAGGGCTGCTGGACGCCGGTAGAGCGTTTCGGCCAGGCCCCGGAGAGCCCCTGGCGCGTCGTCCTCGAGCGCGCCGACGCCAGCCGTTTTCGGGTCTTGCATCGCGGCGCCGACGTGAAGCAGGAGGCCGAGGTCGACTGGGGACTGACCGGCGACTACAACGCCCGCAATGCGCTGGCGGCGCTGGCCGCCGCCCACGCCTGTGGCATGTCGCTCGCCGATGGCGCCGAGGCTCTGGCGCGTTTCGAGACGCCGCGCCGCCGCCAGGAACTGCGCGGCGAGGTGGTCGGCATTCAGGTGATCGACGATTTCGCCCATCACCCCACGGCCATCGCCGCCACCCTCGGCGGGCTGCGTGCCGCCACCCCGAACGGCCGCCTGCTGGCGGTGATCGAGCCGCGCTCCAACACCATGCGCCTCGGCACCCTGCGCGAGCGCCTGGCCGGTAGCGTGGCCGACGCCGACGCCGCCTACTGGTACCAACCTCCAGGGCTCGATTGGACCTTGGCGCCGGTGGTCGAGGCCAGCGGCCGGCCCGGCGGCGTCTACGACGATCTGGACGTCCTGGTAGCGGCGCTGGTGGCCGAAGCGCGGCCGGGCGACCGGCTGGTGGTGATGTCCAACGGCGGCTTCGGCGGCATCCACGACAAGCTACTGGCGGCACTGGAGGTGGCTCATGACGGCTGAGCGAGACGCGACGGGATTTGGCGCCCCGGTCACCGTGGCGCTGACCGGGGCCTCCGGTGCCCAGTATGGTCTGCGCCTGATCGAGGCGCTGGTGGTGGCGAACCGCGAGGTCTGGGTGATGATCTCCAAGGCGGCGCACCTGGTGATCGCCACCGAGACCGAGAGCGAACTGCCGGCACGACCCGAGCGGCTGGCCGAGGCGCTTATCGAGCGCTGCGGGGCGGCCCCGGGCCAGATACGCTGCTTCGGTCGCGAGGACTGGATGGCGCCCGTGGCCTCGGGCTCCGGCGCCAGCTCGGCGATGGTGATCTGTCCCTGTTCCACCGGCACGCTCTCTGCGGTGGCCTGCGGCGCCAGCAACAACCTGATCGAGCGCGCCGCCGACGTGGCGCTCAAGGAGCGTCGCCAGTTGATCCTGGTGCCGAGGGAAACGCCGCTGTCGGCCATTCATCTCGAGCACATGCTGAGCCTGACCCGCCAGGGCGCGGTGGTGCTGCCGGCGGCGCCGGGCTTCTACCACCGGCCGAGCTCGGTCGAGGACCTGATCGACTTCATCGTCGCGCGCATCCTCAACCAGCTCGGCATCGAGCATCGCCTGATGCCCCGCTGGGGGGACTCGGCTTCGCCGAAAGCTTGAAGCCATAAGCTGGAAGAAAAACCGATCCGGGCGCCGACCAGCGGTAGGGGGGCGCTGCCCAGCCAATTGACATGGAGGTTGTTCGAATGGTCAGCATGGGGTTGCTATCGGTGTTCGTGCCGACCTTTCTGCTGGTGTCGTTGACGCCGGGCATGTGCATGACCCTGGCGATGGTGCTGGGCATGACCCAGGGCGTGCGGCGCACGCTGTGGATGATGCTCGGCGAGCTGGTCGGCGTGGGGCTGGTGGCGGTGGCCGCCGGGGCCGGGGTGGCGACGCTGATGCTGCGGGAGCCGGCGCTGTTCGCCGTATTCAAGTGGCTGGGTGGCGCCTACCTGGCTTATCTGGGCGTGATGATGTGGCGCTCCCGCGGACGCATGGCGATTCCCGATACCCTGGCGTCCCAGGCCCGTGCCGGTCGCCGCGAGCTGGCCATGCAGGGGCTGGTGACGGCGGTGGCCAACCCCAAGGGCTGGGCCTTCTTCATGGCCCTGCTGCCGCCGTTCCTGGATGCCTCGCGACCGCTTCCCGCCCAGCTGGCCGCGCTGGTCGCGGTGATCCTGACCATCGAATTCTGCGCCTTGCTGGCCTACGCCACCGGTGGGCAGACGCTACGCCACCTGCTGGGCCAGGCCGACAAGGTGCGGCTGCTCAACCGCGTGGCCGGGACGCTGATGGTGGGCGTGGGGCTGTGGCTGGCGCTGGGTTGACCCGGCTTCGCGGGCTTAAGCTCGAAGAGCGGTGCTTCGCACCTGGAAGAACGCCCGCTTCGCGGGCTTAAGCTGGAAGCTGGAAGAAAACCCGGCCGGGCTTCGCCCGGAGCTTGAAGTCATAAGCTTGAAGCTGGAAGAAAACCCTTGACCCGATGATGGCGGGGTTCATGCTGGCTTCCAGCTTCCAGCTTACGCCGGCCCCAGCCAGACCACCCGCGCGGCGGCGAGCGCCAGCGAGGCCGTGCCCAGCGCCCACCAGGGGCAGGGGCGCAGGGTCTCCCGCGAGCGATGCTGCCAGGCGAGCTGCACCAGGGCGCAGACCACCAGGCCGAGCAGGGCGCCGCCGACCAGGTCGCTGAGCCAGTGTACGCCCAGCACCAGCCGCGACAGCGCCATGGGCACGATGACGGCAATGGCGCCCCAGTAGGCCCAGAAGCGACGTTGCGGCGGAAGTTCCCGGGCGACGAAGGCGGCGGCCAGGCCGAACAGCACCACGGCGGTGGAGGTATGGGCACTCGGGTAGGAAAGCGAATCCGCCAGATGGACCGAGGCGTGCGGCCGGGCGCGGCCGATGACGGCCTTGCCGAGGGTGTTGAGTGCCGCGATGCCGAGCAGGCCGGCGGCAAAGTGGCCCAGGGCATCGAAGCGCCGGCGAGCCAGCCACCACAGCCCCCACGGCAGGACCATGGCGATGATGCCGTACAGGTCGCCGAGCTCCGCCAGCACCTGGCTCAGCGTCAGCAGCCCCGGAATGGTCAGGGTATCCATCAGGATGTCGAGGCGGCGATCCATGAGCAGCGGGCCGCCCTGATGCAGCACCACCAGCGTCAGCGCCGACAGGGCGGTGAGCGATGTCAGCAGTAGCAGCCAGGTGCCCAGTGGCGGCTCTCGATCATGGTGTCGCGACAACGCTCGCCATGCCCAGCGCCCCTTGGGATGCCGGCGCAGCAGTCGGGCCAGGCCGCGATACACCAGTCCGTCATGATGAGTCTGGTGGCGTAGCCAGGAGAAGGTGACGGCGAGTAGCACCACCAGCACGCCGAGTCCCACCAGCCAAGGTTCCAGCGCCTCGGGGAAACCCGGCAGGCGCTGCCATGTCCGGCCCAGCAGGTAGCCGGGCAGTACATAGGCGGGGGCCCATAGTGCCGCTGACAGCAGGTTCGCCCAGGTGAAGCGTCGAGGTGGCATGTGCATCATGCCGGCGATCAGGGGCACGACCGGCCTGACCGGCCCGACGAAGCGTCCGAGGAACACCGAGAGAGAGCCGTGGCGGTGGAAGAATCGGGCGCCCTGGGACAGCCATTCCGGATAGCGCGACAGCGGCCACATGCCGGTGACACGCTCGCGTTGGGTGTAGCCCAGCCAGAAGCTGAGGCCGTCACCGACGATGGCGCCGAGAAAGGCGGCACCCATCACCGCCGCCACGGCGATCTGCTGATGTCCGGCCATGGACGCGGTGGCGGTGATCAGCACCACGCCCGGAACCAACAGCCCCACCAGGGCCAGCGACTCGACCAGCGCGATGATGACGATCAACAGCAGCAGCAGCGCCGGGGACGGCGTCAACTGTTGGAGCAGGTCAACTGGGTTCAAGGGGGCTCTCCATGATCGATGGCGGTCCGTCCAGTGTCCTGTGTCGACGGTGCGTTGATGAGATGTCGAGCGCACCGAGGCATCAGGCCCGGCGTCGCGACAAGGCATGGCAGTGCTGCATGACGGCCCATGGGGCCGCCAGAATTCTACCGTCAACCTCTGATACAGGACACTAGTCGGTGGCCAGGGCCTGGGTCATGCCTTGCAGGCGGGTCAGGAAGGCTGGCCAGCGTTCACCGCCGTGCGGTGTTTCCAGGCGCAGGCGTACTTCCAGGGGGCCGGTCTCCACCAGTACGACCTGCTCGAGGGCCTGCTGCAGCCGCTGCTGGACCAGCAGCGCCCCGTTTTCGGTGGTGTTCGGCAGAATCAGCCAGAAGGCGGTCTCGTCCTCGCGGCCGAGGGTGTCGAGCTCGCGACAATGGCGCAGCGTGCCCTGGCAGAATGCCGTCAGCATGGCGCGACGGGTGGCGTCGCCGAACTGCTCGCGGGTCATGTCGAGCTGGGGAAGGTGGAACAGCACGACCGCCAGTGGGCACTCGAGCAGCCGGGCGCGTTCGAACTCCCCGTTCAGTCGTTCGTGCAGGCTCTTGCGGGTCAGCGCCGGACATTCGTGTTCGCGGGGGTCGGTGGCCTTCAGCAGGGCGCGCTGTCTGAGCCGGTCCCAGAGTGCCAGGGTGGCCACGGCGACCAGGGCCAGGTATCCCACGGCCAGCTCCGGCGCGAGTTCGCCGTTGCCGAGCAGGGCCAGCCAGACCGGCGTCAGTGCCAGGTTGAGCAGTACCGCCGGTCCCAGCGGCAGCAGCACCAGGGTCAGCACTGGCGGCAGGCCGATCCACAGCGCCGCGGTGCTGGACTGGCCGGGCAGTTCGACGGCGATCAGCAGGAAGCCACAGATCAGGACCAGGTAGGCCGCTGCACGAGAGGCCTTGGCGCTGGCGGTGGCGGCGAGCAGGGCGGCGACCGCCATGACCGGGGACAGCAGGGCGGGTAGCAGGATGCGGGTATAGTGCCCCATCAGGTAGAACCATAGCGCCTGGCCAAGCAGCAGCACGATGCCGATGCCGATGGCCAGGGTGAAGAGTCGAGAGCGCGGTGAGCGAGGCTCAACCATGGTGGGCGATCTCCTTGACCTCCAGGGGGTGTGCTTGCCGGGCAAGGGCGCGGCGCTCGTGGCTCAGCGAGCCAAGCCCCGGCAGGGCGATGGCTCTGATGCGTACCGAGACGGTCAGTGCCGACAGCAGCGCCTGGCGGCGCATCTCGGCCTGGGCGGCATTGCGGCTGACCAGCAGCAGCCCCAGGGTGCGGCGGTCCAGGCGGTAGGCATTGTCGTAAGGTTGAAGCAGCCGGCAGCATTGCTCCGCCATGGGCCAGAGCTGCCAGCGGGGACTGCGAAGCAGCAGCAGCTCGACGTGGCCGCCCTCGTGGCGCGCGCGGTGACGTTCATGGCGCACATCGTGCAGCAGGCGCTGGTTCGACCACACGGGAAGTTCGGGAACCAGTCGCGCGCGATCGCGGATGCGCTGGCGCATGGCCTGGAGTTCCAGCGAGCGTGACAGGCCCAGCAGCATCAGCCCGGCCAGCAGCAGGCCTGCCAGCAGCCACTGCTCCAGGCCCAGTCGATCATGGAGGTTCCACCAGCTGGCGGCGGCCAGCAGGGCGTTGAACATCAGGATCCAGCGCGGCTGGGGGAGCATCAGCAGGATGGCCCAGGCCCAGAACCACGTCAGGTGCCGCCCCGGAGTCGCCCACAGCAGGGCCGCCAGCAGCAGTCCGGGCAGCAGTTGCCAGGGAATGGTGGCCAGATGGCGATGGCTGAGTTCGATCTGGGTGGCGGTCACGGTGAGCCACAGGCTGGTCAGGCCCAGCAGGAAGGCGTCCGGCAGGCTTTGGGCAGTCGTCGCCAGGAAGGCGGTGAGGCTGGCGGCCACCAGCAGGTTCACCCGCATCAGGCCGACTTTGTACTTGCTCTGCATGGTGACTTAGTATGGGCTCCTTCCCGATTTGACTCGAGCCTGGGGCGTAGCTTGGCGCCACGGCCCTTTTCCTGGAGACACTTTACGGCATGACAGCTCACGCCTCCCACTCCGACAGCGTCGTCACCGACGTCGACGCCTACATGCAGCGCCTTGGGCAGCAGGCGCGAGATGCCGCAACCCGGCTGCGGCGCACCGATACCGCGGCCAAGAATGCCGCTCTGCTGGCCATGGCGACGCGCCTGGATGCGGCGCGCGCCGAGGTGCTGGCGGCCAACGCTCGCGACCTCGAGCGGGGTCGCGAGAACGGCCTCGACGCCGCGCTGCTCGATCGCCTGGCCCTCGATGACGCGCGCCTGGACGCCATGATCGAGGGGCTCCACCAGGTGGCGGCGTTGCCCGATCCGGTGGGCGAGATCGATGGGCTGCGTTCTCGGCCGAGCGGTATCCAGGTCGGACAGATGCGCGTGCCGCTGGGCGTGATCGGTATCATCTACGAATCGCGGCCCAACGTCACCATGGAAGCGGCCAGCCTGTGTCTCAAGTCAGGCAATGCGGCCATTCTGCGGGGCGGGTCGGAGGCACGCGAGTCGAATGCGGCCATCGCCGACTGCATCCGCGTCGGCCTCGAGCAGGCCGGACTCCCCGAGTACAGCGTTCAGGTCGTGGCGACCACCGATCGGGCCGCCGTCGGGCGACTGATCAGCATGCCGGAATACGTCGACGTGATCATTCCGCGCGGCGGCAAGTCGCTGATCGAGCGGATCAGTCGCGAGGCTCGCGTGCCGGTGATCAAGCACCTGGATGGCGTCTGTCACGTCTACCTGGATGCCAGTGCGGACCGTGACAAGGCCTTGGCCATCGCCGTGAATGCCAAGACCCAGCGCTACGGCACCTGCAATACCATGGAAACCCTGCTGGTCGATGCGCCGCTGGCCGAGGCACTGTTGCCCGCGCTGGCCGCGGCCTACGCCGAGCATGGCGTCGAACTGCGCGGCTGTGAGCGCACCCGCGCGATCCTCGGCGACATCGCTGCCGCCACCGAGGCCGACTGGGCGGCCGAGTACCTGGCCCCGGTGCTGGCGGTTCGGGTGGTCGACGGCATCGACGATGCCATGGCGCACATCGAGCGCTACAGCTCCCGGCACACCGATGCCATCGTCACCGAGAACTATACCCTGGCTCGCCGCTTCCTGGCCGAGGTGGATTCCAGTTCGGTGATGGTCAACGCTTCCACGCGCTTCGCCGACGGCTTCGAGTATGGCCTTGGCGCCGAGATCGGCATTTCCACCGACCGACTGCATGCCAGGGGCCCGGTGGGGCTCGAGGGCCTGACCACGCGCAAGTACGTGGTGCTCGGCGACGGCCAGATTCGTCAGTGAGTGAGACCATACAGGCGCCGCGTATCGCCATGCTGGGCGGGACCTTCGATCCCGTTCACCTCGGCCACCTGCGCAGCGCCGTGGAGCTGCACGAGGCCCTGGGGCTCGATCGCGTACACATGATCCCGGCGGCCCAGCCGCCGCTGCGCGGCGCGCCACAGATATCGCCGCAAGAGCGTCTGGCGCTGCTGCGGCTGGGGATCGGCGACACGCCCGGGCTGGTGGCCGATCCCCGCGAGCTCGAGCGCCAGGGTCCCTCCTACAGCGCCGACACCCTGGCCGAGCTGCGCCAGGCATATGGGCCGCAGGCGCGCCTGGTCATGGCGCTTGGCCACGATGCCTTCCTGCGCCTGGCCGACTGGCATGCCCCTGAGCGCCTCTTCGCGCTGGCGCACCTGGTGGTGGTGGATCGACCCGACCACGAGGATGCGCTGCCCGCGGCGCTCGCCGAGCTCGTCGATGGGCGCGAGGTCGATGACGTGGCGACGCTGATGGCGGCGCCGTCAGGACGCCTGCTGCGCCTGCGGCTGCCTTCGCGAATGGCGATCTCCGCCACCGAGGTGCGACGGCGCCTGGCCGAGGGACGCAGCGTTCACTACCTGCTGCCCGAGGCCGTGGAGGCACGGATCCTCGAGCGGGGGCTGTATCGGCGTACGCGCTGACCCGAACGGTGCGGCAAAAAACCGGCCGCGTTGTGTCATCAGGCGCTGCCAGGCCTCGTCCGAGTCGGTACAATGTAGGCATGACCATTTCCCGCTGAGAGGGGCTGACACGAAGGGTATGCACATCGACGCACTCAAGACGCTGGTGCTGGACGCACTGGAAGAGCTCAAGGCCCGGGACGTCGCCGTCCTGGACGTCTCTCACCTGACCAGCGTGACCGATCTGATGGTGGTGGCAAGCGGTACGTCCAGTCGTCATCTCGCGGCGCTTTCCAGCAAGGTGATTCAGGCGGTGAAGGAACAGGGCGTATCGCCGCTGGGCGTCGAAGGCGAGAGCGGTGCCGACTGGGTACTGGTCGACCTGGGTGACCTGGTGGTACACATCATGCTTCCCGAGACCCGGCAACTCTACGATCTGGAGCGCCTGTGGGCCGACTTGCCCAGCGATGGCGTGGCCCTGGAGGAAGAGGCCCACGGCGCTTCATGAGGGTGCGACTGCTGGCCGTGGGCACCAGGATGCCCGATTGGGTGACCCGGGGCGTCGAGGAATATCGCAAGCGTCTGCCTCGCGACTTTGCCCTGGAGCTCGAAGAGATCGCGCCCGGTCCGCGCGGCAAGAATGCCGATACACGACGCGCCGTCAGCCAGGAGGCCGAGCGCATTCGCGCCCGCCTCAAAGGCGACGAATATCTGGTGGCTCTGGAAGTGGGCGGCAAGGCCTGGAGTACGGAGCAGCTGGCGCGTCAAGCGGAGGGCTGGCGCCTGGAAGGTCGTGATGTCGCCCTGCTGGTCGGCGGTCCCGATGGCCTCGATCCGATGCTCTCCGCGGCCGCCGATCAGCGCTGGTCGCTGTCGCCGTTGACCCTGCCGCATCCCCTGGTGCGCATCCTGCTGGCCGAGCAGCTCTATCGGGCCTGGACCCTGATGGTCGGCCATCCCTACCATCGCTGAGCGCTCCGAGGTCTCCGCCAAGCAATGCGTCAGCCACGCGACACCCTGAAGAATACCGAACAGGAACTGCGTATCTTCCGCTGGCGCTCGCTGCTGGCGGTGGTCGTGGTCCTGTTGCTCACCGGTCTGCTGGCGGGCCGCCTGTGTTACCTGCAGGTCGTTCAGCACGAGGTCTACAGCACTCGCTCCGAGAAGAATCGCGTACGAGTCGAGCCGCTGCCGCCGACCCGGGGGCTGATCTATGACCGCAATGGCGTGCTGCTGGCCGAAAATCGGCCGACCTACAACCTGACGCTGGTGCGCGAGCGAGTCGACGATCTCGATCAGACGCTGTCGCTGCTGGTGGATCTGCTCGAGTTGCCCGAGGACCGGGTCGAGGCATTCCGCGAGCGCTCGCGACAGCGTCAGCGGCCGTTCCAGCCGGCACTGTTGATGAGCGACCTCGACGAGGAGCAGATTGCCCGCCTGGCGGTCAATCGCCATCGATTGCCCGGGGTGGAGGTGCAGGCCCAGCTGCTGCGCTACTACCCGGATGCCGAGATCATGTCCCACGTGCTTGGCTATGTGGGGCGGATCAACGCCGAGGAGCTCCAGGATCTCGATGCCGGCAACTATGCCGGCACCCACTTCATCGGCAAGACCGGCGTCGAGCGATTCTACGAGGAAGCGCTGCATGGCCAGGCCGGGCTGCGCAAGGTGGAAACCAATGCGCGAGGGCGGGTGCTGCGCGAGCTGGGACGCACCGATCCGGTGCCGGGCAAGAACCTGACCCTGACCCTGGACAAGGGGCTGCAGCATCTGGCCGTGGAGCTGCTGGACGGACGCCGCGGGGCCATCGTGGCCGTGGCGCCGCAGACCGGCGAGATCCTGGCCATGGCGTCGGTGCCTGGCTTCGACACCAATCAGTTCGTGACCGGGATCGACGTGGATTCCTACCGGGCATTGCAACAGGACATCGACCTGCCGTTGTTCAACCGCGCCATTCGAGGCAGCTACCCCGCGGGCTCGACCATCAAGCCGTTCATGGCCATCACCGGGTTGCGCGACGGCGAGATCACGCCCGGCGAGGTGATCTACGATCCCGGCTACTATCAGTTGCCCAACGACTCGCGCCGCTATCGCAACTGGCTGCGCTGGGGGCACGGACGCGTCGACCTCGAGCGCGCGCTCGCGGTATCGAACAACACCTATTTCTACTCGCTGGCCCATGAGCTGGGCATTGACCGGATCCATGACAGCCTGTCGCAGTTCGGCTTCGGCCAACGGGTGGCCGCCGATGTCGCTGGCGAGAGTTCGGCGCTGCTGCCGTCTCGGGAGTGGAAGCGAGCGCGCTTCAACCAGCCCTGGTATCCCGGCGAGACGCTGTCGGTGGGGATCGGCCAGGGCTACCTGCAGATCACACCGCTGCAGCTGGCGACCGCCACGGCGGTGTTGGCCAACCGCGGCGACTGGGTCAAACCGCGCCTGGCGTTGAAGATCGGCGATGAGCCGGTCCCCACGGAGCTGCCCGATACGCCGCCGGATGTCGAACTCGACAACCCCGACTGGTGGGACCGCGTCTACTCGGGCATGGAGAAGGTGCTTTCCGGACGCGAGGGGACCGCTCGCCGCGCCGGTGCGGGGCTCGAATACCGGATGGCGGGCAAGTCCGGTACCGCCCAGGTCTTTTCGCTGGGGCAGGACGAACGCTACAACGCCGATGAGCTCAAGGAGCGGCTGCGCGACCATGCGCTGTTCACGGCCTTTGCGCCGGTGGAAGACCCCCAGATCGCCGTCTCGGTGATCGTCGAGAATGCCGGTGGTGGCAGTCACCATGCGGCCGGGCTGGCCCGGGCCATGACCGACTACTGGCTGCTTGAACGCCATCACGGCGAATCGCCGGACGCTCGGAGCGCCGGCGATGATGCGGGCGAAGGAGAGGAATAGCATGGCGATGGTCGACCTTCTGCTGCGGCGCGGCTATCCGGTCAAGCCACCGCAGAGTGGCATCTCCCGCAAGCGCAGCCTGTGGGAGCGCATTCACCTGGACCCCTGGCTGCTGGGCATGCTGCTGTTGCTGATGCTGGCCGGTCTGGTGGTGCTCTACAGTGCCAGCGGGCAGCGCCTGGAAGTGGTGATCGCCCAGGGGCTGCGTTTCGGGGTGGCCATCGCGGGCATGGTGATCATTGCCCAGTTTACGCCTGCGACGCTACAGCGCTGGGCGATGCCGGCCTATCTGGCGGGCATGGCCATGCTGGTGGCGGTCGAGATCATGGGCGACATGGGCATGGGCGCCCAGCGCTGGCTGGTGATCCCCGGCGTGGTGCGCTTCCAGCCTTCCGAAATGATGAAGCTGGCGGTGCCGATGATGGTGGCGGCCTGGCTCAGCCGCCGGGAGTTGCCGCCGCGCTGGCAGGACCTGCTGGTCTGCGCCCTGCTGATCGGGGCACCGGTGCTGCTGATCGCCCGTCAGCCCGATCTCGGTACCTCGCTGCTGGTGGCCCTGGCGGCGGTGTTCGTGATTCTGCTGGCTGGCCTGTCCTGGCGCATCATCGGGCTGCTCGGCGCACTGGCGGCCGCGGCGCTGCCGCTGCTGTGGATGAACATGCACGAGTACCAGCGTCAGCGGGTGCTGACGTTTCTCGATCCCGAGAGCGATCCCCTGGGCGCCGGCTGGAATATCATCCAGTCGACCACCGCCATCGGCAGCGGCGGCCTGTGGGGCAAGGGCTGGCTGCAGGGCACCCAGTCTCACCTGGAGTTTCTGCCGGAGCGTCATACCGATTTCATCGTCGCCGTCCTCGGCGAAGAGTTCGGGCTGGTGGGCATGCTGGCCTTCCTGACCCTCTACCTGCTGATCGTCTGTCGCGGGCTATGGCTGGCCGGGGCGGCCCAGGAGACCTTCGGGCGCCTGCTCGCCGGTAGCATCATCCTTACTTTCTTCATCTATGTATTCGTCAATATCGGTATGGTCAGCGGTATCCTGCCGGTCGTCGGCGTGCCGCTGCCTCTGGTCAGCTACGGCGGGACCTCCAGCGTGACCTTGCTGGCCGGTTTCGGTATTCTCATGGCCATTCATTCGCACCGCCGCCTGCTGCCGCGCTAGCGCCATACGGGCCGATCGATTCAGGGAGAGATGCATGACGGTGACGACGCTACCACGGGGACGCAGGGCGTTGATCCTGGCGCTGGGTGGTCTGGTGTTCTGGATGTCCGCCGGGGCTTCGGCGGCGGATTTCGATCCACGTCGCGGCGAGGTGCGAGCGCTGGTCGACGACGTCGCCGAGCGTGGCGTCGATCGCGACTGGCTCGAGGATGCCCTGGACCGGGCCGAATTCCGCCAGGAGGTGCTCGATGCCATGTCCGGCGCCGCCGAGCATCACCTGGTGTGGCACGAGTATCGCGACATCTTCCTCGGCGAGGAACGTATCGCCCAGGGTGCGGCCTTCATCGACGCCCACCGCGAGGCCTTCGCGCGGGCCGAGGACGAGTACGGCGTGCCGCCCGAGATCATCGCCGCGATTCTCGGCGTCGAGACGCGCTACGGCAAGATCACCGGCGACCATCGTGTGCTCGACTCGCTGTCGACCCTGGCCTTCCACCATCCCCGTCGCGGTGCCTTCTTCCGCGATGAGCTCGCCGCCTTCCTGGAAATTGCCTTCCAGCAGGAGGTTGCCCCGGAGAGCATCGAGGGCTCCTATGCCGGTGCCATGGGCTATCCGCAGTTCATTCCGACCAGCTACCGCGCCTATGCAGTGGACTTCGACGGCGATGGGCATCGCAATCTGTGGACCGATCCGGTAGATGCCATCGGCAGCATCGGCAACTATTTCGCCGAGCATCATTGGCGGGCCGGGGCGCCGATCTATCACGAGGCGCAGGGACCGGCCGAGCCCCCTGAGGCCATCCGCTTCAATGAGGCGCGCCCGCCCGGCACCCGCCTGGCGGAACTCGAACGTGCCGGCATCGTCAGCGAGGCGGCGCTGCCCGACGATGTCGACGTCATGCCGCTGGCGCTGGACATGGCCGATGGTACCGTTCGCTACCGACTCGGTCGTGACAACTTCTACGTCATTACCCGATACAACCACAGCTATCTCTATGCCATGGCCGTCACCGAACTGGCCGAGGCGATCGCCGAAGCCCGTGGACGCCAGGCCGACTGGTTCACTGCCACCGCCGCCGACCCGGAGGAAAGCCCATGAGAGCCTGGTGGATTCCCGTACTGGCAAGCCTGTGGCTGGTAGGCTGTGCCGGGGGTGGCGGCACCACGCCTGCTCCGTCGGACAATGCCGGTGTCTCGGATAGCGCAACAGGCGGCGGCGAGCGCTATGCGATGAGCAGCGACGCCTATCCCGAGCAGCCCCCCGATGTCAGTCAGGTGCCGAATGCGGAGCCTCGGGTCGAGCCGCGCTCGCGAGCCGGCAATCGTTCGACCTATCGGGTGTGGGGCAAGACCTACCACGTGCTGGATGATGCCAGCGGCTATGTGCACCGCGGCACCGCGTCCTGGTATGGCAAGAAGTTCCACGGCTATGCGACCTCGAACGGCGAAATCTACGACATGTACAAGATGAGCGCCGCCCACCGTTCGCTGCCGTTGCCGACCTATGCGCGGGTCACCAATCTCGACAACGGTCGTTCGGTGATCGTGCGGGTCAATGATCGCGGCCCCTTCCACAGCGAGCGCGAAATCGACCTGTCCTATGCCGCGGCAGCGCGTCTCGACATCCTCGATCGCGGTACCGGTCGAGTGCGGGTCGAGGCCATTGATCCCACGGCCTGGCTGGCCGAGCATGGCGACTCGTCCGGCGAACGGCAGATGCCGGTTGCCGCCGTGAGCGAGTCGGCCACGTCTTCCGTCGCCGGCGCAGCGTCTGCACGGAGCGTGGCGCCGGAACCCGCGGCGTCTCGTCAGGTGGCGAAAGACGCCGTTTACCTGCAGGTGGCGGCGCTGGGATCCGCGGCCAGCGCCAATGCTCTCAAGGCACGGCTCCAGGCTTCCCTGGAGCGTCCGGTGCGTGTGGCCACCGAGGCCGGCATGCATCGTGTCCAGGTCGGCCCCTTGGCCAGCCGTGCCCAGATCGACCCGGTGCGCGGCGAGTTGCGCCGGGCCGGCTTCGACGAAGCGTTCGTCGTCGATGCGGCGGCCGACTGAGTCGGCCCTTACGAATCTCCCCGATGTACCCGAAGAGACTGCCATCCATGAAAGTCCTGAGTTCGTTCTCGCTACGCCGGCTATTGCCGGTCCTGATGGTCTGCCTGTCGCTGGTGACCACGCCGCTGCTGGCGCAGACGCCGCAGCCCCAACAGCCCCGGGTCCAGACCATGATTCCGGCGCCGCCAAGGCTGGCGGCCAAGTCCTGGATCCTGCTGGATGCCGACAGCGGTCGGGTGCTGGCCCAGCACAATCCCGACGAGCGTCTGCCGCCGGCGAGCCTGACCAAGCTGATGACCGCCTACCTGGTGGAGCGTGAGCTGGAGAGCGGCAACATCGCCCCCGACGACATGGTGCCGATCAGCGAGAAGGCCTGGCGCACCGGCGGCTCCAAGATGTTCGTCGAGGTCGGCGATCGCGTGCCGGTCAGCGAGCTGCTGCATGGCATCGTCATCGTCTCCGGCAACGATGCCAGCGTCGCCATGGCCGAGTACCTGGCCGGCGGCACCGAGCCCTTCGCCGATCTCATGAACCAGCACGCCTCGCAGCTGGGCATGAGCAACACTCACTACGAGAATCCCACCGGGCTGCCCCACGACAATCACTATTCCTCGGCGCGTGATCTGTCGACCCTGGCTCGGCACATCATCAACGACTATCCGGACCACTACCGGATGTATGAGCAGAAGCACTTCACCTACGGTGGCATCGACCAGCCCAACCGCAACCTGCTGCTGTGGCGGGACGCCAGCGTCGACGGGCTCAAGACGGGCTGGACCGAGGCCGCCGGCTACTGTCTGGTGGCCTCTGCGCAGCGTGACGACATGCGCCTGATCTCGGTGGTGATGGGCACCGATTCCAAGGAAGCGCGGGCCCAGGAATCCCAGAAGCTGCTCAGCTACGGCTTCCGCTACTACGAGACCCTCAAGCTCTACGACCAGGGGGCGGTGCTCAACACTCCGCGGGTATGGGGTGGCGATCGCAATGAGCTCAAGGTCGGCGTGGACCGCGACGTGTTCATGACCGTGCCGCGTGACCGCAACGAGGAGCTGACCGCCAAGCTGGACATTCGCGCCGACCTGACGGCGCCCATCGCCGCCGGTGAGCAGGTGGGTACCATGGAAGTCCGCTTGGGTGACGAAGTCGTTGGCGAGCGGCCCCTGCTGGCGCTTGAACCGGTCGAGGAGGGCGGCTTCTTCAAGCGTATCTTCGACAAGGTGCAGCGCTTCTTCACCAACCTGCTGGGTGGCTTCTTCGACTGAGGCCCGCCGCACCTTGGTGGGCGGGTGCGGGTCGCGTAAAATGGAGGTCCATGCTTCCAGATGGGTGAGGGATGAACGACAAGACCCTGCGTGACCTGCGCCGCCCGAGCGCAACCAAGGGTGGCGAGCCGCCCAAGATCACTTTCCCCTGTGACTATTCGATCAAGGTCGTGGGGGATGCCAGCGAAGACTTCACCGCCATGGTGTGCCAGATCGTGAGCCGCCATGATTCCGCCTTCGATGCCGAGAAGATCCAGGTGGTGCCGAGCCGAAACGGTCGCTTCCAGTCGGTGAGGCTGACCCTGCGTGCCACGGGTGAGGATCAGCTCAAGGCGCTGTTTGCCGAGCTCAAGGCCAGCGGCCGCGTGCACATGGTGGTCTGAGATGGCGCCACTGCAACTTCATCGCCTCGGGCGCCGGCCCTACGAACCCGTATGGCAGGCGATGCGCGAGTTGACCGACACGCGGGATGCGTCCACGCCGGATCAGATGTGGCTGGTCGAGCACGACCCGGTGTTTACCCAGGGGCGTGCCGGCAAGCCCGAGCATCTGCTGATGCCCGGTGACATCCCGGTGGTGCAGTCGGATCGCGGCGGCCAGGTGACCTACCATGGCCCGGGGCAGGTGGTGCTCTACCCGCTGCTCGACGTGCGTCGCGCCGGGCTCGGCGTTCGCGAGCTGGTCAGTGCACTCGAGGGCTCGGCCGTCGCGCTGTTGGCCGAGTATGGTATCGAGGCTCATGCGCGTCCCGACGCGCCGGGTGTCTATGTCGGCGATGCCAAGATCGCCTCGCTGGGGCTGCGTATTCGGCGGGGAGCCAGCTTCCACGGCATCGCCCTCAACGTCGATGGCGACCTGTCGCCCTTCGCGCGCATCAACCCGTGCGGCTATGCCGGCCTGGCGATGACCCGGCTGGCGGATCTCGTGCCGGCACCGCCGAGCCTGGATGACGTGTCGACGGGGCTTGCCCGGTGCCTGGCCAGCGAACTGGGACGCGAGCTGGTCGACGCATAGCGCCGGATCAGGCGCCGCGAAACAGCAAAGCCCGAGGCGCTGGCCTCGGGCTTTGCTGCTGTTGAGGTGGTGAAAGGCATTGCAACCCTGCTGGCCGACTCACCACTCACCACGATCACCCCACATTACGCGTCGGGATGATGTTGGGGTCGGGCGTCTGGCCGGGCACCTCGGCGGGGGAGGCGAGCTCCAGGCCGAGGTTGTTGTTCTCGAACACCCGGTCGGCGCGATAGCTGGAGCGGACCAGCGGCCCGGACGGCACCTCCATGAAGCCTTTTTCGAGGCCCTGCTGCCGATAGCGCTCGAACTCCTCGGGGGTGACCCAGCGTTCCACCGGCAGGTGGTTGCGCGTCGGGCGCAGGTACTGGCCAAGGGTGACGATGTCGACGCCTATCTCACGCAGGTCGTCGAAGGTCTGCAGGATTTCCTCCTCGGTCTCGCCGAGACCCAGCATCAGGCTGGTCTTGGTGATGACGTCGGGACGGTGGCGCTTGGCGTGGGCCAGCACGTCGAGGGTCTTGCGGTAGCCGGCGCGAGGATCGCGAACGCGGCGCGTCAGGCGCTCCACGGTCTCGACGTTCTGGGCGAAAACTTCCAGCCCGGAATCGACGACCCGCTCGATGGCGCTGGGCGCGCCGTCGAAGTCCGGGGTCAATGCCTCGACCGCTACCTCTGGCGTGCGGGCCTTGATGGCGCGAATGCAGTCGGCATAGTGGCCGGCGCCGCCGTCGGGCAGGTCGTCGCGGTCCACGGAGGTCAGCACGATGTAGCGCAGGCCCATCAACTCTACCGACTTGGCGGTGTTCTCGGGCTCTTCGGCATCGAGCCAGCCCTTGGGATTGCCAGTGTCCACGGCGCAGAAGCGGCAGGCGCGAGTACACACCGAGCCCATCAGCATGATGGTGGCGGTGCCGTTGCTCCAGCACTCGCCCATGTTGGGGCAGTGCGACTCGGCGCACACGGTACTCAGCCGGTGCTCGGCCACGTTCTTCTTCACGGCATCGAAACGCTCGCCGCCGGGGATCTGGGCGCGCAGCCACTTGGGCTTGCGACCCAGGGCCGGGCTTTCCTCGGCCTGCGGGCGCGATTTCATGCCATCCTTGATGGCCGTTGCACCGTGTTCGTTGCGGTACTTCTCGCCGCTGGACACGTGCTTGCTGGTGTTGTCGCTCATGAGCTGGGCGCCTCTTCCACTCGGCGGCCGGTCGCCGGGCGTCCCTGGATGACGCATTCGGCGGCAGGCATGGCGTGTATACAAAGGTAGGGGGGTAACTTATCACATTCGTCGTCCGACTGGACAGGCACCGAGCCATGACGATTCGGCAGTCGACCGTCACTGGGCGGCCTGTGGCAGGCAGGCGACTCCATGACTCGGCAGGGGGGTGGGGTCGGAGGCGAAGTGGGCATGCAGCTCATCGAGGTGCTGGCGGACGAAGCGCAGGAACAGTTCGGTGACCGGCGTGGGGAAGCGCTCGCGGTGGTAGACCGTGCACCAGGAGTGGCGCAGCGGGAAACCGGGCAGATCCAGCGGTGCCAGCAGTCCGGCCTCGAGTTCCAGGCGGACGGCCAGGCGGGGCAGCACGGCCACGCCGAGCTGTGCCATCACGCCCTGCTTGACTGCCTCGTTGGTTCCCATCTCGATGGCGTGATCGAGGCGTACGTCCTGCTCCGCGGCCAACTCTTCCAGGGCGCCGCGAACCCCGGAGCCGGGTTCGCGCATCAGCATGTAGTGATGGGCCAGATCCTCGAGCGTCGGGCGAGTTGCCTCGAGCAGCGGATGGCCGGGCCACACCACGGGAATCATCTCGTTGTCGAGGATCGGCATGAACACCAGGGCCTCGTCGTCGGGCACCCGTGCCATGATCACCAGGTCATCGCGGCGCTCGGCGAGGCGTTCCAGGGCCTGGCTGCGGTTGCAGACCCGCAGGCGGATCTGGACGTTGGGATACTGGGCGCGGAAGCGGGCCAGCAGATGGGGCACCACGTACTGGGCGGTGGACACGGCGGCCAGGTTGAGCTCACCGGTGATCGTGCCTTCCAGGTCCGACAGGCTCATCTGCAGCCGCGATACCTGTCCGAAGATGGCCTGGGTCGAGGCGGCCAGCGCGTCCGCGGCGGGCAGGGCATGCAGGGTGCGGCCGGCATACTTGAACAGCGGGTGGCCGAGGGCCTGTTCGAGCTGCCGGATCTGTGCGCTGACCGCAGGCTGGGTCAGGCCCAGAGCCTCGGCCGCCCGTGAATAGGACTGGCGTTCGTGAACGGCGCGAAACACCTGCAGCTGGCGGAAGGTGAGACGATTGAGCAGTTTGGGCGTGGTCATGGGTCATCCGTTGGGCGGCGCGGTAGCGTCCGGCGTGCCTTGTCGTCATGCTAGCACTCCGCTTCCGCCACTCGCTATCCGGAGATCGATCATGTTCCCACGCAAGATGCCTGTGCGCCGCGTCCTGGTGGTGGGGGCCGGGGCGGGCGCCCTTCGCCTGTGCCAGGCCGCCCAGGAGCTGGGGATCGAGAGCCAGACCGCCGAGGGCGACTCCCGCACATTGCTGGCCCGGGCCCTCGCGGGGCAATGTGACGCCATCCACCCCGGTGAACTGGCCGCGCCGCTCCAGCTCGAACTCGCCAAGGCCTGTGGAGAGGCAGGGGTGCGCTTCCTGGGCCAGGGGGCAACCTTGCTGGCTGCCATGGCCCAGCAGCGCGTCATGCGTCGGCTGATGGCGGAAGCCGGCGTACCGCTGGCGTCGCCCGAGGACGGCGGGACACTGGTCCATCTGTCGCTGTTGGTCGATGGCCACGGCCACGTGGTGTACCTGGCGCCTCGACAGTCGCTCGGCGACGCCATGTCCATGGCGCCGCTACCCTGGCTGACCGCCGAGCGGACTGCCTACCTGGGACGCCTGGCAGCTCGAGGCGTCGTGGCACTGGGCGCAACGGGGCTGGTCGAGGCGGGCTTCCGCGTCGCCGGCAATGCCCTTGGATTCGTGTCCCTGCGTCCCGGCCCGGCGGGGGAGGAGGCGCTCGACGAGGCGCTGTTCGGCCTCGATCCGTTGGTCACCCATTGGCGGCTGATGTGTGGTGAACGGCTGCGCGAGCGGCAGTCTCATCTGGTGGGGCAAGGTCATGCGCGGCTGTGGCGCCTGGCCTTGCCGGAGCATGCTCGCCTCGACGGCGGCCCCGGGGTCCGCCTGGATCATCCCGGCGCGGGTCATGAGGCTCGCCTGGTGATCTGGGGACGTCGCCTCGAGGAGCTCGAGCCTCGGGCGCGGCGGGCGCTGTCGTGTCTGCTCGGGGACGAGCAGGCGGCGCGTCTCGTGCCGGGGTGACGATGGGGCATTCGCCAGCGCGTGGAATCTGGGTTATATTGCATTGCAGCAAAGACGGTCGGGCAACGACCCCAAGACCGCATTTTCCCCATGGCCACCGAGGGAGTCGATGCCATGAACCCCCTGATGTCGAACTTGCCTCCTGCCGTGTTGTCCTGGATGGATCCTTTCGGCTTCGGTCGTGCCGGCCTGGAGTACTGGCGTGATGGTCTGGAGCGCAGCATTCTCTATCTGGACGTCATGCGCCAGCGTGGCAACCAGTACCTGGAACACATCGAGAAGACCAAGCCCAACGTGCTTGGCTTCGACGCCGAGGTGCTGCTCGACGGCCGCGAATTGCCGAGGCCGGTCAACTACGAATTGATGCGCATCCTGCCGCCCGAGGGCGTGGAAACCGATCCCTTGATGCGGCCCTTCGTGGTGGTGGACCCACGGGCCGGTCACGGACCGGGCATCGGCGGCTTCAAGCCCGACAGCGAGCTCGGCGTGGCACTGCGCGCCGGCCATCCCTGCTACTTCATCGGTTTCCTGCCCTATCCGGAGCCCGGACAGACCGTCGAGGACGTGGTCGAGGCCGAAGTGACCTTCCTTCGTCAGGTGATATCGCTGCATCCGGATACTGCGGAGAAGCCAATGGTGGTCGGCAACTGCCAGGCCGGCTGGCAGATCATGATGGCGGCGGCCCTGGAGCCCGACGTCTTCGGGCCCATCCTGATCGCCGGTGCACCGCTATCCTACTGGGCCGGCGAGCGGGGCCAGGCGCCGATGCGCTACACCGGCGGCATGACCGGTGGCAGTTGGGTGACGTCGTTGCTCAGCGACCTGGGAGCCGGACTGTTCGACGGTGCCTGGCTGGTGCAGAACTTCGAGCGGCTCAATCCGGCCAACACCTGGTGGAGCAAGCAGTATCACCTTTATTCCCGCGTCGACACCGAGGCGGAGCGCTACCTGGACTTCGAGCGCTGGTGGGGTGGTCATGTGGTGCTGGGAGGGCAGGAGATCCAGTACATCGTCGACAACCTGTTCGTCGGCAACCGTCTGTCCACCGCCCAGATGGTCACCGCCGACGGGCGACGCATCGATCTGCGCAACCTGCGTTCGCCGGTGGTGGTGTTCTGTTCCCGGGGCGATGACATTACGCCGCCGCCGCAGGCCCTGGGCTGGATACAGGATCTCTACGAGGATACCGATGAACTCATCGCCAACGGGCAGACCATCGTGTACTGCGTCCACGACACCACCGGGCACCTGGGCATCTTCGTGTCAGGCAGCGTATCGCGCAAGGAGCACACCGAGTTCACCGCCAACATGGACTACATCGACGTGTTGCCGCCGGGGCTCTACGAGACGGCGATCTCGCGGGCCGAGGATCGCCCCGACGCCGAGCTGATCGAGCGCGACTACCTGCTCGAATTTCAGCCGCGCAGCATCGAGGAACTGGACCGCGAGGTGCACCATCGTCCCGACGACGAGCGTCGCTTCGCCGCCGTGGCCCGCGTCTCGGAGATCAACCAGGGGCTGTACCGCCAGTTCCTCCAGCCCTGGGTCCAGGCCTGGGCCACCCCTGACTCCGCTCGCTGGATGCGACGCATGCATCCCAATCGGCTGGGATATCGGCTGCTGTCCGATCGCAATCCGCTGATGGTGCCGGTTCCGGTGCTGGCCGAGCGGGTGCGCGAGGATCGTCAGGCGGTCGGCGAGGACAACGTCTTTCGCGCCCTGGAGGGCGTGCTGTCGAGCCAGATCACCCAGGGCCTGGAGGCCTGGCGGGAACTGCGCGATCGCAGCCTCGAGCGGCTGTTCCTGGACGTCTACGGCCAGCCGCTGTTGCAGGTTCTGGTCGGACTTGGGGGCAACGCGCCGGTGCGCCGGCATCCCGGGGCCGAACCGGAGCAGCGTCGCTTCGTTCAGCAGCGTCGCGAGGCGATCCGGGCCAGGGTCGCCGAGGGCGGCAGCCATGAGGCGGTGATGCGCTCGGTGATCTATGTGCTGGGCGGTGCGCCGGCGACCGATGGGCGCAACTTCAAGCGCCTGCGCGCATCCCGCGCCGAGCTCGAGCCGACCGCTCGACTGGCCGACTTCAAGCACCTGGTGCGTGAGCAGTTCTTCATCCTCGAGCAGGACCGCGAAGCGGCCCTGGAGGCCATTCCACGGCTGGTGGCTGGTGAGAGCGCCGAAGCGATCGACGGCCACCTGGGACATATCGAACACGTGCTGGCGGCCAGCGGGGAGCTCAGCGAGCGTGCCGCCCAGCGCTTCGAACGTATTCGAGCGCTGTTCGCCAGCGCCCGACCCGCAACGCCGCCGCGGTCAACGCCCGGGGAGGCGCCCGCGACGTCAGGAAAGCCTGGCGAGAGCGGCGAGACCAAGGCGGCTGAGCCGCCCAAGGCATCCGAGACGGTCTCGGCAGCGAAGCGCGAGGCGCGTCGCCAAGGTCCGCGTCAATCGGCGACGCGACGTCGCAAGCCGCCCCGGTCCAAGGACTGAATCCCCGTACCTTTCGCATCGAGCCCCTGCCGCCTGACCGGCGGGGGCTTGCGTGTGGAAGGGTGCTTGCCGAGCGGTGGCCGGCGGTCTAGGGTCAAAGGCCCGGCGAGGGAGCGACTGGCGTGTTGGCTGGCGCTAGGGTAGGGTAAGCGCATTTTTCACCCGCCAACGGGTGGTCGATTCCGTTCGACGCGGGCCATGCCCGCGCCTACTGACGTTTGGAGCACTATGGGCAAGTCTCTGGTCATCGTCGAGTCGCCGGCCAAGGCGAAGACGATCAACAAGTATCTCGGCAACGAGTTCATCGTGAAGTCGAGCGTGGGGCACATCCGTGACCTGCCGACCAGCGGCTCGGGCAAGACGGCCTCGGATCCCAAGGAGCGTGCCCGACAGGCCGCCGCGACGCGCAAGATGTCCGCCGAGGAGAAGGCCGAATATCGCCAGCGTAAAGCACGGGAGCAGCTGATCCGGCGCATGGGGATCGATCCCGAGCATGACTGGGAAGCCAACTACGAGATCCTGCCCGGCAAGGAGAAGGTGGTCGCCGAGCTCAAGAAGCTTGCCGACAAGGCGGACTCCGTCTACCTCGCGACCGATCTGGACCGCGAGGGGGAGGCCATCGCCTGGCACCTTCGCGAGACCATTGGCGGTGATGACTCGCGCTATCGCCGGGTGGTGTTCAACGAGATCACCAAGAATGCCATCCATGAGGCCTTCGAGGATCCCGGCCAGCTCAACATGCCGCGGGTCGAGGCCCAGCAGGCGCGGCGCTTCCTGGATCGCGTCGTGGGCTTCATGCTGTCGCCGCTGCTGTGGGCCAAGATTGCCCGCGGCCTCTCCGCCGGCCGCGTCCAGTCGGTGGCGATGCGGCTGATCGTCGAGCGCGAGCGCGAGATCCGAGCCTTCGTTCCCGAGGAGTTCTGGGACGTCCACGCCGATCTCGAGCCCGCCGACGACGCCGCGGCTGCCCCGGTGCGCTTCGAGCTGGTGCGACAGGACGGCAAGGCGTTCCGTCCGACGTCAGAGGCCGAGACCCTGGAGCGCATCGAGGCGCTCAGGAAAGCGTCGCTGGCGATCACCTCCCGTGAGGACAAGCCGACCCGCTCCAAGCCCAACGCTCCCTTCATCACCTCGACGCTCCAGCAGGCCGCCAGCGGGCGCCTCGGGTTCTCGGTGAAGAAGACCATGACGCTCGCCCAGCGCCTCTACGAGGCGGGCTACATCACTTACATGCGGACCGACTCCACCAACCTGTCCCGCGAGGCGGTGGACGGCGTGCGCGACTTCATCGGCGAGGAATACGGAGCGCGCTATCTGCCCGAGGCGCCCAACCGCTATTCCAGCAAGGAAGGCGCCCAGGAGGCCCACGAGGCTATCCGCCCCTCCGAGGTGACACGCCGCGCCACCGACCTGGCCGGTATGGAGCGCGACGCCGAACGCCTCTATGAGCTGATCTGGCGCCAGTTCGTGGCCTGTCAGATGACGCCCGCGGAATATCTCTCTACTACCCTGACCGTGGCCGCCGATGGCTACGAGCTCAAGGCCAAGGGCCGGGTGCTGAAGTTCGACGGTTACACCCGCGTGATGAAGCCGATGGGCCGCAAGGACGAGGACCAGTCGCTGCCTGACCTGGCCGAAGGCACGCCCCTCACCCTGGCGTCGCTGGATCCCCAGCAGCACTTCACCAAGCCGCCGGCTCGCTATACCGAGGCGAGCCTGGTCAAGGAGCTGGAGAAGAAGGGCATCGGCCGGCCGTCCACCTACGCGGCCATCATCTCGACCATCCAGGATCGCGGCTACGTCAAGCTGGAGAATCGTCGCTTCTACGCCGAGAAGCTGGGCGATATCGTCACCGAGCGGCTCAAGGAGTCCTTCCCCGACCTGATGGACTACTCCTTCACCGCGCGCATGGAGGATAGCCTAGACGAGGTGGCCGAGGGCGAGCGCCGCTGGCGCGAGCTGCTCGACGCCTTCTATGCCGAGTTCCGCGAGGAGCTGGATGAGGCGCAGAGCGAGGAAGGCATGCGGCCCAACCAGCCGGTGCCCACCGACATCGACTGTCCGAGCTGCGGACGCAAGATGCAGATTCGCACCGCCTCGACAGGCGTATTCCTGGGCTGCTCAGGCTACAACCTGCCGCCCAAGGAGCGCTGCAAGACCACCATCGATCTGCTGCCTGGCGACGAGGCGGTGGCCGCCGATGCCGACGAAAACGCCGAGACCGATGCGCTGCGCGCCAAGCATCGCTGCCCCAAGTGCGGCACGGCGATGGACAGCTATCTGATCGACGAGACGCGCAAGCTGCACGTCTGCGGCAACAGTCCTGACTGCGACGGCTACGAGGTCGAGCAGGGCAAGTTTCGCATCAAGGGCTATGAGGGCCCGACCATCGAGTGCGACAAGTGCGGCAGCGAGATGCAGCTCAAGAGTGGCCGCTTCGGCAAGTATTTCGGCTGCACCAACGAGAGCTGCAAGAACACTCGCAAGCTGCTCAAGAGCGGCGAGGTGGCGCCGCCCAAGATGGATCCCATCCCCATGCCGGAGCTGGCTTGCCAGAAGGTCGACGACCACTATGTGCTGCGCGACGGGGCCAGTGGCCTGTTCCTGGCGGCCAGCAAGTTCCCCAAGAATCGCGAGACCCGGCCGCCGTTGGTGATCGAGCTAAAGGCCCATGCCGAGGAGCTGCCGGACAAGTATCGCTACCTGCTCGACGCTCCCGATGCGGACCCGGACGGCCGGCCGGCGCAGATCCGCTTCTCGCGCAAGGCCAAGGCGCAGTTCCTGATGACCGAGGATGACGGCAAGGCCACCGGCTGGAAGGCCACCTTCGACGACGGCAAGTGGCAGGTGGAGGACAAGCGCAAGTGACCCCGCGAGCCCGAACCAATCAGCTGCTGTACCAGGCGGAGCTGCTGCTGGCGGCGCCTGCCGGCGACGATGAGCATGCCGAGGCGAGACGCATGGCCGGTGAGGAGGGGGCCTTGGCGCTGCTCGAGCTGGCCCTTGAGTCTTTGCTGCGCGAGGTCACCGAGCATGCCGGCCTCGAGCGTCACGACTGGCGTGAGCTTCTCGCGCCCCAGGGAGCGCCGCTGGCCGAGCTGGAGCGGCTGCGTGGCCTGGCCCAGCGCCCGGACAGCTGGCTTGCGCGGCTTATCGCCCGCATCGAGGCCCTGCACGCAAGCGACGGCGTGGCGCGTCGCGCCAGTGGGGCTGCACAGGGCATCATCGCCGTGGGCAGTGCTGCCGCACTGGGCGATGAGCTGCACGACTGCTTGACGGCGGCCAAGCGCGAGATCGCTGAACTGCGCCAGACCAGCGAAGAGTGGTAGCTGTCGCCTGCAAGATGGTGTCGGCAACGTCGATGGGCGAAGGCGTCGGGTCAGGCCCGTTGGCCTTGCGGGGGAGCGTACTCCCCGACTTCTTGTGGCACCACATCGCCGAGCGCAGATAGGTTTCTGGCCTGATCCTGGCCTAGCCACGGTCGTTCCAGTGTCGCTGCATCTCCAGGAAGGTCAGCGACGCCGACCAGGTGATCATCATGAAGCCGGTCAGCGACTCGGTGCCCATCAGGAAACGCAGCGGCCCCTCGGGGAAGACGTCTCCGTACCCGAGGGTCGTGTAGGTGATCGCCGAGAGGTAGACATAGTCCAGCCCGTTGACCATCGGCGCGCCGGCCACGGCGCCCGATGTCGTCCCTTCCAGCCACCAGGCAGCCAGGCCGAACAGCCAGATCTCCGCCACATGGGCGGTCAGCAGTCCGAACATCAGGCCCAGAAAGCGCCGCCGTCGCGAGGGTGAGGTGCGTCGCATCAGTCGGCTAAGCACGCTCGACACCTCGAAATGCAACAGCACGCAGGCCGCCACCACCAGTAGAGTGGTGCCGACCACGGCCAGGTGGCTCGAATCCAGCATTGCCTCGCCCACGCTTGCCTCCCTTCGCCGGTTTGCCACGGCTTCAGGCCGTCTTGACCTGCATCAAGCCGGGACGCGTCTCGTCTCGTCTAGGATATCAGTAGCGAAGGCGGCGGGATGTTTCTATCGCCAACGTCGGATCACCGGGGGGCAGAGCCATGCGCTTTCATCAAGTGCGAGAATTGGTGCGCTGGGCGGCGGATTACCACGCTCGACTCGAGGCGGCTTACACGGGGCTGGCCACGAACAGTGTCGCTCCTCGGCTACGCCTGGCGCTGGATTATCTCGCCGATCATGAGCGACGGATGCGGCGCGAGCTCGAGTCTTACCTCGCCGAGGGCAGCGGCCATCGCCGGGTGCTCGACGCCTGGTTCGATGAGCCGGACGACTTTCCCCATCCGCCAGTACTCGAGTGCCTCCCGGAGGCGCGTGACGACGAGGGGGTGGAGGCATTGCTGGCGACGGCCCTGACCATGCACCGTACCTTGCAGGACCTCTATCGTCACCGCGGCGAGCGAGCGAGCGGGACCGAGGAGCGAGAGTTCTTCGAGGCGCTGGTGCAGGGTGAGGATGCCGAGGTGCGTCGACTGGTACGTGATATCCAGCGACTCGAGGCGTATTGAGCGATACTCGTCAGTCTCTATCGAGGTGTCTCTATCTGGCGACAAGATGGCTGGTCGTGGGCATCGCAACGCCCCGGGCGGGGAGCGTAGGCGTCATCCATTGCGATATTCGATACCATGGCCCCTGACATCAACGTTGCAATGCGATATAACGGCGTCTTCGTTCTCGGCCCCTCGCATGCCCATGATGAATACGCCCAAGACGCCCAAGTTGTCCCGCCGCCGTTTCGGCCTGCTGGCTTTGAGCCTGCCGTTCTGGGCGCCGGCTCAAGGGGCCACCATGATGTCCGACCTGCTGGCCGATGCCAGCGGGCCACGTTTTCCCGATGAACTATGGGTGCTCGTCGACGACGATGAGGCAAGGCTCAGTATCTTCCGGGGCAGCCAACTGGTGGATCGCTTTTCCCCGATATCGCTGGGCCGAGGCGGTGCCAAGCCGCAGCGAGTGCGCGGTGATCGCGCTACGCCGCTGGGCGAGTTTCATGTCTCGCGCTTCAACTACGGCAGCAAATACCATATCTTCGTCGGCCTGGACTATCCGACGCCGACCCATGCTCGCATGGCGCTGGATTCCGGCGTTTATAGCCAGCGCGACTACGATGACTATTTTACCTATTATCGTCGCCATGGGAGTCCGCCGCAGGATACGGCGCTGGGCGGCTATATCGGTATCCATGGCGTCGGCGTGGCGGATCCCGAAATCCATCGGCGCTTTCATTGGACCAATGGCTGCGTCGCGGTCACCGATCGGCAGATCGAGACCCTGTCGTCGATGATCGACATTGGCACGCGGGTCGTCATCCGCTAGGCTTTACATGCGCTAAGGACGTTCTAGTCGGTAGGCAAGCGTTGTGCCGCGATTCAGCGCAGCGTTTGACGACTTTGAGAGGCAGCAAGCGTATTGCTGCCGATAGGACCTGCAACGCAGGACGCCTGTTCATCAGGCATCACCAACGCAGTACCAAGGAAGACCCAAGGAGAACACCATGACTCTCAAGACTACTCTGAAGCTGTCCGCCGCTGCCGCCTCCCTCGCCGTTCTGGCCGGTTGTGCTTCCTCCAGCGCTCTGGAAGAAGTCCGCACTACCGCCGAGTCCGCTCAGGCCGACGCCGCCGAGGCTCGTAGCATCGCGACCCAGGCCCAGAACACTGCCAACCAGGCCCAGCGCGACGCTCAAGCGGCTCTGCAGATGTCTCAGCAGAACCGCGAAGAGATGAACCGCATGTTCGAGCGTTCCATGCGCAAGTAAGCGGTAGCGGGCAGGCCAGGCTCAGTGCCTGGTGATGCCACGATCAACCACCCCTCGCAAGAGGGGTGGTTTTTTTGTGCCTGCTCGATGACCCGGTGTGCGGCCATCGATGGCACTCGGCTCTCGACTTTTCTCCGATGGCTGGCAGTCGGGTGATGTGCGAGCGTGACCCCTCGGAAGGGGGCAGATAGCGCCTGAATGTGAGCGGCAGGCAGTGTGGTTGATATCGGTGCCGGGGATATGATGAACGAAACACCATCATGAAGGCGCAGGGGCTTGGCGGACAGCCGCCGTTACGCCGGCTCTCCCTGCCATCTTCCGCGATACCTGCTATTCGTCTATCAGCAGGGTATGCTTTTCCTGAATGCCAATGCTGTGTATCCAATCGCGGCAGTGGAGCGAGCATGGAAAAGCCCACTGGGTGGAGAATGATCGTGACGGGGTTCCAGTATGCCATCGGCAGCGACAGTCCGGGATGGTCGCCTTCAGTGGCGGGGCCTTCCGCTGACGCAGGGCATGACCAGCGCAAGCGTCATGCCCTGTCGGGAGATAATGAAGGCGGTCGCATGGTCACGTCCTGTGGGGAGATCGGCATCGCGCTTCCACCGTGGCTACAGTCGGATTCGGCGGATGCCATTGCTCATGGTGCGGTGATTCGAGTCTCTGCGAGCCTTCGCCCATGAGGGGGATGCGACGCTGGGCAGGCGGTGCGTTGCTCCTGGCAGCGCTGAGTGTCGTCGGCCCTTGCTGGGGAGCGGTTTCCACCCTGGTGATCGCCCCGGGCGAGCCGGGGCAGCGACTGGATCGGCAGTTGCTCGCCGAACTGGGGGATCGACTGGAAGCCGATCAGGGCCCCGGGGCGCTGCAGGTCGTGTATCTGCGTGGTGGCGCAGTGTCGACGGAGTCGCTCTACGAGACGCTGCTTCGACGCGATCTCCTGGAAGGTTCCAGGGTCATCCTGCTCCACGACGCTGCAGTGGCGGCATATCGCAAGCTCGTCGCGACCCGTCACGAGGCGGCGGCGGACCAACTGGTGGCCTACGGCGTATTTTCCCCGATCTATCGTCAGTGGCTGCGCCAGCAAGGGGCGGGGCACCTCGACCTGCTGCCGGTATTGCTGCGTCATCTGGCCTGGGTGCGTCATGCCAGCGGTGCCCCCAGGCTGGTGGGGTGGGTCACGGTGAATTCTCCCCTGCGGGCGCTGGAGAGCATCCTGACGAATGGGGAAGGGCGCGTGGATGCCCTGGGTATCCTGGGACAAGACCTGCCTGGTGCGAGAGACAATGCCGCCCACGTCCTGCTGGCCCTGCCCGACCTGGCGCAACGCCAGCAGGCGTTATCGCTGTTGCAGGAGGCCGGAAGCGTCTGGTGCCTGATGCCTGAATGGCTGAAGGACGGCTGCGTTGGCGGCGTGCAGCCGGATGCCTCGGGAGTGGCCGAACGCCTGCTGACACTGCTGGAAGACGGTGGTGAGGCAACGGCACCGGCCGTACCGAGGGTGCGCTATGCCGATCGGCAGCGCGTGGCAGAATCACTGCGCGACGATGTCCAGTATGTCGACGTGCCAGAGAGCGTGGCGAGTCGTCGTCGCTGGGGCGATCGGCTGATTCTTGCTGCCTCGGGGCTGGCCATCGTCGCCATGATGGCGATGCTGGTGGCGATGTGGATGGAGCGTCGCCGTCGCCGGCAGCGCTTGCGTTTCGACATCGACGAGCTGACCGGGCTGCCGAGTCGTCCGCGGCTCGAACGTCGCCTGCAAGACTACCTCGAGAATCGACAGCGCCTTCAACTATGCTGGATCGGCTTCGATCGCCTGGACGGCCTGCGAGACTCGTTGGGCGCCGCCGGCACCGAGGAGGCGATTCAGCGCATTGCCAAACGCCTGCGTCGTGTCACGCGGGGTGAGGGCTATGTCGCCCATATCGAAGGCGACGTCTTTGCCGTCATGAGCGTTCTACCGGTGGCAGACGATGGCCGGTCTCCGGTCGGAATGGCGTTGGCCGAACGGCTCCAGGAAAGCCTGTCGGCTCCGTTTCGGATCGGCCGTGCCGACCGGATGCTGTTGCCACGGATCGGGGTTGCCCTGTCGGTCGAGGGCACGACGCCGTTCGCGCTTTTGGAAGAGGCTCAGGGCGCCGCTCGGCAGATGCTGCGTAGTGGGGAGCGGCGCCCCCGCATGCTGGAGGCGGAATCCGTGGCGTCCAAGGAGCGTTTCCTGGCCCTCACCGAGGTGCTGGAGCGGTTGTCCCCGGAGCGACTCGCGGTACAGTTGCGGCTGAGCGTCGAGCCGCATTTTCTGCTGGCGGATCGTCGTCGCTGTGGCGGTGAGCTGATCGTCCGCTGGCGGCATCCCCATTGGGGGGATGTACCGCAGGAAGAGCTGGTCAGGCTGGCCGAGACGGCGGGCCGTCGTGCCTTGCTGGATCGCACGGTGTGTCGATTGGCCGTCGAGGGCCTGGCGAGCCTGGCGCGTGCCGTGCGAGATCACGAAGGTGTCCGTGCCATTCCCACGCGCTGGGCGCTTCCGGTCGGCATCGGGCAAGTCATGGACACGGCATTCGTCGACGAGCTGGCGAATCGATGCAGGGAGCTGGCGCTGGCGACCTCGTGCTTCGAACTGCAGCTGCAGGGTGAGGAACTGGGCGAGCCCTGGTCGCTGCAGGCGGCACTGCGCTACTGCCGTGACCAGGGATTCGGGGTTGCCCTCAAGGGGCTTGCGCACTCTTCCCACGCGCTGGATGCCATCTTTCGCCAACCGCTGTCCCGGCTGGTGCTGGAGGCCGAGCTGATGACGGGCATCCCGCGCGACCGCTCGGCCCTGCTGCTGCTCAAGAGCCTGCGCGACATGGCCAAGCTGGGGGGGCATCACATCACCGTGACCGGCGTGGCGACATCGGATCAATTGGTGGCGATCCGGAGAATGAACTTCGTCTCGGCCCAGGGGCGGCTCTTCGATGTCAGCCAGCCGCTCGAGGCAATGACGGCAGCTCCGCTTGTCGGTGAAGCGGGGACGTCGTCTGTCTGGGGCGCGGGAGCAACGAATCAAGAACGCGGGGAGGGCGAGCAACTCGGGAGGGGTCAAGGTGCCACGGAACCGGCGGGAGGTGGCAGCTATGGTTCTGGCATCGACGATTGAGAGGGCCCGGCGGATGGCCGGGCCCCGGGGTGTCAGCCCTCTTGCCGTGGCGTCTCGGCGTCGGCCCGAGACGCGTCAGCGGTGACCAGCTCCAGTTGCTCGTAGAAGCGCGGGGCTGGCTTAGGCTCTGGGGGCGTCTCCAGGGCCACCGGCATGCCGCCTGGCACCTCGACGACCTCGCGCAGGCGTGCATAGTCGACCGGATAGTCGAGCCCGTCGACGCTGGCGCCCACCAGATCCAGGGCCTCGGTGACCCGCTGGATGGTGGTGCCCTGTTTCTCGTCGAGGTAGGGGTAGGCCTGGACGAAGAGAGTGCCGTCGGACCAGCCGAGCTTGAAGCTCTCGTTGATCAACCGCACCTGGGTGCCGACCGAGATCTGGTCGAACAGGCGCTCCACGTCTTCCGGCAGCATCCGTACGCAGCCGTGGGACACTCGCATGCCCACGCCTTCCGGCTTGTTGGTGCCGTGGATCAGGTAGCCGGGAATGCCGAGGCGCATCTTGCGAGTACCCAGGGGATTGTCGGGGCCGGCAGGCACCACGCTGGGCAGCGGATCGCCGGATTCGGCATGCTCGCGACGTATGGAGGCCGGCGGATACCAGGCCGGGTCCTTGACCATTTCCGTGATGGTGGTATTGCCCAGCGGCGTTTCCCAGTCCTGGCGACCGACGCCGAGGGGGTAGGTCTGGACGATGGGCTGTGCGCCCTCCTCGGCGGGGGGGTAGTAGTAGAGGCGCATCTCGGCGACGTTGATCACGATGCCGGTGCGCGGCGCGTCCGGCAGGATGAATTGGCCGGGAATCGTCACCTCGGTCCCCTCGCCGGGATACCAGACGCTGACATTCGGGTTGGCGCGGACCATGGCGCGGTAGCCGATGCCGTGTTGGTGGCCGATGTCGATCAGGGTGTCGTCCTCGTCGGCCACGACGGTATAGACCTCGCCGACCAGGTCGCCTTCCTCTGGCAACGGATAATAGCCGCGCGGCAAGTCCTCGCTGGCATGAAGGGGGGCGGCGAGGACGGTGCCCAGCCCGAACAGCAGGGTGGCGCGGGCGAGGGGCCCACGAAGGAGTGAAGGGGTCATTTGGTCATCGTCTCGTCTGATGGGTCATGGGGCGGCCGCCTGCTTGCCGAGGCCACCGACCGTGGCGTTAGAGTGCCCGAGGTGGCGACGGTTCGCCAGTGGAGCGATATGTAAAGAGTAAGGAGTTCCTGGCCTCGCTCTCGATCCCGTCATGCCGCCTCGGCCTTGCGGTTCAGCGACTCGAGCAGTTGCTCGACTACCGTAAAGCGGGTCTCCTCGCTTGCCATCTCGGCGTCGAAGCGCAGGGTGTCGGCGCCATCCAGCCGATAGCGGTTCGGCTCGCGCTGGATCATCTCCACCAGGATCAGCGGATCGACCCGGGTATGGCCGGCAAAGATCACTCTCCCTTTCTCGGGGCCGGCCTCGAGGCGGGCGATGCCCAGTCGCTCGGCGCGCTGGCGCAAGCGGGTCTGGCGCAGCAGGGTCTTGACCGGTGACGGCAGCAGGCCGAAGCGATCGATCATCTCCACCTGAAGTTCCTTGAGCTCGGCCTCGGTCTCGGCGCTGGCGATACGCTTGTACATCACCAGGCGCTGCTGAACGTCGTGCAGGTAGTCGTCGGGGATCAGTGCCGGCAGGTTGAGACCGATCTCCACGCCTTCGTCGAGCGGTGCCTCGATATTCGGCGTCTTGCCCTCGCGAATCGCCTTCACGGCGCGGTCGAGCATCTGCATGTAGAGGCTGTAGCCGAGGGCCTCCATCTGGCCGCTCTGCTCCTCGCCCAGCAGCTCCCCGGCGCCGCGGATCTCCATGTCGTGGCTGGCCAGCGTGAAGCCGGCGCCGAGATCCTCGGCCTGGCCGATGGCTTCCAGTCGCTTCACGGCATCGCGGCTCATGGCTCTCGGCGGCGGGGCCAGCAGGTAGGCGTAGGCCTGGTGGTGGCTGCGGCCGACCCGGCCGCGCAGCTGATGCAGCTGGGCCAGCCCGAACTTGTCGGCCCGCTCGATCACGATGGTGTTGGCGCTGGGCACGTCGATGCCGGTCTCGATGATGGTCGAGCAGACCAGCACGTTGAAGCGCTTGTGATAGAAGTCCGACATGACTCGCTCGAGGGAGCGCTCGGGCAACTGGCCATGGGCCACGCCGACCCGGGCCTCGGGCACCAGGCCTCGCACCGCCTCGGCGGCGGTTTCGATGGTCTTGACCTCGTTGTGCAGGAAGTAGACCTGGCCGCCACGCAGGATCTCGCGCAGGATCGCTTCCTTGATCACCGCCTCGTCGCGCTGCTGGACGAAGGTCTTCACCGACAGGCGCCGGGCCGGCGGAGTGGCGATGATCGACAGGTCGCGGATGCCGCTCATCGCCATGTTGAGAGTGCGGGGAATGGGCGTGGCGGTGAGCGTGAGGATGTCCACTTCGGCGCGCAGGCTCTTCAGGCGCTCCTTCTGGGCGACCCCGAAACGGTGCTCCTCATCGATGACCAGCAGGCCCATCTTGGGAAAGCGCATCGTTTTCGACAGCAGCTTGTGGGTGCCGATGACGATGTCCGCCTTGCCTTCCTCGATGCGCTTCTTGGCGGCGGCTTGGCCCTGACCGCCGGTGAAGCGCGATACCAGCTCGATGTTCACGGCGGTGTCGGCAAAGCGGTCGCGGAAGTTTTCAAAATGCTGGCGGGCGAGCAGGGTGGTGGGGACCAGCACTACCACCTGGCGGTCGGAATGCACCGCCAGGAAGGCGGCGCGCATTGCCACCTCGGTCTTGCCGAAGCCGACGTCGCCGCACACGACCCGGTCCATGGGGCGCGGTGCGGTCATGTCGCCGACCACTGCTTCGATGGCGGCGCGCTGGTCGGGGGTCTCCTCGAAGGGGAAACTGCCCGCGAAGCGCGCATACTCGGCGTCCGGCGTCGCGCAGGCGAAGCCCTCCCGAGCCTCGCGGCGGGCGTAGACGTCCAGCAGTTCGGCGGCGGTGTCGCGAATGCGTTCGGCCGCTTTCTTCTTGGCCTTGTCCCACTGCTCGGAGCCCAGTCGATGCAGGGGGGCCAGCTCGTCGTCGACACCGGCATAGCGCGAGATCAGGTGCAGGCTGTCCACCGGAACGTAGAGCCTGGCGCCGTCGGCATATTCCAGGGCCACGAACTCGGCCGCCTGGCCGCCGGCCTCCAGCGTTTCCAGGCCGCGATAGCGTCCCACGCCGTGGGCCTGGTGGACCACCGGGGCACCGGGCTTGAGTTCGGCCAGGTGACGGATGGCCAGTTCGCCGTCGTCGGTGGCCTTCTCGCGGCGTCGGCTCTGGCGGACCACCTCCCCGAACAGTTCGGTCTCGCCGATCACTGCCAGGTTAGGGGCTTCCAGCCACAGGCCGGCGTCGATGGTGCCTTCGGTGATGGCGGTCCGGCTCGAGTCATCGAGGAAAGCGGCGAAGTCGTCGACATGGGGCAGGGCGATGCCCAGTGGCGCCAGGGTCTCCTCCAGCGCTTCGCGGCGGCCGCGAGACTCGGCCACGAACAGCACGCGGGTGTCGACATGCTCGGCCAGGAAGGCGTCGAGTTCGGCCAGCGGCTGCTTGGCCCTGGCATTGATCGGTAGCGTTGGGGCCGGCCGCGCCGCCGGTGCCACGGCGTGGCGATGCTCGGCGTCATCGGTGAGTTCGACTCTCGGATAGCGCTTGATGGCGCCGAAGGCCTCGGCCACCGGCACGAAAGCGCGGTGGGGCGGCAGCAGCGGCCGTGTCGGGTCGACGCCGAGATTGTCAAAGCGACTCTCGATGGCCGCCCAGTGGTGCTCGGCGGCCTCGAAGACGCCGGGTAGCAGCGCCACGCGGGTGCCCTCGGCCAGGTGGTCGAACAGCGTCGCCGTCTCCTCGAAGAACAGCGGCAGATACTGCTCGAGACCGGGGGAGGGGATGCCCTTGAGGGCGTCGACGTAGAGCGGGCACTGACGTGGGTCGACGTCGAACAGCGTCTCGAACGTCTCGCGGAAGCAGGCGATGGCGCTGCGGGACAGCGAGTACTCGTGGGCCGGCAGCAGCTCGATGCGTTCGACCTTGTCGGCGCTGCGCTGGGTGTCGGGATCGAAGTGGCGGAGGGTGTCGATCTCGTCGTCGAACAGGTCGATGCGCAGCGGGGCGTCACAGCCCATCGGGAAGAGATCGATCAGTGCACCGCGCAGGGCGTATTCCCCGGGCTCATAGACGGTCTCGACGGCCCGATAGCCCGCTCGCGACAGCCGATCGCGGAACGCTTCCCGATCCAGCGTCATGCCCACCTCGAGGGTGATCACCCGTCCGGCGATGTAGTCCACCGGGGGCAGGCGCTGCATCAGGGTGTTGATCGGTACCAGCACGATGCCGTGCTCGCCTTCCTGCAGACGCCTCAGGGTGCGCAGGCGGGAGGAAACGATGTCCTGGTGAGGGGAAAAGCTGTCGTAGGGCAGGGTTTCCCAGTCCGGGAACGGCATCACCGGCAGCCGCGAGTAGAAAGCGAGATCGCCTTCGAGGCGTTGGGCGGCGGCGGTATCGGCGGTGATCACCAGCAGCGGGGCGTCCTCGGCCAGGTGGGCCAGCGCCAGGGCTGTGGCACTGCCGGGAGGCGTCTGCCAGTAGAGCGTGTCACGCAGCCCCTGTGGGCGCGGCGGGTCGAGTGGCGAGAAGGTCGGCATGGCGTCGCTTGCGTCGTATCCAAGGGATGGCTGTGCGCATCATACCAGCCCCGCACCGCCTCGTGGCGATCGGCCCTGGCGGCGATGGGCGGGGACATGACGCCCGCTTGTAGTCAAATGCGGGTTTCTGTAAATCCCCTACAGCGCCTGCGACCATCCCGTGATTGCCCTGGCGGGGAGGGGGCCGGATAATACCGCCGACATCTCAACCCCATAGAGAGGCCCCACGTGAGTCAGCAATCCCTCGATAGCGTCTTCCAGGCATGGCACGACAATCAGGCGATCGCCGAGCAGATGATCCCGCTGATCGGCAGCCTCTACCGCCACAACAACGTCGTGACCACCCTGTACGGCCGTTCGCTGTTCAATCGCAGCGTGATCCGGATCCTCAAGGACCACCGGTTCGTGCGCAAGATCGAGGGCACCGAGCTGTCCGTCCAGGACACCTTCCCGCTGGTCCAGGCCATGACCCGGTTGAACCTGGGGCCGGCCCACGTCGACGTGGGCAAGCTGGGCGTGGCCTACAAGAAGCAGGGGGGCGGTGACGCCGAGGCCTTCCTGCGCAAGGAACTGGCCGAGATCGTCGACGGCCACTGTGCCGATACCGGTAACGGCGAGCCCAAGGACGTGGTGCTCTACGGCTTCGGTCGCATCGGTCGCATCCTGGCTCGTGTGCTGGTCGAGAAGGCCGGCGGCGGCAACCTGCTGCGCCTGCGTGCCATCGTGGTGCGCGGCCGCGGCGACATCGCCAAGGATCTGGAAAAGCGTGCCAGCCTGCTGCGTCGCGACAGCGTCCACGGGCCCTTCGAAGGCACCATCAGCGTCGATGCCGAGGCGCGCACCCTGACCGCCAACGGCAACGTCATCCAGGTGATCTACGCCGACTCGCCGGCCGATGTCGATTACACCGATTACGGCATCCACAACGCCGTGGTGGTGGATAACACCGGCATCTGGCGCGACGAGGACGGTCTCGGCCAGCACCTGGCCTGCAAGGGCGTGGCCAAGGCGCTGCTGACGGCGCCGGGCAAGGGCGACGTCAAGAACATCGTCTACGGCATCAATCACCAGGACATCAGCGCCGATGATCGCATCATCTCGGCGGCATCCTGTACCACCAACGCCATCGTGCCGACCCTCAAGGCGCTCAACGACGAGTATGGCATCGCCCATGGCCACGTCGAGACGGTGCACTCCTATACCAACGACCAGAACCTGATCGACAACTACCACAAGGGCGACCGTCGTGGGCGCAGCGCGCCGTTGAACATGGTGCTGACCGAAACCGGCGCGGCCAAGGCGGTGGCCAAGGCGCTGCCGGAGCTGGGGGGCAAGCTGACCGGCAACGCCATCCGCGTGCCGACGCCCAATGTCTCCATGGCAATCCTCAACCTGACCCTGGAGCGCGAGACCGACGTGGCGTCGCTCAACGACTACCTGCGCCGCATGTCGATCGACTCCCAGTACCAGAAGCAGATCGACTACGTCGATTCGCCGGAGGTGGTCTCCACCGATTTCGTCGGCAACCGCCACGCCGGCATCGTCGATGCCCAGGCGACCATCGCCAACGGCAAGCATGCGGTGCTCTACGTGTGGTACGACAATGAGTTCGGCTACAGCTGCCAGGTGATCCGCATCCTGCAACACATCTCCAACGTCGATTTCCTCAAGCTGCCCCGCGCCCAGGGGTAAGCGCTTCCCGCTCCCGGCCACGCCGGGAGCGGCCTATCTCCAAACGACTATCCGTCAACGCTTTTTGGACTCTCCAGGCGATCCCGCCGCGGCGAGCACTTGCCCGTGTGCGACCTTCGGCAGGTAGTCATTCCAGCGGCTTCTCTTTATAATACGGGGGATTTTTCCGGGGTGGTTCGAGCGCGTCTCGAGCCCGACTGGTGTCATTCTGACAACCTACAAGAATCCGATCCATTCGCACCCCTTTCCTTCGTATATCAGATCCATCAACTGGGCGAGACTATGATCGAAGTCAAGAAAGGCCTGGATCTCCCCATCACGGGAGCACCGGAGCAGCGCATCGAGAATGCGCGTCCGGTACGCCACGTGGCCGTTCTCGGCACCGACTATATCGGCATGAAGCCGACCATGGAGGTCCGGGAGGGAGACAAGGTCAAACTGGGCCAGCTGCTCTTCACCGACAAGAAGATCGACGGCGTGCGCTTCACCGCGCCAGCCGCCGGCGAGGTCGTGGCCATCCACCGTGGCGAGAAACGCAGGCTGCTGTCGGTGGTGATCAAGGTCGACGAGTCCGAAGAAGCGGTGGAATTCTCCGCCCACGGCCGTGACAAGCTGGCCTCCCTGGAGCGCCAGAGTGTGGTCGACCAACTGGTCGAGTCCGGGCTGTGGACGGCGCTGCGCACCCGCCCCTACTCGCGTACCCCGGCCATTGACGGTACACCGGAGAATATCTTCGTCACTGCCATCGATACCCACCCGCTCTCCGCCGACCCTGCCGTCATCATCAACGAGCAGCCACAGGCCTTCGAGGATGGCCTCAAGGTGCTGTCGCGGTTGACCGAGGGCAAGGTGTTCCTGTGTACCGCGCCCGAGGCCCAGGTACCCGGCGGCGACGTGGCCGGCGTGCAGACCGAGACCTTCGGCGGGCGGCATCCCGCCGGCCTGGTCGGTACCCATATCCACCATCTCTCGCCCGTGGCCCTGCACAAGCAGGTCTGGCACATCGGTTATCAGGACGTCATCGCCTTCGGCAAGCTGTTCAGCGAGGGCAAGCTCGACGTCAGCCGCGTGGTGGCCGTTGGCGGGCCGCGCGCCGAGCAGCCGCGGCTGCTGCGCACCCGGGTGGGCGCCAGCACCGAGGAGCTGCTGGCCGGCGAGGTCCGCGAGCCCGAGGATACCCGCGTGATTTCCGGGTCGGTGTTCTCCGGTTTCACCGCCGAGGGAAGCCTGCGCTTCCTGGGCCGTTTCCACCAGCAGCTCAGCCTGCTCGAGGAAGGCAACAAGCGTACCTTCATGGGCTGGATGTCCCCTGGCAGCAACCGCCACTCGGTACTCGGCATCTACCTGTCACGCATCAAGGGCCTTCACGACTACGCCCCGACCACGTCCACCAACGGGTCCGAGCGGGCCATGGTGCCGGTGGGGGCCTACGAGGAAGTGATGCCGCTGGATATCCTGCCCACCCAGCTGCTGCGCTCGCTGATCGTCGGTGACATCGAGACGGCGATGCAGCTCGGCTGTCTGGAGCTGGACGAGGAGGACCTGGCGCTGTGCACCTATGTGTGCCCCGGCAAGTACGAATACGGTCCCATCCTGCGTGACAACCTCACCATGATCGAGAAAGAGGCCTGATGATGGGAATCCGACAGACACTCGACAATCTCGAGCCGCACTTTCACAAGGGTGGCAAGTACGAGAAGTTCTACCCGCTCTACGAGGCGGTGGACACCATCTTCTATACGCCGCCGAGCGT
Source organism: Halomonas organivorans (assembly GCF_014192055.1). Lineage (GTDB taxonomy): Bacteria > Pseudomonadota > Gammaproteobacteria > Pseudomonadales > Halomonadaceae > Halomonas > Halomonas organivorans. The sequence continues at coordinate 50,285 of NZ_JACHXM010000003.1, read as the reverse complement.
TGCCAAGACCACGGCCCACGTGCGTGACGGCATCGACCTGAAGCGCATCATGATCACGGTGTGGCTGTGCACCTTCCCGGCCATGTTCTTCGGCATGTGGAACGCCGGCTGGCAGGCCAACCTGGCCATCGCCGACGGCTTCGGCGCCCCGGGCGGCTGGCGCGAGGCCATCGTCATGACCCTGGCCGGCGGCCATGATGCCGGCAGCCTGTGGGCCAACCTGGTGCTTGGCGCTACCTACTTCCTGCCCATCTACCTGGTGACTTTCGCGGTCGGCGGCTTCTGGGAAGTGCTGTTCGCCATCAAGCGCGGCCATGAGGTCAACGAGGGCTTCTTCGTCACCTCGGTGCTGTATGCCCTGATCCTGCCGGCGACCATTCCGCTGTGGCAGGTGGCACTTGGCATCACCTTCGGCGTGGTGATCGGCAAGGAGATCTTCGGCGGCACCGGCAAGAACTTCCTCAACCCGGCGCTGACCGGCCGTGCCTTCCTGTACTTTGCCTATCCGGCGCAGATCTCCGGTGACTCGGTGTGGGTGGCCGCCGATGGCTATACCGGCGCCACTGCGCTGTCCACCGCCTTCCAGAGCGGCATGAACGCGCTGACCGACCAGTTCAGCTGGTGGGACGCCTTCCTCGGCTTCATCCCCGGTTCGGTGGGCGAGACCTCGACGCTGGCCATCCTGATCGGCGCGGCGGTGCTGCTGTGGACCAAGATCGCCTCCTGGCGGATCATGCTCGGCGTGTTCCTGGGGATGGTGGCGACCAGCCTGCTGTTCAACCTGATCGGCTCCGACACCAATGCCATGTTCGCCATGCCCTGGTACTGGCATCTGGTGGTGGGCGGTTTTGCCTTCGGTATGGTGTTCATGGCCACCGATCCGGTCTCTGCCTCCATGACCAATCCGGGGCGGCTGATCTTCGGGGCCCTGATCGGGGTCATGACCGTGCTGATCCGCGTGGTCAATCCGGCCTTCCCTGAGGGCATCATGCTGGCGATCCTGTTCGCCAACCTGTTCGCCCCGCTGATCGACCACTTCTTTGTTCAGGCCAACATCAAGCGCCGCCAGCAGCGCACCGGTGTGCCGGCCGAGGAGAACGCCTGATGGCACAGAGCAACAACTCCATCAAGAAGATCCTGACGGTGGCGTTCGCACTTTGCATCGTGTGTTCGGTCATCGTCTCCACCGCCGCGGTCGGGCTGCGCGCCAAGCAGCAGCTCAACCAGGAACTGGATCGCAAGTCGAACATCCTCGACGTGGCGGGGCTCTACGAGCCTGGCACCGACGTCGAGAAGGCCTTCGAACAGATCACGCCGCGCGTCGTCGATCTGCGCAGCGGGGAATATACCGACCAGTTCGACCCGCAGACCTACGACAGCTTCCAGGCGGCCAAGGACCCGGCCCAGTCCCGCACGCTTTCCGGGGAGAAGGACATCGCCGGGCTGTCTCGCCAGGAGAACTACAGCACCGTCTACCTGGTGGGCAACCCCGATGATCCCGAGCAGATCATCCTGCCGATTCGTGGCCAGGGCCTGTGGGGCTTGATGCGCGGCTATCTGGCGGTCCAGGGTGATGGCAACACCATCGAGGGCATCACCTTCTACTCTCACTCCGAGACCCCTGGCCTCGGCGGTGAGGTCGACAACCCGCGCTGGAAGGCCCAGTGGGAGGGCAAGGAGATCTTCGCCAACGCCGACAGCGTCCAGCCGGCCATCGCTCTGGTCAAGGGCGGCGCCAGCGGTGAGACTGAGGTCGACGCCCTGTCCGGTGCCTCCCTGACCAGCAAGGGGGTTACCAATCTCCTGCAATTCTGGCTGAGCCCCGCTGGCTTCGGCGAGTACCTCGCCCGGTTCCGCAGCGGCATCGAGCGGCAAGCCGTGCAGGATGCGTCCACCGATAGTGAAGGAGCCTGATGATGTCTGACCCGACTCCCAAAGGCGTCCTGACGACGCCGGTCTTCAAGAACAACCCCATCGCGCTGCAGATCCTGGGGATCTGCTCCGCGCTGGCGGTGACCAGCAGCATGAGCGTGTCGCTGGTCATGACGCTGGCGGTGATGTTCGTCACGGCCTTCTCCAGCATGTTCATCTCGCTGATTCGGCACCATATTCCGTCGTCGATCCGCATCATCGTGCAGATGACCATCATCGCCTCGCTGGTGATCGTGGTCGATCAGCTTCTCAAGGCATTTGCCTATGAGATGTCCAAGCAGCTGTCGGTCTTCGTCGGCCTGATCATCACCAACTGCATCGTGATGGGCCGCGCCGAAGGCTTCGCCATGACCAACAGTCCGGGGCTGTCCTTCCTGGATGGCATCGGCAATGGCCTGGGCTACGGCTTCATCCTGATGACGGTGAGCTTCTTCCGCGAGCTGCTGGGTTCCGGCAGCGTGTTCGGCTTCACCGTGCTGGAGACCGTCCAGAACGGTGGCTGGTACGTGCCCAACGGGCTGCTGCTGCTGCCGCCGTCAGCGTTCTTCATCATCGGCCTGATCATCTGGGCGCTGCGAGCGATCAACCCGGAGCAGATCGAGGAAAACGAGTTCAAGATGAAGGAAAACACCCAGCCGAAGGAGGCCGTGTAAGATGCAACACTATCTGAGCCTGTTCGTCGCCTCGGTCTTCGTCGAGAACATGGCCCTGGCGTTCTTCCTGGGCATGTGTACCTTCATGGCCGTTTCCAAGAAGGTGTCTTCCGCGATCGGCCTGGGCATCGCCGTGATCGCGGTGCTGGTGATCACCGTCCCGGTCAACAACCTGTTGCTGACGTATCTGCTCGACGAGGGTGCGCTGACCTGGACCGGTCTGCCCGGTGCCGAGAACATCGACCTGTCGTTCCTGGGCTATCTCAGCTACATCGGCGTGATCGCGGCCATCGTGCAGATCATGGAGATGTTCCTCGACAAGTACGTGCCGGCGCTCTACAACGCGCTGGGGGTCTTCCTGCCGCTGATCACCGTGAACTGCGCGATCCTCGGTGCGACCCTGTTCATGTCCGAGCGTAACTACAACTTCGGCGAGTCCGTGGTCTATGGCCTCGGTGCCGGTGTGGGCTGGGCGCTGGCCATCACCGCGCTGGCCGGTATCCGCGAGAAGCTCAAGTACAGCGACGTGCCCGGTTCCCTGCAGGGCCTCGGCATCACCTTCATTACGGTGGGCCTGATGTCGCTGGGCTTCATGTCCTTCTCCGGCATCCAGCTCTGAGACGGCTTTCCGGCGGCGCGGCGTGCCGCGCCGCCGGTGACCAGGCAACGCTAGCAATAGGAAACCGACATGGTTGAAACAACAGTCATCTTGCTCGGTGTGGTCATGTTCACCTTGATCATCATCGGTCTGACGGCGGTGATCCTGGCCGCCCGCAGCAAGCTCGTCAGCACCGGGGACGTGACCATCGAGGTCAACGGCGACCCCGAGCACACCCTGACCACCCAGGCCGGTGGCAAGCTGCTCAACACCCTGGCCGCCAATGGCATTTTCCTTTCCTCCGCCTGCGGTGGCGGCGGCTCCTGCGCACAGTGCCGCTGTCGCGTGGAGGAGGGCGGTGGCTCCATCCTGCCCACCGAGGAGTCCCACTTCACCCTGCGCGAGAAGAAGGACGGCTGGCGCCTGTCCTGCCAGGTGCCGGTGAAGCAGGACATGAAGATCGAAGTGCCCGAGGAGGTCTTCGGCGTCAAGAAGTGGGAATGCGAGGTCATCGAGAACCCCAACGTCGCCACCTTCATCAAGGAGCTCAACCTGCGCCTGCCGGAGGGCGAGGAAGTGGCCTTCCGCGCCGGCGGCTACGTCCAGCTGGTGGCGCCTCCCTACGATATCAAGTTCTCCGACTTCGATATCGAAGAGGAGTATCGCGGCGACTGGGAGAAGTTTGGCCTGTTCAACGTCTCCCACAAGAACTCCGAGGAGGTCATCCGTGCCTACTCGATGGCGAACTACCCGGAAGAGAAGGGCATTCTCAAGTTCAATATCCGGATCGCCACGCCGCCGCCCAACACCAGTCATCCGCCTGGCCTGATGTCCACCTACGTCTTCAACCTGAAGGCGGGGGACAAGGTCACCGTGATGGGGCCCTTCGGCGAATTCTTCGCCAAGGACACCGATGCCGAGATGGTGTTCGTGGGCGGCGGTGCCGGCATGGCGCCGATGCGCAGCCATATCTTCGACCAGCTCAAGCGTCTCGACACCAAGCGCAAGATCACCTTCTGGTATGGGGCTCGTTCCTGGCGCGAGACCTTCTACAACGAGGAGTACGATCAACTGGCCGAAGAGCACGACAACTTCGATTGGCACCTGGCGCTGTCCGACCCGCAGCCCGAGGACAACTGGGAGGGGCCGACCGGCTTCATCCACAATGTCCTCTACGACATGTACCTCAAGGACCATCCGGCGCCTGAGGACTGCGAGTTCTACATGTGCGGGCCGCCCATGATGAATGCCTCCGTCATCAAGATGCTGTTGGACCTCGGGGTCGAGCCCGAGAACATCATGCTCGACGATTTCGGCGGCTGATCTCGCCCCCGGCGACCTTCAGGGCTGGCCCACGGGCCAGCCCTGATCGGTTCCGCCGCCCGATATGTCGATCCCCGTGGGTCGGCATATCAGGCGACGGATCCCGGGGATCACGACGGCACCCGTCGTGGTCACAGGGATAGGCACCTTATCAGCGATATCAGCGGAGCATCCTATGAGCACCTTTCTCGTGGTACTGGCCTTCATGCTGGTCATCATGGCCGCCATGGCGGTGGGCGTGATCCTCGGTCGCAAGCCCATCGAGGGCTCATGCGGCGGCCTCAACAAGCTCGGCCTGAAAGAGGGCTGTGAGGTCTGTGGTGGCAAGGACGAGGTCTGCGAAGAAGAAAGCCGCAAGCGCCAGGTCAGCGCGCGTCGTCGCAGCGACCAGAATCGCGGGGTGGATCTCGGCTACGACGCCACCAGGCGATAGCCGGATCATACCATCGGGGTGAGCGCTGCCTGAGATCCCCTGCCTGCCATGTCTCATGGCCGTTTCCCGAGTGGCGCGCGCCTCGATCCACCATCGAGGAGATGCTTGTCATTTCTCCGCCCCTTCGACGCCGCCGCGGGCCCGTATCTGTTCCAGCGTCCGCCTGTTAGGCTCGCTCCCCGTAACCGACGGGAGCCTCACACGTCGCGGGCCAGGCTGACTGCAACTGCGGGTGGGCATTGCGAATGCATCCGCCCGTACCTCCTTGGCGACGATCCTCTTCCGAAGCCGTGACGCGTTTCCCCCTGGAACTCGAAGCGTTCGACGCCTCTTCTGTACCGCGCCCATTCGGCGTGAAACGACGTCTCGCGCCTGGGCCCGGCGTCCCCGTCAACGTCCTCATTTATACCGCGTAAACTCGCGCGAGCCCGGTCTGTCCCTTGACGCGCGACATTCATGTCGCGCTCTACGAGCAGCGGAGCTTCCCACACCGGCCCCCCATGCGAGGTGTCTCCGTTTGCTGCCTGGCGATCCCTGTGGGTGTGTGAGTGGTGCCGAGCTTTCGTGTAAAACCGGCTGGAAGGCAAGGGTGAAAGGAAAGCATGTCGGGGGTGTCAGGCACCATGCTCGAGGGCGTTCTATCGAAAAGTATCAGAAACATCACACCGGCATTGATACAACACTCAGTCGTTTTACATTCCCGGGACTTGCATGCAAGTTCAGTAACACATGTAACAATGTGTTTTCATGAAAAACTCGTTTCCTTGTCGATAGTTGCCCTTGTCATGTGGCGGGCACGACGCCGTAGATACTCAATGAGAAAAATGGTGTGCGCATAATTGTCGTTCAGTATGTAATCTTCTGTATGTGAAGGTTAATGTGTTGTAGGTGGGTAAGTGTAGGGAAATGAGTGCAGGGAAGAGAGTGAGCGTATGGGGTAGTGGAATCACCCCGCTCACACGATTTCTTGTCGCCTTGGGAAAGTTTTACTTTTCCAGTGGCGGTAGCGTGGCCGCAAGGATGTGCTACCTATGGCTTTCGAGTCACATCGCTATTTCGAATCGATGCTGTATGTCGCCGTTATTCTTCGCCAGGTCGCGATTCGTTCGAGTCGGGGACGATATGAGGGTTTGCGCTTTGTTGTTGAGGTGTCCTGCGCGACAGCTCGCCTATGGTGCAAGGCGGCAATGGCCGCGTGAGTGAGGTCGAGTCGGTAGCAAGTGAGCGTCTCGCTCTTCCATCGCTGACACCGATGAAGGCTGACGGTCCGAAGGATATCGCGTTCGTGCCATTCGAGGTGCGTCATGAATCAATTTAGTCGTTACTTGGGTGGTCAACCGGAACGGGGAGATCAAGACGTCGATTTTGCTCGCTTGTTGGGGATATTGATCGACAACAAATGGAAGATACTGATCACGACAGCATTGTTTTTTGCTGGTGGTATCGTTTATGCCTCTCTTTCGACGCCTGTCTACCGGGGTAATGCCCTCGTTCAGATAGAGAAACGTTCCTCGGTAAGCCCGCTGGGGGATCTTGACTCGATCCTTGGGGGGGAGCCGCAGAACAATGCCTCGGTGGAGATAGATATCCTGCGCTCGCGCATGGTGCTTGGGCGCGTGGTGGACCGCATGGGCCTGGATACCGTTGTGGAGCCGCACCGTCTCTTGCTCATTGGTGGGTTCATCCAGCGTGAGAACATCCCGAGGCCCGACGTCGAGAATATTCCCTTGCTGGGCAGCATGCTGGCCCGATACGGGGAGCGTTTGCCCGAGTCGCTGGATATTGCCTCCGCGGTCTGGGGAGGAGAGCACATTCAGATGGGGCTCTTTGACGTGGCGGATCGCCTGCGTGGCCAGCCCCTGACACTGACGGTTCTCGACCCTGAGCACTACCGGCTGGCGCTTGGCAATACCGTGCTGGGCACCGGTCGAGTCAACGAGCGGGCGGCCTTTCTCGATGACGCGATCAACTTGCGCATCGCGGATATCCAGGCCCCCTCCGGCGCCGAGTTCACCTTGCTGAAGAAGTCGCGTGCCGCTGCCATCAGTGAGCTGGCCGGGAGGCTGTCGGTTGCCGAGAGCGGCGGGGGGAGCAGCGGTAACGTCGGCATGCTGCGCCTGACCCTGACCGGCACGGATAGCGATGAGATACGTCGTTCGCTCGATGCCATCTGCGAAACCTTCCTGATGCAGAACGTCGAGCGCCAGTCGGCCCAGGTGGACCAGCGCCTGGCATTCCTCCAGGAACAGGCGCCGGATATCCGAGCGCAGCTCTCCAGCGCCGAGGACAAGCTCAATCAGTATCGGGTGCAGATGGACAGCGTCGACCTGAATACGGAATCCCAGTCCGTGGTCACTCAACTGATCGACATCGAGAAGAAGCTCAGTGAGCTGGAATTCCAGGAAGCCGAACTGGTGCAGCGTTTCACCCCCAACCATCCGTCCTATCAGGCGCTGATGCGGCAGAAACGTTATCTGCTCGATGAGCGTTCATCTCTGGAGGAGCGTATCGGTGAAATGCCAGCCGCTCAGCAGGAGATCGTGCGCCTGACGCGCGATGTCCAGGTTACCCAAGCCATCTACGTCAACTTGCTGAACCGCTCTCAGGAGCTCCAACTCGCCAAGGCCGGTACGGTGGGCAACGTTCGCATCATCGACAATACCCAGGTGGGCAATAGTCCGATTGCGCCCAAGAAGTCGCTCAGCGTCATGATGAGTACGCTGATAGGGGCAGGACTGGCCGTCATGCTGGTGCTGTTGCGTGCTTTCCTCAATCGGGGAATCGAAGATCCTGCGCAGCTCGAAGAGCTTGGCTTGCCCGTCTATGCGGCGATTCCACTCTCGGATGACCAACACAAGCTGGGTAGACGCATCAAGCATCGCCGCGATCGGAAGTCGAGTTCCGTGTTCCACGGCATCCTGGCGACGTTGAATCCCACCGACACGGCCGTCGAGGCCCTGCGAGGCCTGCGGACCAGCCTGCATTTCGCCATGATGGAGTCCGGGAACAACCGCATCATGGTGACCGGGCCGAGTCCGGAGATCGGCAAGAGCTTCGTGACCGTCAATCTGGGGGTGGTATGTGCCCAGGCGGGGAAGAGGGTCTTGATCATCGATGCCGACATGAGGAAGGGGCATATCCATCGCGCGTTCGGGCAACCGTCGAATGAAGGGCTGTCTGACCTGCTTTCCGGACGGCTGGAATGGAAGGACGCCATTCGCTCCACGGATCTCGACGGCCTGTTTTATATCTCGCGGGGCATGGTGCCGCCAAACCCGTCGGAACTTCTCATGCAGGATCGTTTCGACCATTTCCTGGACGGTTTCGGGCCGGAGTACGACCTGGTGATCATCGATACCCCTCCCGTCCTGGCCGTGACCGACGCCGCCATAGTGGGCAAGCGAGTGGGGACCAGTCTGATGCTGGCTCGCTACCAGCTGAACCCTCCCAGCGAGCTCAACATGGCGATACGCCGCCTCGAGAATGCCGGCGTGCAGGTCCGGGGATTCATCCTGAACGCCATCGAGGGCAGCGCGGTGACGTATAGCTACGGCTATTACAACTACGCCTACAAGTGACCGCGCTGGTGTGACTGGCCTGACCGTCGTCGCTCCAGCCTCGTCATGGCCTGTCGGAGGTGGGCGAGGGGGTTATCGACAAGCGGCTTACGCTGGCCATTCATCACGTTCTTGCAGGAAGACGGCGAGCGGTGGGGCAGCGGCTGGGCAGGGTTCAGCGGGTGTTGCGGCGCCTGGACGACTCATCCATCACGGCGAGAAACGAGAATGGACTTGAAAGGCAAGAAAGTGCTCGTGACCGGGGCCGACGGTTTCATCGGCTCGCACCTGACGGAAGCCCTGGTGGCGCATGGTGCATCTGTCAGGGCGTTCGTGATGTACAACTCGTTCAACTCCTGGGGATGGCTCGACCATGGAGATCCCGCCATCCGTGGGCAGCTGGATGTCTTCGCCGGCGACATCCGGGACCCCCATGGAGTGCGCGAGGCGATGACGGGATGCGACGTCGTCTTCCACCTGGCGGCATTGATCGCCATTCCCTACTCCTATCACTCTCCTGCCACCTATATCGAGACCAACGTCAGCGGCACGTTGAACGTCGTGCAGGCCGCCCGCGAGCTGGGCGTCGAGAGAGTGGTGCATACCTCCACCAGCGAGGTCTATGGCACCGCCCGCCAGGTGCCCATCACCGAAGAGCATCCCCTGCAGGGACAGTCGCCGTATTCGGCGTCGAAGATCGGTGCCGACCAGATGGCGCTGTCGTTCCAGCGGTCCTTCGCGACGCCGGTGGCGGTGATTCGGCCGTTCAATACCTACGGGCCGAGGCAGTCCGCGCGTGCCGTGATTCCCACCGTCATCGCCCAGATCGCCAGTGGCGCGCGGCGGCTGCGTCTCGGTGCGTTGCACCCCACGCGTGACTTCAACTTCGTGGCCGACACCGTGGCCGGCTTCATGCGCGTGGCGGAGTGCGATGCCGCTGTGGGAGAGGTGATCAATGTCGGCAGCGGCTTCGAAATCAGCATCGGCGATACCGTGGGCCTGATCGCCGAGCTGATGGGGCGCGAGATCGAGATCGATACCGACGCCCAGCGCCTGCGTCCGCGTGACAGCGAGGTAGAGCGACTGGTGGCCGGCACCGACAAGGCGGCCCGTCTGTTGAACCATGCGCCGCTATATGCCGGGCGTGACGGGCTGTGCCGTGGACTCGAAGAGACCATCGCCTGGTTCCAGGAACGTCACAACCTGGCTCGCTACAAGGCGGACCGTTACAACCTCTGAAACGGCACGCAACGGAGATCGACAGGAGTCGACGTGGACGAGTTCTGCATAGTGGGAGGCGGCGGTCACGCCCGGGTGCTGATCCATGGCCTGCAGCGTCTGGGGCATCGGATTCTTGGGTATGTGGCGCCGTGCGATGAGGGGGAGGCGCCGGGGGTCCCGTTCCTGGGCTCCGATGCGGACCAGGCGGCCAGTGACATGGGATTTCCCCCGCTGGCGGTACTCGGGGTGGGCAAGGTCTCCGTCGCCTCGCCGCGGCTGACCATTCTCGACGCCTATCAGGCCCAGGGGTGGCAGTTTCCGCCCATCTATGCCCCCGGTGCCATCGTTCATGATGGAGTCAGCGCCGGACCGGCCAGCGTGGTACTGGATGGCGCGGTGGTGGTCACCGGGACTCGCCTGGGCCGGGCCTGCATCGTCAACACCAATGCGACGGTCGATCACGATTGTCGCCTCGGCGATGACGTCCACGTCGCCCCCGGCGCCACCCTGAGCGGGGGCGTCGAGATTGGCGACCGCTGCATGATCGGCACCGGGGCCAGCGTGATTCATGGCGTGCGAGTATGCGCGGACTGCATGATCGGGGCCGGGGCCACCGTCGTACAGGACATCGAGATATCGGGCACCTATGTCGGCACCCCAGCCAGGAGAATCGCATGAGCGATGCAGCTTCGACCTTCGTGATTGCCGAGGCCGGCGTCAACCACAACGGTTCGCTGGACATGGCCATCGAGCTGGTGGAGGCCGCCAGGCGGTGCGGAGCCGACGCGGTCAAGTTCCAGACCTTCAAGGCCGACAGCCTGGTGACCCGGCAGGCCGCCAAGGCGGCCTATCAGCAACAGTCGACGTCGGACTCCGACACCCAATACGCCATGCTGAAGGCCCTGGAGCTCGGTGACGACGACTTCGTGCGGATTCATGCCCATTGTCGAAGCCTGGGCATCGAGTTTCTCTCCAGCGCCTTCGATGCGGCCAGCGCAGAGTTTCTCGATGGCCTCGGCATGCGGTTGTTCAAGATACCGTCGGGGGAAATCACCAACTGGCCGCTGCTGGCGCGCATCGGGGGCTTCGGCAAGCCGGTGATCCTGTCGACCGGGATGTGCCATCTGGCGGATATCGAGGCGGCGCTGCAACGGCTCGAAAGCGCCGGTGCCGGCGAGCTGACGGTGCTGCACTGCGTCACCGAATACCCGGCCCCCTTTGAGCAGATCAACTTGTCTGCCATGCACACCCTGGCCACTGCCTTCGGCGTCCGGGTGGGCTACTCCGATCATACGGCGGGCATCGAGATTCCGATCGCCGCCGTGGCCATGGGCGCAACCGTGATCGAGAAGCACTTTACCCTGGATACCCGCCTGGCAGGGCCGGACCATGCTGCTTCTCTGGCGCCCGATGACTTCCAGCGCATGGTGGCGGCGATCCGGCATGTGGAGAGCGCCCGCGGCGATGGGCGAAAGCGGCCGGCTCCCTGCGAGCGTGCCAACCTCGGGATTGTTCGCAAGAGCATCATTGCGCAGCGTCCCATCGCTGAAGGCGAGGTCATCACCCTGGCGCACCTGGCGCTGAAACGGCCGGGCTCCGGGCTGGCGCCGAGCCAGCTGGAGGCCGTGGTCGGTCGTCGGGCCGCGCGGATGATCGCGATCGACGAGCTGCTCGACTGGGGAGACCTGGCATGATGGCGCGTCGCCTGTGGGTGCTGTCGACGACCCGCGCGGACTATGGCCTGCTCTACTGGCTGCTTCGAGAGATCGACGAGGATCCCGAGCTGGAACTGATGCTGGCCGTGAGCGGCAGCCATCTATCCCCCGAGTTCGGTTATACGGTCGGCGAGATCGAGCGGGATGGTTTTCGTATCCATCGACGGCTCGAGGTGCTGTTGTCTGCGGACAGTCGCACGGCCATGACCAAGGCCATGGGCCTGGCCATGCTGGCCTGCGGCGATGCCCTCGGTGAAGATCGTCCCGATATGGTGGTGTTGCTCGGCGACCGTTTCGAGATCGTGCCCGCGGCGCTGGCGGCGGTGACCCATGGCATCCCCCTCGTCCATCTGCATGGCGGCGAGACCAGCCGTGGCGCGCTCGACGAGTACTTTCGCCATGCCGTCACCAAGCTGGCCAACATCCACTTTCCCGCCGCCGAGCGCTATCGACGGCGCATCCTGCAGATGGGGGAGGACCCGGAAAGGGTCTTCAATTTCGGCGCCCCGGGGCTGGACCACCTGCATCGCAGTGAGCCGATCGGTCGCGAGGCGCTGGCCGAGGTCCTCGGCCTGAGCCTGGATCGTCCTACGGCCATCGTCACTTACCATCCGGCCACCAGCGAACCTGACCGAGGGGAGCGCTCGCCGGTGGCCGCGTTGCTTGAGGCCCTCGAGGGCCACGACGCCTTGCAGGTGGTGTTCTCCAAGGCCAATGCCGATACCCGCGGGCGGGCTATCAACGCGCACTTGGCCCGGTGGTGCGACGCCCATCCCGAGCGGAGTCGGCTGTTCGACAACCTGGGGCCGCGAATCTTCCATGGTTGCCTGCGCCATCTCGACGTGATGATCGGCAACTCTTCGAGCGGACTGGTCGAGGCACCGTCGTTTCGCCTGCCGGTGGTCAACGTGGGGTCGCGTCAGGAGGGGCGCCTGGCCGCGGCCAACGTGATCGCGGTAGACAACGAAGCGTCGGCGATCCGCGATGGCATCGCCCGGGCCCTGGACCCGGCATTCCGGGCCCGTCTCGCCGACCTGAGCAACCCTTACGATCGATTTGGCGACGGCCTGACGTCGCGACGCATCAAGGACACCTTGAAGGCCGTGCCCCTTGGGGCAGGGCTGGTGAAGAAGGGCTTCATCGACATCCGCATGGCAGCAGGGACTGACTGAGAGGGGGGAACTCCGATGTTCGAGTCACTCTTGATCGACGGACAACGCAAGGTCCTGGAGGCGTTGCACCAACTGGAAGAGACCCGGCGCAAGATTCTCTACGTGACGGTCGAGGAGGGGCGGTTGCTCGGCACGCTGACCGATGGCGACGTGCGACGATGGATTCTCGGTGGCGGTGACCTGGACGGAGCGGTCGAGGCGGTCTGCAACCGTATCCCCTATTCCGCCAGGGCCGGCTATCGCATCGCCGATATCAAGAGCGCGATGTCCTCTCACAAGATCAACTCGGTACCCGTGCTCGACGACGCGGGCAACATCATCGATGTGCTGTTCTGGGATAGCCTCTTCCAGCAAGACGTGCAGAATCGCCAACGGACGTCGCTGGACCTGCCGGTGGTGGTCATGGCCGGCGGCAAGGGAACCCGGCTCGCGCCCTTTACCAGTGTCTTGCCCAAGCCCTTGATCCCGGTAGGAGAAAAGACCGCCATCGAGGTGATCCTCGATTCCTTCGTCGAATGCGGTGTCGATGACTTCTATCTTTCGGTCAATTACAAGTCGAAGCTGATCCAGGCCTACTTCGAGGAACTCGCGCCACCTTATCGTTTGAACTACGTCTATGAAGACAAACCGTTGGGAACCGGCGGCAGCCTGCATACCCTGGCCGGGGAGCTCGAGGGCGATCTGATCGTCACCAACTGCGATGTCATCGTCAAGGCCGACTATCACGACCTGGTCGAGCATCATCGCCGGGAAGACAATGACATCACCATGGTGGTATCGCTGCGGCACTATGACATTCCCTACGGTATCTGCGACATCGTCGACAATGGCCAGCTCTGCGCGATGCGCGAGAAGCCCCACTATAACTTCCTGGTCAATACCGGGTTGTATGTCCTCAAGTCGTCGATGCTCGAGCTGATTCCCGAAAACCAGTTCTACCACCTCACCGAGTTGATCGAGGACGTCAAGAAGCGCGGCGGTCGCGTGGGCGTCTATCCGATCAGCGACAAGGCCTGGTTGGATACCGGTGAATGGCAGCAGTACTGCGAGACCATGGCTCGCTTGGCGTAATGCCGAATATCCAGAACCTTACCCTGACGTTTTCCCGGGAGTATGCCCATGCTCAAGGACCAGCGAATCATAGCGGTGATCCCCGCGCGCGGCGGGAGCAAATCCGTGCCGGGAAAGAACATCAGGCTTCTGGGGGGAATCCCGTTGATTGCATGGTCGATTCGCGTTGCTCGCCAGGTGTCAGAGATCGATCGTGTCATCGTATCTACTGACGATAAAGAGATTGCCGAGATCGCAGTCCATTACGGCGCCGAGGTGTACAAGCGCCCGGCTCGCCTAGCCACGGATGCGGCGCTGGTGGCCGATACGCTACGGGATTTACGTTCCACCCTGGAGCGCGAGGGGGAACGCACCGACGTGATGGTACTGCTTGAGCCGACATGTCCGTTCCGCGGCGGAGACGATATTCGTTGGGCGCTGTCACGCTTGGTCAATGACGAGCTCGACTCGGTGGCGACCTTCAAGACCGCTTCACTCAATCCTTGCCGTGCATGGCGGCTGGAAGAGGGAGAGCCGGCGTCCTTCATTGATGGCAGCGACCCCTGGCGGCCGAGACAGGAGCTTCCGTCGGCTTATCAACTGAATGGGGCGGTCTATGCGTTTCGTCCCGACAGGCTGCCGGCAGGCTATTCCGGCCTGCTGTTCGGACGCTGTGGGGGGATTCCCATGCCAGATGAGCGTTCAGTCGATATCGACAACGAACTCGATCTGGCCATGGCCGAATTGATATGCGAGAGGCAGGAGGTGAGGCCATGATGCGGCACGTCCTGGTAACCGGGGCCACCGGAGGGGTTGGTAGCACGCTGTGTCGATATCTTGCTGAGACATATCAGGTACTGGCGGTTGGAAGACAACCTCGGCGACTCGACGAGTTGCATGAGATGCTGCCAGAGATCTCGACGTATTGCTGTGATTTGGGGAGCTCGGACGATGTGTCCAGGCTCGTGGATATGCTGCGCAGTGAATACGACCACATCCCTTATGTTGTGAACAACGCGGGAGTCAATGTTCCTCGTTCCCTGGATGATATGTCTCACCATGAGCTGGTATCGTCGTTGTCGGTCAATGCTATCGCTCCCTTCTTGATCATGCAGGGGGTGCTCCCCGCCATGCGCAGGGAGAACTTCGGGAGAATCATCAATATCACCTCCGGTGCACCAATGAATTGTTTCGCGGGGTTTTCCGCCTACAGTGCTTCCAAAGGAGCCCTGAATGCCTTGACGGTGACGGCTGCCCGTGAGCACGAGGACTATGACATAAAGATAAACCTGATGAGTCCTGGTCCCGTACGAAGCGGTATGGCTCCCGCGGCCTCCATGGACCCTGATGTATGTCTCCCGACTTTCGATTACTTGCTTAACCTGGATGAAACTGGCCCCAGTGGCCGATTTTTCTGGTTGGGTCATGAACTGCCTCTATTTCCTGATCTCGAGGGTGTCGACTGGTTGCATGGAACGGCATCGGCAGAATTTCCAAGGATCGTATAGGTGAGTCATAACATGTATCGCGCAGTAGAGGGTGATGTGAAAGTCTTCCTGGTGAATGATACGTCGGACGACAGTAACTGGGGGGGGAGGGCAACCTCCGAGGCTCTTCGCGAGCTGATAGCTGAAGTGGGGGGAACGGTTTCATCGACCCTGTATCAGTATGCTTTCAGTACGCCGCAAGCGATCGACAGGTCAGGGCAATCCGAGTGCCAACGAAGTGGGGCGGATGAGGATGTGGCACCGTCGCACTGGGACGAGTTCGAAGCCTGCGCGCAGTCGGTGATGAAAGGTGAGATTTTCAGTGAACTGGCGATGGCGATTGGACAGTGCGATGTGGTGCTGATCAACGGTGAGGGATGTATCTATGATCGCACTCGTCAGAGCCGCATGATCTTCTTTATCGCCTACCTGTCCAAGCGCTTCTTCGCCAAGCCCACCGCGCTGGTCAATCACAGCATCGTCATGAACGATCCGGTATTGGCCGATATCGCCCGGCACGTCTATCCATTGCTCGATGACATCGTGTTTCGCGAGCCCGATTCGGCGAGGGCATGCCCCGTTGACCGTGGGAGGGTCGCTGCCGATGCCGCTTACCTGTATGAGCCGGAGTCGGTTGAATCATGGACGATGACGTCCCATGGCGCGGACCATGCGGCATATGGGAAAGGCGCTACGTTCGATCCCAGTTCGCCGTATGCCTGCATCGGTGGAGGATCGGTATACTTCCGCGGCCTCCGCCGGGACTTCGATGCCGTTCCCGGACTAATCCGGCTGTGTCAGGCACTGCTGGATAGCGTCGGCCAAGTGGTACTCACGGCCTCTTCCGACAAGGATCTGCGCATCATGGCGCCGGTGGCAACGCGATTGGCACTTCCCCTGGCTGATGCCACGCTGCCCATCCAGCAGGCGGTCGATCTGATTGGGCATGCCGAGCTCTATATCGGTGCCCGCTGGCATCCCAGCATCTTCGCTCATCGCGGTGGCACCCCGGTCATCGCCCTGAGCCGACATACTCCCAAGATGGATGCTTTTCTCAGGCAGGCGGGCATGCCATCGAGTCACTTGGACCCCTTCTCGATCGAGGAACAGCTCGACGACATCATGAAGAATGTGCATAGGCATACCCAGGCGGGGAAAAGGGGGCGGGAGTCATGGCGCAGCGGGGCGGTCCGGCTTGCCGAGACGGCCAGGGAAAATGTGCGCATAGTGGCCGAGTGTTGATGCCAGACGCATGGCTCCAGATTTCGATAGTCCATGGGTCCGATAGTCCTCTAGGCCCAATGGTCCCCTCGTTCCAATAGTCCCGTCGCTCCAACACGCACAAGAGGCAGCTGCCCTATGGCAACTCGCATCGGAATACTGGGAATGAGTGATGGCAACGGGCATCCATTCTCGTTTTCGGCGATCATCAACGGCTACCACGACGGCGGTCTTCGCGCGGCCGGCTGGCCAGGTATCTACGACTACGTGAGGCGGCGTCATGGCTCCGAGTTCGGCGTGGGCGACCTGCACGTGACCCATGCCTGGACGCAAGACCCTGAGCAGACAGCATCGCTGTGTGCCGCCTGCCGGATTCCTCGTGCCGTGACTCATCCCGGTGAGTTGCTTGGCGAGGTCGACGCCGTGATCATCGCACGGGACGATCATGCCTCGCATCGCCCGTTGGCCGCTCCATTCCTGGAAAGTGATGTTCCGGTCTTTATCGATAAGCCGCTGACGCTGGATCTCGACGAACTGCGCTACTTCGTTCCTTACATGGAGCAAGGTCTGCTGATGTCGTGCTCGGGGATGCGATATGCACGAGAGCTGGACACGTGGCGTGCTGGCCAAGTGGATCTTGGAGAGCTGATGTTGGTGAGAGGGACCATTGTCAACGATTGGGAGCGCTATGGCGTGCACCTCCTGGACGCCATTCTGCCCTTGATGCCGTCACGGCCTGAGTCGGTTCGTCCGCTCTCGGGCACGCACGACACCCTGGAAGTGGTCATGAAGGATGGGGTTACGATTCGTATCGATGCCCTCGGCGCGGTACCAGCAATCTTTCGCATCGAGTGGTTGGGAAGCCGGCATATCAGCAGCGTCGATATCACCGATAACTTCACGATGTTCCGTCGCACTCTATGGGAGTTCTGGCGCCAGTTGGTCGAGCGTAGAGCGGCGATTCCTTCGATCTCGACGCTTGATGTCATTCGTACCCTGATCGCCGGAAAACAGGCGATGGAAACCGGAGAGGAGGTGTCTCTGGATGAATCCGAGCTTTCATGACTTATTTGATCTGAGCGGGCGTGTCGCTATCGTGACGGGTGGTCTGGGCATTCTGGGACGTCATTTTTGTCGGGCGCTGTCTGAATATGGAGCTCACGTTGTCGTTGCCGACCTTGACGGTGACGCTGCCAAGGCTTTTGCGGAGGAGCTCGAGCATGAGAACGGCGTGCCCTGCTTGGGCGGAGCATGCGATGTCACCCGTGAAGATTCAGTTGAGGCACTCGTGACGAGCACCCTGGAACACTTCGGTGCTATCGATATCCTGCATAACAACGCTGCCAGCAAGTCCAATGATCTAGAGGCGTTCTTCGCCCCGGTAGAGGATTACACCCTTGCCGAGTGGCGCAAGATCATGGAGGTCAACCTCGATGGCGTCTTTCTGGTATCGCGCAGCGTGGGGCGACGAATGATTGAGCAGGGGCGTGGTGGAAGCATCATCCATACCGGATCGATCTACGGACAGCTGGGCAGTGACCCCCGCATCTATGCCGGATCGGAGTACTTGGGTGTGGCGATCAATACTCCACCCGTATACGCCGCCTCCAAGGCCGGTGTCGCCGGCCTGGCACGCTACCTGGCAACAAGCTGGGCGGAGCATGGTATTCGAGTGAACACCTTGGTGCCCGGGGGAATCGAGAGTGGCCAGAACGCGGAGTTCGTCTCGCGCTATTCACAGAGGGTCCCTTTACAGCGCATGGGGCATCCCGATGAGCTGGTGGGGGCGCTGCTTTTCCTGGCCTCCGATGCCTCTCGATACGTCACAGGCCAATGCCTTTTCGTCGATGGCGGCTTGAGTGCCTGGTAACGACATAGAGACGAGGGAGTAACAACAACCATGGCGAATCACCTCACCATCGTGATGTACCACTATGTGCGTCCACTGCGCGGTTCTCGTTATCCCGACCTGAAGGCACTGGATCTTGACCATTTTCGCGGCCAGTTGGATTTCATTCAACGTCATTACCAGGTTGTGAGCATGCAGGAGGTGATCGCCGCCACTCGTGGCGATGTTGTATTACCCGATAACTCCCTCCTGCTGACGTTTGATGACGGCTATCTGGACCATTATGCCTACGTGTTACCGCAATTAGCGTCGCGCGGTTGGCAGGGCAGTTTTTTTCCGCCAGTCCGTGCCGTGAGAGAAGGGCGTGTACTGGACGTCAACAAGATCCACTTTACTCTCGCCAGTGGCGCTCATCCAGAGCGACTGATTGAGAAGATATATGCCGAGCTAGATGCACATCGTGCCGATCACGACTTGCCCAGTAATGAAGAATACTTTGAGGCTTACTCACGAGAAGGGCGCTATGACGACCCGCGGGTAACATTCATAAAACGTCTGCTGCAGAAGGGTCTGCCCAAGACGTTGCGCGAACCCATCATCGACAAGCTATTCCGTGAGTTCGTCACGGGAGATGAGCGTGATTTTGCCGCCGAGCTGTATCTCAACGAGGAACAGCTACGAGAGATGTATGCCGCGGGAATGTGTATCGGCAGTCACGGCGATGAGCATTTATGGTTGAACACGTTGCCTGACGGCGAGCAACACGACGAGATCAACGCCAGCCTGGCGTTTCTGGCGGGGCTGGGGGTTTCCACACGCGACTGGGTCATGTGCTATCCCTTCGGTGGTTATGACGAGCGCCTGCTCGATCTTCTTCGGGAAAAGGGCTGCTCGTTGGGCCTGACCGTCGACGTCGGAATAGCGGACTTGACTCAGCATGAGCCATTGACCTTGCCGCGCCTGGATACCAACGACTTGCCTACCGATGGTAATGCCCCGTGCAAGAACTGGAAGGCTAGCACTATATAATTTGTTTACTTTGACTAGCTGCTTTTAAGCTCTAAGGGTGGTGGTATGAAAACAATGATGGAGTTACTGGCTGATTTGACCCCTCTTAATCGTGTTATTTGCTCTAGTGACTATGATTACACTATCGAGTATCTCAAGGACGTTCTACCATTTCAGGAGGTGAATTACTCAGCTGAGGATAATTACAATGGCTGGATAATTCCTCCGAAGTGGGATGTCAAGGAAGCCAGCATACATCGTGACGGGGAACTGATTTACGATGGTCGTTGGCATCCTATGGCGGTGATGGCCTTGTCGGCGCCATTCCGAGGTCGGGTGTCACGGGAGGAGCTACGTGAACATCTGCATTTCGATCATCGCTATGATGACCGGATACCTTTCCATTTTCGTCAGCTCTTCACGAGCTGGAAACGGGACTGGGGGTTCTGCGTTCCCAAGGCTCTCCATGACTCACTGCTTCCAGGGAATTACGATGTCGTGATTGACACCGAGGAGGCTGCTGGCCCCTTGCGAGTACTTGAATATCACTTGCCTGGCAAGCTTGAAGACACCATCGTTTTCGGTGCCAATCTGGATCATCCTGGTGTTGCGAACGATGGCTTGTCGGGCGTTGTCGTCGGGATGGCACTCTTCGACATGCTCCGTAAGCGAGACCTCAAGTTCAGTTACCGACTGGTGTTGGCGCCAGGCATCATGGGTAACGAGTACTATCTGGGGAGAATGGCGGATGAAAAGCGTCTTCAGTTACTGGAAGGTGTCATGCTGGAAATGCTGGGGTCGCCCTCCCAGTTGAATCTCCAACTCTCAAGGAGCCAGAACAGTAATATTGAACTCGCGCTGCAGGAGGTCATAAACGAATCCCTGCTTGAACATCGGGTCGGTGAGTTTGAAAGCCTACTGCTCAATGATGAATATATCTGGGAAGCCTATGATGTACCGATGTCGTCTCTGTCGCGCTTTCCCTACCCTGAGTATCACACCGATGCTGATAATCTTTCCTTGATGGATGAGCAAAGACTTGCCGAGGCACTGGCCTTGCTCAAGGCCGC
This sequence comes from Halomonas organivorans, assembly GCF_014192055.1. Lineage (GTDB taxonomy): Bacteria > Pseudomonadota > Gammaproteobacteria > Pseudomonadales > Halomonadaceae > Halomonas > Halomonas organivorans. The sequence goes on along the minus strand of NZ_JACHXM010000003.1, from coordinate 29,996 downwards.
CGTTGAAAGTCTTGAGGAATCGCCGGTCATCAGGAAAAAGTTTATTGGGAATATATGTTTGTCAAATCCTGATTATGACCTTTATGTCGACCCGGGACAAGTAGCTTTCGGTGATCGACCCGATGAAAACAGACGGCGTATGCGTAAATTGATGGACATTATTCCGTCGATAAAAAAACCAACGACCGTTCGACAGTTGGCAAAAGAAGTAGGCCTGCCGATGTCGGCAGTGGAAGGCTATATAAAGTCTTGGCATAAACGGGGGCTTCTGGATGTAAGTTCGTGATCCCCTCGTAAGTTTATGCCGTTGAGGTCTGAAAGTCGATATGTGTACTTTTCACGTTAAATGAAAAAGATACGATTATGCTGCAAAAACTTATAGAGCTTTACCGGCTTCTTACGAAAGAGCAGCGAAAGAAGCTCCTGAGCTTGCAAGTATTCGTTATTTTAATGGCATTTTCTGAAATCATTGGTGTTCTTTCTATCGGCCCATTTATGGCTGTCGTTGGGGATGTGACACAACTTGAAGGTGAAGGTCGTCTTGCAAGGATATACGAGCTCAGTGGATTCAGGACGCCCGAAGAGTTCTTGTTCTGGATGGGAGTAGGCGTACTGATCATGTTGACTGGCGCTTCCCTGGTATCCATGTACACCATTTGGCGTCTATCCATGTACGGCAATCGAGTTGGAGGGGAACTAAGTAGCCGGCTTTATCGCCATTATATGCATCAGCCATGGTTGTTTCATTCGTGTACTTCCAGTAGTCAGCTGACAAATCAGGTGTCTCAGGAGTGTCTACGTGTCACGAATGAATTGATACTGCCAATGTTGGAGATGAATGCCAAGCTGGTGATGGTAAGCCTGATGGCTATGACTATCTTTATCTATAACCCGATAGTGGCCATGACGGGCATCAGCATATTTGTCGTGGCCTATTGTCTGTTGTATTGGACGGTTCGTCGTAAGCTTGTCAGTAACGGTAAGGATATATCTGCTTCTCAAAGCAATAGATTCAAACTGATGAATGAAGGGTTTGGTGGAATAAAGGACGCACTGTTACTGGGTAGGCAGCAGGTCTTTATAGATCAATTTGAAAAGGCCAGTCAGAGTTTTTCTCGATCTCGCGGTAATAATATGGCACTAGGGCAGACGCCGAGATATGCGATCGAACTGATGGCGTTCGGCGCAGTGATTTTTTTGATCCTGTACTTGCTTTCCGCGCATAAGGGGAATTTGGGCACTATTCTACCTATATTGTCTGTGTATGCGCTGGCGGGTTTCAAGTTGCTTCCGGCGTTTCAGCAGATATATAAAAGCATTTCTCAGATTCGAGGAAATCTGGCTGCGTTCGAAGCGATAAGTGAAGACTTGCATGCCAGTAGTAAAAGTGATGAACCCCGTGGATTTAATAATTCCAGGGTGTCTATGAAGAAAGGGATAAAGCTTCAGGACGTTATCTTTACATACCCCGGGAAACAAGAGTCTGCATTAAATCGGGTCAGTCTTGAAATAAAGAAGAATCAGATTATAGGTATTGTTGGAGCCTCAGGTTCCGGAAAGTCTACTGCAATTGATTTGATATTAGGCTTGATTCGGCCACAAGAAGGTCATGTGTTGATTGATGACCAACCTTTAACATTGAAGAATCTTCGTGCATGGCAAAATAGCCTGGGATTCGTGCCTCAAGCTATTTTTTTGGCAGATAGCAGCATATTGGAAAATATAGCCTTTGGCTTGCCAGTCGATAGTATTGATACGGATAAGGCTCGTCAGGCCGCTAGTATGGCCCATCTGGATGAGTTGCTTGAAACCCTTCCTGAAGGGTTGGGCACCCGGGTGGGAGAGCGTGGTGTTCAGTTATCCGGTGGGCAGCGCCAACGCATTGGCATTGCCCGTGCGCTCTATCACGATGCAGATGTCTTGGTGCTTGACGAAGCCACCAGTGCGTTGGATTCAATTACAGAGAAATTGATCATGGACGCCATTCATGATTTTTCCGGGAAAAAAACGATTATCATGATAGCCCATCGCTTGACCACAGTTAAACAATGCGATCGGATATACATGATGGCTGACGGTCAAGTGGTAGATTATGGCAACTATGATGAGCTGGCAGAGCGAAATATGATTTTCAAGCGGATGGCGGAACATCACGCATGAATGATAGAGCTTACATGGAATATAAAGGCTCATGGTGGATGATACCAGTGGCAGAAGTCCAGTTCATGATTCTGCTAGTGCTCGGTAACTAGGCACTATTTGCCCTGCTTGTTGTTTGGTTGTGGGTCTTCATGGCAATGCAGCCGACAGGACTTCTGTGCTCTCAATGCTGTTAATATCCACCCGGCAGGCGTGTGCTCTATGGTTGCCCGTTTTCAGGAGAGTCTTTGCATGAGTAGTAATATTCTCTTTCTTCTTTCTGTAAGTGAGCCGTTTTTCACGAGATGCATGGATCTTTTCGAACTGGATTCCAGGCGTCGAAAATGTCGCCTATCTGCTTTTTCATATTACAATTATAGTGATCATGACCTGTCTGTATTTGATCACGTCGTGTATTTCAAGGATGTGCTCGATCAGATGAACGATAAAGCCCATGCTATTGACTTTATGGTTGAATCCAGAAGAATGGAAGCCGAATATCAATTTGTATTGTCTGATTTGATCCACGCTGAGCGACATTTTGCGCGATTCAACAAGGAAGATGCTTTTCGCGTGGCTGTGCTGATGGGGCTCAAGGTGGAAGAGCTAAACAAGGAAAATAAAGTATCATTGATTGTCGCGGAAGGGCTTGATGACTTCCTTAGTATGTTTGCCTATTTTTTCTCAAGGAGATATGAAATACCGTTCAGGTATCCGGTAAGGAGCCGCATTGGAACGGGGGTTTATCTATCAGATGGACTCGATGGAAATGTGGCTGCATGTCGACCATCAAACGGAAATGCCACTCTAAATGCGGATGAATATATAGATAATTATCTTGAAAAAAAAGAACAGCCTTCTTACATGGTCGCTAATAAGCGCTTCTTCAAGGTGGCAGATAGACGAGATTTTCTTGTTTTAGCAAAAAAGACTATCCAAAAAAACAAAGACACTACCTTTCATGCATACGAGGGTTCAATTGATATTCTGAAGAAACGCGTTTTCAGGATAGTAAACGCACTTAACTATAGCGCCGTGTTGAAAAACAATAGGGTCGCATTAAAGGATATTGTCGAGCGAGGAGTTGATTTTTTTGTTTATCCACTTCATTTTCATCCGGAAGCCTCCACCTTGGTCAAAGGTCGTTGGATCAACAATCAACTCCAAATTATTGAGTTCATATCCAAGTCCTTGCCATCCAACTATGTTCTGCTTGTCAAAGAGCATAGAGTATCGATCGGAAGGCGGAGAAGAGATTTTTACCGCGAGATTGTAAAGCATCATAATGTAATGCTGGTAAATCATGATTTGAACCCCCATGATCTCATCAGACACTCTACGGGTGTTGTCACCATTTCATCCAGCATGGGGTTGGAGGCCATACTTCACAATAAACCTGTTATCTGCTTCGGAGATGTCTTTTATAACAGACTTCCAGGAGTCGAAAATGCAAGAGATTTTACAAGGATGCAGGATTACGTGAATAATGCGATAGGTTTCAAGGGATATGACAAAGCCCATGTGAGTCAAATGGTGAGTGATATTCTAAAATACTCCGTTTTTCCAGAGACTGATTTTAGCCCCCATCATTTCACAGATGAACACTGTTCTGCGCTGTTGGATTTACTGGATGGAGATCTCGACCATTTAGTTCATAACCATGAACATCGCTACACGTTTCATCAAGGCGAAGCTTCTTGAGCTCTTTCGGCTCCCCCACGAAATTTATCGTCAGAACCGCTGAATGTGGTCATGGGATGATGTTTGAATAAGTAGACATCATCATTGCTTGGGTTGCTGAGGTGCCTGGTAAGACTCAAGTATAGCTTAACAGATGAGTAATGAGAATGTGTGGAATTCTATTTTGCAAAGTTCTCGATAAGACTCTTCATGAAGCATACGATATTCATGAGCTTTTGACCCTGTCTCTTGAAAAAATGCAGTATAGAGGAAGAGATAATGTTGCACTTAAAGAGTTTAAAGGGTTTTACTTCGGACATGCCCGGCTGGCTATAAACGGCTTGAATGAAAGTGGTAATCAACCAATGGAAGATGATCGCCATGTATTGCTGTTTAATGGCGAGTATTATAATTACAAGGAAAGATGCCACGGTTTTGAATCAGATACACAGGCACTTTTTCATTATTTGAAGAGTGACCCAGGTGGCGGGTCTTCGATAGATGGGCCATATGGTTACGCGTGGCATGATAAAGAAACAGGCGAGACAATCTTTCGCAGAGACGTTTTTGGTGAAAAACCGTTGTATTATTATATGGACTCCAAGGTTTTTTTAGTTGCCTCGACCTTGAAATCCATTGTATGTATTGTTAATGGACTTGGTGGGAAAGTGGGCTTGAATATAGACGCTTTGCGTTTTGACTATGTGCTGAGTGGTTTTATTAGAGAGCCGGAAACGGTGTGGAAAGAAGTATTTGAGATACCGCCCGGCTGTTCTTTAATATTCACCCGAGACGAGGTTGTATTAAAAAGGGAAAACTTCCAGTTGTTCTGCGGAAGGGATAGAGAGATGTCTGATAGCTACTTCAGAAACTCTTTCCTGAGCAGGGACGTCGAGGCAGCACTTCTACTGAGTTCTGGTGTCGACTCGAGTTATTTGCTTCTGAAATCTGTTGAGTCAAACGTGGAACTTTCTCTAGTCACTTATGGAAATGATGATGGAAAGGGCGAGGTGGGTGAAGTTGAAAAAAATCTGACCCTGATGAATCTTGATGAAAGAGCCTATCAGTACTCAGCACTTATCAATAATGCTAGCGATAGAAAAAGTTTGGCAGAAGAACTTGAATATTATGCGAATATAATGGAGCAGCCTACGGCAGATGGTTTGCAGGTATGCCGTTTGCTGAAACATCTAAAAGAGAAGTTTCCGAAACTGAAGGTTGTATATTCGGGGCTGGGAGGGGACGAGATATTTGGAGGTTATCCGTCTTTCAGGAACTTCAATTTGATAAATACACTGGTTTTCTTTCCAGGGTCTGATGTCGTCGTCTCGAGAATGCGACGATTTATAGATGGTAAAAGAATCCTTGGTGAGTGGAATGTTCTTGTATATTACTTCCTGTACAGGACCGATCCTGCCTTTGTGGACTTGAGCGAACCAGAACGATTGAGAACGTCTTATGAAAGATTCAAGAAAGGTGTGCATGATGCCTTGCCAGTAGAGAGCCTGGAGAAATACGCGTGTCATTCAGGTATGCAAATAAAGTTTTGCGAGCTATTTGACTATTGCAAGAATCAGTTGCTCAGGGATATGGATAACATATCAATATACAATGGGTTGGAGGCAAGAGTCCCTCTTCTCAATCCTTATTTTCTTGAGGCGCCTGTCGACAAGAAAAAAGGCTTGAAAGACTATGTCAAGTCTAAGTCAAAAATATCCTTTGGAAGAAAAAAGGGGTTTTCGGTCCTGGATCAAGATTGCTCAGATATTTACGAGGCTTCTTTATATAAGAACAGGGATATGCTTGAAAATGTATTAGGTGAAGAAGTCTCCAGCAAGTTTTCTTCACTGGACACAGGGTCGCTGAGGAAATTTTCTGTGCTATCTGAATGGCTTCAGATAAATGTTTGCATGAGCGAAGCAGGGCTTGTCGCAAAATAAATGTAAAGATGGTTTGATGTAGTCAGCGCAGGCTGAAATAGACCAGGTGCTGGCAATGGTTTCATGTGCGGGAAGACTTTTTGGATACTAAAGGACAGCCAGTTTTGGTTGGCGTGGTTGAATGCCTGCCGTGCTAGGCCCCTAGGGAAGGTCTAGTAGTATTCCTCTATGAATGAGTGTTGAATTGTTTTCCTTGATTTCTTGCTGATGTCGGAATCGATCTATGAATAAGCCACTTGTTAGTTTTTATATGACAGTGAGGAATGGTCTTCCCTACCTTCATGAGGCCGTCGATAGCATAAGGAATCAAACATATGAAAACTGGGAAGCCGTTATTGTTGATGACGGATCTACTGATCAAACGTTAGCGTACTTGAGGGAGGTCGAGTCCCAGGACGACAGATTCAGAATTTTTGCCGGCCAAGGCTGTGGTCGAGGCAAGGCCTTGAACATGGCCCTAAAAAATGCGCGAGGCCTGTATGTGGCAAATCTGGATGCGGATGACCTGTCGCACCCTCAGCGTCTCGAGATGCAAGCCGAGATAATATCAGTCACCGAATGCAGGTTCCTGTGCGCGGGCACAGATATCATCAACGATGATGTTGCTGCCAAGTGGACACCTTTCTCATCACCCTTTCATCATGATGTGACCGATGTGTCATCGTTGTTGATGAAGAGTAATCCCGTTAGTCATATCAGCATGTTTTGCCGTCGTGATGATATTTTGTCCGTGGGAGGTTATAGTGAAACAAGAAAGTCACAGCTGGACTATGAGTTGTGGTTCAGACTTGTGATGAATGGAGTCAAGCTCTATAGAACGAGCTACCCACTGGCTGCAAAAAGAATACATGCCCGACAGTCATTTGAAAACAAGAATCGCATAAAGTATCTCTTTTCAAGCGTGCTTCTCCAGAAAAGAATCATTTCAGAACTCCGGGGCGGGAATATATATTATCTTTATCTTTTTATGCGATTGATTTATGGGTTGTTGCCGCAGGGTGTACGTATGCATCTTAGGCAGTAGTGCGATAAGGATAGTGACGATCGTTTGTAAAAGCAGAAGGGAGTTCTTGCTGAAGGGGGATGGTATGATTGTTTTAATACTGTTTGTTCTCGTTGTCGCGGGAGCCTTGAGTCCCGTTTATATGTTCCCCAGCGGTAACCCACAGCCCACTGACTATGTGTTCATGATGTTGGTAGGTATCGTTTATTTTCACTCTATTGCTACGGCAAGAGGGTTACCATTGTTCAAGCTTCCCCTGTCATGGGCGGGGTTAGTGGTCTGGATTATATTTCATTGCGCTGCTTATTCCTTGGTTCTGCAGTCATCAGATTTCAGCAGGACTATCATGTTTTGGACTTATAATGCTGCGGTAGGTTCATGCGTCATATATTTGATCGGATGTGGTGAGCAGTGCAAGAGATATATCGAATACTCTATCTGCTTGGGTCTGGTGGTTTCTGGCGTGGGAGTGGTTGTGTCACTAGGGGATGGCGGACGTACAACGGGATTTTTCAATAACCCTAATCAGCTCGCATTCTTTTCCTTGCTGGGTATTTCTTCTTTATTGGTCCTTGGCAGGATGAGCGTTTCGCTTAAGCCGATGACAGTGTTGGCAGTGCTGTCGGGCATCGCTGGCATATTTTCTTCTGCCTCATTAGCTGCTATTTCCGGTTTCTGTCTCGTGGTGGTGGGATATTTGGCTGCCAATTTTCAGCCCAAGAAAATGTTTCGAGTATTAGCCGTTGTCTTTGTTTTGGCTGCCGTTTCCTTTATTGCTGATGATAAAGCCATAATGGACATCTATGATAATGTCCATAATCGCACCCAAGTGGTTGACGGAAAGTTTGGGTCAATTAGCGAAGAAAGAAATTATGATCGTATCCTAGCCTTTCCGGAATATACGATTCTTGGAGCGGGTGAAGGCCATCTTGAGCGCTTTTATCCCCACGACAAGCTTGAAATTCACTCCAGTTTTGGCACTTTGCTTTTTTCATACGGAATACCTGGTATTACGCTGTTTGTTGTTCTTCTTTATTCTGTCTTGAAAAATGCACCACTTCCCGTATGGATCGTGACCGCAGGACCTCTGGTTTACTCCCTAACCCATATGGGGCTACGAACAACGATGTTCTGGTTTTTTATAGCGATTATTTGGTCCGAGTACAAGGGTAGTAAGGACAGTAAAGTGGCAGCACGCCTGTTGCGCGGGTTTTAGTTGTTCTTTCCCTGCCTGGTTTAAAACGCGTGAGCTGTCGATAGTGAAAGCTCGATCTGTTTGTTAAATCTCCGAATTTCCTTCCTGGTGAGTCGTTTCATGTTGCAAGAGAATATTTTTGATGGTGCTGAGTTTGAAAGATGGGCATACATGGAAGGTCTGAGTGATAGGGAGAAGTTTTTAATAGAGAAATATTTAAGTAAAGAGGGTGCGACACTAGAAGCCGGGACTGGTGCTGGGCGCATCTTGATTGAGATGAAACGATTAGGCTTCGATGATCTTCATGGCTTTGACTTGTCAGGCAGGATGATAGGCTTGGCAAAAGGAAGAGTTGCGGCGCAAGGCATACAGTTTAAAGTGCAGGATGCGTCCAAGCTCGACTATGAAGATTCGAGCTTTGACCAGGCCTTATATTTACAGCAGGTGCTTTGCTTTATAGATCATGAAAAAGATAGATGCTCTGCTTTTCGAGAAGCATATAGAGTGGTGTCAAAAGGTGGTGTGGTTATATTTTCCTTTCTCTGCTTTGATGGACGCTTCGAAAGACTTTCATATCGTGCCTTTCTTGTTTATATCAACTTCTTGAGGCGCGTAAAACGATGCAGAAGGTCTTTGCAGTCCCTTCCCTGGATAAAAAACAACAAGAAACTGAATTTCAAGGTGCTGATAGATAGAGGGCCGTATAACTATTGGTTCAGGTCTGATGAGGTTGTTGATCTTTTGCGTTCCATCGGGTTCGACGTTATCTTTGTTTGTTCTGATAGAGATGCTGCCGCTGATGTTTCTGAATCCTCTCTGTCAGCTTTAAAGAAGAGTCATGCTCTTTATGTTGTATGCAGAAAATAAATGTCTTCGTGTCTTGTGAAACGCGAGATGTCCTTGAGGATAAGATATGAGTTTAGGGATGTAGCGTGAATGTGCTCGTGTTGTAAGTTTTATATGTTGTTGTACGTCTTCTGGTTTTTCTGTTTTTGCCTTGGCCAAGGATGCCGAAGCCTGTATTCCTTTTAACGAGGAGAAGTAGCAGACGATGAAACGATTCCTGATGATTGCTAGTTTCCCAGACTCTCTGATCAGTTTTCGTGGTCGATTACTAGAAGACTTGCAGAGTAGTGGTTGGGAGGTGCATGTAGCATCTCCTGATGTCGGGTTGGATAGTCGGATAAGAACGTCTCTGGAGGCCAAGGGTATCGTGGTTCATGCCATTCCCATGCAACGCACTGGGCTTAATCCCTTCGCGGACTTCCGCACGGTCGCAAGCTTGTATCGGCTGATGCAATGGATTGCGCCTGATATGGTGCTGGGGTATACCATCAAGCCAGTTATCTATGGAACGCTAACGGCGTGGCTGGCCAAGGTGCCAAAGCGGTACGTGATGATTACTGGGCTAGGTTACGCCTTCACCAGCCTTGACGAGCCTGGGGGCAAGTGTCGGCGCCCCTGGTTGTCGTGGTTGGTCAAGAAACTTTATGGTTGGTCTCTTGCCCGAAGCCATCGAGTATTCTTCCAGAATAATGATGATCTGACTCTCTTGCGGGAACTCGAGGTGCTTTCTCCGAGGACACCCTATCAGGTGGTTAATGGCTCAGGTATCGATATCGATGAGTATGCTGTTACTCCCCCTCCGAGGGACTCAGTACGTTTTCTGTTGATTGCGCGTCTGCTTGGCAACAAGGGGGTGAGGGAATACGTTCAAGCTGCACGTCTTGTAAAGCGTCGCTACCCGCATGTGGTCTTCAGCTTGGTGGGCTGGCTCGATGATAACCCCGATTCGATTAGCCGCCAGGAACTCGATCGATGGATAGATGCAGGTGACATCGAGTTTCTCGGCCGTCTGGAAGACGTGAGATCAGCCATTGCCGAGTGCAGTGTGTATGTACTTCCTTCCTATCGGGAAGGAACTCCGCGTACTGTTCTTGAAGCCATGGCCATGGGCAGGGCTGTGATTACCTCAGATGCGCCGGGCTGCCGAGAAACGGTCGTCGATGGTGACAACGGATTTCTGGTGCCTGTGCGCGATGTCATGTCGCTGGCCGATACCATGCTGCGCTATATCCATGATCCTGATCTCGTCGGAGCTCACGGGGAGAGATCAAGATGGAAAGCCGTCGAAAAGTATGATGTGAACAAGGTGAATGAGGCTTTAATGACGGGTATGGGAATACCCCATGTGATGCGGACATCCTCGAATACGATGTATAGAGACTTTGTACTCGGTAGCCAAGCCACACGTTCGCAGTAATTCATAAATATTCTTGTTTTTCATGATGTTTCCACGCTGAGCCAATGTGCTCCTGGTGAGCATGTTTGCTGAGTAACTTTTCTCGACAATCGTCGGGCCATGGAGTGAAGAGTTCCCATTTTCTTGCTGCTTTATTCATCGGAGGGGGAGAATGAACGAATTACCTAACCGTGGCAGCGACTATGCCTCCTATCTTCAGAGAGCTGGCGAAAAAATTTTCTGTCATGACGGCGTGTACTGGCATCTTTATCAGGGTTTCTTGATGCCGGCCTACCTTCCACATGCGACTCCAGAAATTGACCGAGCTCAGGCTCGAGAGGCCATCAGAATTGCCGGTGTTCCCTTTGCGCGCTGGAATCGTGGTTTTCACATGAAGGATGAGTCGGATTGGTGGTACGTGGTTCGATACGCTCCGTATTCCTTGCAGCAATGTAGTCGCAGCACCCGTAGCAAGGTTCGACGCGGCTTGAAGAAGCTAGTCGCGCGACCAGTCTCTCTCACCGAGATGGCGGCACAGGGCTACGGTGTTTGTCAGGCGGCAGTTACTCGACATGAAATGACTGGCTATCTCCCTAGTCCGGCAACCTTCGATGAAAGGCTGCTAGCGGCCGAGGAGTGTGTGGGTACCGTGGAATATGTCGGTGTCTTTTTCGACGAAAAACTTGTGGGTTTCTCCGAAAACCATATCCAGGATGGAGGCGTTTTCTGGGAAAATATTTGGTATCACCCAGACTATATGAGCTTGTATTCAAGCTATGTGCTTGTTCACTACATGTTGGAGTATTACCTGAGTGATAGAGGGTTTCATTACGTATCGGATGGCTGTCGATCTATCTATCATCAGACAGGTGTGCAGGACTTTCTGATGGACAGGTTTGGTTTCGAGAAAGCCTACTCTCAGCTCGAGGTGGTATATTCACCGCGATTCTTTTTCATGCTGTCTCTTGTTTATCCTTTTTTTCGCCTTTTTGAGTGGCATCGTCTAGGCAATGCCGGGTTACTGCTCAAGGTGCGGGCGATCTTGCTTCAAGAGCGGATACGCCGTAATGCCTTGTAGTGTCAAATGTCTGGTTTTAAACATGTAGTTCCATGCTTGTAATGCCAAGGTTGCTGTCCAGCTGTACCTCAGGGCTTGCCGACATGAAAATTGACAAGATAAGGGTGTATCAGAAACGGTGCTTCGATATAGTGTTATCGAGCTTCGGTTTGCTTGTTGTGGGATGGCTGATTGTGGTGGCCTACTTGATGGCAAGCTGGGATACCCGAAGTCATGGCATATTCAAACAGAAGCGCGTCGGTCGCAATGGGCATGTTTTCATGCTTTACAAGATCAAGACGATGAAAAATGATAGTGTCTCAACGTCTACTGTTACGACGTCACGAGATCCTCGTATCACTCGCGTGGGACGTCTGCTTCGCAAGACCAAGGTCGATGAGTTGCCACAGCTATGGAATGTGCTGAAGGGTGACATGAGTTTCGTGGGCCCACGACCGGACGTGCCCGGTTTTGCCGATAGGCTGACGGGCACTCAGTCGATCGTGCTGAGTGTGCGTCCTGGCATTACTGGGCCGGCGACCTTGAAGTATCGAGACGAAGAAAACCTGCTGGCTGCTCAGGATAACCCCGAGCGATATAACCGCGATGTCATCTATCCTGAGAAAGTCAGGCTCAATGTGGAGTATGTCAATAACTGGACGTTTTGGGGAGACCTGAAACTTATCTGCAGAACCCTAGTGGGTTAATGAAATGCTCTCACGCAAGAGGTCGCCATGTCGATATCCGATTTTTCTCCCTGGCCTGCTTTCACCGGCGAGGAGGCCGAGGTCGTCAGCCAGGTGTTGCTCTCCAACAGGGTAAACTATTGGACCGGAGAAGAGGGTCGACACTTCGAACGCGAGTTTGCCAAATTCGCCGGTACGCGCTATGCGGTGGCCGTTTCCAATGGCACCACGGCCTTGGATCTCGCCTTCCGGGGGCTGGGCATAGGTCCGGGCGATGAGGTCATCGTGACCCCACGAACCTTCATGGCCTCTGTTTCTACCATTGTCACGGCAGGGGCCACCCCCGTGTTTGCGGATGTGGATCGAGACTCCCAGAACATCAGCGCCGCTACCGTGGCGCCCCTGATCACGTCACGTACCCGGGCGATCGTTGCCGTTCATCTGGCGGGATGGCCATGTGAAATGGGCGATCTCATGGCGCTGGCCGACGCTCACGGACTGGCGGTGGTGGAGGACTGTGCCCAGGCCCATGGGGCTACCTGGCATGGGCGCAGTGTAGGGGGCATCGGTCACGTTGGCGCCTGGTCGTTCTGTCAGGACAAGATCATGACCACCGGTGGTGAAGGCGGCATGGTCACTACCAGCGACGAGGCACTGTGGCGGAAGATGTGGTCCTACAAGGATCATGGCAAGAGCTGGGAGGCCGTGTACGATCGTGAGCATCCGCCAGGATTTCGGTGGCTGCACGATAGTTTCGGTACCAACTGGCGTCTGACCGAGATGCAATCGGCGATTGGACGCCTCCAGCTACGGCGCATGCCGGAGTGGACTCGTCGCCGGCGCGCGAATAGGGAGCGTATCCTGGAGGTTGCGCGTCGCTGTCCTGGACTACGTGCCCCCCAGCCCCCCGCGCATCTCGGTCACGCCGCTTACAAGGCCTATGTGTTTCTCGAGCCTTCGGCGCTCCGTGACGACTGGGATCGTGAACGGATCATCGACGACATCCAGTCGCATGGCGTGCCATGCCTTGCAGGCTCTTGTTCGGAGGTTTATCGAGAGCATGCCTTCGAAGGCACCGGATGGCGTCCGCCTCGACCGCTGCCGGTGGCTCAGGAGCTCGGACAAACCAGCCTGATGTTTCTCGTTCATCCGACCCTTGGCGACAAGGAGATCGCGCTGACCTGCGATGTCCTGGAGGAGACGATGGAGAAGGCGACTGCCTGATACGTTGTTCCAGTGGAACATGCGCCCGGCCGAGGTGTCTCGCCGGGCGTTTGTTGTGAGCAAGGGTGTCAGGGAAGGGGCGTTCAAAGCCGCAAGTCGGCCTCGCCGTTGTCGAGCAGGTACTTCAAGTCATAAAGCACGTGTTGCGGTTTTCCCCAGGCGCGGATGCGCTCAATGCCGACATCGCGGAATTCGTTGTGGGCTACTGCCAGTATCACCGCATCATAGGCCCCTTGCTGGGGGTAGTCTATCGGGCGAATATCGTAGGCCTGGAGGGCTTCGTCGCGGTCGACATGGGGGTCAAATACGTCGACGGTGACGTTATAGTCCGCCAGTTCGTGAATGATGTCGGTGACTCGGGTGTTACGCAGGTCGGGACAGTTCTCCTTGAACGTCAGACCCATCATCAGCACCCGCGCGCCCTGGACGTGAATGCGCTGCTTGACCATCTGCTTGACGAGCTGTCCGGCCACGTAGGCGCCCATGCCATCGTTGATCCGCCGACCCGAGAGAATGACCTCCGGGTGGTAACCCACCTGCTGAGCCTTGTGGGTCAGATAGTAGGGGTCGACGCCGATACAGTGGCCACCCACAAGGCCCGGGCGAAAGGGCAGGAAATTCCATTTGGTCCCCGCTGCCAGCAGCACCTCTTCGGTATCGATCTGCAGGCGATTGAAGATCATTGCCAGCTCATTGATCAGTGCGATATTGACGTCGCGCTGGGTGTTCTCGATGACCTTGGCGGCTTCGGCGACCCGAATCGAGCTGGCACGGAAGGTCCCGGCGGTGATGACCGAAGCATAGAGGGCATCAACGAATGCCGCGATATCGGGGGTCGAGCCCGAGGTGACTTTCCGGATCGAGTCGACACGATGTTCTCTGTCACCAGGGTTGATGCGTTCGGGGCTGTAGCCCGCGAAGAAATCGATATTGTAAGCAAGTCCCGACACGCGCTCGATGACGGGTATGCAAACTTCTTCGGTTGCTCCGGGGTAGACCGTCGATTCATAGATTACCACGTCGCCGGGTCGTACTACTTTACCCAGTGTCTCACTAGCCCTGATCAACGGTACCAGGTCCGGGCAACGTTGGTTATCGATGGGCGTTGGCACCGTAACGATATAGACGTTGCTGTCGTGAAGCGCCTGGCTCTCGCAGGAAAACGTCAGGTTCTCCGCCTGGCGGAGCTCAGCGGTTTCGACCTCCCGGGTCGCGTCAACGCCTTCGTTGAGTTGGGCGATACGCTTTGCGTTGATATCGAAACCCATCGTCGGGTAGCGCTTGCCAAATGCGACGGCCAAGGGGAGTCCGACATATCCCAAGCCAATGACAGCGACCCGGGTATCGCCCAGTGATATTGTCATGTTCACTAATTGATCTCCTGGAATAAGTCGTTGATTTTTTGATTGGCACTGGGTGATGGCGTTGAGAGAAGTTAACGATCTTACGATCTTTGCCGAGTCATTGATCAGGAAAATAAGACATTATATTATGTTGAAATAAATATCTTGAGACGCATGATCTGTTACGATTCTCGAGGTATATGTATTGAATGTCGATGTTTAAGAGGACTGTGTTCTGCGTGATTAATGTTTCGTTTATATATGTTTTTTTTATTTCTTGCCTTGTTATATCTGCTATTGTTATGTAGTGTAAATTTGTCAGGTGGTATGTTAAGTAATGTTATTAACAATAATTTATGGTTCAGCTATTACAAGGTGATTTTTGTCATTATTGGGAGGTGAATTTCTGATAATTCGTGTGTCGAATGATGAAATTTCTGGAGTGGGCAAGTAGGAGTTTTCTCCTGCGAAATGATAAGACTTATTCCATGGGATCGCTCACTGGATGAAGGAAGTGGGCGCAGCCGGGCAAGAGAAGGTGTGGCCCGTCTGCGTAGAGGCGAGTCAGAGGTGGGTCTCATTGGCAATCGACTCCCATGTCGGCGCATGGGGTGATATATCGAATAACGCGGTAGAGGCAGGGGACATCATCATGAAGCTCTTGATTACCGGCATGGCAGGTTTCATCGGCTATTCGCTGGCCCGGCGACTTTCCGGCCAGGGCCACCATATCGTGGGAGTCGATAACCTCAACGATTACTACGATGTGTCACTGAAAGAGGCTCGCTTGGCCCAGCTGGCGGGGTGTGATGACATCAGTTTCGTCAAGCTCGATCTCGCGAGCCGAGATGACATGGCCTCGCTGTTCGAACGCTACCGCTTCGACAGGGTCGTGCACCTGGCGGCCCAGGCGGGCGTGCGCTATTCGCTGGACAACCCCCACGCCTACGTGGATGCCAATCTGGTAGGGCACCTCAATGTCCTCGAGGGATGCCGTCATCATGGCGTGGATCATCTCGTGTATGCGTCGTCCAGCTCTGTCTACGGCATGAATTCTCGCACCCCGTTCTCCACCCACGACAGCGTGGATCATCCCGTCAGCCTTTACGCCGCCACCAAGAAGGCCAACGAGCTGATGTCGCACACCTATTCCCATCTCTATGGGCTGCCTACCACCGGGCTACGTTTCTTCACCGTGTATGGCCCCTGGGGGCGACCGGATATGGCGCTGTTCAAGTTCACCAAGGCAATTCTCGAGGGGAAGCCCATCGAGATCTACAACCACGGCGACATGTCCCGGGACTTCACCTACATCGACGATATTGTCGAAGGCATCGTGCGCCTGCTCGAGGTGATTCCTCAGCCTGACGATGCGTGGGATCCGGCAGTAGGAACGCCTGACAGCAGTCGCGCGCCCTATGCCATCTACAACATCGGCCATGGCAGCCCCGTTGGCTTGATGGACTTCGTTCGTGCGATCGAGGTGGCTGTCGGGCGTCCAGCCGAGTGCCAATACCTGCCCATGCAGCCGGGCGATGTGCCGCGAACCTACGCCGATACCCGGGCGCTTTTCGATGTCACCGGCTTTGCCCCACAGGTTCGCGTCGAAGAGGGCATACGGCGATTCGTCGCCTGGTATCGCGACTATCACGGCGTGTAATGGGTGGCATTGGAGGAATGTGCCTCGAGTCATGATGTCATTCAGAACATGGCAGAGCATCAGCGGGTGGCTGGTGGGGGCCTTCGCGGCCTGCTTGATCGTCGTGCCCTGGGGGTATGCCGTGGTGCCCCTGGTGGCATCGGGCGTGGCGGCGGTGTCGATTCCCTCTATAGGTCACCGCTGGCGATACCTGGATCATGAGGATGCGCTGTGGTGCTTGGCGTTGCTGGCCTATGCGGCGCTCTGGCTGTGGGACGTGCAGCGCACGGGCGTATGGCCCGTGGGCGAGGGAGATCAGGGGGTCGGGCTGCCGCTCTGGCCGCTCCTGGCCGCGGGGTTACTGATCTGGCTGCGCTGCGTCGGGCCTTCGCCGCGTCAGTGGTGGCTGGGCATCGCCGCCGGTGCCTTGGCCGCTGGTGGAATCGCGCTGTTCGAATGCCTGGTGCTCAGGTATTCCAGGGCCAGTAACGGCATGAATGCCATTCCCTTTGGCAACATTGCCTTGCTGCTGGGGTGTCTCTCGCTGTTGGCGGCCCTCTGGTCGTGGTCGCGCCGTCGCCGAGCGTCCCGCCGCCATGTCCAGACGCCTCGCTGGGAGAGGCTGGCGCTAGTCGCCGCGCTGGGGGGCTTCCTGGCCTCGCTGCTCTCCGGTACTCGTGGTGGCTGGATCGCCTTGCCGCTGCTGTTGGGGCTTTGCTATCTGGCCTGGCGGCGGCTGCCCGTGGGCACGGTTCGTCCCGCGACGCCTTGGCGTCGGTTTGCCGTGATCATGGGCCTGTTGATGATGATGGTCTTGACGGCAATGCCGATCAGCGGCGTCACCTCGCGACTCGAGCGTGCGGTGGAGGATTTCCAGGCGTACCAGCAGGGTGAGGAGCGGGATGGGTCGGTGGGGCTTCGCCTGGAGATGTGGCGAGCCGGCTATCGGCTGTTCCTCGAGCGCCCCCTGAGCGGTTGGGGCGAAGGGCGGCTCGAGGCGGCCCGTGATGCCATGGTGGCGCGAGGCGACCTGCATCCGGGGGTCAGTGTCTTTGATCAACTGCACAGCGACACCGTCGACACGGCCGCCCGACGAGGGCTGCTGGGGCTGGTGGTTCTGGGTCTGTTCTATGGCGTGCCGCTGTGGCTGTTCTATCGCCGACTAGGTCACGAGGAGGTCGGCGTGCGGATCCTGGCCGTGGCCGGGCTGTTGATTCCTGTCGCCTTCCTCGAGTTTGGCCTGACCCAGTCCATGCTGCGGGACGTGCGAGGTTTGAGCGGTTACATGGGGCTGAGCATTGGCTGCTGGGCCGTGATGCGTCGGGAGGAATGGGTCGCACGACGCCGCCAGCGTCGGTTGGCTCGTGCACAGGCACTGGGAGCGGTACGCGCCGATGAGTGACTGCGTGGAGGGTTTGCCGCAGCGAGGCCATCGGAGAGCGTCAACGGGACGAGGCCGGTGACGTTGCAAGACCGATGGCCCACCTTGGCACCTGTCGGATGAGCGTGATTCGGGGCTAGTGCGGTGGATCCGGAAACGCATCGCGAAGACACGGCGAGGAGGCCGGTTCCCGGTCGCTGGCATCCTCTGCTTCCAGCGCCTTGAGCAGCGCCTCTTGCAGGATGGGCAAATGGGATGACTCAAGGTCTCGAACGGCCGAGAGCAGGGTCAGTCGGCCTTCGCGCGCCCGGCGCATCAGCGGCAGCAGGCAGTCGGGCTGGTCGCGCAGCTCACCGCGGTAGCGCACCGCGAAGACCGCGGCGCTGATCTCCCCTAGATGATACTGACGGCGCAGGGCCGGCGAGGGAGAGGCGTCGCGATACCAGTCCGCCAGTTGCAGCGACTCGCGACGCTTGCCCCGTGGCCACAGGCGATCGACCAGCACGCGGGCACCATCCTCGGGCTCAGGGGCCTGATAGATTCGTTTGAGGACGATGTCGTAGCTCATGCGTCGGTCTCCTCGGCCAGGGCCTTGCGCTCCTCGCGAGCCCGAGGCTGCCAGGGGCCTGGGAGGGCGGCGGCACGTTCCAGGGCGCGACGGGCGGTGTCGCTATCGCCGGTTCGACCGGCGACGATGCCCAGGTTGAGCCACGCCGGGGCGAGCGTGGGCGCTGCCGTCACGGCGGCTCGGAACGCCTGCTTGGCACCCTGGGCGTCGCCGTTGGCGTAGCGCGCATTGCCCAACGCAAACTGCACCATGGCAGCGTCGGGATGGCGCTGGGCCAGGGCTCGCCAGGCGGGAAGAGCCGCCGCGCTGCCCTGCACCGACTCGAAGTCGGTAATGGCCCGCAGGTTGGCATCGACATCCTCGTCGACCGGTAACTGGCCGGGTGGCAAGGCGACGAAGGCCCAGCGGCCGCTGCGTGCCCAGGTGGCGTCGAAGCGGCCGAAGTCGACGGACCGTTCGGGGGTCATTCCGGTATGCAGCACGATGTCATCGGCCGGCAGGTCATAGCCGATGGCGACGGCATAGTGCCACTGCGGCCAGATCGGCAGCGAGAGATTCTGCATCACCACCACAGGCCGCCCGGCGGCGAGTTCGTCGAGCAGGCCCGGGAAGCCGGTCTCCAGCCGGAAGGGAATCAGGCCATGGCGGCGCACCGTGGCCAGCATCTCGGGCTGTACGCTGCCATCGCGTCCGGGCAGGAAGACCTGGGGAATCAGTGCATCCACTGCGGTGTCACGGCCGGCAGCCTCGAGCACCATGGCGAGCGCTGCGGGCCCGCACTGGTAGTCGCGCTGGCCATGGAAGGGCACGTCGCCGACGGTGGCCCGAGTAGGCAACGCCTGGCGGGTGGCAGGTGACAGCTGCGGCGTCGTGGCGCAGCCTGCCAGCAGCAGTAGGCTCATCACCAGCGCAAGAACGCCCGCAGTGCGGGCGTTCTTGCGTCCGGTCGGCCGGAACAGGTCGGTCATGCGTGACCTCCCGGCTCAGCGGGTGAAGGGATAGACGTCGGTGAGGCCGAGGATATCGGTCACCAGCAGGATGATGAAGACCGCGAACAGGGCGCCGACCACGCCAGCGCCAGCGGGCATCTGGTCGAGGCGGTCGGCCATCTGGCGGGCCTCGGCGTCGGACAG
Source organism: Halomonas organivorans (assembly GCF_014192055.1). Lineage (GTDB taxonomy): Bacteria > Pseudomonadota > Gammaproteobacteria > Pseudomonadales > Halomonadaceae > Halomonas > Halomonas organivorans. The sequence goes on along the minus strand of NZ_JACHXM010000003.1, from coordinate 10,766 downwards.
GGCGGCCACGCGTTCTTCGACCTGGGCAGGAGAGACCCCTTGGAGGAGCAGCTGTTGCTGGACATCCTCGCGGGCCAGGACGCGACGAATCTTGTCACGATCCTGCTGGCTGGCCTGGGCATCCAGCACCGTGGCGGTGCCGATCAGCCCCTGGTCGGCGCTGGGTGTCGCAGCGACCACTGGCAGGCTGCCGAGAATCAGGGCCAGGATCAAGAGCGGGCTGAGGAGTCGGGTGAGTCGCTTCATGATGGATTTCCTTGTGTATCGGGATGGTCCGGCTCGAGTCCGCTCCGCATGCACTTCCTTGCGTCATGCCGGCGGCGATGCTCCGACAGTATAGGGGATAAGTGCCCGTCATTTCACGATTGTGCGTTGATTTCCAAACGCTTGTGAAAATGGGGCGCCGCTGAAGCGCGGGCATTCGAGCGCGGCTTGCCGACTGGGCGGCGACGGTGCCGACGCCGGCCTCAGCCGACCTTGTAGGAGTGCGCTGACTCGGCGAGCAGGCCGCGGCCGCCGGCCAGGGTCAAGGCCAGATCGTGGAGGCCTTCCCAAAGCGGGATCGCGCTTGCTCCCTTGATTGCCAGGTCCAGCCGCTGGGCGAACAGCAACAGCTTGTGCAGGCGTTTCATGGGCAGGCGGCCGAGAGCCTGCTGGTAGGCTGGACGGCGCTTGTCGAAAATGGGCGGCTTCTGTGCCTTGCAGGCGTGCTCGAGGCTCTGTCCCTGGTCGAGATGCTGGTGCAGTGATAGCAGCAGGCGCAGTTCGCGGGTCAGCGCCCACAGCACGATAGGGGCCTCCACGCCTTCGCCGCGCAGCCCGGCGAGGATCCGCGAGACCCGAGCTCGCTCGCCCTTCAGGCAGGCGTCCGTCAGCGTGAAGACGTCGTAGCGGGCGCTGTCCTCCACCCCGCCGGCGATCTGCTGGGGCGAGATGCGCGCCCCGGGCGGTGACATCAGCGCCAGCTTCTGCAACTCCTGGTCGGCGGCCAGCAGGTTGCCCTCGGTGCGCTCGCCGAGCAGCCGGGCGGCGTCCAGGTCCATGGAGAGGCCATGGCGTCCGGCGCAGTCGCGCAGCCAGAAGTGCAGCCGCGATGCATCCACCGGCCACACCGGCACGAACAGCCCGGCCTTGTCGAGGGCCTTGAACCAGGCGCTCTTCTGCTCGCGGTAGTCGAGCTTGCCCGCGGCGACCAGCAGCACATTGTCGCTGCCCGCCATGCCTTCGGCATACTCGCGCAGCGCCTTGGCGCCCTCCTGGCCGGGCTTGCCGTTGCCCAGGCGCAGCTCGATCAGCTTGCGCGAGGCGAACAGCGACAGGCTGGCGGCGGCCTCGGTCAGTCGTCCCCAGGCGAAGTTGGCCTCGACGTGGAGCACTTCGCGCTCTTCGATGCCCGCCGTACGTGCCGCGGTGCGCACGGCGTCGCAGGCTTCCATGTGCTGCAGCGGCTCGTCGCCGGCGACGATCACCACCGACGGCAGGGCCTTGGCCAGTGCCGGTTCGAGCTTGTCGGGAAAGATCTTCACGTCGACCTCAGGCCGGAGGCAGGGCGCGCAGGCGATCCATCAGCCGGCGCACGGCGTCGCGACGCAGGCGTTCGGACGCCGCTTCACGCAGGTCGTCGCTGGCCAGCAGGTTGTCGTCGCTGACCGTGAAGCGTTCGCTGACCTCGACGACCTGCTGATCCAGGCGGTAGGCGCCATCGGCTCGGCGCTGCACCGAGAAGGGCACGCGCAGGGTCAACTCGCGCTCCTGGCTGCCCGAATCGAGCACGCCGAGGCGACGCTCATCGATGCGCTCGGCACCGAGGTTGAGCACCAGCGGTGCGTCGTCACGGACGGCCACTCCGGCGGAGGCGAGGCGCTCGGCGGCGAGTCGCGCGAAGGCATCGTCGGTGCCGGCGATGGCCAGCGCCTTCAGGCCCATGGCGGGTTGGTCGAGGCCGCGCAGCCGGAAGCCGCAGCCGCTCAGCATGAGGCCGGCGGCGCCGGCCAGGGTGAAGCGCACAAAGTCACGCCGTTGCATCTTGGCTCTCTCCTTGGCCGGCGGCCGGCTCAGCCGACCACGATGTTGACCAGCTTGCCCGGGACCACGATCACCTTGCGTACCGTCTTGCCCTCGACGTGGCGCTGGACGTTCTCGGCGGCCATGGCCTGGGCCTCGATGGCGGCCTTGTCGGCATCGGCCGGGACGTCGAGGCGGGCACGCAGCTTGCCGTTGACCTGCACCACCAGTTCGATGGTGTCACGGGCCAGCGCGGACTCGTCGAGCGCCGGCCAGGCGGCGTCGATGGCCGGCCCGTCGTGGCCGAGCTCGGCCCACAGGGCGTGGCTGGCGTGCGGAGTGATCGGGGCCAGCAGCAGCACGCAGGCCTCGACGGCCTCGCGGGCCACGGCCAGGCCGAGCGGGCTGGTATCGTCGCTGTCGTTCTGGAAGCGGCCGAGCGCGTTGGTCAGCTCCATCACCGCGGCAATGGCGGTGTTGAAGGTGGTGCGCCGGCCGATGTCGTCGCTGGCCTTCTTGATGGTTTCGTGGGTCTTGCGACGAAGTTCGCGCTGATCGTCGTTGAGGAGGGCGACGTCGAGCTCGCCCGGCGTGCCGGCCTCGACATGCTCGGCGACCATCCGCCACAGGCGCTTGAGGAAGCGGTGGGCGCCCTCGACGCCGGCGTCGGACCACTCGAGGGACTGCTCGGGCGGCGCGGCAAACATCATGAACAGCCGCACGGTGTCGGCACCGAAGCGGTCGATCATTGCCTGGGGATCGACGCCGTTGTTCTTGGACTTGGACATCTTCTCGATGCCGCCCATTTCCACCGGCGCTCCGTCCTCCTCGAGCACGGCGCTCAGCGGCCGGCCCTTGTCGTCGCGCTTGACGGTGACGTCGGCCGGGTTGAACCACTCCTTGCCGCCGTTTTCCTCAGGGCGGTAGAAGGTCTCGGCGATCACCATGCCCTGGGTCAGCAGGCGCTGGAACGGCTCGTCGGACTCGACCAGGCCGAAGTCGCGCATCAGCTTGTGGAAGAAGCGCGCGTAGAGCAGGTGCAGGATGGCGTGCTCGATGCCGCCGATGTAGAGGTCGACCGGCAGCCAGTAGTTGGCGCGCTCGTCGAGCATGGCCTCCGGGTTGTCGGCGCAGGCGAAGCGCGCGTAGTACCAGGAGGACTCCATGAAGGTGTCGAAGGTGTCGGTCTCGCGCACCCAGCCGTCGCCGAGGTCGGAGAACTCGGGCATCTTCTTGAGCGGTGAGCCGGAGGCGTCGACGGTGACCTCCAGCGGCAGGGCCACCGGCAGCTCGTCGTCGGTGAGCGGCACGGTCTGGCCTTCGGGGCCGTACTTGACCGGGATCGGCGCGCCCCAGTAGCGCTGGCGGGCCACGCCCCAGTCGCGCAGGCGGAAGTTGGTCTTGACCTCGCCGTGGCCCTGCTCGGCCAGGCGAGCGGCGATGGCATCGAAGGCCGCCTGGAAGTCGAGGCCGTTGAACTCGCCGGAGTTGATCAGCGTGCCGTGCTCGTCATGGGCGCCCTGGCTCACGTCCGGCGCCTGGCCGTTCTCGCCGGCGATCACCGGCTCGATGGGCAGCTCGTACTTGGTCGCGAACTCCCAGTCGCGCTGGTCGTGGGCGGGCACCGCCATCACCGCGCCGGTACCGAACTCCATGAGCACGAAGTTGGCCACGTAGACCGGCACGCGACGCCCGGTGAGCGGGTGAACGGCCTGGTAGCCGGTGGCCATGCCCTTCTTTTCCCTGGTGGCGAGCTCGGCCTCGGAGGTGCCGCCGTGGGCGCACTCCTCGAGGAAAGCAGCCAGTTCGGGATTGCCCTCGGCGGCGGCCTGGGCCAGCGGATGGCCGGCGGCCACGGCGACGTAGGTCACGCCCATCAGGGTATCGGGGCGGGTGGTATAGACGCGCAGCGGCTCGAGCGCGTTGTCCTCATGGTCGGCGACGTCGAAGGCCAGCTCGACGCCCCGGGACTTGCCGATCCAGTTGCGCTGCATGGTCTTGACCTGCTCGGGCCAGTCGACCTTGTCCAGATCCGCCAGCAGCTCATCGGCGTAGTCGGTGATCTTGAGGAACCACAACGGGATTTCCTTGCGCTCGACCGGGGCGCCGGAGCGCCAGCCGCAGCCGTCGATCACCTGCTCGTTGGCCAGCACGGTCTGGTCGACCGGATCCCAGTTGACCGTGGACATCTTCTTGTAGACCAGGCCCTTTTCGACGAGCTTGGTGAAGAACCACTGCTCCCAGCGGTAGTAGTCGACGTCGCAGGTGGCGAATTCGCGGTCCCAGTCGTAGGCGAAGCCGAGCGCCTTGAGCTGGCGGCGCATGTAGTCGATGTTCTGATAGGTCCACTCGCCCGGCGGCACCTGGTTCTTGATGGCCGCGTTCTCGGCCGGCATGCCGAAGGCGTCCCAGCCCATCGGCTGCAGCACGTTCTTGCCCTGCATGCGCTGGAAGCGAGAGACCACGTCGCCGATGGTGTAGTTGCGCACATGCCCCATGTGCAGCTTGCCGCTGGGGTAGGGGAACATCGACAGGCAGTAGTATTTCTCGCGGCTGGCGTCTTCCACTGCCTTGAAGCAGGCGTTCTTCTCCCAGTATTGCTGGGCGTCGCGTTCGATCTCTTGGGGCTGGTATTGTGCGTCCATCGCTGTCTTCGGGTACCTTGCTAGTCGAGCGCGGCGCGCGTGGCGCGGCGCATGTCAGCGGGCCTTGTCCGGCGTCAGGGTCAGCCCCGTTAGCTGGGGGAAGCCATTGATTCGCCGACGGCATATCGTCTAAATGGGAGAACCTCTGGGGCGCAAGGATACCCCAGCACGGCCGGCGCCGGCTATGGTGGCGGCGTCGTGACCCCGACGCGGACAGGACACGGACAGGAGAACAGCGATGAGCGACCAACCGCACAAGCCCCATGAGGACCATCGCCTCAAGGATGCCTACGAACGCGTGCTCGAGCGCCTCAAGGAGGGCGCCGGCGAGCTGAACCGGGAGTCGCTGCAGAAGGAGCTCGACGAGGCGATCGAGTTCGAGTCGGACGTCGAGAATTTCACCCGCGACGAACTCTCGCTGCTGCGCGCCTGGGTCGATCGCGATCTCAAGGAGATGCGTCGCTACCTGAATGCCGGCGGACACAGCGTGGCCCACTGGCTCGGCGTCGATCTGTCGGTGCTGTCGCGGCGAGTGGTGGAGTCGCTGCTGTCGATCGCCGATCGAGGCCTGATCGAGCGGGAGCGGCTCGAGGACGACCTCGAGGCCTCGCGAGCGGACTATACCGCCGGCGAGATCGCCGCCCCGGGTCGCATGGCCTGCACCCACTGCGATGCGGTGGTCGAGCTCGGCGAGGTGGCCCGCCTCGAACCTTGCCACAAGTGCGGCCACCGCTACTTCGTGCGCGCGCCGCTGGACTGATGCCCGTCACGATCTTGAGAGGGCGCTCCTGGTGGGGGCGCTCTTCAGAGCGCGCGGGCGGTGCCCCAAGGTATCACCCCCTCGCGCAGCCAGCTGGTTCGGCGGACCGTGTGCTCCCACGAAAACCAGTTCGGTGGCACTGGACCGGCAGAAGGTCTGCGCTCCCACGAACCCCTGCTCGGTGGCCCCCGAACCACCGGAGAGTGTCCTGTAGAGCATGATCGAGCCGGCTCAGCCGGCCAGCCAGGCGATCATTCCCACCACCAGCGCTGCCATCACCAGCGCGTAGCGCAGATTCTCGCGCATCATCAGGCCGCCGCTGACGCCATAGCGCCCCTGCAGCGACAGGTTGATCCCCGACAGCGGTCCCACGCTGGTGCCCACCGCCCAGGCCGCCAGGGCGACGAAGGCGAACAGCGTCTGCTCCGAGGGGGCAAGGTCGAGCACCGAGGCCAGCACCGAGACGCCGATGATCGGGTGCAGCCCGGCCACCGCGCTGACCACGATCGCCAGGAAGCTCATGATGGCCTCGCCCGTGGCGAACTGCTCGAACAGTGTCCAGCCGCCTTCGGTTGCGGCGTCGGCGAGCGTCGAGAGGCCCTGGGTCAGCAGCCCCGCGCACAGGAACAGCGAGATTTCGCCGCGCATCGCGGGTAGCCGGATCAAGGTGTGCTGGCGCAGGCGGCCGGCGGTCCAGTGCAGGCCGCGGGGCAGGTTGGTTGCCAATGCTGCGCCTGGCATCAGGAAGGTGATGATGGCGACGATCGACAGCCCCGGCGTCAGGCCGAAGTGAAAGCCCATCACCAGCATGGCCATGATCACCGGCAGCAGCAGGCTCCTCGGCGCCATCGAGAAGCCGGCGGTGTCGGTCAGATCGAAGCGCCGCGGCAGCTCGATCAGCGTCATCAGCCCCGCACACAATGCCAGCGGCAGGCCGTGGGCCAGCACGGTGGCGTAGTCCATGCCCGGCGCCAGGGTGATCACGATGCCCATGGAGGCGAAGAAGGGCGACCACAGCGCGGCGCTGGACAGTCCACGGTTGAGCGCCAGCAACTGGGGCGTGGTCAGCGGCGCTCGGCGTGCCAGGCGGTCGCCGACCATGAATACCGTCGACAGGTTGAGGATGGTGCCGAGCAGGTGCACGCCGAGCCAGGTGCCAGCGAGGCCGCGCCGTCCGGTGACCGGCGGACCGGTCGGGCGTGATGGGCCGCGCCGATTGCCGATCAGACCGATGAAGCTGACGCCTACCAGCATGGCGACTACCTGGGTGTTGGCGTCCAGCATGTCTGCCCAGTCCACTCGGGCATCATAGAAGAAGGCCGCGAACAGCAGCAGGCCGATGCCGATGCCCGCCAGCAGTCCCGCCTGGCGGCGGTTGCGCCTCGGCAGGTCGGGCCACAGCAGGGCGGTGCCCAGCCACAGGGCTGGTCCGGTCAGCGCCCCGGCCTCGGGCAGCCAGGCCAGGCTCGCGATCCGTGACAGCAGGCCGACGAAGATCGCCAGGCCGGCGAGGGCGTGGCGAGGCGCGACCACGGGGGAGGCCGCATCGGCAGACTGGGAGGGCATGGCGTGGACCCCTGGCAAGCGGCGGATGGATATGCGACGAAAACATAGCATCCTAAGCAGATTGCCGGTCGGCCTCAAGTCGGTGGCCAGCGCGCAGGCGTGATGGTCCCAGGAGGCTCGCGGGGCGTGGCGGGGCCCTGTGCCAGCACTCCCTGCGCTCGAGCAGGCGTTCGGCATCGGCCCAAGAGACACATGGGCACCGCGTCAACTCCCGCGTGAGCCATCCAGACGGGGGTGAGGCCTGCACTGGTCCGTCGGGAATGGGGCTGGCCGCCAGCTTCGCTCGCCACCTTGGGTTCGGGCCTAGGCCGTCCATTGGCTGGCGGCGTCATCCCGGGCCTCCTCGAGCAGCTCGAGCATGGCTCGGGCGGCATTGGAGCGCGTTCGGTTGCGGTGCACCAGGTAACCCAACGGGCGCTGGATCGGCGGATGATCCACCTCGAGCACGTGTAGTTCGCCGGCCGCGAGGCCTTCCGGCAGCAGGCTCCAGCCCAGGCCGATGGCGGTCATCATCTTCAGCGTCTCGAGGTAGTTGGTAGAAAGCGTGACCGGCAGGCGCAGGCCGGCGGCGGCGAATCGCGCTTCTATCAGACCGCGAGTGAAGGTCAGCGGCCCCGGCAGCACGGCGTCGAAGTCGCACAGCTCGTACAGGGCCAGCGGGCCGCGTGAGGCCAGGGGGTGATCGGGGGCACAGACGAAGCACAGCCGGTCAATCCATACCGGCACTACCTGGAGCTGGGCATCGGGATGCGGGGCCAGGGTGGCCACGGCGATTTCCAGCGTGCCGTCGAGCACGCCCTGGTAGGCCTGTTCCGAGTCCTCGAAGCGCAGGTCGAGCCGCACCTCAGGATGCTGGCGGGTATAGTCCTTGAGCAGCGGCGGCAGCCGGTGCAGGCCGATATGATGGCTGGTGGACAGCGTCAGGCTACCGCCTACCTCGCCGCTCAGGTTGCCCAGCGCGCGGCGGCTGTCGTCCACCATCACCAGGATCTGCCGGGCGCGTGGCAGCAGCAGGCGGCCGGCCTCGGTCAGCGTCACTCGGCGGCCGATGCGGTCGAAAAGCCGCGCGCCGACCTGATCCTCCAGCACCGCGATGCGCTTGCTCACCGCCGGCTGGGTGAGATGCAGCTGCTCGCCGGCGCGAGAGAAGCTGCCGCCGTCGGCCACGGCGAGGAAGGCCTGCAGGCTCTGGGTATCCATTCGGGCTCCAGCGTTGTGGGCGTAGGAGAGACTCTATATTCCTTTATGGAATCCTTTGAATAAATAACATGAATTGCTTTTATGTGCGCGCCGCGGGACACTCCTGCAAAAGCGCCAAGCGCCAAGCGCCAAGCGCCAAGCGCCAAGCGCCAAGCGCCAAGCGCCAAGCGCCAAGCGCCAAGCGCCAAGCGCCAAGCGCCAAAAGACGAACAGACCGACCGGACACGCACAGGGCCCCAGCGCCCGGGAGAACGAGATGGCAGGCCAGACCCTCTACGACAAGCTGTGGTCGCAGCACCTGGTGAAGGAGCGCGATGACGGCACCGCGCTGATCTACATCGATCGCCAACTGCTTCACGAAGTGACCTCGCCCCAGGCCTTCGAGGGCCTGCGCCTGGCGCACCGTCGTCCGTGGCGGATCGACGCCAACCTGGCGACGCCGGACCATAACGTGCCGACCACCCTCAAGGAGCGTGCCGCGGGCAACGCCGGCATCGAGGACCCGGTGTCGCGGATCCAGGTCCAGACCCTCGATGACAACTGCAACGAGTTCGGTATCGAGGAGTTCCGCATCAACGACCCGCGTCAGGGCATCGTGCACGTGGTCGGCCCGGAGCAGGGCGCGACCCTGCCCGGCATGACCGTGGTCTGTGGCGACTCCCACACCGCCACCCACGGCGCCTTCGCCGCGCTGGCCCACGGCATCGGCACCTCCGAGGTCGAGCACGTGCTGGCCACCCAATGCCTGCTGGCCCAGAAGATGAAGAACATGCAGGTGCGCGTGGAAGGCGAGCTCGGCGTCGGCGTCACCGCCAAGGACGTCGTGCTGGCCATCATCGGTGAGATCGGCACCGCCGGTGGCACCGGCTATGCCATCGAGTTCGCCGGCAGCGCCATCCGCGAGCTGTCCATGGAAGGCCGCATGACGGTCTGCAACATGGCCATCGAGGCGGGCGCCCGGGTTGGCCTGATCGCCGTGGATGACACCACCATCGACTACTTGAAGGGGCGCCACTACGCGCCCAGCGCCGAGCAGTGGGAGGCCGCGGTGGCCGACTGGCGTGGCCTGGTGTCCGACGAAGGCGCCGCCTTCGACAAGGTGGTGACCCTGAACGCCGCGGACATCGAGCCGCAGGTCAGCTGGGGCACCAGCCCCGAGATGGTCACCGGGATTGGTGGCGAAGTGCCGGATCCGGCCGAGGCCGCAGACGATACCGCGCGGACCGGCATCAGCCGCGCGCTCGAGTACATGGGGCTCTCGCCCAAGCAGAAGATTACCGATATCCGCCTCGACAAGGTGTTCATCGGCTCCTGCACCAACTCGCGCATCGAGGACCTGCGCGAGGCCGCCAGGGTGGCGCGCGGCAAGAAGGTCGCCGATTCCATCAAGCTGGCCATGGTGGTGCCGGGCTCGGGCCTGGTGAAGCAGCAGGCCGAGGCGGAAGGGCTCGACGCGATCTTCCGCGAGGCGGGCTTCGAATGGCGCGAGCCGGGCTGCTCCATGTGTCTGGCGATGAACGCCGACAAGCTCGGTGCCGGCGAGCACTGCGCCTCGACCTCCAATCGCAATTTCGAGGGTCGCCAGGGCTACGGCGGGCGCACCCACCTGGTCAGCCCGGCCATGGCCGCCGCCGCCGCCATCGCCGGCCACTTCGTCGACGTGCGCGCCGTCGGTGGCGACGGCGCCGCCAACGACGACACCCAGCAGCAGGAGGCCTGAGCCATGCAGAAATTCGAACGCCTCGACGGCCTGGTCGCGCCGCTGGACCGTGCCAACGTCGATACCGATCTGATCATTCCCAAGCAGTTTCTGAAGTCGATCAAGCGTACCGGCTTCGGCGTCAACCTGTTCGACGAGCTGCGTTACCTCGACGAGGGGCAGCCGGGCCAGGACTGCTCGCAGCGTCCGCTCAATCACGACTTCGTGCTCAACCAGCCGCGCTATCAGGGCGCCAGCGTGCTGCTGGCGCGTCAGAACTTCGGCTGCGGCAGCTCCCGCGAGCATGCGCCCTGGGCGCTGGCCGACTTCGGCTTCCGGGTGGTGATCGCGCCGAGCTTCGCCGACATCTTCTACAACAACGCCTTCAAGAACGGCATCCTGCTGATCACGCTCCCCGAGCGTGTCGTCGACCGGCTGTTCGCCGAGGTCGAGGCCGCCGAGGGCTACCGCCTCGACGTGGATCTCGAGGCCCAGCGCGTCACCACGCCGTCCGGAGAGATCCTCGACTTCGAGGTGGATGCGTTCCGCAAGCACTGCCTGCTCGAAGGCCTCGACGATATCGGCATCACGCTGCAGAACGAGGACGCCATCCGCGCCTTCGAAGAAAAGCATCGTGCCGCGCGGCCCTGGCTGTTTCGGGAAGCCTGACCCGGCTTCGCCGGGAGCCGGAAGAGCGCCCGCTTCGCGGGCTTGAGCTGGAAGCTTGAAGAGCGGCGCTTCGCGCCTGGAAGCTTGAAGAAAAACCTTTGACGCTATTTCTGGTGGCAATATGCTGCTTTCCAGCTTCCAGCTTCCAGCTTCCAGCTTCCAGCTTCCAGCTTCCAGCTTCCAGCTTCCAGCTTCCAGCTTCCAGCTTCCAGCTTCCAGCTTC
>NZ_JACHXM010000002.1:288485-371856 GCF_014192055.1 Halomonas organivorans | reverse complement strand
CTCGAGCAGAGCGACCGCCCCGAGCTGGGCGCCGCCAAGATCGTCATCTCCGGCGGCCGCGGCATGGGCAGCGGCGAGAACTTCAAGCTGCTCGATGGCATCGCCGACAAGCTTGGCGCGGCGATCGGCGCCTCGCGCGCGGCGGTGGACGCCGGCTTCGTGCCCAACGACATGCAGGTCGGCCAGACCGGCAAGATCGTGGCCCCGGAGCTGTACATCGCGGTGGGCATCTCGGGCGCCATCCAGCACCTGGCGGGGATGAAGGACTCCAAGGTGATCGTCGCCATCAACAAGGACGACGAGGCGCCGATCTTCCAGGTCGCGGACTATGGCCTCGTGGCGGATCTGTTCGAGGCGCTGCCCGAGCTCGAGAGCAAGCTGTAAACCCGAGGATCGGGGATCTTCCCCGCAATGCTCTGATAAGACGCTTTCGATGATCGGTAGCCTCGTGGCGGATCTGTTCGAGGCGCTGCCGACGCTGGAGCGCAAGCGGTGGCGATCGACCGCATGCGGCGGTCAGCGACAACGGGCCGGCCTCGCGGGAGGTCGGCCCGTTGTCGTGTGGGCAAGCGTGCGGCGTCAGTGCCGCAGCCAGCCGCCCAATCGGCGGGCTGCCGCCAGCCATGGCCCCTCGCGTCGTGGGGGAGACGCCAGGAGTGTCGTGGTGTCTTCCAGCGGCGCGATGATGGCGCCGAGGTGCTGCCGGCAGCGCCGGTGATCCAGCGCACCGGGGCACTGGGCCATCAGCAGCCCGCAGTGGTAGAGAGCGTGGTCCAGCGGGCGGTGCAGCTCCGCAAAGGGCACCGCTTCCTCCCGGCAGCGTCGCAGCTCGGCCGACAGCATCTCGACCGTTCGGGTGTCCAGCCAGCAAGGAAGGCCGGGGCGCCGGGCATGCCCATCCACCGATTCCCGCAGGGCCCGGAACGAGACACAGAGGAAGGTGCAGGTGTAGTAGAGCCGAGCACGGCCAGCCGTCATGGCGTTCCATCCCATGAATGAAATAGATTCTCATTCTTTATAAGCGCGGCGGCGGTGTCAATTCTCCTGCGACGCCCGGTAAGGATTGATAACTATTCTTGTTCAGAGTAGGGTGCTCGGAATCTGTATGGACCTTTCGGAGACAAGCGTGTCCTACCCACAACCCTGGCTCCGCCATGCCGTCGCCGGTCTTGCCCTGCTCCTGGCCGGCACGGCAGCGGCCGAGACGACGCTGCGTGACGAGACCCTCGACGCCCAGCGCACCCAGGCCGAGCTTCAGGCGCGCATCGACAACGCCGACGATGCCGTGCGCGACAAGCTGCAGGCCCTGCGCCAGGCGCGCGAGGAGACTCGCCGCCTGAACGGCTACAACGCCGAGCTGGCACCGCTGGTCGAGCGCCAGGCCGACACCTTGGCCGAGCGTGACGAGGCTTTGTCCACGCTGTCAGCGACCCGCGAGGCACTCCCCGCACTGATGCGCGACATGGTCGAGCGCCTGCGCGCCTGGGTGGCGGACGACATGCCCTTCCTGCATGACGAGCGCATGGCGCGAGTGGAGAGCCTCGAGCGCCTGCTGGCCGCCCCCGAGATGAGCCGTGACGAAAAGCTGTCCAGAGTGTTGGCCGCCTGGCGTGCTGAGCTCGACTACGGTCGCGGGATCGACGCCTGGCGCGGTGAGCTGCCCGGCGATTCTCCGCGCGAGGTGGATTTCCTGCGCCTGGGGCGAGTTGGCTGGTATTACCTGACCCCCGATGGTCGCAGAGGTGGCGTATGGAGCGTCGAGCGGGGCGACTGGCAACCGCTCGATGATGCGGCCCGAGCCGAGGTGCGCAAGGGGCTGGCCATTGCGCATGAGCAACGTGCGCCGGCCCTGCTCGAACTGCCCGTGTCTCAAACCGTCTCGAGCGCCGAGACGCCAGCCGGGGAGGGCGCCTGATGAAGATGCCGACGGTAATGTGTGCTGCCCTTGCCGGCCTGTGGCTGGCTAGTGTGCCGCTGCTGGCCCCGGCCCAGCAGGCGACTGCCACCAGTGACGAGGGCGCGCTGGCGACCCTGCGCGCCGAGCGCGAGGCCGCGGAGGCCCGCGACAGTGCGCGCCTGGCCGAGCTGGTCGATGACGAAGCGGCTCTGGATGAGGCGCTGGCCGAGGCGCAGGACGCACTGGCCGCCGCCCGTGAGCGACGCGAATCCCTCGACGCCCGGGAGCAGTCCCAGCGCGAGGCGCTCGATGTCCTGGACGCCCGCCGCCGGGAGCAGGGCGGCGACCTCCAGGCGGTGTTCGACGAGGTGGCCGGCGTCAGCGGCGAGCTGCGCGACGACCTGGCCGACAGCTGGCTGACGCTGGGCGGCCGGGCCGAGCTGCCGCCGCGCCTCGAGGCCGATGGCATCCTCGGCGCCGATCAGGTTGCCGGCCTCGCCGACAGCTTGATGGCGCTGACCCGCGAGACCGCTCGCGTGGTTGACCTCGAAGCGCCGGTGGCCGGTGCCGATGGCGAGGTGAGCGAGCGCTCGGTGCTTCGCGTGGGCGACCTGCTGGCGGCCACCGACGACGGTCAGTTGCTCGAGCGCTCCGGTGACGAAGGGCGCCTGGCGGTGTTGCCCAAGACGCCGAAGGCGATCGCTGACACATTGGCGGCCTTCCGCAACGGCGAGAGTGACACCCTGGCATTCGATCCGGCCGACGGCCAGGTCGTCGCCGCCATGGCGCAGACGCCGAGCCTTTGGGGGCGCTTCCAGCAGGGCGGCGCCGTCGGCTATGTGGTGGTGGCACTGGGTGTCGTCGGCTTGCTGGTGGCGCTGGTGCAATATCTCTATCTGACGCGGGTCACCGTGCGGCTGCGTCGTCAGCTCGGCGATCTCGGCCGGCTGCGCGATGACAATCCGCTGGGACGCGTGCTCAAGCGTTTCCATTCGCTCGGCCCGGGCCACGCGCCCGAGGCGCTGGAGGCTCGCCTCGACGAGGCGCTGCTCGCCGAGCAGCCGAAGCTCGAGCGCGGCCAGGGCCTGGTCAAGATGCTGGCCGCGGTGGCGCCGCTGCTGGGGCTGCTGGGCACCGTGACCGGGATGATCGTGACCTTCCAGTCGATCACCGTGTTCGGTACCGGCGACCCGCAGCTGATGGCCGGCGGCATCAGTCAGGCGCTGGTGACCACGGTGCTGGGCCTGATCACCGCTGTGCCGCTGCTGTTTGCCCAGACGGCGCTGTCCAGTCGCAGCCGGTCGCTGATCGGCACCCTGGAGGGGCGGGCCAGCGCCGTGCTCGCCGACACCCTGGAGGCCGGCCGCGATGCCGCTTCCCCGAACGTGACGCCGCGCCATGCCGATGCCCTGGCTTGAACCGCTGTCGTGGCTGGTCGAGGCCGGTGGTCCGGTGCTGGTGGTCATCATCGGCGTAGCGGTGCTGCTGTTCTCGTTGGGTCTGGAGCGCTGGTGGTTCTTTCGCTTCCACTATCGCCCGGCGCGCCGCTCGCTGGTGGCGCGCTGGGTGGCTCGCGGCGATCACGCCAGCTGGAGCGCCCTGACGCTGCGTGAGGTCTGGGCCCGCGAACTGATCGCCACGCTGCGCGCGCCGCTGCCCTGGCTCAAGCTCTTGGTGGTGATCTGCCCGCTGTTCGGCCTGCTCGGCACGGTGACCGGCATGATCACCGTCTTCGACAGCCTGTCGGTGAGCGAGGTCAACCAGGCCCGCGCCATGGCCGACGGCGTGGCCCGCGCCACCCTGCCGACTCTGAGCGGCATGGCGGTCTCGGTGGTGGGACTGCTGTTCATCGCTCGTCTCGAACACATCATCCGGCGCGAGGATCAGCGGCTGCACGACCGCCTGGCGCGCGCCGCGGAGGACGCCCATGCGTAGACGCCGACTGGCTGCGGCCGGCGAGGAGAGCAGCGAGGTCAATCTGACCCCGATGCTGGACGTGGTCTTCATCATGCTGATCTTCTTCATCGTCACCACCAGCTTCATCAAGGAGAGCGGCGTCGAGATCGAGCGCCCCGAGTCCAGTGCGGCAACGCCGCGGCCGGACGTTCAGGTGCTGGTGGCGATCACCCCCGAGGGTGCGGTGTGGGTCGACGGCGAACCGGTGGACATGCATCGGGTCGGCCCGCGCGTGGCCGGCCTGGTCAGCGACGACGGCTCGGTGGTGATCCAGGCCGACCGGGACGCCACGACCGGGGTGCTGATCGAGGTCATGGATCGCCTGCGCGAGGCCGACATCGATAACGTGGCGGTGGCCGCCCAGCGGAGCGGCGACTGATGCGGATGCCGGTTTCGCTGCTGGCCGGGGCGGCCCTGACCCTGGCGCTGTTCGCGCTGCTGGCGCTGTTGGTGGCGCCTCCCGAGGCCGAGCCCGAGCCTCGCGAGGAGGTCATGATGACCCTGGCCGAGGCGCCGGCCGAGATGGCGCCCGAGCCGGCCACGGCGGCCAGCGCGGCGCCACCGCCGCCGCCCAGTGCCCCGACGCCGCCGCCACAGCCGGCGCCGGCGCCCCAGGTCGACAGCGCCATTTCACTGCCGGAGCCGGAGCTTCCGCCCATGGAGGCCCCGAAGGTGCCGATGGACGAGGCGCTGCCGGAGCTCACCGAGACGCCGCCTGAACCGGCGCCTGAGCCACGGCCCGAACCGAAACCCGAGCCGCAGCCTGAGCCTGAACCGCAGCCGGCTCCCGCACCGACGCCGGCACCGGACCCTGCACCGAGCCAGGCCGCGGCCGGCGCGTCGTCGTCGGCCCCGGCCGCGACTCAGGCGGCGTCCAACGAGCCGGTGGACGTGGGGGCCTCCGCCCAGGCTACGCGTCGCGTGCCGCCCGAGTATCCCTCGCGGGCCCGCCGCCGCGGTCTCGAAGGCCACGTGGTGGTGCAGTTCATCATTCGCCGCGACGGCAGCGTCGAACGCGACAGCATCCAGGTGGTGGAGGCCAGCCCGCAGCGCGTCTTCGATCGCGTCGCTCGCCGCGCCATCGCCGGCTGGCAGTTTGCCGCCGCCGACCATCTCCGGCGGGCCCGCCAGCGCCTGGAGTTCCAGCTGAGATGACGACCATGATGCAGCCCCGCCCACTGTGCCTGCTCGCCTGGCTGCTGGTGGCGTCGCCCGCGCTGGCGGCGCCGACCCTGCCCGGGGGCATCATCGGTGACCTGCAGGACCTCGAGCAGCGTCTCGGGCAGTCGGCATTCGATGCCGTGCGCGAGCGAGCCCTGGGCCAGGCCGAGCGCCTGGCGGGCGGCAATGCCTCCGACCGTTGGGCGCGTGCCCTTTATCTTCAGCTCGCCGCGAGCGCCGAGGTGCGTCTCGAAGACCCGCTGGCCGCTGCCGACCACCTGGCCGAGGCCCGCGGCATCCGTGGCGTGGAGCGCGCTAAGGCGGATCGCTGGCTGCGCCAGGAGGCGGGCCTGCGCCTGCAGGGCGATCAGCCCGAGCGGGCGAAGGCGCTGCTGGGCGACTGGTTTCAGCGTCATGATGGGACCCGCGAGGATCACTGGCTAATGGCCCAACTGCTGGCCGCCGAGTCCGAGTGGGAGGCCGCAGCGCGCTGGGTGAATCGTGCGCTGGAGGCGGATGCCACACCCGGCGAGGCTCGGGCGACGCTAGCTGCTACCGTGCTGCAGCGGGCCGGCGACGAGAGCGGCGCGCTGGCGGTGATCGAGCGGCGCCTGGCTACCGCGAACGGCGATCCCGAGGCTTGGCGCCGGGCCGCGGGGCTGGCCCAGCGGCTGGGTGAGCCGGGACGGGCGGCGGCGATCTGGGAGGCCGGCTGGCGGCGCGGCGTGCTGGCGGGCAGTGATGACCTGCGCCAGCGTATCCGCCTGCATCTGGCCGGCGGCACCCCGGCGCGGGCCGCCGAGCTGTTGACCCGGGCGCTCGAGGAGCAGGCACTGCCGGACGATCTCGAGAATCGACGCCTGCTGGCCAGGGCCTGGCAGGCGGCGCGGGATCATGAGCAGGCGCTTTCCGCCTGGCGTGATGTCGCCGAACGCAGCGGGGCCGGTGACGACTGGCTGCGGCTGGGCGAGCTGGCCTATGGCTGGGGAGAGTGGGGCCTTGCCGGCGAGGCGCTGGCGAAGGCCCAAGCGCTGGGCGAGCTCGAGGCGGAAGCCTGGCTGTCGAACCTGCCGGAGCAGGACGGCGTTGAGGCAACGGACGGGACCGAGGATGAGGCGGTGAATGCCGGGGGCAAGGCGTAGCGAGGGTTTTTTGCCAGGGGTGAGGCGATCCTCGCCGAACGGGCTGGCCATGGATGGCCAGCACCGGTCCTTCAAGCGGAGCAGGATGCGAGAGTGCTGAAGGGCAAAAGTAGCGCCCAGGGAAGGGTTTACAGCGCCTCGCGAAGGCTTGCCGCCGGGCAAGCGTTTCGCGAGATGATTACGCCTCGAATTCGGTCCACACGGGGGCGTGGTCGGACGGCTTCTCCATGCCGCGCAGCTCGTAGTCGATGCCGGCGTCGCGCACCTGGCCGGCCAGCGGCTCGGTCACCAGGATGTAGTCGATGCGCAGGCCGCGCTTCGGATCGCGGTCGAAGCCCTTGGAGCGGTAGTCGAACCAGCTGAAGCGATCGTCAACCTCCGGGTGGCAGAGCCGGTAGCTGTCGGTCAGGCCCCAGGCCTTGATCCCCTCGAGCCACTCGCGCTCGACCGGCTGGAAGCTGGTCTTGCCCTCGCGCAGCCAACGCTTGCGGTTGGACTCGCCGATGCCGATATCGATGTCCTCGGGCGAGATGTTGAAGTCGCCCATGATCGCCAGGCGCTCGTCGGGCGTGTGCTGCTCGTCGAGCAGTCGCGACAGCTGGGCGTAGAACTCGCGCTTGTGGGGAAACTTCACCGGATGCTCGACGTTCTCGCCCTGGGGGAAGTAGCCATTCCATACGGTCAAGGGTTCGCCGCCGTCGATGATGCGCAGGCGCGCGCCGATCAGCCGGCGCTGGGCCTCCTCGCCGTCGTCCGGGAAGCCGCGGTAGACCGCCTCCGGGCCCTCCGGACACTGCTTCCGGCAGATCATCAGCGCCACGCCGTAATGGCCTTTCTGGCCGTGGAAGTGAACGTCGTAGCCCATGGCGTCCACGGCCTCGAGCGGGAACTCGCTGTCCTGGACCTTGGTTTCCTGAAGCCCGATCACCGCCGGGCGATGGGCCGCGATCAGCGCCTCCAGCTGATGGAGGCGGGCGCGGATCCCGTTGATGTTGAATGACACCAGGCGCATCGGTCAGTCGTCCTTGTGTTCGGGCTTGTCGGGATGGATGGCGATCGGCTGGCCGGCCTCCTGGCGGGCCTGCTTGCGCGCGGCCTGCAGCTTGCGCTGCTGGCGCTTCTTCTCGGTATAGCGCCGCGACGAGGTGACCTCGTCGGGGTTCTCGTGGCGCCACTGCTTGTAGTCCTTGCGCCGGCCGGTGCGGATGGTCACCTTGTCGGCGATGGAACGGGTCTTCTTCTTGCGTGTCATGACGCAGCTCCTCTTTCGATGGGCGCCATTCTAGCAGCCGGGAGCTGACCTTCGACAGCGAACGCGCCCTCGACGCCAGAGACTGTTACAATGGCCGTTTGCGTCACGCATCCCTTGCCGATGCACCTCCATCCACGAACATGGACGAGACAGCACAGCCTATGAGCGAGTCGGAACAGACCACAGCACCGGCCCAGACCCAGAACCGCAAGCCCAAGCGCCGCCGCCGCAAGCCGCGCCGCCGCCAGTCGAACTGGGATCTGCGCCAGTTCCAGGTCCCCGCCGTGGCGGGCAAGTGGCGATTCCACGACTTCGATCTGCCGCTGCCGCTGATGCGGGCCATCCATGCTCAGGGCTTCGAGTACTGCACGCCGATCCAGGCCGAGGCGCTGACCCACACCCTGCTCGGCGGGGACGTGGTTGGAAAGGCGCAGACCGGCACCGGCAAGACCGCCGCCTTCTTGATCTCGATCCTGGCCTACTTCCTCGAAGAGGAAGCGCCGGATGGCCAGAAACCCGGTGCGCCCCGGGCGCTGATCGTGGCGCCGACCCGTGAGCTGGCGCTGCAGATCGAGAAGGACGCCAAGGCGCTCGCCCGCTTCACCAACCTCAACGTGGCCAGCGTGGTCGGCGGCATGGACTACCAGAAGCAGCTCGAGGGGCTGGGCAAGACGCTCGATATCCTGGTGGCCACCCCGGGCCGGCTGCTGGACTTCCACCAGAAGCGCGACGTGGACCTGACCCAGGTCGAGGTGCTGGTGCTCGACGAGGCGGACCGCATGCTCTCCATGGGCTTCATCCCCGACGTCAAGCGCATCATCCGCCACACGCCGAAGAAGGAGGAGCGCCAGACCTTCCTGTTCTCGGCGACCTTCACCGACGACATCCTCAACCTGGCGAGCCAGTGGACCCAGTCCCCGGCCCACGTGGAGATCGCGGTCACCGTCGATAACGCCGCCGACATCGACCAGCGCGTCTATCTGGTCAGCGACGAGGACAAGCAGCGCCTGCTGGTCCAGCTGCTGCAGCAGGAGAGCTTCGACCGGGTGATGGTATTCGGCAACCGCCGCGACCTGGTGCGCAAGCTCGACGAGCTGCTCCAGAAGGCCGGCATCAACGCCGCCATGCTCTCCGGGGACGTGCCCCAGAACCAGCGTATTAGCACCCTGGAGCGTTTCCGCGAAGGCGAGATCCAGGTGCTGGTGGCCACCGACGTGGCCGGTCGCGGCATCCACATCGAGGATGTCAGCCACGTCATCAACTACACCCTGCCCGAGGATCCGGAAGACTACGTCCACCGCATCGGGCGTACCGGGCGTGCCGGGGCCAAGGGCGTCTCGATCAGCTTCGTGGGCGAGGAGGATGCCTTCTCGCTGCCGGAGATCGAGCGCTTCATCGACGACAAGCTGCCCTGCGAGCATCCGCCGGAAGGACTGCTTTAAAGAAGGTTGAAGATCGGCGCTGCGCGCCTGGAAGCTCGAAGGCGCGGCTTCGCCGCTTGAAGAAAGACCGCTCGGGCTGCGCCCGAGAAACCACCCGAGTGAGTGGTGCCGAGGACAGGCTGTAGCGGAGGTCCTCTGCCATGGTTGGCAGAGGTGGCGCCCAGGGAAGGGTTCACCGTGCCTCCGCATCGGCCTGTCGCCGGGAAAGCCGCGGTCTCCCCTCAATGATGCAGGTCAGACCATGCTTGACGAGGTCCTCAAGGGCGAGATCCAGGGCGCCTATCGCAAGGTGCTAGACGGTCTCGACCTGACGCCGCGCTACGGCCAGCGGCTGATGATCGCCGAGATCGCCCGCACCCTGGGCGGTATCGAGGCCGACGACGCCGGCCAGCGCACCGGCAACGAGCATGTCTGCGTGCTCGAGGCCGGCACCGGCACCGGCAAGACCCTGGCCTACCTGCTGGCCGCGCTGCCGGTGGCCAAGGCCCGCGGCAAGCGCCTGGTGGTGGCCACTGCCACGGTGGCCCTGCAGGAGCAGGTGTTGCATCAGGATCTGCCGTCCCTCAAGGCCCACAGCGGGCTGGCGTTCGACTACGCCCTGGCCAAGGGGCGCGGGCGCTACGTGTGCGTGGCGCGTCTCGACCAGGCCATGGACGGCGGCGAGGACAATCCCACCCTGTCGCTGTTCGAGCAGGCCCTGGACAGCGGCGGCGATGACTTCCAGCAGCTCGTCCAGTCGCTGGGCGAGGCCTACGGCAACGGGCGCTGGGCCGGCGATCGCGATAGCTGGCCGGAGGGCATCGACGATGCCCACTGGCGCAAGCTCACCGTCGATCATCGCCAGTGCACCAATCGGCGCTGCGGTCATTTCGGCGCCTGCGCCTTCTTCCGCGCCCGGCGTGACCTGGACAGCGCCGACGTGATCGTCGCCAATCATGACCTGGTGCTGGCCGACCTGGCGCTGGGCGGCGGCGTGGTGTTGCCGGACCCGGGCGATTGCATCTACGTCTTCGACGAGGGCCATCACCTGCCGGACAAGGCGCTCAACCACTTTACCCATCGCTTCGCCGTGGGTGGCGCCCTGCGCTGGCTGCGCACCCTGAAAAAGTCGCTCACCGAGCTCAACCAGGCGCTGGCCGTGCAGCCGACCCTGGCGCGCCTGCTGGCCGGGCTACCCCAGGCCATCGACGCAGTGGAGCCGCGGCTCGGCGAGGCGTTTTCCCTGGGACACCAGCTGGCCAGGCGCCCCGAGGGCCTGGCGGACGGCGAGGAGGGCGCCCAGCATCGCTTCGAGATGGGCCGTGTGCCGGAGGCCCTGCGCGATCAGGCCGATGGCCTGGTGACGCTGTTCGCCGAGCTGTCGCGGACCCTGGAGTCGATGGCCGACATCCTGCGCGAGAGCCTGGATCCCGAGAAGTCCACCGGACTGCCCCGCGAACAGGCCGAGCCCTGGCTGCCGCTGGTGGCGCTGCTCCACGGCCGGGCGCTGGAGGCCCATGCCCTGTGGCAGGCCTTCGCCGAGACCGATCCGGAAGGCGAGCCGCCGCGCGCCCGCTGGCTGACGCTGGAACGCTTCGGTGGCGAGCCGGAGCTGACCTTCTCGGCCAGCCCCGTGTCCGCCGCGCACACCCTGGCGAAGTCGCTGTGGGGGCGCTGCTTCGGCGCCGTGGTGACCTCGGCGACCCTCACCGCCCTGGGGCGCTTCGAGCGGCTGCAGGAGCGGGCCGGGCTGGCCAATCGCTATCGCTACCAGAGCCTGCCGAGCCCCTTCGACTACTCGCGGGCGGTGCTCAGCGTGCCCCGGGAGGCGGTGGATCCCGCCGACCGCGAGGGCCATGAGCGCGCCATCGTCGAGTTCGTCGAGGCGCTGGGAAAAGACGAGGCGGTACTGATGCTGTTCTCCTCTCGCGCCCAGCTGCGCGCCGTGGAACGGGCCCTGTCGGAGACGACCCGTGAGCGCGTGCTGGCCCAGGACCGGCTTCCCAAGCGCGAGCTGGTGGAGCGGCATCGCGCCCGGGTCGACAAGGGCGAGGGGAGTATCCTGTTCGGCCTGGCGAGCTTCGCCGAGGGCATCGACCTGCCCGGCGACTACCTGACTCATGTGGTGATCACCCGGCTGCCGTTTGCCGTGCCCGACGACCCGGTGGGGGCGACGCTCGCCGAGTGGATCGAGCGTCAGGGCGGCAACCCCTTCATGCGCATCAGCGTCCCCGACGCCTCCATCAAGCTGGTCCAGGCCTGCGGCCGGCTGATTCGCAAGGAGGCCGACCGCGGCCGCATCACTCTGCTCGACCGCCGCGTGCTCACCCGCCGCTATGGCCGCGCGCTGCTGGATGCGCTGCCACCTTTCGTGCGCGAGATCGACGGCCAGTAAAGGTCGAAAAGTGGCTGTGCTCGGCGATACGGCGTTAAACATGAACTCGTGCGCGAGTCCGATCAAAGTCCTCATTTACGGCTCGTAAACTCCGGCTTTTGACTCGCGACATCCATGTCGCTCGCTCTACGAGCAGCAAAGCTGCCCAAATCGGCAATCCCTACCGATTTGTCGTTGATGCTTGCCTTGCGACCCACAAGGACGTGGGAAGTGCGTTGGCCCGCAGGGAGCGGGCCTAGCCCTAGCCTTCGCTCGCCGACTTTTACACTTTTTTGAGATCATCCTTCCTCGGCGAGCAGCCGCACGAGGTCGTGTCGCACGGCCTCGGGGCCGTCGCTATCGCGGATCAGCAGCCGGGCCTTGCCTTCGCGGTCGAAGGCGAAGATGCCGCTGGCGTGGGAGACCGGATAGTCGCCGTTGTCTCCCTTTTCCCCGTAGCCGTAGGTCACTCGATAGCGCCGAGTGAGGGCGTCGAGCTGCTCCCGGTTACCGGTCAGGCCAACGATGGTCGGCCCGAAGGCATCGGTGTAGGCCGCCAGCCGCCGGGGATCGTCGCGCGCCGGATCGACGGAGACGAACAGCACACGCACGTCCTGCCCGGCCTCGGGTGCGAGGTCGCCGAGGGTGGCGGCGAGCCGGGCGAGGGTGGTGGGGCAGACATCCGGGCAGTGGGTGTAGCCGAAATACAGCAGGGTGATGTCCCCGCGGTAGCGGGTGGCCTCGACGTCCCGGCCTCTCTCGTCGGTCAGCCCGAAGGCCAGTGGCGGCATCAGTCCGGATATGTCCTTGGTCTGCCATTTTTCCTCGCCGCAGCCGGCGAGGAGCGTCAGCGCGAGCATCACCAACGGTGCATATCGCATGGGGCCTCCTGGCGGTCAGCCGATGACATCGCGTGGGGTGCGGGACGGGGGCATACGCTGGCGGCGGGTCTCGTCGCGCCGCAACTGGCGCAGCACGATCAGGGTGCCGATCACGCTCATCATGGTGGCCGGTATCCAGGTGATCAACCCGCCGATCTGCTGGTCGACCAGCGGTGCCAGTGGCCAGGCGCGGCCGCATACCTCGTAGACGTCGAACAGCACCGTCGGGCTGAAGGTGAGATAGGCGCCGAGCAGGATCTGGGGCGGCACCACGGCCAGCAGCAGCAGGATACGGCGGCCGTGGCCGAGTCGCCCCGACGGGGTGAGCACCAGCCACCAGAACAGCACGCCGTCGATGAACATGCTCCAGTTCATGAGCTGATAGAGATCCTGGCTCAACATGGCGTTGAAGTGCACCTCCGGGATCAGCCAGAAATAGATCAGGCCGACGAACAGCAGCGGCGCGACGAGCGGATGCTGCAGCAGATCGACCAGCGGTCGCAGCCGCCGGCTCGGTCTGGCGATACGCATCGGCAGCCCCGCGGCGAGCGCCGCGCCGGGCAGGGCGAGCGCCATCAGGAAGGGGGCGGCATGATGCAGTACCAGGTGCTGCGCCCGGTGGGGGAAGAACATGTACTGCGACAGGTAATCGTAGTGGGTCTGGGTCACGATGTAGACGAGGGCGAGGCCTGCCAGGAAGGCTATCGGGCGTGACCATCCGACCGCCGGATGATGGCGACCGAGCCGCCGGGCGCCACGCATGTAGACGATGGCCGCCGTTAGACAGGCGAGACCCCACAGCGGCGAGAATTCCCAGGGGGCGAGCCAGGTGGTCATGGAGTGAAGCAGGGCCGTCGATTCCGCCATCCGTGGGTCCTCTGGCTTCGGTGAGAGCACCTTATCGCCTCAAGCTAGCCGAGGCCGGCCCAGCCGGCAATCGGGTCGATCGACGCTTTCCGCGACGCTTGAACCCTGGCGGTCGATCCGCCAGGATCCCCGGCACTCGATGAGCGCTATTGGCGAGACGTCACGATGAAACTGATCCTGAGCCGCAAGGGGTTCGATACCTCCGCTGGCGGCGTGCCCAATCCGATCCTCCCCGATGGACGTCTGCTGGCGCTGCCGATTCCCGACGCGCGCTCGGTGATTCCCTACCGGGCGATCACCCAGCAGGGCGAGCCGCTGGGGCCGCTGGTCGCCGATCTGACCCGGGGGCGGGTCTCGCCGGATGCCGGCGCCCACCTGGATCCCGATCTGCACCCCGGACAGCTGCCGCGTGCTCCGGGCTGGCGGCCTTTGTTCGGCCAGATGGCGTCCGCCCAGAGCCACCTGCGCAACCAGGGCGTGGGGCCGGGCGATCTGTTCCTGTTCTTCGGGCTGTTTCGAGATGTCGAGCGCGTCGATGGCCGCTGGCGCTTCGTGCCCGCCTCGCGGCCGCGCCATGTGCTGTGGGGCTGGCTGCAGGTGGGCGAGGCGCTGGCGCTGGGCGAGCGACTGCCGGTGGGCGTCGAGTGGGCGCATGAACATCCTCACTGCCAGCGCCTCGACGCGCCCCGCAACATGCTCTATATCGCCAGTCCACGACTCACGATCGATCGCTACGCTATCGGGCTGCCTGGCGCCGGGATCTTCACGCACTACGCTACGCGGCATTGCCTGACGGCGCCGAATGCCGAGACGGTATCGGCCTGGGAGCTGCCGGCCTGGTTCCAGCCGGGCGAGGGGCGGTCGCCGCTGACCTATCATGCCGATCCCCGGCGCTGGCGGCGGCGCGCCGATCGCGTCGCGCTGCAGGCCGTGGCCCGTGGGCAGGAGTTCGTGCTGGATGGTGAACAGTACCCCGAGGCGATACCCTGGGCGCGGGAGTTGATCGCCGGCGCAGGCGGTGCCGGCCACGACGCTACGGGAGATGAGGAGGCGGGATGACGATTCGCTTTCGGCAAGCGACGAAGGCCGATGCCGAAGCGCTGGCCGGGCTGATGGGACAGCTGGGCTACGCGCATGGCCCCGACGGCGTGAGTGACAATCTCGCGGCGATGGTCGCGCGAGGCGACGCCGTCATCGTCGCCGAAGGCGAGCGGGGCATCGTAGGCTGCGTCTCGGCGATCCTGGACGTGCGCCTGGCGGAGGGACGCTGTGGCGAGATCGTGAGTCTGGTCGTCACGCAAACGAGCCGGGGAGCGGGGCTGGGCGCCGAGCTGGTGGCCGCCGCCGAGGCCTGGCTGCGGCCACGCACCGATCGGATCCGGGTGCGGGCCAACGTCACGCGTGAGGCCGCGCATGCCTTCTACCGTCGGCAGGGCTATCGGCTCGACAAGCGCCAGTGCCTGCTGGTCAAATCGCTCGAGGAGAGGGGCGTCTCGCCATGACGCCGGGCGGCCGTTGGGATGGCCGGCATCCAGGGATACGCAAGGACAGGGAGATGGCATGCTAAATATCGTGCGTCGGCTGTTGCCGGCATTCGGCACTACCTATGGACCCGCTGGAGACGGGCCATTCCCGGGCATATTGATCCTGCATGGCTCCGAGGGCGGCTTTTCCGGCTGGTCGCATCGGCTGGCCGTGCTGTTCGCGGCGCATGGTTTTCTGGCCTATCCCCACGCCTATTCGCGTGGCGGTAATGCCTGGAATGCCGGCGCGATCGAGGAGGTGGCACTGGATCGCACCGCCGAGGCCCTGGCGGCGTTGCGGGAATTTGCCTACTGCTCGGGGCGAGTCGGCTTGTACGGCGTGTCACGAGGCGGCGAGCACGCTCTCTTGCTGGCCTCGCTGATGGCCGAGGAGGGGCGCGCGGGGCAGGCCGATGCGCTGGCCGCGCACGCTTCCGCCGACGTGGTGTGCGGGGCCTTCGATGCGCGATCCTTCCGCGATTCGGGGGACCCTGGCTGGCAAGCCTGGGACGCCGCCTCCCGAGCCTGGACATGGCGGGGAAGCTCCGAACGCCTCAAGCCGACCACTCGCATCGAGATCGAGCGCTACGCCGGCCCCGTCTTGCTGAGCCACGGCGTGGAGGATGCCACCTGGAGCGTCGACATGACCCGGCGCCTGGCGGAGCGCCTCGCTGCCAGAAAGGGCCATGTCGAGACGCATTTCTACGAGGGGGAGGGGCATATGCTGCGTAGCGAGGCGGAAAACCTGCACCACGAGCGGCTGCTGCGGTTCTTCTCTCGCTTCCTGGTCTAGCTTCGTCCATGGCATTCGGGCGCCGCGCGTCAGGGACAATGTACGGTAAGAGCAGTGTCCGGACGAAATGGGCCCGCCATGCGGCGGGCCCATCGATAGCGTGAAGGCTCGAGCGCGTCAGGCGGCGCGGCGCCGCTTGGCCAGCACCGGGGCCAGCTTGGCGTTCATGGTCGTGAAGGCCTGCTCGGTGGCGTCCCAGTCGATGCAGGCGTCGGTGATGGAGACGCCGTAGGCCAGCTGGCTGTGATCCTCGGGGATCTTCTGGTTGCCCCAGCCGATGTTGGACTCGACCATCAGGCCGATGATCGAGCGGTTGCCTTCGAGGATCTGGTTGGTGACGTTCTCCAGCACCAGCGGCTGGAGGCTGGGGTCCTTGTTGGAGTTGGCGTGCGAGCAGTCGATCATGATGTTGGGCGTTACGCCGGCCTTGTGCAGCTCCTGCTCGGCCAGCGCCACGCTGACGCTGTCGTAGTTGGGCTTGCCGTTTCCGCCACGCAGTACCACATGGCCGTAGCGATTGCCGCGGGTGCGGATGATCGCCACCTTGCCGGCCTGGTCGATGCCCAGGAAGTTGTGAGGGTGGGCGACCGATTGCAGGGCGTTGACGGCCACGTCGAGGCTGCCGTCGGTGCCGTTCTTGAACCCCACGGGGCCGGACAGCCCGGAGGCCATCTCGCGGTGAGTCTGGGACTCGGTGGTTCTCGCACCAATCGCCGACCAGCTGATGCAGTCCTGCAGGTACTGGGGCGAGATCGGGTCCAGCGCCTCGGTAGCCAGCGGCAGGCCCAGCTCGGCCAGTTCGACCAGCAGGCGCCGGGCGATGTGCAGGCCTTCCTCGATCTCGAAGGAACCGTTGAGGTGTGGATCGTTGATCAAGCCCTTCCAGCCCACGGTGGTCCGCGGCTTCTCGAAGTAGACGCGCATGACGATATAGAGGCTGTCCTTGACCTCGTCGGCCAGCCGGCGCAGGCGGCGGGCGTAGTCCAGGGCCGCATCGACGTCGTGGATCGAGCAGGGGCCTACCACCATCAGCAGCCGGGAGTCACGGCCGTCGAGAATGTTCTGGATGGTCTGGCGTCCCTCGATCACCGTGCGTTCGGCGTCTTCGGTGAGCGGGATTTCCCGCTTGAGGTCGGCCGGGGTGATGAGGACGTCCTCGGCGAGAACGTTGAGGTTGTTGACCTGTTGCTCGGACATGTTGCTTCGCTACCTGTGTCGTGTCAGCGCTGATTCGGCGTGAGGCCTACTATCGCCCGCGTGCCGGTCAAATTCAATCGATGCGGGAACCCAACGTGGGGCAGGGTTGTCCTAGCGCCGGCGCGGGCACCGGCCCGAGACGGTCTTCGGGCGATGCCAACGGCCGGGTGACGGTGTAGAGGCTTGATGCGCGCCGGTGAAACAGGAACACTTGGGCACCCGCCGATATCGGCGCACGCTCACCCCAGGGTCTAGGTTGATACATATGGAAGCGATACCCGTCTCTACGCGACGTCATTCCGGCGCGTCGCGGCAAGCTCCCGCCACGGGGAGGCGCTGAATGGGCACCCGGGAAACCGACCAGCAACTCGTCGAACGCGCACAGAAGGGGGATACCCGCGCCTTCGACATGCTGGTGAAGAAGTACCAGCACAAGATCATCGGATTGATCGGCCGCTACGTGCACGACCACGCCGAGGTTCAGGACGTGGCGCAGGAAGCCTTCATCAAGGCCTACCGGGCGCTTGGCAAGTTTCGTGCCGAAAGCGCCTTCTACACCTGGATGTATCGCATCGCCATCAATACCGCCAAGAACCACCTGGTCTCCAAGGGGCGGCGTCCCCCGGGCAGCGACCTGGACATCGTCGATGCCGAGGTGGTCGATCACAGCGGCCGCCTGGCCGACATCGAAACGCCCGAGGCGGCCATCGCCCGGGATCAGCTGCAGGCCGCCGTGTTCGAGGCCATCGAGGCGCTGCCCGATGACCTGCGCACGGCGATTACCCTGCGCGAGCTCGACGGCCTGTCCTACGAAGACATTGCCAACATCATGGAGTGCCCAGTGGGCACGGTGCGTTCGCGAATCTTCCGCGCTCGCGAGGCCGTGGATCAACATATCCGGCCGCTGGTCACCACCTCCCGCAACCAGGAAGCGGTGACCGAATGAAGCGAATTTCCACCGTTTTTGCGGATTGGCTGAACTGTCGGGCGCGAGTGACGTCATATGCGGTGACCGATCCGTGCATGGCGGGTCAGGGGCCTCTCGAAATGGCCGACACGACGGGCAATGGGGTCGGGATTCCGGGCTTCCAACAGGATGCAAGGCGGTGGTGCCTTGTCGATTGTGAGGGTGATGAGAAATGAGTCAGAACGCACGGGAATCGCTTTCTGCGCTAATGGACAACGAGGGGGACGAGCTCGAACTGCGGCGCGTCCTCAAGTCGCTGGATGACGAACCCGACGCGGCGGATGCCTGGCGCCGCTATCACTTGATGAGGAGCCTGCTGCGACGCGAGGGCGACGTCGACATGACCACCGACCTCTCGGCCGGCGTCATGGCCAGCCTGCGTGACGAGCCCGCCCCGCTGGGGGCACCCGTCTCGACGACGCGGCGTTCCCTGCCGCTGGGACGCAGCGCCGGCATTGCCGCTGCGGTCTCGCTGATGGTGATCACCGGCGTGCAGTTCTACAACGGCGCCTCTCCGCTCGGTGACAGCGAGGCGCCGGTGGCCAGCACCGCCGCCAATACCGAATCGCTGGGGGCGTCGCCTGGTACTGGTAGCAGTGCGGCGCCATCGTTGGTGGACATGCCGATGTTCCAGGGCTCGAGCGGCGGCAATCAGGGGCTGATGACCGTCGGAGCCGAAGCGCCGACGATGCTCTCGCCCACCCAGCGGCAGTCGCTGCGTATGGATCGCCAGCAGGCGCTGCTTCTGCAATCCTATCTGGATCGTCATGCCGAAGGTGCCGCTGCCACCGGTGGTGATGTCTGGATGCCGCTGCTGCGGGCCTCGGGAAGCGAGTCTCTGGGGCAGCGTTGATGGGGGGGCAGCGGGGTAGGGCTGCGTGCCTGGGGGCCTGGTTGCTGGCCGGAACCGCCCTCGCGGCACCTGCGCTGGCGGACACGGCCCAGCTGGACTCGGGGTCCTCCGACTTCGACTGTACCCAACTGGCCGAGGAGGACGAGCCCGACTCGGCGGTGTCCTGGTACGAACGTAGCCTTTGGGCGGGCCACTGCTATGTCTTCCAGGCCAGGGCCGTGCGCATCGGCAGCGACGGCGTACGCAGCCTGGCCATGTCCCACGAGATTCAAGACGGCGTCGAGCGAGAGGTGGCACGTTTCCTCGACGGACCTGCGGTCGCCTTCGAACGTGAGGGGCGCATCGCACGGTTGGGGGGCATGGCTCCGGGCAAGGCGCCTTCGGCCTCTCCCGAGGCCATCGTCGGGCATCTCGATGGCCTCTATCGTCTTCAGCTCTCCGGGTCGGATCGCATCGCCGGTCGTCATGCAATGCGCCTGGACATCGAGCCCCTCGATGATCAGCGCTATGGCCACCGCCTGTGGCTCGATGCCGCCACCGCCCTGCCGCTCAAGCAGATGCTGCTCGACGAGCGGGGCAGGGTGGTCGAGACCTTCCAGATCACCGAGCTGCGTTCCCCGCAGCTCTACCAGGGCCGTGTCGGCCTGGCACAGGGGCAATATCCTCCCCGTCAGCCCTGGCAGCCTCGTTGGCTACCGGAGGGGTTCGTTGCCCAGCCGGTGAAGACCCATGGTGAGCGTCGTCCGGGCGTCAGGCATCGGGTCTACGGCGATGGCCTGTCGACGCTCAGCCTTTTCGTCGAACCTCTCGAGAATCGCGACCTGCTGATTCCCGGCATCCATCGCCTGGGCGTTTCCCATGCCGCGGTGCTGCACCGTGAACTTGGCGGTCAGCCACGGCAGGTCGTGGCCATGGGCGAACTGCCGCCCCAGGTCCTGCGGCGCGTGGTCGAGTCCGTGGTCTGGGCTCCCGAGGCGCCGACCGAGGCCTCGGCCAGCGATGCGGAAGACGCGCCATGAACGTCGCCGCCGTGGTGTCGTCGCACGGCCAGGCGATAGCGTTGTTTCGACACCTCCGCGCGGCCGGCTTTTGTCGTCGGCGGCCATGGCTCGTGCCGCCGCCTTGCTGAACCTTTTGCCCTCGTCGGGGTAAGGGGTAGGGGCAGATGTCCTTGCCATCCATTGCACCTTGTCACAGGAGTCATTCATGACACGCATGACGCGCACGCTATCCCTCTGGGTGCTGCTGGTCGTGGCGCTGTTTGCCACCCAGTCCGCCATGGCCCGCGAATTGCCGGACTTCACCGAACTGGTGAAGGATGCCGCGCCAGGGGTTGTCAACATCTCCACCTCCCGCGTGGTGGATCGTCGCGATTCGCCCTTCCGCGGCTTCGGTAACCAGGAAATTCCCGAGATCTTTCGCCACTTCTTCGGCGACCAGCTGCCGACGCCGCCTGGAGGAGGGCACGGCCACAGCGAGGAGCGCCAGTCGCTGGGCTCGGGCTTCATCATCAGCGAGGACGGCTACATCATGACCAACGCCCATGTGGTCGATGGTGCCGATCAGATCCTGGTGCGTCTCAACGACCGCCGGGAGCTCGAGGCCGAGCTGGTCGGGGCCGACGAGAAGACCGACGTGGCGGTGCTCAAGGTCGATGCCGACGACCTGCCGACGCTCACGCTGGGCGACTCCGACCAGCTTGAGGTGGGTGAATGGGTGGCGGCCATCGGCTCGCCGTTTGGCTTCGATCACTCGGTGACGTCCGGTATCGTGAGTGCCATCAACCGCACCTTGCCGCGTGATGTCTACGTGCCCTTCATCCAGACCGACGTGGCGATCAACCCGGGCAACTCCGGTGGTCCGCTGTTCAACCTCGATGGCGAAGTGGTGGGCATCAACTCCCAGATCTTTACCCGTAGCGGCGGTTTCATGGGGCTGTCCTTCGCGATTCCCATCAACGTGGCGATGGAAGTCGCCGACCAGCTGCGCGCCAGTGGCTCCGTCGAGCGTGGCTGGCTCGGGGTGATGATCCAGCCGGTGTCCCGTGAGCTGGCCGAGTCCTTCGGCATGGACAACCCCGAAGGCGCGTTGATCGCCGATCTCGATCCTGAAGGGCCGGCGGCCGAGGGTGGTCTCAAGGCCGGTGACATCATCCTCGAGGTCAACGGTAAGGGCGTCGATCGTTCCAGCACCCTGCCGCGTCTGATCGGCCATGTGTCACCCGGTGGTAGCGTGGACCTCACCGTGCTGCGCGACGGTGAGCGCGAGACGCTGAGCGTCGAGGTCGGCAAGTGGCCGGATAGCCAGTCGTCCGGCGGTGACGCCGGTGACGGGCATGCCGCGCCTGCACGACTGGGGGTGGCGGTGCAATCGCTGGACGAATCGCAGCGGCGCAAGCTGGAGCTCGATCACGGCGTTCAGGTGACCGAGGTCGATCCCGACGGCATTGCGGCGGCGGCCGGAATCCGGCCCGGCGATGTCCTGGTCAGCATCGGCCAGCAGCCTGTGGAAAGCCCTGACCAGCTGTCCGAGCTGGTGACCGAGCTGCCGGAGGGTAGCGCGGTGCCGGTGCGGCTCTATCGTGACGGGCGGTCCTACTACGTGGCGCTGCGCCTGGCCAGCGACTGATCGATGCGACCCTCGTCGTGACCAGCGACCCGACGGCCATGCCGTCGGGTCGCTGTATCTGGCCGGCGCATCCCGCTACAATGCCGCCATCTCACTCGACGCACCAGAGACGGCGAACGCCAATATTTGTACACGGGTGCGTACACGAACCGGATCTTTTTCGAATGTCAGAAAGCGATAACCGCAAAGTAATCAACGGGATACGGAACTTTTCCATTATTGCCCACATCGATCACGGCAAATCGACCCTGGCCGATCGCCTGATCCAGAACTGTGGGGGGCTCACGGAGCGAGAACTCAAGGACCAGGTGCTCGACTCCATGGACCTGGAGCGCGAGCGCGGTATCACCATCAAGGCCCAGTCGGTGACGCTGGATTATCATGCTCAGGACGGCAACGTCTATCAGCTGAACTTCATCGATACTCCGGGGCACGTGGACTTCTCCTACGAAGTGTCCCGCTCGCTGTACGCCTGCGAGGGCGCCCTGCTGGTGGTGGATGCCGCCCAGGGCGTCGAGGCCCAGTCGGTGGCCAACTGCTATACCGCCATCGAGCAGGGCCTCGAGGTGCTGCCGGTACTCAACAAGATGGACCTTCCCCAGGCCGATCCGGACAAGGTCAGCGTGGAAATCGAGGAGATCATCGGTCTGGACGCCACCGACGCCTGCCAGGTGTCGGCCAAGAGCGGGCTCGGCATCGATGCGCTGCTCGAGCGACTGGTGCGTGATATCCCGCCGCCCAAGGGCGACCGCGAGGCGCCGCTGCAGGCGCTGATCATCGACTCCTGGTTCGACAACTATCTGGGCGTGGTGTCGTTGGTGCGTATCTTCGACGGCACGCTGAACAAGAACGACAAGATCCGTATCACGTCGACCGGCCGCGACTGGCAGGCCAATCAGGTCGGCATCTTCACTCCCCAGCGCCGCGAGACCGATGTGTTGCGCGCCGGCGAAGTGGGCTTCGTGGTGGCCGGGATCAAGGACATCCACGGCGCGCCGGTGGGCGATACCATCACCCACGCCAAGACCCCGGACGTCAAGCGCCTGCCGGGCTTCCAGAAGGTCAAGCCCCAGGTCTATGCCGGCATGTTCCCGGTCAGTGCCGACGACTACGAGGACTTCCGCGACGCCCTGGAGAAGCTGGCCCTCAACGATGCCTCCCTGGACTATGAGCCGGAGAACTCCGATGCCCTGGGTTTCGGTTTCCGGGTCGGCTTCCTCGGCACCCTGCACATGGAGATCGTCCAGGAGCGGCTGGAACGCGAGTACGACCTCGACCTGCTGACCACTGCGCCGACCGTGGTCTACGAGCTGCTGATGAAGGACGGCGAGGTCCGCTACGTCTCCAACCCCTCCAAGCTGCCCGACATGGCCGACGTGGAGGAGATGCGCGAGCCCGTGGTGCGGGCCAGCATCCTGGTGCCCCAGGAGTTCGTCGGCAACGTGATCGCCGAGTGCGAGCAGCGTCGCGGCACCCAGCTCGACATGCTGTTCCTGGGCAGCCAGATCCAGCTCACCTACGAGCTGCCCATGGCCGAGGTGGTGATGGATTTCTTCGATCGCCTCAAGTCCATCTCCAAGGGCTATGCCTCGCTGGAGTACAACTTCGAGCGCTTCGAGGCCGCCAAGCTGGTGCGCCTGGACGTGCTGATCAACGGCGACAGGGTGGATGCCCTGGCCGTGATCATTCACCGCGATCATGCCCACTCCCGCGGGCGGGTGCTGGTCGAAAAGATGAAAGAACTGATTCCGCGGCAGATGTTCGACGTGGCCATCCAGGCGGCCATCGGCGGCCAGGTAGTGGCGCGCTCCACCGTCAAGGCGCTGCGCAAGAACGTCACCGCCAAGTGCTACGGCGGCGACGCCTCGCGCAAGAAGAAGCTTCTCGAGAAGCAGAAGGCGGGCAAGAAACGCATGAAGCAGGTCGGCCGGGTGGAGATTCCCCAGGATGCCTTCCTCGCCGTGCTCAAGGTGAACGACGACTAAGGAAGGGCAACGACTGATGGATTTTGCACTCCTGCTGACGGTGGCCGTGCTGGTCACCGGAGCGATCTGGCTGCTGGACCTGGTGTGGTGGCGGCCGGCGCGCCGGGCTCGCCTCACGGCCAGCGTCGAGGCCGGTACCACCGAGGGCGTTGATCCCGCCGTCCGCGAAAAGGCGCTCAAGGAGCCTTGGCCGGTAGATTACGCGCGCTCCTTCTTCCCGGTGCTGCTGGTCGTGCTGGTGCTGCGCAGCTTCCTGGTCGAACCCTTCCAGATTCCCTCCGGTTCGATGCGCCCGACCCTCGAGGTGGGCGATTTCATCCTGGTCAACAAGTTCGCCTATGGCCTGCGCCTGCCGGTGCTCGACACCAAGTTCCTCGACGTCGGCGAGCCGGAACGTGGCGATGTCATGGTGTTCCGGTTCCCCAACGAACCCTCGGTGAACTTCATCAAGCGGGTGATCGGCCTGCCTGGAGATCAGATTCGCTACGAAGACAAGCAGCTCTTCGTCAATGGCGAGCCGGTGCCCAAGTCGTTGATCGAGGCCGGCCCTCAAGGGGCTCCCGATGAGCTGTTGATGCAGGAGCAACTGGGCGAGGCGGACCACCCTATCTACAATAATCCACGCGACCCCGGCCCGCAGATGCGCGAGATCGTGGTGCCGCCGGGACACTATTTCATGATGGGGGACAACCGCGACCACTCCAACGACAGCCGCTACTGGGGCTTCGTGCCGGAGGAGAACATCGTCGGCAAGGCCTTCGCCGTCTGGATGCACTGGAACGGCGGACTGCCGAGTTTCACCAGTGTGCGCCGTATCCAATGAATGCCGGGAGCGGCATTCCTTGCATGACATAGCAGGAGCTTCGTGAGCAATTCCCTGACCATCTTCAGCCGCCGTATCGGCCACGACTTCGCGCAGTCCGAACTGCTCGAACTGGCCCTCACCCATCGTAGCTACGGCGGTCGCAACAACGAGCGCCTGGAGTTCCTCGGCGATTCGATTGTCAACTTCGTCATCGCCGAGGACCTCTACCAGCGCTTTCCCCAGGCAAGGGAGGGGCAGCTGTCCCGCCTGCGCGCCCGCCTGGTCAAGGGCCAGACCCTGGCCGAGCTGGCCCGCGAGATGGAATTCGGCGATTACCTGCGCCTGGGCTCCGGAGAGATGAAGAGCGGCGGCCATCGCCGCGACTCCATCCTCGCCGATGCCGTCGAGGCGGTGATCGGCGCCATCTACCTGGACGCCGGCATGGATACCGCCCGTGCCCGGGTGCTGGCCTGGTACGCCGAGCGCCTTGAGGCCATCGACCTTCAGGACACCCAGAAGGACCCCAAGACTCGCCTGCAGGAATTTCTGCAGTCCCGCCAGGCGGCGCTGCCGCGCTACGAGGTGATCTCGGTGGAGGGGGAGGCCCATGCCCAGACCTTCACCGTGGAGTGCCACGTGGAAATGCTGGAAGAGCATACCCGCGGGACGGGATCGAGTCGTCGCCACGCCGAGCAGCAGGCCGCCGAGCGTGCCCTGGCCCGGTTCGAACAAGGAGGGCGCTCATGAGCCAGACCTGTGGCTTCGTGGCCATCGTCGGCCGGCCCAACGTCGGCAAGTCGACGCTGATGAATCGTATCCTCGGCCAGAAGATTTCCATTACCTCGCGGCGTCCCCAGACCACTCGCCATCAGGTGATGGGCATCAAGACCGAGGGCGATGCCCAGTTCATCTATGTCGATACGCCGGGGATCCATATTCTCGAGAAGGATCGCAACAAGGCCATCAATCGCTTCATGAACCAGGCCGCCACCCAGGCCCTGCGCGACGTGGACTGCGTGGTCTTCATCATCGACCGCACTCGGTGGTCCGCCGAGGACCAGATAGTGCTGGAGCGCCTGGCCAAGGTCGAGGCGCCGGTGATCCTGGCGGTCAACAAGGTGGATCGCCTCAAGGACAAGACGGAGCTGCTGCCGTGGCTGGAGTCGGTCGGCGCCCGGCGCGACTTCGCCGCCATCGTGCCGATCGCGGCCAAGCACGGTACCCACGTGGCCGATCTCGAGGCCGAGGTCGCCAGGCACCTGCCCGAGAGCGTGCACTTTTTCCCCGATGACCAGGTCACGGACAAGAGCCAGCGTTTCCTGGCCGCGGAGCTGGTTCGCGAGAAGGTCATGCGCCAGCTCGGCGACGAGCTGCCGTACCAGATGACCGTGGAGATCGAGGAGTTCCGCGACGAGGGCAAGGTGGTGCACATCAGCGCCCTGATCATGGTCGAGCGTCAGGGACAGAAGAAGATCCTGATCGGCGAACGAGGTGAGCGCATCAAGAAGATCGGGCGTGAGGCGCGCTTGGACATGGAGCGGGCGTTCGACGCCAAGGTCATGCTCAACCTCTGGGTCAAGGTCAAGCGCGGTTGGTCCGACGACGAGCGAGCCTTGAAGAGTCTGGGCTACGACTTAGACTGATTTCGAGCTACGAGCTACGAGCTACGAGCTACGAGCTACGAGCTACGAGCTACGAGCTACGAGCTACGAGCTACGAGCTTCGAGCTTCGAGTTGCGAGCTACGAGCTTCGATTCTCTTTAACGGCATCCCATGACTCCTCAGCCGGCCTACCTGCTGCACAAGCGCCCCTACCGCGAGACCAGCGCCCTGGTCGAGCTGCTGACGCTCGACCACGGCCGGGTGCGAGCGGTGGCGCGTGGCGTGCAGCGCCCCGGTAGCCGTGCCCGAGCCACGCTTCAGCCTTTCGCTCCCCTGCATCTCACCTGGAGCGGTCAGGGCGAGCTCAAGCGGCTATCGCTGATCGAGAGTCGGGCGCCGGCGGCGATGCTGGCGGGCGAGGGGCTGCTGTGCGGGCTCTATGCCAACGAATTGCTGACCCGGCTGTTGCCGGTGGAGCTGCCGGTGGGCGATGTCTTCGCCTTCTACGCTGCCGCGCTGGAGGCGTTGCCGCGTCCCGAGGGGCGGGCCGGCGCGCTGCGCCGTCTGGAGCTGTCGCTGCTCGAGGCCCTGGATGCCGAGCCGCGTTTCTGTTCTGCCGATGGTCAGGCCCTGGACCCCCAGGCCCGCTATGTCTTCGAGGCCGACTCCCGGGCCTTCGTGCCGGGCGAGTTCGGCATCGACGGGCGCACCCTGAAACTGCTGGCCAGCGGCGACTGGCGAGAGCCGGGATTGGCCGGCCCGGCCAAGGCGGTAACTCGTGCGGCCCTGGCGCCGCTGCTGGGCAGTCGACCGCTGCGTTCCCGCGAGTGGATGCGTCAACTGGCCGCGCGGCGGCGTGCGCGCCAAGCTTGAAGAACGGCGCTGCGCGCCTGGAAGCTTGAAGAAAGGCTTGTGGCACAGCTGGATGGTAACATGCTGTCTTCCAGCTTCCAGCTTCCAGCTTCCAGCTTCCAGCTTCCAGCTTCCAGCTTACCGAAGGAGAGCCCCATGCATCCCCCTCGCATCCTGCTCGGCGTCAATATCGACCACATCGCGACACTGCGCCAGGCGCGCGGTACCCGCTATCCCGATCCCGTCCAGGCGGCGCTGCTGGCCGAGGAGGCCGGGGCCGACGGTATCACCGTGCACCTGCGCGAGGACCGCCGGCACATCCAGGAACGTGACGTGCGCTTGCTGGCCGAGGTGCTGAATACGCGCATGAACCTGGAGATGGCGGTCACCGAGGCGATGCTGGCGCTAGCCGAGGAGATCCGCCCGGCCCACGTCTGCCTGGTGCCGGAGAAGCGTGAGGAGCTGACCACCGAGGGCGGCCTGGACGTGGTCGGCGGCTTCGAGTCGATCGAGGAGGCGTGCCGGCGGCTCGCTGCGGCGGGCTGCGAGGTGTCGCTGTTCATCGACCCTGATCCCCGGCAGGTGGAAGCGGCCGCCCGGGCGGGAGCGCCGGTGATCGAGCTGCACACCGGTGCCTATGCCGAGGCGACCGGCGACGAGGCGGCCCGAGAGCATGCCCGGCTGGTGGCCGCCGCCGAGATGGCCGCTGAGCTGGGCCTGACCGTGAACGCCGGTCACGGCCTGCACTATCACAACGTCGAGGCGGTTGCGGCCATTCCCGGGCTGCACGAGCTCAACATCGGCCATGCCATCATCGCTCGGTCGCTGTTCGTTGGCCTCAAGGAGGCGGTGGTCGAGATGAAGCGCCTGGCGATCGCCGGTCAGGAGGCCGGCTTCGTGGCGGCGCTCGACGAGCACGACCATGACCATGAGGCAGGGAGCGGCTGCTGCGGATGATACTGGGCATCGGCACCGATATCGCCCGGGTGGCGCGCTTCGAGGCCGCCCAGGCGCGTCACGGCGAGCGCTTTGCCCGGCGGGTGCTGGGCGACGACGAGCTGGTGGGATATCGGCAGCGAGGACAGCCGGCGTCCTTTCTGGCAAAGCGCTTCGCCGCCAAGGAGGCCTTCGTCAAGGCCTTGGGCACGGGCCTGCGGCGTGGCATGCGCTGGAGCGAGATCCAGGTGGTCAACGACGCCCTCGGGCGACCTTCACTGGCCCTGTCGGGGCGGGCCCTTGCGCTGGCCGAGGCGGAGGGGGTTCGGGGGCTTCATCTCTCGTTGTCGGACGAGTCGGCGTTCGCGGTGGCCTTCGTGGTACTGGAAGACTGAGTGTGGGACGCCAGGGAAACACTACCCTGCGCCGCCTGCCAGTCGCGCAGCGCGGCCATCGCCGCGTAGAGGTCCGGTAGCAGCGGCATGACTGCCTCCAGGCCGCGGGAGCGCAGCCGGGTTTCCAGCGTCTCAGCCAGCAGGCCCAGACGTGGCACGCCGCAGTAGCGGCAGGCGCCATTGAGAGCGTGAATGGCATCGAGCAAGGCCTCGGCATCGTCCGCCTTCACCGCTTGGCGAATGTCGGCCTCGCTGTCATCCAGGGAGTCAATCAGGTGGCCCAGCAGCTTGCGGGCCAGCGGCTCGCGTCCTCCGGCCAACTGGGCCCCCAGCGCCAGGTCCACCGACTCCAGCTCGGTGTCGCTGGACGGATCGGCTTGCGTGGTTTCGCCGGATTCCTCCAGTGCCAGGCCGACCCCCAGGTGGTGGCGCAGCAGGCTGGATAGCTGGGCGGTATCCAGCGGCTTCTCGAGCACTCCGTCCAGACCGCTTTGCAGCAGCTGCTGGCGTTGCTCGCTCTGCACGTGGGCGGTCACGGCGATGATCGGCACGTGTCGCCAGGGGCCGCCCAGGCCACGCAGGGCATGCGTCGTTTCCACTCCGTCCATGCCGCGCATGCGGATATCCATCAGCACCACATCGAAGTGAGTCTCCTGGGCCATGGCCAAGGCTTCTTCGCCGCTGGCGGCCAGCTTCACCTCCAACTGCGGTCCACGAATCAGCTCCTGCAGCAACAGACGGTTGGATTCGGTATCGTCCACCACCAATAGCTGCAGCGGGGCCGTGGCGCTCTCGGAGGGCGGGCGCGAGAGTCGGTCGCGGCGGGCCCGGGCCAGGATGCGGGAGACCGCCTCCACCAGCGTGTGGCGGGACAGCGGCTTGCTCAGCACCTCGCCGCCGTGGGGGAGCGTCAGGGTCGGTAGATCGGGCGGACTGGCGTTGACCAGCAGCAACGCCGGACAGTCAAGACGCTCCAGGCGCTGTTGCAGGGCAGCCTGGCCACTCTGGCCGAGGTCGGTCTCGTCCAGGCCGATCACCGCCAGGACGGCGCCTTCGGTCGGCTCTCTCTGCGGGTCGATGAGGCGGGCCTTCCAGCGGGTCAGCAGGTGTCGCAGGGCGGAGCGAGTCGGCGCATGAGACTCTTCCAGGATGACCCGCTGGCCGTCCAGTTCCAGTTCGGGAGCGCGCTGTTCTTCGCCCTGACAGGCCAGCGGCAGGGTAAAGGCGAAGGTAGAACCTTCGTCCGGCGTGCTGACGACGCTGATCTCGCCGCCCATCTGTTCGACGAGTTGGCGGCTGATGGCCAGGCCCAGTCCGGTGCCGCCGAATTCGCGCTGGTGGCTGGCGTCCGCTTGGCGGAACGCCTGGAAGAGCCGGCGCTGGGCGTCGGCGCTCATGCCGATGCCGGTATCGCTGACCGCCACTCTCAATACCACATGCCCGCCGGCGCGCTGATCGACCATGACGCGCACGATGACCTCGCCCCGTTCGGTGAACTTGACGGCGTTGCCGGCCAGGTTGGTGAGTATCTGCCGGATACGCAGGGGGTCGCCGCTCAGCGACTCGGGAACGTCGTCATAGACCAGGCCGAGCAGTTGGATGCCTTTCTGCTGGGCTTGGGGGGCCTGCAGGCCAAGCACTTCGTCGACCAGGGCCACCATGTCCAGTTCGGTATGCTCCAGCTCCAGGCGGCCGGCTTCGATCTTGGAGAAGTCGAGGACGTCGTTGACCAGCATCAGCAGGTTGTCGCAGGCGCGCTGGACGTGGTCGAGCCATTCTCTTTGGCGGGGGGCCATCTCGGTGCGGTGAAGCAGGCGACAGAAGCCGATGATGCCGTTCAGCGGGGTGCGAATCTCGTGGCTCATGTTGGCCAGGAACTCCGACTTGGCACGGCTGGCCTCCAGCGCTCGACGATGGGCCAGGTCCAATTCGATGTTCTGGACCTCGATGGTCTCCATGGATTCCTGTAGCTCCCCCGTGGCCTGCTCTATCTGGGCCTGGAGGTCTTCCCTGGCGGCGGCCAGGTGGTCACCCAGCGCGTTGAGGCGCTGGGCGAGGTGCCTCAATTCGGTCTCCTGCGGCACCGGCATCGGGCCCGGGTGTGCCCCTGCGGTCAGCCACTCCAGCTTCTGGGCCGCGCGTTCGAGGGGATGGGTCAGCCGCCGGGTCAGAACATGGGCGACCATGAACAGCAGCATGCCGACGATCAGCAGCAGCAGGCCGCCGCTGGCCAGATGGCGATAGTAGGCCAGCGGCAGCGTCGAGGCATCGATGTCGAGTGTCAATTGGGCGCCGGGAGCGCCAGATAGTGGCGCCTGTAGCTGCCAGTGACGGCCGTTCTCCACCAGTGTCGGGCCATCCTGTGGCGCGCGGGGC
Organism: Halomonas organivorans; assembly: GCF_014192055.1. Classification (GTDB taxonomy): domain Bacteria; phylum Pseudomonadota; class Gammaproteobacteria; order Pseudomonadales; family Halomonadaceae; genus Halomonas; species Halomonas organivorans. Next base: position 341,993 of record NZ_JACHXM010000002.1, on the reverse strand, counting down.
GCGGCCTGGCGCAGGCTTCCAAGCTCGAGGCGAGACCTGCCATCGGCGTCGTGGATGCTCAGGGCGCGGACGTCCTCCAGGTCGAGCAGGCGGTTGGCGAGGATGTCGAGATCAGCGGTATCGCCGGCCGCCAGCGCTCGCCCGAGGCTCGGCGCCAGCAGGTCGACCGCCTGGGTCAGGCGCTCGCGCATCTGCTGGTGGTGGTGGCGATCGTTCAGTTCCGTGACCGCTACCACCACCACGGCGATCAGCACCAGTGGCAGGGCGAGGATGGCCAGCATCAGGCGGGTCTTCAATGACATCGTGAGGGCTCGTCGGCTGGAGTGTCGTGGCCCAGTATGCCACAGCCGGGCAGGATGCCTGTCCAGTGTCGTTGCCCGAGGATATAATGCCGAAAAGACGTTTCCAGAAGGACAGTTGCATGCAGTTCCCCACCTTGGAGGAGACCATCGGCCATACGCCGCTGGTGCGCCTGAAGCGCATTGCCGCGGGGCGCAACAATACCCTGCTCGCCAAGCTCGAGGGCAACAACCCGGCGGGGTCGGTCAAGGATCGTCCGGCGCTGTCGATGCTCGAGCAGGCCGAGGCGCGGGGCACCATCTCGCCGGGCGATACGCTGGTCGAGGCCACGTCCGGCAATACCGGGATCGCGCTGGCCATGGCGGCGGCGATCAAGGGCTATCGGCTGATCCTGATCATGCCGGAGAATGCCTCCAGCGAGCGCAAGCAGGCCATGGCCGCGTATGGCGCCGAGCTCATCGAGGTCAGCCGCGAAGGCGGCATGGAGGCCGCCCGCGACCTGGCCGACACCATGATCGCCCGCGGCGAGGGCAAGCCGCTCGACCAGTTTGCCAATCCCGACAATCCGCTGGCGCATTATCGTGGCACCGGGCCCGAGCTGTGGGAGCAGACCGCTGGCACCATCACGCATTTCGTCAGCTCGATGGGCACCACCGGCACCATCATGGGCGTTTCTCGCTACCTCAAGGAGATGAGCCCGGAGGTGCAGATCGTCGGCCTGCAGCCCGAGGACGGCGCCAGCATTGCCGGCATCCGTCGCTGGCCCGAAGCCTACCTGCCGCGGATCTTCGATCCTGCCCGTGTCGATCGGGTGCTGGACATCGGCCAGCACGAGGCCGAGGAGCACATGCGTCGCCTGGCGCGGGAGGAGGGCATTCTCGCCGGGGTCTCGTCCGGCGGGGCGCTGGCAGGGGCGCTGCGTATCGCCGCCGAGGTCGAAAACGCCGTGATCGTGTTCATCGTCTGCGACCGCGGCGATCGCTATCTGTCCACCGGCCTGTTCGCCCCGGGGGCCTGAGGTGGTGCTCGGCAAGCGTCGGCCCGCGAGGGCCCGTTCAGGCGTCTCGGGATTGCAGGCACCCCAGCGTGGCAAGGCGCCACCACGGCAGGCGAACGACGATGCTGCGCCGCTGACCATCGAGGGCCTCGCCCACGACGGCCGCGGCGTGGCGCACACGGCGGCCGGCAAGACGGTGTTCGTCGAGGGCGGCCTGCCCGGCGAGCGCGTCGTGGCGGCAGTGCATCGTACCCGCAAGCGTTACGACGAAGCCCACGTGCGCGAGGTGCTCGACGCGTCTTCCGAGCGGGTTGCGCCGCCGTGTCGCCACTTCGGCGCTTGCGGGGGATGTGACCTGCAGCATCTCGACCTGGCTGGCCAGCGGCGGCACAAGCAGACGGTATTGACCGAGCTGCTGGCTCGCCAGGGCATCGCACCCGAGGGTGAGCCCGAGCTGCTGGCGGAGGCCGGTGAGGGCTATCGGCGCCGGGCGCGGCTGGGCGTCAAGGTCGATGCCGATGGCGGCGTGCATCTGGGGTTTCGTGCCCGCCATAGCCATCGGCTGGTGGATCTCGATGATTGCCCCATCCTGGTGCCGTCCCTGGCCAACCTGCTGGCGCCGTTGCACCAGCATCTCGCCGCCTTGGAGGCGCCGCGCCAGGTCGGCCACCTGGAACTCACGGCCAGCGATGCCGGTGTGGTCCTCGTGGTGCGACAACTTCGCGAGCAGACCGTCGATACTCGCCGCTGGCACGACTTCGCCATGGCCCGGGGTTTGCATCTGGCTCGCTGGGTGGGCCGAGAGTCGCCACGTTTCGAATGGCTGACTGCCGCGCCCGAGCCGAGTTTCGGATTGGCGGCGGCGGGGAGAGCGCTGACGCTCGGCTTTTCGCCGGGCGATTTCCTGCAGGCCAACGAGGCGGTCAACCGGCGCATGGTGGATACCGCCATGGCATGGCTGGCGCCCATGGCGCCGGGCGAGCGGGTGTTGGATCTGTTTGCCGGGGTCGGCAACTTCAGCCTGCCGCTGGCCGCGCTGGGTGCCCGCGTGCGGGCCGTAGAGGGCAGTCCTGCGATGGTCGAACGCCTCGCCGACAACGCCCGGCGCAACGGCCTGGAGATCGAGGCGTGCCAGGCCGACCTCAACGAGGTCACGGCCGGTGGATTCCCGCTCGATGCACCCGACTGCGGCACGCTGGTGCTCGACCCGCCACGTGACGGTGCCGAGGCGGTCTGTCGGGCCATCGCCGCGCACCCGGTGCCGCGCGTGCTTTACGTCTCCTGCGATCCGGCCACCCTGGCGCGGGATGCGGCCCACCTGGTGCGGGCCGGCTACGCCATCCAACGCTGGGCGGTGGCCGACATGTTCGCTCACACCGCCCATCTGGAATCCATGCTGTTGCTCGAGTACCCGAACGCAGGGCAGCGGTGCGAAGGAGCGTCAACCGATGGTTAAAGTGCGTGAAGACCAGCCCTTGAGTGCCGACGGCGGGGTCGACATTCCGCTGTGGGTCGAACGCCTCCAGGAGGACGTCAAGCTGCGGGCACCGGACGAGATGCGCGTGGTCTGCGAACTGGCCGAGCGTCTGGAGCGCGAGTCCGAGCGTCCCCACAAGGCCTGGCTCAAGGACGGCTCGAGCTTTCGCATGGGCCTGGAAATGGCCGATATCCTCGGCGAGCTGCGCCTGGATCAGCCGGCGCTCGAGGCGGCGGTGCTGTACCGTGCGGTGCGTGAGGGATTGATCGGCCTGGAGGCGATCGCCAAGCGCTTCGGCCAGGAAGTCGCCGGGCTGATCGACGGCGTGCTGCAGATGGCCGCGATCAGCACCTCCCAGACGCCCAGTCATGGCCTGAGCCAGCATGACCAGCAGGACAACCTGCGCAAGATGCTGGTCAACATGATCGACGACGTGCGGGTGGCGCTGATCAAGATCGCCGAGCGGACCTGCGCGCTGCGCCAGGTGCGTGACGCCCCGCGCGAGAAACGCCTGCAAGTGGCTCGCGAGGTGTTCGACATCTACGCGCCGCTGGCCCACCGCCTGGGTATCGGACACCTCAAGTGGGAGCTGGAAGACCTGTCCTTCCGCTATCTCCACGAGGGTGACTACAAGGCCATCGCCCGGCAGCTGGCCGAGAAGCGGCTCGATCGCGATCGCTACATCCACGACGTGGTCGAGACCCTGGAAGGCTTGATGGAGGCCCAGGGCATCCATCGCTATCAGGTCGACGGGCGCGCCAAGCACATCTATTCGATCTGGCGGAAGATGCAGCGCAAGCGCATCGACTTCTCGCAGGTCCACGACATCCGCGCGGTGCGCATACTGGTGCCCGAGATCACCGATTGCTACACCGTGCTCGGCATCGTCCACTCGCGCTGGCACCACGTGCCCCAGGAATTCGACGACTATATCGCCAATCCCAAGAAGAACGGTTACCAGTCGCTGCATACCGCCGTCTTCGGCCCCGAGGGCAAGGTGCTGGAGATACAGATCCGCACCTTCGCCATGCATGAAGAGGCCGAGCTCGGGGTCTGTGCCCACTGGCGCTACAAGGGCCACGACACCAATGCCCGCAGCGCCAGCTACGAGGACAAGATCGCCTGGCTGCGCCAGGTGCTGGAGTGGCAGGAGGAGGTCGGCGACTTCGGCGATATCCGCGAGGGGCTGACCAGCGACGTGGCCCCGGATCGCATCTACGTCTTCACGCCAGACGGCCATGTCATCGACCTGCCGCGCGAGGCCACGCCCATCGATTTCGCCTATCGGGTGCACACCGAGGTCGGACATCGCTGCCGCGGGGCCAAGGTCAACGGCCGCATCGTGCCGCTGACCTATCGGCTCGGCACCGGCCAGCAGGTGGAGATTCTCACCGCCAGCAAGGGCGGGCCGAGCCGCGACTGGATCAATCCCAGCCTCGGCTATGTGTGCACGTCACGTGCGCGGGCCAAGATCCAGTCCTGGTTCAAGCACCAGGCGCGTGATCGTAATCTCGACGAGGGTCGCGCGCTGTTCGAGCGCGAGATGAAACGCCTCGACGTGGGCGACATGGACCTCACCCGGCTGGCCAACCAGGTCAACTACCCCACACCCGACGACATGTATGCCGCGCTCGGTGCCGGCGACCTGCGCATCGGCCAGGTGCTTCACCAGGCCCAACAGCTGTTCGGAGAGAGCGACGATCAGGAGCAGCTCGACAAGCTGCTGGCCAAGCCGCGCAAGTCCGCGGACAAGAGCGGCGGCGATGGCATCACGGTGCTGGGGGTCGGTAACCTCAAGACCAGCATGGCCAACTGCTGTCATCCGGTGCCCGGCGAGTCGATCGTGGGCTTTATCACCCAGGGCCGCGGCGTCACCGTGCACCGCGAGGACTGCCCCAATATTCTCCAACTGCGCCTCGATGAGCCCCAGCGGGTGATCGAGGTGGAGTGGGGCGAGCGGGCCCGCACCCAGTATCCGGTGGATATCGAGATCCAGGCCTGGGATCGCTCGGGTCTGCTGCGCGACGTCACCGCCGTGCTCAGTCATGAGAAGGTCAATGTGCTGTCGGTGAACACCCTCACCGACACCGACGACGGTATCGCCCGCATGCAGATCACCCTGGAGGTGGACGGCCTGGAAACGCTGGGCCGACTGTTCTCGCGTATCCAGCAGCTGCCCAACGTCATCGAGGTGCGCCGGCTGCGCGCCGGCGGCAAGGGCAAGAAGAAACGCGGGGGCAAGCGCTGATGAGCGAGCAACGCTTCGGGCTCGACGACCTGCTGACGCTGATGGCGGTACTGCGCGACCCCGCGCAGGGCTGCCCGTGGGACGTCAGGCAGGACTGGGACACTATCGTCCCGCACACGCTGGAGGAGGCCTACGAGGTCGCCGACGCCATCGAACGCCGTGCCTTCGACGAGCTGCCCGGCGAGCTGGGCGACCTGCTCTTTCAAGTCGTGTACTATAGCCAGTTCGGTGCCGAGGAGGACCGCTTCGATTTTCACGATGTGGTTCACGTACTCACCGCCAAGATGCTGCACCGTCATCCCCATGTCTTCCCCGACGGGACCCTGGCCTCGCGACGCCAGGGTATCAGCGCCGCCGAGGTGGAAACCCGCCAGGTGCATTCCCGCTGGGAGACCCTCAAGGCCGAGGAGCGCGATGCTCGCTCGGCACTCGCCAGCGCCCAGGCATCGGTACTCGACGACGTACCGCGTAACCTGCCGGCGCTTTCTCGTGCGGCCAAGCTGTCCAAGCGCGCCGCCCGGGTCGGCTTCGACTGGCCGGATACCCGAGGCGTGCTCGACAAGCTGCGCGAGGAACTCGGCGAGGTCGAGGAGGCGTTGGTCGCCGGCGATCGTGACCATGCCATGGAGGAGATCGGTGACCTGCTGTTTGCCACGGTCAACCTGGCACGCACCCTCGGGGCGGACCCCGAGCGTTGCCTGCGTGCCACCAACGGCAAGTTCGAGCGCCGCTTCCGCCAGGTGGAGGCCGCCCTCGCCGACGAGGGCGTGTCGCTGACTGAAGCGGGGCTCGATCGCATGGAGCGACACTGGCAGGCGGCCAAGCACCGAGACGTCCATTCCCCTGATCGGAAGGAGAACAACGCCAATGAGCCATGACCTGCACGAATCGCTGCGCGATAACGTCCGCATCCTCGGCGATAGCCTGGGGCGGACCATCGCCGATGACCTTGGTGAAGGCTTCGTCGATCGTATCGAGGCCATTCGCGGGCTCGCCAAGCAGGGTCGCCAGCGTGAGGAAGGCAGCCATCGTCAACTGATCGATTACCTGCGCGGGCTGCCGGACAATGAACTGCTGCCTGTGACCCGGGCCTTCAACCAGTTTCTCAACCTGGCCAATATCGCCGAGCAGCACTATCGGGCGCGCTTCCGCCGGGTCGAGGACTACAAGCCTGGCGCCCAGCCTGCACTCGGCGAACTGCTCCAGCGGGCCCAGGGCGAGGGCCATTCGCCGCGCAAGCTGGTCGAGACCCTGGCCAACATGCGCGTCGAGCTGGTGCTTACCGCTCACCCGACCGAGGTCATCCGCCGGACCCTGATCCAGAAGTACGACGCCATCGATGACTGCCTGACCACCATCGAGTCCTCCTCCGACTATCCGGAGCGCGCCACTCGGGCCCGCGGTCGGCTCGAGGAACTGATCAGCCAGGCCTGGCACACCGATGAGATTCGCCACGAGCGCCCGACCCCGGTGGACGAGGCCAAGTGGGGCTTCGCGGTGATCGAGAATTCGCTGTGGCAGGCGGTGCCCGACTTCCATCGCGACCTGGACAACCTGCTGCTGGACACCGCCGGCGAACGCCTGCCGCTGGACGCCGCGCCGATCCGTTTCGCCTCCTGGATGGGCGGCGATCGCGACGGCAACCCCAATGTCACCGCCAAGGTGACCCGCGAGGTGCTGCTGCTGGGTCGCTGGATGGCCGCCGATCTCTACCTGCGTGACCTCGAGCAGCTCAAGGCCGAGCTGTCGATGTGGAAGGCCAACAGCGCGCTCAAGGCCGAGGTGGGCGACGTCGCCGAACCGTATCGCGAGCTGATCAAGCGCCTGTTGAGCAAGGTCGAGGCCACCCGTGACTGGGCCCAGGCCCAGCTCGACGGCAAGAACTATGACGGCGGGCCGATCATCGAGACCCGTGACCAGCTCTATGCCCCGCTGCTGGCCTGCTACCGTTCGCTGTGCGACGTGGGGCTCGATACCATCGCCAACGGCGTGCTCCTCGACACCCTGCGCCGGGTTTCGGTGTTCGGGGTCACCCTCACCAAGCTCGATCTGCGTCAGGAGTCCAGTCGCCACGAACAGGTGCTGGAGGAACTCACCGAAAGCCTGGGGCTCGGCCACTATCGCGACTGGGACGAGGAGCAGCGCCAGGAGTTCCTGCTTTCCGAGCTGACCTCACGGCGTCCGCTGATCCCGCGGCGCTGGGAGTGTTCCGCGGAGACGCGCGAGGTCATCGATACCTTTCGGGTGATCGGCTCCGAGCATGCCGAAGCGCTGGGGACCTACATCATCTCCATGGCCGGCCAGCCCTCCGACGTGCTGGCCGTGGCGCTGCTGATGAAGGAGGTGGGCGGCGACGCCATGTTGCCCATCGCCCCGCTGTTCGAGACCCTGGACGACCTCAATCGCGCCGGCGATGTCATCGACCGCCTGCTGGCGCTGCCGGGCTACCGAAAGCTGACCCGTGACCGCCAGGAAGTGATGATCGGCTACTCCGACTCCGCCAAGGACGCCGGCCAGCTAGCAGCGGCCTGGGCGCAGTACCGTGCCCAGGAGGCGCTGGTCGAGGTGTGTCGTCGGCACGGCGTGGCCCTGACGCTGTTCCATGGCCGGGGCGGTACCGTCGGCCGCGGCGGCGGCCCGGCCCACGCGGCCATCCTCTCCCAGCCGCCGGGGTCGGTGAACGGCAGCCTGCGGGTGACCGAGCAGGGCGAGATGATTCGCTTCAAGTTCGGCCAGCCCGACATTGCGCTGCGCTCCATGGAGATCTACGCCTGTGCGGTACTGGAAGCCTCGCTGCTGCCGCCGCCGACCCCCGAGCCGGCCTGGCGCGAAGAGATGGATCGCCTAGCCGGGGTGGCTCACCAGGCCTACGTCGGCGTGGTGCGCGAGGATCCCGACTTCGTGCCCTATTTCCGCTCGATGACGCCGGAGACCGCGCTGGGTCGCCTGCCGCTTGGTTCGCGTCCGGCCAAGCGTCGCCAGGACGGTGGTGTCGAGACCTTGCGGGCGATCCCCTGGATCTTCGCCTGGACCCAGACCCGGTTGATGTTGCCGGCCTGGCTGGGTAGCGGCGAGGCCTTCTCCGAGCGCATCCAGCAGGAGGGCGGCCTCGAGGTGCTGCGGGAAATGCGTGACCGTTGGCCGTTCTTCGGTACCTATCTGGACATGCTGGAGATGCTGCTGGCCAAGGCCGACGTCGACATCGCCGCCTACTACGAGCATCGTCTGGTGGATGAGCCGGCCCTGCAGGCCCTGGGCGAGCGGCTGCGCGAACGCTTTGGCCGGCTCAACGAGGCGGTGCTGACCATCCTCGACCAGGACGAACTGCTCGAGAGCACGCCGCTGATTCGCCAGGCCGTGGAAGTGCGCAATCCCTACATCGATCCGCTTCACGGGCTGCAGGCCGAGCTGCTGCAGCGTAACCGCGATGCCGATGGGGCGATCAGCGGAGACCTGTCGCGCGCGTTGATGGTGACCATGGCCGGCATTGCCGCCGGGCTGCGCAATACCGGCTGAAGCCTGAAGCTGTAAGAGCGCCGCTTCGCGGCTGGAAGAAAATACCACCCCCGTGGCCTTGCCACGGGGGTGGTGTCGTTCGGGGACTGTGATATTGGCCATGGATTCCTTTCTGGAATTCATAAAATAAATTATATGAATTTTTGTTATTTTATTGTTTGCTCTATGATCGCTTCATGGTGTTGGTGATAGACCACGTCATATCTTCGCCCCTTTCGAATCATGAAGTGAGAAGACGATGCCCGGAAGCGCAGCAGGCTGGAGGATCAATCTGTGGGTATGCGGGTCAGGGTCTTTCATCAACATCATTGCCATGACCATCATGCTGCCCTTTCTTCCCCATTATCTCGGTACGTTGGGGGACTATTCGGAGCGTGATACCTACCTTTGGTCGAGCCTGATCTATTCATTGACCTTCATTACTGCCGCATTGTTTGCACCACTCTGGGGGCGAGTGTCCGACGCTCATGGGTGCAAGATAAATCTGGTTCGGGCCAGCGTGGGCATGTTTTTCTGCATGACGCTGATGGGGTTCGCCACGACGGCCTGGCAAATGGCGTTTTTACGTTTGCTCGCAGGTGTCGCGGGGGGATATACCTCGGGTGCCACGATTCTCATGGCCAAGGAGGCTCCCGAGTCCCATGCGGGGCAGGCTCAAGGCGTGCTGTTTGCCTGCATTCTGTCCGGGAGTCTAGCGGGGCCGATGCTAGGGGGCTTCTTGTCGGCTTATGTTGGTATGCGCGAGGCGTTCCTGCTGTCAGGCGCCCTGATCCTTTTGAATGTCCTGGCAACGGTATTTCTGGTCCGGGAAGCGCATGTGTCACGTCGCCATACCGCGAAAGACCGTTCGCGAAAACGCCCCCTGAATGCGTCGATCTGGGCGCTATTGATCGCGACGATGGCGTTACTTGTCGCCAACTTATCGGTAGAGCCCATCATCTACAGCATCGTCGATGGCATCGACCATGAGCCGCTTGCGACGTCCTCGGCCGCGGGTATCGTGCTGTCCGCTACGGCGCTGGGAAGTCTGCTGTCTGCGCTCTGCCTCGGCAGACTCGCGGATCGCTATGGCGCAATGCGGGTCGCCATGGTCGGTTTCGGGGTGGGCGCAGTGCTCATCGTTCCCCAGGCCTTTGCAACCGATGCCTATACGCTGGCACTGCTGCGCTTTGCGATGGGGCTGGCACTGGGTGGCGTGCTGCCTTGTCTGAAAGCAGCGATCAAGCACCTTCATGCCGATGCCGGCAGCCTCGGGCACATCATGGGACTCTCGACATCTTTCCAGTACATCGGCCAGGTGGCCGGCCCCATGATGGGAGGCGTGGTGGCCGCTTACTGGGGGATGGCCACCGTCTTTCATGTCACGGCTGCGGTGGCATTGGCCTGTGCATTGATGCTGGCGGCAGTGACGGCATCCGCATCGCAGGTCAGGGATGTCTGAAAGAGTGCTGTCTCCCGATGCTGGAACGCCTAGAAGGGCATATGGATGGAGGCGGTGACCATATTGAGGTGTGACAGGGTAGGGTCGTCGACGCGCTCCACCTCGAGGCGGCTGACCCAACTGGCGAAACTCAGTCGCGCGCCGAAGCCATTGACGCGAGTGGTGCCGCCCTCTGGCAGGTCGGGATTGCCGCCCGCCGCATGGCCTTGCCACCCCGCCAGCCCGGACTTGGCATAGAGACCAAGGTGGCCGAGGCGCACGCCGGCCAGCAGGCTGCCGCCAAGGCTGGTGGTGTCGAGCAGGGTGTCGCGCGCGGCGACGGAAACGGGGACGTCATCGCTTTCCCGGTAGCGTACTTCAGCGCCGATATCGAGGCGTGGCAATCCTCTGGGCGAGAATCCGGCCGTCAGGCGGAACCCCGAGGTCACGCCGTCGGGGCTCTCGACGCCGTCGCCCTGAAGACGCAGACCGTTGTCCAGCAGGGCGATATCGGTGGCATCACCGGTATAGGCAGGTAGTTCGGCATCCGCGAGGGCCGATGAGGACACCAACAACGACAAGGGTATCAGCAAGGCAGATAGGGAGTGTCGCCATGCCGGGGGGATGTTCATGGATGCCGGGCCTTGAGATGAGACGTCGGGTCTTTGGCTTCAATCCATTGAAGTTAGCAGGCGACACCGTCGTTTGCCAGACGCTAATGTCTCAATCCTACAGCGGCATTCTCTCTGTAAAGCCAGCATGCAGCGCCGACAACGTCGGCGTGTCGAGGCCATGGTGTCGTGCGGCCTCGAGCAGCGGACCGAGAATGGCGGCATGCTCGGTGGGACGCCCGGCCAGCACGTCCTGAAGCATCGAAGCGCGATTGTTGGCGGTAGCCGACACCACCGACCATACCAGCGATGGCCAGCCATCCTCCGGCGCCGCGATGCCCTCGGCGGTCATGATCGCTGCCACCTCGGCGATTGCCGCGTCTACCATGGGGCGGAAAGGACGGTCGCGAAGCTGACCGTTGCGGATCCGAAAGCGTGCCACCAGGGGATTGATGGCGGCGTTGACGGCGAGCTTGCGCCACAGCCGCACGCGGATATCGTCGACCGCGCTGGCGGCAAGGCCCGCCGCACTGAGCCGCGCCGCGATCCTCCCTGCCAGTTCGGTGTGGCGGCCGGCGAGATCGCCGATCACGGTCTGGCCCCGGCCGGCATGCACTACCCGCGCGTCGCCGTCGAGATACACGCCCTCGGTGGTGCTGGCGCACAGCACCGGACCTGTCCAGGCCGCGCTGATCGGCTGCTGTACGCCGTAGCCGTTCTGCCACAGAACCAGCGGCGTGTTCGGGGCGAGACGCGGCGCGATGGCTTCGAAGGCGCCCTCGGCGGCGTAGGCCTTGGTGGTCAGATGGACGATATCGGCGCGCTCGACGAGCCTATCGGGAAGCGTCGCGGCCGTGACGCTCTCGATCTCGCGTGAGAGCGTTTCGCCGACCGGAGTGATCAGGGTCTGGCGGCGCGGCAGGGGGCGACGGCCGATCAGCGTCACGGGGGCGTTATCCGTGAGATGCAGGGCCAGCAGGCGCCCCACAGCGCCGGGTCCGAGAATCAGCGTGCTCATGAAGAAGAGCTCCGTCTGCGCCTGGGGCTGCTGCTGGCGCCGTCCTTCGCGGCCTTGCTGGCGCCGCCGCGTCGGCCGGTCGTCTTGCCGGCGCTCTTGTTCCCGCTCTTGCGTCCCGACCCGCGGCGCGCCTTGCCGCCCGACTTGCCCGAGCGAGCCGCCGGCTCGGCACCCTGGGCATTGGTCAGGGCCAGGCGCATGCGGCCGGCATCGGCGCGGCTGAGCAGCTCGCGCAGGTCGTGCACCAGGGCATCTAGGAAGGGCGCCGGGGCGTCGCCTGCCTCGGCGATGGCAGAGAGTCGCTGCTCCCACAGGGCGGTGCGCTCCGGGCGGCCCACGGCTTCCGGCAGCGAGGCGATCAGGGCGTCGCCCAGGCGGGTAGCGCGCAGCGCCTTGCCCTCGCGTACGAGATAGCCACGGGTTTCCAGGGTTTCGATGATACCGGCGCGGGTGGCTTCGGTGCCCAGGCCGTCGGTGTCGCGCAGGGTGCGCCGCACTTCCTGATCGTTCACGTAGCGGGCGATGTTCATCATCGCCTTGATCAGGCTGGCGTCGGTGAAGGGCTCGGGGGGGCGGGTCTCGCGGTCTTCCACGCCGACCTCTTCGACGCGGCAGGCCTCGCCCTCGGTGAGCGGCGGTAGCGGCGGGGTCTCGTCGCGGGTGGTGAACAGCGGCTTCCAGCCGGCTTCCAGCACTTCCTGGCCGCGGGCGCGGAACAGCTCGCCGGCGATCGTGAACTCGGCCTTCACCTCGCGAGTGGAAAGCGCAGGATAGAACTGGGCCAGCACGTTGCGCGCGATCAGCCGGAAGACGTCGGCCTCCTGGCGCGACAGCTTCGCCGGATCGGCGGTCTTGCCGGTGGGGGCAAGCGCATGGTGAGCGCCGACCTGCTTGTCGTTCCAGGCCTTGGAGCGCTTGGCGAAGTCGGCGCCGGCCAGCCAGCCGCGCAGGGTGTCGTCGCCGGCACAGGCGCCTTCCAGGGTACGTCGGGCGCCGGACCAGTGCTCCTCGGGCAGGTAGCGGCAGTCCGAGCGAGGATAGGTGATCAACTGGTGGCGCTCGTAGAGGCGTTGGCAGATGTCGAGCACCGCCTTGGCCGAGAGGCCGTGGCGGCGTGCGGCATCGACCTGCAGCGCCGACAGCGAGTAGGGCAGGGGAGCAGCCTGGCGCCTGTCGCGGCGCTCGAGCTTGGTCAGCCGGCCCTCGGCGCCGGGCAGGCGCTCGGCGAGGGCCGCCGCCGGGGCACGCTCGAGCAGCCGCCCCTGATCGTCCAGCGGATGCCCCTCGCCGGGGGCCCACCAGGCACGCAGCCGGCCGCGGGCGACGGCGAGATCGGCCCACAGCACATAGAAGGGCTTGGGCTCGAAGTCGCGGATCTCGGCATCGCGGCGTACCACCAGGCCCAGTACCGGCGTCTGCACCCGGCCCACCGACAGTACGCCGTCGTGGCCCGCCTGGCGGCCGACCAGCGTCCAGGCGCGGGTCAGGTTGATGCCATACAGCCAGTCGGCCCGGGAGCGGGCCTGGGCGGCCCGGTAGAGGGGCGCGTAGCGGGTATTGTCCTCCAGCCGCGAGAGCGCGCGCTTGACCGCCGGGGCGTTGAGATCGCTGACCAGCAGCCGTGATACCGGCCCCTTCCAGCCCAGGTGCTCGATCACCTCCTGGACCAGCAGCTGGCCCTCGCGGTCCGGGTCGCCGGCGTGGACGACCTCGCCGGCCTGCTTGAGCAGACGGCGGATCACCGCGATCTGGCCCCTGGCCTTGGGCCGTGGGGCGAGCTTCCAGCGCTCGGGCAGGATCGGCAGCGTATCGAGCCGCCAGCGCTTGAGGGCGGGGTCATAGGCCTCGGGCGGGGCCTGCTCCAGCAGGTGGCCGAGGCACCAGGTGACGGTGGTGTCGCCGGCCACCAGGGCGCCGTCCTCGCGGCGTACGGCGGCGGGCAGGGCGTCGGCGATGGCCCGGGCCAGGCTGGGCTTCTCGGCGATGATCAGGCGCATGGCATCTCGTCGGCGGCGTGAACGTCGAATAGGGTGAAAGTCATGGAGATTCTTACAGTATTTGCCGCGGGTCGCCAGGGGTAAGATGGGTGACCGCTGTACAATGCCTGTCACACTTTATCGGAGAGCCAAGGCTCATGCGCGAACGCGGTCGTACACGACGCCTGCTGGGGCTGGGGACCCGCACCGGCGGTGCCATGCTGCGCACTCGGCTGGGCGGACAGGCCGACTGGCGAGCCCTCGGCGAGGCGCTGTTCGAAGGGCTCGCCGAGCTCAAGGGGCCGGCCATGAAACTGGCCCAGATCATGGCCCAGTGGGACGACCTGCTCCCCCCGGAGCTGGCCGACGAGCTGGCTCGCCTGCAGCGCCAGGCCACGCCGATGCCCTGGGAGGCCATTCGGCGGACCCTGTGCGACCAGTATGGTGAGCTGGAGACCATTTTCACCGAGGTCGAGACCGAACCCTTCGCCAGCGCCTCCATGGGCCAGGTGCATCGGGCGGTGACTCGCGGCGGCGAGACGGTGGTACTCAAGGTACAGTATCCGGGCCTCGACGAGGTGCTGGAGAGCGATCTCGTCCAGCTGCGTCGGCTGATGCGCCTGGGTCGCTGGTTCAATGTGCCTCAGGCGCGCCTCGAGGCGCTGTTCGAGGAGCTCGCCGCCAGCCTGCGCGGCGAGCTCGATTACCGGGCCGAGGCCAGTGCCCTGACGCGCTATCGGGCTCGCTATGCGCACCTCGCAGGGCTGGTGATTCCCGAGCCGCTGCCGGCGCTGTGCGGGTCGCGAGTGCTGGCCATGCGCCATGTGCCGGGTACCCCGCTGCGCGAACTGGAGGGTGCCGACGATGCCGTGCGCCAGCGCCTTGCCGCGACGCTGGCCGACTGGCTGACCGAGGAGCTGTTCACCCACGGCGAACTGCACGCCGACCCCCATGCCGGCAATTTTGCCGCTGACGCGGCCGGCCGGCTGGTGATCTATGATCTGGGAGCGGTCATCACGGTGCCTCATGAGCGTCTGGCGGCGATGATGCGGCTGCTCGAGGCGACCCTGGATGCCGATCCCCTGGCGATGGACGCCGCCCTGCTCGCGCTGGGCGGTCGCCAGGGCGAGGGGGCGCCGCTGTCGCTCTACCGCGAGGCCGCCGAGGCCGTGGCACCGCTATTCGCTCCCGGCCCGCAGGACTTCGGCGACGTGCGGGTGCACCGCCGGCTGCGCGAGCTGAGCCCCCGGGTCTGGGCGGCCATGGACCGCCTGCAGCCCCCGGCGGATACCCTGCTGCTGTCGCGAACCCTCAACGGCCACTACTGGAACCTGGTGCGCCTCGGCGCGCGCCTGGACATGTCGGCGCGGGTGCGGCCGCTGCTCGCTCGGGCTGTGCGGTAAGCGGCTGCCAGCCCGTCGCTTGGCTGGTAGACTGTGCGATTTTTCGGCAGTGGAGACGGCAATGCTGGCGGTATGGGTGGAACAGCTGCTGGGGTTCGCCTCGGGCGCCCTCAAGGCGATTCGCGAAGACGAGCGTTATCCGACGCTGATGGCCTGGGCACGCGAGGAGGGACCCAAGCTGACCGGCGATCCGGCCCTGGCCCAGGCGCTGGCACCGGAGCTGTGGTCGCAGACCCCGCTGGCGCGCCTGGACTTCGCCAGCGAGGCCCTGGCTCGCCCGGGGCGCAACGAGCCCTGCTGGTGTGATTCCGGGCGCAAGACCAAGCACTGCTGCGGGGCCGTTACCTTGCCGGGCGAGGTGCCTGGCCATCTGATGTGGATGCTGTCGCTGCGCGACTGGAAGGGCGAGACCCTCAAGGCCGCCCTGGCCAGCGGGCGTGCGCCGGCCCAGGCGCTGCTCGAGGCCGGACTGATCGCCGCCGAGTCCGGCCAGCGCGGCCGCGCCCAGCAGATCCTCGAATCGCTGTTCGAGACCGCCGACTGGGCGCGTCTGCCGGAGCAGGCCGAGCCGGCCTTCGAGATCCTGGTCGATCTCTATCAGGAGCGTGGTTTCCACCGCAAGCGCGAGGCGCTGCTCGACGCCGTGCTCGATCGCGGCCCGCTGTTCCTGCGCGGCGTGGCGCTGGAGCGGCTGTGCCTGCTGCATCTCGACAACGATGATCTGGACAGCGCCCGGGCCGCCTTCGTGCGCGCCCAGCAGGCGCTGCCCGACTCGCCGACCCTGGCCTACATCGAGGCCATGCTGCTGCTCCATGAAGGCCACGAGGAAGAGGCCCGGGAGCGCTCGCGGTTCTGGTTCCGCCGGCTCTCCCGCCAGGGCGACCTCGATCCCGACCAGCTGCAGTTCCTCGCCGACCTGGCCGACAACCCCGGGGCGACGCTGGCAGAGCAGCTGCTCAACGCCGAGGAGGACCTGGCGGAGCCGCTGGTCGCTTTCCAGGCGCTGCTCGAGTCGCTGCCCACGGCACCCTGCCTGGACCTGCGCGTCGAGGAGGGGCAGCTTGCCTACCATCGTAGTGCCCGGGAGGACACCCTTTATGCGGCCTTCCGCGCCGTGTTCCCGGCCGAGGTCGAGAACGAGGCACCGCTCGGCTTCGATGCCGACCCCTGGACGGAGGCCGGCGAATGGCTGCCGGCGCTGTGTGCTCATCCGGAGTGGCTGGACTCACCGGCGGTGATGCAGTCCCTGTCGCTGGCCATGACCAGTCGCTTCGGCAGCCTGCCCTGGATGGCGCCGAGCCTGTTCGAGCCGCTGGCCGGTCGTCTGGAGCGCTGGCTCGACCAGGCCCGGCAGTTGGGGCAGGCGTCGCTGACCTGGGAAGTGGCCGACAACGCCGTGCTGCTGCGCACGGGGCTGGCGCTGGTGGTGGGCATGGAGCGCGGCGCCCGGCAGCGTTCCCGGCGGCTCGCCGAGCGGCTGCTCGAGCTGGATGACCGCGACAGCCTGGGACTGCGCGAGCTGGTGCTCGACCAGCTGCTGCGCGAAGGACGCGATGCCGAGGCCTTGGCGCTCAGCGAGTCCGCGCTGTCCTCGCCGTCCGAAGAAGAAGGCCTGCTGGGACTGCTGATGGGCCGGGTGCTGGCGCTTTATCGGCTGGAGCGCGGCGAAGAAGCCGCCGACGCCCTGCGCGAGGCGCACCGTCACAACCCTCATGCCCCGGCGCTGCTGTGTGCCGACAACCCGCGTCCTGCGGGGAGCGCGGACAGTGCCTCGGCGCCCGGCTCGCGGGCCGAGGCCTGGCAGTACCGGACCCTGATGCGCGACCAGTGGCGGACCACCCCGGGCGCCCTGGAGTGGCTGGCTGCTCGCCTGAACGCCTGACCCGGCGATCCCCGGCGAGTGGCCGTGCCCCGGTGCGAGGCACGCGGGAGCGACCGCGTCAGGTCGCGTCGGGCGTTGCCACCAGGCGGCGGTCGCGGCTGACCCAGATCGCCAGGGCGATGGCCGGCAGGCCCAGCAGCGAGGCCAGCAGGAAGAAGTCGGCGTAGCCCTGGGCCTCCACGACCAGGCCGCCGAAGCCGCTGAGGAACTTGCCGGGCAGGGTCATCAGCGACGAGAACAGCGCGTACTGGGTGGCGGTGTAGGCCCGCGAGGTCAGGCTCGACAGGAAGGCGATAAACACCGCGCTGGCCAGGCCGTTGGAGAGGTTGTCGCCGACGATGGTCACCACCAGCATCGGCAGGCTGTCGCCGGCAAGCGCAAGGCCCACGAACAGCAGATTGGTCAGCGCCGTGGCGGTGGCGCCGAGGATCAGGACCGGGCCCACGCCATAGCGGGCCACCAGCAGGCCGCCCAGCAGGCCGCCGCCGATGCTCATGGCGATGCCGAAGACGTTGGTCACGTTGGCGATGGCGGCCAGGCTGAACCCCAGGTCGATGTACAGCGGGTTGGCCATCGAGGCCATGGCCAGGTCACTGATCCGGAACACCGCCACGAACGCCAGCAGTCCCAGCGCCTTGAGCCCGTGGCGGGCGAAGAAGTCGGTGAACGGGCAGACCACCGCGCCGATCACCCAGGCGCCCAGGCGGCGCAGCCAGGTTGGCCGACCGCGGCTGGCGCGCAGGAAGGCGCGCACCCGAGGCTCGTGGATCAGCTGGGTGGACAGCGCCAGGCGCTCGGGCTCGGGACGCACCAGTACCGTGACCATGCCGACTGCCACCAGCGCGGCCATGGCGAGGTAGGCGGCGTGCCAGGAGACCAGCGAGGCGACGTAGAGGGCGCCGGCGCCGGCGGCGATCAGCCCGCCGCGGTAGCCGATGATGTAGGTGGAGGCCATGGCCGCCTGCAGGTCTTCCGGCGCGGATTCGATGCGAAAGGCATCGATGGCGATGTCCTGGGTCGCCGAGCCGAAGGCCACCAGCAAGGCGAAGACGGCGACCAGCGGTAGATGGTCCAGCGGGTCGAGGCTTGCCAGGCCCACCAGGCCGGCGGCTATCATGGCCTGGGCCAGCAGCATCCAGCCGCGGCGTTGACCGAGCGCCCGGGTCAGCACGGGCAGCGCCAGGCGATCGACCACCGGCGCCCAGAAGAACTTGATCGAATAGAGAATGCCGATCCAGGCGAAGAAGCCGATCGCCGCCACCTCGACGCCATCGCTGCGCAGCCAGGCCGAGAGCGTCGAGAACACCAGCAGGAAGGGCAGTCCCGCCGAGAAGCCCAGGAACAGCATGGTCAATACCGGGGCGTGCCGGTAGACCGATAGGGCATCGCGCCAGCTGCGCTGCGCGGTTGGGGTCGGCATGGTGAGGCTCTCCTTGCTTCAGGTCAGGTCACGTCCGGGGCATCGATGCTAAGATGGCGGCCTCAACCGGGGCTCGCATCGCGGGCGGCACGCGCCGCCGATTGTTGCAGAGCCCCGGCGCCGACACCAGCCAGATGCGACCGACAACGACATGAGTGACGACGACATTCGCCAGGATGACGCCGAGGATGCGGTGCCCCGCTGGTACGCCATCCAGTGCAAGGGCGGCGAGTCCTTTCGCGCTGCCGAGCACCTGGGCAATCAGGGCTACGAGATCTTCCATCCGGTGCTCGAAGTCCAGAAGAAGCGCCGCGGTAAACTCGAGTGGGTGAGCGAGCCGCTCTTCCCTTACTACCTGTTCATTCGCCTCGACCGCCTGGTCAGCAACTGGCGGCCTATCCGCTCGACGCGCGGCGTGCTCAAGCTCGTCACCTTCGGTGGCGGGATGCCGGTGCCGGTCGGCGACGCTTTGGTGGCGACCCTGCGTCGGCACGCCCAGCGTGACCAGGACGATACGGCCCATGTCTATTTTCGCGCCGGCGAGGCGGTGGAGATCACCGAGGGGCCCTTCAAGGACCTTCAGGCGATCTTCTCCAGCCACAAGGGCGAGGAACGTGCCATCGTGCTGCTCAACATGCTGCACCAGCAGCAGCGCCTGGAGATGCCCGTTACCCAGCTGCGTCGTCGCGACTGAGCGCGCCTCGTCATGCATCCGATCCGCGAGCGCGCCATACCCGAGCCGAGCCGCTGCGATGCCGATCCCATTTCCTGTTCCGGAGAACGCCCATGACCATTGCCCCCCAGCGGGTCGCCAGCCTGCACTATGTGCTCAGTGACGAGGACGGCCAGGTCCTCGACGACTCTCGTTCCCGTCAGACGCCGCTCGAGTACCTGCACGGCCATGACAACCTCATGGCGGGGCTCGAGCGTGCCCTGGCAGGCCGCGAGGCCGGCGCCGAGCTCAGCGTGACCCTGGCGCCCGGCGAGGCGTATGGCCTGCGCGACGAGGCGCTGGTGCGTGAGGTCGGTCGCGACGCCTTCCCGGTGCCTGACCTGGCCCCCGGCATGCGCTTTCAGACTCCGGGTGACGATGGCCCCGAGATCGTCACCGTGCTCGAGGTGCGCGACGATAGCGTCGTGATCGACACCAATCATCCGCTGGCCGGGCGGACCCTGCACTATCGCCTGGAAGTGCTCGAGGTGCGCGAGGCCACCCGCGCCGAGCTCGCCAAGGGGCATCCCCTGCCTCCGGGGACCACGCCGGATCAGGTGGAAGACAAGAAGATGGTCTGAGCGTCGCCAGGCGCGACCACCCGCCGTCGTCGGCTGGCGACGCGGCGGGTGGCAATATGCAGCGATCACGGAAGTCGCGGTTGGTCGGGCGTCGTGCGCCGGCGCAGGAGGTAGGCTAGGAGCATCCCGGCCCACAAGGATGCCTCACCATGCGCAACACGGATGCCTCATCCCCGACCTGTCCTCGCCGTCGACGCCTCCTGGCCGCCCTCGGCCTGGTCGGCATGGCCGCCTATGCGGCCCCGACCCTGACCAGCGTCGGCCAGTCCCATGCCGGTGGCTGGGACGATGGCCGCTGGCGCATCGTCTACGAGAGCGAGCCGCGGGCACGCGAACGCCGCTACGTCGACGACTATCGCGAGCATCGCCGTCATCGCGATCACCATCGGCGTCGCCATCATCACAAGCATCATCACCATCACCACTCGTGGTCTCGTCATAGCCGTCCCAGCTTCAGCCACCCCAGCCGCTGGTAATGGCGACCCTGATCGAGGATCTGCAGCCGGCCGGGCTGAACGTCCGCCTGCGCCTGGAGGATGCGCCGGACCTGAGCGCGGCGCTGCAGGCGGCAATGCCCGGCTGGCCGCTGGCGCGCCGGCCGGTGGCGGGGCGCATCGCGCTTCGCGGGCGGCGTGAGGGACAGGCCTATCGGTTATGGTCGGCAGGGGAATCGCGCTCCCGCCGGCTGACGGGCGTCGCTACCGTGGCATCGTGCCTGGTCGCCGACCTGATTCCCGAGGTTCTTGCGACCTGGCCGCAGGCCATCGGACTGCACTGCGCTGCGGTGGAGGTCAACGGGCGCTTGCTGGTCTTTCCTGCGACTCACCGAGCCGGCAAGAGCCTGCTCTGTGCGGCCTTCGCAGCCGCCGGATATCGCGTGTTCGCTGACGACGTGTTGCTGCTCACGCCCGAGGGCGCGGGCATGGCGCTGGGTATCGCCCCGCGTCTGCGTCTGCCCTTGCCGGACACGCTGTCGTCCCGCCTGGCCGGCTACGTTGCCGGCCGGGGAGGCGTTGGCGATGACCGCTACCGGTATCTCGACCTGGGGCGGGAAAGCCTGGCATCGCACGGCGAGCGCTGTCCGCTGGGCAGCATCATATTGCTCGAACGGTGTGGCGAGGCGGTGCCGAGCCTGACTCAGGTGTCGCCCGGGGAGGGGCTGCTGCGCCTGCTGGGCCAGAGTCTCGCCGGCACGCATCATGAGCCTGCCGAGCTGCTGCCACGACTGCTGCCCATGATGAAGCGCCTGCCTTGTCGAATGCTGCGCTTTGATGATCCGATGGCGGCCGTCGCACGCCTGGTGGGGGCGCACGCCTGCGATGATCGTCCCGAAATCCAGGCGTTCGGGAGCGACCGGAGCGCTGTCGACTGGCCTGACGAGATGGCCTGGCGCCGACGGCCGGTGACGGCCGAGTATGTCCTCGGTGATGAGCGCTTCCTGGTCGACGATCGCGGTGACGTGCATCGGCTCAACCCTCTGGCCAACAGCATCTGGCGGCTGCTGGGGCTCGAGCCATTGAGCCGGCTCGAGATCGTGGCGCTGCTGAGAGTGCGTTTCCCCGATATCTCCCCCGCGCGCCTCGACGACGATGTAGGAGGCTTGTTCGATGCGCTGGCCGCGCTAGGCCTGGTGGTTCCCGCCGACGACTGAAGCTTCTCGTGCCTGCCGCGCCCGAACCTGACCTGGATCAAGCCACGGTGGCGCGTTTCGCCCGGCCAAACGCCTAACTTGACTCAGGTCAGCGTATCTCCGTCGGCGGAGCGCTAGAGTGAGGTCATGCATCACGACGGAACCAATGCCTGGCAGCATCAGGCTCGGCGTTCCAGGCCCGGTCACCGTCGGCATGATGTTCGCCTTCATGGGCAGCCGGATCGCCTTGGCGCGCGTGACGACCATCGCCGCGACACAGGCCGAGCCAGCCGACCCGCCAGTCGTCAGGGGAGGGGGCTATCCCCCCACTGGGCCGATCCTTCGGGATCGGCTTTTTTTTTGTGGCGCCAGATACGCGGTCAGCGATCGACGGTCAGGCGACGGGGAAACGCCTGATCGGAGGGTGTCCAGCGAGTCGCCAGGGCATGCATTACCCGCTCGGGGTATCGGGTCTCCCCGAGGCTGCCATGGTAGCGGGCCAGCGCTCGAGTCAGGTCGCCGTTTTCCACTGCCAGGTAGTGGGCCAGGATGGTGCAGCCATAGCGCAGGTTGCGCCCGGGATCCGTCAGGTCGTCGACAGGCAGTCCGAGTTCACGAACCCAGAACGGCATGACCTGCATCAGGCCGATCGCGCCTGCGGGGGACACGGCGTCGGCGCGGAAGGCGCTTTCCACCTGGATGACGGACAGCACCAGTTCCGGGGCCAGGCCGGCCAGGCGCGCCTCCTGATGGATGCGAACCAGCAGCGCCCTGCGTCGCTCGAGGTCGGGAACATAGCCGGCCAGGCGAGGGGTCATGTCGTCGAGCCACTGGCGGGTGGCCCATATCGCAGCGGGCGCGAGAGGCGCTTGACGTGCGGCGGCGAGGGTCGGGCGCAGGGTCACGGGCGAGGGCGCCGCTCCCTCGGTTGTCGCTTGGGCCCGGGGCGGGAGAAGGGCAAGGGCGTCGAGGAAGTCGACCGCTTCCCGGGCGGGAAGCGGCGTCGTCAGGCCCAGGCCGCCGGCCGCCAGCAGCAGGGCGGCCGGGAGCCGGAGCTTACTGGACCTCGATCCGCTCGCGCAGGAAGTCGAGGATATCCCCGGCGGGGACCATGGTGGCCTCGCTGTCACGGCGTCCCTTGTATTCCAGTTCTTCCTTGTCCAGACCTCGATCGCCGACCACCAGGCGGTGGGGAATGCCCATCAGCTCCTGGTCGGCGAAGCGCACGCCCGGGCGCAGGTCGCGGTCGTCGAGCAGCACGTCGAAGCCGGCGGCGCGGAGCGCCTGGTAGAGGCGCTCGCTCTCCTCGCGTACCCGCTGCGACTTGTGGGCGTTCATCGGCACCACGGCGATGTGGAAGGGCGCGATGGCGTCCGGCCAGATGATGCCGCCGTCGTCATGGTTCTGCTCGATGGCGGCGGCCACCACACGGGTCACCCCGATGCCGTAGCAGCCCATCCACGGGTGTGCGGCCTTGCCGTTGGCGTCCAGCACGGTGGCATTCATCGCTTCGCTGTACTTCTGGCCCAACTGGAAGACGTGGCCGACCTCGATGCCGCGCTTGATCGACAGGGTGCCCTGGCCGTCCGGGGAGGGGTCGCCCTCGACCACGTTGCGCAGGTCGGCGACCTGGGGCAGCGGCAGGTCGCGCTCCCAGTTGATGCCGAAGTAGTGCTTGCCATCGATGTTCGCGCCGGCACCGAAGTCGCTCATCATCGCCACGCTGCGATCGATGATCACCGGCATGTCGAGGTTCACCGGGCCCAGGGAACCGGGGCCGGCGCCCGCTGCCGCGCGGATTTCCTCTTCGCTGGCCATGGTCAGGGGGCTGGCCACCTCGGGCAGGTTCTCGGCCTTGACCTCGTTGAGCTCGTGGTCGCCGCGTACCAGCAGGGCGATCAGCCCGCCTTCCGTGGCGCGCACCATCAGCGTCTTGAGGGTCTTCTCGATCGGCAGGCCGTGCTGCTCGACCAGTGCGGCAATGGTCTTGGCGTTCGGGGTGTCGACCAGGCGCAGTTCCTCGGCGGGGGCGGCGCGCTCTCCCCGGGGCGCCAGTGCCTCGGCCTTCTCCATGTTGGCGGCGTAGTCGGACTCGGTGGAGAACACGATGTCGTCTTCGCCGGAGTCGGCCAGCACGTGGAACTCGTGGGAGCCGGTACCGCCGATGGAGCCGTTGTCGGCGATCACCGGGCGGAAGTCGAGCCCCAGGCGGGTGAAGATGCGCACGTAGGCGTCATACATCACCTGGTAGGTGTCCATCAGCGAGGCTTCATCGATGTGGAAGGAGTAGGCGTCCTTCATGATGAACTCGCGGGAGCGCATCACGCCGAAGCGCGGGCGGATCTCGTCGCGGAACTTGGTCTGGATCTGATAGAAGTTCGACGGCAGCTGCTTGTAGCTGGCGATCTCCTTGCGTACCAGGTCGGTGATCACTTCCTCGT
This sequence comes from Halomonas organivorans, assembly GCF_014192055.1. GTDB lineage: Bacteria > Pseudomonadota > Gammaproteobacteria > Pseudomonadales > Halomonadaceae > Halomonas > Halomonas organivorans. The sequence goes on along the minus strand of NZ_JACHXM010000002.1, from coordinate 318,361 downwards.
GGGTCGGGCCGACGCAGTAGTCGCGATCGTGGCGATCCTTGAGGCGCAGCAGCTCGGGGCCATACTGCTCCCAGCGGCCGGACTCCTGCCACAGCTCGGCGGGCTGCACGGCGGGCATCAGCACTTCCTGGGCGCCGGCGCGATCCATTTCCTCGCGGACGATGCGCTCGACCTTGCGCAGGGTCTTCAGGCCCAGCGGCAGCCAGGTGTAGAGCCCTGAGGTCAGGCGGCGAATCATCCCCGCGCGCAGCATCAGCTGATGGCTGACCACTTCGGCGTCGGCGGGCGTTTCCTTGAGGGTAGAGATCAACAGTTGCGTGGCGCGCATGGGTCGGGGATGTCCTCGAAAGCGTCTGTCAGGGAGGGGCGGTCGGGCCGCCCGGATATGAGCGGCCCGGATATGAACGACATTGTACGATCAAGCGCCAGCGGCGGCAAAAGCGGTAGCATGGAAGCAGAGGCGCGGCGCCAATCGGCCGAGCAGGCCGAGACGCGCTCGGTCTGAATCCCCCCTTCGGGGCGCCTCGAGGCCGCGCCTCGAAGCGGGAGGATGAGGCGCTAGGTGAGCGATTCGTGGGCGACGCCTGCAGCCAGGCAGGCGTCCTGCAGAGACCAGTCGGCGTGGTTGTTGACCTGGCCGCGGTCGCGCAGGGCGCGGATCGCGGCCAGATCGAGGCGGGCCAGCTGCCAGCCCGGCGTGGCGTCCCGGGCCTGGGTCAGCACGCCGTCGGGCGGGAAACCGTGGTCGCAGGGCGTATAGACGCCGGCCCGGCCGATGTTGATGTCCACCGCCGGTGACCATAGCGCCTCGCCCACCGTGGGCGAGTGCACGACCGCCACCTGCTGCTCGATGGCGCGGGCCTGGGCGCTGAGCCGTACCCGCTGGAAGCCGGCCTCGGTGTCGGTGCAGCTCGGCACCAGCAAGAGATCTGCGCCGGCGTCCACCAGCGCCCGTGCCAGCAGCGGAAACTCGCTGTCGTAGCAGATCAGCACGCCCAGCCGCCCGGCCGGGGTGTCGAAGACCCTGAGGCCCTGGCCGGCCTCCACGCCCCATTCGTCGTTCTCGAAGCGCGTCATCACCTGCTTGTCCTGGAAGCCCAGATCGCCGTCCGGGCCGCACAGCCAGGCGCGATTGACGAAGCGGCCGTCATCGAGCCGCCAGGGCAGAGAGGGGGCGAGCAGGGTCACGCCATGCTCGCGGGCCTGCGCGCGCCAGGTCTCGACGAAGGCGTCGCGCCAGGGCTGCAGGCCGTGCAACTGGACCACCAGGTCGCCCTGCTCGGAGGCGGGCAGCAGTGAGGCCAGCTCCATGGCGCCGTATTCGGGGAACACCAGCAGCTCGGCGCCCCGGCTCGCGGCATTCTGCACCCAGCGCGACGCCTTGCCCTGGAAGTCGCCGAAGCTGGCGAACGCCTCGATGGGATACTGGGCGGTTGCCACGGTCACCGTTGGCTGGCCGCTCACGCTCATGAATCCAGGGCCTTGAGCCAGAAGATCATCGGCTTGGCGGTCTCCTCGTCCGCATCGATGTCCTTCCAGGCGAAGGAGGTCGAGAGCGACGGCGTGCGACGATAGCCCCAGGCCTTCCAGAAGTCGTGCAGCGGCCGGTAGTCGTCGGGCTTGAGGGGATGGTCGACCGGGCGTTCCACGGCGCAGAAGGCCGCATGGCCGAAGCCCTCGCTCTCGGCGTGACTCTCGCGGGCTTCCATGAAGGCCTTGCCGATGCCGCGGCCGCGGTATTCGGGCAGCAGCACCGACTCGCCGTAGTAGAAGACGCCTTCGGGGCGGTAGCCGGCGGCCTCGAAGGGGGCGCGGAAGTCGTCGACCTCGTCGTCCAGCGGCTGGCCGGTAGCCGCGCCGACCAGGGTGTCGCCGTCGAAGGCCAGCACGAAGAAGCTTTCCGGGTTGGCGGCATAGCGCTCGAGGTAGCTGGCCTCGTAGGCCTCGTCGCCGTCGTAGAGATAGGGGAAGTCGCGGAAGACCCGGATGCGCAACTGGGCCAGGGCCGGCAGGTGCGGGGCGATGTCGCGTCCCCGGCAGATGGATAGAGTCGGGTTCGCCATGGGCATGCTCCAGGGAGGGATTTGTTATTGGGTCGCGGCACCGTAGCAGATACGCCCGGGGCGACGCAGTGCGGCGGCGACGCCAGCGGTGCTGAGGGCGACATGGCTCATGCACCGCTGCCCGCGGCGCGCCAGCGGCCGACGGCCAGCGCCACCAGCCCGGCCACGAGGCCCCAGAAGGCCGCTCCGATGCCGCCCGGCGCAATGCCCGAGGCGGTGACCAGGAAGGTGAGCAGGGCGGCGTCGCGCTGGGCGGCATCGCCCAGGGCGTCGGCCAGCGATGCGCCGAGGGTCGGCAGCAGCGCCAGGCCGGCGATGGCGACCACCAGTTCACCGGGCAGCGCGGCGAACAGCGAGCTCACGGTGGCGCCGAACAGCCCCAGCAGCAGATAGAAGCCGCCCGCCGCGACCCCGGCAGCGTAGCGTCGCCGCGGGTCGTGATGCGCCTCCGGGCCCTGGCACACCGCGGCGCTGATCGCCGCCAGATTGAGGGCGAAGCCGCCGAAGGGCGCGAGCGCGAGGCCGGCAAGCCCGGTGCCGCCGACCAGCGGCGAGATCGGCGGTTGGTAGCCGGCGGCGCGCAGGGCGGCCACGCCGGGCAGGTTCTGGGAGGCCATGGTGACCACGAACAGCGGAATGCCGACGCCGATCAGGGTGCCTAGCTCGAAGTTCGGCGCCGTATAGGCCGGCACCGCCAGCGCCGGAGTGATCGCCGCGAGATCCAGCAGGCCCTGGGCCTGGGCCACCAGGCAGCCCACGGCCAGCACCAGCGGGATGGCGTAGCGCGGCCACAGCCGCTTGGCCAGCAGATAGGTCAGCCCCATCGCCAGCGGCAGCACCAGCCGGTGCTCCACGGTCATCACCAGGTCGAGGCCGAAGCGCAGCAGCACGCCGGCCAGCATGGCCGAGGCCAGTGCTCGCGGCAGGCGGTGCATCAGGCGCTCGAAGAGCCCGGTCACGCCGCACAGGGTGATCAGCAGCGACGAGAACAGGAAGGCCCCGATCGCCTCGCTCATCGGTAGCCCCGGCAGGCTGGTGGCGAGCAGCGCCGCGCCCGGGGTCGACCAGGCGGTGAGCAGCGGCATGCGGTAGCGCAGCGAGAAGACCAGGGTGGTGATGCCGGAGCCGATGCCCAGCGCCCACAGCCAGGAGCCGATCTCGGCCTGGCTGGCGCCGGCCGCCTCGGCGGCCTGAACGATGATCGCCGCCGAGCTGGAGTAGCCGATCAGCACGGCGATGAAGCCGGCGGTGAGGGTCGATAGGCTGCTGTCGCGCCACAGCGAGGGACGCTCGGCGGTGGCGGGGCTCGGCGTTGGCCGGCTTGGCATGGACATGGGGGGGGGCTCCGGATAGCTGTGCGTTATAGCGCACGATGGCGCTACCCTAGCACCGTGCGCTATAACGCACAAATGGGCAGGCACGCCGCGGCGGCCGCGCTACAATGGCGCCTTTCCATCCATCCGAACGATCTATCAGAACTGTTCAAACGCGACCGGGAGAGGCCGATGCAGGAGATCTCGCAGCATATCGCCGAACGGCTCAGGACGCTGCGCCGCGCCGAGGCCTGGAGCCTCGATCGCACCGCCCGGGAGACCGGGGTCAGCAAGGCCATGCTGGGCCAGATCGAACGCGGCGAATCGAGCCCCACGGTGGCGACGCTGTGGAAGATCGCCAGCGGCTTCCGCGTGCCGTTCTCGAGCCTGTTCGAATCCGAGGCCCTCGCGCCGGACGATGGCGCGGCCGGAGCCGCGCGTCAGGCCGCGCCGGTCTCAGAGGGCGATGCGGCCGGAATGGCGGCCGTGCCGCTGTTTCCCTTCGACCCCGCGCTCGGCTTCGAGCTGCTGGTGGGCACCCTGGCCGCGGGCGCGGTCAGCGAGTCGGCGCCCCACGCCCCGGGTGTGGTCGAGCATCTGGTGGTGATCGAGGGCGAGCTCGAGGTAGCGGTGGACGGCGCCTGGCGCCGCCTGGCCACGGGCGAGGGGCTGCGCTTCGCCGCCGACCGGCCCCACGCCTATCGCAACCCGGGCCCGGGGCCGGCGCGCTTCCACGACGTCATCCACTACCCTCGCGGCGCCGGCGTCGCCCCAGGCGTCGACGCCGGCCAGGCGAGCGCCGGGTCGGACAGCGCTTCGGGGCGGTAGCGGGCGAGCAGCGCCCACAGCCGGGCGGCGGTGTCGGCGTCCGGTTGGCCACGATAATCATTGGGCCGATAGCGCATCTGGAAGGCGCGCAGCGCGCCTTGGGTCGCACTATCGAGCTCGCCGCTCGGCGTGACCGCATAGCCCCAGGCCGCCAGCGCCCGCTGCAGCACGGCGAGCGTCGGCGGGCCCGCGGCGAAAGCGCGCCGGAAGCGCACCACGTCGGCCGGCGCTGGCCAGGTGCCGATGCCGGCCGCATACAGGCGTTGCCAGGGGAAGGCCGGCCCCGGATCGATCTTGCGGGTGGGGGCGATCTCGGCGTGGCCCAGCACGTCGGTGGGCGCGATATCGTGGCGCGCGATCACGTCCTCGAGCAGGGCGATCAGCGCGTCGATCTGGGCATCGGGAAAGGACGCCCAGGTCACCGGACCGTCGCCCGCTGAGGCATCGGGCAGGTGGTCCGGCCCGGCGTTGACCAGTTCGATGCCGAGAGACGTGTCGTTGAGGTGGCGTCTCCCCGCCCAGGCGCTGGCGCCGGCGTGCCAGGCGCGGCGGGACTCGTCGACCAGGCGATAGACGCGCGGCGCGCCGAGATCGCGATCGGGATGGCGCGGAATCAGATAGTGGGCGCTGACGTGCGGCCCGGTGAGAATCTCGAGCGAGGTCGCCTCGTCCTCGTCGGTGTAGTGCAGTACCAGATAGCGCACCCGGCTGGAGTGGGCACCGGAGGCATGAGCGTCGTCGATCGCGTAGCCGGCGTCGCCGGCGGGGCGTTCCACGCTGGCGCAGCCGCCGAGCAGCAGGGTGGCGAGGATCGCCAGGGTCAGGGATGGACGGCGGCGCATGGCTTCAACCGCTCCAGGGCAGCTGGCGCACGACCAGACCGAGCGCCAGGGTGGCGGTGACGCTGAGCAGGGTGCCAAGCAGCACGTACTCGGTCAGCTTGCGGTCGCGGCGGGCGCGCAGGTCACCGAAGCGCAGCACCGACTTGGCGGTCAGCAGGAAGCCCACCGCGGTCAGCTCGTCGAGCAGCACCAGGGTCAGCACCAGCAGGCGCTCGAGGATGCCGATGCGGGCGCCAGCGGCGACCAGGGTACCCGGGTCCGTGACCTCCTCGCTCCAGGGGCGCATGGCCAGCGCGATGGCGATGGCCATGGGGCGGGTGACCAGCAGATAGGCCAGGGCATGGGTCAGCACCTCGGGCCTGGCCAGCCAGGCGGTCGCCTCGGTCACCGGGGCCAGGCTGCCTTGCCAGATCAGCCAGATGCCGACCAGCACGGCCAGGTGCAGGGCCTGGTCGATCAGGAACCAGGCCAGGCGACGCGGGTCCAGATGCGCCTTGCCCAGATCGATCAGCGCGTGGCTCGCGGCGATGGTCAAGGCGAGGGCCGCGGCGGCGAGTGGGTCGACGCCGGCGACGACCAGGACGGCCAGCGCCAGTAGCCCGTGCAGCCCGGCATGCAGGTAGAGGACGCCGGCGCGGGCCTTGTCGCGCTGGCGCGCCTCGACCCAGCGTCGCGGCTGGAGCAGGAAGTCGCCGACCAGGTGGGCGATGATCAGGGCGATCAGCGTCGCCAGTGCCGTGGGGGTCATGGGGTGGGAGCCTCCTGGGCCAAGCGCTCGCGAAAGTGCGTCAGGGTATCGGCCACGAGCGGCCAGCGCGCGGCGCGTAGCCGCTTGTGGACGCTGGGCTGGCGAATGCCGAGGCGCTTGGCCAGGGCCTGCTGTGTCTCGTCGTGCTCCAGGCGCAGGCCGACGATCTCGGCGGCGTAAGGCGACCAGCCATCGACCAGGGCGTCGAGATAGCGTAGCAGCAGCGTCTGGCACGGCTCGATGGGGCCGTCGGTCAGGTTCAGGGAGAGATGTGCGTCTCCCTCGTCCAGCGTATCCAGGGCCTGGCCCGAAGCGACGAAGACCGGGCCGTCGGCCGAAGCCAGTTCGTGCCCTGGACGCCATCGGTCGCGGCCCACCGCGATCGCCAGGCGGGCATCCCAGCGTCGGTCGGCATCCGAGTTCGCGATCAGCGCCGCGCGCAGCGCCATGGCGGCGTCCAGGGCCGCATCCGCCCGGCCCAGGGCGAGCTGGAAGCCGTCGCCCCGGTAGCGCTGGTAGGCGCCATCGTGGCGGTCGGCGAGACGCGTCAGAACGGCATCGAGCACCCGGCGAAGCCGCCGGGCGTCGTCGATGCGTCGTGAGTCGATGACATCGCCGGTGAGCACGGCGAGGCGGATGGCCATGGGGCGGTCTCCCGTGTTCCGTTGATTCGTCAGAATAGCCCATAAAGGCTATTTTTCAATTTAATAGCCTTTTTGGGCTATAAATATCCGATATTGCCCTCGTGGCCTATGGCTGCCTGTCGCCGCATCGACGACGCCCGGCGGCTCGAGGACCGCGCGCTGGGCGCTCAGTCGCCCTCCCGGGGGCGATAGGCCTCGACCAGAGTCGCCGGGTCCGCTTCGCCGTTACCGCGGGCGGCATGGCCGCGCATCAGCTGAGCCGCCAGGGCGCTCATCGGCGTGGCGCTGGTCACTCGCCCGCTTTGTGCCACCGCCATGTCCAGATCCTTGAGCAAGGTGCGAAGGTGCCAGGGCGGGGCGGTGAAGTCGCGCGCCGCCATGCGTGGCGCGAGGATGCGAAACGGCTTGGAGTCGGCGAAACCGCCGCCCAGCGCCTCGTCGAGCCGAGTCGCATCGACACCGCTGGCTTCGGCCATGGCGATCGTCTCGGCGATCACCGCGGCCTGACAGCCGACGATCATCTGGTTGCAGACCTTGGTCACCTGGCCGCTGCCCACCGGCCCCATATGGGTCACGCGGGCGGCCAACGGCGCGAGCACGGGGCGCACGGCCTCGATGTCCTCGGCGGCACCGCCGCACATGATGGCAAGCTCCCCGGCCTCGGCGCCGGCGACGCCGCCGGAGACCGGCGCGTCCACCCAGTCGACACCGCGGTCGGCCTTCATCCTGGCGGCGAAGTGACGCGTGGCGGCGGGGTCGCTGCTGGACAGGTCGATCAGGCGCTGACCCGGGCGAGCATGGGCGGCCACGCCAGCCTCGCCGAACACCACCGCCTCGACCACGGCGGTATTGGCCAGGCACAGCAGGATGACGTCCGAGTGTTCGACGAGTTCGCCGAGTGAGCCGGCCACGCGTGCGCCGGCGGAAGCCACGCCGACGATCTTGTCCGGCGAGCGGTTCCAGACGCTGACCGCGAAACCGGCGGCCAGCAGGCGGCGGGTCATGGGGTCGCCCATCAGGCCGATGCCGATGAAGCCGAGGCGAGGTTGGGACATGGAAGGTCTCCGCACATGGATAAAACGCCAGAATGCTCCATGGAAGGGATTTCCATCAAGTTGCAGGGCGCGATGCGCCAGGATGAAGCGGGGCGGCACGCTCATGGGGCCAGATGGTGCATGCTGGAGAGCCCAGGCCATGCCTGGCACGGTGAGATGGAAGTGATGTTTTCTGTAACTATATGATTTTACGTTTTATGAGAGAAAGTTGGTTCGACTTTTGTATTGCATTGGCTGTCGGCGGCTGGATCCTCCCGTGCCCGGGACCCGGATTCGGTCGTGTCGTCGATTGTTGTTGCGTCGCTGTAAGGCAATCGACACGACGAGTGAGCTGGCGTGCTCCAACTGGCCTCCCTTCGGGGAGGCTTTTTTTTATGTTGCCCGGTCGGGCCACTGGACGCGCTGCCTGGACTTGCCTAGCGTAGTGAGATCTTGCCTCTGCTCGCCGAGGTTCCCGTCGATGCTGGACTATCCCCTGACGCACTGGATGACCTTCCTGTCCGCCGCGGTGCTGCTGAACCTGGCGCCGGGGCCCGATATGGCCTTCATTCTGGGCCAGACCGCGCGCCATGGCCGGCGGGGCGGCGTGGCCGCCATGCTCGGCGTATGGAGCGGCGCCGGTGGACACGTGATCATGGCGGCGCTGGGACTGTCCGCCATCCTGGCCACTTCGGCGCTGGCCTTCGCCGCGGTGAAGTGGGTCGGGGCGGCCTATCTGGTGTGGCTCGGTATCCAGTCCCTCCGAGGTCGCCATGGCGGTGCGGCCAGGCCGATACAGGCTGCCACTCCCCGCACGGGGGCGATCTATCGCCAGGGCGTGCTGGTCTCGCTGCTCAACCCCAAGGTGGCGATCTTCTTCCTGGCCTTCCTGCCCCAGTTCGTGGTGGACGGGGCGGGGCCGGCGAGCCTGCAACTGGCCCTGCACGGGGCGCTGATCATCGCCGTGGCCGCGCTGATCGAGCCGCCCCTGGTGCTGCTCGGCGCGCGGCTGGCCGGTGCCCTGCGCGCCCAGCGGCGGCTGGGGGCCTGGCTCGAGCGGGGGCTCGGCACGCTGTTCATCGGCCTGGGCGTGCGCCTGGCCCTCAGCGACCGCGGCTGAGCATGCGGCTACGGGTACTGTCCGATCTGCATCTCGAACACTTCGAGGCGGGGCGCGAACTGCCCCGAACCGACGCCGATGCGGTGGTGCTGGCCGGCGACATCCATGTCGGATGCCGAGGCCTTGCCTGGGCCGCCGAACACTTCGCGGGCCTGCCGATTCTCTATATACCGGGCAACCATGAGTACTACGGCGCTTGCATGGCGACCCTGCGCCCCGAGATGGCCTCGGAAGCCGAGCGGCTGGGTATCCATCTGCTGGATTCCCGGAGCCTTACCCTGGGAGGCGTGCGTTTCCATGGGCTCACCCTGTGGACCGACTTCGCACTGTATGACGACGACCCGGGACATGATCCTGCCGAGACGGAGCGGGCGGCGATGCGCTGGATGCCGGACTACCGCATCATCGAGCAGCCCGCGGGGTCGGTCTTCCTCCCCGCGGAAAGCCGTCGCCTGCACGCCGAGTCGATGGCCTGGTTGACCCGGGAGCTGGCCCGGCCCTTCGCCGGCAGGCGGGTGGTGATCAGCCACCACGCGCCTCTGGCCGGCTGCATTCCGCCGCGCTATCGAGGCGATCCCCTGTCGCCGGCCTTCGCCTCCCGGCTTTCGTCGCTGATGGGGCGGATGGATCTGTGGATCCACGGCCACGTGCATGAGCCGGTGGATCTCCGGATGGCCGGTACCCGGGTCGTGGCCAACCCCGGCGGTTACCCGGGCGAGGTCGAGCCGCCTCGGTTCATCCCCGACCTGGTGATCGACGTGTGAGTCCACCGACGGCGAGGTAAGATCATGCCGACACGCGAGGAGACGAGGAGCGGCGGTGGCGACACGTCAGGGGTTCATCCTGAGCCGGCACTGGCAGGAGACGCCCGAGGGCAACGAGATGGCACTTTGGCTGGCCACCGAGGAGGGCCCCCTGCGGGTGCGCGTGCCGCCGCAGCCGTCGGTGGCCTTCCTGCCGGCGACACAGCGCCAGCGCGCCGAGGCCGTGCTGCACGCCGAAACCGGCGTCGAGCTGCGTCCCCTTGCGCTGCGCGACTTTCATCGGCGACCGGTGCTGGGGCTCTACTGCCGGCAGCATCGACGCTTGATCGCCCTGCAGCGGCGCCTGACGCACGCCGGCGTGGAAGTCTACGAGGCGGACGTTCGACCACCCGAGCGCTATCTGATGGAGCGCTTCATCACCGCGCCCGTCTCGGTGAACGGTCACCCCGACGGCGATGGCGGCATGGTCGCAACGCGGCTCAAGCCGGCACCTGACTACCGTCCGCGGCTCACGATGGTGTCGCTGGACATCGAGACCAGCGGGAGCGGCGAGCTGTACTCCATCGCCCTGGAGGGTGTCGGGCAGCGGCAGGTGTTCATGCTGGGCCCGGCCAACGGCACGGCCGAGGATCTCGACTTCCGCCTCGACTACTGCGATAGCCGAGCGGCGCTCCTGCAGCGACTGAACCGGTGGTTCGCCGAGCACGACCCCGACGCGATCATCGGCTGGAACCTGGTGCAGTTCGACCTGCGGATTCTGCAGGAACACGCCCGGCGGCTCGGCGTGCCCTTGCGCCTGGGCCGTGGCGGCGCCGAGCTGGAGTGCCACACCCTGGGACATCAGGCCAATCGCTTCGTCGCCTCGGCGGCCGGTCGGCTGATCATCGATGGCATCGAGGCCCTGCGCTCGGCAACCTGGCAGTTTCCTTCCTTCGCGCTGGAAGCCGTCGCCCAGTCGCTGCTTGGCGAGGGCAAGTCCATCGATAACCCCTACCAGCGCCTCGAGGACATCCTGCGCATGTTCGCCGAGGACAAGCCGGCGCTGGCGCGCTACAACCTCAAGGACTGCGAGCTGGTGACCCGGATCTTCGCCAGGACCGAGCTCCTCGACTTCCTGCTGGAACGGGCCACCGTGACCGGGCTGCCCGCCGATCGCACCGGCGGCTCGGTGGCGGCCTTCACCCACCTCTACCTGCCGCGCCTGCACCGTCTGGGGTTCGTGGCGCCGAACCTCGGCGAGGCAGAAGCCGTCGAGAGCCCCGGCGGCTTCGTCATGGATTCTCGTCCCGGCCTCTACGACTCGGTGCTGGTGCTCGACTTCAAGAGCCTGTATCCCTCGATCATCCGTAGCTTCCTGATCGATCCGGCGGGGCTGGTGGAAGGGCTCGCCGAGCCCTCGGACGCGGCCTCGATACCGGGGTTTCGCGGGGCGCGCTTCTCGCGTTCGCGACATGCCCTGCCGGACATCGTGGCGCGCGTCTGGGAAGGGCGCGAGGCGGCCAAGCGAGCGGGCAACGCGCCGCTCTCCCAGGCGTTGAAGATCATCATGAACAGTTTCTATGGCGTGCTGGGGTCGAAGGGCTGCCGCTTCTTCGACGCACGCCTGGCCTCGTCGATCACCATGCGTGGCCACGAGATCATGCGCCGCACCCGGGCGCTGATCGAGGCCGAGGGATATACCGTTATCTACGGCGATACCGACTCCACCTTCGTGTGGCTCGGTGGCGAGTATCCAGACGCGCAGGCGTCGGCGATCGGTCGGCGCCTGGTGGAGCACGTCAATGCCTGGTGGCGCGATCACCTGGCCCGGGAATACGGCCTGGAGAGTGCCTTGGAACTGCAGTTCGAGACCCACTACCGTCGCTTTCTGATGCCGACCATTCGCGGCGCCGAGGCGGGCAGCAAGAAGCGCTATGCCGGGCTGATGTGCGACTCGGCAGGGCAAGAACGGATGGTCTTCAAGGGGCTGGAAAGCGTGCGCAGCGACTGGACGCCGCTGGCCAAGGCCTTCCAGCAGGAACTCTACCGGCGCATCTTCGCCGGCGAGCCTCATCGGGACTTCGTGCGCGACTACGTGCGCCGCACGGTGGCCGGCGACTTCGACGATCGCCTGGTCTATCGCAAGCGACTGCGGCGCCCCCTAGCCGAATACCGGCGCAACGTGCCGCCCCATGTGCGTGCGGCACGACTCGCCGACGAGCTCAATGGCCGGCTGGGGCGCCCGCGCCAGTATCAGCATGGCGGCTGGATCCGCTACGTGATGACGGTGGCGGGCCCGGAGCCCCTTGAACAGCGGCGTTCGGCTATCGACACCGAGCACTACCTGGCCAGCCAGCTGCAGCCGGTGGCGGATGCCATCCTTCCCTTCGTGGGCGACGACTTCGCGACCCTGATCGATCGCCAACTCGGGCTATTCTGAGTCTGATCGTCTTCGCCACGAGCGTGGCGTATGGCTGAGCGACATTCAGCGCGCGATGGCTCGACAGGGATTGCCGGAAAGTGGTGGAGACGGCATTGTCGTCCCTTCATGTCCGAGAGCGGAGTCCTGCCATGTCCGAGCCCCTGCTGGTGGGCTGTGCCCACTGTGCCGCCGTCAATCGCGTTGCGGCCGATCGCCTGACGTCCGCTCCCCGTTGCGGGAAGTGCCGGCAGCCGTTGTTCACCGGGGAGCCCGCCACACTGACTGCCGACAACTTCTCGGCCCTGGTCGAGCGCGGCACCTTGCCGGTGGTCGTGGATTTCTGGGCCAGTTGGTGCGGGCCCTGCAAGATGATGGCGCCAGTGTTCGCCGAGGCCGCCAGGGAGCTCGAGCCACGCCTGCGGTTCGCCAAACTGGATACCGAGGCGGAACAGGCCCTGGCGGGGCGATTCGGTATCCGCAGCATTCCGACCTTGATGGTGTTCAAGGAGGGGCGTGAGGTGGCGCGACAAGCGGGGCTGCTCCAGGGGCGGCAGCTGCGCGAGTGGCTGATGCCGTATCTCGGCTGACATCGTCTCGGCCATTCTCGCCGCCGCCGTCTCGTCTCAGCCATCTACCACGACAAGGCGTGGTTCGTCCTCGACGCCGTGGACCATCACTCTGTTACGGCCCAGGGCCTTGCCGCGATAGAGCGCGGCATCGGCCCTGTGCAGGGCTGGAGTCAGCGTCGTCTCTCCGGGCTCGATGCAGGCGATGCCGATGGTGACGGAAAGTGGTTCGTGGACATCCAGCTCCAGCGTGGGTGTGGCCTCGATGCAGCGTCTCAGGCGTTCGTTGATGTCCAGGGCCTTGCCCAGGTCGGTGTCGGGAAAGGCGATGACGAACTCCTCGCCGCCGATGCGACCGATGATGTCGATATCCCGGATATGTCGGCGGCACTGGCCGGCCACCTGGACCAGGACGCGATCCCCGACGGCGTGTCCGTAGCGATCATTGATGGTCTTGAAGTGGTCCAGGTCGATCATGCAGAGGGTCATGGGGCTGCCGTGACGCTGCGTACGGTGCAAGGCATGTTCGGCGCGCTCGAAGAAGCGGCGGCGGTTATCCAGGCCGGTAAGTTCATCGGTACCGGCCATGTGCCGCAGGCGCTGCTCCAGGCGGGCACGTTCTCGAATCTCTCCCTGGAGGCGCCGGCAGTAGGCGCGCTCGTCGAGCAGCGAGGCATATTGCCGGCGCTGCAGGCGCGCCAGGCGGCGCGCACTCAAGAAGCCGACCACATTGGCAAAGCCCAGCACCAGCGACTGGACCAGGACCACGCTGGGAGGGGTTGATACCCATAGCGCCGTGGTCGCCAGGAAACCGAGCGTCAGGTAGAGGCTGGCGGCGACCATCCACGGCACCCGGTTGGGCACGAAGAGATACAGGGCCATCACCGCCACGGCCGCGGAAGGTGCGTGGGTGCTGAGCGTGTCGGGTCCCAGTGGAACGATCAGGATGAGCACCGTACAGCCCAGCCAGATCACCGGATTCAGCGGAGCGAAGCGAAAGGTCAGGTCGGGATTGCGGCGCACGGCCCACCAGGTCAGCAGGCAACCGGCGGCTGCCAGCAGCCGCAGCCCGAGCAGTTGGAAGAAGCTGTCGGTCGGGCCGAGACGGGGAAAATCCGCCACACCCAGCACCAGGAACAGCAGCGCTGCCGTCAGCATGGCGGCGCGCAGCAGACCGGCGGTGGTATCGCGTACCGACCGCCGAAAGGCAGCTTCCTGGCGACGATTCGTGAACTCGCCGCTCCAGGGGGTCATGGCCTCCCCGTTCTTTGTGTATCGCATTTTTCCCCTCCCTGCTTCTTAGAAAAGTTAGCCGGGGCGACAGGGGATGACGATACGAAAAAACTCATACTCCAGGGGGCCGAAGGCATGACTCGCCTCGGCGGGGCGCGGGTAGCCTGGAGGAGGGAGCCGACGCCTATTGCCGGCGCTTGAGCTGGTCGCGCAGGCCGTTCGGCACCTTCTTGATGATCAGCCGGTCGCCTTCCTCGTCATACTCCACCGCGGCGCCGAGCAGGTGCGAGTCGAAGCTGATCGAAACGCCGGCGGCGCGACCGGTGAAGCGGCGGAACTGGTTCAGGGTACGCTTGTCCGGGGGGATCTCCGGTGCCAGTCCGTAGTCGCTGTTGCGGATGTGCTCATAGAAGGCCTTGGGGCGCTCTTCATCGACCAGCTCCGAGAGCTCCTCCAGGGTGATCGGCTCGCCGAGCCGTGCCTGATCGCTGGCATAGTCGACCAGGGCGTCGGTCTTCTCGCGGCTGGCCTCCTCGGGCAGATCCTCGTGCTCGACGTAGTCGCTGAACGCCTTGAGCAGGGTGCGCGTCTCCTCGCCGGCGTCGCGCTGCTCGCGGGCCCCCAGCGTCTCGGCGAAGGCTTCGGCGAGTTTCTTGCCGCCCCGGTCGCGGGTCCAGGACAGGTAGGGATGAGACGCCGAGCCGGCCTGCCACTGGCCGATGTCGAGGCGGGCGGCGAGCGTCATCTGTGCCAGGTTGAGCTGGCGGTCGGGCACCACGCCCAGCGACTCGTCGATGGCGAAGCCCTCTCGGTGGTGCAGTAGTGCCAGGATCAGGTAGCGGGCATCGCCCTGGCGATGGTCGACGGCCAGTAGATGGCCGCCCACCGGCAGGTGATCGTCGATCAGCGGGGTGAGCCGCTCGGCCAGTGCCCGGGTCAGGGTCGCGAAGTCGCGTTCGCCGGCGAGATACTCCGCCAGCTCTGCGGCGAAGGCGGCTGGTGGCTCCTCGGCGAAGCGTCCCCAGTTCTTGGCCTTGCCGTGATAGGCGTCGTTGAGCTTCGCCAGCAGGTCGTCCAGGGCCGTGGACGGCGACAGCGGCGCGTCGGCGGGCACCAGGCGTGCCGGCGTCTCGCCGTCTCCCTTGTCGATGCGATGGATGATGCTGTGCAGGATCGGCATGGGGACCTCCCTCGGTGGACGGGGGAGGTGATGATACCGGCCGCGGCGCGACGGCGATAGCGGCCGGCGGCGTCAGCGCCCGTCAGCGGGCGGTGGCGCCCAGCCGTTCCAGATGCTCGAACCAGCGCGCCCGTGCCGTTTCGTCCTGGCTGTCCACCGAGCCGATCAGCGTCTCGCGGACCGGGGCGAAGCCCACGAAACCGAGGATGTTACGTTCCAGGGACTTGACGCTGTGGGCTCGGTAGAGATGGCGGTAGACGGCGGATGGCATGCCCATGGTGACGACGATCCGCGCCGAGCGCCCGGTGAGGCCCTTGTGGCCCAGCGGGTCGCCGGCCGCGTACTCGAAGGCGAAGCCGGGACGCAGTACCTGCTCGAGGAAGGCCTTGACCATGGCCGGCATGTCGCCGAGCCACAGGGGGAAAACCAGCACCAGGTGATCGCAGCGCAGAATGGCGCGCTGGGCCTCGGCCAGCGCTTCGCTCGGCATGCTGGCCTGCCACTCCTGCCGGCTGCGCAGCAGGGGGACGTCGAGGGTGGCGATGTCGAGTTGCGCGACCTCATGGCCGGCGTCCTCGGCGCCGTGCCGATAGTGGTCGGCCAGGGCATGGCAGAGGTGTTCGGCGCGATGGTCGGGATGGCCCTGCAGGATCAGAATGCGTGAGGACATGGTCCGGTTCCCCGGCGGATGACGTATCGTCAGCCTAGCCGGGGCGGGAAGGGGGCGACTTGCGCCGGGTCAAGGCTTGAGACGATAGCCGTTACGGAAGATCCAGCTCACCACGGCCAGCGCCGCCACCAGGAACAGCGCGACCATCGCCAGGCTGGCCCAGATGCTGACGTCGCCCATTCCGTAGAAGCTCCAGCGAAAGCCGCTGACCAGGTAGACCACCGGGTTGGCCAGGGTCACCGCCTGCCAGATCGGCGGCAGCATGTCGATGGAGTAGAAGGTGCCGCCGAGGAAGGTCAACGGGGTGATCACCAGCAGCGGCACCAGCTGCAGCTTCTCGAAACCGTCGGCCCAGATGCCGATGATGAAACCGAGCAGGCTGAAGGTCAGCGCCGTCAGTACCAGGAACAGCAGCATGACCAAGGGGTGGGCAATCGAGAAGGGCACGAACAGGCTCGCCGTGCCCAGCACGATCAGCCCCAGGATCACCGACTTGGTCGCCGCTGCGCCGACGAAGCCGAGCACCACCTCGAAGTAGGAGATCGGCGCCGAGAGAATCTCGTAGATCGAGCCCGAGAAGCGCGGGAAGAAGATGCCGAAGGAGGCGTTGGAAACGCTCTGGGTCAGCAGCATCAGCATGATCAGACCGGGCACGATGAAGGCCCCGTAGCTCACGCCTTCCACCTCACTGATGCGCGTGCCGATGGCGGCGCCGAACACCACGAAGTAGAGCGAGGTGGAAATCACCGGCGAGACGATGCTCTGCAGCACGGTGCGCAGGCTGCGCGCCATCTCGGCGACGTAGATGGTCCTCACGGATTCCAGGTTCATGCTTCCTCCCTGACCAGGCTGACGAAGATCTCCTCCAGCGAGCTCTGCCGGGTATGGAGGTCCTTGAAACGTATGCCGGCGGCGTCCAGGTCGGCCAGCAGCTCGGCGATGCCGGTCTGGTCGTCGCCGTTGCGCCGCGTCTCGTAGGTATAGATCAACGCCTGGCCATCCTCTGAGAGCGTCAGGCGCCGCCCGTCCAGCGCCTCCGGCAGGCGCTCGAGGGGTTCGCGTAGCTGCAGGGTCAGCTCCTTGCGGCCGAGCTGGCGCATCAGTTCGCGCTTTTCTTCCACCAGCACCAGCTCACCTGCGCGAATCACGCCGATGCGGTCGGCCATTTCCTCGGCTTCCTCGATGTAGTGGGTGGTGAGAATGATGGTCACCCCGCGCTCGCGCAGCCCGCGCACCACTTCCCACATGTCGCGTCGCAGTTCCACGTCGACCCCCGCGGTGGGCTCGTCGAGAAACAGGATCTCGGGCTCATGGGCCAGCGCCTTGGCGATCAGCACCCGGCGTTTCATGCCCCCGGATAGGGTGATCAGCCGATTGCGCCGCTTGTCCCACAGCGACAGCGATCTCAGTACCCGCTCGATGTGGGCGGGGTCCCGGGGCTTGCCGAACAGACCGCGGCTGAAGCTCACCGTGTCCCATACCGTGGAGAAGGCCTCGCTGGTCAGCTCCTGGGGCACCAGGCCGATCAGGCTGCGGGCGCGTCGATATTCCCTCACGTTGTCGTGCCCTGCCACCAGCACTTGGCCGGTGCTGGCATTGACCAGGCCGCAGATCACGCTGATCAGGGTGGTCTTGCCGGCGCCGTTGGGGCCGAGCAGGGCGAAGATCTCGCCGCGGCGGATCTGGAGGTCGACATTCTTCAAGGCCTGGAAGCCGCTGTCGTAGGTCTTCGACAGGCTCTCCACGCGGATCACGCTGTGCTCGCTCAAGCTCGATACCTCCCTGATCGGTCTGTCCCGGGTCGCGTCGGGATCCTGCAATACCTTAACGTTTTCCTGGCCCTGGAGGCACAGGCATTCCGAACCTCGTGGCCTTGAACGCCTGCCTGCTGGTCGACCCGCGCCGGGGCCAACGGCACCGGGTACCCGACGCGAAAAGGCCGCGCCGGGTACCCGGCGCGGCCTTGTGCGGCCTGGTGTGAGGCATTCAGCCGCGGCTGGTGACTTCCAGCAGGTGGTAGCCGAACTGGGTCTTCACCGGGCCCTGGACCTGGTTCAGGTCGGCGGAGAACACTACCTTGTCGAACTCGGGGACCATCTGGCCGGGGCCGAAGCTGCCGAGCTCGCCGCCCTGCTGGCCGGACGGGCACTGGGAATGCTCGCGGGCGACCTCGGCGAAGTCGCGACCGTTCTCGATCTCGGCCTTGAGGGCCTGGCACTGCTCTTCGCTGGCGACCAGGATATGGCGTGCGGTGGCCTGGGTCATGGGAATCTCCTTCGGGGGCAGGGTATGCTTTAGAACGAACCCGGGAGGATAGCATGCCGGCATGGTCGTGGGGCCATGTCGCGTGACGGTGCTCGCCGGATACTTCGGCGTTCGAGGAGCCATCACCCATGAGCTGCATCTTCTGCGACATCGTTGCCGGCAAGGCGCCTTGCCATGCCATCTGGGAGGACGAATCGCACCTGGCCTTCCTGTCCATCTTTCCCAACACGCCGGGGTTCTCTGTGGTGATCCCCAAGGCCCACCATTCCAGCTATGCCTTCGACCAGCCGGACGAGGTGCTGACCGGGCTGATGCTTGCCACCAAGCGGGTGGCACGCCTGCTGGATGCTTCCCTCGATGGCGTCGCTCGCAGCGGCATGTTCTTCGAGGGCTATGGCGTCGATCACCTGCACAGCAAGCTGTTTCCCATGCACGGTACCGGCAACGACGCCGCCTTCCAGCCCGTGGAGTCGCGGGTGGACAAGTTCTTCGACCGCTACGAAGGCTATCTTTCCTCCCACGATTATCGCCGCGCCGACGATGCGCAGCTGGCCCGGCTGGCGGCGCATATCCGCGGTTTTGCCTAGCCCATATCAGAAGTCGATCATGAGTTTCAGGCGGCTCACCAGTCCGCCTGAAGACGTTGCAGCTCCCGCCATGGCGCGGCTGGCCCATCGTCGCGCTACACTGTTCATATCGCGACCGCGCGTTCCTCGGGTCCCCCCCGGGGACGTCGTTGAGACTCCATCATGCATCGCTCCCCGTGCTGCCTTCTGCTTTGCCTTGCCATCCTGATCGCGATGCCGCTGCCGGGAGCGGAGCGGTCGGACGAGGCGGAGGCCGCCGAGCGCAAGGCGCAGCGCCTGGAGCAGGCGGTGGTGGAGGAGGGAGAGGCCGCTTCGGTATCACCGGGCATGGTCATCGACAAGCCCGAGGCCCAGGCGGTCGACCCCGAGGGCGAACAGCCTCTGGACGATGCTCTCACCTGCCTGGTGCGCACCATCTACTGGGAGGCGAGGGGCGAGGCGGTCGCCGACATGGAGGCGGTGGCCAGCGTCGTCATCAATCGGCTCGCCCACGAGGGGTTCCCCGACACCGTGTGCGGCGTCGTCAGGCAGGGGCTCGAGCAGGGCGACTGCCAATTCTCCTGGTGGTGCGATGGGCGCGTCGACGAGGCGGACGAGGAGGGCGCCTACGACATCGCCAAGGAGATTGCCCGGCGAGCCCTGAACCAGCAGTTGCCGGATCGTACCGACGGTGCCCTGTACTTCCATCTCAGGACGATGCAGCCCGACTGGGCGGCGCAGTACACCAAGACCGTCGATGTGGGAGGCTTCGCCTTCTACCGGCCGCAGGAAGGCGCGGCGCGCTAGGGCGCCGCGTATCGTATCGGCAGCCGTCTTGGGCGACTAGAGAGGAGAGACACAAGTCTTTGTCTGAAAAGTCGGTGAGCGAAGGCTAGGGCTAGCCCAGTTCCCGATGGGCCAACGCACTTCCCACCTCCGTGTGGGTCGCAAGGCAAAAATCGGTGGAAAGACGGACCGGGCTCGCGTGCGAGTTTACAGGCAGTAAATGAGTACTTTGACCGGGCTCGCGCACGAGCCGATTTTTAACGCCGTATAGCCGAGCGCAGGCACTTTTCCGACATTGCCTAGAGCCGATGGTGCCGGCAGCTGACCGAGGGGTTGAAGGGCTCGAGCGCTCCACGCGGGTTGTCGCGAAACCATACGTGCTGATCGTAGTGCGGGGCGAAGCCATGGGCCTCGTCGGCGGGTGTCGTCGGGTCGTCGGCCATGTGGTCCCACTGGCGTGATCCGAAGCGCGGCGGGGCCGTGTTGCCGGCGGTTTCCCAGGCCTTCTGGAACACCAGGTTCTCGACGCCGACCAGCATCATCGAGCCGTCCTCCTGAGGTTCGTAAAGCAGGATGGCGGGATCCAGGAAGTCGGTGTGGGTGCCTTCGCCGTCGACGCGCGGTTCGCTGGCGGTCAGGCCCAGCAGGTCAGGGCGCAGATAGTGAATGCCCATTCCTCCCAGCTCGGCCGGTAGCCCCTCGTGCGCGGCGTCGATGCAGTGCCCGGAAGGATCCGGCACATAGCCTGCCGCCAGTGCCGCGTTGACGTCCGCGAAGCGGGCGTTGGCCGCGCGAATCTCGTCGAGCGTCACCGCAGAGGCATCGGCGACGACAGCTCCCACCCATGGACCGACCATCGCGAGCCCCGCCAGGAGGCTTGCCCATCCCTTCGTGCCTTTCATGGATATGCCCTCACCGAGTCATGATCGACAGGCAGCGTCGCGAGGGTGGGCTTGGGCAGCCGTGCATCGTGCGTGGATGTCGTCGATTTCAGCTTAATGGGTTCGCTGGCATCGGATCTCGCGATGTTTTCATCTTGCCGGCCGTCATGATGCAGGCGAGGTCTCGTTGTCGTTCAGTTCCGGGAACCGGGTCGCCACGTCCTCGGCCTCGATGTTCGCGTCGAGGAAGTCCAGCAGGGCCCGCACCGAGGGCAACAGCCCTCGCCGGGATGGAAAGACCGCATGCAGGATGCCGCCCCGCGGCGACCACCCCGGCAGCACGTCGATCAGTCGACCGGCGGCCAGGTCGCATCCGCCGACCAGCAGCGCCAGCTTGACCACGCCCATTCCCGCCAGGGCCGCCTCGTGCAGCGTCTCGGCGCTGTCGGTGACCAGGCGCGGACGGTGCTGGATCCGGGCGCTCGCCCCGTCCGGGCCGACCAGGTCCCAGCAGTGCTGTCCGACGTACTGTTCGAAGTCCAGGCTCGGCAGTCGAGACAGGTCGGCGGGCACCCTCGGTCGGGGGTGAGTCTCGAACAGCGCCGGGGCGGCCATCAGCCGCTGGGGGCTCTGGGCGAGGACCTTCATGGTCAGGTCGCTGTCCTCCAGCGGCGGGAAACGAATGCGGATGGCCAGGTCGAAGCCCTCCTTGACCACGTCGACGCGTCGGCTGGTGGCCTCCACCTGGACGTTGACCTTGGGGCACTGGGTCATGAAGCGCACCAGCAGCGGCGTGATCAGGTAGTGCAGCACGCTGGGGGAGCAGCTGAGGCGCACGTTGCCCTGGGGTTCCGTTCGGTGACGCTCGATCAGCTCCTCGGCGGCTTCGGCCTCCACCAGCATGGCCACGCAGTGCCGGTAGTAGGCCTGGCCCAGTTCGGTCACCGAGAAGTGGCGCGTGGAGCGGTTCACCAGGCGCGTTCCCAGGCGTTCTTCCAACTGAGCGATGCGTCGGCTCAGCTTCGACTTGGGGATGCCCAGGGCGCGGCCCGCGGGTGCGAAGCCGGCATGGTCCACCACCTGGACGAAGTAATAGAGGTCATTGAGGTCTCGCATTCTATCGTCCTGTATATGGAACGCAGTGTGTGAATTCTACCATCTAGCCGATCCAGCGTTCCTCTCATAGGCTTTCTGCATCGGGCCAGCGCGCCCTTCCTGCCCACAGGAGCCTGACCATGAAGCAGATCCAAGCCATATACGGTGCCCCCCACGGTCACTGGGTCGGCGACGGCTTCCCGGTACGTTCCCTGTTCACCTACGACCGCATGGGCGCCGAGCATCTCAGCCCCTTCCTGATGCTGGATCACGCCGGCCCGCATACCTTCAAGCCGGCCAAGCGGCCGCGCGGCGTGGGCCAGCATCCCCACCGCGGCTTCGAAACGGTGACCCTGGTCTACGAGGGGGAGCTGGAGCATCGCGACTCCACCGGTAGCGGCGGCAGGATCGGCGAGGGAGACGTGCAGTGGATGACCGCCGGGGCCGGCATCGTCCACGAGGAGTTCCACTCCCGGGCCTTCACCGAGCGAGGCGGACGACTGGAAATGGTGCAGCTATGGGTCAACCTGCCGGCTCGCGACAAGGATGCTCCGGCGGCCTATCAGACGCTGCTCGACGGTGCGATTCCGACGGTTCCGCTGAATGACGCGGCCGGGCACGTCCGCGTGGTAGCGGGAAACTATCTTGGACATGAGGGACCGGCCCGGACCTTCACGCCTATCGAGCTGTGGGACGTACGTCTCGCGGCGGGCGGCGACGCGGTGCTGCCAGTGCCGGACGGCCATACCACCCTGCTGGTGGTGCTGGAGGGCACCGTGCAGGTCAACGGCGAGACCATCGTGCGTGACGAGGCCGTGGTGGCCTTCGAGCGCCAAGGCCACGAGCTGTATCTGGAGGCCAACAACGACGCCAAGCTGCTGCTGCTCAGCGGCGAGCCCATCGACGAACCGGTGGTCGGATACGGTCCCTTCGTGATGAACCGCGAAGAGCAGATCCGCCAAGCCTTCGCCGACTTCCAGCGTGGGAAGTACGGCGCCTTGAACGGCTAGCGAGGTTATGTCCGCTGGCGTTCGATCCCGGCGGCCGAGCCGCCGGGTTATCCCTCGATGCAATAGGAGAGCGATCATGTCCTTCACCTACCACCGCCTGAACAAGGACGATGTGGCACTGCTGATGGTCGACCACCAGGCCGGCCTGCTGTCCCTGGTGCGTGACTTCAGCCCGGATGAGTTCAAGAACAATGTGCTGGCGCTGGCCGACATCGCCAGGTTCTTCGATATTCCCACCATCCTCACCACCAGCTTCGAGGACGGACCCAACGGGCCCATGGTGCCGGAGCTCAAGGAGATGTTTCCGGATGCCCCTTACTTCGCGCGCCCCGGCCAGATCAATGCCTGGGACAACGAGGACTTCGTCGCCGCGGTCAAGGCCACCGGCAAGAAGCAGCTGTTGATCGCCGGCGTGGTCACCGAAGTCTGCGTGGCCTTTCCGGCGCTTTCCGCCCTCGAGGAAGGCTTTGACGTCTTCGTGGTCACCGACGCTTCCGGCACCTTCAACCAGACCACCCGCGACGCCTCCTGGGATCGCATGTCTCAGGCCGGTGCCCAGTTGATGACCTGGTTCGGCGTCGGCTGCGAGCTGCATCGCGACTGGCGCAACGACATCGAGGGCTTCGGCGGCCTGCTGGCCGGCCATCTGCCGGCGTACGCCAACCTGATGCAGAGCTATGCTCAGCAGGCGCGCAGCTGATTCGTGCGGCTCGGCCCGCGGGGCCGAGCCGTCTCGCTATCCACGCAGGAGATATCGCCCATGAGCAGCTTGATTCAGGACCCCGAGCCGCAGTCCTCGCTCGACTGTCCGATCGTCGACGGCAAGCGCCAGGTCCAGCACGTGCCGCCGCGCACCGCCGACGTCGGCGGCATCCCGGTCAATCGGGTGTTGCCGTCTCGCCATCGTCGCCTGGTGGGGGCCTGGTGCTTCCTCGACCATGCCGGTCCCAGCGTGTTCAAGGGCGACTCCCGCGGCCTGCGGGTCGGCCCTCATCCGCATATCGGTCTGCAGACCTTCACCTGGATGATCGAGGGCGAAGTGCTGCACCGGGACAGCCTCGGCAACCGACAGGTGATTCGCCCTGGCCAGGTCAATCTGATGACCGCAGGTCGCGGCATCAGCCACACCGAGGAGTCGGTGACCGGCGAGACCCATCTTCACGCCGCCCAGCTGTGGATCGCCCTGCCCGAGGCCGACCGGCGCACCGACCCGCGCTTCGATCACTATCCCGATCTGCCGAACTGGCAGGAGGATGGCGTCGATTTCACCCTGCTCGTCGGCGAGTTTGCCGGCCGTCGCGCCCCGACGCTGGCCTTTTCACCGCTGGTCGGCCTGGACCTGGCCAACCCAGGGGCGAGCAGCATCGAGCTCTCGCTGCGCGAGGACTTCGAGTACGGCGTGCTTCCCCTGGAGGGGGAGATCGACATCGAGGGAGAGACCTTCGTCGCCAATGAACTGGCCTATCTGGGGCGGGGACGCGAAGCCGTCACCCTGGCGCTTTCCGCCGGCGGCCGGGCCATCCTGATCGGAGGCGAGCCGCTGGGCGAAGAGATCCTGATCTGGTGGAACTTCGTCGGCCACAGCAAGGCCGAGATCGCTGAAGCCCAGCGCGACTGGGAGGCCGGCAGCGAGCGCTTCGGCCACATTCCCGACTACGATGGCGAGCCGCTGATGCCGCCGCCGCTGCCCTGGAAGGCCTGATCGGTCCCCCTTGTCATTTATCGAAAGAAGTCATTTATCGACAGAAGGCTTGCCCATGACCGAGACCCCGTCGGGCGATAGCGTCACCATTCGCATTCAGCATCGCGTGCGGCCGGAGGCTCGAGCGCACTACGAGGGCTGGCTGCGCCGCATCATCGATGTGGCAGGACGCTACTGTGGGCACCAGGGCGTGCACGTGCTGAGGCCCCCGGCGGATGGCTGTGACTACGAGATCGCGGTGCGCTTCGCTTCGGAGGAGCAGGCCGAGCGCTGGCGACACTCAGACGAGCGTCGTCGGCTGCTCGACGAGATCCTGCCCTCCCTGCAGCGCAAGGAAACGATCGAGATCCACAGCGGTATCGACTACTGGTTCACGCCGTCGACCTCGACGGCCAAGCAGCCGGTTCGCTGGAAGCAGTGGCTGGTGACCACCGCCGTGATCTGGCCGCTCACCATGCTGGTACCGCTGTTCTGGCAGCCGCTGTTTGCCGTTCAGCCGGCGTTGGCTACCTGGGGAGTGCGGCAGGGCCTCATCGCGGCCACCGTCGTGGCCCTGGTGATCTATGTGGTCATGCCGCGTGTCGTGCGTCTGGTGTCGCGCTGGATGTTCGAGTAGGCCCCCCGACCCGCCTCAAGCGGGGTCGATGCTCATCAACAGTCGTGGCTGGCCAGCCTCCAGCGCCGGGCTGCGATGCACCAGGCCGCGGGTCTCGTTGCCGACCCAGCCACTGCCCTTGAGCAGCGCTACGTCGCCTGCCTCCAGCCGGCGGATGGCGCCGTCCTCCGTCACGATCGGCGGCTTGTCGGGACGAGGCGCGCCGAGTCCGTCGCGGTTTACCGCCGTCTCGGGCAGCCATTCGCTGCCTGGCCCCAAGTAGGTCGTGACCAGCCGTACCGGCAGGTTGTCACAGTGAAAGCGCGGGCACATGGGAGCGTCGAGGACACGCAGGCGCAGACCCACGCTGTCGGTGTCGAAGAGGAAGGCCATGGCCTCGGCCAGGGTCGCGATGTCTTCCACCAGCGGGCCCGAGACGCCGGGTGCGTGCAGCGTCGCGAGCAGGTCGGCGCGTAGCGCATCGCCCGGTGCGCCGCGCCAGGAGAACGACAGCGGGCGCTTGGCGCGCATCTGAGCCAGGGCGCCGGCCAGCAGGTCGCTGGACAGCGGTCGGCGCAGCACCGCGAGGGTGATGGCGTCCTCGAAGATCCGCGGCAGCACCTCGATGCCGCCGCCTTCCGCCCAATGGGGCGGGGCATCGAGGTCATCGGGGAGGGGTGGGGCGGCGGCCATCGGCATCGCAGACTCCTGACGGAACGGAAGGTAGGTTGCTTTATTGGTATGTTATAACGTATCTTTCTTCGGCTTGAAAGCTCCCTGATAGCGACCGACCCCTTCGCCTTCCAACGCCAGGAGAGAGACCGAGATGGCATACAGCGCAGAAGAGCGTCGCCTGCTGGCGATGTCCGATGATGCCTACATGGACGACGAGCAGCGGGCCTTCTTCCGGTGTCGTCTACACGATGAGCGGGAGACCATCGAAGCGCGTCTTCGCGAGGTCCGTGAGTCGATCGCCCACCATGAGCGTGGCGGCGACGAGCTCGATCAGGCGGCGGGCGAGGAGGAGATGCGGCTGGCCTTGCGCCAGGCGGATCGTGAATCTCGCCTGCTGCGCAATATCGCCGCGGCGCTGCGCCGGCTGGATGACGGCGAGTACGGCTACTGCGAGGAAACGGGGCAGCCGATCGGCCTGGCCCGCTTGATGTTCCGTCCCACCGCCAGACTCTGCGTCGAGGCCAAGCAGCATCAGGAACAGCGGGAACACCATTACCACAAGCGAAGAGGAGAGGCCCGATGAGTCAGTTCGAGCCCCTGCCGGTCACCGTGCTGTCAGGGTTTCTGGGCGCCGGCAAGACCACCCTGCTCAACCATATCCTGGCCAATCGCGAGGGTCGGCGGGTGGCGGTCATCGTCAACGACATGAGCGAGGTCAACATCGATGCCGCCCTGGTGCGCCAGGACGCTGGCGATGCCACGCCGGGAGACGTGGCGCTCAACCGGGCGGAGCAGCGCCTGGTCGAGATGAGCAACGGCTGCATCTGCTGCACGCTGCGCGAGGACCTGCTCGAGGAAGTGGCGCGGCTGGCCCGGGAAGGGCGCTTTGACCAGTTAGTCATCGAGTCCACTGGCATCTCCGAGCCCCTGCCGGTGGCCGAGACCTTCACCTTCGAGGACGAATCGGGGTATAGCCTGTCGCAGCTGGCCAGGCTGGATACCCTGGTCACCGTGGTCGATGGGGCCAACTTCCTCGCCCAGTACCGCGAGGCGCGCTCCCTGGCCGAGGCGGGTGAGAGCCTGGGAGAAGACGACCAGCGCAACGTCGCCGACCTGCTGGTCGACCAGATCGAGTTCTGCGACGTGCTGCTGATCAGCAAGGCCGATCTGATCGACGAGGCCCAGCGCGCCGAGCTCGAGGCCGTGCTGCGCACGCTCAACCCCGACGCCGAGGTCATCGCCATGGCGCAGGGGCGGGTGCCGCTGGACAAGGTGCTGGACACCGGCCTGTTCAGCTTCGAGCGGGCCCAGCAGGCGCCGGGCTGGCTGAAGGAGATGCGCGGCGAGCATGTGCCCGAGACCGAAGAATACGGCATCGGCAGCTTCGCCTATCGGGCGCGTCGCCCCTTCCACCCGCAGAAGTTCCACGCGCTGCTGCACGCTGGCTGGTTCGGGGAAAGGCTGCTGCGCTCCAAGGGCTTCTTCTGGCTGGCCTCGCGCCCGCGCTTCGCCGGCCAGTGGAGCCAGGCAGGTGGCATCGCCCACTATGGTTTCGCCGGGCTGTTCTGGAAGGCGGTGCCGGAGGCGGACTGGCCGACCGACCCGGATTTCCGCGACGCCATCCTCAGCGCCTGGGAGGAGCCCTTCGGCGACATGCGCCAGGAGCTGGTGTTCATCGGCCAGGGTCTGGACGAGGCGCGCATGCGGCGTGCCCTGGACGACTGCCTGCTCGATGACGAGACCCTGGCGGCGGGCCTCGAGGCCTGGTGTGCGTTGCCTGATCCGTTCACCGACTTCGTTCCCGCCGCGCTCGATCCCGAGGAAGCCTGATGACGACGTCTCTCATCGATATCGCCGACGGCGCCGCCGATCAGCCGGGGCGCCTTTCCTGGGTCGGCATGGAGGGCATCGACCTGCCGCTGCAGGTGGCGGGGCGCCCGCTGGCCGGCCGGGCCGATGCGGGCGTCAGCCTGGACGATCCCGAGGCACGCGGCATTCACATGTCGCGGCTCTATCTGGCCCTGGAGCGCCTGACCGACCGGGAGCTGACTCCGGGGCGCCTGAATGAGGTGCTGGCGCACTTTCTCGACAGCCATCACGGGCTCTCGCAGCAGGCCTTCCTCGACCTGAGCGGGGAGGCCATGCTGCGCCGGCCCGCTCTGGTCAGCCCGCTGGCGGGTTGGAAGGCCTATCCCTTCGCAGTGCGTGGCCGGCTCACGGCGCAGGGGTTCGAGGCGCGGCTCGAGCTTTCCATCGGCTACTCCTCGACCTGCCCTTGCTCCGCGGCCCTGGCGCGCCAGCTGATACAGGAACGCTTCGATCGTGATTTCGCCGAGCAAGACGCCGTCGGTTTCCGGGCCATGCGTGACTGGCTGGGCAGCGAGCAGGGCATCGTCGCCACCCCGCACAGCCAGCGAAGCCAGGCGCATCTCGAGCTGCGGTTGGCCCCCGATGCCGAGTCCCTGCCCGTGGTCGAGGTCATCGACCGGGTGGAGTCGAGCCTGGGTACCGCCCTGCAGACGGCGGTCAAGCGCGTCGACGAACAGGCCTTCGCCCTGGCCAACGGCCAGAACCTGATGTTCTGCGAGGACGCCGCCCGGCGCCTGGACCGCGCCCTGCGCGAGCAGCCCGGGGTGGCCGGCTTTCGACTGCGGGTGGTGCACGCCGAGAGCCTGCACGCCCACGACGCCGTCGCGCGTAGCGCGTGGAACTGGCCCGGCGGGCAGGCCGGCTGAGTCTCCTGCGCCGCCGGCATGCAGGGAATGCCGGCGGCGCAGGGTCAGCGCGGGCTCGGCGCCCGAGAGGCCGCCGCTCGACCGCGGTGATGGCCGACCAGGCTGGCCGCCAGGAACAGCAGCGTGGCCAGGCAGACGATGGTGGGGCCGGTGGGCGTGTCGAGTCGATAGGCGGCGGCCAGACCGCCGTTGGCCGAGAGGATGCCGATGGCCGCCGCGACCAGGGCCATGCGTTCCGGGGTACGGCTGAATGGTCGAGCCGTGGCGGCGGGAATGATCAGCAGCGCGGCGATCAGCAGCACGCCCACCACCTTGATGGCCACCGCCACCACCATGGCCAGGCACAGCGTCAGCACCAACTGTTCGCGCTTTGGGTCGAGGCCGGCGGCATGGGCCAGATCGGGGTTGAGCGTGGCGGTCAGCAGCGCCGACCAGCGATAGGCGAGCAGGGCCAGCACCAGCAGGGCGCCGCCCCAGATGATGGCCAGATCCGTCCGGCTCACCGCGAGGATGTCGCCGACCAGATAGCCCATCAGGTCGATGCGTACGCCGGAGACGAAGGACACGGCCACCAGACCGAAGGCCAGTGCCGAGTGGGCCATAACCCCCAGCAGGGTATCCATGGCATAGCCGCGACCGCTCAGTACCGACACGGCCAGGGCCATCAGCAGCGAGACCGTCAGCACGCCAGCAAACAGCGAGGTCGAAAGTACCAGGGAAAGCGCCACCCCGAGAATGGCCGCGTGGGCGGTAGCGTCGCCGAAGTAGGCCATGCGTCGCCAGACCACGAAGCAGCCGAGCGGGGCGGCCGCCAGGGCAACGCCGGTGCCGCCGAGCGCGGCGCGGACCAGGAAGTCGTCGAGGATCATGCCGAGGCCTCCGCGGGAGAGGAATGATGTCGGTAGAAGCCCACCGCGTCGCACTCGTCGAGGCCGAGCAGGTCGCGATAGGCCGGAGAGCCGGCCACCGTCTCGGGGCTGCCCTGGCAGCAGATATGGCCGTTGAGGCAGATCACCCGGTCCGAGGCCTGCATCACCGCGTGCAGCTCGTGGCTGACCATCAACACTGCGCAGCCGATCTCCCGTCGCACCCGTTCGATCTGACGATAGAAGGCCGCGGTGGCGCGATGGTCGAGGCCCTGATTGGCCTCGTCGAGGATCAGCAGGTCGGGGTGGCCGAGCAGAGCGTGTGCCAGCAGCACGCGCTGGAACTGGCCGCCCGACAGGGTGGCCATCTGTCGCTCGGCGAGTCCATCGGCGCCGGCCTGCTCGAGGGCGGTGCGTACGGCGTCGGCCGGGTGGCGCCTTGGAAGGGCCATGAAGCGAGCCACGCTCATCGGCAGCGTGGCGTCGATATGCAGGCGCTGCGGCACATAGCCGATGGACAGGCCCGGTCGACGTGTGAGGGTGCCGCGGGTCGGTGCCAGGGCGCCGATGATCACCCTCATCAGGGTGGTCTTGCCGGAGCCGTTGGGGCCGACGACCGTCACGATCTCACCGCTCGACAGGGAGAGGTCGATGCCACGCAGGATGTGATTGCCGCGTCGCGAGAACGCGACGTCTTGCAGGGTGATCAGCGGCATGGATACCTCCGTGAGGGCCGTTCGGCCGTATGCGGGTCGATGAGAGCGTGAGGGCCAGCGGGGCGGCTCGTCATGGCGTGGTCCTGAGATTGAGGGTTGCAATTATAGTTATGTTATAACATTTTAATCGCTTCCATAAAGGATCCCACCAAGGAGATGCGTCATGCCCCTCAGTTCCCGCCCACTGCTGCTTACGCTGCTTGCCGCTCCAACCCTCGCGGTCGCCGACGTGCCCCGGGTGGCGGTAGACATTCCGCCGGTGCAGGCCCTGGCGGCACAGGTGATGGGGGATCTCGGCACGCCTGAGATGGTCATTCGGCCCGGTGCCTCGCCCCATGGCTATTCGATGCGCCCCTCGGAGGCCGAGAGCCTGGATCGGGCCGAGGTGGTGTTCTGGGTGGGGCCGGCACTGACCCCCTGGCTCGAACGCTCCATCGACACCCTGGCCGGCGATTCCGACGCGGTCGCGCTGCTGGAGGTGCCGGGCCTGACCCGCTACGACTTCCGCGAGGGGGCTACCTTCGCGGCCCACGAGCATGGCGACGAAGCGGGACACGGCGGTCACGATGCTGCCGACC
>NZ_JACHXM010000002.1:236589-288389 GCF_014192055.1 Halomonas organivorans | reverse complement strand
GACCACGACCACGACCACGACCACGACCACGACCACGACCACGACCACGACCACGACCACGACCACGACCACGACCACGACCACGACCACGACCACGACCACGGCGCCGGGCACCATCATGCTCACCACGGCCTCGATCCCCATGCCTGGCTGGACCCGCGCAATGCCCAGGTGTGGCTCGGCGTCATGGCCGAGACGCTGGCCGAGGCCGACCCGGAACATGCCGATGCCTATCGCGATAACGCCCGTCGCGGTCAGGCGGAGCTGGAGCAATTGATCGGGCAGGTCCAGCAGCGTCTGGAGGATGCCGGTGACCCCCGCTTCATTGTCTTCCACGATGCCTACCAGTACTTCGAGCGGCGCTTCGGCGTACCGGCGGCCGGCGCCATCTCGCTGGGAGACGCCTCCGACCCGAGCCCGGCGCGAATTCGCGAGATCCAGCAGAAGGTCACGGAACTCGGCATCGACTGCGTCTTCTCCGAGCCCCAGTTCAATCCCGATCTGGTGCGCAGCGTGTTCGGCGACATGCCCGTGGATACCTCGACGGTCATCGATCCGCTGGGCGTGGGGCACGAGCCCGGCCCCGACCTCTATGCCGGGGTCATTCGCGACCTGGCCGAAGGCGTGGCGGGGTGTGCGGCGCATTGACGACGGCAAGCAGGCGAAGGGGCAGAGAGAAAGTGTCCATGGAGGAGGCCGTGGAGCTAGCGAGATGGTCATGTGGCGATGTCTTGGGCAGCGTCGAGCGCCCTGCTAGAGTTTCGGGGCAATCATCTCGACACTCACGGAGGACCGCGTCCGATGAGCATCTCCGACGCCCGGCTTGGCATCCTGCTGCCCGATGACGGCCCGGACGACTACGAGTGGCACGAGCTGGCCGCGCGCCAGGGCGGGGAGTCGCCCCGTTTCCTGGTGGGCAGGGTGTCCAGCGATGGCCATCATTCCCCGGCGGCGCTGCTGGCCCTCGGTGACCCCGAGCGGCTTGCGCCGGTAGGCCGCGAACTCGTCGCTCAGGGCGCCGGGGCCGTGATCTGGGCCTGCACCAGCGCCAGCTTCATCGGCGGGCTCGAGTGGGCCCGCGAACAGGCCAAGCGACTGGAAACGGTCCTGGACGTGCCGGTCACCAGCACCGCACTGGCCTTCCTGGAGGTCCTCGAGGCGCTGGGTCACCGCCAGGTGGACCTGCTGAGCCCCTATCCCGACGACGTCACCCTGCGCCTGGTGAGCTTCCTGCGCGAGGCGGGGGTGTCGGCGGGCACGGTGAAGTCCCTCGACTGCCCCTATGCCGCCGATTCCCATGCGGCTGACATCCTGTACGAGGTGAGATCCCTGCGCGCGCAGCATCCAGAGGCCACCGCGCCGCTGTTGATCCCCGATACCGCCGTCAACAGCCTCGGCGTGCTGGCGGCCCTGCAGGCAGAGGCGGGCAGGCGCGTGTTGACCGCCAACCAGGTGACGCTATGGGCGGCACTTCGTCGCCTGTCGGCCGTCGAGGCTACCCCATGGCCGCTTGGCGACCTGGACGGGTTGCGCTGAGCGCAAGCGCATCGGGCCGGTTTGGCAAGCGAGATCAGCGACACGCCGGCCCCGGCAGCCGGACTTTTTTTCATTGGCCTCTCGCAAGGGTGGCCGAGAGCTATAGTGAAGAAGCCAACGCCGGGCGCCCACCCAAGGCGGCCAGAAGGCGAAGCGCCGAGAACCTGGGGCCTCCCACGGGTCCCCACTTTCCCCCGCAACTCCTCTCCACCACACCAGGACGGGCATGGCTGGTGGCACGGTCGTGCCCCGGTCGAGCATCGTGTCGGCCGGGTGCATGCTTTGCAATACGGATCGTAGAATCGTTGAGGTGTCCCATGAAACGCATGATTCTGGCGACGTCATTGGTCGTGGGGCTGATGACATGCGGTTCACTGATGGCCATGGAGCCGCTCATGTCGGTATCGCCTTCCGCCGACCTCCGCACCGCCGGGAACGACACTGCGCTGCAGATCGGCGAGAGCCCGATGCTGCTTGCCTCAGGCGATGCCTGGGAAATGCGCAGCGAACCACTGCAGCAGCCGCTCAGCCGCAAGATCGACAGGCCGATGCGGCGTCAGGACGTTCGCGAGACCAATCCCTGGTGGCGGTGAGCCACGCGGACAGGAAATGGCCGGGGCCATTGCCCCGGCCATTTCATTGGCGTGGCCGATGGCCCACCGCAAGAGGTTCTCATCGGCTAGGCTGTGGGCGACAGCGCAGCCCGAGGAGAGGCACCATGAAGCTAGAAGGATCCTGCCATTGCGGGTCGATACGCTTTCGCGTGGAGGCGCCGCACCCCTATCCCTTCAACCGTTGCTATTGCTCGATCTGTCGCAAGACCGCGGGTGGTGGCGGATACGCCATCAATCTCGGAGCGCTCGCCGCGACCCTGGAGGTCGAGGGCGCTGAACATGAGACGGTCTATCGTGCGGTCATCGACGGCGAAACGAGCAGCGGCGAGCGGCACTTCTGTTCGCGCTGCGGCAGCGCGCTGTGGGTCCATGATCCCCACTGGCCCGAGCTGGTGCATCCCTTCGCCTCGGCGATCGATACCGAATTGCCGGTGCCGCCGGAGCGTGTCCACCTGATGCTGGACAGCAAGGCATCCTGGGTCGACGTCGAGGCGGGGCCCGACGATCGCTGTTTCGCCGGCTACCCGGACGAGAGCCTGGCCGAATGGCACCGGCGCCTGGGCTTGGAGAGATAGGCCTGGAACCCGAGACCGATGGCGCCAGAGTGTCGACGTCGGAATATCGAGGTGAAAACGGTGGCCATGAAAGAACGCGCGGCGGGCCAGGGCCCGCCGCGCGTAGAGTGGATACCGGCCCGCCGGGGCCGGCCGTGTTCAGTGGAAGACCGTGAAGCTGTCGGCGTTGATCCACAGGTGGGTCAGCACGCTGGCGACGTAGCCAAGTGCAATGACCGGCGCCCAGCGCATGTGGGCGGCGAAGGTGTAGATGCCGCGGGCCTGGCCCATCAGCGCCACCCCGGCGGCGGAGCCCACCGACAGCAGGCTGCCGCCGACGCCGGCGGTCAGGGTGATCAGTAGCCAGTTGCCCATGGCCATGTCGGGGTTCATGGAGATCACCGCGAACATCACCGGGATGTTATCGACTACCGCCGAGACCAGGCCCAGTACCACGTTGGCCCAGGTCGGATCCCAGCCGGCATAGAGGGTCTGGGAGAGCAGGCCCAGATAGCCCATGAAGCCCAGGCCGCCGACGCTCATCACCACGCCGTAGAAGAACAGCAGGGTGTCCCACTCGGAGCGGGCGATCCGGGTGAAGACGTCGAATGGCACCACGCTGCCCAGCGACTCCAGCTTGCGCCAGTCTCCGCGCTGGCTGTAGCGGGTGCGCTTGCGCTCAAGCGAGCGCGGCAGGCTGCGGCGCAGGTAGTAGCCGAAGAACTGCAGGAAGCCCAGGCCGGTCATCATGCCCAGTGCCGGCGGCAGGTGCAGCACGGTGTGGCACAGTACGGAGATGACGATCGTCAGCAGGAACAGCAGGACGATCCGCCGAGCGCCGCGCTTGAGCCAGATATGCTCCTCGAGGGCACTGGGCTTCTTGTTCTGGATGAACAGGCTCATGATGATCGCCGGCACCAGATAGTTGACCAGCGATGGCCCCAGCAGCTCGAAGAACTCCTGGAACTCGACCAGCTTGGACTGCCAGACCATCAGCGTGGTGATGTCGCCGAAGGGGCTGAAGGCGCCGCCGGCGTTGGAGGCCACCACGATGTTGATGCAGCACAGGCCGATGAAGCGCTTGTCGCCCTCGGCCACCTTGAGCACCACCGCACACATCAGCATCGCGGTGGTCAGGTTGTTGGCGACGGTCGAGATCCAGAAGGCGAGGATGCCGGTGATCCAGTACAGGGCACGATAGCTGAAGCCCTTTTCCACCATCCAGGCGCGCAGCTTGTCGAAGACGCGGCGTTCCTCCATGGCGTTGACGTAGGTCATCGCCACCAGCAGGAAGAGCAGCAGTTCGGTGTATTCGAGCAGGGTTTCCTTGAAGGCGTGCTCGGCGGCATCCGGCAGGCCTTCCTGGACGTAGACCCAGCCGATCAACGTCCAGATAAGGCCCGCCGCGACCAGCACGGGCTTCGACTTGCGCATGTGCAGCTGTTCCTCTGCCATGACCAGGCCATAGGCAACGATGAACAGCGTGACGGCAATGAAGCCGCTCAACGAGTAGGTGAGATTCAGCTCGCCGGCCCCGGCGGCCAGCACCTGAGGGCTGAACAGCAGCAGGGCGGCGAGCACGACAAAACCTGGCAGCCGGTCGCGTTGCCGGAGCCAGTGTTGCGTACGACATCTTGTCAGCATGACGAAAGCATCCTGAGGTAGAGGAGGAGGGGTTGAAAAAGCGTGCGTAATTCTACTACATGACCGACTCGATCACTATGGACGTTTCACCTGGATGAGGGGTCCTGGCCCCCGACTTTCGGCTAGTTCTGAAGGAATCGTCATGGTCATCTGCCAGGCGGGCGCCAGCCTGGCGGAGCTGGCTTAAGGAACTCTTAAGACGCGGCGCAACAGGCAGGCGCCAGGGTGAAAAAGATGACAGGGTGGCATGGATCGCGTCGGTCGCGGTTCATGGGGCCGGAAAGCGGGCCAGCAGCTCTCGGCGTCGACCGTCCCGCTCCACCACGAGGGGCAGGGCGGTGCCGGGGAGCATGTCGTCGAGCAGGGCAAGCAGAGCGCCGGGGGCGTCCAGCGGTCGCCCGGCCGCCGAGACGAGGCGATCTCCCTCGCGCAGGCCGGAGGCCGCTGCCACGGAGTCCGCGGCCACCGCTTGGACGACCATGTCGTATGGCCCGGGACCGAGGCGGATGCCCAGCCGCCGCGGGGCGGGCGCGGTGTCATCGAGGGAGGTCGCCATGACGAAGAAACCGTCGGCCTGGCCTCGGGGCATTGGGTCGCAGGCAGCGGCCGCGTCCTGGGGCAGCAGTACCGCGGCATCCGGGATGCCCAGGTCCGCCAGCTGATGCGGCACGCCGTGGCCGCCGGCCAGGTGGCGAGATCCCATCAGTCCCACCACCAGGCCGTCGCCCTCGGCGGCCTGTGCCAGGCCGCTGGCCATGGCACGGTCCCACACCAGTTGGGCAGCGACGAAGGTGGCCTTGGCCTCGTCGTCCAGGTCGAAGCCGTGTTCGGAGAAGCTGTCCTCCAGCTCGTGGCGATAGGCAGGCGAGGCCGGGGCCGGCGCGGTGATGCCGAAGCGCTCCGCGAGTGGCACGCGGTTCCACCCCTCGCGAGACAGCCGATGGCGTAGCGCGCGCGAGACGTTCAGCGCCACCAGCGGCACCCTGTGCAGGCGTGCGAAGTGCAGGATGGGCCAATAGAGATCGGGATCGAGCCCCCAGTGCCGATACCAGTGGCTGGCGGCCAGGAACTCGGCCTCGCCGAGTTCTCCGGCCACCCAGGCGTCCAACGCCGGCTGGGCCTCTCGCGGAAGCATTTCCAGGCCGATCATCAGCTTCGGGTGCAGCGCAAGCAGCCCGGCCAGGGTATGCAACTGCCAGCGATGATGGTCGGGGCGATCGTGCCGCTCGCCCAGCAGCAGCACCCGGCGTTGGGCCATGGCGCCGAGCAGGGCGTCGTCGGCCACCGGAGCACCGTCGCCGGACAGCCACTGACCCGGGGCCGGGCAGTCGCGCGTTTCGGCGGCTGCCGGCGTGGCGAGGCCAAGCCACAGGGCGAGGGCGGCGAGGGCGCTGGCGGGGCGAGGGAACATGCGTGCTCCGGCAAGTGGTCCTGGCGCCAGACTACCCGGGGCGGGTGTGGCGGCAAAGTCCCCGGATGCCTAACTGGCTTGCATGGCGCGAGGTGCCCCGGCGCGTTGTGCTGCCGTGCCGGGCTGATCCTGAGCGGCCATGCCAAGCTCAACATCGGTAGCCAGGCCGAGCTGTTCCGGCAGTTCATGCTGTTCCAGCATCGCGAGGCGCGCGCCTGATCGGGCCTGGCATCTCGCGAGCCCAGGCGCCCGGCGTTATCCTGTGCGCATGGCAGTCACTGGCACAGGAGCGCTTGGCATGGCGCAGCAATCACAGCACGGCATCCCGGTCGGCATCAGCGCCTGCCTGACCGGCCAGGAGGTGCGCTACAACGGCGGTCACAAGCGGTCGCGCTACTGTCTACAGGTGCTCGCGGAGCGCTTCGCGTTCGAGCCCTTCTGCCCGGAGCTGGCGGCCGGGCTGGGCGTGCCCCGCGAGCCGATCCGCCTGGTCGGGAAGAGCGGCGAGACGCCCCGCGTCAAGGGCACCGTCGACGAGACGCTGGACGTCACCGAGAGATTGGAAGAGGTAAGCGAGACCTTCATCGAGGCGCACCGCCACCTGCGTGGCTTCATCTTGATGAAAGGCTCGCCCAGCTGCGGGCTCGAGCGGGTCAAGGTCTATCATCCCAACGGCATGCCCAGCCATGCCGATTCGGGCGCCTTCGTGCGTGCCTTGCGCCGCGGCTTTCCGGAACTGCCGCTGGAGGAGGAAGCTCGGCTCAACGACCCGGTGCTGCGCGAGAACTTCATCACCCGCATCTATGCCCTGGACGACTGGAAGCGCAGCGTCGAACCGGCGCCCAGCCATCATGCCCTGCTGCAGTTCCACAGCCGCCAGAAGTTCCTGCTCATGGCGCATCGGGTGGAGACCTATCGCGAGCTGGGCCGCTACCTGGCCGAGGCCCACCAGGTGCCGGTGGAGGAGGCCATGGCCCACTACCTGCAGCGCTTCATGGCGGCGCTGTCGCGGCCGGCCACCCGCAAGTCCCACACCAACGCCTTGATGCACGTGATGGGCTATCTCAAGCGCGCCCTGGATGGCGAGACCCGCCAGGACCTGCTGGCCGTGGTGGAGGAGTATCGCCTCCAGCAGGTGCCCCTGGCGGTGCCCATGCGGCTGCTCAATCACTATCTCAAGCGCCACGGCTCCGACTACATCCGTGCCCAGTCCTATCTCGCCCCGCATCCCTACGAGCTGGGCCTGCGCAATGCCATCTGAGCCGGACCTCGAGGCCCGCTTCGTCGCGCTCACCCGCCTGCTGGCCGACGGCCAGCCGCTGTGGCGACCGCTGCCGTTCCAGCACCGTGCCACGCCCTGGGGAAAGCATGCCCCGGGGCTCGCCGAGGCGCTGCTGGCGCTGCCCGACGACGCGGTCGAGCGGCTCCAGGCGGCGCCCTTCGAGGCGTCGCCGCTGGCGGCCTGGCTGCCGGTAGCCGAGCTTGCCGAGGCCGCGGCCCTGCCGGATCTGTCGGCAGGTGGCGCTGCGCTGCCCGAGGCCTGGGGCGAGGGCATCGGGGCGCGCAAGTGGCGTCAGCTCCAGGCCTTCGCCGGTTGCGTGGCGCCCGCCGAGGGCGAGTCGCTGGTGGAGTGGTGTGCCGGCAAGGGCCACCTGTCACGCACCCTGGCGCGGCTGCATGGCCGCCCGGTGACGGGCCTGGAGTGGCAGGCGGCGCTGTGCGAGGCGGGCCAGGCGCTAGCCGAGCGGCAGGCGCAGCCGGTGCGGTTACACCGGCAGGACGTGCTGGCCGACGACGCCGGAGATTGGCTGGAACCCGGGCGGCGGGTGACGGCGCTGCACGCCTGCGGCGACCTGCATGCCCGGCTGCTCGAGCTGGCCGCCGAGCGCGGCGCGGCGGTGAGCCTGGCGCCCTGCTGCTATCACCGTACCGAGGCCAGCGAGTATCTCGCGCTGTCGCGTCGCGGACGCGCGCTGATGGCCGAGCACGGCCTGGCGCTGTGCCGCGAGGATCTGGCCATGGCGGTGCAGGAGACGGTGACCGCACCGCAGGGCGTGCGCCGCCACCGGCAGCGCGCCAATGCCTGGCGGCTGGGCTTCGACCGACTGCAGCGCGAAGTGCGTGGCGATGACGCCTACCTGCCGGTGCCGAGCCTCGCCTATGGCCGGTTGCCCGATGACTTTGCCGGCTTCTGCCGCTGGGCGGCCGAGCGCAAGGGCGTCGCGCTGCCGGCCACGCTCGACTGGGCGGCCTATGAGACGGCGGGCTGGCGGCGCCTGGCCGAGGTCTCGCGCCTGGAGCTGGTGCGCCATCTTTATCGTCGCCCGCTGGAGGTCTGGCTGGGGCTGGATCGCGCCTGGCGACTGGTGGAAGCCGGCCAGCGGGTGCGCCTCGGTACCTTCTGCACGCGAGAGCTGACGCCTCGCAACCTGCTGCTCGAGACATGCTGATCGAGCCGGTTGTCGGGGCCCGGGGCCCGGCCCCATCATGACCCCGCACACTATGGGAATACTGACTGGGAAGACCGCATGTCCGACGACGACCTCCTGATCCGTCCGCTCCAGATGAGCGACAAGCCGGAGTGGGCCCGCCTGTGGCAAGACTATCTGACCTTCTACGGCACCGAGCTGCCGGAGGCGGTATATGACAACACCTTCGCCCGCCTGCTGACCCCGGGGCCCGGCGAGCCGAGCGGCTTCGTGGTCGAGGTGCCGGGGGAGGGGGAGCCTGATGCCCCGGTGCTCGCCGGGCTCGTCCACTACCTGTATCACGCCCACTGCTGGAAGCTGACCTCGGTCTGCTATCTCCAGGACCTGTTCGTCGACTCCCGCTATCGCGGGCGGCGCCTGGGGCGGCAACTGATCGAGCGGGTCTACGCCCAGGCCAGCGAAGACGGGGCGCCCGATGTCTACTGGATGACCCAGGACTTCAATCGCGAGGCCCGGCAGCTGTACGAACGCGTTGGTGCGCTGACGCCGTTCATCAAGTATGTACGCCCCCCACGCGATGCCTGAAGGCATGCCGGCGATGCCCTGACAGCGCTCGGCCACGCGACGAGGCGTGGCCGAGCGGTGGTGAACCCGGCCAGGGCTCAGTGGGGGCGACTGAAAGCGCCGTGTCGGCTTTCGGCCATCAGACGGTCGAACTCGTTGCCGCTCATGTGCACCAGCGTTTCGTGGTCGCCGGCATCGAAGTAGATGTCCGGCTGGTGGCGTAACTGGTCGTCGAGATAGACCTTGAGGCCATAGGCCTGGCCCACGGCGATCGTCGCGCCGGGGTCGCAGTCGCTGAACTCGTGCTGAATCTCCTCCTCGCTAGCCAGTTCGAGCTTCTCGTGGAACATCTGCGAGAGTTTCTCCAGATCCGCATCGCAGGTGCTGGGCACCACGGCGACGCGATAGCCCTGGTCGCCGTGCAGCATGATCGCCTTGGCCAGCTGGCTGCCGCCGATGTGCGATATCTGGGCGATGCGGCTGGTGGAAACTTCGCGTGGATGGGGAACCTCCTCGTAGTCGATATCACAGGCGCGGAGATACTCCCGTATCGTCATCGGCATGGCCATGACGTGCACTCCTTCGGCCCCCAGGGCCGACCCATCGGATTACCGTGTCTCCCTGCTTGGCATGCGTGTCTCCCTGACTAACAGGATAGTCCGCTCTGCAACGTCATCCAGGGAGCGGCCTGGCGGCTTTCGGCCGTCGGTCGCACCCCTGCGAGAAGCCGGCCTCGGGCCGGGCATCGCCCGGCGGGCGGCCATGGTCTGTCTCCGCGTTCACTGGGTGGGACGGGGAGCAAGCCTGCGCCGTTGCTCTTCGTCGAGGAGTTCGAACAGCGATTGCTGGAGCTGGCGGTGCTCCTGCCACATCTGTCGCTGCAGTTCGGCCAGCCGGGATTGCGTGTCGGCGAGGGCCTGGGGATCGCGCTTCTCGTCGGCGTAGAGCTGGGTCATCAGATCCTGCTGGAGGACCATCATCTCTCCCCCGTGCTCACATTGGCGCTGATGGAAGTCGTCCATCAACGCTCTGGCGCGCTGGCGTTGATCTTCGTTGAACAGCGACCAGGTATCGGGGCCCATGCCTGGGCCGTAGCCCCCCATCATGCCGGGACCCATGCCGTGACCGTAGCCCCCCATCATGCCCGGGCCCATGCCGGGACCGTAGTCGGCTCCACCATGGGCAAAGGCGGCGGGGCTGGAGAAGGCGGCGACGAGTATGGCGCCAAGGGCGTGACGCCGCAGTCTGCAACGTGGCATGAAGGTGTCTCCTGGCGGGCTCGGCCCGCGGTGCAGGGCGGATGCGGGCCTGGCCTACCGGGCGGAACCCGCATGTCTGCAGGCTAGCGCGGTGCCCTGGAAACGCCGTTGACACGCATCAATGAAACGGCGAGTCGGCATACCTGTTGGCCGCCCATAGGCTGCTGATTTCATGAGATTCAGCAAGGGAGGGCGACCCGGCAGGGTGCGGAGGATCTCGCCCTCGCCCGACGGACGGCTCCGTCGACAGAGGCGAGTGCCGTCACCGGCGCGTCACCTTGCGTCCCACCGCCAGGAAACGCCTCAGAGCGTTTGGCGTGTCGCCAGGACGCGCGTGGCGATATCGCAAAGCCCCTCCGGCTGCCAGGCACTGCGCCCGATGAACAGGCCGGCGACCTCGGGCAGTGAGGCGAGCTCCGCGCAGTTTTCCGGGTTGACGCTGCCGCCGTAGAGCACCGGCAGCGGCGCGCCCTGGGGCGTGTTCGGCAGCGCCTCGCGAATCCGGCGATGCATCCAGCCGGCATCCTCGGCCGTGGCGGGTGTGCCGTGTTCGCCGATGGCCCATACCGGCTCGTAGGCGATCAGCACCCGGTCCAGCGCCTCGGCGGACACCTCGCTGAGGGCGATCCGGCACTGGCGGATCACGGTATCGGCGGCCACGCCCTGGGCTTTCTCCTCCGCGGTCTCGCCGACGCAGATCAGCGGACGCAGCCCTTGGGCCAGGGCGGCTCGAACCTTGCGGCTGACCGCGCTGTCGGTCTCGTTGAAGTACTGGCGTCGCTCGGAGTGCCCCAACTCGACGATGTCGGCGCCGCAGTCCCGGACCATCGGCGGCGATATCTCCCCGGTGTAGGCGCCGTCATCGGCCCAGTGCATGTTCTGGGCGCCGACCATCACCGGCGTGTCGGCCAGCGCCCGGCATACCTCGCCGAGCGCGGTGAAGGGGGGAATCACGAAGCCCTGCAGCCGCGAGTCGCGCAGTACGTCGGCGTCCTGCAGGGCGGCGCAGTAGTCGGCGGCCTCACCCAGCGTCTTGTTCATCTTCCAACTGGTGCCTACCCAGAATGGCATGGTCATGTCGGGCGTCCTCTCATGTGGTCGGTCTTGTGGTCGGTCTTGTGGTCGGTCGGTGTCGTCGATCTCGGTGGGCATCAGGCGTGGCGGATGTCGTAGTCGCGGATCCAGGCCAGCGAGGCTTCGGTCCCGGCACTGGGGCTGTACTCCAGCGAGATGAAGCGGTCGAAGGCCAGGCGCTCCAGCTCGGCGAACAGGAAGCGGTAGTTGATCTCCCCGGTGCCCGGCTCGTGGCGCCCCGGGTTGTCGGCCAGTTGGATGAAGCCGATGCGATCCAGGTAGTGGCGCAGCGTTTCGACGAGCTCTCCCTCCGAGCGCTGCATCTGATAGAAGTCGTACTGGATCAACAGGTTGGGATGTTCGACTGCGTCCAGAAGGGCCGCCGCCTGGGCGGTGTTGACCAGCGGGTAGCCGGGGTGGGTGATGGGATTGAGCGGCTCCACCAGCAGGCGGATGCCGGCCTGGGCGGTGGCCTCGGCAGCAAGGCGCAGGTTGTCGATCAGCGTCTGGCGCTGGCGCTCAGGCGCCAAGCCCTCGCGCGGGTAGCCCAGCGGGCAGTTGAGCTGGCCGCAGCCGAGCTTCCCGGCGATCTCGATGGTGGCGTCTAGCCCGCGAAAGAACTCGTCGCGGCGATCCGGCAGTACGGCGATGCCGCGCTCGCCGGCCTCCCAGTCGCCGCCCGGCAGATTGAAGTGAATGATCGACACGCCGGCCCGATC
The DNA here is from genome assembly GCF_014192055.1 of Halomonas organivorans. Taxonomy (GTDB): domain Bacteria; phylum Pseudomonadota; class Gammaproteobacteria; order Pseudomonadales; family Halomonadaceae; genus Halomonas; species Halomonas organivorans. The sequence continues at coordinate 276,585 of NZ_JACHXM010000002.1, read as the reverse complement.
GGCGGCCTCGCGAATCGCCTCGGGGCGCTCGCAGAACGGATAGGGGTTGTGGAACTCCACGTAGCGAAAGCCCGCGGTGCGGGCACGGGCGAAGCGCTCCAGGAAGGGCACTTCGGTGAACATGAACGTCAGATTGGCGGCGAGCTTGAGCACGCTGACCTCCTGCCTTGTCGTTGTTGGTGGGGCCTGGGGCACCGCTTCCTGGCGCCTTGCGGCCCGTCATGGTGAGGCTGTCGAGGTCGATATCGCGCATCGACGGAACGTCTTGACAGGCTCGATAACCTACCCTAGCGTTATTTTTAACAACGCATGAACAAAATATCAAAGCCGGAGACCACCATGAAAAACACCCCGCCCAGCCATAGCGAGAGCGACCTGGCCCTGAGAGCGGCCTGGCTGTCCTATGTGGGGGGCTATACCCAGGCGCAGATCGCCGATCGCCTGATGGTGTCGCGCATGAAGGTGCACCGGCTGATCGCTGCGGCCCACGAAATGGGCGCCGTCCAGGTGTTCATCAAGGGCTCGCCCGAAGCGTTGCTGACCCTGGAAGACGAGCTCAAGCGGCGCATGAACCTCGAGACCTGCTCGGTGGTGCCGGCGATGCCGGCGGAGGAGGGCGTCAACCCCGCCGCCAATCTGGGCATGGCTGCGGCCTACTACCTGAAGAGCCGGCTGGATGCCAAGAGTGTCGAGGTGCTCGGGCTGGGCTGGGGCCGAAGCCTGTCGGAGATGGTCAACTGCCTGCCGCAGATGGACTGCCCCCGGCTCAAGATGGTCCCGGTGCTGGGCAGCGTGGTGCGCAAGATGGCCCTGAACCCCTACGACGTCATCCATCGCCTGGTCGACAAGACCGGCGGCGAGGGCTACCTGCTGCCGGTGCCGCTGTTCGCCGACACCGCCGAGCACAAGCGCGTGCTGATGGAGCAGCGCAGCGTGCAGGACGTCATCAATATCGCCACGTCCGCCGACCTGACCATGGTGGGGCTGGGCGCGGTGCCGTCGCAGGGCCATTCGCTGCTGATGGAGCTCGGCGAGCTCGACGCCGAGGACGCCCGCCGGCTGCGCGACGCCGGCGCCGAGGCCGAACTGCTGGGCCAGTTCCTGGATGCCCACGGCAACCGGGTGGACTGCGAGATCAACGCCCGCACCCTGGGGCTCGGCCTCGAGCAGTTGCGTGACCATCACATCGTGGCCGTCGCCGGCGGCGAGGAGAAGGTCAGCGCGACCCTCTCGGTGCTGCGCAGCGGGCTGCTCAAGGGGCTGATCACCGACGAGGTCGTCGCCCGCGCGGTGCTGGACCGGCTCGACCAGGAGAGTAGCTAGGCCACCGCGGCCGTCAGCCGAGACACGCCACGACAACGATAACGACGGAAGACGCGCATGGCCCTCAGGCGAGACGAACGCCGCCGGGCCCGACGATCTTCCGCGAGGTACCAGGCGGCACCGCATCGCCGTGCCGCTCGCCAGCTCACAACAAGAGACAACATCATGTCGAGCTCGACCCACGACGACGCCCGCGTGCGTCTCGCCACCGTCCCCGCCCGGGAGGTGTGCCATGCAGGATGAGGTCATCGTCGGCCTGGATGCCGGCACTTCGGTGATCAAGGCCGTGGCCTTCGATCGCCAGGGCCGCGAACTGGCCAAGTCCCAGTGCGAGAATCGCCTCGAGAACCGCCCGGATGGTGGCGTCGAACAGAGCCTGCCGGACACCTGGGCCGCGGCCCGGACCACGCTCCAGCGCCTGTTCGCCGAGCATCCCGCGCTCGTCTCGCGCCTGGCCGCCATCGCGGTGACCGGCCAGGGCGACGGCACCTGGATGATCGACGCCGAGGGGCGCCCCGTGGGCAATGCCCTGCTGTGGCTCGACAGTCGCGCCAGCGACATCGTCTCCCACTGGCGGGCGACCCGCACCGGACCCGAGGCCTATCGTCGCACCGGGACCGGGCTCAACCAGTCGATCCAGAGCGGCCAGCTGAGCTGGCTCGAGCGCCATGCCCCCGAGCGCCTCGAGGCCGCGGCCACCGTCTTCCACTGCAAGGACTGGCTGTACTTCTGCCTGACCGGCGACCGCGCCACCGACCCGGCCGAGGCGCTGTGGACCTACGGCGACTTTCGCAGCGGCGAGTACTCGGACTCGGTGCTCGAGGCCTTCGGCCTGGCCGGATACCGCGACCGGCTGCCGCGGATCGTCGACGGCAGCCGCGAGCACGGCGCCCTCGACGCCGCGGTGGCCCGCGAGATCGGCGTGGCCGAGGGCACGCCGGTGGTGCTGGCGCCGGTGGACATGCTGGCCACCGGCCTCGGCGCCGGCGTCTATGAGCCCGGCAAGCGGGTAGCCTGCAGCATCATCGGCACCACCGGTGCCCACCTGTGTGTGCGCGAGGACCCGCGAGACATCGTGCTCAGCAATCAGTCCTGCTACACCATGCCGTGCGTGGCGCCCGACACCTGGGTCCAGCTGTGCTCCAACATGGCCGCGACCCTCAACCTGGAGTGGTTCATCAAGGGTCTCAACCAGATGCTAGAGGCGCTGGGCGAAGCGCCACTCGCCGCCGATGGCCTGCTGCCTCGGCTCGATGCGGCGCTGGCCGACACCCCGCCGGGGCGACTCATCTATCACCCCTTCATCTGCGCCAACGGCGAGCGCGGCCCCTTCTTCAATCCCCGGGCCCGGGCCCAGTTCCTGGGGCTGTCCACCGAGGTCAACCACCTGCACATGGCGCGGGCCATCTACGAGGGCGTCGCCTTCGCCGCCCGCGACTGCTACCACGCCCTCGAGGCCCATCCGGAGGAGCTGCGGCTGACCGGCGGCGCCGCCCAGAGCCGCACGCTGTGCACCATCCTCGCCTCGGTGATGGGCGTGCCGGTGCGCACCCTGACGCGGAGCGAAACCGGCGCCGCCGGCGCCGCCATGGTGGCGAGCCTGTGCCTGGGACATCACCGCGACCTGGCCGAGGCCTGCCGGACCTGGGTGACGCCCTTCCTGGCCGAGGAGTGCGTGGCGCCGGATCCCGCGCTGCAGAACCTCTATGAGCGGCTGTTCGGCGTCTACCGCCGTTCCCATACCAATTCCGACGGCTTCTGGCGCCATCTCGAGCGTGTCAACGCCGAGAGCTGAAGCGGTCCACGACATTTCCCCACGGAGGCAGACGGCATGTCCGATTCCCCCGCCCAGTCCCGCCCGCGCGACGAGCGCCCGCTCTATGACCTGCTGATCATCGGGGCCGGCATCAACGGCGCCGGCTTCGCCCGCGACGCCGCCGGCCGTGGCCTGTCCGTCGCGCTGTGCGAGAAGGACGACCTGGCCCAAGGCACCTCGTCGCGCAGCGGCAAGCTGATCCACGGCGGCCTGCGCTATCTGGAGTACTACGAGTTTCGCCTGGTGCGCGAGGCGCTCAAGGAGCGCAGCGTGATGCTCAAGAAGGCGCCGCACATCATCTGGCCGATGCGTTTCGTGCTGCCCCACAGCCCCGAGCAGCGCCCGGCCTGGCTGGTGCGCGCCGGGCTGTTCCTCTACGACCACCTGGGCGGCAAGGACGACCTGCTGCCCGGCAGCCGCGGTCTCGACCTGCGCCGCTGCCCGGAGGGCGAGGCGATCAAGGACGCCTATCCCAAGGGCTTCGAATACGCCGATTGCTGGGTCGACGATGCCCGCCTGGTCATCCTCAACGCGCTCGACGCCGCGCGCCTCGGCGCCGATGTCTACACGCGCGCCGCCTGCACCAGGGCGACCCGGCGGGCCGACCGCTGGGAGGTCGAGCTCACCGACACTGGCAGCGGCGAAGTCCGTTCGCTGGCCGCCAGGGCGGTGATCAACGCCGCCGGACCCTGGGTGGACAAGGTGCTCAAGGGGGCGTTCGAGCAGGGCGGCAAGGACCGGGTCAAGCTGGTCAAGGGCAGCCACATCGTGCTGCCCAAGCGCTACGCCACCGCCAACTCCTACCTGCTGCAGAACGACGACAAGCGGGTGATCTTCGTCAATCCCTACGAGGGCGACAAGCTGTTGGTGGGCACCACCGACATCGTCTACGAGGGCGATCCGGACCGGGTGGCGATCGATCAGGGCGAGGTCGACTACCTGCTCGGCGTGGTCAATCGCTACTTCGCGACCCCCTATACCCGGGACGATGTCCTGACCAGCTTCTCCGGGATCCGCCCGCTGTTCGACGATGCCCAGGACAATCCCTCGGCGGTGACCCGCGACTACGTGTTCGACGTTTCCGACGACGACGGCAAGGCGCCGCTGCTGTCGGTGTTCGGCGGCAAGATCACCACCTACCGCAAGCTGGCCGAGCACGGCCTGGAAAAGCTCGCGTCCTACTTTCCGGACATGGGCAAGACCTGGAACGAGACCGCGCCGCTGCCCGGCGGCGACATGCCGGGCGCCGACTTCGAGGCCTTCCTCAAGGGCCTCCAGCGCGACTACCCCTGGCTCGAGGCAGATACCGCCACCCGCTACGCCCGCCTCTACGGCACCCTTGCCCGCGGGATCCTCGGCGATGCCCGGGACTACGCGGACCTTGGCGAGCACCTGGGGGCCGATCTCTACGCCGTCGAGGCGCGCTATCTGGTGGATCACGAATGGGCGCGCAGCGCCGCCGACATCCTCGAGCGACGCACCAAGCTCTACCTGGTCATGAGCCAGGCGGAGGTCGAGCGAGTCGAGGCCTGGGTGGCGCGCGAGGTCAGCTCGCACGCGAGTGCCAGCACCGCCGCCGGTGTCGACCGCGTCGCCGCCTCCTGAGGCCGGCACGTCGCATGCGCTGGCGCAGAACGGACGACGACAACTTCATACAACGACGTTTTACAACAATGTCTTACAACAACGTTTTACAACGGCGAGGTCTTTCATCATGAGTGCGTCAACCAATGCCATATCGCCGTCGCGTCCCGGCAAGGGGCGAGGCCTGATCGCGGCCATCGGCGTGGCGATCGTCCTGCTCGGCGCCATGGCCCTGGATACCACGGTCGTGACGATCGGCTCCCAGGACGACGTCGCCGATGACGGCTTCTCGGCCGAGCGCTTCGGCGCGGAGCAGTTCCCGCTGGTGCGGGACAGCGTCGAGGAGCGGGCCGTCTCGGCCGATGAGCTGGCGGCCGCGATCGCCGAGGACAAGGCGGCGGCCGGTGAGCGCTTCGGCGTGGGGGCCGGCATCGGGCCGGTGATGCCGGTGCGCTTTTCCGGCGTGGTCGGGGAGGGCAAGGCCGGGATCTATCCGGTCGAGGTCGAGGGGCTTCCCGACGACCTGACGATCCGGGTCCAGACCGGGCCGGCGATCAACGGCACCGATCTGCGGGATGCCACCGGCAACATCCAGTTCGGCCAGTTCACCAACCAGATCGAGTACCAGAACGCCGGCGCGGCGATCAACGATGCGATGAAGGCGCAGGTGCTGTCGGGGATCGACGCCGAGACGCTGTCCGGACGGACCATCACGGTCACCGGAGCCTTCAAGCTGATCAACCCGAGCAACTGGCTCGTGACGCCGGTCAGCCTGAGCGTGCAGTGAGCCGGCCCCCCCCTTGAATGACGGATGAGCATGCCATGAACGCGACACTTCAAGAACAAGACGGCACCGACGAGGTCATCCTCTCGGCGCGTCATATCGCCAAGTCCTTCGGCAACGTCCATGCCCTGAAATCGGTGCACTTCGATATCCACCGTGGCCAGGTCACTACCCTGTTCGGCGAGAACGGCGCCGGCAAGTCGACGCTGATGAAGATCCTGTCGGGGGTGCTGCAGCCGACCTCCGGCGAGATCCACCTCGACGGTCGCCCGGTGAGCGTCGCCTCCACGACCGAGGCGCAGCGCCTGGGCATCTCGATCATCCACCAGGAGCTGAGCCTCGCCCCCAATCTCAGCGTGCGCGACAACATCTTCATGGGGCGCGAGCTGGGCGGGCCGACCGGTATCGACTACGCCGAGGAGGAGCGTCAGACGCGCTTGTTGATGGAAGAACTGGACGAGCCCATCGATCCGCGCACGCCGGTGGAGGAACTGCGCCTGGGGCAGCAGCAGATCGTCGAGATCGCCCGGGCGCTGTCGGCCAACTCGCGCATCCTGATCATGGACGAGCCGACCTCGGCGCTCTCCGCATCAGAGGTCGAGGTGTTGTTCCGGGTGATCCGCGACCTCAAGAGTCGTGGCGTCTCGATCGTCTACATCTCCCACCATCTCGAGGAAGCCCTCACCATCACCGACCACGCCGTGGTACTGCGCGACGGCACCATGACGGCCTATGCCCCGCGTCGCGACATCGACCTGGAGTGGATCGTGACGAACATGGTCGGCGAGGGCTTCGACCTTGGCGCGCCGCCCTCCGGCTACGTCATGGGCGAGGTGGCGCTGTCGCTGCGCGAGGTGTCCGTGCCGGATGCCACGCTGCCGGAGCGTTCGGCGGTCGACCGGCTGTCGCTGGACGTCAAGGCCGGCGAGATCGTCTGCATCTACGGCCTGATGGGCGCCGGGCGCACCGAGCTTCTCGAGAGCGTGGCCGGGCGCCTGCCGCTGTCGGGGGGCAGCGTGCTGCTCCAGGGCCGTGACGTCTCGCGGCTGGGCATCGCCGAGCGCATCGAGCAGGGCCTGGTGCTGGTGCCGGAGGACCGCCAGCGCGACGGGCTCGTGCAGACCATGTCGGTGGGCGAGAACCTGTCGCTGGCCAGTATCGGCAGCTTCACCCGGCGGCTGTTCACTTCGCGTCGCCGCGAGCAGTCGGTGGTCGAGGAGTCCATTCGCAACGTGCATATCAAGACCGACGGTGGCGGCGCCGAGATCGGCTCGCTGTCGGGCGGCAACCAGCAGAAGGTCGTCATCGGCAAGATGCTGGCCACCCATCCCGACGTCGTGCTGCTCGACGAGCCCAGCCGCGGCATCGACATCGGCGCCAAGGCCGAGGTGTTCCGTCTGCTCAGCGAGGGCGCGCGGCAGGGGCTGGCCGTGGTCTTCACCACGTCCGAGGTCGGCGAATGCCTGAGCATCGCCCACCGGGTAGTGGTGATGAGCCGCGGCCGGATCGCCGCCGAGTTCGGCGCCGACGTCAGCAAGGCCGAGATCATGGCCGCCTCGGGCGAAGCCGTGGCCGCCTGAACCAATCACCATCGGAGACCATAACAATGACCCATGCCAGCAAAGCTCAACGCAACGCCCGGCCGGGTGCCGGCGGCGGATTCGACCTGGGGCGCCTGCTGCTCGAGGGCAGGGCGTTCTTCGCCCTGATCGCTATCATCCTGATCTTCTCGATCCTGTCGCCGGTCTACTTCTCGACCAACAACTTCCTGACCATGTCGTCCCACGTGGCGATCTTCGGCCTGCTGTCCATCGGCATGCTGCTGGTCATCCTCACCGGCGGCATCGACCTCTCGGTGGGCTCCACGCTCGGGTTCGCAGGCGTCTTCGCCGGTTTCCTGATGCAGGGCGTGTCGTTCGAGGCCTTCGGCGTGGTGGTCTATCCGCCGGTGTGGGCGGTGGTGATCCTGACCTGCGCCATGGGCGCCCTGGTCGGTGCCATCAACGGCGTGCTGATCGCCTACTTCAAGGTGCCGGCCTTCGTCGCCACTCTCGGCATGCTCTACGTGGCCCGCGGCGTCGCACTGCTGATGACCGACGGCCTCACCTACAACAACCTCGGCGGCAGCGAGGCGCTGGGCAACACCGGCTTCGACTGGCTGGGCTTCAATCGCCTGTTCGGCGTGCCGGTCGGCGTGCTGGTGCTGGCGGCCGTGGCCATTGCCGCGATGCTGGCGCTGTCGCGCACCCCCTTCGGCCGCTGGGTGTACTCCACCGGCGGCAACGCCCGGGCGGCGGAGCTTTCCGGGGTGCCGGTCAAGCGTGTCCAGGTGTCGGTCTATGTGCTGTCGGGGATCTGTGCCGCCATCGCTGGCCTGGTGCTGTCGTCGCAGCTGACCTCGGCGGGCCCGACCGCGGGTACCACCTACGAACTGACCGCCATCGCCGGCGTGGTCATCGGCGGGGCGGCGCTGACCGGCGGCCGCGGCAACGTGCGCGGCACCCTGCTCGGCGCCTTCGTGATCGGCTTCCTGTCCGACGGGCTGGTGATCATCGGCGTTTCCTCCTACTGGCAGACCGTGTTCACCGGCGCCGTCATCGTGCTTGCCGTGCTGCTCAACAGCATCCAGTACAAGGGACGCAAGGGCCGCAAGACGTCGCCCCCGGCGGCGTCCGACGACAAGGCATCCTCCTCTTCCTCGCCACAGCGTGTCGCGGCCTGAGCGGCGCGACCGTCTGTCGCCAACCCTGCCGAGCCTTCGGCATCACAACCACAACAGTAAGGAAGGTCCAACATGTTCAAGAACGGAAAACGCCTGCTCATCACCGCCCTTGCCGTAAGTGCACCGCTGTTTGCCGGTGTCGCTGCGGCCGACGACAAGGGCCTCATCTCGATCATCGTCAACGATAACTCCAACCCCTACTGGTTCACCGAGGGCAAGATCGCCCGGGAAACGGCCGAGGAGTTGGGCTACGAGGCGAACGTCAGCTCCCACAAGGGCGACACCAACGCCGAGAGCCGCCAGATCGATACCGCGATCACCAACCAGGCCGAGGCCATCATCCTCGATCCGGCCAACGCCGATGGCTCCATCGGTGCCGTGCGCAAGGCCGTCGATGCCGGGATCCCGGTGTTCATCGTCAACGCCGAGATCAACCAGCAGGGGCTGGCCGAGGCACAGCTGGTGTCCAACAACGCCCAGGGGGCGGCGCTCGGCGCCCAGCAGTGGGTCCAGACCGTCGGTGATGGGGCAGACTACGTGGAGCTCAAGGGCGCGCCCTCCGACAACAACGCCGCGACGCGCTCGAACGGCTACGAGACCGTGCTCAGCCAGTACCCGAGCCTGGAGCGGGTCGGCGTGGACGTCGCCAACTGGGACCGCACCCAGGGCTACAACAAGACGCAGAGCCTGCTGCAGGCCAACCCCGGCATCCAGGGGGTGATCAGCGGCAACGACGAGATGGCGCTCGGTGCGATCGCGGCGCTCAAGGAAGCCGGCCGGCTCGACGACGTGGTGGTCGGCGGCTTCGATGGCTCGCCCGATGCGATCGATGCCATCAAGGCCGGCGAGATGGCCTACACGGTGCTGCAGCCGGTAGCGATCTTCTCCGAGCAGGCGGTGCGCCTGGCCGACCAGTTCGTGCGCACCGGCGAGACCGGCCTTGCCAGCGAGAAGAAGCTCTTCGACTGCTTCCTCGTCACCGCCGACAATGTCGATCAGTACAGCGCGCCCTTCGTGCTCGACATCTGACGCTGCCCCGGGCGACCTGCCGCGTCGCCCGCGCTCGATCGCCGCCGCCGGGTTTCCCGGCGGCGGCGTTTTTTGTGGATGCTTCTCCGACACACTGAGCCCCGTCCCGGCGATGCCCACGAAACGACACTGCCCGGCGCAAGGCCGGGCAGTGTCGTCGGGCATGCTGTGCCTGGCGGCCTGCGTCAGCTGGCTAGTCGACGCGCCTGGCGGTGGTTCTCCAGGGTCATGGCGCAGGCCTCGGCGGCCTCGCGACCCTTGGTGACGAAGTGCTCGTGGAAGAACGACGTGTGGGTGGCGTGCTCGTGGAAGTGGTGTGGGGTGAGCACCACCGACAGCACCGGCACCTCGGTGTCGAGCTGAACCCGCATCATGCCCTCGATGACCGCCTGGGCGACGAAGTCGTGGCGATAGATGCCGCCGTCGACCACGAACCCGGCGGCGACGATGGCGTCATAGCGCCCGCTTTCGGCCAGCAGCTTGGCCTGCAGGGGGATCTCGTAGGCGCCGGCGACGCTGAAGACCTCGACCTGGTCGGCGACGATGCCGTGCTTTTCGGCGAGGGTGGCGGTGAAGGCCTCGCGGGCCTGGCCGACGATATCGCTGTGCCAGCTGGCCTGGATGAAAGCGATGCGTGGGGACTGACTGGGGGTAGACTGATTCATGGTTTCCTCGTTGATCTCACCAGAATCAGGGCATGCGGGACCCGTCGTCGGGCCAGCCGGGGCAGGCGGCATGAACCGCGAGCGCGTGTCTGGCCCGTCTAAGGTGCCGTTCTCTTCCATCCGGACTATCACCGTCGGCTTCGGAGTCACACCGAATCTGCTGACCCCGGTCGTGACCGCGTGGATGGGGAATCGCACGTCGGCCCTTCCGGGCGCTCGCGGGCTGAGGCGAAAGAGGCCATCACCGCCGGTGGGGACTTTCACCCCGCCCTGAGAACAATGACCGCGGACCGGTGCCTGTCGGATGTCACCGACCCATGTCCGGTTCGCGGTCGCGCCATTGTATTCGGCGACGCCCTGCGCCGCCAGTCTCGCCGTTTTCGCCGTCGTGAATCCGGCGCTGCGAGGATCCCCGATGTCGCTGTCAGGCGGCCCGTCGGGCCATCAGCTTCTCTGCTTCGGCCACCAGGTTGTCCACGGTGAAGCCGAAGTGCTCGAACAGGTCGTCGGCCTGGCCTGACTCGCCGAAGGTGCTCATGCCGATCACCTGGCCATTCAGGCCCACGTACTTGTACCAGACGTCACGATGACCGGCCTCGATGGCGATGCGGTTGCCGACTTCCGCCGGCAGCACGGCCTGGCGGTAGGCGGCGTCCTGGGCGTCGAAGGCGTCGGTGGACGGCATCGACACCACGCGCACCGCGCGGCCTTGCTCGCCGAGCGCGGCGGCGGCGTCCATGGCCAGGCCGACCTCGGAGCCGGTGGCGATCAGGATCAGCTCCGGAGTGCCGTCGCCGTCCTTCAAGACGTAGCCGCCGCGCTGGATGTTGGCCAGCTGCTGCTTGTCGCGGGCCTGGTGCGGCAGCCCCTGGCGCGACAGCACCAGGGCGGTGGGGCCGGCCTGGCGCTTGAGCGCGGCGTCCCAGGCGGCGGCGGTCTCGGTGGCGTCGCAGGGGCGCCAGGTCGACAGGTTGGGGGTCGAGCGCAGGGTGGTCAGCTGCTCCACCGGCTGGTGGGTGGGGCCGTCCTCGCCAAGGCCGATGGAATCGTGGGTGAACACGTAGATCGCCCGCTGGCCCATCAGCGCCGCCATGCGCACGGCGTTGCGCATGTACTCCATGAAGATCAGGAAGGTCGCGCCGTAGGGGATGAAGCCGCCGTGCAGCACGAGGCCGTTCATGATCGCGCCCATGCCGAACTCGCGCACGCCGTAGTGCAGGTAGTTGCCGCCCGGGGCCTCGGATGAGATCGCCTCGGCGCCCTTCCAGAAGGTCAGGTTGGAGGGCGCCAGGTCGGCGCTGCCGCCGAGCAGCTCGGGCAGCTGCGGGCCGAGCTCGTTGAGGCAGGCCAGCGAGGCCTTGCGGCTGGCGATCGACTCGCCCTTGGCCTGGGCCTGCTCGATCAGCGCCTCGCTGGTCAGCTCGGCGGGCAGCTCGCCCTTCTGGCGGCGCAGGAACTCGCGGGCCAGCGCCGGATAGGCCTCGGCGTAGCGCTCGAAGCGTGCCTGCCAGTTGGCCTGGCGGCTGCGGCCGGCCTCGGCGGCGTCCCAGCCCTGGTAGATGTCTTCCGGCACGTGGAAGGGGGCGTGGGGCCAGTCCAGCTGCTGGCGTGCCGCGGCAACCTCGTCCTCGCCCAGCGCGGCGCCGTGGCACTCTTCCTTGCCCTGCTTGTTGGGCGCACCGAAGCCGATGATGGTCTTGCAGACGATCAGGCTCGGCTTGTCGTCATGGCTTCGGGCCAGCTCGATGGCGGCCTTGATCTCTTCGGGCTTGTGGCCGTCGACGGCGGGCACCACATGCCAGCCGTAGGCCTCGAAGCGCTTGGCGGTGTCGTCGGTGAACCAGCCCTCGACCTCGCCGTCGATGGAGATGCCGTTGTCGTCGTAGAAGGCGATCAGCTTGCCGAGCTGCTGGGTGCCGGCCAGCGAGCTGACCTCATGGGAGATGCCCTCCATCAGGCAGCCGTCGCCGACGAAACAGTAGGTGTAGTGGTCGACGATGGCGTGGCCGGGACGGTTGAACTGGGCGGCCAGGGTGCGCTCGGCGATGGCCATGCCCACGGCGTTGGCCAGGCCCTGGCCGAGCGGGCCAGTGGTGGTCTCGACGCCCGGGGCGTAGCCGAACTCGGGGTGGCCGGCGGTCTTCGAGTGCAGCTGGCGGAAGTTCTGCAGCTGCTCGAGGTCGAGGTCGTAGCCGGTCAGGTGGAGCAGGGAGTAGAGCAGCATGGAGCCGTGGCCGTTGGAGAGCACGAAACGGTCGCGGTCGGGCCAGTGCGGGTCGGCCGGGTTGTGCTGGAGGTAGTCGTTCCACAGCACCTCGGCGATGTCGGCCATGCCCATGGGGGCGCCGGGGTGGCCGGAGTTGGCCTTCTGGACGGCATCCATGGACAGGGCGCGAATGGCATTGGCCAGTGGGAAGCGGGTTGGCATGTGAGTCGTCCTCCGTCAGTGGGCGGCAAGGCGGTCGGCGATCAGGCCTTCGAGGCGCTGCTGGTCCTCGGCGAAGCGACGGATGCCCTCGGCCAGCTTGTCGTTGGCCATGGCGTCCTGATTGTGCCCCCAGCGGAACTCCGCTTCGCCGAGCGGCGTCGGCCGCGGGCCACCGGATTTTTCCATGGCGACGCCAGGTGCCACGTCGCCTTGCGTAGCGGCCAGCTCTTCGAGCAGCGCCGGCGAGATGGTCAGCCGTGGGCAGCCGGCCAGCGCCAGCACCTGATCGACGGTGCGGAAGCTCGCACCCATCACCACGGTGTCATAGCCGCCCTGGCCGACGCGCTGGCAGACGCCGCGCACGAACTGCACGCCGGGATCGTTCTCGGGGGTGAAATCCTGACCGGTCGCCTGCTTGTACCAGTCGGTGACACGGCCGACGAACGGCGAGACCAGGAACACGCCGGCATCGAAGCAGGCCTGGGCCTGGGCATCGCTGAACAGCAGGGTCAGGTTGCAGTTGATGCCTTCGCGCTCCAGCACCTTGGCGGCGCGGATGCCTTCCCAGGTGGAGGCCAGCTTGATCAGCACGCGATCCCGCGAGACGCCACGCCGCTCGTAGAGCTCGATCAGCTCGTGGGCCTTGTGGATGCTGGCTTCGGTATCGAAGGACAGCCTGGCGGCGACCTCGGTGGACACCCGACCGGGCACCACCTGGGCGATCTCGCTGCCCATGGCTACGGCGAGCCGGTCCACGGCGTGTTCGGCCTGGGTCTGGCGATCGCCGCCCTCGGCACGGATCGCCGCCAGCTCCTCGTCGATCAGCGGCTGGTAATCGGAGAGTTCGAAGGCCTTGAGGATCAGCGAAGGGTTGGTGGTGGCGTCCTGGGGGCGGTAGCGGCGGATGGCGGTCAGGTCGCCGGTGTCGGCGACCACCAGGGAGTGCTGCTTGAGCGCGTCGAGTCGGGTCGGCATGAGGGCCTCCTGAGGCGTGGTCGTGCAGTGACGAGCTTGTTTTTGATCTTGGTTTGTTCAAATGATTGGGCTTTGAGCGGAATGTGTCAAGCCAATGAGGGTGCGGTAAGTGTGACCTTGGGCGCGTCATAGGGCGTGATTTCCGCGCTTTACTGATTAATTTACTGATATTTAGGCTTCTTTGCCGTATCCAGGGCGTAAGGATGAGGGCTGTCTGGTGGTGTTCTTTTGATCTTTGTCTTTACAAATGAACGGGCGGTGTTATGTTGATCGTCATGCCCGGCCACAAGCGAGGTGCCGCTCGGGCCAGGATTTCCCCATCCATAGCGAGGTACCAGCCATGTCCAGCAACGCGACTTCCCAGCGGATCGCCATCGGTGGCGACGAAGCCGGCTTCCAGCTCAAGGAAACGTTGATCGAGCATCTGCACGCGCGGGGGTATGCCGTGGAGGATTTCGGCACCTACGATGCAGAACCGATCCTCTACCCTGATGTGGCGGTCACGGTGGCCCAGGCGATACGCGAGGGGGACTTCGACCGCGGCATCCTGGTATGCGGTACCGGCATCGGCGTGGCGATCGCCGCCAACAAGGTGCCGGGTATCCGGGCCGCCCAGGCGCATGACACCTATTCTGCGGCCAAGGCCAGGACCAGCAACGATGCCCAGATCGTCACCCTGGGCGCGCGCGTGGTAGGTCCGGAGCTGGCCAAGAGCATCGTCGACGCCTTCCTGGCCAACGACTTCCCCGGTGGGCCGTCGGTCGCCAAGCTGGCACGGATCAGCGAATACGAGAGCGGCCTGGAGCGCCCCCGGCTTTAAGCGGGAATGCAGTGGCGATCAGGCGTCACGGCACTGATACCCGTCCGGTAAGTTGTAGGAGAGGACGATCGGGCAGGCGGCGGTCGATGTGCTATCGTATGGCGCCTTTCGCCACGATATTCGACCATCAGGGACGCGTTCGATGAACGATCGCCAGGACAATGCCGACATCGATCTGATGACCGAGATCGCTACCCTCTATTACGTGGAGGGCGAGACGCAGGAGGTCATCGCCAATCGCCTGGGTATCTCGCGGGTGCGCGTCGGGCGCCTGCTGAAGCGGGCGCAGGCGGAAGGCATCGTCGACGTGCGGGTGCGTCAGCATCCCGCCGTGAGCGCCGAGATCGAGCAGGAGCTCAAGCGCCGCTTTGGCCTAAAGCGGGCGCTGATCGCCCTGGACAACGGCGACGTCGATGTTCAGCGCGCCTCGGTGGCCAGCCTGGTGGCCGACCACCTGTCGCGGCGCCTGGAGGACGGCAGCATCGTGGCAGTGGGCATGGGGCGCAACGTCGGCGCGGTGGCCGACAACGCCTTCGATCACGGCGAGCGCCAGTGCTCCTTCGTCTGTGCCATCGGGGGGTCGCTGCGTGCCGGCGAGTACATGAACCCGGACCACATCTGCCGGCGACTGGCGCTGAAGTACGGCGGCGACAGCGAGACCCTCTATGCGCCCGCCCTGGTGCAGAACGCCGAGCTGCGCGATGCCCTCTACGACAATCCCACGGTCCGCCAGACCCTAGACCGGGCCCGTCGCGCCGACGTCGCGTTGATCGGCGTCGGCGACGTCAGCGAAGACAGCAACATGGTGCGCATGGGCTGGTTCTCGCCCCAGGAGATCGCCGAAGCCCGGCTGGCCGGCACCGTGGGCGACATGATGGGCTACGACTTCATCGACATCCATGGCCGGCCATCGGCCACGCCGATGCAGGGTAGGGTGGTCGGCCTGAACATTGCCGATCTGGCCCGTATTCCCGACGTCATCGCCATCGCCAGCGAGAACACCAAGGCGGTGGGCATCCTCGGTGCCCTGCGCACCGGGGTGATCGACACCCTGGCCACCAGCGCCACCAACGCTCACACCATCATTCGCCTCGACGAAGCGACGGCCGTGGAAGAATAGCGCTCACGGTGCCGGCAGGCGCGCCCGCCAGGTGGGACCTCCAAGAAGGCAGCGTTTCCAGAAGGGTAAGTCTGTCCCGTCAGGCGAACGTCATGTCCGCCGGCATATCCTCCCGCCAGTCATGGGGCTCGCTCGGTGTCTTGGGCGTGGATGGTTTGCTTGGCATCGACTCAGCGCCCGTTGAGGGTGGCAATGAGCCGCCGGCTGCCGCCCTGATCCCGATGTTCGCCGAGCCAGATACCCTGCCAGGTGCCCAGTGCCAGTCGGCCGTCGCGCACCGCAAGGGTCAGCTGGGTGCCGAGCAGGCTGGCCGCCACGTGGGCGGGCATGTCGTCCGGGCCCTCCATGGTGTGGCGGAAGTAGGGCAGGTCGCCGGGCACCAGGTCGCGCAGGAAGGCGTCCAGGTCGTGGCGCACGTCCGGGTCGGCGTTTTCGTTGAGGGTCAGCGAGGCCGAGGTATGTAGGAGCTGCAGGTGCAGCAGGCCGACCTCGAGCTCCCTCAGGACGGGGAGGGTGCGAGTGATCTCGTCGGTGATCAGATGGAAACCCCGTTCGCGCGGTGCAAGCCGGATCTCCTGCTGGTCCCAGGTCATGGTGGTCTCCCTTGGTGTGGCGGTCGCCCAGCATAGGCGAGGATGGGCTGCGACGACACCCGGACTTGTCTTCACTCCCGACTTGTCTTCACTCCCGACTTGTCTTCACTCCCGGTAGCGCAGGCGGTCGATCACCAGCCTCAGCGCTGAGCTGACCTGGCGCCGGCCCGAGTAGAACAGATGGTAGCCATCGAAGGGCGGGCACCAGTCCGCCAGCACTCGCTGCAGGGTGCCGGCTTCGATGTCCCGGATCACCTCGGGCTCGGTCACGAAGGCGATGCCGTGGCCCGCCCTGGCGGCGTCGATGCAGACATCGCTCTCGCTGAAGATGAAAGGGCCCGAGACCTTCTTCACGAGCTCTTGCTCGCCCTTCTCGAATTCCCACTCGTAGGCGGGCGCGTGTGGGTGAAAGCGCAGCGACAGGCAATCGTGTTCATCAAGGTCGTTCGGGTGATGGGGCACGCCCTGCGTCTCGAAATAGCTCGGCGTGGCGACCGCCGCCATGCGCAACGGCGGACCGACCTTGACGGCGATCATGTCCGGGCCGACGAATTCGCCCAGCCGTACGCCGGCGTCGAAGCGGTCGCCGGCCAGGTCGGACAAGTGAGGGTCGAGATTGAGCTCGATCTCCACTTCCGGATAGTCGCGCACGAGCTGTGACAATATCGGCATCAGCACCGTCTGAGCGGCCGGCTTGCTCGCGGTGAGGCGGACCCGGCCGCTGGGGGCGTCGCCGAGATGGCGCAGCTCCTCGATACGCCCTTCAATCTGGCCGAAGGCGGGGCGCAGCGTCGCCAGCAGCTTTTCGCCGGCGTCCGTGGTCGAGACGTGCCGCGACGAGCGGTGGAGCAGCTTCAGACCGATCGAGGCCTCCAGCCGACGCACCGTATGGCTGACGGCCGACTGTGAAAGGCCCAGCCGCACCGCGGCGCGGGTGAAGCTACGCTCCTCCGCCACGTGCATGAAAACGGTCAGGTCGCCCAGCGTCTCGCGCTTCATCGATGAATCCCATGGCATGAACGGGGAGTGTATCCTGCCTAACTCCCTCCATCATCCTTCCATTCATGCACCGTATTCATGGTTGCCATGAGCCGGCGGCGATTGTTGTCGTTGTGGTCGAGCGGTAGCGTAGCGCACCTCGCCGCGGGCAATGCCCGCATCGAACCGCATCCAGCAAGCCGAGGAATCGCCCATGACCGCTAGGTCCACGATCCTGGCGTCCGAGCAGAAGACCGCTGCCTGGGGCGCCGTATTCTCCATGTCCCTGTGCGTCGCCATGCTGATCGCCGCTGAATTCATGCCCGTCAGCCTGCTGACACCCATCGCCGACGGCCTGGGCGCCACCGAGGGCCAGACCGGCCAGGCGGTGTCCATCAGCGGCTTCTTCGCGGTGGCGGCGAGCCTGCTGATGACCACCCTGGCGGGGCGTCTCAACCGCAAGTGGGTACTGCTCACCATCACCACCCTGATGCTGGTGTCGCTGGCGCTGATGGCATCCGCACCGAGCTTCGCCGTGCTGATGCTGTCGCGGGCGCTGCTGGGGGTCTGCATCGGAGGCTTCTGGTCGCTGGCGACGGCGGTGATCATGCGCCTGGTGGAAGTCGAGCACGTCTCCCGGGCGCTGGCGATCATGTATACCGGCCAGGCCATCGCCGCCGCCTTCGCCGCACCGATCGGCAGCTACCTGGGCGGTATCATCGGCTGGCGTGGGGTGTTCTGGGTGCTGGTGCCGATCGTCGCAGTGAATCTGGTCTGGCAGTGGGCGACCCTGCCGTCGCTGCCCGCCAGCCAGCGTCAGACCTTCCGCTCGCTGAAGGGCGTGCTGACGCGCTCCTACTTTGCCCGGGGCATCGTCGCCGCGGTGTTCGGCTTCGCCGGCGCCTTCTCGATGTTCACTTACCTGCGGCCCTTCCTGGAGGGAGTGACCGGGGTGGACGTGACGATGCTGTCGGCACTGTTCCTGGTGCTCGGCTGTGCCGGCTTCCTGGGGACCTGGGCGGGCGGCAAGTTCGCCAGCCAGCGCGTCGTGAGGCTGCTTCAGGCCGTGCCACTGCTGATGGGGCTCTCGACGCTCGGCCTGCTCGGCTTCGGCCAGCAGCTGGCGGTGGTCGCGGTGCTGCTCGCCATCTGGGGCGCCATGAACACCGTGATGTCGATCGCCTGGATGTCCTGGCTGTCGCAGAACGTGGACGATGCGCCGGAGGCGGCGGGCAGCCTGATCGTCGCCGCCATCCAGGCGGCGATTCTGCTCGGTGCCGCCTTCGGTGGCTGGCTGCTGGACCATCTCGGCATCCAGGCCACCTTCATCGGCAGTGCCGTGCTGTGCGCCGCGTCGCTGCTGCTGATCGGCAGCGGCCGGCGACTGCTCAAGCCCGACTGAAGAGCGGGCGTCTCAGCCGGCGAGGGCTTCGTCGGCCAGGCGCAGGACCGGGCCATCGAGCAGCCGCATGAGGTCGCCGAAATAGCCGGCCGACCGCGCCGGGCGGCTCGGATCGGAGGTGATGGCGACGGCCAGGCCGCGTTCGCGATGTGCGGCGATGACCTGGCCGCCATAGCCCCTGGCCAGGACGTAGCCGCTGTCGCTGATGAACCAGCCATAGCCGTATCCCATGCCCGAATAGGGCGAGTGCGCCCTGGGCTCCAGGGAGGCCTGGATCCAGTCGGCGGGGATCACCTGCTGGCCATCGAAGTGGCCGCCATCGCGGATCAGTCGGGCCAGCGACAGCATCGCGCGGGGTGTCAGCGCCATCTCGTTGCCGCCGAGATAGTAGCCTTGGGGGTCGCGGACCCAGGGCGGGATATCGAACCCCATCGGTGCGCCCAGTCGCCCGCGCGCGAGCTCGAGCAGGCTCTGCCCCGAGGCCTCGGCCAGGGCGGCGCCCAGCACATGGGTGGTGCCGGTCGAATAGATCATGCGACCGCCTGGCCTGGCCACCATGGGCTGGGTCAAGGCATCGTCCAGCCAGTCGGATGAGGCCACCCAGGCGCCGTAGCGCTTCCCGGAAGTGCTTTCGAGCCCGGCGCGCAGCGTCACCAGGTCCTCGAGCGTGAGATCGTCGACGCCCTCGGTGGCGTTCGGCGGCACGATCGCGGGGGCGACGTCGATCAGCCGACTGGCGACCGACGGGATTTCGCCGGTGTCGATGCAGCTGCCCAACAGCAGTGCCACCAGGCTCTTCGAGCAGGACTTGATGTTGGCCAGTGCGTCCAGGCCGGGGCCTCTCGGCGCCTCGGCGATGATCAGCCGGTCGCCGAGCTGCACCTGGATCGAATGCAGCTGGTCGAGCCTGTTCAAGGCCTGGTCGAGGCTGAGGCCTTGCTGCGCGAACGCAGTCGCGGTGATAGTCCCCGACAGCGGCGAGACGAGACCCGCGAGGGCCAGCCTGGTGAAGGCGCGGCGAGTGATCATGAGGCGCTACCCCTTTTCGTTAGCCGGTCGGCTGGGCCGGGATCACTCGGCGCGCGACTCGAACACTTCCTTGGCAACCGGCAGGGTCGAGAAGATGTTCGGCCAGCCGGCATAGAAGGCCAGTTGGGTCAGCAGCTCGGAGGCCTCGCCGCGGGTCAGGCCGTTGTCCATGGCGCGGTTGAGGTGAAAGCCGACCTGCTCGGTCTTGCCGGAGGCGATCAGCGCGCTGACGGTCACCAGGCTGCGGTCACGCGGCGTCAGCCCCGGACGCAGCCACAGGTCCTTGAACAGCGCTTCGGTGGTGTAGTGCAGCACGCCTTCGGACGAGCCGCCGTAGGTCTCCTGAACGATCTCCTGGCGGGCCCGTTCGGCTTGTTCGTCGAGCGGCAGCAATTCGGGGTCAGCCGGGGGCAGTCGGTCGGCGCCGATGCCGTGCTCGGCGAAAACGTCCTCGGCGATGGTGACCGCCGACATGGCATTGCCCCAGCCGGTGTAGAAGGCCAAGTGAGTGATGATCTCGGAGATCACCGCCGGTTCGACGCCGTTGTCCAGCGCGTGCTCGAGCTGGGCGCGAATCTCGACGCGGTGGTCGCGGGCGATCACCGCGGCCAGGGTGGCAACGCTGCGATCGCGCATCGATAGGCCCTCGCGTTCCCACACCTCGCCCAGCAGCAGGTTCTCGGTGTAGTCGGCCAGTGCCGGGGACACGGAGGCGACCTCCTCGGCCGTGGGTACCCGTGAGGAAGGATCACTGGCCTGGACGGGCAGGGCGGCGGCCGCCGACATGGCGAGCGTCAGCATTGAGGCGGACACGAATTTCATGATGATCTCCTGGGCGTGGGTGAGCGCGGCACAGGGTGCCGGTGAGCCGTCGTGCGAAGCGCCTTTCACGGTGGCAAGGGGGGCGCCAGGGAACAATCCCGTCAGGCGGGATGCTGTTATGAAGTGGGTTCATGAAAGACGCGATCACTCATGATGCTGCAGCGCCTCGACGATGACTCGAAAGGCCAGCGAAGACTGTCGGCGGTGCGGGTAGTACAGAAAGTAGCCGGGGAAGGGCGGGCTCCAGTCATCCAGCACCGCTACCAGGCGGCCCTGATCGATGTGCTCGCGCACCAGGCTCTCCGGCACGTAGCCCAGGCCATAGCCCGCCAGGGCGGCGCGTACCACGGGATAGATGGTGTTGAACGTGCACTGGCCGTCCACCCGAACCTTCAGTTCGCGACCGTCTTTCTCGAACTCCCAGGCATAGAGGCCGCCGTGGGTCGGCAGCCTCAGGTTGATGCAGTCGTGATCGGTCAGGTCCTGGGGTTCGCGGGGTATCTCGCGTCCTTCGAAGTAGGCGGGGGCGCCGACCACCAGCATGCGGAAGTCGGGGCCGACGCGCACGGCGATCATGCCCTCGGAGACCTGCTCACCGAGACGCACGCCGGCATCGAACTTCTCTGCCACGATATCGGTGAGGCTGTAATCCGTGACGACTTCCACCTTGAGGTCGGGGTAATCCCTGAGCACCGGCGACAGTTTCGGCCAGATCAGGGTATCGGCGGCATAGTCGGTGGTGGTGATGCGAATCGTCCCGGCGGGGCGGTCGCGCATCTCGACCAGCGCCTGTAGTTCCTCTTCGATCTGCGAGAAATGCGGCGCGATGCGCTCGAGCACGCGCTCTCCCTCGGGAGTCGGCGTCACCTTGCGCGTGGTGCGGGTCAGCAGGCGTATGCCGAGCCGGCGCTCGAGCCCGCGCACGGCATGGCTCAGCGCCGACTGGGAGACACCGATCTGGGCGGCGGCGCGGGTGAAGCTGCCGACCCGGGCGACGACGACGAAGGACATCAGGTCGGTGACGTTCTCTCTCAGCATTGATGAATTCCCTGCATAACTATTTTTCGATTGTAGCGGATTATCACTGGCATGCAGGGTGCTACGGTTTGATCAGCACGTCGAGACGGGGAGGCAGAGATGAAGATCGCGATACTCGGTTCCGGCCTGATGGGGGCCAAGCTCGGCACGATCTGGGCGAGAGTCGGCCATGAGGTGTCGTTCAGCTATTCGCGCCGCCCCGACAGACTCGAGCGCCTGGCCCGGGACGCGGGCGCACGCGCCGGCACGCCCGCCGAGGCGGTTGCCGGCGCCGATGCCGTGTTGCTGGCCGTGCACTGGTCCCGGGTCGAGGATGTGCTGGCCCTGGCCGGCGATCTGGCCGATCAAGTGGTAGTGAACTGCTGCGTGCCGCTCGACGAGCATGACCGCGACCTGGTGATGGGCACCACCACCTCGGGGGCGGAGTGGCTGGCCGAGCGTCTACCCCGTGCGCGACTGGTCTCGGCTTTCAACACCTCGCCCAGCGAGGCCCTGTTCGGAGTGTTCGAGAATCGGGAAGACGCCGCGCCGCATCCGCAGCTGCTCTACTACGGTGACGACGCTGGCGCCAAGGCGCTGGCCCGACGGCTGATCGAGGACGTCGGCTACGAGCCCCTCGACGCCGGGGCGCTGCGCACGGCGCGCTTCGTCGAACCGTTTGCCATGGTCACCGCGGAGCTCGCCTACGGCCAGCCTGGAGGGCCAGGGCTCGTCTATCGTTTCGACCGCCTGGGCCGCTGAGGACAGGCGGTCATATTGATGATGCAGGCTCATGACTGCTAGCGGCCGACATCAATTTATCGATGCCCGGGCGCCGACCAGGATCGAGTTCATCGTGGGGCCGACGGAACAGGGGACCGCGGCCGCCTCTCGTCTTTCATTTCCCTCCCGACCAGTGAGGTCATCGCCGCCATGCGCCCCAGGATCACCTGCCACATGATCACCTCCCTCGACGGTCGCCTGCATCCGGAGCGCTGGAGCGATCCGCAGGACGAGCGCATCGACGCGCTGGTGGAAACGCACTACGAGGCGACGGCCGGCCGATTGCAGGCCGAGGGCTGGATCGTCGGGCGCCGGACCATGGCGGAATTCGTCGATGGGGAGACGGTTCCCGAGCGTCTCGACGCCCCGCAGGCGCGCCCCCATCATCTTGGCGAGCGCAGCGACCGTCATCTGTGCGTGGTGATCGATCCGGCCGGGCGGTTGCGCTTCGATGCCGACCACATCGAGGGCGACCACGTGGTGGTGATCCTCTCCGAGCGAGTGACGGATGCCGCCCTGGAGCGACTGCGCGCCGCGGGCGTCTCCTACTGCTTCGCCGGGCCGGACGGCGATCGGCTCGGCCCGGCGCTGGAGATGCTCGGCGAGGCGTTCGGCGTTACCCACCTGCTGCTGGAGGGAGGGGGCGTCACCAACGGCGCCTTCCTGGCGGCCGGGCTCATCGATGCCTTCAGCACGCTGATCTGCCCGGCCCTCGACGGCCTGGCCGGCGAGCCCGCCATCGTCGAGCACGCCGGTTCTGCCGGCAGCCGGCCCGCCGCGGGGCAACACCTTTACCTGCGTGCCTGCCAGACCCTCGAAGGCGGCGTCATCTGGCTTCGTCACGACGTCGAGCGCGACGCGTCGCCGTCGTAGCCACCGATTATTCGACGCCGACCCGGATCCCTCCGCCGCGTCGGCGCCTCCAGGCATCCCGCCATGGCGGGGCATTCCGGCCAGCAACGGCCGGGCGCAGCACCGCGGCCACCTGGCTGCCTGACCAACACCATGCCCAAGCAAGGAGACACGACATGATCAGGTTTAGTGCGATTGCCCTGACGGCGGCGCTGGCATCGACCAGCGTGTTCGCGCAGAGCATGGACGTCATCAAGAACGGCACTCGTGAAGGGTTCATGGGCCCGGATGACAAGTTTACCGGCACGGCCTATATCGAACCGGTCTTTTCCAACGAGCCCCCCTTCGCCGTCAACGGCGGCAAGGTGACCTTCCTGCCAGGAGCGCGCTCCAACTGGCATACCCATCCGGCGGGTCAGGTTCTGGTGGTGACCGACGGCGCCGGCTGGGTGCAGGAAGAGGGCCAGCAAAAGCAGCTCATGGAGCCGGGCGACGTGGTGTGGTGTCCGCCGGGCGTCAAGCACTGGCACGGTGCCACCGACACCACCGCGGTCACGCATATTGCGATCCAGCAGATCGAGAACAACGAGAACGTCACCTGGATGGAGCCGGTCACCGATGAGCAGTATGTCGGTGACGCCCCGTGATGGAGATGACCGATAGCAAGGCGGGCGCCGACAAGGCGCTCGCTCTCACCATCGTGTCTGGGGCGACCATGCTCGCCCTGATGATCTTCACCGTACCGCTGACCACCCTGACGCCTACTGCCCAAGCGCTGGCCGCCGGGCCGAGCGCCCAGGCCTGGATGCTCAGCGGCATGCCGCTAGGCGCCGCGGCGGGCCTGCTGGGTGCCGGCGCCCTGGGCGACAATCATGGACGTCGTCGGGTGTTCCTGTGGGGGTTGGCGGTCATGTTCGCCGCCTCGCT
The DNA here is from genome assembly GCF_014192055.1 of Halomonas organivorans. Classification (GTDB taxonomy): domain Bacteria; phylum Pseudomonadota; class Gammaproteobacteria; order Pseudomonadales; family Halomonadaceae; genus Halomonas; species Halomonas organivorans. The sequence goes on along the minus strand of NZ_JACHXM010000002.1, from coordinate 252,916 downwards.
TGCGGGCGCGCTGGCGCCGGGCGGCATCACGCTGATCCTGGCCCGTGTGATCCAGGGGCTTGGCAGCGCAGCCGTACTGGCCTGCGGCCTGGGGCTGCTGGGCCAGGCATTCGTCGAGGCCCACGAGCGCATCCGCGCCACGGCCATCTGGGCCGCCGGGCTCGGCGCTGGCGTTGCCAGCGGGCCGATCTTCGCCTCCGCCTTGACCATGGTGGGCGGCTGGCGTGCCGCCTATCTGGGCACCGGGCTGCTCGCCGCGGCGCTGCTGGCCCTCGGACGCCACCGGCTGCCTGACACCGAGGCCAGCCATGGGGGGCGCGTGGACTGGCTCGGAAGCCTGCTGCTGGTCGGCGGCCTGGCGTGCCTGATGTCGGCGCTTACCGAGCTGCGCATCGGCTGGGCGCGTCCCGTTCCAATGCTGCTTGCCTTGGCGGGGGCGGGATTGCTGGCGGGCTTCGTCGTCGTCGAAAGGCGGCACGCCAATCCCATTCTCGACCTGTCGCTGTTTCGTCGCGCCGACTTCGTGGGCGCGACCGTGGCCGCCTTCGCCTCGGGAGCGGGCATCCTCGCCCTGATGACGCTGGTGCCGACGCTGCTGCAGCGTTTCCTGGATACCGGCGCCCTGGCGGCGGCCTTCGTGCTGCTCGGCTGGTCGCTGACCAGCGTGGTCACGGCGCTGTCGGCGCGCTGGCTGCCGTCGGGGTTGTCCCCTCGCGCGCTGATGATCGGGGGGCTCGTCGCCTGTGCCGTGGCCCAACTGATGCTGTTTGGCCCCGAACCCGACAGCTCGGCGCTGCGCTTCCTGCCCGGGCTGCTGCTGGCCGGGGCCGCTAACGGCATTCTCAATGCCGCACTGGGGCGACAGGCCGTGGCCAGCGTACCGGCCCGTCGCACCGCCATGGGCAGCGGTGCCAACAACACCGCCCGCTATCTCGGTTCGGCCATCGGCATCACCCTGGGCGCGGTGCTGATCGCCCACGGCGAGGCTGTCAACGGCATGGCGGGGCTGGTGACCGGCTGGGATCAGGCGGTGGTGCTGTCGGCGGGATTCTCGCTGCTCGGTGCCCTGGTCGTGGCCATGGCACGTGACTGATGAGTAGGGTTCATGAGTCCTTGCAAATTGCCCGGGCTAATCGCGGTAGCGAACCCGTCGTACCATGTCCCCCAAGCTGCTTCACCATCATCGACATGGGAGAAAGAACATGAGCCATGATTTCACGGGAAAGGTGGCGCTGGTTACCGGCGCGGCGTCCGGGATGGGACTGGCGACGGCCAAGGCCTTTGCCGAAGCCGGTGCGGCGGTCGCGCTTGCCGACATTGATGGCGAGGCCGTCCAGGCGGTGGCCGACCAGCTGGCGGCCGGCGGTGCCCGGACACTCGCCATCAGCTGCGACGTGACCGATGAGGCCGACGTCAAGGCCATGGTCGAGCGCACGGTCACCACCTTCGGCGCCCTGGATGCCGCCTTCAACAATGCCGGCGTGCAGTCGATCGCTACCGAAACTGCGGATCTCGAGAGCGAGGAGTTCGACCGGGTCAACGGCATCAACCTGCGCGGCGTGTGGCTGTGCATGAAGCACGAACTTCGCCAGATGCGCGAACAGGGCAGCGGTGCCATCGTCAACTGCTCCTCGCTCGGCGGCTTCGTCGGTGTGCCGGGCCGCGGCGCCTACCATGCCGCCAAGCACGGCGTGCACGGCCTGACCAAGACCGCGGCGCTCGAGTATGCCGACCAGGGCATCCGCATCAACGCGGTCTGCCCCGGCATCATCGACACTCCGATGGTGGCTGGCATGAAGGAGCAGGAGACCGCGGCCATGGACCTGCTGATGGAGCAGGTTCCGGCGCGACGCCTGGGCCTTGCCGAAGAGGTCGCCGATCCGGTGCTGTGGCTGTGCGGTCCTGGTTCCACCTTCGTCATGGGCCATGCCTTGGCCGTCGATGGCGGCTACACGGTGCGCTGAGGCCATGATACACGGCGCGCTGCGGACCGTGATGGCCGTCGCCTTCCTTGCCGGGATGACGACGGTCTTCGCCGAGGGCGCCTCGACAACGGAGACTCCGATGAAGATTCGACTCCTGGTGGAGGGCCAGACGCTGGCCGCCACCCTGGAGGACACCCCGGCCGGCCGCGCCTTTGCGAACATGCTGCCGCTGGAGCTGAACCTCCAGGATTACCACGCCATCGAGAAGATCGCCGACCTGCCCGGCTCGCTGCCGACGAGCGGCGAGCCGGAGGGAATCGATCCCGACATCGGCGATATCACCCTCTACGCGCCCTGGGGCAACCTGGCGATCTTCTATCGCGACTTCGGCTATGCCCGCGGCCTGGTACGCCTGGGGCGAATCGAGGGCAGCACCGCGGCGCTCGAGGGCAAGGGGCCGCTTGATGCCCGCATCGAGCGCATGGATGCCACGCAGTGACAGCCCGACCGACGATACACGTCGGGCCATCAGCAAACACCTGAACAGATGAGGTAAACGACATGATCGACAACGTGAAAGGTAAAGTCGTCGTTATCACCGGCGCGAGCAGCGGCAACGGCGAGGCGGCGGCACGGCACCTCGCCGAGCGGGGCGCGACCGTGGTGCTCGGCGCACGCCGCCAGGATCGCATCGACGCCTTGGCCAAGGAGCTCACCGACGCCGGCCATCAGGCCATCGCCGTGGCCACCGATGTCACCGACAAGGCCCAGGTGCAGCGGCTGGTGGACGCCGCGGTCGAGCGCTTCGGCAAGCTGGACGTGCTGCTGAACAATGCCGGACTGATGCCGCTGGCCCCCCTCGAAGCGCTGAAGACCGACGAGTGGGACCAGATGATCGACGTCAACCTGAAGGGCACCCTGTATGGCATCGCAGCGGCGTTGCCTCACATGCAGCGCCAGAAATCCGGCCACATCATCAACGTATCGTCCGTCTACGGCCACAAGATGGGGCCGGACGCGACCGTGTACTGCGCGACCAAGTTCGGCGTGCGCGCGCTCTCCGAGGGGCTACGCCAGGAAGTGAAGCCCTACAATATCCGCACCACCGTGATCTCGCCCGGGGCCGTGGCTACCGAGCTGCTCGACCATATCAGCGACCAGGGCATCCAGGAGCAGACCAAGGATTTCGTCAGCCAGATCGCCATTCCCGCCGACAGCTTCGCCCGCATGGTGGCGTTCGCGATCAACGAGCCGGAAGACGTCGATGTCAACGAGATCCTGTTTCGCCCCACGGCGCAGCCGATCTGATCGAGCGGGATATCCCGTGGTGCGAGTCCCGGTGGGCAGATCGGCGGTCGGGAACCGGCAGATATCCCGCGTCCCGACACCGCCGTCATGACCGAGGCGATGCCCCTGTGGCATCGCCTCACTCGTCTGAGGGCTCGGCCTCGGTGGGCTCGGCTTCGGTGGGCTCGGTAGGCTCGGGAAACAGCGCGGCGCGAAAGTAGTCGCCGATCCGATCATGGGTTTTCGCATACCAGGCCTCGTCCTTGGTAATCGCGCCCTCGGCGTTGAGCGGGTGGGTGGGGATGTGCAGGCGCATGTCGATGCCGCTGTCGGCGTGGGTGGTGATGCGCTCGGTCGCGCTGTGCCGTGACGGGCCGTAGGGAATGTAGCGGGTCAGCGCGGCCTGGCGCTCGGTGGAGGTGGCGAAGCGGATGAAACGGCGCGCCGTCTCGGCATGCCGGGCGTGGCGTGGAATCGCCCACACCTCGTGCTCCTGGACCTGGCCGTCCCAGAGGATGGCGATGGGGGCGTCGCGGTTGACCATGGCGTCGAAGAAGCGCCCGTTGTAGCCCGAGGCCATCACCACCTCGCCGTCGATCAACAGCTCCGGGGGCGTGCTGCCGGTTTCCCACCAGCGCAGGTCCTCGAGGCCGGCCAGCCGCGACAGGGCCAGCGACAGGCCTCTGCGGGTGCTGAGCAGCCGGTACAGCTCCTCCCGGGGTACGCCATAGGAGAGCAGTGCCCACTCCAGGTTGACCGAGGGGGTGCGCTGCAGTGCCCGAGGGCCGGGGAAGCGGCGCTGGTCGAAGAGGTCGGCGATCTCGGTGGGCCGTCGGCCCGGGAAGGCATCGGTACGATAGGCAATCACCGTGGCGAACACCGAGTGGGTAATGCTGCAGGGCCCGAAGGCGCCCTTGATGAAGTCGCGATCGGCGGATGTGCCGTCCGGCGCCGGAGCGACGATATCCGGCGATAGTGGCTCGAGCAGCCCCTCTGCGCAGGCGGCCATGGCCTCGCTGCGGGTCATGTCGATCACGTCCCAGGGCGCCTGCTCCTGCTGTACCGCGCGACGCAGCGCCGCCAGTCCGCCGTCGTAACGCTCTACCTCGACCGGAACCCCGGTGGCTTCGGTGAAAGGAGCGAACAGGGCGCGGCGCTGGGCGCGCTCGTAGGAGCCGCCCCAGCTCAGCACCGTCAGCGGCTCGGCCCCGGGTGCGGCGTGCGGGGAGCTCTGGGCCGAGGTCGTCGCGCTTGCCAGCGGCGCCAGCAGCGTCAGCGATAACACGAGCCGGGCGAGGGCGCCCGTGGATCGTCTAGCCGGTGCCATGTTCCTCCCGCCTGAGTTCATCGCTGTAGCGCAGGAAGGCTCGGGCGATGCTGGCCTCGAAGACCACCCCGTGGAAGACGTGGTGCTCGTCGACCACGGCGATGGCTTCGCCGGTCACTTCCTGCAGATGGCGCATGGCCATCCACACCGAGGTCTCCGGCCCCAGCACCGGGCGCGGCGTGGTGGGGCAATCGGCAATCGGTGTCGTCCCTTGGCCGGCTTCGCGCATTACCTCCAGGCTGGCCAGGGTGAGGCTGCCCCGGTAGTGCCCCTGTCCGTCAACCAGATAGGCTTCGCCATGGCCCGCCTGGCCCAGCGCCTTGATGGCCGCGTCGACGGACGTCTCGGGCCGCAGGGTCACGCCCTCCTGGCTCAGCAGGTCGCCGAGCCGGGCCGCCTCGAGCACCGCCCGACTGCGTCCCGAGGAGAGGTCGAGACCCCGTGCCGTCAGTTGGATATCGAACAGCGAGCGGCCGAACAATTGAGCGGCGATGGGGCTCGCCAGGGTCACGCTGGCCAGCGCCGCGGTGGTCAGGGCGTAGCTGCCGGTGAGCTCGAAGACGATCAGCAGACTGGTCAGGGGCGCGCCGATCACCGGCGCGGTGACCGCCACCATCCCGCAGATGGCATAGAAGACGAAGGTGTCCTGGGCGCCGCCGACCAAGGCCACCAGGGTGCCGCACAGGGCACCGAACAGGGTGCCGATCACCAGTGCCGGGCTGAACACCCCGCCGCCGAATCCCATCCCCAGGCACAGTGCCGTGGCGGCGAGCTTGAGTACCATCACCACCACCAGCTCGGTGCCCCCGAAGGCCCCGGCGATGGTGGCGAAGCGTAGCGTCTCCTGGCCCATGCCGAGGATGTCGGGCACCCACAGTGCCGTCACGCCCAGCAGCGCGCCTGCCAAGGCCGGGCGCAGCGGTGTGGCCAGTGGCAGGCGCTGGGCCAGTCGGCCGACGCCGAGAATGGCGTGCATGTAGCCGCCGGCCACCAGTGCGCCCAGCCCACCGATGGCCAGGAACACGGCGAACTCCCAGGGGCGAGGGATGGCCAGGTCGACCACGTGGAACAGCGCGCCGCGCTCCAGCACCTCGCCGGCGATCACATGGCCTACCAGCGCGGCGGCGGCCACCGGGGCGAAGGCGCGCAGGGCATAGTGGCGTAGCACGACCTCATGGGCGAAGACGATGCCGGCCAGCGGGGCATTGAAGGCGGTGGCGATGGCCGCCGCTACCCCGCAGGCGATGGTGATGTTGTCCTCGGAGCGCCCCAGCCGCAGCAGTCGAGCCCCCGCCGAGCCGAGGCTCGCGCCCATGTGCACCAGCGGACCGTACTGACCCACCGAGGCGCCGGCACCCAGCGACACCAGGCCTGAGAGGGCGGAGAGCGCCCCGGCCCGGGGCGGCAGTCGCCCGCGCCGGGTCTGTACGGCGGCGATGGCATCTGCGGGGGTGTGAGGGCGTCCCTCGGGAATGGCGCGGTGTAGCTGGCCGACCACCAGGCCGCCCAGGGTCGGCACGAGTACCGTGGCCACGGCCAGCCACTCGGGGTGGGCGAACATCATGCGTCCGCGGGGCGACACCAGCAGCAGGTCGTTGAGCCACAGCACTGCACTGACGAAGCCGACGGCGGCCAAAGCCGCCAGACCGCCGGTCACGCCGCCGAGCGCCACCAGTCCCAGAAAACGCAGCACGCCCCGTGCCCCGCGGCCCTCGACTTTCCCTGTATCCGGCATGGTCATGTAGAAGGTGTAGGTGCTGGGCGACCTGAGGTCCACTGGCGACTTCTCACGGACGCGGCGTGAGGCGGTTCGACGACAGGCCGCGCACTACACTTAATGGGCCAGGCAACCCGTTGACGCAGAGAGGTGGGCAATGAGCGAGCGCTATCAAGGCGGCTGCTTCTGTGGGGCCGTTCAGGTGGAGGTGGTGGGCAAGCCGGAGGCCATGGGGTATTGCCACTGTGACTCCTGCCGGCACTGGTCGGCTGGCCCGGTGAATGCCTTTACCCTCTGGAAACCCGATGCGGTGCGAATCACCCAGGGGGAAGAGGCGTTGGAGAGCTTCGAGAAGACCCCCGCCAGTCGGCGTCGCTGGTGTCGGCGCTGCGGCGGGCACGTGCTGACCGAGCACCCGGGCATGGGGCTGGTCGATGTCTACGCGGCGCTGCTGCCCGACCTGGCCTTCGCGCCCCAACTGCACGTGCACTATCAGGAAGCGGTGCTGCGCATTCCCGATGGCTTGCCAAAGATGAAGGACGTTCCGGCGGAGCTGGGCGGCTCCGGGGAGGTGCTGGAGGAGTAGAGAGAGAAGAGGGAAGAATGGCGAGTGGAAAGGTGCGAGAAGCAAAACGTGGGGGAGAGGAGGCGTCATGGGCGGGGCCCGACGGGCCCCGCGTCGTCTCTGATCGAGGCGGTTCAATCCATCGAGGTGGCGCCGATGTGGTGGATGCTCAGGTCGGCGCCGTTGAACTCCTCTTCCTGGCTGAGGCGCAGGCCGGAGATCTTGGCGACCAGGCCGTAGACCACCAGGGCGCCGATGACCGCGACGAGCACGCCGGCCAGGGAGCCGATGAGCTGTGCCATCAGGCTGACGCCACCGAGGCCGCCCAGGCACGCCTGGCCGAAGATGCCGGCGGCGATGCCGCCCCATACGCCGCACACGCCGTGCAGCGGCCATACGCCCAGCACGTCGTCGAGGCGAACGATGCGCTCCTGGGCCCACTCGAAGAGCCACACGAACAGGGCACCTGCCACGCCGCCGGTGATCAGTGCACCGATGGGGTGCATCAAGTCGGAGCCTGCGCACACCGCCACCAGGCCGGCCAGTGGACCGTTATGGATGAAGCCCGGGTCCTTCTTGCCCAGCACCATGGCGACCAGGATGCCGCCGACCATGGCCATCAGGCTGTTGACCGCCACCAGGCCGCTGATGCTGTCCAGCGTCTGGGCGGACATGACGTTGAAGCCGAACCAGCCGATGGTCAGGATCCAGGCGCCCAGCGACAGGAAGGGGATGTTGGAGGGCGCGAAGGCCACGACCTTGCCGCCGCGGTAGCGGCCGTGGCGGGCGCCCAGCAGCAGCAGCGCCACCAGTGCCACCCAGCCGCCGAAGGCGTGCACCACCACCGAGCCGGCAAAGTCGTGGAAGCCGGCGCCGAACGTAGCGGCCAGCCAGTCCTGCAGGCCATAGTTGCCGTTCCACACGATGCCCTCGAAGAAGGGATAGACCAGGCCCACGATCGAGCCGGCGGCGATCAGCATCGGGTAGAAGCGGGCGCGCTCGGCGATGCCCCCGGAAACGATGGCCGGGATCGCCGCGGCAAAGGTCATCAGGAAGAAGAACTTCACCAGTGCATAGCCGTTGCCGGCGGTCAGCTGGTCGGCGCCGGCGAAGAAGTGGGTGCCGTAGGCGATGTAGTAGCCGACGAAGAAGTAGACCAGGGCCGAGACGCCGAAGTCGGTCATGATCTTGACCAGGGCGTTGACCTGGTTCTTGTGGCGCACCGTGCCCACCTCGAGGAAGGCGAAGCCGGCGTGCATGGCCAGCACCATGATGGCGCCGATCAGGATGAACAGCGTGTTGGCGCTCTGGGTCAGGGTCTCGACGGCACTGGTGATATCCACGGGAATGATCTCTCCTGATGCATGAAGGGTTCACAAGATTCACCGGAGAGATGCAAGTCGTGTTCCATCCTGGCGCATCCTCCGACAGGACAGCATGTTCCCGGCACCGAAGTAGCGCGTGCCGATGTCGCCAGGCCATGTTTGCACCGTCGTGGTGCCCAGGGGGCTTGCTGTGCACGTTTGGGGTGAATTCCCGACCGTGCACGTGTTGTTGGCCCGGTCGTCAACTGCCCGGGGCGGCAGGCGTCCCACGAGCGCTATAAGGTCTGCCAGGGCGACGAGGGCGGCTCGCATAACAGTTCGTCAACGATCGTCAGCGCTCGAGCGAGGGTCTCGCGGGTCTCTGCCGGCCCCAGGCATAGCCGTACGGCCTGCGGGGCAGGCTCGCTGCCCATGCAGAAGGGTTCGGGGGTGGACACCTTGACGCCTCGCCGGGCGAGCAGCGCCTGCACCTCGCTGCTGCGCCGTCCTGACGGCAGCGGTAGCCAGATCAGCGACGAGCCCTCGCGGCACAGCGGCCCGTAGGCGGCCAGGCGTTCCAGCGCCAGGCGGCGGCGGGCGGCGAGCTCGTCGATCTGCCAGCGCAGCAGTTCGCGGCTGTCCGGGTCCTCCATCCAGCGACAGGCGGCCTCCACCATCAGCGGCGGCACCATCCAGCTCTGGGAGCGCAGGGCCGAGCAGAGGCGTTCCTGCAACTGCTCCGGCACCGTCAGGCTGCCGATGCGCAGCCCGCCGGCCAGCACCTTGGAGGTGCTGAAGATATGCAGGGTGCGCTCCGGGGCCAGGTCGATCAGCGGCGTGCCGCGCTCGGCCTCTGGCAGGTACTGCACGGCATCCTCGATCAGCCAGATATCGTGCTCGCGGGCTAGTGCCACCAGGCGCTCGCGGCGGGCCTCGCTGAGCCGCGCACCGGTGGGGTTGTTGAGGTCCGGGGTGGTGTAGAGCAGGCGCGGCGGCTGGCGGGCGCACAGCCGGGCCAGCGCCGCGACGTCCAGGCCGTCGGCATCCATCGGTACCGCCATCGGGCGCAGGTGGGCCTGCTGGGCGGCACACACGAAGCCGGGATAGGTGAGGGCATCGGCGGCCACCAGGTCGCCCGGCTGGGCGAGGGCGTGCGCCACCAGGTGGATACCGTGCTGGCCGCCCTGGGTGATCAGCAGGCGCGAGGGATCGTCGGGCAGGCCGAGGCTGCCCTGCCAGGCGGCAATGCGTGCCCGCTGGGTCTCGCTGCCCGCTTCGTGCTGATACTCGGTGGCGTCCTGCAGGGCCTCGGGGGAGGCGGTGATGCCCTCGAGCGCGCGCTTGAGGCCCAGCGCGCGCAGCGGATGGGGCGGCGGCAGGCTCATGCTGATGTCGATGACGCCGTCGCCCGCCGGCTGGCCGGCACGGAAGAAGGGCACCGGTTCATCCTCGGCCGCCCGGCGCACGTAGGTACCGCTGCCGACCCGGGATTCAACCCAGCCGTGGCGCTGGGCCTCGGCATAGGCGCGAGTGATGGTGCCGACCGTGACGCCCAGGCGATCGGCCAGCTGGCGCTGGGGTGGCAGCTTCTCGCCCGGGCTGAGGTCGCCGCGGCCGATCGCCTCGGCCATGGCCTCGGCGATGCGCCGATAGCGCGGGCCGCCGTCGGCGAGGGTCGGAGTCCAGATTGTCATGGTGACAATAAAACCTTTGACGCCAATATTGTGCCCATTATGCTCAGAAAAGCCGGCATGAATACACCCATTCACCAAAATTGTAGGGGTACAATTTCGATGGACACCCTGGCCGCCTTCGGGCCCGCGTCGCTGTTCATGATCTCCATGACCATCACGCCCGGCCCCAACAACGTGATGCTCACCGCCTCCGGGGCCAACTACGGCTTCCGGCGCACCCTGCCGCACTTGCTGGGCATCATGGGCGGCTGCTTCGTGCTGTTTTCGGCGGTGGCGCTGGGCCTGGGCATGGTCTTCGAGCGTTTCCCGCTGGTGCAGACCTTGCTGCGTGTGGTCGGCAGCCTGTACCTGCTGTACCTGGCCTGGGGCATCGCCACCGCGCCGCCGCCGCGCTTCGGCGACGCCGAGGGTCGGCCGCTGCGCTTCTGGCAGGCGGCGGCCTTCCAGTTCGCCAATCCCAAGGCCTGGGTGATGGGCCTGACGCTGATGGCGAGCTTCCTGCCCGAGGGCGGTAACACCGTCGTCAACGCCCTGGTGCTGGCCGCGGTGGCTGAGCTGGTGGCGCTGCCCTGCATCTCGCTGTGGGCGGGGTTCGGCATGGCCATCGGCCGCTGGCTCAAGGGACCGCGTGCCTGGCGGGTGTTCAACGGCACCATGGGCGCGCTCACCGCCGCCTGCGTGATCTTCATCCTCGGCTGAGGGCAGTGCCTCGAAGCCCGTCATGGACACACACTCGGAGGGCGACATGAACGCCAAGCTGGTGGACGTATTCAGCGCCGAGCGGTTCAGCGGCAACGGTCTGACGATCTTTTCCGAGGCCGAGGGCCTGTCGACGGCGGAAATGCAGGCCCTGACCCGCGAGATGCGTCAGTTCGAGTCGATCTTCGTGTGGCGCGAGGGGGATGCCTTCGCGGCGAGGATCTTCACCCTCGAGGAGGAGCTCGACTTCGCCGGACACCCGTTGCTGGGCCTGGCCTATTACTTGCACCAGGCGTTCGGCGACGGTGATCGCCACGAGTGGCGAGTCCGGCTCGGCCGACGCACGGTCGAGCTGGCCAGCGCCTGGCAAGACGGCCGATTCACTGCGACCATGGTCCAGGGACGTCCGGCGTTCATCAAGACGTTGACGCATGACGAAGTCGGTGCGTTTCACGAGGCCCTTGGCCTGGCGCCCGACAGGCGGCGCCGTTACCCGGCTGAGGTGGTCTCCACCGGCTTGCCCTACCTGATCCTGCCGGTGGTCGGCGGCCTGGAGCGGATCGCCTTTCAGGTCGCCGACCTGTCGCCGCTGCTCGAGGCCCACGGTGCCAAGTTCGTCTATGTGCTCGACGTGGAACGCTTCGAGGGCCGCACCTGGGACAACGCCGGGCGGGTCGAGGATGTGGCCACCGGCAGCGCTGCCGGGCCCGCCGCGGCCTACCTGCACAAGCACGGTCTGGCGCTTGGCACGTCCCTGTCGATCGCCCAGGGGCGCTTCACGGGCCGGCCGAGCCGCATCGCGGTGGAGCTGGTCATCGAGGGCCTGGAACTCGCCGACGTGCGCGTCAGTGGTGACGTGGTCGAGGTGGCCGATATCACTTTCGTCGAGTGACCCCACGGGGCCTCCAGCGGCTATGCTGGAGGCTGGCGCCACAGATGTCATGCGGTCGGCAAGCGGGCTTGCCGCGACCTCGACCCAGGGCGCCGTGCCAGGGAACGGCCCCGGGAGCGCTATCGCCATGCAGGTCCAGGTCTCCATCGACTCTCTCTATCGTCGCCACGCCCCGCGCGTGCTGGCGACGCTGATTCGCCGCCTCGGCGACTTCGATGCCGCCGAGGAGGCCATGCACGATGCCTTTGCCGCGGCGGTGTCCCGCTGGCCGGAAGAGGGCGTGCCCGATGCCCCGGTGGCCTGGCTGATCCGGGTCGGCCATCGTCGCGGCATCGACCAGATCCGGCGCCGGCAGACGGCCCGCCAGCATGCCCACCTGCTGATGCCCGATGAGGGCGAGGCGGAGGAAGCCCGTGACATCGAGGACGATCCCCTGCGGCTGCTGTTTACCTGCTGCCATCCGGCGCTGTCCATGTCCGACCGCCTGGCACTGACCCTGCGCGAGATGGCCGGACTGACCACCGAGCAGGTCGCCAGTGCGCTGCTGCAGCGCCCGGCCTCGCTGGCCCAGCGAATCGTTCGCGCCAAGCGCCGGCTGCGCAACGCCGGCATTCCCTACGAGGTGCCCGATGCCGCCGAGCTGCCGACGCGGCTGCCTGGCGTTCTGGGAGTGATCTACCTGATCTTCAACGAAGGCTATTCCTCCAGCGACGGCGAGCGGATCGTCGACGTTCGGCTCGCCGACGAGGCGATCCGCCTGGGTGAGGCCCTGGCTCGGCTGTTGCCCCAGGGCGAGGTGTTCGGCCTGCTGGCCCTGATGCATCTCCATCATGCTCGCCGCGGGGCGCGCCAGGACGCGCGAGGCGAGCTGGTACCGCTGGAAGAACAGGATCGGCGCCGCTGGGACGCTCGGCAGACCCAGGCCGGGCTGGCCTGGCTGGAGCGGGCCCTGGCGCTGACGCCCACGGCCCCCTATACCCTTCAGGCTTCCATCGCCGCCGTGCATGCCCAGGCGGAAAGCGCCGAGGCCACCGACTGGCGGCGCATCGTGATGCTCTACGGCGCCTTGCAGCAGCGCCAGCCCTCGCCGGTCATCGAGCTGAATCGCGCGGTGGCCGTGGCGATGCACGACTCGCCAGAGGCCGGACTGGCACTGCTCGAGGCGCTGGCCGAGCACCATCAACTGGTCGACTACCACCTCTTTCACGCCGCCCGGGCCGACCTGCATCGACGTGCCGGTCATCGCGAGGCGGCTCGCCATGCCTACGAGCGGGCCCTGGCGCTGACCGTGCAGCAACCCGAGAGACGTTTCCTGGCCCGCCGTCTGGCGGAGCTGGAGGCCGGCGACGGGCCTCCGCGATCAACCGAGGAGAATAGCCATGTCGTCGACACCCCGTAAGCCCGTCCATCTCGCCCCGGGCGAGGGGCGTGCCTACCCGATGGGGAACATCTCCGCGCTGTTCAAGGCCGACGGGGCCGATACCGCGGGACGCTATTCCATCTCGGAGTGGTGGCTGGAGCCCCATACCCGAGGTCCGGGGGCTCACTCGCACGACGAGGATGACGTCTTCTACGTACTGGAAGGCACCATGAGCTTCCTTGTCGGAGAGGCCTGGATAGAAGCGCCGAAGGGATCGTTCGTGCTGGCGCCGGGCGGGGTCACTCACGACTTCGAGAATCGGGGCGCGGTACGGGCCGGGGTGCTGAACCTCTCTGTGCCGGGCGATTTCGAGCGGCACATGCCGGAGATCGCGGCCTGGTTCGCGGCGCATCCCCCGGGGGATACCCGCGGCTGAAGTCGCGTGGTCACGCTGATGGCGTCTACCGGTACCACCAGGCCCGCTTGGCTCGTGCGCGGCCTGGTGGCACACCATGTCTGCATGTGCCCGTCATCGTCGGCGTTGCATGATCCGGCGGAATCAAGGGGGCGAAAATTTTTTTCCCAGCCTGTCGATTCGTCTCTTCCTCGCGCGACTCCTTGATATCCCCACAGGGAAAGCGCTGGAGGATGTCGCGAGCGAAACGATCCGTCGGCCTTTCCCACAGACAGGAGCGATGCCATGCGATACATGCTGATGCGCAAGGCCGATGCGGCCACCGAGGAGGGCGTGTTGCCCAGCCAGGAACTGCTGCAGGCCATGGGAGACTACAACGAGCGCATGATCCGTGCCGGGGTCTTCGTCACCGGCGACGGCCTGCGCCCCAGTCGGGAGGGCTGCCGGATCGAATTTCGCGGCGGCGAGCCGCACATCGTCCAGGGGCCCTTCGCGGCCACCGAGGAGCTGCTGGCGGGCTACAGCGTGCTCGAGGTCGATTCCCTGGAGGACGCCATCGAGTGGGCCAAGGACTGGCCGCGGGAGGATGGCGAGGGTCACGTCACCCTGGAGCTGCGCCGCTACTTCACCATGCAGGACTTCGAGCCCGGCGCCGGGCTGGAGCGGCACGTCGCCCAGGCCAGGCTGCCCCGGGGGCTTCAGGTGCATCTCACTTTCCCGGGCAACTGCCGCGAGGCGATGGCCTTTTACGCCGAGGTCACCGGTGGCCACCTGGAAGCGATGCTGGCCTTCGGCGAGACGCCGGCGGCAGCGGAGGTGCCGGCCGAATGGCACGATCGGATCGCCCACGCCTCGCTCAATGTCCGCGGCCATCGCCTGATGGGCGCCGACATGATGGGCGACTGCTACCAGGCACCCCAGGGGGCCCAGGTGTTCCTCGACTACGAGGATGTCGAGCAGGCAGCGGAGGTGTTCCGGCGCCTGGCCGAGGGCGGCCAGGTGCAGATGCCCTTCGAGGCCACCTTCTGGGCCAAGGGCTTTGGCATGGCGACCGACCGCTTCGGCGTGCACTGGATGGTTTCCACGCCCGGCGAGCAGTGTCCGTGAGGCTACGGCACCCATCACCCCATCGTGTCGACGACACAAGGAGGAAGGCATGCAGTACGTCGCCTTGGTGTACTACCAGGAGCAGTTGATCGAGGCCATGTCCGAGCGCGAGTGGCACGACCTCAACCAGGAATGCCTGGGCTGTGTCGAGCGCCTGACCGAACAGGGCCATTTCATCACCGGGCGGGCGTTGCAGCCGGTGGAGAGCGCCACCAGCGTGCGCCGACGCGACGGCGAGACGCTGGTCTCCGACGGCCCCTTTGCCGAGACCAAGGAGCAGCTGGCCGGCTTCTACCTGCTCGAGGCCCGTGACCTCAACGAGGCGCTGCGCCTGGCCGGGGGCATTCCCCCGGCGCGGTTGGGCACCATCGAGGTGCGCCCGGTGCGCGAGCTGCCCCCCAAAGACGAGACGGGAGAGACATCATGAACTATGTGGATGGTTTCGTGGCTGCCGTGCCCACCGCCAACCGGCAGGCCTTCATCGAGCACGCCAGGAAAGCGGCGGTGGTGTTCAAGGAGTATGGGGCGCTCAAGGTGGTGGAGTGCTGGGGCGATGACGTGCCGGAGGGCGAGGTGACTTCCTTCACCATGGCGGTGCAGCGCAAGCCCGATGAGAGCGTGATCTTTTCCTGGCTGGTCTGGCCGTCTCGGGAGATACGCGACCAGGCCATGGCCCGGATCATGGAGGACTCGCGCCTGTCGCCAGAGGCCAATCCCATGCCCTTCGACGGCAAGCGGCTGATTTATGGGGGCTTCGAGATGGTGATCGACGATTAGGTGAGGACATCGACGCATGATGCCGGCCGGGGCGAATTGCCGGCCGGTGTCTTTCGAGTTGCTTTTGTTTCCACGATGCAGTGGCAGGCGGGTGCCTGCCGGGAGGATGCGATATGCACCGGATCACGCCTTTCCTGTGGTTCGATGGCCAGGTGGAAGAGGCTGCCCGCTTCTACGCCTCGGTATTCCCCGATTCCCGCATCGAGCGGGTGGTGCACTCGCCGGTCGACACCCCGAGCGTGCCGGCCGGCGAGGTGCTGCTGGTGGAGTTCGTCCTCGACGGGGCGCGTTACCTGGCCATGAACGGCGGGCCCGGCATGCCCTTCACCGAGGCGATCTCGCTGCACATCGACTGCGCCGACCAGGCCGAGGTGGATTACTACTGGAATGCCCTGAGCGAGGGCGGTCGCCCCATCCAGTGCGGCTGGCTCCAGGATCGCTGGGGGCTGCGCTGGCAGGTGGTGCCCGTGCGCATGCACGAGCTGATGCGCGACTCCGATCCCGGCCGGGCGCGGCGTGCCATGGAAGCGATGATGCAGATGGAGAAGTTCGTCATCGCCGACCTGGAGCGCGCCGCGGACGGCGGGTGAGGGCAGGGCGCCTGGCGGCGCCATTCGCCGATGCGTCGAGCGGATCTGAAGATCGCTACCGCAGGGTTTGGGGCAATTGCCTGTCTGGATGCCTCATCTTTCGCGATCTAAAGATCGCTCCCACGAAGAGCGCCCCTCAGCGGATCAGAGCGATTGAGCCGGTTTTCGTGGGAGCGCAGCTTGCTGCGCGAATGGCGCCGTCAGGCGCCGATGCGTCGAGCGGATCTGAAGATCGCTACCGCAGGGTTTGGGGCAATTGCCTGTCTGGGTGCCCCCACCTTTCGCGATCCAAAGATCGCTCCCATGAAGATCACCCCTTGGCGGAGCAGAGCCATTAAGCCGGTTGTCGTGGGAGCGCAGCTTGCTGCGCGAATGGCGCCACTCGCCGATGCGTCGAGCGGATCTGAAGATCGCTACCGCAGAGTCTGGGGCAATTGCCTGTCTGGGTGCCCACACCTTTCGCGATCTAAAGATCGCTCCCACGAAGAGCGCCCCTCAGCGGATCAGAGCGATTGAGCCGGTTGTCGTGGGAGCGCAGCTTGCTGCGCGAGTGGCGCCGTCAGGCGCCGATGCGTCGAGCGGATCTGAAG
This sequence comes from Halomonas organivorans, assembly GCF_014192055.1. Lineage (GTDB taxonomy): Bacteria > Pseudomonadota > Gammaproteobacteria > Pseudomonadales > Halomonadaceae > Halomonas > Halomonas organivorans. The sequence goes on along the minus strand of NZ_JACHXM010000002.1, from coordinate 236,667 downwards.
ATCGCTACCGCAGGGTTTGGGGAAATTGCCTGTCTGGGTGCTCCCATCTTTCGCGATAAAGATCGCTCCCATGAGAGC
>NZ_JACHXM010000002.1:0-236492 GCF_014192055.1 Halomonas organivorans | reverse complement strand
AGCGCCCCTTAGCGGATCAGAGCCATTAAGCCGGTTGTCGTGGGAGCGCAGCTTGCTGCGCGAATGGCGCCGTCAGGCGCCGATGCGTCGAGCGGATCTGAAGATCGCTACCGCAGGGTTTGGGGAAATTGCTTGTCTGGGTGCTCCCATCTTTCGCGATAAAGATCGCTCCCATGAGAGCGCCCCTTAGCGGATCAGAGCCATTAAGCCGGTTGTCGTGGGAGCGCAGCTTGCTGCGCGAATGGCGCCGTCAGGCGCCGATGCGTCGAGCGGAATGGAGGCCGCCTCGGCCGACCTCAGGGTCGGCAGACGAAGTAGTCGTTCTGAATGTCATGTTCCAATTGGTGGACGCGAATGTTGCGGAAGCCGGCTTCCTCCAGGTAGACGCCGTCGTCGGTCAGGCTTCGGTGGATCCCCTTGAGGAGCCGACGCGGCTGGCCCTGGTCGTGGATGCCGTCGAAGGTGGTGACCAGTGCGGCGCGCTCGTCCGGCAGCCAGTAGCTGGCGGCGTCGCTTTCGCGCCATGCGCCTGCAGTGAGAAGGCCTGGACTGGACGATCGGCGCTGCCATGGGGTGTACTGCTGGCGAGCGCCGGCCTGGATGGCCGCTTATCGGATTCCCCTGGATTGGACCCCCGTCATGCAACGCTGCTTCACATGGATCCTGCTGGTCGTCGCCCTGACCACCGTCGGCTCGAGCCTGGCGCAAGCGCCGGACGGCGAGAAGTCGCGCTGGTTCGAGCTCGAGTCGCTGAATACCGGGCTCGGCGATCCCTCCGATGAGGTCCGCCGCCAGACGCCGCGCGAGGCGCTGCGCAGTTTCCTCACTCTTACCGAGCGGGAGGACTTCTCGGCGGCCGCGCACCTTCTCAACCTGGCCGATCTCGCGCCCGACGAGCAGGTGACCCGAGGTGCCGAGCTGGCCCGACAGCTGGCATCGGTGCTGCGGCGAGGAGACTGGCTGGAGCCGTCCGACCTGCCCAGCCGGCGCGACGCCATGATCGTGGATCCGTCAGGCCAGCATCCCATGGCGGGCCAGCCGCGCCGCAACCTGCTGCTCACCTCCCTGGAGGCCGCTGGGCAGACCCATAACATCCGCCTGGCTCGCTATCGGGTCGGCGAGCAAGATCCGGTGTGGCTGATCACCCCGGACAGCCTGTCGTACGTCTCCGCCCTCTATGCCGAATACGGCCCCTCCTGGCTGGAGGACCACATGCCGCCGCGGCTTCAGGTGCCGCTCGGCGAGCTCCGGCTATGGGAATGGATCGCCCTGCCGATCTTCCTGCTGTTGATCGGCCTGGTGGGGTGGGGCGTCCATCACCTGATGGACTGGCTGGTACGGCGGCTCTTCCGGCGGGTAAGCGGCGCCTTCACCGGACGAATCCAGACGCCCATGGCGTTCATCGCCATGGCCTTTGTCGCCCGCCTGCTGCTCGACTCCGTGGTCTCGTTCTCCGGGGTGGTCACTACCACGCTGCGGATTCTGCTGATCATCATCATGGCCTGGGGCGTCGGCATGGTGGCGGTGCGGCTGCTGGATGCCTTCCTGATGAAGATGACCCAGCGCCTGGTCGGCGAGATCGACGACACCAAGCATCGCGACGAGCGCAAGCTGCTGACCTCACTCTATGCGCTGCGCCGCAGCATCATCCTGGTCACGGTGGTGGCCGTGATCGCCTACGTGCTCAGCCAGATCAACCTGTTCGGCACCCTGGGCATGACCCTGGTGGCCTCGGCCAGCGTGCTGACCGTGCTGGTGGGCATCGCCGGCCAGGCGGTGCTGGGCAATATCCTGTCGTCCTTCCAGGTATCGCTGGCCAAGCCCATCCGCATGGGCGACCTGATCGTGTTCGAGGGCCAGTGGTGCTACGTGGAAGGCATCTTCTACACCTTCGTGCGGCTGCGCTCCTGGGACGAGCGGCGGCTGATCGTACCGATCCGCTACTTCGTTTCCCAGCCCTTCGACAATCTCTCGACCAGGAGTCCCCGGCTATACCGCCAGATCGTGCTGACTCTGCACCTGAGCGCCGATGTCGCCGAGCTGCGCGAGCGATTCATCGAACTCGCCAAGCAGGAGGAGCATGTCGTCGATGCCGACAAGCTGGAGTGCCACGTGACGGCGCAGCGCGAGACGAGCCTGGAGGTCTCGTGCTACCTGATGACCCGCGATCCGGTCGGCGGCTGGATCGCCGAGAACAACGTGCGCGAACAGCTGCTGGCCTTCATCCGCGACGAGCACCCGGAATGGTGGCCGCGGGAGGTGGTGGTGCTCAGCCGCCAGGACGTGGCACGCGGCGAATGAATGAGGGCACCCCGGCGCCTGTTCAAGCCTCAGGGCCGTTGTCGTCCTCGCGTCTGTTGCTGGCCTGGCGGCGCGCGGTCAGGGTGATCTCCACGCTGGCGCCGCCGAGCAGCCGCGACGACTCGGTGCAGGTGCGTGCCGGGTAGTCCGGTGGGGTGAAGAATTCCGCGTAGGCGGCGTTCATGGCCTCCGCCTCGTCCATGTCGGTGAGATGTATCGACACGCGTACCGCGTCTTCCAGGGTGCAGTCCACCGATTCGAGCAGGTGCGCCAGGCGATGCATCACCCAGCGGGTCTCCTCGCCGACGTCGCCTAGGATCGTCTCGCCGCCCTGGATATCGGCGGCGTTGAGGCCCGATAGGTGCACGTAGTCCTCGTCCAGCACGATATGGCTGCCGGGGAAAGTCGGTAGTGGCAGTGTCGGGGAGTTGTGGAACTCGGGCATGGTCGTGCCTCCAGGGTGTCAGATGGCCTGGTTTGAGGGCTCAGGTCCAGGCCGGGTCGGCGGTGAACGACACCGTGAACCAGCGGTGCTCGGCGGGAATGCTCAGCCCCGCGGCGATGGCCGTACGGACCTCGTCGAGCTCGGCCACGCCGCGCTCGGCGGCGAAGTCGGGCCGGGTGACGATATGGATCTCGATGAAGTGCCCGCGGCCGGCCTTGGCCACGTGGCTGCTGTATTCCAGCAGGCCGTCGCGCGCCATCACCGGCGCCATGGCGGCGTGCACTTCGCGGTCGATCGCGCTCGGCGCAATCAGGAACACCTCCTTCATGGCTCGGCGCACGATGCCGATCGGCACCGGCAGGAAGGCCAGGGTCAGGATCGCCAGCAGCAGCGAGTCGACGTAGGGCGTGAGATAGGCGTAGGGAGTGCGTTCGAGGATCAGCGCGATCACGAAGGCCACCAGCAGCGCGCCGGTGATCAGGCCCGCCATCAGCCAGCCCTGCATATCGATGCGCACGAACTCGGAGCCGACGTCGCGGTTGAGCCGGCGCTGGTAGGCGGTCATGGAGAAGCACACCGCGGCCACCACCACCGCATAGACGATGGCCACGCCGAAGGCCAGTTCGTGGCCGCCCGCCATCAGCCCCTGGATGGCGTTGAGAAAGGCGTAGAAGCACAGCAGCAGCAGGATCGAGCCGTTGAGCGCTGCCGCCAGCGGCTCCAGGTGCCAGTAGCCGTGCTGGAAGCGCTGGCTGACCTCGCGGGCGATCAGTCGCGTGACCACCAGCGCCAGGGCCGACATGGCCGCATCGATGGTCGAGAAGACCCCGTCGAAGAGGATCGAGCGCGAGCCGGCCAGCAGGCCGAAGGCGACCCCCAGGCTCGAGACCAGCAGGGTCATCATGATGGAGAGCTTGAGCGCGCGCTGTTCGAGGCTGGTGGACATGGACATCTTCCCTGGTGACCGAGCCCTCGAGTCTAGTGCGCGGCATCAGCGGTTGGCCACAGCATTCTGGCCGCGCCTCGCCTGGTGCTCCATGCATGCCCGTGGCTACCGCGAATCCGTCGCTAGACTGTCGTGCCCGGTGCCTGCCGAAAGGTCCTGCGCCTGCTGCATCAGCCAGGCCGAAAAGCGTGCGATGCGAGGATCGGCGTCGGGCGAGTCCCGGGTGAGCAGCACGTAATCGTATCCCGTTGCCACCATGCCCATGGGCGCGATGAGCCTGCCAGACCGCAAGTCATCGTCGACCAGTGGCAGCGGACCGATTGCGGTCCCCAGACGGTCGACCGCCGCCTGGAGGGCGAAGAAGAAGTGATCGAAGAATTGCTCGCTGTCCGGCGACCCCTGATAGCCGCTCTCGCGCTGCCAGTCGCGCCAGGCCTCAGGGCGCGTGCGACTGTGTAGCCACCTGGCACGGGAAAGGTCGCGGCCAATGGCCGTCTCCCAGCAGATGGGCGCGCATACCGGCCCGGCATACTCGGGCCACAGCCGGGTGACCACGTCGCGGTCCGGCAGGACGAAACTGGTGTGCCGAATCGCGGCGTCGCAGCCGCTTTCCAGCAGATCGATCGGGCCTCCCGCCAGCCTCAGGTCAATATTGAGATCGGGATTTAGCGTGCGAAATGTTCCCAGGCGCGGCATCAGCCAGCGCATGCCCAGGCTCGGTTCGCAGGAAACGGTCAGGATCGGTGAGCTTCCTTCATGTCGGCGCAGCGTTTCGGCCGCGTCGTCCAGACGATCGAGCACATCGCTCGTGACCCGCATCAGCCGCTCTCCCGCCAGGGTGAGATACACCCTGCGGCGCCGCCGGACGAACAGTTGAACGCCCAGGCGCTGTTCGAGTTTGGCCACTGCCCGGCTGATTGCGCCATGGGTCAGGTGCAGTTCCTCGGCGGCGCGCGAGAAGCTTTGATGACGGGCGGCCGCCTCGAATGCCGGCAGTGGGGCCAGCGGGGGCAGCTGTCGTTTTCTGTGACGTTCGCTCACAACATATCCGAATGATTTTCGATTTTCCGCGTGCCCGGTCGATTTCATACTCCTGTCGCTAACAACGCAAGGGAGCAGAGATGGATAGCATTGCCCAAGCCGAGATCATTGCCGTTGCCATCATCACCGGCCTGGCCGTCATCAGTCCTGGCCCCGATTTCGCCATGGTCACCCGGGTGGCGCTGGTACGGGGTAGGCGTGCCGGCGTGTGGTGCGCGATCGGCATCGGCTGCGGCGTTTCGGTTCACCTGGCCTATACCCTGTTTGGGTTGGGCGTGGTGTTCGCCAGTCAGGCCTGGATATTGTCGCTTCTGCGCTACTTGGGGGCCGCTTACCTGATCTGGCTAGGACTGTCGGCGTTCTGGCCCGACATCCGGGCTCGGCTCCCGGGGAACGTCAGCGAACGTCCGCCAGGTGGCGAAGGGCGCCCGGCGATGGGACGATCCGCTCGAGGGTCGGTGTTCTGGATGGGCTTTGCCTGCAATGCCCTCAATCCCAAGACCATGCTGTTCATCGTTTCGCTGTTCAGCCAGGTGGTATCGCCCCGCACGCCGCTCGATGTCGAGCTGGGTTACGGTCTCTATGTCATTGCCTGTCATATGACATGGTTTGCCGTGGTGGCGGCCGTGCTCACCCTGCCGGCTCTCCAGGCACGCATACGCGGCATCACCGCCTGGATCGAGCGAATCGTGGGTCTCTGCCTGTCGGGATTGGGGATCAAGCTGCTGGCCAGCGGTTGAGCCGCGGCGAGCTCCAAGCAGGGGAGAACGCCCCTGGCGAGCATCGGCCAGAACGGGGATACTGTTGCGTTTTTGCCGGGCCGCCCGCGGCCTGGCCACGTCACGCCACTTCGACAGGAATTTTCGCCATGGACTCAGGCCTGCCTCTCGTCCGTATCGACGCTCATTCGCCGCATGTTGCCACCCTGGCCGGCTGGACCCACGCCGAATGGGGCCACCTGAACCCCGGCCAGGATCTCGCCGCTGCCATCGCGCACTTTCGCGCCGACTGCGGCCCGGCCGGCGTGCCCTCGGTGTTCGCCGTCATGGACGATGAGCGGCCGGTGGGCATGGCCAGCCTGGTGGTCGATGACATGAGCGACCGCCGCGAGCTGACGCCCTGGCTGGCCTCGGTCTTCGTGCTGCCCGAGTGGCGCGGCCGTGGCATCGCCTCACGATTGGTGCGGCGGGTGGAAGAAGAGGCCTGGGCCCACGGCGTCGAGCGCTTCTATCTCTACACGCCGGACCAGCAGGCACTCTACCGGCGGCTCGGCTGGCGGGACGTCGAGGAGCGTGAATATCGCGGCGAGGCGGTGACCATCATGCGGCGCGACGTCTCGGCGCCTGCTGATGCGCCGGCAGGTTGAGCCATGCGAGGCTCACGACGACGGGATCGCTCGAGCCGGTCGTTGCTGCCCGGCAAGCACGCGTCCAGCGCCCATCTCGTCACCGTGGGAGACCTCTCGTCATGTCCCGTTTCGTCGTCCTGCCCACCAGCCGCGCCGGCTGGGGGCTATTGATCGCCTTCGTCGCCGTGATCGCGGCGGGTATCTGGCCGGTGATCGGCTGGGTGAATCGTGCCGTGCTGGTGCTGGGCCTGCCGCTGCTGGTGGTGTGGAGCTATGTGGTCATCTTCGCCTGCTTCGCCGTGATGCTGATCGCCAACCACGTGCTCGATCGCCAGGAGGGCAAGCATGACTAGCCCCTGGCCGCTTCTCATCACCCTGGCCTATGTGGCCATTGCCATGGTCATCGGCCTGCGCGCCCGGGGCGGGCGGCGCATGAACAGCCTCGAGGAGTGGGGCGTGGCCGGACGCAGCATGGGTCCGGTGACGCTTTACCTGTTGATCGCCGCCGGCAGCGTCAGCGCCTACACCTTCATGGGCGCACCGGGCTGGGCCTATGCCAAGGGCGTGCCGGTATTCTATGTAGCCGTCTACCTGGCCTACCTGGCGCTGGTAGCCTGGTACGTCGGCCCCAAGGTTTGGCAGTTCGGCGAGCGCTTCGGCCATGTCACCCAGGCCAGCGCCATCGCCGACCGCTACCAGAGTCCGCTGCTGGGCGCCCTGGCCTCGCTGGTGATGTCGATCGGCTCGATCGCCTATGCGGTGCTGCAGACCATCGGCTCCGCCTACATCCTCAACGTGATGAGCGGCGGGGCGATTCCGGTGTGGCTGGGCGTGCCGCTGGTGCTGGCCTGTATCGCCGTCTATCTGTTCGTCAGCGGCCAGCGGGCCATCGGCCGCACCAACGCCTTTCAGGGCGTGCTGATGCTGGTGGTGGCCTGGGCGGTGGGGCTATGGGCACTGCATGGCGCCACCGGTGGGCTCGATGTCGGCACGCTGTTCGCGCGGCTGCAGGCCGAGCACGGTGAGTTCCTGACTCTGCCCGGGGCCGGTGGCGACATGAGCTTCAGCTTCTGGACCACCTCGGTCATCGTCTCGATGTTTTCCTTCATGCCGCCGGTGTGGACCCAGTGGATGAGCGCTTCCTCGGCGCGCACCATTCGCCGCAGTGCCACCTGGCTGCCGACCTACTATGTGGTCATCCTGCCGATGGTGGTGGTGGGCTTCATCGGCATCTTCGCGCTGCCCGATCTGGCCCGCACCGACACCGTGGTGCTGGAGTACGCCATGCAGTTCCTGCCGGTATGGCTGGTGGGGCTGCTGGGGGCCGGCACGCTGGCGGCATCGATGTCTTCCAGCGAACCGTTCATCCACTCGGTGGCGCTGTCCTGGAGCAAGGACGTGGTTCAGCCGCTGCTGGGCCTGTCCGAGGCGCGCACCGGCAAGCTGGCGCGCTGGATGATCTTGCCGCTGATGGCGCTGGTGATCGCCCCGCTGGCGATCGCCGAGCCGGGCAGCCTGGTGATGATCCTGCTGGTGGGGCTGGGCTTCGCCACCCAGGTGTTGCCGGCCTTTATCGGCATGTTCCTGTGGCCGCGTGCCTCCAGGCTTGGCGTCATGGCCGGCATCGTCAGCGGTTTTCTGGTCACCGTGGCCTTCACCACCGTGTGGAAGCATCCGCTGGGCATTCACGCCGGCTTCTGGGGGCTGATGCTCAACCTGCCGGTGTTCGTGGCGGTGTCGCTGGCCACCCGGCCGGCGCCGCACGAGGTGGTAGAGCGTTTCTTCCGCATTGCCGCACCCCATGGCCTGACTCGGCTGGGCGGCGCGGAGAAGGGGCGTGCCGTCGAGGCCAGTGTTCTCGGCCGTGAGTGACCCAGCGGCCCCGCCCACTCACCACTCTGCCATCCCCCAGTCCCCGAGCCCCTGATGACATCAGGTGTTCGGGGCGTTTGGTATGCTGTCGCTATTCATCATGTTAACGCCTGCTACATAAGGAATTCTCATGCCCCAGGTCGAGCATCGCGGCGTCACCATCGCCTTCGAGGAGCATGGCCGCGAGGGGGGCGGCGAGCAGAGTCAGCGCCTGCCCATCGTGCTCGGGCACAGCTTCCTGTGCTCCGGCGAGATGTGGCGCGAGCAGCTGCCCGCCCTGGCCTGCGACTATCGGGTCGTCAACGTCGACTTCCGCGGCCACGGCCGCTCGAGCCAGCTCGACGAACCGTTCACGCTCTACGACGCCGTGGCCGATGTGATCGCGGTGCTGGATGAGCTCGGCATCCAGCAAGCCGTATGGTGCGGGCTCTCCATCGGCGGCATGGTGGCGCTGCGCGCCGCGCTGGAACACCCCGAGCGGGTGGCCGGGCTGATCCTGTTCGACACAGACGCGGGACCGGAGACCCTCGCCCATAAACTCAAGTACCGCGCCATGGGCGCCTGCGCCCGCCGCTTCGGCCTTCGCCCGCTGTTGCCCTCGGTGGCGCGGCTGATGTTCGCCGCCACCACCCGACGCGAGAATCCCGCTCTGGTGGATGAGTGGAAGCAGCGCTTCGCCGACATCCACGTGCCCTCGGCGCTGCTGGGCCTCGACGCCTTGATCAAGCGCGACTCGCTGCTCGAACGCCTGGCCGAGATCGAGGTGCCGTCGCTGGTCATCGTGGGCGAGGAAGACCGCTCGCTGCCGGTGCCGTTCTCGCAGCGAATTCACGAGCGGCTGCCTGGCTCGAGCCTCGAGATCATCCCCGGCGCCGGCCACCTATCGGCGCTGGAGCAGCCGGCACGAGTCAACGAGGTCATTCGCGAGTTCCTGGCGGCTCAAGCGACCTCAGCCGATGATGGGCGTGATGCCTGATCGGTCTCCCATCATGCCTCGCGTTTTCGACAGCAGCGGTGGGCCAGCGTCGGCCACTCAGCATTCGATGGTGAGGCTGGCCGGCGCTGGCCTATGATGCAGACAGGCCCCTCTCCGGAACACGACCATGATCCTTGGCATCGTTCTCTGCGTTGCCTTTCTCTTCGCCCAGTTGGCGGTACTGCACTATATCGACCGTCGCCTCGCCGATGACTCCAGCGATACCCCCGAGGCGACGGCTGTGCCGCCTATCCCCCAACGAGCCGAGGAAGGGGCGCCGGACGCTGGCGCTTGATCGCCCCTCGTCCTGAGGCAGCGCCACCGATCGCGAGCGAACCCTGGGATCAGCGAAGCCTGCCGGAGCGTCGCTTCTGCTCTTGGAGGCTGAGCACTGCCAGTGTCAGGACCGTTAGCGGAAGTGCGAAGTACAGCATGACCCCGGTGAATCCGGCCAGTGCATCATGCTGAGTCGCCGCCAGGATCAGGTAGAGGGTATAGGCGATGTAGTAGCCCAGCAGCAGGGCACCTTCCCATCGTTCGATGGAGCCGCCCGTGAAACAGATCGGCAGACAGGCCACCGCGACGGCCAGCATCACGGGGATATCGAAGCTGATCATGGCGGGCGTCACCATAAGGCCTGACGGCGCCAGCAGGCCGCTAAGTCCCAGCACGCCGAGAATGTTGAACACGTTGCTGCCGACCACGTTGCCCACGGCGATATCGCGCTCGCCGCGCAGGGCCGCGATCAGCGAGGTCATGACCTCGGGCAGGGACGTGCCCGCCGCGATGATGGTCAGGCCGATCACTTGCTCGCTGATCCCAAGGAAGCTGGCAAAGGTCACCGCTCCCTCCACTAGCCATCGCGAGCCCAGCACCAGCAGGACCAGCCCTGCCGCCACTAGCAGCAGGTTGATTCCCCACGCATCACGGCCAGACGTGACGTCGTCTCTATCGGCGGTGGCCTCGGCCCGAGATCGAGCACTCTGGTACAGCAGAAAGGCGAGGTAGGCAACGAGGCCTGCCGCCAGCAGGGCTCCATCCAGGCGACTCAGCTGCCCATCCAGCACGAGCAGCAAAAGGGCTGCCGAGAGGGCGACCATCAAGGGGATATCGAAGCGAATCAACTGCTGGGCGACTACCAGCGGCGTCACCATGGCCGAGAGCCCTAGGATGAACAGGACGTTGAACAGGTTGCTGCCCACCACGTTACCCATGGCGATGCCCGCCTGGTCCGCGAACGCGGCCTTGAGGCTGACCGCCAGCTCCGGCGAACTGGTGCCGAACGCCACGACCGTCAGGCCGATGACCAGCGGCGAGATGCCGAGGCGTACCGCCAGCCGTGACGCGCCGCGAACCAGGATTTCGGCACCGACCAGCAGGAAGCAGAGCCCCGCCAGGAACGCGATGTAGCTCATACCTTCCTTCCTCCCAGGGGGGCAGTCACATGCATGATAAGCGACACTTGCGAAAGTCACTGTTGCGATGCCAATCACTGCCAAGCACTGGACGAGCCCTACCGCACCATGATCGGCCATATACATCATGAGATCGTACATATGCTCTGGCATCGGTTCAGCCTTCGAGACGATTTCCCGATGCCTTCCGCGCCATTTTCGGCGTCCATGGCTCTCTGTTGAGTCGATCTTAGACGCCGTCTCTGGTGGGTAGGCAGGAAAACGACTCATGGCGAGAGAAGATACCTGTATTCTCCCTGCATTGACGATTTCGAAACGGAGGTGGGCCATGATCGCCCGTAGAGTAGTGATGTCGCTGACACTGAGTATCGCGCTGATATTGCCCGCCTTGACGAGCGCCAACGATGCCAATGCCGTGCCGGCCGCGCCTGAGGAGGGCGGGCCGCGCAACTGGCAGGTGACGGGGGTCGCCGGGGGGCTGAACCTGCGTGAGGCGCCGTCCATATCGGCGGCGATCGTCGATCGCTACGCTGCTGGCACCCTGCTCGACAACCTGGGCTGCCAGACCTCTGAGGGGCGTAGCTGGTGCGATGTACAGCAGCTTGGCGGCGGACCTCGGGGCTATGTGGCCGCCGATTACCTGACCCCTGCCATTTCGCCCGACGGTACGCCGGCCACCGGCCCCGACGATTCGGCCTTGCGCGCCGGCCAAGGAGAGTTCGACGCCACCGGGAGCCTGCCGTGTTCCATGATGGGCGGCCAGCCCACCACGCGCTGCGAATTCGGCGTGGCCCGCAGCGGCGGGGGATATGCCACCGTCGTCATCGACAAGCCAGATGGCAGGAGTCGAGCGGTGTACTTTCGCATGGGCCGGGCCATCGGTGCCGGCACCAGCGAGGCCGACCCCGGCGAGTTTCGTGCCGAGCGCATCGACGACCTGAACGTCATTCACGTCGGTGAGGAGCGCTACGAGATTCCCGACGCGGTGGTGCTGGGCGGCTGATTCGCCATCCTGGCGGTGGCCCTGACATCGCTTGCGGATACTTTGTGCTGCGCTTGCGCGCTGACCCTGATGACCCGAAGAGGCCAGGAGGTGCCTGACAAGGGATAGTCGAGGTGGCTACACATGAGTGAGACGGCCGGCGCTCTAGGCTTGCAGATCGGGCCGCGATTTTTCTTGCGCCGTATGATACCAAGGGGCAGTGGTAGCTGGGTGTAGGGAGAGATGAGGTATGGCGTTTTCCGTTGCTGAAAGAGAGCTACTGCTGACGATCAAGGGCGTTGGCCCGACCGTTGTGAAACGGTTTGAGCAAATCGGAATCGACTCGCTCACCGAGCTGGCATCTTGTCGGGCAGATGACATAGCAGAAATGGTTGCTTCAATGCTGGGTACAACCTGCTGGAAAAATAGCCCGCAGGCCAAGTCGGCTATCGAGGCGGCGATTATCAGGGCCAGACAGGAGGTGTCATGATCCAGTCGTATCTCTTGCTACCGTTTCTCGCTACTGAGCCATGGCATGCCGCTTGCGCTTGTCGTGAGCATGGTCGAGGCCTTTTGTTGTGCGATATACTGCACAATGATGATTGTAAATCGTAATGCCATCTTCGGTGATAAAAATTTTGTCATGGATGAAGAGTTGATGCGAAGGAGGTTGTATGTCTGAAGTGTCGCCGGAAAATACGGATAAGCTTGGCTCGATCAATAAGAAGATTCTGGCCGAGGGAGAGCAGTTGCCTGCCGTGACGCTGAAGGATGGCAGCAGGGTGCAGACCGGCACGGTCGCTGCAATGCTGCGCAACGTCGCATTATACAATGCGGGAGAGCGTGGCGACGTAGAGCAACAGCTGGAGGCCGCAGTACCTACGCTAATCAAGGTTGGCCTGTTCGAGCTTTTCTCCGTAGAGGAATGGATCGGTGGATCAAACCCCGGGCGTAGATTCGTCGGGGAGTGCGCTAGAGAATATCTTGATCGCCTTGCTCACCGGAAAATTGGGAGCGTAGCGACTAATTTTTCCGCGTGCAGCAACTTGTTAGCGGGAGATCAGAAATCCAGTCACTAAGCACGCACCCTCGTCTATGAGCGCTTCCATCGCTTCGTCAGAAAACAGCTCAGGGTAGTGCAGTACAGCGTTATGCGTTAATGCCTCAATTGAGGTCACACATATAAAAGATGCAAGTTCCAGGTCGTCCACACGAAGTTCGTCCCGACGACTCTCAAGATATGCCCTGAACAGAGTGTAGTTTTCACGACTGAAGACCTCCAGATCTTCCAGTTCGCCTACCTGTGGAATTTGCTCCGCGATCACGCGATGAAGTCTGGGATCGACACGGTGCGCCCTGACAGCGGTGGCGACAAGAGTGCGGATTGCCTGCTTTACTGGCTGCGCTCGAACCTCCTCTAATTCACCCCGGATCACCTGCATGATCTCTTGACGGTGACGGTCGGCGACGGCGACAACAAGCGCCTCCTTGCCAGGAAAATATTGGTAAAGCGAGCCGATGCTCACACCCGCCACCTCAGCAATGCGATTAGTACTGGTCTTGTCGAAACCTTCCTCGACCAAAATACGAGCCGTCGCTTCAACCAGCGCATCGACTGTGGCTCGGGAACGCTCTTGCGCGGCGATTTTCCTAGGTTTCGTGAGCGGTCTGCGAGTCATTTTAGCTTTCCATCAATGCGAGTTGTTAATACGAGTTATTGCTCATATTCTATCCGACATGAAACTAGCAAAGCAATGCTTTGCGACCCACAATCCTAGAAGCCCTCAGGAGACTCTGACATGCACAACACATTGCTACGGCTATTCCAACATAAGGCTTGGTCGAACAACGAGTTACTGACCACATTGACAAGCCTCGGCGCTGAATCCCCCGTCACCGCGTTGGCTGTTAAGGCACTGAGCCACAGTTACATCGTCGATCGTGTCTTCGCAGCGCATATGCGGCGTAAAGCGCATACATATACGTCGGCCAATACAAGTGAAATGCCAGCGCTAGAAGATCTGTTGGCGAATATCAGAAAAAGCGACCAAGAGTATGTCGACTACATTTCGGCACTTGATTGCAGCCAACTGGAAGAACAAATCGACTTCGTTTTTACAGACGGCGACCTCGGTCGCATGTCCCGCGAGGAGATGCTTATGCATGTGATTACCCACGGCATAGGGCATCGCGGTCAGATCAGCGCGGTTATGCTGCTAAATTCTCTTCCCGCTCCGAAGGATGGATTTACTACCTATCTTCATAAGGCGGAGGCATCGATGAGAAGACGAAACGCTGCGTTAACATAATCCCGCGCAGACGCCATCGGAAACGAAGGCTCAGAAGCTAAAAGAAATGAATCAATGATGCGTGATCGCATGAAACCTTATAGCCAAAATTAGCGCTCAACATGGGAATCCACACAAAGGTTTCAACGCGTTGAGTCTAATCACATAACATTCCGCATCCAACATTAGGAGAAGCAAGCTATGATGGAAATTATTCCTGTAAACCCAATAGAATTTTCTTTCGACATTTATCGCGACCTGTCGATCTATCCACGGAAACGTAAGCCAGGGCCGCCACAACGTATTGACGGAATGACAGCAGGTATATTAACCGTGAACAAGGGCGAGCCGCATGGCAGCGAAGTCCACCCAGACGGTGATGAGCTTATCTATATTATATATGGTGGGATTCTTTTAACCTGCGATTCAGATCCTGAAAGAGAACATATTTTGGGGCCGGGCCAAGCCTGCATCGTTCCCAAGGGCGAGTGGCATAAGGTATCTTTCCTTGAGGACACGCAACTTATTCACATCACACCTGGGCCAAATGGCGATCATCGTCCCTTCAACTAGCATGAAATTTATTTCATGAACCCCACGTCTTCCCGCGCTGCGGGCAGCTAACGTCAAGGATGAGTCGCTGTGGCGCTTGCCCGGCGACGTCAGGCTGTTTTTCGCGGCCTGATGTCGGACGGGTAGTCGCCGGGTGAGGGCGATAGGACGAATATGAATCGAGATCACCAGATACTGTCATGGCTCAAGCAGGATGAGATGCGGATGGCAGTGCTTCGTGTTGCCGCGTCGATGAACTTGCGTGATTGGTGCATTGGGGCGGGATTCGTTAGAAATCTCGTATGGGACAGGTCACACGGCTATTCCGTGCCGACGCCCTTGAACGATATCGATCTGATTTATCATGACCCGTCACGCACTAGCGAAGAGCGTGATGCACAGATCGAGCACGCTTTGAGGGAGAAGTCTGACCTGCCATGGTCAGTGAAGAATCAAGCTCGCATGCACTTGCGTAATGGTGATGAGCCTTATGCATCTACAAGCGATGCCATGCGCCACTGGGTCGAGCTGGAAACAGCCGTTGGAGCAGCGCTTTCGTGCAGTAGTGAGGTCAAGCTTGTAGCCCCATTTGGTGTTGATCGTTTGTTCGACAGTACGATCACGATTAACCCCGGTCGTCGCAAGCCTGAGGCTTTCCTTTATAGAATAAAAAGCAAACGCTGGCTTGAGTCGTGGCCAAATCTTAAGGTGGTCGGCTCGCGGTAAAATAAAGGTTTAATCAGGAGTTTGTTGGTTGAGATTCGGTCACGAATTTTTGGCGTAGCGATTGCAGCTTTAGAAAGAAGCTTGTGTCTCTTTATGGTGGAATGGCAGGGGTGAATGAGTCATAGAGTCGTGATCACTGGCGGGCCCGGTGGTGGAAAAACGAGCCTCATTGAGGCCATGAAGGAACGTGGGTATCCGGTCGTTCAGGAAACTGCCCGGCGGATCATCAAAGAACGCCTGGCAGCAGGATTGTCGCCACGGCCAGACCCGGTTTCCTTCGGCAAGCAGATCCTGAGTTCGGATGTCGAAAAATATCAGGTTGCCGCTGGTGGCCATCGTGCTGTGTTCTTTGATCGAGGAGTGCTGGATGCGCTCTATATGCTGGATGAGGCCCAGGCGTTAACACGTGATAAGGCTGCTCGGTACGTTCGGCGTTTTCCCTACAGCAGGGTCGTCTTTCTTCTACCGCCATGGGAGGAGATTTACGCCAAGGATTCGGAGCGAGACCAAAGCCTTGAAGAAGCTGTTCAAGTATTTGAGGGGATGAAGAGGTGGTATTCATATTGGGGGTATGAAACAGTCGAAGTTCCACGTGTCAGCGTCGAAGCGCGGGTTGCTTTTGTTCTGAAGCGTATACCTTGTTGCTAGTCATGCGTTTTGGAGTGCGCGTTGAGGCTAATCGAAGAGCTTAGAGGTATGAGAATTATCTCGCGCCAGGCTCTCAATAGCGTCATGGCTTATCCTGGGGAATATCCATGATGCCTATCCTCAGGTGCTCCAGGAACACCTTTACCTTCTCCAGCGGATACTTTTTTCCGGAGTAGAAGGCGTACAGCACCAGATCTTCTGGCTCACAGCCAGGATCAATCCTGACGAGGGAGCCGCTGTCGATCTCTGCCTGGCATGCATGCGTAGGTAATATGGCAAAGCCAAGCCCCTTCAGCGCGGCGGCTTTGGCCATGTTGCCGCTGTTGACCTTGTAGCTGGATGTGACCTGAATGGTTTGATTCCCTTTGAATCGCCAGGGCATGCCTTGCAGTACGGATAAACTGGTAATGCAGGGGGCCTTGCTCAGCTCATCCAGAGAGCTCGGCGACGGGTGAGATTCAAGCAGTTCTGGGGCGGCAACCACGCAGCTTGACCAGCGCAGGATTTCCCTGGCAACCCAGCCTGAATCCTCCAATGGCCCGCGGCCAAAGCGCAATACCAGATCGAAACCTTCCAGCATCCCTTCCGTGGGGTTCAGCTGAGTATCGCAACTCAGCTGTATCCGAGGATGATGCAGGCAAAAGTCTGCAATGAGCTCAGCCAGGAACGGCAAGTCAGGCATGATGATCTTGAGATGGCCGGACAGGGTGTCGCCATAGAGGGATACCTCTTCCAGTGCGTCATCCATCGCCTGCGTGAGCGGTGCCATCGACTGATAGAGTTGCTTGCCTGCGGCGGTGGGCGCCATCTTGCGGGTCGTGCGCTCCAGGAGTCGAAGATTCAGCTGCTTCTCCAGCAAGGCGACGTGTCGGCTGACATTGGACGTTGGCACTTGAAGACGTTCTGCTGCGCGCTTGAAGCTCAGTTGTTCATAGGTGGCCTGGAAGCTGAGCAACCACTGCATCTCGACGTTCTCGATCATCAATTATCTCAAAAAATGGGATTGACCCAGTCATGGTAGCAGGTTTATTCCTTTCCATGGGATTGTGACAATCCGGGGAGCATTCGATTGTCGAGGGAAAAGGGATGAATGACACCCGTCGTATTGCCATTGTCGGCGCAGGCGTCGCGGGGATGGCGCTGGCGATATTCGCCAAACGGCAAGGCTGCCAGGTGAGCCTGTATGAGCGCTCAGACGAGATCTCGTCCATAGGAGCCGGTGTGACCCTATGGCCAAATGCCATGTATGTGTTGCAGCGGATGGGGCTGGATGAAGAGATAAGCCGCGTTGGCGGTGAGCCTCGCTTCATGCGCCAGTTTGACCAGTATGGCGTCCCTAAGGGGGAGTTTGATCTTGAAGAGGTCAACGCGATTTGTGGTCTTCCCAGTGTGACGATCTTGCGCCGTGACCTCATGACGGTGCTCGCCAAGACGCTAAGCGACCTGGGAGTGAAGATCCACCTTGGATGCGAGATAACCGAGCAGGATGTGGAGGCGTTGAAGCAGGAGTGTGAGCTGGTGGTAGGGGCCGATGGCCGAATGAACTCGGTGGTGCGCCGGACATTGCATCAAGGCAAGATAGCACCTTGCTATCACGGATTCGTCAATGTGATTGGCGTCAGCCAGCTGCAGGAAGCCGTTCTGGATGGCGCCATACATGAGTACCGCGGGACGAGCGAGCGATTCGGCATCGTCCCCGTGTCAGCGGGATCTTGCTTTTGGGCCGGGGCCTGGAATACGCCTGTCGATCAAGAACGGCCACTGTCTGCTTGGTGGGACGATCTACAGCGGCGCTTTAGTGGCTGGCCTGATCCTGTGAAGCATGTCCTGAGATTCCATGATGAAACACGGCTCAATCGCATTTTCGTCCATGATATTGACCCTCTCCCTTACTGGCATGAAGACAATGTATTGGTGATCGGCGATGCCGCCCATGCCTCCTTGCCGACGTCGGGGCAGGGGGCGTGCCAGGCACTGGAGGATGCATGGCATCTGGCCAGGATGATAGGGGAGAAGCCGTCAATGGAAAGCGTCCTGAGCGCTTTCTATCAGCAGCGCATCGCCAAGGTGTCTGCGGCTCAAGCCGTGGGGAGACAGCTGGCCAGCCGCATTTTTGGATGTCATCCGGAGCTTCCGTCGTCTACTCCGGATATGTCCGCCGAAAAGCTGTGCCAGCTCTGGATGCAGGGCTTGCAATGACGCAAGCGTGAGCGGCGGCCTGTGGTTGAGGGTGGGCCCTTTGTGCTGCAGCCCTCATCAGCAGCCCTAGTCCAGCAGCCCCTTGTTCGCGGCTTCGACCAGTTCGTCGACCACGTGGCGGATCTTCGGCAGCACGCGCCGGCTATGTGGCCACAGCGCACTGATCGGCATCTCGCCGCCCGAGTGTCCGGCCAGCACCTCCCGTAGCTCGCCGCTCTGCAGGTGCTCGCCCACCAGCCACAGCGGCAGCTGCGACAGGCCGCAACCCGCCAGCACCGCGCTGAGCATGGCGTCGCCGTCGGCGAATTCATGGGTGGGCGTTGGCGTGAAGCGCACAAGCCCGCCGTCCGCCTGCTTCAGTAGCCACGAGACCGGCTCGTTACGGCGTACGCCCATCACGCAGCGGTGCTGGCTCAGCGCTTCGGGCGTCTCGGGTTCGCCGTGGTGAAGCAAATAATCGGGGGAGGCGCAGATCACCAGCTTCTGGGTGGTCAGGCGACGGGCAACCAGGCCGCTGCTGTCGGCGAGCTCGCCGATGCGGATCACCAGGTCGATGCCTTCCTCGATCAGGTCGACGAAGCGTTCGCTGTACGACACGGTCAGCGACAGCTCCGGGTAGCGCCGTGCGATGTCCAGCAGCAGCGGTTGGATGCGCCGGCGACCGAACGCCGACGGCAAGTCCACGCGCAGGCGGCCGGCGGGACGCATGATGTGTGAGGTGAGATCGGCCTCCGCCTCATCGAGGATGTCCAGCGCACTCTGGCAACTGGCCAGATAACGTTCACCGTCAGGGGTGAGGCTCAGGCGGCGGGTGGAGCGCTGGAACAGCTTCAGTCCCAGCCGCTCCTCCAGGCGCCCCACGCTCTTGGCGACCGCCGATCTGGTCAGGCCCAGACGCTCCGCGGCGGCGGTGAAGCTGCCCTGCTGGGCGGTGGTGACGAAGGCGGTGATGCCGCCCAGGTGGTCGGTCTTTCTCATGGGGCCCTTCGCTCTTGCGCGCCGCTGGAAAACTCAGCGCCACTCTATCTGCCGGATACTCGGATAGCGACCGGGGCGTTCGATGAAGGTCAGCGCGAGCCGTCGCTCCGCCACCGAGTTGAGCTGCAGCGACAGGCTCAGCGCGGTGTCGTCCTGGGTGATGAGGCGCGCGTCGGCGAGCTCCTCGAGGGAGACCGTCGAGCGAAGCGCCCGCCATGCCTCACGCGCCTCGGCATCCAGCAGCTCCGTCTCGATGCGTTCGGGGCTGTGCTGGGCGCTCAGGAAACGCAGCCGAGCCAGGCCGGCGCCGAGGCGATTGTCGGCGAAGGAATCCTTGAAGTCGCGATCGGGGTTTGGCATCAGCGGCGTCTTCTGCAGGAAACGGAAGCGAGCTTCGTCGTTGGCGTCGAACACCACCTCGGTCTCGTAGTGGATCATGGCCCCGCCCAGCGAGCCGTCCGCTTGTACGACCTGGTAGGCGATGTCCATCTGCATCCGCGCGCTGTCCGCGGAGCGCGCCTGCCAGCTCAGGTCGCGGATGAAGTGCGAGTCGTGATCGCCCGGCGCCTGTTCCAGCCAGCGCGCCATGGCCGGCTGCCCTTCGGCCAGCAGGTGGACGCCGGCATGCACGAGCCGCACGTCCGGGGCGAAGAGGTCCAGGTGGCGCTCGATGCTCTCGGTCTCGCCCTCGAAAAAGGCGAACCAGCGGTGGGCGATGTCGCGAATGGCATGGGGGCGGGCGTCGTGCATCGGTCTCTCCTGCAGCGGTAGATGCTGAAAACGGCGCCAGTCTATCGGCCGCGAAGGGCATGAATTGGAGAAACTATGTCCACACTGAGTGGAAGTTTAGCCGGTTTATCAAGCTATATGCCCCAATCATACTGCTCCCCCTGAATGCGATGGCGGCCATGGCGCCGCCTCAAAGGCTAAGGAGCACATCATGGCCCGTCACGAGACACCCCTTTCCCTGCTGGACCTGGCTCCGATCGGCGAAGGCTTCGTCGCCGGCGAGGCGCTCGAGAACAGCACCCGCCTGGCCCAGGCGGCCGAGAAGGCCGGCTTCAAGCGCTACTGGCTGGCCGAGCACCACAACCTGATCGATATCGCCAGTGCCGCGACCTCTGTGGTGCTGAGCCACATTGGCGCCAAGACCTCGACGATTCGACTTGGCTCCGGCGGCATCATGCTGCCCAATCACGCGCCACTGATGGTGGCCGAGCAGTTCGGCACCCTGGAATCCTTCTACCCGGGCCGCATCGATCTGGGGCTCGGCCGCGCGCCGGGCACCGACATGGCCACCGTCAAGGCGCTGCGTCGCGATGTACGTTCCAACGGCATGGACTTCCCGGAGATGGTCGAGGAGCTGCGCGGCTATCTGGCGCCGACCCAGCGCGGTCAGCGCATCCAGGCAATTCCCGGCGCCGGATTGAAGGTTCCCCTGTGGCTGCTGGGTTCCAGCACCTACAGTGCCCAGCTGGCTGCCGTTCAGGGCCTGCCGCTGGCCTTCGCCTCGCACTTCGCCCCAGACGCCATGCAGGCGGCCATCGACACCTATCGGAGCCATTTTCAGCCGTCTGACCAGTTGGAGGCGCCCTACGTGATCGTCTGCGTCAATGCCGTTGCCGCCGAGACTCAGCGCGAGGCCGAGTACCTGGCCACGACCGAGCTGCAGAAGTTCATGAACCTCGGCCGAGGCGTCGACAAGCTTTTGCCGAAGCCGGTTGAGGACATGAGCCAGCTGTGGCACCGCATCGAGGAGCGGCAGGTGCGGCACCAGCTGCGCGAGTCCGCCTGGGGCACCGGCGAGCAGGTGCGTACCAAGTTGCTCGACCTGGCCGAACGCACCGGCGCCGACGAAGTGATGATCAATTCCTGGATCCACGACCCCGAGGCGCGCATCGACTCCCACGAGCGGATCGCCAATGCCTGGTTCCAGCGCTGAGGAGAGCACCATGGACGCACTGCTGAGTGCCTACGAGCTAGGACCGATGCCGCTCGCCAATCGCGTGGTGATGGCGCCCATGACCCGCTCGCGGGCGAGGGACGGCCAGGCCGACGAGAATACGGCGACCTATTACGCACAGCGTGCCGGGGCCGGTTTGATCGTCTCCGAGGGCGTGCCGATCTCCGCGCAGGGCACGGGCTATCTATACACCCCCGGCATTCATCGAGAGACGCAGGTGGCGGCCTGGCGCCGCGTTACCCAGGCCGTGCGCGAACAGGGCGGCCGCATCGTCGCCCAGCTGTGGCACGTCGGTCGCGTCTCTCACCGCAGTCTCCAGCCCGACGGCCGCGCGCCGGTGAGCTCGGTGGCGGTGGCCGGCGGCCAGGCCTTCGCCTACCACCCCGACGGCACGCCCGGCAACATGGCGGCCAGCCGGCCCGAGGCGCTGGACGAGGGCGGCATTCAGGCGGTGATAGAGGACTTCCGACGGGCCGCCGCCAATGCCATGGCGGCCGGCTTCGACGGCGTCGAGATTCACGCGGCCAATGGCTACCTGATCGAGCAGTTCATTAATCCGATTCTGAACACGCGAGAAGACCGCTACGGCGGTGCGACGCTCGAGAGCCGCAGCCGCTTGCTGCTCGAGGTGGTCGATGAGGTGAACGACGAGATCGGCGCGGAGCGCGTGGGCGTGCGGCTGTCGCCCTACAACGAGCTCCAGGAGATGCCGCGGCATGCCGACACCGCCGAGACCTACCTGTACATCGCCGATGCGCTCGAGCGGCGGAAAATCGCCTACGTCCATCTCGTGGTGCAGGGCCAGGTGATGTCCAGTGGCTTGCTGGCGCGCTTCCGGCAGCGCTGGCACGGCACGCTGATCAGTGCGGGCGGCCTGACGGCGGAGCAGGCCGATCGCCTGATCAAAGACGGTCTGACCGACCTGGCGGCTTTCGGAACGCCGTTCGTCGCCAATCCGGATTTTGTGGAACGCATCCGCCACGGCTGGCCGCTTGCGAGTGTCGATCGCAGCGCCTTCTATGGCGGCGGTGCCGAGGGCTATATCGACTATCCGACCTACCCGGCGTCGCTGGTACCCGCCTGACAGCCGGACGCTGACCTCTTTACGTCGGCAGGGGCTGGCACCTGGCCGTCATTCTCATTGTTGATACTCAGGAGCCCTACACCATGACTGAAGAACCAATGTCACAAGAGCTGGCCTTCAAGCACGTCGGCCTGATCACCAAGCGGCGGGACCAGACCTTCGAGGAGTTCGTCGCGCACTGGACCAAGGTGCATTCCGAGATCGCGCTGCGTGTGCCAGGCCTGCGCAAGTACGTGATCAACCCGATCGATCGCGAGCAGTATCCGGACTCGCCGATCGATGGCTTCTCCGAGCTCTGGTTCGACTCGCTGGAGGCCGCCGAGGCTGCGTTTGCCTCTCCGGTCGGCCAGGAGGCCTATGAGGACGTACCAAACTTCGCGGAACACGTCGCGGTGACCTATCTCACCGAAATCCGCCAGCGCTGACGAGCAGCAGATTGCGAGGCGCTGGCTCTGCCGCAGGCCTTCTGCCGGGGCTGGGGGTGAGATCGACTGGGTATAGGCAGGTGAGTCGTTTGCCGGATTGCCGGCCCTGCGCAGTCATCATCAGGGAAGCTCGAGGGCGTCGAGGGCATCGTACGAAATGTGTCGTGCCGACGCTGGTGCCACGGCCGAAGCCAAATCTGCCCACGAGATGGGGACTTCCCCCTACGACGTGACAGCGGCAGGGCGACTCAGAGATGTTTCTTTCATGTCATGTCATGCATGGAATGCTGCGGTGAGCTTTGGGGGCAATGACGGCTGCCGAGCCGTCGATTTCTCCCATTGCCTTGAGGAAGAGCGCCCGACCGCTTGGTTCTTCGCTGATCCCGCTCCGGTTGCCATCCGCGCTAGTGAATAGCCGTGACTATGTATTAGCCCTCCTTGATGAGAGCTCGGGAGTGTCGGCGGGGATGAGGGACAGGGCAGGGGATAGGGATATTAGGGTAATATTGTTGGATAATAGTTGTTGTGTTAGTTATTGTGTAATCTTGTGGGTGGAGACACGCGATTATCACCCTGCCATGTGAACGAGGAGAGCAGTATGACGGTGCCTGATACGCATGAGTCCCCGGCTATGGATGGACCGGCCCTTCTTCGACCGTTGACCCTGCGAGGACTGACGTTGAAGAACCGCATGGTCGTTTCGCCCATGTGCCAGCACTCGGCGGTGGACGGGGCCGTGCAGGACTGGCATGTCGTCCATTACGGCAAGTTCGTTCTCGGGGGCGCAGCGCTAGTGCTGACAGAAAGCACGGCGGTCAGCAGCGACAGCCGGGTCGGGGTCGCGGATCTGGGGATCTGGTCCGATGACCACGTCGCGGGGTTGAAACGCCTGGGCGATTTCGCCCATGCCAATGGCGCGGCCTTCGGTATCCAGCTGGCCCATGCCGGACGCAAGGCATTTTCCGAACCGCTCTGGGAGGGAGGCAGGGCGCTGAGCCCCGAGACACTCGATGCCCGTGGCATCTCCTGGCGTCGCGTGGGGCCGAGCGCCATCGCGGCCAGCGGCGAATGGACCGAACCTGAGATGCTGAAGCGTGAGGAAATCGAGGCGATTCGGCATGACTTCGTAACGGCGGCTGAGCGCGCGGATCGGGCCGGTGCCGATGTGGTCGAGCTGCATTTTGGCCATGGGTATTTGCTGGCCAGCTTCCTCTCGCCTCTCTCGAATCAGAGAACCGACGAGTATGGCGGGTCGTTGGAAAACCGGATGCGCTTTGCCGTCGAGACCGCACGGGCGGTGCGTGAGGCCTGGCCCGATGACAAACCTCTGTTCGCCCGACTGTCGTGTCTCGATGGAGCCGAGGGCAGCTGGGGAATGGAAGACACCGTCGCGCTGGCAAAGGCCCTGAAGGAGGTCGGTGTCGATGTGATCGATTGCTCCTCGGGAGGGCTGACCGAAGAGACGCGGCGAAGCAATGTGCCACGCGGCATCGGCTTCCAGGTTCCTTTCGCCGAGGAGGTGCGTCGCCGTGCGGGGATCAAGACGCAGGCCGTCGGCATCATCCTGACTCCCGAACAGGCCAACGAGGTCGTGGACAGCGGCAAGGCGGATCTGGTCGCCCTTGGCCGCGAGGTACTGCGTACGCCGTACTGGCCCGCTGAGGCGATTCGTGCCTTGAACGGGGCCGAGGATTTCAGCGCTTGGCCCCTGCAGCACCGCGAGTGGCTGGCCCGAAGACATACGGCACTGAGTCGCTTGGGTGTGACGAATTCAGATGAAGAATAATGAAGAGGAGAAGAGCATGATCACGCGATTTGGCCTGTTGACCAAGCGAAACGGGGTATCCGCCGAGGCGTTCAACGAACACTGGCAACGGGTACACGGTCCAATGGCTGCCCGTTTCCCGGGGCTGAGAGGCTACTGGCAGCATGCGGTCGTCGATAAGGAGCAGTTCGGTATCAGCCATGCGCGTGGCGCGGGATGGGATCTTGACGGTTTTTCAGAGCTGCATTTCGACGATCTGCAGGCGATGCTGGACGCCGTGAGTGGCGATATCTTCGCACCCACCTTGGCTGACGAGACCGAGTTTCTGGAGGATGTTCGCCTCGTTGCCTGCGAGAAGCACGAGGTCGTGCCGGTGAACCTGGGGGAGGGGCCCTACATCAAGCGCATGACCCTGCTCAAGCGTTTGCCGGGTATCAGCCCTGAGGAGTTCCGTCATGAATGGCTGGTGAACCATGCGAACTTCGTTCGCCAGTGGCCGAATGTGCTGGGCTATCGCCAGAACCTCGTGGTCGACCGCTACCATGGTTCGCGTACGGAAAGCGCCTCCTATGAGGCGGTTCCGGTGGACGGGATCGTCGAGTTCTGGTTCCGCAGCAAGGAAGAGGCGGCCGAACTCTATGCCAGTGACATCGTGGCCAGGACGCAGGAGCACGCCAAGGTGTTCCTCGACACGATCACTCCCTATTTCGTCGAGACGCGGAAGATCGTCTGAGGGCGCAGGGGCGTGTCGCGTGCCAAAAGGCCCGGAGCAAGCTTCGGGCCTTCTTCGTATCATTGTTTGTGGCACGTCGCGATCCCAATCCCCGGGTGTTGAGTCCCGGAATGAGTGGGGCTGGGAGCGGTCGGGCCAGCCCCAATCGGGTTCACGAGGTCAGATAGCCGCCATCCACGACGATGGTCGTGCCGGTCACATAGGAGGACATGTCCGAAGCGAGGAAAATGATCGGACCGACGATTTCGTCAGGATCACCGAAGCGTCCCATCGGAATGCGTGACAGAAAGCGCTCGCGCCGTTCGTCATTGTTACGAGTCGCCTCGGTCATCGGGGTCACCAGGGTACCGGGGGCCACGGCGTTGACGCGCACTCCGTCCTTGCCAAGCTCGGCGGCGAGGTTCTGGGTCAGCATCTTCACGGCCGATTTCGATGTCGAGTAGGAGATCGACGTGGCTGTCGATACGAAGGAGGCGATAGACGCCATGTTGATGATACCGCCCCTGGTCTTCCGCAGCGCGGGAATGAAGGGAAGGATCATGTTGAGGGTGCCATCCAGATTCACGGTCATCCCGAGTGTCCAGGTTTCCCGGACATCGGGGCTGTCGATCGTGTTGCGTGGACAGACGCCGGCGTTGTTGATCAGCAGTGATACGTCACCGTGCTGCTGCACGGTTTCGGCTAGCGCCGCGCAGGCGTCTGCATCGGTCACATCGACAGCATAGGCCCAGGCCGTTCCTCCGGTGTTGTGTATCTCATCGGCCGTCTTGGCAGCGCTTTCCAACCGGATGTCGACCAGGACGACTCGCGCCCCCTCCGCGGCGAGGCCCTTGGCGATGCAGGCCCCGACACCCTGGCCGGCTCCCGTCACGATGGCCAGTCTATCTTTCAATTTCATCTGACAACCTCCTTACGCATGGCAAGCCAATTGGCGGATCATGCTGGAGATTAAACTATAGAAAACAGATTAACAATTAGACAATTTGATGGGGTCGCTCCTCGTCCCAGTAGCCTAGCTCGGCAGACAGGCTGCGCGTCGCCTCGACGAGGGTGTGGGCGAACGCCGAGGTGGGAGACTTGTCGAGGATGCGAGCGTCGGCCACCAGCGTAATCACGGCTAGTATCTGTCCGAGGTGGTCGAACACTGGCGAGGCGATGGCGTTGATGCCAGGCACCGGCGGGTTGGGAACGGCCGAGATCCGCGTCTCGCGAATCTGGGCAATATCTTTATCGTCATAGGGTTGCGGGGTGCCGACGCAGTGCTCGAGGAAGAATTTTGGCAAGTTGGAGCGCATGGAGGGTTGGGTCTGCTCGGGCGGCAGGTAGGCCGCGAAGGTGCGTCCTGTCGCGGTGCCGGTAACCGAGTAGACTGTGCCGACCTTGGTATTCATGTGGATCTGATCCTCGCCTTCGTGGACGACCACGACGGTGGGACCGAAGGCTCCCCACACCGACAGCAGCGCCGTCAGTCCGGTTTCCAGCGAGAGATCGACCACTGCCTCTCCGGCCAGCTGCATCGGATCGACCGAGCGCATGCGCGTGACTGCCAGGTCGAGCGCGAATGGGCCCATCTGGTAGCGGCCGGCTCGGTTCTGTTCCACCATGCCGAGGTTTCGGAGGCTGACCAGGTATGGATGGGCCTGGGCGGGCGCAATGCCGGCCGCGGCGGCCAGCTCCTTCAACATCATGGGTTCGCCGCGGGTAATGAGTACTTCCAAAAGCTGGCTGCCGGTCTCGATGGACTGGACGCCTCGCCCTTCGGAGCTCTGGGTCTTGCTGGACATGGAGTCGCCTCGTTGTTGCGGTGAGGTTGTCTTGGTCGTACGTTCGCCGGACTAGGATGCCGTCGAGTTCAGGGCATTAACGCTTGCCAGGATGGCGGGAATGCTGTCCCCCGCCGGGTCGGTATCCAGGATATCGGCGTGGCCAACGCAGGTGACCGCGCCCGCAAACACGCCATGCTCGTCGAAGACCGGTAGCGCAACCGCGTCGACGCCCGGCACTCTGGCGCCCTCGATCGTGCTGAAGCCTTGCTTACGGATCTTGGCGATTTGGCTCCTGTATTCCTCCATGTGTGTCACATCGGTCTGATGCTTGGGTGGAAAGCTGTGCTCCAGGTCGAGGTTCAGCTGCGCTTCCACCTGCTGAGGATCCCCGAAGGCGCCGAAGATACGGCCCGTAGCGGAGTTCAGCACCGAAAATCGTGTGCCCATGCGGATGTTCAAATCACTGCGCTTGTCTCGGGCCTGCACGACCATCACGGCAGTCGGCCCCTTGGCCCCCCAGACTGACAGGAGAGACATGACGTTCAGGCTTGTCGAGAGCTCTTTCAACAGCCCGTTGGTGCGCTGGAAAATCGGTACGCTCCTTAGTCGGCTCAGCCCCACGCGGAGAGCCAGCGGGCCGAGTAGATAGGGGCCTGACTCGAATTGCTGAACGACCATGCCGACACGCTTGAGACTGACCAGATAAGCATGGGCCTGAGCCGGAGTGATGTCCCCCCTTGCGGCAATTTCCCGCAGCGTCAAGGGCTTGGATGCGTCTATCAGCGCCTGGAGTAGTCGTCCACCGACTGCGATGGATTTGATGCCCCGGGCGCTGCGATCGTCTTTGGCCATATAACGGTTCCTGCAAACACTGTTCGATCGACTTTCTCTCATGTTTTGAAGATCGAGAACAAGTTTTTCATTGACATAATGAGTGCATGTTGAGGTGTGGCCGAGCGCATGGCTAGGGAATCGCCATCACTCGACCCTTTCCTCTTGCCCGACCCGGCAAGTAGCCGAGAACTACCCCGAGGGTTGCGGTACAAGGCGCTACCAACCCGGACTCGCCGACCAAGACGCTACCCTAGGCCGTCAAAGCGCAGGTGCAGCTGACGGTCACATCAATGAGTTGGAGCTCATTGGCGATAGGCTGCGTGTGTCCCGATACGAGACGACACCGTACCTTTCTTGGCCGTGGCACAGGCGAAGACTATATCACCCACCCGATCTCCGGAATGACGCTCAAAGCGGATTCCAGGCCGAAGCGCAGGCATGTTGGCCCATGGATCTTATGGGTTGCCGAGTGTGCCCCGGTACTCTGCGTGGCCTGTCGGCCGGTGCGATGGCCGTCAGGAGTATCCTCGCGCCTGCGTCAGCGTTGCGGCCATGCCTATCGGCCTTTGGCGGGTACTATCGCCAATTTCTGGATCAGTTTCGGATGGCTTCCGGCATGCGCTCGGACGCCCCCCCTCCCTTGGTCTATATGATTTGCCATTGACGAATTCATTCGCTAGGGATAAATTTTGTGTTACCAGAGATTGCTGCTGGGTGCTAGCCGGACTGAGGATCCGGCAGCTCCCGGGATGATCTGACCGCCCGGAACCGCGCTCGCGGACGGGCCAGGGGAGGAGGGGGCGAACTTTCGCCGTGAAGCTTCTGCGGTAGTTGCAGTCACTGCCCCCACCTCTCTCCGCTATCAGACGTTTCCGGCCCGGGTATGGGACGGAACCGAAGAGGAGGAAGGACGAGATGAAAGATTACGATTGCGATGTGCTCGTCGTGGGTTCGGGGGCAGGCGGGCTGTCCACGGCCGTCGTCGCGGCTCATCATGATCAAAAAGTGCTCGTGGTCGAGAAAGAGCCGGTCTTCGGTGGTACCACGGCGCGTTCGGGTGGCTGGATGTGGATCCCCGGGAATGCGCCAGGCAAGCGCGCCGGAGTCGAGGACAGCGCCGAAAAGGCGAAGACCTACCTGAAACACGAAACGGGAGAGTTCTTTGACGAAGCCCGCGTGGATGCCTTTCTCGAGAATGGTCCCAAGGCCGTGGATTTCTTCGAGAGCAACACGACCCTGCAGTTCGATCTGGGGCCGACTTTCGCGGATTACCATCCCGATGCGCCCGGTGGGATGCCCGGCGGACGATCAATCGTAGCCAAGCCTTTCGATGGACGTGAGCTTGGCAAGGAGATCAAACGCCTGCGCCCGCCTCTGGCTGAGATCACTGTACTGGGCATGATGATCGGGTCGGGCAAAGAGTTGCTGCACTTCTTCAACGTTACGCGGTCCCCGATCTCGGCTTTGTTCGTCAGCGGCCTCTTCACCAAGTTTCTGCGCGACAAGGTCTTCCATGGACGAGCTATGCGTCTCATGAATGGCAACTCGCTGGTTGCTCGACTGGCCAAGTCCTGTTTCGAGAAGGGGGTGCCGATCTGGACCCGCTCCCCCGTGCGCCAACTGATTCGGGACGATAGCGGACGAGTGACGGGTGCCCTGATCGATACGCCGACAGGCACTGTTCGAGTCAATGCGAACAAGGGAGTGGTCATGGCGGCAGGGGGGTTCCCGCAGGATCCTGTGCGTCGAAAGAAACTGTTCCCTCATGCCCCAAGTGGTCATGAGCATGCTTCGCCCGCTCCGCCCGGAAACACCGGTGATGGACTTCGCCTGGCCGAGAGTGCTGGTGCATCGGTGGAGGAAGGCCTGCCGCATGCCGCCGCCTGGGTTCCGATCTCCCGTCCGGTGTGGCCGGATGGCACACAGGGAACCTTCCCGCATTTCGTTGACCGGTCGAAACCCGGGATCATCGCCGTCACTCGCTCGGGCCGACGCTTCGTGAACGAGGCGAACTCGTACCACGATTTCTGTCAGGCAATGTACAAGCGCTGTACCGAGGAACAAACTGAGGTCTGTGCCTTCTTCATCGCTGACCACCGTACTTTCCGGAAGTATGGTCTCGGGTTCGCTAAGCCGACGCCGATGCCTTACAAGTCGCATCTCAAGAGTGGATATCTGATGCGTGGCAAGACTCTGCGCGAACTGGCTGAAAAGATCGGTGCGGATCCGGCCGAGCTGGAAAAGACCGTGGGTGAGTTCAATCGCCACGCGAAGGATGGCAATGATCCAGAGTTCCACAAGGGAAGCACGGCCTACAACCGCTCGCTGGGTGATCCCGAGCACAAGCCGAACCCCTGTGTGGCTCCTGTCAAGAAGGGACCGTTTTACGCGATCAAACTGGTCATCGGCGACCTGGGGACCTTCGACGGGCTGCGTGCCGACGAGAATGCACGGGTGCTGGATGATAGCGGCAAGGTGATCACCGGCCTCTATGCTGTGGGTAACGATGCCGCTTCGATCATGGGGGGTAACTACCCCGGTGGTGGGATCACCCTTGGGCCGGCGCTCACCTTCGGATATATCGCCGCACAGCACTTGGCCGGCTCGAACCAGTAAGCATGGCTACTTCAACAGAAATGGCGGGGAACAGGTTTCGGGCCGCGGCAAGGTAAAGCTGACATCATGATCTGTCGGTTTGCCTCCCTGTTCTCGCTCATCGTGCAGACCGGCCATCTTCTGAATGAAGGCTGTGTTTGTCCTGGTGTGTTAGCTCAGGCTTGTACATTCAAATTGTCGCGGGAAAGAAGAGCATTTGTGACTTGACGGTTGTTTGTTAAATATGAATCAATCCGTTTGTCCTGCTCTCTGTATGCTGAACCGTTAGAGGAATAATCTGCTATTCGGAGGCGATCGTTCGGTCGCCGAACAAACCACGGTCCCATGCTGGCTAGGATGGCCAAAGGGATCTTTATTGGAGCACGCAATAAGATGAATAAGAGCATTGTGAAAACGAATATGACAAACAAGAACAAGAGCATGAAAAATGGCCTGATTATTGTAGGCTCGGTTGTTTCCTTGCTGTCCGCTGGTGTAGCACAAGCACAGGAAACGCGGACGTTGCGTATGCATGCAGCGTTTCCCACCCAGGCCCCCGTTATCGGTGAGATCTCTCCCTGGCTTGCCGAGCGGATCGAAAAGCTAACGGGGGGATCGCTTGAAGTCGACGTCTTCGAGCCCGGCGCGTTGGTTCCCGCCACGGATTACTACGATGCCGTTTCCCAGGGAGCGGTCGACATGGCGTTCGGCACGCCCGGGTATGGTTCAGGGCTTGAGCCTGCGCTGAACATTTTTACCGCCGTGCCATTCGGGCCGGATGTCACCGAGTACATGGCCTGGATGCGCGAGGGCGGTGGCCAGGAACTGCATGACGAGATCCTTGAGGGCATGAACCTGAAAGGCTTTGTCTGCACACTGACTGCACCCGAGACTGCCGGCTGGACCACGCGTGAATTCAACACGCCGGAAGATTTCTCTGGGGCCAAGTTGAGGTATTTCGGCTTGGGTGGTCGAGTGTTGGCCAAACTTGGCGCGTCGATCCAGATGATTCCAGGGTCAGAGGTCTATTCTGCTCTCGAGCTCGGCGTCATCGATGGGGGGGAATACTCGAACCCCTCGATCGATGTCAGAGCCGGCCTCGACCAGGTGACCGACTATGCCTACTTCCCCGGGTGGCACCAGCAAGTGGCGATCGATACTCTCATCATCAACCTCGATACCTGGAACGAGCTGAGTGAGCAGCAGCAGTTGGCCATTGAGACCACCTGTGGTGAGGCCACCATGCGTACCCTGACGCAGGGGGCAGCGGCGCAGCCTGCCGCCGTACAGGCGCTGGCAGAGGACGATAGCGTCGAGATCAAGGTCTGGTCGGACGAGATCATGGACGCACTCGAGACCGCCTGGGAAGAGGTTGCCGAGGAAGAGAGCGCGAAGAACGAGACCTTCGCCCGTGTGATGGACTCGTACAACAGCTTCCGTGAGCAGTACGCAAAATGGCAGAAGCTCGGTTATCTCAAACCCGAGACTGACGAGTGATCATGGGGTTGTGAAAACGATCTTGCCAAGACAGTGCGGGCCCCTTGCGGGGCCCGCCGATAGGGTCTCGCTCAGAACCATGAGGGTGGCCCTGGCAGGTGCCGCCACCTCTGAACTTCACACAGGAGATCGGGAAGGTGAGGTGCCTGGACCAAGAGAGGGGGGAAAACATGAGAGCCCTGCTTAAGATTAGCGACGGCATCGACGCGTTGCTGAACGGTCTGAGCAAAGTCGCGTCCTTCGCGTTGCTGGGGCTGATCGTAGTCGTAGTTTTCGACGTCACCACGCGACGCCTGTTTCAGATGGGATCGACGCAGTTGCAGGAAGGTGAGTGGCATCTGCATACCATCCTCATCATGTGCTTCCTCGGCGTCACCTATATCCACAATCAACATGTGCGGGTCGATCTCGTGTCAGGGACCTTCAGCTCCAAGGGCCGTGAGCTGGTTGAACTGCTGGGTATCCTGCTGTTGCTCTTGCCGTTCTGTGCTGTGACCGGTTATTACGCCACGGATTTCGCCTATACGTCCTTCGTGCGCAACGAGGTATCCCAATCCATTGATGGGTTGCCTTATCGCTGGGCCATCAAATCAATGCTGCCTCTGGGGATTTACCTGCTGGCACTGGCTGGGGTTAGTCGCGGGATACGTGCCCTGGTGGCCTTGATAGATCCGAAACCGGCCGACCTCGTGGCCGAGGAAAAGGGGGGCGTGTGAATATCTTCGTGGAATATCTACCGATCTTCATGTTTGCCACGATGGCCGTGTTGCTTTTTAGTGGCTTTCCGGTGGCATTCGTGCTGGGGGGAGTCGGCATCGCCTATGGCATCATCGGCATCGCCACTGGGGAGCTGATCCCGATCCAGCTTTATACCATCACGCAACGGATGTGGAGTGGAGCAGCCGAGAACCTGACTCTGACCACCATACCGTTGTTTGTGTTCATGGGGCTCGTGCTCGAGAAGACCGGTGTCGCCAAGGACATGCTGAATAGCCTCAACCGTGCGCTTCAACGGGTACCAGGGGGATTGGCGCTCTCTGTCACGTTGCTTGGCATTATTCTCGCTGCTGCCACTGGCATCGTCGGTGCCTCGGTTGTGATGCTGAGTCTACTGGCGTTGCCGGTGATGCTGGAGAAGCGCTATTCGACGCATTTGGCTACCGGCACTGTCGCGGCTTCTGGCACGCTGGGGATCCTTCTCCCGCCGTCGATCATGCTGGTGATCATTGCAGACCTTCTTTCGCGTTCGGTAGGCACCATGTTCATGGCGGCTTTCGGACCTGGACTTCTCCTGGGCGTGTTTTACCTGGTCTATATTCTGCTGGTCAGCTTTCTGTCGCCAAGTGCTGCACCGCCGACACGAGGCAGAGCCGTTGATGCCGATTGGGGGCAACTGATTGTTACTCTGCTGGTGGGGCTTGTGCCAGCATTCCTGCTGATCTTCCTGGTGCTCGGCTCGATCGTGTTCGGCTGGGCAACGCCGACGGAGTCCGCGGGGATTGGTGCCGCTGGTTCGCTTGCATTGGCATTCCTCGTACGACCAGGGATTTATACGTTGCTGAGCTATACCCGCTTTGCGATCGAGGGGGCAACGGCAAATGAGGTAGGTGGGGGACCATTGGCACGCTTTTCCGCCGAGAACCGCCAATGGTGGGCTACGACCATCAATGCCACGCGGGCAGCTGCCACGACTACCGGCATGATCTTCATGATCATCCTTGCTGCCACAGCCTTTGCCCTGACCTTTCGCCTGCTGGGTGGAGAGCACTTGATCACTGATTTTGTGACCGAGATGGATCTGACACCTTGGCATCTGTTGATCATCGTGCTTGCTCTGGTCTTCATCCTCGGCTTCTTCTTTGACTGGATCGAGATCACCCTCATCGTGCTACCTGTGTTTGCTCCGATCATCCTCAGCCTGGATTTCGGTGACCACATTGCACGGGGCGATCTGGCATACTGGTTTGCCATCATGTTGGCTATCAACCTCCAGACTTCCTTCATGACGCCGCCAATGGGTCCATCCCTGTTCTACATGAAGGCTGTGGCTCCGTCCGGCGTGAGACTTGCCGATATCTATAAGGGGATCCTGCCGTTTGTGGCAATCCAGATCGTCGTTTTGATTCTGGTGCTGCTCTATCCTCAGCTCGCGATGTGGATTCCGAATACCCTTCAGAGTTGAGGGTATCTCTAAAGGTCATGACAGTATCGAATCGTATGATCTTTAAGAATGATGAGTTTTGGGATGAGGTCGATCAGTGTCATGAATAAAGAGGATAGCATTTTTCCGTAGGCGCTATCTGAATATCTCGGGGGTTGGCAGAGGGAAACTGATGCCGACCCCCGAATTGATAGTAGCTTATAGTAGCGTGAATGGTTTACTTGGTTGGGGCTGACAGAGCCTTGTCCTGAAACCGGCCTGCCGGAAATGCGAGACACTCGCAACGGTTTCTCCGGTAGAAGGTATCTCGCCATAAAGCATACTTGCCACCCCGAAGAGTAATTATCATCCTCCTTGCCGCCCATGAGGGCGGTGTCCCGTTGGTCTAGCTGGCTCGACAGCAGGTCGCCAAGCCAACCAGCCATGGTCGGAAGATCAAGCAGACGCCATAGAGGTAGGTAGCGGATCCCCCTAGAGCATTCTGTCAGACAGCGCCATCAGGGAGACGCTGGCGGCAGAACGCGTCCTCGTGAGTGTTACCGCTGGGCGCGTGAGTGATAGGTGACGCTGGCCTTCATCCGCTGAGGAAAGCCCACTCAATGTTTTCATCAAGTACATAAACGACAAGTTCCGGAATGTCTGCACCAAGTGGCACTGGTAACGGCGCCTTGCCGAAGCGCTGCAGAAAATCTTTTTTTCAGGGGGGAGGCGGTCTCAATGACCATGTGAGGCCACGCAGACGAAAGGCTATGGGGAACCCATTGTCTATGTCCAATGGTCTGCATGTAAAAGCGGCTTCCACTTGAAGGGCGAACCTGAACCAAGAGGAAAGCTTAACAGCAAGGCTATCAAGAGATGGATGTGGTCGTCTGCGGTTTGTCCAAATCCGTTTTAAGGTAATACATTCATATCATGAAAATGCTCCTTTTCCGGGGTGATCACTCCTTAGCGCAGCTGTCTTGCCAAGATCAGCCCCAGCATGAACAGCCAAAGGCCGGCAGCGACCAATACTCCCGTGCTGCCGGACCAGGGCAGCAGCAAGCCGCCTAGCGCGATGCCGAGTGACTGCCCGAGGAACAAGCAACCGGCGAACAGCGCCATGGCGGTGCCCCGGGCAGAGGGAGCCATCTGTGTCGCATTCGTCTGCAAGGTACTGTGCATCATGTAGAAGCCTAGGCCAGTCGCGAAGGCGGCGAACATGGCCAGTCCGATCCAGGGTGCCAGGGCCAGGCAGATGAAGCCGAACCCCATCAGCAGTCCTCCACCAGTTGCCAGGCCTGTCTCGCCCAAGCGGGTAACCATCCGATGGGCCAGGCCAGCAAAGGTCAGGCCGCCGATCCCGAAGAGAGCAACCGTCCCGCCGGCAAGCGACAACGAGACGTCCAGGCCATCGTGAAGGTGGGTAGCGGTGAAGGCCAGGGCGCCAAAGACGGCGATCCCTTCCAGGCAAACAAATATCAGAATTTGTCGTGCTCGGGGGATCGCCAGGATACTGGCGATGCGTTCCAGGAAGTTGACGCGTTCGCCTGTGCCACGCGGGGCCAGCTCTGGGTGTCTCTTCAGGGCATTGAGCAGCAGGGTACCTGCAAACAGAAACAGGCCGGTAAGCAGGTAAAAGGCCGTTTGCCAGCCGAAGGAATCGGCCAGCAGCCCCCCGGCTAACTGGCCGATGCTTAGTCCCAGCACCGTGCCCGAGAGCATGTGCATCAAGGTGACCTGGCGGCGTTCGTAAGGAACGTGGCTCCCCACCCAAGCCATGGAAAGCGGAATGATGGCCGCGGCGGTAGCACCGCTTAGCCCACGGAAGAGGAACAGTATCGGTAGTGACTGGGCGAGGGCGGTGCCAAAGGTACCCAGGGCACAGGCCAGGCAGGCTAGACCGATGACCCACAGCGCACCATGTCGATCACTGAGAGGTCCGTAGACAAGCTGCATCAGCCCATAGGCAAGCGTGAAGACAGTGATGTTCTGGGCAACATCGGCGATCGGCTTATGGAAAGTGATGGAAAGTGCCGGCAGCATGGCATCGGTGATACGCATCGAGGCCATGCTGGCGAAGCCGGTCAGGG
Source organism: Halomonas organivorans (assembly GCF_014192055.1). Taxonomy (GTDB): domain Bacteria; phylum Pseudomonadota; class Gammaproteobacteria; order Pseudomonadales; family Halomonadaceae; genus Halomonas; species Halomonas organivorans. The sequence goes on along the minus strand of NZ_JACHXM010000002.1, from coordinate 200,883 downwards.
CCAGCAGTGGGATGACCCGTCCGGTAGTGTTCATACGCTTGCTCCTGTCGCCCACATGGCTCGATGGCTATGGCGCCTGGTAATCAACGATGCGTCTCAGTTTGAGAACAAGGGCACTGGCCGCGTTTTAGGCGTGTCGATACATTGATGAAGGTCTAGCAGCGGCTGATAGAGCCTCGCCACGTTATTGGGTTTCACCAGGTTTCCATTCTTCTCTATTTAGAGTGATTTTAAGCGTTTCACCCGCCGTGATGATTATCTGGATATGCTGGAGGGAAGATAGTGACAGCCACGATGCTGTTTTGGCTTCCTGTCTGCTGTGAGCATCTACTGCCATCCAGGGCGTTTTCTGAAAAATAAGGCCGGCGCTACTCGAGGAGCATCCTTTCGAGTAACGCCGACTTTTTCTGGGTGATGTCAGGTGTGCTACTTAATGGTTAAAAGCTATACATTACCATGCCTTGTAGACGTGTGGCATCGCCACTCCGGCCATCCACTGTTTCTCGCTTATGCCAGCTGGCCTCAATGCCATACTTTACGTTTTCTGCAGGAGACCAGATGTAGTTGATCCAGGCCTCATTGAACTCTTCGTTTTTCGATGGCTGGCTGTAGCTGTCCGGTATGTCGGCGCTGATCAAGCTATAGGCAACGTTCAAGTCACCTTCTCCAAGTGCTAAACTAGCCCCGATGGTTCCGCCTGTGGCTTCGATTGCTTGAAGGTCACCATCGCTATCCACGAATGCCGGGGAGGAAATGACGGCACCGTTCATGTAGCCGCCAATGCCCTGACCATGGGTCACTCCACCACGAACGGTAAGGCTATCGGTCAAGTCGGACGAGCCCTCCAAGGCGATACCCCAGCCAAATGTATTGTCACTGTCCTGCGGGGTGGCCAGACCGGCACTGTCATACTCCAGGTAACGGCCTACTGCTGATGTGGAGTACTTTATCGGACCTGATCGATCCGTGTATCGAACGGTCACGTCGGGGAGTTGGCTCTTGGCGCCAATGGCATCGACTTCTCCCCCCCTGTCCTTGGGGTCTTCGATAGCGACAGAGAAGTTTCCCGATGTGTAGCGAAGTTGTGCTTGCCGGTGCCCCAGGGGTTGTCCACCAACCCCGGTAAAGTCGATAGTTGGAGTCGTCGCTATGAAACTTGTAAAGTTTGTCCAGGTTTGACCCGCCAGGATTCCGCGCCACTCGCCGTATGCATGACGTAGGCGAAGCTCTCCTCCACCCCCGCCATAGAAGTCACCCTCGATTCTGGTCTTTAATTCGCTGCCCTTCAGTGGCGTCGACGTGCTGAACCCAATGCGGCTTTGATAGGCATGCATGGTGGTGTGGCCACGGGATCCCTCTTGGCCATCGAGTAGTGGTGCTCCCCTCATGACTGAGTTTCCAAGTTCGTTGTCAACATCATAGATGACATCCAACTTGGCATACCCATAAATCGAAACGGTAGAATCACCAACGCTCGTGCTATAAGCACTGGCTGTGCCAGTAGCAGAAAGTGCGAGAATGCCAGCTGCTGTAGCCAAGGTTTTTTTTGTCGTGTTGCTGAGCTCCATCTTGTCTTCCTTGTTTGGTTGTATATGGATGTGACAAAAGACAAAGTTATGGCGTTGAATTTCTTGGTTGCTGAGTGGGTTTGTTGCCCTTCTTGCTTGTGCTTGGCTCTGTTTTTTCCTCCTTTGGTTCGATGAGTCGTCATTGCTCAAGCCATTCCCTGTGTGGCTCATCCCGGCTTGGACTGGTGCCTTGGGAACCGTCTTCTGATCAAGCCGTAGAGATTGGCGGCTGAAGCAAATGCGGATTCGGTCGGTGGATTGGGACGAGCTCTCCTGTCACCGCCGGAGCCATGCACCGGCGGCGTTTGTTGTCTCGTTGGAGGAGGGGCCCGTCGAGGCGTTACTGGGCTTCGACGACTTCCTGCAGGGAGTGCCACATTTCCTGATCGCGCTCGGCGGTCCAGATACGTGGATCCGGATACTCGCCGCCGGCCTCGTCATAGCAGCGGGTGATGTCGAAGGGCAGGCAGTGGTCGAAGATCACCCAGTGGCCGTACCTGGGCTTGAGCTTTGCGTAGGTCTCGGCGTAGCACTCTGACAGCGATTTACCGGCGGCCTTGCCGGCCTTGACGCTCTCGTACATGTCGGCGAGGAAATCGCGGGTGCCCTCGATCGCCTCACGGCACTGCGCGGGGGTCTGTAGAGCCTCGCCACGACCCGGCACCAGCTTCTCCGGCTTCAGGGCAAGCAGCTTGTCGAGAGTAGACGGCCACTCCTCGTGATAGGCGTCGCCGCTGTAGGGGGTCGCGCCGTACTCGACCTGGTCGCCTGAGAACAGCACCTTCTCCTCGGGCAGCCAGACCACGGTGTCGCCCTTGGTGTGGCCCTTGCCGAGATGCATGATGCGCACCTCGCGTTCGCCCATGAATACGGTCAGTTCCTTCTGGAAGACGATGGTCGGCCAGGTCAGGCCGGGCACCGAGTCGACGCCCTGGAACAGCCGCGGGAAACGGCCGACCTCGGACTCGTAGTCCTGCTGGCCGCGCTCGACGATCAGGTCATAGGTGTTCTGGCTGGCGTAGATGTTCTCGGCCTTGTAGGCCGAGGCGCCGAGCACGCGCACCGCGTGGTAGTGGGTCATCACCACGTGCTTGATCGGCTTGTCAGTGACCTCGCGGACACGGCGGATCACGTCCTGGGCCATGATCGGGGTGGCCTGGGTATCGATGACCATTACGCTGTCATCGCCAATGACGATGCCGGTGTTGGGGTCACCCTCGGCGGTATAGGCATAGAGGCCCTCAGCCAGCTTATCGAAGCTGACCTGCTTCTCTTCAGTATCGGCGTGGGATGCGAATTTCTTGCTCATGGCTCATCCTCGTTGCGTGGTTAATGGTTTCAAATGAAACCCATGTGGCGGATTCAAAAAATCTGCCGGCATTCTATTAACATCATGAATTTTAAGAATTTTATTCCAGAGCTGTCGGCAGGTGCCTAATGCTGTGAATGACCGTTATCGCAGCGAATATGGTTTCGAAGAGTACAGACTGGTGGCGCTGGTCGTATCTACCACATTAGTCTATGGATAACTTGTTCGTCAATAGACAAAAATGGAGCGCACAAGGTGGGTGGCGAGTCCCTCGATGGGAGAGCCCAAGGTACATCGCAGGGTCGTGCTATCAGCGGCCCCTTGTCGTGCAAGGCGCCGGAATTGTCCGTGCGGCCAGCTGGAGGGGCAGGACATTTTGGACAGAGCGAAGGGGCAACGGCTACCTGGGATGACCGGCTCGTCGTCTGCCCTCGTAACGCGTCAATAGGGAGATGTTGGCAGCATGGAGGCCGAGTGCTTTGGAAGGGGGCCGCCGCTGCTCTCCGTTACGTATAACCACTGGGGCAAGAAAGCGACGGCATGGTATCGTCCTGCGGCGCTTCATGAAGCGTGCGCCGAACTGTGTGCTAGTAGCCCACAGTGAAACGTTGGCGAGAATGAGCCGGTTGCTCCAGCTCGTCCATCATGGCCACGGCATAGTCCTCCACCGAGATATGGCTATCACCGTTGCTGTCGACTAGCAGGCGGTCGTTATCCAGGCGGAAATTTCCGGTCCGCCGCCCGGGAGCGATTTTCGCGGAAGGCGCGAGCATGCACCAATCCAGCTCGGGCTCATCCCGCAACATTGTCAGCGACGAACGCGCCCCTTCGGCGGTAGGTCGGATCTGGTCGGGGAAGGTGGGGGTGTCGAGCAGCTGCTTGCCTGGTGCGACCTCCAAGGCTCCGGCTCCGCCGACCATGAGCAGGCGTGGTATCTCGGCGGCCTTGACCGCTTCCAGGATGGTGCGTGCACCTCGTTCGTAGTAGCCCTGAACATCCGACTGAGCATGACCGCTGAAAGCGCTGATCACGGCTTCATGCCCGTGGAGCTGTCGTGATGTCTGGTGAATGTCGAGCACGTCTGCCCGCACGACAGCAAGCCGATCATGGGAAGGTAGACGCTCGGGGCGAGTCACCAAGGCGGTGATGGTGTGGCCACGTTCCAGGGCCTCGTTTAGCAGGGCGGTGCCGATAAAACCACTGGCGCCGATCAGCGCGATCTTCATGGCTATGTCTCCCTTTGGGGGTGAGGGTGTGACGCCAGTATGGTTAGATCTATTGATCGGAAAAACGGGCTAAACTCGATTTCACTGTTATCAAAAGCGGAACAATCGCATGGCCACTGATCCCGATATCAACGACCTCAAGGCCTTCGTTGCTGTCGCCGAAGCTGGAGGCTTCACTGCAGCGGCGGATCGCCTTGGGGTGGCAAAATCACGTGTAAGTCAGAAGGTTAGCCGACTAGAAGCGTCGCTGGGTGTATCCCTATTCAGCCGCACGACCCGCCGGATCAATACGACACCGGAAGGTGAGTTCGTATACGGCCGCTGCGGCCCACTGCTCTCTGAGCTAACTGAAGTGCTTGAGGAGGTAGGTCAGGCCAAGACCGGCTTGCGAGGCCCCCTTCGCCTCTCCGTACCGATGGAGCTCGCGGTGCAGTCCTTGGCGCCTCTGGTACGCCGTTTCATGATCGTGTATCCCGGGGTTCAGCTTGAGTTGCGATCCAGTGACCACATCATCGACCCGGTTCAGGAAGGCATCGATCTTTCCTTCCGTCTGGGCTGGCTCAAGGAATCCCGTCAGAAGGCGGTTAAATTGAGAGACTTCGAACAAGTGGTGGTGGCCTCGCCGGACTACCTGGCTCGTGCTGGTATGCCTCAAACCCCTGTTGACCTAGCTAACCATGACTGGATAGCCCTCAGTTTGTTACCCGCTCCGCTGACTTGGAGCTTCGTGCATCAGGATGGCCGAGAAGAGCGAGTTCAAGTGCGCGGGCAATGTAAGACGGATGCCACCACTTTGTTAAGGGCCCTGTTGCGTGAAGGGATGGGGATTTCGGTGCTGCATGAGCTGTATGCGGCACCGGATCTGTCTGCGGGAGCCCTGGTGAGGTTGCTACCCGAATGGCACCTCCCACGAGTGGGGCTCTACGCTGTCTATCCACCAGGACGTTTCGTTTCCCCCAGGGCACGGGCGCTTGTCGAGTTCTGTCGGTCCGAGTTAGCCGGATTTTGAAAGTGTCATTGAGTCGTACAGGTGGCGCCTAAACCGAACAGCATCGAGTAGACCGTTTGGTGCAGGCGATCATCGACGATTTGGTCTCGCTCAGTGATGTGCTAGAACATCCTGTGGGATGAAATGACACAACTTTGTGGGCCTAACGTGACGCTGTAGCTAAGCCGCGGTCATTCATCGGGAGAGCTCTCATCCGCTCACCGGCGCAGGTTGTCGATGGGCGGGATGCAGCACAGGCGCAGCAGGCCATTGCGGCAGGCCTTGAGTCCGGGGTAGAGGCGGGCGGCTCGCCCGGGGCTCGCGAACAGGCGATACATCAGGCGATTGAACACGCCGCTGCGCGTGCCGAGCAGGGTGAGGCGATGCAGGGTCTCGCTGCCGTGATACCACTGATCGCCGACCTGCAGGGCGAAGCCTTGGTCCAGGTCGATGCCCCGGGCGCTGAGTTCGCGTCGCGCCTCGCTATCCTGGCGCCCGTCGATCAACTCCAGCTCGCCGACGTCGCGCCGAATGCGGTACCAGAGCACATAGCGCCGACATATCGGGCAGTCGCCATCGTAGACCAGCCGCATCCGACGGCCCTGCGCCGGGGCGCTCTCTGGCGTCTCGGGTTCGGCTTCATCGGGTTTCCGAACATCGGTCGATCGTGACATGCCTTGGCGCCCTCCCTGTGAGGTGCCTCCCAGCCTACTCGGGCTCCAACTGCCTGCAAACCCTCCCGTTTCTGCACTATTCGGCACAGTTCACATCACGGCTTTTGCAGCCGATACCTCGTTCGAATAGCATCAGCTAATAAGGTCGCTCGAGACGGCCACACAAGGGACGCAGGGCTACCGCAGGAGGCGGCTGAAGTACCGTCGCACGATGCAGGTTGGCAGGGCGGTAGCGTGGCCGAGCCAGACATCTTCCTTCCGTCACTTTCCATTCCCGCTGGCGCTGACGCACCGCATCGATGGCTAGCGTTTCCTTCCCTGGAGGAACATGACATTCCCATCGGCGCTCTGGACGTCGCCGTTGTCCAGTAGCAGGATTGTTAGCGTCATATTCTTTTTGTTCCGGCGGCACCGCTCGGTGGGTGCCGGAACCACCAGGGAGACCTATGGAACGCTTCTATAACGCGCCGGACCGTGTCGTCGACGATATCCTCCACGCCGCGGCGGCGACCGCCGACCTGCGCGTGGCCGAACCGGAAAGCGGGCTGCGGATACTCATCAGGGAAGACTGGGACCGGGCTAAACACGGCCGCGAGCAGGTGGCCGTGCTCTCTGGCGGCGGGGCCGGCCACGAGCCCGCCCACGCCGGCTTCATCGGCCAGGGCATGCTGACCGGCGTGATCTCCGGCAGCCTGTTCGCCTCGCCCAGCGTCGAGCCGATCCTGGCGGCGATCCGCGAGGTGTGCGGCGAGGCTGGCTGCCTGCTGGTGGTGAAGAATTACACCGGCGATCGCCTGAACTTCGGCCTGGCGGCGGAGCGCGCTCGTGGCGAGGGGCTGAACGTCGAGATGGTGATCGTCTCCGACGACGTGGCCATCCACCAGGCGCCGCAGCCACGTGGCATCGCCGGCACCCTGCTGGTGCACAAGCTGGCCGGGTATCTCGCCGGACAAGGTACGGCGCTTGGTGATATCCAACAGCAGGCTCGCGCCCTATGCGAGCAGATGGGCTCGCTCGGTATGGCGCTGAAGCCCGCGGCACAGCCCGGCCAGCAGGCGGCGTCTCGCTCGCCCGAGCTAGGTCTCGGCATCCACAACGAGACCGGCACCCGCGAGGTGGCCCCCGAGATCGCTGATGACGCCATGCGGCTGGTGCTCGAGCCGCTGTGTGAGGCGCTCGCCACCATCTCCGGCGCATCGCCGAACACTGCCTGGGTGGCCATGCTCAACAACCTCGGCAGCTGCTCGACCCAAGAAATGGGCGTGCTGGCCGAGAGCCTGCTGCGTCAGTTGGGAGAGGGAAGCGTCAGCCACTTGATCGGACCCGCGCCGCTGATGACCTCTCTCGACATGCACGGCTTCTCCGTCACCCTGGTGCCCGGCACGCCCGAGTTGCTGGCCGCCCTCAGAGCGCCGACCAGCGCGCCTGCCTGGCCGGGCGTGCGTGGCGTGCGGAAGGCGCCCACCTTCATGCCGAACACGGGCCAGGGCCACGATGCCCTGATCGACGACGCCCCGCAGAACGCCGAAACCACGGCGGTGCTGTGGCGCGTTATCGAGACGCTACGCGATGCCCGCGAGGCGCTGGATGCCCTGGATGCCAGCAGCGGCGACGGCGACGCCGGGGCCAGTATGCAGAGCGGCGCCGACAGCCTGGCCCGCGCGCTCGATGCCAACCACCTGACCACCACCGCGCTGGCGCCGCTTTTCACCGGCATCGGCCAGCTGCTGGCCCGAGACATGGGCGGCTCCAGCGGCGTGCTGCTGTCGATCCTGTTCACCGCCGCGGGCAGCGCTCTGGAGCGCGGCGACGCCCCGGCGGAGGCGCTCGCGGCGGGCGTGAACAAGATGCAGGAATACGGCGGCGCCAGGGCAGGGGACCGCACCATGCTCGATGCCCTGCTACCCTCGATCGCCGCGCTGCAGGCTGGCAACACCCTGGCCGATGCTGCTCAAGCGGCCCGCACTGGCGCCGACAACACCGCCTCGCTTACCACCGCCAACGCCGGACGCTCCGCCTACGTGCCGGAAAGCGCTCTCAAAGGCATCGTGGACCCCGGCGCCGAAGCCGTGGCGCGCGTGTTCAAGACGCTGGCGCGGGGGTAAACGACCCGGACCTTTGTGTTTTGACGGAAGCTTGAAATATCGCCTCAGAAACTTGCCTCGAACCAGTTTGATCGGGGCAGGTTTTTAGATGAATGACGAGGCCAACCGCCGTGTTTGGCTATCGCGTGAGAGAGTTAAGTGCCTGCTGAAATAGGCATCCGGGTGTCCGCTTGTCGTGACGTCGCGCCTATTCCAGAGGGCTTCGGACACCCGCGAAGCCGCTTCCCAGCACATGAGTGTAAATTTGGGTGGTTTCGACGCTCTTGTGGCCCAGCAACTCCTGCACCGTGCGGATGTCCGTGCCTCGGCTTAGCAACTGAGTGGCGAAACTATGCCGTAGGGTATGGCACGAACCCGGCCGAGGGAGATTCGCGGCACGCATCGCCTGTCTGACCGATTTCTGCACCGCCGACGTATGGATATGGTGCAGTACCACTTTCCCGAAAGGGACGAAGCAGGGTTTGCTGGAGGGAAACAGCCATTGCCACGCCAGCGACAGGCCGGCATTGGGATACTTGCGATCCAGCGCATGGGGTAGGGTGACGGGAACCTGGCCATTTTCGAGTCGACGGTTCAGCAAGTTCTGGGCCTCTGCGATTCGCTGCTGTATCGACACCATGCAACTGGGCGGCAACAGCGTGGTGCGATCCTTGTCGCCTTTGCCGGATCTCACCGTCAGCACCTGGCGCTCGAATTCTATATCCCACACGCGCAGTCGACAGGCCTCCGTCACGCGCAGGCCCGCCCCGTACATCAGTGCGGCCATCAGATGCATCGGGCCCGACAGTTGGCTCAGCACGCGTATCACTTCCTCGTGTGACAGCACCACCGGCAGCCGGCGAGGGCGCTTAGCTCGTGAGAATTCTCCGATATCGCCCAAGGGTTGTTCGAGAACGTGGCGATACAGGAAGACGATGGCATTCAATGCCTGGTTCTGTGTGGCCGCCGCCACATGACGCTCCACGGCCAGGTGCTCCAGAAAGGCATGCACCTCGGAGCCTCCCATGCCGGCCGGATGCCGTATTCCATGGAAGCGGATGAAGAAACGGATCCAGTAGCAGTAGGTCTTCTCGGTTCGGAGACTGTAACGTTTTACCCGCAGGGTGGCCTTCACGCGGTCCATCAGCTTCGGCGGCTTGCTGTGCGTATCCATGGTGCCCCCCCCCTTCTATGCATGGATATGCATACAGTATTATTGCTGCCGGGAAAACGCGCAAGCGCGCGAATTTTGCATAAAGAGCCGAGCTTTTCTTAGCTTCCTATGGTATCAATGGGTTAGGTGCAAAATGACGGCTCGATAACAATGATGAACGTGCCAGCACGTTCATCATTGTTATCGAGCAATCCACCTAATCACTGTTAGGCCCACAAGGAGATAACGATGTTTGGGTGGTTGAAGAAAAAAAATACGGGTCCAGACTACTCTGGCGTCGATTCAAGAGATAAAGCTGAGGCGCTAGTCCAGAAGGGAGAGCTTCAGAAGCTACTCCTTATACCTTCCGAATTCGGGGGTGAAGATGTTCCACCGAACGTCGTGTATGTGCCAGCTTTCGCAGTTGAACTTAAAGTTAGTACCGATCAAGACGTCATTTTACCCCTTGCCCAAGAGGGTAAGGTAACTCGTTACAACGCGGCTCCAGAGTACGAGGGTAAAGCTTTATCCCAGCGGCAATTAACATCGAGGCTAGCGACCCCGGCTCCTTTACGTACAGAGTAGCAATTTGGGGAAAGGCGCTGAGTGAGTCCAATGCAAAGGCCTAACCAAACGGTCAACCGGACGCCAAAAGCGTGGCGCTTTTGGTTCCCTCCGCTGGCGCTCCGGCGCCGGTTACCTCAGCGTTAGGCAAAAAATCGCCGACATCGAAATATCACTAGGAGTAAGTGATGTTCTTTAAACGGAAGACCAAAAAAAGCGATCAAAATTTATCCGGAATTGTTAAAAAGACAAACCATACGGGATATGTTTTCGTTGATATAAATAATGACTTGGGAGAAGCAGCTGAAGAAATTATGAACAGTTCTCCAATGGTTCAGATGGCATACGGCTATGCCAGGAGAACTGCGGTCGCGGCCTTATATGTCCAAGGTTTGGTTAATGAAGATACTTATAACCATGTAATTTCAATCTTTAAATCGCTGCAAATTAAAACGGGACACACCGTTGAGTTCCAAGAATCTGCCTTTGCAGAGGCAGCTGAGTATATGCTTGCATATCATCATTTGATTACTAGCTTCATGGCTAAAATGATTGTTTCGGTTGCTGAAAACTATGAAATCCCTCCAAGCCAGCTAGATGATGCTCAGCTCTTTAAGGAAATTTTAGATACAGCGCATAATGAGCAGGAGGCTAGGCATGTCAGTTTTGAGGGTAACCATGTTGAGCCTCGGTTAATAGAATATGTAGATCAAGTCAATTCAAGCCACTTAGGACCATTTGCCAACATGCTGGAGGATGTTAATGCTGCAGCTTCACATAGTGATATTTTACGAACCCCTCTACTTTCTGCTGCGGTCGGTTATAGCATGGAGTTGGCCGTAGCTGCCTTATGGGTAGCTGGTGGGGTTCATCACAAGATTATAGAAGACACTATCGAAGGCATTTATATGTTCAAAGCTGACATCGGTTCAGATCGTCAATTGCACAATGAGGCATTAGCTCAAGCAGTTGAGTTGGCAAACATATATACCTCTGGCACCACGGTTAAGCATGTGGAAGTCATTGTTGGCATGACAAAAGATTTGGAACGTTTTAGGCGTGAAGGGGAGCCCGTTCTAGAAGCTAGTGAAGTATTAGCGCGAGCTGAGCGAATCGCCGTTGTCTAGAGCGCATTACTTGAAGGTACGCAAATGCCCTGCACCCTACGAATTGATGGCGCTGGGCAGTTTTAGCATCGAGGTTTGAAATTGAAAATAGATTATGATGTAGAGCTTTATAAGGAAATGGCACAATTTCCTATTAATGAAATTGTTCAGGTTTACAACCGAAAAGGTAGAAAACATACGATTCACATTACGTGTATTTCTCGGCTGACATGGCAGGAGTTGCAATTGCTGATGCCGGAGGGTGCGGATCGGTTTTCGAAAATGGTTTTACTCTATCAGAAGTACGCGAATAGCACCACATCAAACAGCACTCAGGTAAATGGAGTGTTGTTGTCGAAAAATGAAAACGAAGAGATCACTAAATATATCAGCGTGTTTCGCGACCAAGGATTTACGAAACACACAGATGTAAACAGCTACATTACAGAAAACTCACTGTGGGATGAATTCAAGACCATAAGATCTTTAAATGATCATGGAAAGCACCATGGCATAGAAGGGATTCAGCCAAAGTATTTTGAAATAATCTGCTCAATTTTAAAAATATCTGGTGAGGGTGGCGCTCCTCTGGACTCCTACAAAACGTACTAATTTGCCTAACAAGGCGCTGCTGTCGGACAAATTTTCCGCTGCGCTCCAAATTTGCCGCAGAGCGCGGCGTTAGCGGCGTAAGGAGATATCGTAAATGGAAGTCTCGTGCAATCTACACGATCAATGGATTCAAGCTGTTCGAGACGAATTGGGGCGTCAGAACTTTCAGCATTCATCGTTAGATGATTTAGAATGCGCTATCCGACTTTTTTCTTGGCGACGGAGAACTATCAAAACCGGAAAAAGAGAAGTTAAGCGGGCTTCTTCGCTGGCTGTTCCATCTCATCTCCAGGCCGGCCTGGCTCAACTAGACGTGGCTTTCGAAAGTGGACTGGATTTGCACCCATGGCACTCAAAGCTTAGAGAAAATACGAAGTTTGAAGACGGTATGTTAAATGACTTTGGTGTGGCTCACTTCCATTTGGGACAAGAATTGGAGGCATCAGGATACATCGAACGCACAAAAGAGTTGCTTTTTTGTGTGGTAACTCAAAGTGAGGTCTATGAAATCGGGATTTATGACCATGGTGAATGGTTTGAGCTGGATATCCTAGACATTGTTGATCGAGAATGGCCAGAGTTGCTTGATTCAGTTACCGTCAAAGCAATGACTGTGACAAACCCGGTCCGTAGCCGAGAAGATATCCAAGCTCTGAGGATGGCCAATGTAAATACTGCTAGACAACTGAGCAGTGGTCGAATAGTAATGCCGCCTGGTGGCGGTATGGCGATGGATGGTACGTCAACAGACGCAGTAATGGCCGCGCAACGCCTAAGCCGTTTACTAAAGAATGGAGAAAAGCAAATCGTTCGAGATATAACCGACTCTATCGAACGTGGAAAAATAAAGCGCAAAGATTACACTGTTGTTCTAACGATGTCAGACCACGAAATTTATGCAGAAACGGAAGAAGGGTACAGGTGGACGCTAGAATAGCGCTAACAAATTGCTGCACGCGGATAAATTACTCGCTGCGCTCCTAATTTACCGGTGAGCAAAGCGTTATACCTTAGGGTGTGTTTATGAGTGATACTGACGGCAAGGAAATTCCAAAATGGCCAGACAGTTTGCCGCCACCTTCAGAAATGACAATGCTACCACCAGAGCATGTTATTTATAGGGAGTCCTTGATTGAAGAGGAAGATATCTACAACCTAGTTCATGACTTGTTCTACTTCCCAGAAGATAAGTATTTTCTGTACTTCGAATATGCAAGCCCTGTCATACCAGAAGGCTTTGATATTGAAAAATTAGAGCATTTCGGTTTGGCTTTGAGGAAGTACGAGAACTTCTTTTATCGTCGTCCATTTGGTGACGATGAGCCAGATAGATATTCTTATATAAGGCTCACGGCTGCCGACATTAAGTATCCCTGGCATCAAAAGCTTGTTGACTCCGGACCTATGTATGGCCGAGTGCAAATAGAGCTAATGGAATGGGCTAAAAAAGATATTGAGCTTCAACGGCTAAAATCTATGAGTTCTAAAAATGAAGACCCCTTGCTCTTACAGCCAAACTTCATGGGGGTTGGTGTCGACTTAAAGAAAGTCCCATCGTGGCTTAAACGTGTTTTCTCTAAAAAGGTATAACAATCGGCTGTTGTCGCCCCTTCGGGGCTGGGACGGCCTTTTCGCCGCTGCGCGGCTACAAGTCCACCCCAAAGCCGGGCGTTAGGCCATAAATATGACCAAGGATGAGCTACTCGGGATTTATCGCACAAGTCAGAACAACTGTAAGCTTGTCTATGCAGCAATCGTACTGTTCTCCTATGAAGACATGCCGGCTTTCTATGACGAGTGGTCTAGCGCGTTAGATTTCCCTAAGTCCTTTGATGATCGAGATGTTGCCGCTCTGTTAAACGACGAAGAAGTGTCGAAGATTGCTTTTTCTGAGCTTTTTGACACTGTTCACCGCGCTGCACTGAAGGAACTATTTGAAATAACGAAGTATTACTGCAGCACTACTGGGCAAATGGATCTTTTCAGGGCGCAAACTTGGTATCAGTTTTGGCGCATTATTCGGAACTGCTTTTCGCATGATTTTCGTTTCAGGTTTTCAGATCACGACAGGAAAATGCTCCCAGTGAGTTGGGCCACGGTGACGATTGACGAAAAGTTGGAAGGTAAGCCTCTGACACATGGCGTGCTTTCTCGGGAGCAAGTTTTGAATTTTATTGCGGAAGTTCAGGAGTTTGTGAATGAACAACTGGCCTAACAATCGGCTGCACAGCGACCAATTTTACGCCGCTTCGCGGCTCCAAATCGGCGCGTGAGCCGGGCGTTATGTTTTTTGTGCCTGAAATAAAATAATGAAACCTATAAAAGCCAAATATACTGAAATTGTCTTACTCCTAGCCAGGTTGATTCCTTGGGTATTTCCTAAGTGGCTTCGATTTATTGCAAAGAGCTATTCTCGGAAAGAGCAAGAGTCGATCCAGCATCTATATGAAAAAGAGGATCGAATAAAATATGCCAGTCTTTTTGATGGAAGCTTCACGTGGAAAGCGATAAGCGTAGTTGTAAAGGTTGATCCTGATGATTTGGATTCGATTCGCCGATGGCTAAAGTCCAATGCGTCTCCTGGTGATTACAACCCTGAGAGAGATGATTCCGTCTTTGAAAACAAGTATGACCATGGTGGCGGGTACAGAAATTTAGGTTGGATTCATTTTCACAGAGAAAACAGGATGACTTCGCTATTGAGAATGGAGGAAGAAACAGAGTTTTGTGATTCTTGTTACGTGTCTCTGTCCAAATACTCGTATGGAATTAATTATTTGTCCTTATATTTTTTTCTGAAGGAGTCAGCAACAGGAATGGTCTCCGGCGTTGATGTTGGAGAGGTAAAGAGATACTACGCCTTTGCTTCCGCAAATCCATTTTCACAGCAATTTAGAGCTATTCAACATCATGACAAACGAAACCTAGTTGAAGACCTTATAAATGAGAATATAAATAAGGTTTGCAGCGATGTAGTCAGTATGGCTAAAAAGGTCCTTAGACTATGGCGAATAACTAAGGATGAATCAAAGTTAACGCTAATTGCAGATATCTATCGAGATACTAATGAGCCTTATTTTGTCGAAGTTGATGAATGCGAGGATGATAGCCATGTTCACGCTTGTCGACGAAGTCTTGGCTTTTTTGATGAAAAAATAAGCAGTGATGATTCAGAACACTTCTTAAGCCGTTACATGGTAGAGAAGAATGATCTAGATGCGTTGTTTATAAAGAGCAAAAGCTTAGACGAGTTTGACCAGTTTGATAATTTTGCTCGGAATGGGTTAGCTCTATATGACTCACACATATTTATCTCAATGTTTATTGATGTAGCAAGACAACAGAAAGAGATTTCGGAGTATGCTAATTCAGCATTATTGAAGAACTCAAACAAGGTTGAAACAAACTATGACATACTTTTCGAGTCTACCAACAAGCTAGAATCATTAAGGGAAAATATTCTGGCGATTCAGAGAGAGATTCCTCATGGCTGTAGGGAGTCTTACTCGGATAGCGCAAAAAGAATTGCAAAATATAGGCTTCAGCTCGCTGATGAATTAAAAGCATCTATAGATCGTAGGCTGTCCGGATTAAATAGTGAAATGCAGGTTCAAAATCTCCGCTTCAATAGGAGATATTCATTGCTTGTTGGGGTTTTGATTATAGTTCAGATTTTACTGGCAGCACTAACGATTGACTGGGATAACTTAGAAGAAAGATTTAATTCGAGCTTTCTTAAGCATGATGACGTTGTTCTGAAACAAAGATCAACGGAGACAGACGAACATAACAAACTACTGCAGCCGACCGTTAACGCGTCGGCTGAGTAGGACGTTGGGCGTCAGTAACGACCGAGAGGAGAAAAACTTGAAGACAGTAGATGTGCATTGCCGTTGCGGCAAAATTAGCTTGGAACTCTCAGGGCAGCCGGTCGTGCAAGCGTACTGTCACTGTGATGATTGTCGGGCAGCCCATGGTGCCGCGTATGTTGCATCGTCCACTTACCCGGCGACGTCGGTTAAAGTGGTTAACGGAACTCCCACTCCTATCGTGGTGAAGACGACTCAAAGAATGCGTTGCGAGGCTTGCGGCACTCATTTGTTTTCGGAGATCACGCACGCGGGTCTTCGGAGCGTAAATGCGTTTCTGTTGCCGAAGGGGAATTTCAAGCCACAACTACACGTTCAATGTCAGCACGCGGTCCTGCCCATCGTAGATGACTTGCCTCACTTCAAGGATTTTCCATCTGAAGGTGGTGGTTCCGGCGAGCTGGTAGCGTGGTAAGTCCCGCCCAACAAGGCGCTGCACCTGACTGTTTTTCCGCTGCGCTCCAAAGCAGCAGGTGAGCTTTGGCGTTATAACTCATATCGTTAACTATGGACAAATATTTTCGAGACTATCTAGAGCTACACATGGATGAGTTATCCTCGTTAGAAGGTAAGTCATTCCAAACCAGGTTGTTTGATTCATTGGAAAAAGCTATACCTGACTCCAATCTTGAAATAATGGAAGTGTTTTCTATTGAGAAATTGGAAATAATTTGGGAGAACTTTCATCTGTATACTTCTCAGTCGGGTATTGCCCCGGTAGCTGAGTTTTATGGAAATATGGTTCTATGTCTTGGCTGTGAAAGTAAAAACTTAGGTAAAGTTTGCTATTTTGATTTCGATTTCGGCTGTATAGAACTTAGCGATTCACTATCGGAGTTCTCTAAGAGTGTTCAGGAAAGCTAGTCAATGTTATAACAAATTGCACCAGCTGACATTTTTCCGTCGCTCCTTTTTGTGCTGAATAGCACAAACGGGCTCCTCCAAAAATGCAGCTGTGGAAAGCGTTATGCGCCTCTTAGACGCAATCTGTCGCCTATTTTTCTCTAGGTGAAAAAATAACGAGCAGAAGGAATAAGTATGCCAAATTTTGATCAAGACTTCGAAGCTACTCGCCTTGCTATGCTTGTCAAGCAATACCCTGAGGTTATGAAAGCAAACGGTGAAGTGGTTTTCTGTGCGGAAGATAATGAAGCTCGCTTAAGCGGCACTCGTTGGGTGGTTGAAGACGAAATTTTTGAGAAGGCCACTGAGTCAGGGTTCAAAGTGCACCTAATAGAATTGCTTGATAACTTTATTCAGTACCGGGATCAATGCAATGAACTACCGAAAAAGGAAGGTGTCGTTCGTTTTGGTGATGGTGGCTTAAATATCGAATGGCTGCCTGAAGGGCCTACTGACTTAACCAATAGTTAATTTGGGTTTATTCATGGATAATGAAGAAATTTCTGAAATAAAGTGTATTGATGAGTTGATGACTGCTTGGAAAGAGGCCTTCCCGGAAGGCTGGCACTTCAACCACGACGGAGTGATCTCAAAAGAGAATTGGGATAGTAGTGGAAAAAGAGTTTTGTTTGTTTTAAAGGAAACAAATAAAGCCAAGCAGAATGTTGTTACTGCGATCAATAGAGCTATTGACGTTAAGAAAAGCGGATGGTGGCGAGGAAAGGTTCTTCGTCGGGTGGGACGATGGGCTTACGGGATTCAAAATTATGATGGGGTTGTGCCACCACTCAAAGATGCAAAGATAAACGAAAAAAATGCAATTAAGAACATTGCATACATAAATATAAGGAAGACTTCTGGAAGCACTATAACCAATAAGAAAGCGTTTGATGCACATGCTAGTGAATTTGCCCCTTTTGTTAGAAGGCAAGTTGAGTTGATAAAGCCTGATGTTGTTGTGCTTTGCGGTACATATAATCAAGTTAAACGCTACATATTCCCCGAGATTAAAAAAGTTAGTGAGCGGATTCATGTGCATGAGGGGGTTGTATTTATTAACGCTTTCCACCCTGCCGCGAGGAAAAAATCAGCAACTCTTTACCATCAAGTTCTCGAAAATTATCACGCTTACAAAAACATTTAAAATTTGAAAGCTGCGCATAATAAATTGCTGCACTCGGAAAAATTACTCGATACGCTCCTAATGCTCCGGAGAGCAAGGCGTTACCGCGCCGATGATCGGTACCACCGACGCTTTCCACAAATCCTTGCTCACCTCCCGCCCCTACCGCTTGCGCTAACCTGAGGATGACCGAGGTTTTTAGGTGAGTGGACGATGCCTGTGATCGGGTTCCCTCGTCATGCTGTGTCCTTCGGGCTGGTGCCGAGTGTCTTGGCCTGCCTGCTCGCGCCCGGCCCGAGCGTTGCCGACGACTGGGAGCTGCAGAGCCTCAGCCTGCGTGCCCGTGTCTCGGAGAAGACCCTGCTGGGGGAAGAAGCGCCGGAGGACTTCAAGGAGTACGACCTGTCGGCCAACGTCGGCTTGCCATGGGAGCGCTACGCCGCGTCGGGCTGGGGCGTGGGCACTCGGGTGATGGCGAGTGCCGGTTTGCTGCGAGGGGCGGGGGAAAATGCGCTCGTGGTGTCGGCCATTCCGGAGCTGACGCTGGGCAGCGAGGACGGACGCTTCCTGCTGGACCTGGGGGCGGGCGGCGTGCTGATCAGCCGGCATCGCTTCGGGGAGCAGGATTTCGGCGGGCCCTTCCAGTTCGCACTGACCCTGGGCGTCAGGGTGCCGCTATATCGCCGCCTGGGCGTCGGCTATCGGTTTCTCCACTATTCCGATGCCGGCGTGAACGGTCCGGACACCACCGGAGCGGATTTTCACATGATCGAATTCAGCTACAGGTAACCTATGAGGGTATGTGCCGCGCAGTTGCGTCCCGAGCCCGGTGATCTGGCCAGCAATACGGAAAAACATCTCGCCCTCATCAGGCTGGCAGCGGCCCATCGAGCCGATGCGGTGTACTTCCCCGAGCTATCCCTCACGGGCTATCAGCCACGACTGTCGAGCATCCTCGTCAGCGAGGCGGAACACTGGTGCCTGGACGCGCTTCAGGAGCTTAGCGATGCGCACGGCCTGCTCATCGGCGTAGGCATGCCCCTGGTCGTCGACGCTGGCGTGCAGATCGGGATGGTGTGGTTTTCGCCTCACCAGCCGCCTCGCACCTATGCCAAGCAGTGGCTGCATGCCAGTGAGCTTGCCTACTTCACGGCAGGGGAGCGCCAACTGTTGCTCGATGGCCCCGGCGGCACGCTGGCTCCCGCCATTTGCTATGAATCGCTCCAGGCGGATCACGCCAATGCGGCCGCCGCGATGGGCGCTCGGTTCTATCTCGCCAGCGTGGCCGAGTCGGCCAGTAACCTGCCCAGGGCCATGCGGCATTATGCATCCGTCGCCCGGCGCCACGGCATGCACGTGCTGTTGGCCGACGCCGTGGGCCCGAGTGGTGACTTCATCAGCACGGGGCGATCGGCGGCCTGGAATACCGAGGGTGAGCTGCTGGCCCAGATGGGGACGACGTCGGAGGGCCTGCTGATGCTGGACACCGCGCAAGGCATCGCCAGCGTGCATGAGGTGGCCATTAGCGGATAGCCGCGCCCGCACTGGCGATTTTTTGACCACCCGCCCAAGACGAAGCCCCCCAAAAGCTGGATAATGGCCGGCTACGCGCTACGGTCGCCCGAATCCACGAATCCGGTGCTTTGTCAATGGAAATCAAGGTCAACTATCTCGACAACCTCCGGCTGGAGGCCAAGTTCGACGACTTCACGGTCATCTCCGACCAGCCGATCCGCTACAAGGGCGACGGCTCGGCCCCCGGGCCCTTCGACTACTTCCTGGCGTCATCGGCCATGTGCGCGGCCTATTTCGTCAAGGTCTACTGCAACGCGCGGGACATTCCCACCGAGAATATCCGCCTGTCGCAGAACAACATCGTCGACCCGGAGAACCGCTACAAGCAGATCTTCAAGATCCAGGTCGAGCTGCCGGAGGACCTCTCCGACAAGGACCGCCAGGGCATCCTGCGCTCCATCGAGCGCTGCACGGTCAAGAAGGTGGTGCAGACCGGCCCCGAGTTCCAGATCGAGACGGTCGAGAACCTCGACGAGGACGCCCAGGCCCTGCTGATGGCCAAGCCGGAGGAGGGCGCGAGCACCTGGATCGAGGGCAAGGACCTGCCGCTGGAACAGACCATCGCCAACATGACGGCGATCTTCGAGGACCTCGGCATGAAGGTCGAGATCGCCTCCTGGCGCAACATCGTGCCCCACGTGTGGTCGCTGCACATTCGCGATGCCTACTCCAACATGTGCTTCACCAACGGCAAGGGCGCCACCAAGGAGAGCGCGCTGGCCTCGGCGCTGGGCGAATTCATCGAGCGGCTGAGCTGCAACTTCTTCTACAACGACCAGTTCTTCGGCGAGGAGATCGCGAACGGCCGCTTCGTCCACTACCCGAACGAGGAGTGGTTCCAGCCCGGCCCCAACGACGAGCTGCCGGACGGCATCCTCGACGACCACTGCCGGGAAATCTACGACCCGGACGGCGAGCTTCGCGGCTCCAACCTGATCGACACCAACTCCGGCAAGGTGGAGCGCGGCATCGTCTCGATCCCCTACGTGCGCCAGTCGGACGGCGAGACGGTCTACTTCCCCTCCAACCTGATCGAGAACCTCTTCCTCAGCAACGGCATGAGCGCCGGCAACACGCTGCCTGAGGCCCAGGTGCAGTGCCTGTCGGAGATCTTCGAGCGGGCGGTGAAGCGCCAGATCATCGAGGAGGAGATCACCCTGCCCGACGTGCCGAGGGCAGTGCTCGAGAAGTACCCGGACATCCTCGAGGGCGTCGAGGCGCTGGAGGCCCAGGGCTTCCCGATCCTGGTCAAGGACGCCTCGCTGGGTGGCCAGTTCCCGGTGATGTGCGTCACCCTGATGAACCCCAAGACCGGCGGCGTGTTCGCCTCCTTCGGTGCCCACCCGAGCCTCGAGGTGGCGCTGGAACGCAGCCTCACCGAGCTGATGCAGGGCCGCAGCTTCGAGGGCCTGAACGACTTCCTGCCGCCGACCTTCAACTCCCTGGCGATCGCCGAGCCCAACAACTTCGTCGAGCACTTCATCGATTCCTCGGGCCTGGTGTCCTGGCGCTTCTTCAGTTCCAAGGCCGACGTCGAGTTCGCCGAGTGGGACTTCTCGGGCACGACCGAGGAAGAAGCCGCGACCCTGTTCGGCATCCTCGAGGAGCTGGGCCTGGAGGCCTACCAGGCGGTGTTCGAGGAGCTGGGCGCGCCGGTGTGCCGCATCCTGGTGCCGGGCTACTCCGAGGTCTATCCGGTGGAGGACCTGGTGTGGGACAACACCAACAAGGCGCTGCTGTTCCGCGAGGACATCCTGCACCTCCACGAGCTCAACGATGAGCAACTGGGCGAGCTGCTGGAGCGCCTGGAAGAGACCCAGATCGATGACCACGAGGACATCATCACCCTGATCGGCATCGAGTTCGACGAGAACACCGTCTGGGGCCAGCTGACCATCCTGGAGCTCAAGCTGCTGATCAACCTGGCGCTGGCCCAGCACGAGGATGCCCTGGACCGGGTGCAGATGTTCCTGCAGTTCAACGACAACACCGTCGAGCGCGGGCTCTTCTACCAGGCCGTGAATGCGGTGCTGGAGATCGCTCTGGACGACGAGCTGGAACTGGACAACTTCCTCTACAACTTCACGCGCATGTTCGGCGAGGAGACCATGGTGGCCGTGGTCGGCGCGGTGAACGGCACGGTCCGCTTCCCGGGACTGGAGCCGGTCGGCATGCAGCTCGAGGGCCTGGAGCGTCACCAGCGCCTGATCGAGAGCTACAAGAAGCTGCACGCTCACCGCGCCGCGCTGGCGGGCATCGAGTAAGCCCCTAGGGTTTCCCCGCAGCATCAGTAAGCCCCCGAGCCGGTTTTCCGGCTCGGGGGCTTGTCGTGTTGGCCTGGCTGTCATTGGCAGAAGACGATGACACCCAGTGACGAGTTACGCGGCACGTTTTGACGGTCCGAGATTTCCACCGCACACTATCAAGCCATCTAACGTATATGCGATAGATGTGACGCGCTGGTCGGGTACATGCGTTTATCCTAGGTGGATGGCTCCAAGTTATTGATGTGCAGTGTAATTTTTCCCACCTGATTGACGCGGTGCACGATCGACCTGTCGAGGCATTGGCTTCAAGGTGCTGATCGGCCGTTGACTCGATGAAGGCTGCTGGCGAGCTGGTATCTGGCTTTATGAATGACCTCTTCCAAAGCTTGTTTCAGTTGTTCGAATCTTCGCCTGTGCTCGTCGCGGCCTATGATGGCTTTGACAGACTTCGGTATGCCAACAGGGCGTTTCGATCGGCCTACTTCATCGAGCCGGAAGAGATGCCTTTCTGGCCTGATCTGATGAGGCGAAACCACTACGCCGAACGAGGCACGGTCATTCGCGCTGAGGACTTCGAAGAGTGGCTGATCTCCACGCAGTCGCGCCGGGGAAAAGTCGGCTTCAGAGCCTTCGAAACTGATCTGGTCGACGGCCGTTGGCTCTGGATGACGGAGACGGTGCAGGAAGACGGCTGGATGCTTTGCATTGCCACAGATGTGACGGACCTGAAGGCTAGCACTCGTGAGGTTCGCCAGGACCGGGACCTGGCGATCAAGGCCTCCTACACCGACGAACTGACCGGGGTGGCCAACCGCCGGTTCGTGACGGCTCGCATCGAGGACATGCTGCAGGGGCAAGTCACCGATGAGTCGCCATTACCCGGCTGCCTGTGCGTATTCGATGTCGACCACTTCAAGATCATCAATGACCAGTATGGCCATCACAACGGTGATCTGGTGCTGAAAGACTTCGCAAAGTGTATTCACCGGCTCGTGAGGCGCACCGACTGCTTCGGTCGCGTCGGGGGAGAGGAATTCGTCCTGACGCTTCCAGCCACTTCCATTGAGCAGGCAAGGCTGATCGTCGAGAGAATGCTCGTCGGTGTCCGCAAGTCGCGACCGCTCAAGGACAGGCCGGACTTCAAATATACCTTCTCGGTGGGCATTGCGGCTGCGCAGGTTGGGGATACGGCGATCAGCCTTTTTTCGCGCGCGGACCGAGCCCTTTACAGGGCCAAGCTTGCCGGCCGAGATCAGATTCACATAGACGATGCCTCGTCCGATCGACCATCGCAAATAGGATGACGCCCACACAAACTCATTGCGCATTCCAAAGCCCCCGAGCCGGTCCGCCGGCTCGGGGGCTTGTCGTTCGGTGCGCTACAGGTGAACAGAGCGGCCAGCGTCGGTGTTTATAGCCGGCTGACGATCAGGGCGGCATTCACGCCGCCGAAGCCGAAACCGTTGCACAGGGTGTGCTGGATGGCGTGCGACCGCGATGCGTGGGGCACGAAGTCCAGGCCCCGCATGTCGTCGTCGGCGCTGTCGAGGTTGAGGGTCGGAGGCAGCCGTCCCTGCATCGTCGCCATGGCGGAAAAGATGCCCTCCACGCCGCCGGCGGCGCCGAGCAGGTGACCGGTGGCCGACTTGGTGGCGGAGATCGGCACCTCGGCCAGGCCGTCGCCGAACACCCCTCGCAGCGCGGCGATCTCGGCCCGGTCGCCGACTGGCGTGGAGGTGGCATGGGCATTGATGTGGTCGATCGCCTCCGGGGGCAGGCCGGCCATGTTCAGGGCCGCCCGAACGGCGGCCGCGGCGCCGGCGCCGTCATCCGGGCCGGCGGTGATGTGGTAGGCATCGGCGCGGGTGCCGTAGCCGCTCAGCACGGCCAGGGGCGTGGCCCCGCGCGCCTCGGCGTGGGCCAGGGTCTCGATCACCATCACGCCGGCGCCTTCGCCCATGACGAAGCCGTCGCGGTCCCGGTCGAAGGGGCGCGACGCCCGGCTCGGATCGTCCTGCTCCGTCGACAGCGCCTTCATGGCGTTGAAGCTGGCCAGCGAAAGCGGGTCGATGCAGGCTTCGGCGCCGCCCACCACGGCCACCTCGGCCTCGCCGCTGCGGATCAGCCGCATGCCGTCGCCGATGGCCTGCAGGCCGGCGGCGCAGGCGGTGACGGGGCAGCCCAGCGGCCCGCGAAAGCCATGGCGGATCGACACGTGTCCGGCGGCCAGGTTGGCCAGGAAGGCCGGCACGGTGAAGGGCGAGAGCCGCCGATGGCCGCGCGTGGTCAGGGTGTTCTGGGCCTGGGTGATGGTGGGGAAGCCGCCGATGCCGGAACCCACGATCACCGCGGTGGCGTCGCGGTCGGCCTGACGAGAGGGGAACCAGTCGGCCTGGGCCAGGGCCTCGTCGGCGGCGGCCAAGGCGTAGAGGCTGAAACGCTCCAGCTTGCGACGTTCCTTGGCATCCGCCACCCGGTCCGGGTCGAGCCCGGCCTCGGGGTCGTCGGCGATGTTCGGCACGGCGCCGGCGACCTTGATCGGCAGCTCGCCGGTATCGAATCGGGTGATCGGGCCGATGCCCGAGCGGCCGGCGAGCAGCCGTTCCCAGCTTGCCTTGACGCCGCATCCGAGTGGGCTGATCATTCCCATGCCGGTGATGACGAGAGGGGACTGCATGGCGCTTTACCTTGCGATGTTGGGTTTTCGCCAAGCTAGCACCGGGCAATATATGATCAAGGTAATATTCAGTCGCGTGACGACGAGGTTGCGATGCCTTACTCGGCAGCCCACAAAGCGAACTCCCGGGAACGAATCCTCAAGTCGGCCATCGAGCTGTTCAGTCGCCGGGGCTTCGAAAAGGTTTCCATCGGCCAGATCATGAAGCTGGCCAGGATGACCCATGGGGCCTTCTATGCCCACTTCGCCTCCAAGGAGGCGCTGTATCAGGCATCGGTGAAGGAGACCCTGGAGAGCAGCCGCGCGGCCAGGCTGGTCAAGGGGCCCCTGTCGGTGAAGCACCTGACCGACCTGGTGGCCAACTGCTGGAATCTCCAGGAGCTGGAGCGCAAGCGAGATCCCGGCCCGGAATCGGTGCTGTTCAATGAAATCGGCAATGAAAACGCCGAGATTCGCACCCTGTTCGAGGCCTCCTACCTGCGCGTGAAGAAGATGCTGGAGACCCGGCTCATCGCGCTGGGGCGCTTGAAGAAGCTGCCGTTCGAGCCTGATCGCGAGATCATCGCCGAGAAATCCCGCGCCATTCTCGCCTCCTTGGTGGGTGCCGTGGCCATCGCCAAGAGCCTGCCGGAAGAGGCGGAACGCCAGCATGTCCTGAACGCCGCCCAGCGCCATATCCTGCGAATGCTCGGCGTCGAGGAGAGCGAGATGGAGGATATGTTAGGCGCGACGCGCGCCGCCTTCTAGGTTCGTTTTTCCGCATCAAAAGCCCCCGAGCCGGTTTGCCGGCTCGGGGGTTTTTGCATATTGGGTACTGTGAATGGCTGGATGTGGCTACTTGGCGGACAGGGCCACGCCACCCTCGTGATAGACCTTGCCGCCCTTCATGATTGTCAGCAGCTGAGTCTCCGGGTCGGTGAGGGCGGTGATATCCTCCAGAGGGTTGTCGCGGACTACCAGCAGGTCGGCGCGGGCGCCCGGGATGACTTCGCCGAAGTCGCCGACGTAGCCGAAGGCGTCGGCGGCGTTGCAGGTGGCGGCGCGGATCAGGTCGTCGGCGGGCACCACGTCCTTGCGCAGATGGAATTCGTTGAGCTGATGGCGCTGCATGCGGCCGAGCAGGTCGGAGCCGTAGAGCATCTTCACACCGTGCTTCTGCGCCATCTCCAGCGCCCGGCCGCCGGCATCCAGCACGTCGAACACCTTGCGCTGCAGGTGCTCGGCCATGCCGGCCGCCACGCCTTCCTTGGCCAGGGCGTCGTAGGTGGCAAGCGTCGGCGTCAGGTAAGCGTCGTGCTCCAGGAACAGGCGGCAGCTCTCCTCGTCCATCAGGTTGCCGTGCTCGATGGTCTTGACGCCCCGCGGGATCAGCCGGTTGATGGCGCGCGCGGTGTAGGCGTGGGCCATGGTATGGATGTTGGCGGCGGTGGCTTCCTCGACGATGGCATCGATCTCTTCCAGCGAGAACTGGGTACTGTCGATGCGGTCTGTGGGCGAGGATACGCCACCGGAGGCCATGATCTTGATCTGGGTGGCGCCCTTGCGGATTTCGTCGCGGGCGGCGCGACGCACTTCACTGACGCCGTCGCAGACACGTCCGAGTCCGGCACAGCAGAAGCAGCCCTCGAAGGTCTGCTGGCCGGGGCCGCGCATGTCGCCGTGGCCGCCGGTCTGCGAGAGCGCATTGCCGCAGTAGAGCAGCCGCGGGCCGATCAGACTGTCCTCATCGACGGCGTTGGCCAGGCCGTAGTCGGCGCCGCCGGCGTCGCGCACCGTGGTAAAGCCGCGCATCAGCATGGCCTGCAGCAGCTCGCTGGACTTGGCGCCCACGTAGAAGGGGGAGAGCGTTTCCAGCAGTGCGAAGTTGGGGGTGATGGCGGTGACGTGGACGTGGGCGTCGACCAGGCCGGGCATCAGGTAGTGGCCCTTCACGTCGATGACGCGGTCGTCCTCGCCGCCGAGCGGGGCGTCGCTGACCGCGACGATGCGGCCGTCCTGAATGCGCACTTCGCGGCCGGGCAGCACGCGACCGGCGCGGGTGTCGATGACGTTGGCGTTGATGAAGCGGATGGTGGTCATGGGCGGATTCCTTGGGGCATTCGTTGTCGTTCTGTGTCGGGTCACAGCATCTGTTGGGGGAGATAGAGCGAGAGCGCCGGGATCAGCACGATCAACAGCAGGGCGACGATGTCCATGGCGATGAACCAACTGACGCCGCGGAACACTTCCGGCAGGGTCACGCTCTTGCCCAGCGCGCCTTTGATCACGTAGACGTTGAGGCCGATCGGCGGGGTGACCAGGCCGACCTCCAGCAGCTTGACCACGATGATGCCGAACCACACCAGGTTGAGGTCGGCGCCTTGCACCAGCGGCAGGATCAACGGCAGCGTCAGCAGCATCAGGCCGATGGAGTCGATGAACATGCCGAGCACCAGGTAGATCACCGCCACGGCGAGGATGATCCACCAGGTCTCGGTGCTGACGCCGAGGATCAGCTCCGAGAAGGCGGCGGGCACGCCGCTCATGGCCAGGAAGCGGGTGAAGAACAGCGAGCCGATCAGGATGATGAAGATGCTGGCGGTGCTGACGGCGGTGCGCGTCAGCGCCTCGCGGATGGCGCTCAGGGACAGGGTGCGGCGCGCCAGGGCGATCAGCGCGGCGATGGTGGTGCCCACCGCGCCGGCCTCGGTGGGCGAGAACACGCCGAGGAAGATGCCGCCCAGCACGGCGGTGATCAGCAGCGGTAGCGGCCAGATATGGCGAAAGGCCTGCCACTTCTCGTCCCATGTCGACGTGACCCGGGCATGGCCGGCCAGCCCCGGTTTGGCCTTGACCCGCGCCATGATCATCACGATGTAGAGCAGCGCCGAGAGCAGCCCGGGCAGGAAGCCGGCCATGAACAGCTGGCCCACCGAGACCTGGGCGTAGACGCCGTAGAGCACCAGCAGCACGCTGGGCGGGATCAGCGAGCCGAGGGTGCCTGAGGCCGCCACGGTGCCGGTGGCCAGGCCCTTGTCGTAGTTTCGCTTGAGCATCTCCGGCACGGCGATGCGCGACATGGCCGCGGAGGTGGCCACGCTGGAGCCGGAGGCGGCGGCGAAGAAGGCCGAGGCCATCACGCTTGCCACCGCGAGCCCGCCGGGCAGTCGGGCGAGATACAGTCGCATGGCCTGGAACAGGCCCTCGGTCATGCGGGTGGTGGTGCACAGGTAGCCCATGAACAGGAACATGGGCGCGGCGGTCAGCTCCCAGGTGCCGGCGAAGTCGAAGGGGGTGGCGGAGATCATGCCCCAGGCGACGCGCATGTTGACCAGTTGGCCGATGCCGACGATGGAGACCAGGCCCAGGGCGACCCCGATGGGCACACGCAGGGCGATCAGGGACAGGGCGGCGGCGATGCCCGCCACGCCGATCTCGAGATGACTCATGGCAGGCTCCTACAGTGCCTGGCGAAGGCGGATCGCCTTCAGCATGTTGGCGACGATGGCGAGGCAGATGGCGGCGAAGCCGAGCGGCAGCGCCCAGCGGCTGGGCCACAGGTAGAAGGTGAAGTTGGCCATGGCGGTCTCCCGGGACGCGGTGGCGTCCAGCGCGTCCAGGTAGCCCTGGTAGCCAAGCATGGCGAAATAGATCACCCCCAGGACGCCGGCGAACAGGTAGAGCGCGAGCTGCACGCTGGGCGGGAAGCGGCCGACCAGCACGTCGACGTTGATGTGTTCGCCCATGCGCTCGGTGTAGGCCAGCGGCAGGAAGACCAGCGCCACCATGTAATAGAAGGAGACGATCTCCAGCGTGCCGGGGAAGGACCGCCCGACAAAGTAGCGCAGCGCGACATCCAGGGTCACGTGAAGCGCCATCAGGATCAGGAACAGGGCGGCCAGCACCAGGGTGGCGCGGTTGACCCAGTCGCTGAGGTTTTCGATATGGCGTCCGAAGGTGCGGATCATTTGGCATCTCCCGGGGCGGAAGAGGCGCCGATGTAGCCGGTCTCGAGCAGCATGCGCTTCCAGAACAGCAGCATGTCGCGGTACAGCGCCGGATCGTCACGCCAGATGCTCTGTGCGCCCATGCCGCGCATCATGCACAGGGTGGCGTTCAGGGCGACGCGATTCTCGTCGGTGGTGTGGGCGCCGTTGGCGACAAGCTGCTCCCAGATCTGCTCCAGCGAGGCGTTGAAGCGCGCCGCCAGCGGTTCCAGCACGCTCATGATGGCGGGGTCGGTGCGGGCGGTGGTGAGATACTCCAGGGTGACCATGAACAGGTCGCCCTTGAAGTGCTCGTGCAGCGCCTGCAGCAGGCCGTCGACGTTCATCTCGCCTTGCCGCATGCGCCCGGCCAGATCGCGCACGCTGACCACCTCGCGCTCGAGCAGGTCTTCGAGAGCGGCCTGCATCAGCGCTTCCTTGGTCGGGTAGTGGTGGACCAGGGCGCCGCGGGACACGCCGGCGGCACGGGCTACGTCGACCGTGGAGGTGGCGCGGATGCCCTGGCTCAGGATGCATTCGAGCGTGGCCTGCATGATCTTGGCCTGGGTCTGGCGGGAACGCTGTTCCTGGGTCTGGCGTTGGCTCATCGGGGCCTCTCGGATGTGAAAGGCCGCTCGTCGGATCACGATACCGCGAGCGGCCGTCGGTGGGCGGCTCAGTAGATGCCGTAGTCTGCCGGGAGGGTGTCGTAGATCTCTCGCATGGCCAGCTCGGCCAGGGCGTCCTCGTCGCTGCGGTCGACGTCGGCGAGCAGCCCCTGCCATTTCTGGTAGGTGGCCAGGAAGTCGTCGATCAGGGCCTTGGGGTCCTCGACGCCGTACTTGTCGCGGGCGACGTCGTAGATGCCGGCCAGGGCCTGCTCGCGGAAGTCCTTCACCGACTGCATCAGGTCCGGCTCGGGCATGAACACCTGGTTGCCCTTGGCCTGGGCTTCCTCCAGGGCTGCATCGGCGGTGGCCAGGTACTGCACGATCATGCGCGTCATGGCCTTGGCGGAAGCCTGCTTGAAGACGCCGCGCTGGTCGTCGGTCAGACCGGACCAGAAGTCCTCGTTGAAGCCCCACTGTGGGCCGGACCAGTACATGCCGGTTGGCAGTAGAGTGGTGTAGTCGGCGACCTCCCACAATGAGCGGTCGATCAGATCGTTGGCGGCGTTGGTGGCGCAGTCGAGCGAGCCGCGGTCGAGCCCGGTGTACATCTCGCTGGAGGGCACGTTGACAGGTATGCCGCCGGCCTGCTCGACCCAGGCCGAGACGGTGGAGCCGGCGGTGCGGATGCGCTTGCCTTGGAGCTCCTCGAGGTTGCGTACCGGCTGGCGGCAGAACAGCACATAGGGCGGCGTGGTGTAGGCGCCGAGGTAGACGATGTTGAGGTCCTGCCACTCCTGAAGCTGGATCGGGTTGTGGGTGCTGAAGTCGGTGACCGCGAGGATGGCGACCAGCGGATCGTCGAAGTTGAAACCCAGCTCCTGTACGGCGTTGGCGACCGGCATTTCCGAAGGCGTGTAGACCGCGGCGTGGTGGGCCACCTGGACGATACCGTCCTGGATGCCCTGCAGGCTGGCGCGCGGGGCAAGCAGCACGGTGCCGGTGTAGACGTCCGGGGCCAGCTCACCATCGGACAGCTCGCGCACGGTGTCGGCCCACTCGATGTAGCCGTACTTCGAGTGCGGATGCTGCTGGTCGTAGAAGGAATTGGCAATGAACGAGGTTTCGGCCTGGGCGCTGGTGGCCAGGGCGGGCAACGTCATGGCGGCGGCGATCGCCAGAGTCAGGTGGCTTCGCTTGAGGGTCATCTTGTCTCCCGGGCCGTGGGTCGGCCATGCATTGTTGTTGGGCTCTACGAGGTGCCTGATGAAGTTCGGCAACCTGAGACTAGTCAGCCCACCATAAAAAAACAAGCAGGACTGTTTGTTTTTTTATGGTGCCGCAGACGCTCCTTCGGGCCCTGCCCATCAGGAAGGTTTGGAGCCAGACTCAAAAGGATGATGGGAGGATATCGATGGCTTCACTGTCATGCTGGCAGCGATTGAAATGCTGACTGCTGCAGGCCTTCCTGGCTTGCTTAAGCGGCCTCCGATGCCATGGGGCAGGCATTCTTGATCGAATGGGGCCGGCTGCAGGAGGTGTACGCCGAGGTGCTTAAAACCTCCGTCGCCGGTCCGGCCACGCTTCGATTGCGTTGCGCTTGGAACCTGAGACCGTGGTGCACAGTAACAGTAAGGATCTGACAACCCCTCGAGCCGGTTTGCGGGCTCGGGGGGCATTTTGGGTACTGTCAATTGCTGGATGTGGCTACTTGGTGGACAGCGCCACGCTCGCCTTCGAGCGGTTGGGTCGGCCGATGGCCTGGGTGATCCAGTGGCCGGTCTCGGCGAGCTTGTCCAGGTCGATGCCGCTCTTGATGCCGAGCCCGTCGAGCAGGTAGACGACGTCTTCGCTTGCCACGTTGCCGGAGGCGCCCTTGTGGCCATAGAGGGTGGGCAGCCGCCGATCAGCGGCTTGCCAGCGCCACGCTCGCCTTCGAGCGGTTGGGCCGGCCGATGGCCTGGGTGATCCAGTGGCCGGTCTCGGCGAGCTTGTCCAGGTCGATGCCGCTCTCGATACCGAGGCCATTGAGCAGGTAGACGACGTCTTCGCTTGCCACGTTGCCGGAGGCGCCCTTGTGGCCATAGAGGGTGGGCAGCCGCCGATCAGCGGCTTGCCAGGGCCACGCTCGCCTTCGAGCGGTTGGGCCGGCCGATGGCCTGGGTGATCCAATGGCCGGTCTCGGCGAGCTTGTCCAGGTCGATGCCGCTCTCGATGCCGAGCCCGTCGAGCAGGTAGACGACGTCTTCGCTTGCCACGTTGCCGGAGGCGCCCTTGGCATACGGGCAGCCGCCGAGCCCGGCCACGGAGCTGTCGATCACCGCTACGCCTTCCTCGAGCACGGCGTAGAGGTTGGCGAGCGCCTGGCCGTAGGTGTCGTGGAAGTGGGCGGCGAGCTTGTCCATGGGGATGTCGCGGGCCACGGCCTCCAGCATGCGTTTGGCCTTGAGCGGGGTGCCGGTGCCGATGGTGTCGCCGAGTGATACCTCGTAGCAGCCCATGTCGAACAGGGCCTTTGCCACCTCGGCGACCTTGGCGGGGGCGATCTCGCCCTCGTAGGGGCAGCCGAGCACGCAGGAGACGTAGCCGCGCACACGCACATTGGCCGCCTTGGCGCGCTCGAGCACCGGGGCGAAGCGCTTCAGCGATTCCGCCACCGAGCAGTTGATGTTCTTCTGCGAGAAGGCCTCGGAGGCGGCGCCGAACACCGCCACTTCCTCTACGCCGCATTCCAGCGCGGCTTCCAGGCCCTTGAGGTTGGGGGTGAGCGCCGAATAGACGATGCCGTTGCGGCGCGTGAGGCCGGTCATCACTTCGCGGTGGTCGGCCATCTGCGGCACCCACTTGGGCGAGACGAAGCTCGCCGCCTCGATATGGGCGAGGCCGGCGGCGCCGAGGCGGTCGATCAGCTCCAGCTTGGTGGCGGTGGCGATCGCCTCGGGCTCGTTCTGCAGCCCGTCGCGGGGGCCGACCTCGACCAGGCGAACGGATGTCGGGAATGTCATCTTTTCTCTCCCTGTGGGGATGTTGCCGGCAGTGCTATACGTTCAGCCGTTGCCTCTCGATAATCTGGGCACTTGTCGGTGCTGTCTTTATGCAGGAGCGCTTCAGAGCCGGTCCGACGCCTTGGCGTGCCGCGGGCGCCTGTCGGCGCCATTCGCGCTGCTTGCAGCGCGATCCGCCGCGCGAGCGGCGGTGGGTCTGGCCGCTTGGGGAAGAACCCCGGGCGCCTGTCGGCGCCATTCGCGCAGCGGAGCCGGGGCGCCGGACCGTGCGCTCCCACGAAAATCTGTCTGTCCCGCCGAGTCCCGGGTAGCCGGCTTCCCTGTGGGAGCGCTGCTTGCAGCGCGATCCGCCGCGCGAGCGGCGGTGGGTCTGGCCGCTTGGGGGAGAGCTCCGGGCGCCTGTCGGCGCCATTCGCGCAGCGGAGCTGCGCTCCCACGAAAACCAGGACCTCCTGCCGCACTATTTGTACAGCAAGTCGGGACGCCGGGCCGTGCGCTCCCACGAAAATCTGTCTGTCCCGCCGAGTCCCGGGTAGCCGGCTTCCCTGTGGGAGCGCTGCTTGCAGCGCGATCCGCCGCGCGAGCGGCGGTGGATGTTGGCTGCCTTGGCGGGCCCCGGGCGCCTATCGGCGCCATTCGCGCAGCAGAGCTGCGCTCCCACGAAAATCAGGACCTCCTGCCGCACTACTTGTACAGCAAGTCGGGACGCCGGACCGTGCGCTCCCACGAAAATCAGGACCTCCAGCGGCGCCATTCGTGCAGTGAACCGGGGCGCCGGACCGTACGCTCCCACGAAAATCAGGACCTCCAGCGGCGCCATTCGCGTAGTAAACCGGGGCGCCGGACCGTGCGCTCCCACGAAAACCTTGGGCGTTACTCGTCCGCGGCGAACGCCAGCAGCACGTCGCCCTGGCCGACCGTGTCGCCAGCGGCGAAGTGGAAGCTTTCCACGTGGCCGTCGGCGGGGGCGGTCATGGTGTGTTCCATCTTCATGGCTTCCATGACCATCAGCGGCATGCCTTTCTCCACCCGGGCGCCGGCCTCCACCAGCAGTGCCACCACGGTGCCGTGCATGGGCGCGGTGAGGGTCGACTCGGCCTCGTGGTGGCCGTGGTCGATGGCGTCGATGCGCCGCCAGAACAGCCGGGTCTCGCGTCGGGGATCGACCATCACCACCACATTGTCGTCGCGGCGTGCCTGGAGCCGGCGGCGATGGCCGTCGAGGGTCACCGCCACGGCGTCGCCCTCGAGCGGCTCCAGGGTGGCGGCATAGGTGGCGGACAGGTCCTGGCCGTTCAGTGTCAGCTGCCAGGGCGAGCCTTGGCCCTCGCGCTTGCCTTCGACCACCGTCACGCTCTCGGCATCGTCGGCGTCTTGTGCTGGCCCTTGAGAAAGTTCGGGAGCGCACAGGGCGATGCGGATGGTGTGGGGGGCGTTCAGGCGGAAGCCGTCGTGGCGGTCCCAGGGCGAGTCGCTTTCGCACTCCCGGGCCAGCTGGTGCAGGCCGATCAGCGCCGCGGCGGCGTAGTCTTCCGGAGCCACCCGGCGCTCGGCGAACAGCGTGTCCTCGTGGCGCTCGATGAAGCGAGTGTCCAGCTTGGCGTCGCGGAAGTCAGGGTGGGTGGCCAGGCGCTGCAGGAAGCCGCGGTTGGTGACCACGCCGCGCACGTCCAGGGCGGCCAGGGCGCGGTTGAGGGTGGCCAGGGCCTGGGCGCGGTCGTCGCCATGCACGATCAGCTTGGCGAGCATGGGGTCGTAGTGCATGGAGACGACATCGCCGGTCTCCACGCCGCTGTCCAGCCTCACACGCTTCGCCTCGAGGCCGGCGCCGGCGAGGTCCATGGCGAAGCGCGAGAGGGTGCCGGTGGCGGGCAGGAAGTCCTGTTCCGGGTCCTCGGCGTAGAGACGCGCCTCGAAGCTGTGGCCGCTGATCGTCAGTTCATCCTGAGCGAGAGGCAGTCGCTCGCCCATGGCCACGCGCAGTTGCCACTCCACCAGGTCCTGGCCGGTGATCATCTCGGTGACCGGGTGCTCGACCTGCAGGCGGGTGTTCATCTCCATGAAGTAGAAAGAGCCATCCACGTCCAGGAGAAATTCCACCGTCCCGGCGCCCACGTAGCCGATCTCCCGAGCGGCGCGCACCGCGGCCTCGCCCATCTCGCGGCGCAGTTCCTCGGTCATGCCCGGGGCGGGGGCCTCCTCGAGCACCTTCTGGTGGCGGCGCTGCACGCTGCAGTCGCGCTCGAACAGGTAGACGCCGTGGCCGTGGGCGTCGCAGAAGACCTGGACCTCGACGTGGCGCGGCTGCACCAGGTACTTCTCGATCAGCATGCGATCGTCGCCGAAGGCGGACCGGGACTCGCGGCGGCAGCCGTCCAGGGCGGCCTGGAAGCCGTCCGAGGACTCGACCACGCGCATGCCCTTGCCGCCGCCGCCGGCGCTGGCCTTGAGCAGCACCGGATAGCCGATGCGATCGGCCTCGTCGCGCAGCAGGGCGTCGTCCTGGCCTTCGCCGTGGTAGCCGGGCACCAGCGGCACGCCGGCGTCATGCATGCGTGCCTTGGCGGCGGACTTGTCGCCCATGGCGGCGATGGCCGAGGCGGGCGGGCCGACGAAGGTGATGCCGGCGGCGTCCAGGGCCTCGACGAAGGCGCCGTTCTCGGAGAGGAAGCCGTAGCCGGGGTGGATGGCGCCGGCGTTGGTGCGTCGCGCGGCCTCGACCACGGCCGCCACGTTCAGGTAGCTCTCGCGGGCGGCGGCCGGGCCCAGGCGCACGGCCTCGTCGGCCTCGCGCACGTGGCGGGCGTTGGCGTCGGCGTCGGAGTAGACCGCCACGGTGCGCAGGCCCATGCGGCGGGCGGTGCGCATCACGCGGCAGGCGATCTCGCCGCGGTTGGCCACCAGCAGGGTGTCGAAGCGCTGGGCGTCGGGGGAGGTCGTCCGGGTCATTTCTGGCGCTCCGTGTTCGATGGGTCGTCGGGGGCCCAGGCGGGGCGGCGTTTCTCGAAGAAACTGGCCAGGCCCTCCTGGCCCTCGTGGCTCACCCGCAGCTCGCTGATGATGCGGCAGGTGTGGTCGCGGGTGGCATTGCTGTCGGGGTCGCGGGCCACCTCGGCGAGCAGCGCCTTGGTGGCGCGGCTGGCCTGGGGCGAGGTGGCGAGCAGGGTGTCGACCATGGCGTCGACGGCGGCGTCCAGCTCGTCCGGTGCCACCAGGCGATGGACCAGGCCCAGGTGCTCGGCGGTGGCGGCGTCCATGACCTCGGCGGTCAGGGCGTAGCGGCGCATCTGGCGGCTGCCGAGCGCGCGCTGCACGTAGGGGCTGATCACCGCCGGCGACAGGCCGATCCGCACCTCGGAGAGGCAGAACCTGGCCTTCTCGGAGGCGACGACCAGGTCGCAGCAGGCGGCCAGGCCCACGGCCCCGCCGAAGGTGGCACCCTGCACGCGGCACACGGTGGGGCAGGGCAGGGTGTCCAGGCCGTGCATCAGCGCCGAGAGCTCGCGGGAGTCCGCGAGGTTGTCCTCGAAGTCGTAGTCGACCATGCGCTTCATCCAGTTGAGGTCGGCGCCGGCCGAGAAGCTCTTGCCCTCCGAGCCCAGCACCAGTACCCGCACCTCGCCGCGGTGGGCGAGCTCACCGACGCGGCGCAGGTGATCGTTGAGCTCGGCGATCAGGTGGTCGTCGAAGGCGTTGTGGACCTCCGGGCGCTCCAGCGTCAGCCGGGCGACCCCGCGGTCGTCGATATCGAGTCTTGAATATGTCTGTGTCGTCATATCGGTACCCTGCATGCTTCGGGCTTCGGGCTTCGGGCTTCGGGCTGCTCGCGGCCCGTAGCCCGATGCTCGTGGCTCTACGCGAAGCGTGGCCCTACATCCTGAACACGCCGAAGCGAGTTTCCTCGACCTCGGCGTTCATGGCGGCGGCCAGCGACAGCCCCAGCACGTCGCGGGTCTGGGCCGGGTCGATGACGCCGTCGTCCCACAGCCTGGCGCTGGCGTAGTACGGGTGGCCCTGGTGCTCGTACTGGTCGCGGATCGGGCGCTTGAAGGTGGCCTCGTCCTCGGCGCTCCAGTCGTCGCCCTCGCGCTCGATCTGCTCGCGCTTGACCTGGGCCAGCACCCCGGCGGCCTGTTCGCCGCCCATCACCGAGATGCGCGCGTTGGGCCACATGAACAGCAGGTTGGGGTCATAGGCGCGGCCGCACATGCCGTAGTTGCCGGCGCCGAAGCTGCCGCCGATCAGCACCGTGAACTTGGGCACTCTTGCACAGGCCACGGCGGTCACCAGCTTGGCGCCGTGCTTGGCGATGCCTTCGTGCTCGTACTTCGAGCCGACCATGAAGCCGGTGATGTTCTGCAGGAACACCAGCGGGATTTTCCTTTGGGCGCACAGCTCGATGAAGTGCGCCCCCTTGACCGCGCTCTCCGAGAACAGCACGCCGTTGTTGGCGACGATGCCCACCGGATGGCCGTGGATATGCGCGAAACCGGTGACCAGGGTGTCGCCGTAGTAGCGCTTGAACTCGTCGAAGGCGGAGTCGTCGACGATGCGGGCGATCACCTCGCGCACCTCGAAGGGCTTCTTGAGGTCGGTGCCGACGATGCCGTAGAGCTCCTCGGGATCGAGGCGCGGCGGCTTGGGCTCGGCCATGGCCAACTGGCCGCGCTTCTGCCAGTTGAGCCGCGCCACGCAGCGGCGGGCGAGCTGCAGGGCGTGGGCGTCGTTCTCGGCGTAGTGGTCGGCCACGCCGCTCTTCTTGGCGTGGACGTCGGCGCCGCCCAGGTCCTCGGCGCTGATCGACTCGCCGGTGGCGGCCTTCACCAGCGGCGGGCCGCCGAGGAAGATGGTGCCCTGTTCCTTGACGATGATCGACTCGTCGGCCATGGCCGGCACGTAGGCGCCACCGGCGGTGCAGGAGCCCATCACCACGGCGATCTGCGGGATGCCCTCGGCGGACAGGGTGGCCTGGTTGTAGAAGATGCGCCCGAAGTGGTCGCGGTCGGGGAAAACCTCGTCCTGGCGGGGCAGGAAGGCGCCGCCGGAGTCCACCAGGTAGAGGCACGGCAGGCGATGCTTGCGGGCGATCTCCTGGGCGCGCAGGTGCTTCTTCACGGTCAGCGGGAAGTAGGTGCCGCCCTTGACGGTGGCGTCGTTGGCGACGATCACGCACTCCACGCCGGACACTCGGCCGATGCCGGTGACCACGCCGGCGGCAGGCACCGAACTGTCGTAGACCTCATGGGCGGCCAGCGCCGAGAACTCGAGGAACGGCGAGCCCTCGTCGAGCAGGTGATCGATGCGGTCGCGCACGAACAGCTTGCCGCGGGACTCGTGGCGGGCGCGGGCCTTCTCGCCGCCGCCCTGGGCGACGGCGGCGGTCAGCTCGCGCAGCTTGCCGACCTCGGCGCGCATCGCCGCATCGTTGGCCTGGAAGCCCTCGCTGCGGGGATTGATCTGGGACGTCAGAACGCTCATTTATCCCTCCGGGATAAAAGCTTGGAGCTTGAAGCCGGAAGCTTGAAGAAAAACCACTCAATCAAGGGTTTAAACTCTTCCAGCTTCACGCTTTCAGCTTCCAGCTTATTTTGATTCGTTAAACAGTTCGCGGCCGATCAGCATGCGCCGAATCTCGCTGGTGCCGGCGCCGATCTCGTAGAGCTTGGCATCGCGCAGCAGGCGTCCGGTGGGGTACTCGTTGATGTAGCCGTTGCCGCCGAGCAGCTGGATGGCGTCCAGCGCTACCTGGGTGGCCTTCTCGGCGCAGTAGAGGATCACCCCGGCGGCGTCCTTGCGGGACGTCTGACCGCGGTCGCAGGCGCCGGCCACGGCGTAGAGGTAGGCGCGGCAGGCGTTCAGGGTGGTGTACATGTCCGCGATCTTGCCCTGCACCAGCTGGAACTCGCCGATCGCCTGGTTGAACTGCTTGCGCTCGTGGACGTAGGGCACCACCACGTCCATGGCGGCCTGCATGATGCCGATGGGGCCGGCGGCCAGCACGGTGCGCTCGAAGTCGAGCCCGCTCATCAGCACCCGCGCGCCCTTGTTGAGCTCGCCAAGCACGTTCTCCGCCGGCACCTCGCAGTCCTCGAACACCAGCTCGCAGGTGTTGGAGCCGCGCATGCCCAGCTTGTCGAGCTTCTGGGCGGTGGAGAACCCCTTCATGCCCTTCTCGATGATGAAGGCGGTGATGCCCTTGGAGCCGGCGTCCGGGTCGGTCTTGGCGTAGACCACCAGCACCTCGGCGTCGGGGCCGTTGGTGATCCACATCTTGTTGCCGTTGAGGATGAAGCGGTCGCCGTCCTGCCGGGCGCGCAGCTTCATGGATACCACGTCGGAGCCGGCGCCCGGCTCGGACATGGCCAGGGCGCCGACGTGCTCGCCGCTGATCAGCTTGGGCAGGTACTTGGCCTTCTGCTCGGCATTGCCGTTGAGCTTGAGCTGGTTCACGCACAGGTTGGAGTGGGCGCCGTAGGAGAGCCCCACCGAGGCGCTGGCCCGGGAAATTTCCTCCATGGCGATGCAGTGGGCCAGATAGCCCATGCCGCTGCCGCCGTCTTCCTCGGGCACGGTGATGCCGAGCAGGCCCATGTCGCCGAACTTCTGCCACAGATCGTTGGGGAAGGCGTTCTTCTCGTCGATCTCGGCGGCGCGCGGGGCGATCTCGTCGCGGGCGAAGGCGTTGACGTGATCGCGCAGCATGTTGAGTTCGTCGGCCAGGCCGAAGTCGAGGGGCGCGTAGGGGGCGTGCATGGCGATCTCCCGTAGTGTGTCAGGTTGGCCGTTGAGGCGATGTGGCTAGCCTAGGGTAGGTTTACGTTGACGTAAAGTGCAGCTTTTGAATGGCTAGACCAAGGTCGCAGTCACGAAGCCGTATGCCTTGAGCATAGAAGCAAGATGAGAGCAGCAAGAGGGCGAAAAGACATCAGTACGCCGTGGCGGGAGCTGGGCGGTGCACGCGGGCCGCCACTTTATCGTCACTCCTCGACCTGCACTCCTTACGAGGCGGGCTGATGATTGGGCGCCACCAGGCCGTGTCGGCGCATGCGGCGATAGACGGTGGGCCGCGAGACGCCCAATTCCCGTGCTACCCGGCTGACGTTCCAGGCCGAGCGTTGCAGCAGCTCGAGCAGTGCCTGGCCATCCTCCGACGCTGCGGGCTCGGGGGCGAGCGGGGTGGGAGTCGTGACCAGCAGGGACGGCGCGGCGCCGGCCTGACACTCCTCAGGGAGATCGTGCAGGGTGATCTCGTCGCGCTCGGCGGTGGCCATGGCGAAGGCGATGGCGTTCTTGAGCTGACGGACGTTGCCGGGCCAGGAGTAGGCCAGCAGCGCGCTCACGGCGTCGGCCCGCAGGTGCCAGACCTGGCCGCGTTGCTCCTGCAAGGCGGCGTGCACGCAGCGAATCACGTGGTGGCGGTCGGCGCGCTCGCGCAGGGCGGGCAGGCGCAGCTGGGCGCCGTTGAGCCGGTAGTAGAGGTCTTCGCGGAAGCGGCCGGCGGCGATCAGTTCGGTCATGTCGCGGTGGGTGGCGGTAACGACCCGGATATCGACCCTCACCGGCGTTTCGGCGCCTAGCGGCATCACCTCGCGCTCGGCCAGTACCCGCAGCAGGCGGGTCTGCAGCGGTAGCGGCATGTCGCCGATCTCGTCGAGGAACAGGGTGCCGCCGTCGGCCTGCTGGATGAGCCCGCGCATGCCCTTGGCGCGCCCGCCGGTGAAGGCGCCCGGTAGATAGCCGAACAGCTCGCTCTCGATCAGCGATTCGGGAATGGCGGCGCAGTTCACCGCCACGAAGGGCTTGTCGGCGCGCTTGCCGCTGTCGTGGAGGGCGCGGGCCAGTACTTCCTTGCCGGTGCCGGTCTCGCCGCTGATCAGCACGCTGACGTCCTCATGGCGCAGGCGCCGGGCCAGCTTGAGCACGCGGTGCATCGCCGGGTCGTCGGCGGCGAGCCTGTCCAGGGCCGGCACCGGCGTGGGGGCTTCCTCGCGCGCGGCTCGGGCGGCCGGCGGACGACCCCGCGGCTCGAGCAAGGTAACGAAGCAGGTGGTGTCGTTGGCACGGGCCCGAAACGCACGGATCTGGTCCTCGCCCGAGCCGGGGATGCCCAGCAGATCGCCGAGCTCGGCGTCGAACAGCTGGGTCGCGCCGGGACGCCAGTCCGCGGACCAGGGCGGCCAGCGGCGCAGGTGCTCGTCGATCAGGGCGCGCCCGCCGTGGTTGGCGGCGATCACGCTGCCATCCTCCTCGATGGCGATCAGCCCGCGGCCGTTGAGGTGCACGAACTCCCGAGCGGTGTCGTAGCGCAGGATCAGGCAGTCCCGGTAGCGATGCAGGAAGTAGGCGTCCTCGATCATCCGCGCGTATAGGTTGACCAGCGCCAGGGCGAAGGTCTGGCTCTCCTGGGAGCGCGGCGACTGCAGGGCGGAGATGTCCAGCACCGCCATCACCCGGCCCTGGGGATCGGTGATCGGCGCCGCCGTGCAGGTCAGGGCGATGTGGGTCGCGTCGAAGTGTTCGCTCTGGTGGCAGGTGATGGCCTGGCCGTCGTGGAGGCAGGTGCCCACGGCGCAGGTGCCGGCGTAGCGTTCGTCCCAGTCGGCGCCCAGGTAGAGGCCGGCCCGGCGCAGGGCGCGGTCCTGTTCGCCGTGGCCGCGAAAGGCCACGGTGATGCCGCGGCGATCGGTGAGCAGCAGCACATAGCCGAGCTGGGCGACCTGGCCGAAGAGGCGGTCGACGCCGGCCCGGGCCACGTGCAGCAGTTCGTCCACCGATTCCTGATGGTCGCGCAGCGCCTGCTGGGTCAGCACGCGCACCGGGCGCGGCCGGCCGGGGTCGAGCCGGTATTCGCCCAGGCAGCGCTGCCACGAGCGCTGGATCACGTCCCGATAGCCGAACGGTTCGGCGTCGCGGCCTTCGCCGAGCCGGATCAGGGTCTCGATGTGCTGGCGTTGCTCGGCGTGCAGAGCCACGTCTGCCTCCGTTGGGCCGCCTGGCCGGCGGCTCTTGTGATGATCGGGCGTGCTCTTGTCAGCCTATGCCGCCACGGGCGGGAGTCAATCGATGTCGGCTTCGCCCTTGGTCGGGGCGTTACAGGTGTAACGCAGCTCGGAGGAGCGTACGGGTGACAGCTGTCACGTTGGGGGGATGCAGAGATGGTCTCGCCACGTCGCCGAATGGTGAGTTCTTTATTGCTTTTCAGAGAGTTGCATGGCCAGTCGCGGGATCATTCCGGGCTGGCACGGTTCCTGCTGGGCCTTGGCGTGTCATCCCGATGGCTCGTTGCCAGAGCCGATAGCAACAAAACAACAAGAGGATCACCGTCATGACGACACCCACGCCAACTCAACTGGCCCAGCAGTGGCTGGACGATTTCGCCGCCGCCCTCGAGCATCGCCATGTCGCGGGCGCCCTGACGCTGTTCGGCGAGGAATGCTACTGGCGGGACCTGGTCGCCTTCACCTGGAACCTCAAGACGCTGGAGGGCCAGGACGAGATCCGGGCCATGCTCGAGTCTACCCTGGATACCGTCCGGCCCGGCCGCTGGCACCTGGAGGGCGAGGCCACCGAGGCCGATGGCGTCATCGAGGCCTGGCTGGCCTTCGAGACCGCCGAGGCGAGGGGCAGGGGGCTGGTGCGCCTGAAGGACGGCAAGTGCTGGACGCTGCTGACCGCCATGCGCGAGCTCAAGGACTTCCCCGAGCCCCGCGGTGAGAACCGGCCCAAGGGCGCCGAGCACGGTGCCAACAAGCAGCGCGAGACCTGGCTTGAGGCGCGCCGACGCGAGGAGGCCGAGCTGGGCTACGAGCGCCAGCCTTACTGCGTGATCATCGGTGGCGGGCAGGGCGGCATCGGGCTGGCCGCACGGCTGAAGCAGCTGAACGTGCCGACCATCGTGATCGAGAAGAATCCGCGGGCCGGCGATTCCTGGCGCAATCGCTACAAGTCGCTGTGTCTGCACGATCCCGTCTGGTACGACCACCTGCCGTACATTCCCTTCCCCGAGAACTGGCCGGTGTTCGCGCCGAAGGACAAGATCGGCGACTGGCTGGAGATGTACACCAAGGTGATGGAGCTCAACTACTGGAGCTCCACCGAGTGCGAAGGCGCCCGCTACGACGAGGCCAGCGGCGAGTGGGTGGTCGAGGTCAACCGCGACGGCGAGCGGGTCACCCTGCGGCCGAAGCAGCTGGTCTTGGCAACCGGCATGTCCGGCATGCCCAACGTGCCGCAGTTCCCCGGCGCCGAGACCTTCGAGGGCGAGCAGCAGCACTCCAGCCAGCATCCCGGACCCGACGCCTATCGCGGCAAGAAGGTCGTCGTGGTGGGTTCGAACAACTCCGCTCACGATATCTGCGCGGCGCTCTGGGAGCACGACGCCGACGTGACCATGCTGCAGCGCTCTTCCACCCATATCGTGAAGTCCGACTCGCTGATGGAAGAAGTGCTCGGCCCGCTGTATTCCGAACAGGCGCTGCAGAACGGCATCGATCACGACAAGGCCGACCTGATCTTCGCTTCGATTCCCTACAAGGTGCTGCCGGACTTCCAGCGGCCGGCCTTCGACGCCATCCGCGAGCGTGACGCCGACTGCTACCGCAGGCTCGAGGCGGCGGGCTTCCTGCTCGACTTCGGTGCGGACGACTCCGGGCTGTTCCTCAAGTACCTGCGGCGTGGTTCCGGCTACTACATCGACGTCGGCGCCTGCGACCTGGTCGCCAACGGCGACATCAAGCTGCGCAGCGGTGTCGGCATCGAATGCATCAATCCGCGCTCGGTGACGCTGACCGACGGCTCGGAGCTGCCCGCGGACCTGATCGTCTACGCCACCGGCTACGGCTCGATGAACGGCTGGGCGGCCCGCATCATTTCCCAGGAGGTCGCCGACCGAGTCGGCAAGTGCTGGGGGCTCGGCTCCGACACGCCAAAGGACCCGGGACCCTGGGAGGGCGAGCTGCGCAACATGTGGAAGCCCACCCGGCAGCAGGCGCTATGGTTCCACGGCGGCAACCTGCACCAGTCTCGCCACTACTCCCACTACCTGGCGCTGCAGCTCAAGGCGCGCCTGGAAGGCATTCCCACCCCCGTCTACGGCCTGCAGGAGGTCAATCACCTGAGTTGAATGCATCGCGGAGCCGGCCGCCGCGCGCCGGCTTCGCTTGCCCATCGATGTCATGTTTCCACGCTCTGTCGTCGAGGAAACCGTCACCGAGGAAACCGTCATCGACGACGCCGTGATGGATGAAACCGTGATGGATGAAAGAGGAGCAACGCTCATGCAACTGACAGGCAAGACAGCACTGGTGACCGGCGGCGGTCGCGGTATCGGCCAGGGGATCGCCACGGCGCTAGCCAAGGCGGGCGCGAACGTGGCCGTCGCCGACCTGGAAGGCGACATCGCTCGTGACACGGCCGCCCGGGTGGAGGCGCTTGGGCGGCGCAGCATCGCCCTGCGAGTCGATGTCTCGGACCCGGCATCGGTGCAACGGCTGATCGAGGAGACCGAGGACCGCCTCGGCCCGCTCGATATCGCCGTCAACAACGCCGGCATCATCGGTATCCATTCGATCGCCGAGCTGACGGCGGCGGAGTGGGATCGCGTCATGGCCGTCAATGCCAAGGGGGTGTTCCTGTGCACCCAGGCAGAGATCGCGGTCATGCGGCCGCGTCGATTCGGGCGCATCATCAACGTGGCCTCGATCGCCGGCAAGGTGGGGTTTCCCGATCTGTCGCACTACTCGGCCTCCAAGTTCGCGGTCATCGGTTTCACCAACGCCGTGGCCAAGGAAGTCGCGGCCGAGGGCGTGACGGTCAACGCCCTGTGCCCGGGTATCGTCGGCACCGGCATGTGGCGTGGCGAGGAAGGGCTCTCCGGGCGCTGGCGCCAGGAAGGCGAGAGCGAGCAGGCGTCCTGGGAGCGTCACCAGAAGACCCTGCTGCCCCAGGGCGTGGCCCAGACCCCCGAGGACATGGGGCAACTGGCGGTTTATCTGTCCTGCGCCGATCACGTGACCGGGCAGGCCATCGCCGTGGACGGTGGTTTTTCGCTCTAGAGAGAAGGTATGACGATGCGCCGGCCCGCTCCGTTTCGCCACGGGGCGGGCCGGCGTCGTGTCATTCGGCGGTGCTGGTTCGGGCATCGGGCTTGGCATTGGGAAAGAACAGCTGCTGCCCCTTCACCCGGAAGTCCGCGATGGCCTGCTGGCCGTCGTCGGAGAGCAGCCAGTCATGCCATTGCCGGGCCAGGTCGTGCTTGAGATGGGG
Source organism: Halomonas organivorans (assembly GCF_014192055.1). Taxonomy (GTDB): domain Bacteria; phylum Pseudomonadota; class Gammaproteobacteria; order Pseudomonadales; family Halomonadaceae; genus Halomonas; species Halomonas organivorans. The sequence goes on along the minus strand of NZ_JACHXM010000002.1, from coordinate 157,343 downwards.
GTACTTGGAGGCCGATAGCACCAGGCTGCCGTACTGGTTGAACAGCGCCGGATCGCCCTCGAACAGCAGATCGAGGTGCTGGCGGTTGTCGAAGGCCACCCAGGTGGCGCGGTCGGACATCACGTAGGCGTCCATGCCGGCGGCGGTGTTCAGCGTTGCTCCCATGCCGCTGCCGAGCTCGCGATACCACTCGCCCTCGGGGGTGATGCCGGCGGCGTCCCACAGGCGCAGCTCGGCACGGTTGGTGCCGCTGTCGTCGCCACGGGAGGCGAAGGGCGCCTCGATCTCGGCGATGGCGGCGAAGGCCGCGGCCGCCGTCTCGGCGTCGGCGATGCCCGCCGGATCGTCGGCGGGGCCGATCAGCACGAAGTCGTTATACATGACGTCGGCGCGCTCGCTGGCATAGCCGTCGGCGACGAAGCCCTGCTCGCCGGCGGTGTCGTGGACCAGCAGGCTGTCGGCGTCGCCGCGCCGGGCGATCTCGAAGGCCTGGCCGGTGCCCACGGCGACCACGTGCACGTCGATGCCGCTGGCCGCGGTGAATAGGGGGATGATGGCATCGAACAGCCCGGAGTTCTGGGTGGAGGTGGTCGAGGCCAGGGTGATATAGGGCGCGTCGTCCCGGGCGTAGGCGGGTGTCGTGATGCTCGCCAGGCCGATGGCGGCGGCCGTGGTGAAGGACGCGAAAGTGGCTGTGATGCGCATGGTGAGGCTCCTGCCGTGATGGTGTCTCGGGATGGGCTAGCCGATCAGTTCCCCGCGCAGAAAGGCCGCTGCCTCGGGCGTGGCGGGGGCCGAGAAGAACCGCTCGGCGGGGGTTCGCTCGAGCAGGCGCCCGCCGCACAGGAAGATCACCTCATCGGCCAGGCGGCGCGCCTGGTGGAGGTCGTGGGTGCTCATCAGGATGCGCGTGCCGGCGCGATGGAAGTCGTCGACCGCCGCCTCGACGGCGCGGATGGCGGCCGGGTCCAGTGCCGCGGTCGGCTCGTCGAGGAACAGCATGTCCGGTGCCAGCAGCCAGGCCCGGGCCAGGGCCAGGCGCTGCTGCTCGCCGCCGGACAGCACCCGCGCGGGGCGCCGGGCGAGGTCGGCGAGGCCGAAATGCGCCAGGGCGCCATCGGCCAGCAGACGCCTCAGCCGCCAGGGCGTGCCCTTGACGGCCAGCGCATGGAGCAGGTTGTCCCTGGCCGAGCGCTTGAGCAGCACCGGGCGCTGGAAGACCATCGCCTGGCGGGTCGGCGGCCCGTCCCAGCGTACCTGGCCGCGGCTAGGCGTCAGCAGGCCGTGGGCCAGGCGCATCAGCAGGCTCTTGCCGGCTCCGTTGGGGCCGAGCACCAGGGTGCGCCGGCAGCCCTCGAGGCGCAGCGAGACCTCGGCGAGCAGCGGCTGGCCGCGGTGCTCGAAGCTCACGGCCTCGAATGAGAGCGTGGCGATGCCGACGCGGGCGGCCTGGAGCATGGTGTTCATCCGAGTCGCCTCCTGGCCGTCTCGCCGAGCAGGTGGGCCGCTGCGTTGACCAGCGCCACCAGCCCCAGCAGCACGATGCCGAGCCCCAGCGCCAGGGGCAGGTTGCCCTTGCTGGTCTCGAGCACGATGGCGGTGGTCATCACCCGGGTGACGCCATCGATGTTGCCGCCGACGATCATCACCGCGCCGACCTCGGCGCTGGCTCGGCCGAAGCCGGCCAGCACCACGGTGAGCAGGCCGACCCGGGCGTCCCACAGCAGGGTGGGGATCATGCGTGCCCGGGACAGCCCCAAGGAGCGCAGCTGCTCATGGTATTCGTGATGCAGCTCCTCGACCTGCTGACGGGTCAGCGCGGCGATGATCGGCACCACCAGCATCACCTGGGCCACCACCATGGCGCCGGGAGTGAACAGCAGGCCGAGCTCGCCCAACGGCCCGGCCCGCGACAGCAGCAGGTAGACCGCGAGCCCCGCGACCACCGGCGGCAGCCCCATCAGCGCGTTGAGGGCGACGACCAGCACGCCGCGCCCCGGGAAGCGCCACAGCGCCAGGGCCGCGCCAAGCGGCAGGGCGACCAGAGCGGCGATCATCACCGCGCTGAGCGACACCTGCAGCGACAGCCCGACGATGCCGAGCAGGGTCGGGTCCCGCTCGAGAATCAAGGCCAGCGCGGTAGCAAGCGCAGAGTCGTGCTGAGGCATGGAGCATTCCCGTGTCGATACACGCAGCATGTGTCTTGGCTACGCTGACTGCAGGGAGTACTGAAAAATATGCAGCCAGGAACAGCAGAACGACGCTGAGGAAGCGCCGATGTCCCACCAGACGAGCGCGGACCATGACTACCTGACCACCGCAGAGGCAGCCGACTACCTTCGCCTCAAGCCGCGCAAGGTCTACGACCTGGTGCGTCAGGGGCAGATTCCCTGTACCCGGGCCACCGGCAAGCTGCTGTTTCCCCGCCAGAGCCTCGACCTGTGGTTGATGAGCCACCTGGAGGGTGACATGCCCGGGGCGCGTGCGGTGCCGGCGGTGCTCGCCGGCAGCCACGACCCGCTGCTGGAGTGGGCGCTGCGCGAGAGCGGCGCCGACCTGGCGACCCTGTGCCACGGCAGCGGCGACGGGGTGCGCCGGTTGCTGGCCGGCGAGGCCATGGTGGCCGGATTGCACCTGGTCGATCCAACCAGCGGGCGCTACAACCGCCCCGAGGCGCTGGGGCTTGCCGGCATGCGTGACCTGGTGGTGGTGCGCTGGGCACGACGGCGCCAGGGACTGCTGCTGGCGCCGGGCAACCCGCTGGGCCTGGGGAGTATCAAGGATCTGGCCCGGCCCGGGGTGCGCCTGGCCCATCGCCAGGCCGGTGCCGGCGCCCAGCGGCTGCTGGCCTGGCTGCTGGCGCGAGTGGGCGTGTCGGCCGAGGCGCTGGCCTTCACCGTTCATCCGTCGCGCTCCGAGGACGACCTGGCGCTGGCCATCCGCCAGGGTGAGGCCGATGCCGGGCTTGGCGTGGAGGCGGCCGCGCGACGCCAGGGTCTCGCCTTCGTGGCGCTGCACGAGGAGGCCTTCGACCTGGCCCTGCGCCGGCGCAGCTACTTCGAGCCGCCGCTGCAGCGGTTACTGGCCTTCGCCCTCACGACGCGCTTCCGGGCACAGGCCGAGGCCATGGGAGGCTATGACGTGAGTGAGCTGGGGGAGGTGGTGTACAACGCCTGACGGGGTGCCGGAATTTGGGGTTAGACTGGGCGAGGTCGCAAGCGGCCCGTCTCCAATGCTTGCAAACATCCACACCGAACCACGCCATGTCGTCCTGGAAACCCTCATGACCGATTCGCTCGACTTCGCCAGCATGGCCCTGCAACGTCCCTCGGTGGAAGAGGGGCTCGCCGCCGAAGAAGCGCTGCTCGAGCGAGTGTGCCGTGGCGAGATGACGCTGGGCTGGCTGGCCTGGTCGCCCCATGACCGTGCCCTGGTGATGCCCCATCGACACCAGCGACTGGAGGGGTTTGACGAGGCGCGGGAGCGGCTGGCCGAGCGGGGCTGGCCGCTGCTGTTCCGTTCCACCGGTGGCACCCCGGTGCCGCAGAGCGAGGCGGTGGTCAACGTGGCCTTGGCGTTGCGCTGCGAGGTGGGCAGCTCCGCCGCGCATCTGGAGTGGGGCTATCGCCGCCTCGGTGATCCCTGGTGCGACTGGCTCAGCTGGCTGGGCGTAGCCAACGCCGATCTCGGCGCGGTGCCCGGCGCCTACTGCGATGGTCGCTTCAACGTGCGCATCGGTGGGCGCAAGCTGGTCGGCACCGCCCAGCGCTGGCGCCGGGTGCGCGGCACCGGTGCCATGGCGCTGCTGGTTCACGGCGCCATGCAGGTGGGCAGCACGCCCGAGGCGCTGGTCGAGGTGGTCAACGCCTTCCAGGCCGCCGTCGACGACCCCCAGCGCTTCAGCGGCGACAGCCATGTCGCCCTTCGGCAAGCCTTGCCCGAGATGGATCTCGAGGCCAATGTTTCCGAGCTGCTGGCGCGAATGGCGCTCAGGAGGGACTAGTCCTTGGCCTGACCCCATGGAACACGCGGCGGGTTCGCCGATCGTCGGGTCAGCTTGCCGGTTCTTCGGGAATCAGTGCCAGCAGGTCGGTGGTGCCGACGTCCTCGCCGGCCTGGGACAGCAGGGTGGTCACCTGGCCGCGATGATGGGTCTGGTGGTTGAAGAAGTGCAAGAGCAGGCTGGAAAAGCGCCGGCTGGCCGCCATGCCCTTGACGTTGTGGTAATCCAGCACCCAGTCCAGGTCACTCTCCTCGAGTCCGTCGATCCAGTGGATGATGCGCTCATCCAGCCATATGCGGTGGCCGTAGAGATCCTGAAAGTCGCGGAAGATCACTTCATCCAGGCGCGTCGGTGTCGGGAGCGTCGCTATCTCGCGGAGCGTGTCGACGCAGGCCGGGTGAGTCGCGAAGCGCTGGAGCCAGATGGTATCGGCGACCACGATGTGGTTGAGGGTGCCGAGGATAGAGTCGAAGAAGGCGCCTCGGTCCCGGGCGAGTTCCTCTGGAGAAAGCCGGCTTGCGGCCTCGTATACCTTGGCGTTCATCCACTGGTTGTAGGAAGCCAGCAGTTCAAGATGGCACTTGAGAGTCATGGGGCCTGCTCTCCATCGGTGAGGGGACAACCGGGTACGCGAGATCGCTTCACTGTACCAGCCACCGGCCGCCGCGCGCAGCCGTGCGTTGGCGGCTGTCAGGAGAGCAGAGCCGATGCTTCTGGGGCGTGGGGGCATTGAGCAAGATCGGTCAGGCTCGTCGGGCATGCCCGGGGCTATAGTGGCCACGTGTCGAGGGCAGGGGGATGCCATGAAGGACAGCAGGGTCGCGGCCTATGCGGCGCGCTTCGATCGGGTCTTCGCGCATATCGACGAGCACCTCGGCGAAACGCTGACGGTGGAGCATCTGAGCCGGGTCGCGAACTTCTCGAAGTACCATTTTCATCGCCAGTTCTCCCTGTATGCGGGGATCAGCGTGGCGCGCTACATCCAGCTGATGCGGCTGCGTCGGGCGTCCTATCGCCTGGCCTTCGAGGCCGAGACGTCGATCCTGGACATCGCACTGGAAGCCGGTTTCGAGAACCCCGAGTCGTTTGCTCGTGCCTTCAAGAAGGCCTTCGGCCAGACCCCCACTCGATTTCGCCGGGCGGCAGACTGGCGGCCCTGGACCCAGACCTATCAACTACCCAGACGAGAACGGAGACACCCTATGGACGTCACGCTCATCGATTTTCCGGATACCCGGGTGGCGGTGCTCGAGCACCGTGGTGACCCGGCGCTGATCAATGCCTCGGCGCAGACCTTCATCGAGTGGCGCAAGGCCACTGGCCTGTCACCCGTGGCCACCGCGGAGACGCTCGGCATCGCCTATGACGACCCGGCAACCACGCCACCGGCGCAATTCCGCTTCGACATCTGTGGCTCGGTGTCGGCCCGCGTGCCGGACAACGAGCATGGCATCGTCAACAAGCGGATTCCCGGAGGGCGCTGTGCCGTGGTACGGCATCGCGGCAGCCATGATCGCCTCGACGAGGCCGCCTACTATCTGTATCGCGAATGGCTGCCGGAAAGCGGCGAGGAACTGCGCGACTTTCCGCTGTTCTTCCATTATCGCAACCTGATGCCGGAGACGCCGGAACACGCATTGGTGACCGATGTCTGCCTGCCGCTGGTCTAGCCGCCCGGAAGGGGCGCCGGATTTGCGACAGGCTGCTAGAACTAAGAGACACGCCCCGCGATGCCGTCAGGGGCGATAGGGACGTCACCTGCCGACACGCGGTTTCCATGGTTCGGTCGTGCCATCCGGCACGCCAGGGGAGGCCGCCATGAGCACTCCTTCCGCATCCCGGCCGGCCAGCGAGTACGTCGAGTTCTGGAACGACACGCTGGCCGACAAGTTCAACCGCTTCCAGGACATTCTGATGAATGGCCTGAGCTTCCACAGTCGCGTGCCCCTCGAGGATCTCGAGGTGGCGCCTGGCTCGCGCATTCTCGACGTAGGCTGCGGCTGGGGCGACACCGCCATCCAGCTCGCCCGGATGACCGGGCCCGAGGGCCAGGTGCTGGGCATCGACTGCGTCGATGCCTTCCTGGAAGACGCCCGGCGCCGCGCCGAGAAGGCTGGTGTCACCAACGTGCGCTTCGAGGCCGCCGACGTGGAACGTTATCCCTTCGCGGCGGACTTCGACCTGTGCTTCTCGCGCTTCGGCATGATGTTCTTCGAGCATCCGGTGCCTGCCATGCGCAACATCTTCAAGGCGTTGAAGCCCGGCGGGGAGCTGATGTTCATCGTCTGGCGCGACATCGAGGACAACCCCTGGCTGGGGCTGCCCAGGCAGGTGGTGCTCGACTTCCTGCCGCCTCCCGGGGAAGAGGCCCGGACCTGCGGCCCCGGTCCCTTTTCGATGGCCAATCCCGAGGTGGTACGACAGCAGCTGGAAAGCGCCGGCTTCGTGGATATCGGCTTCGATCGCAACGACGGCCCGGTGGAGGTGGGCGATTCGGTCGAGAATGCCATGCGCTTCCAGCTTGCCCTGGGGCCGGCAGGGGAGGTGTTCCGTGAGGCTGGCGAGGAGGCCGAGCGCCAGCGTCCCGAGATCGAGGCGGCCCTGCGCCGCGCCCTGGCGCCCTTCGAGCAGGGCGGCAAGATCGTCATGGGCTCGAGCTCGTGGACCGTCGTCGCCCGCAAGCCCGATCAGCCCCGGGAATGAGACGGCCGGCATGACGCGGGTCGTCCCCTGTGGCGGGGGCGACCCGTGGAATAACGGGTGACAGGGGCGATGTCTGGTGAATTTTTTTCTATAAAATCGAATTTATTATCCGAAAACAGTCTCTTTTGTTCGTATTGGCAGAAAGTTAAACTGCTAACAAATAAAACGCGAAGCAGTTTGACACCCCGCACACGACGCCACAAGGAGGCTGACCATGAAAACCAAGCTGACCCTCTCCGCCCTGCTCATTGCCGCACTGCCGCTGGCCGCTCAGGCCGACAACGCCGCCGAGCGTGCCCTGCAACTGCATCAGGAGTCGCTGTCCACCCTGAGCCAGCAGGCCCCGGGCGCAGCACATGCCGTTGAAGCCAACCAGATCCAGGGCGGCAGTGCCGCCATGCAGCAGGCCCGCGCCGCCCTGCTGAGCCACAGCGCCGAGACTCGCTTCACTGCCTCCGACGACAGTCTGGCACCGGCCAAGGATGCCACTACCTGAGCAAGGCCCTTTCAGCGATACGACGATGCCCCGCTTCGGCGGGGCATCGTCGTGTGGGAGGGGAAGACGCTGGCCTCAGCGTCCGCGCATGACCCTGACCACATCGCCCACCGTTGCCAGGGCGATCTCTGCCGGCGTCTTGCTGCCCAGGTCCAGGCCGATCGGCATGCGGATGCGCGCGAGCGCCGCCTCGTCGATGCCGCCGCTGCGCCGCAGGCGTTCGGCGCGCTTCTCGGAGGTGCGCCGGGAGCCCATGACGCCGATGTAGAAGGCGTCGCCGCGCACGGCCTCGAGCATGGTCAGGTCGTCCAGGCGCGGGTCGTGGGTCAACGCCACGACCGCCGTCATGCGATGGGCGCCCTCGCGGCGCAGGAATTCGCTCGGCAGTTCACGCCGGCAGTCGGCGTCGCCGGCCTCGAAGTCCTCCCAGGCCTCGGGGCGTGGATCGCATACCACCACCTCAAAGCCCAGCGCCTGGGCGAACTGCACGCAGTACTGGCTGACCGGCGAGATGCCGGCGACCAGCAGGCGCGCGGTGGGGCCAACGCGAATACGGACCGACTGCTCTCCGTGTTCGACGCCCGGGCCCATGCCCTCGGCGAGCGCCCAGCGGCTGCGCCCGTCGTCGAGATGAAGACGGCGCTCCATCAACTGACCGCCCTGCAGGGCTTCGGCGTAGGCATCGAGCTCATCGGCGACGGTGCCTCTTGCATCGCGCGCCGTGACCGGCCAGTGCTCGACGAGCACCTCGAGACGCCCGTCGCAGGGCAGGCGCACCCGGCTGCCGCCCAGCGTATCGTCACCGTTGCCGTAGGTGACGACCTGGGCGCGGGCCCGGAAGTCTCCCGCCTGGAGCCGCGCCAGGAAATCTTCCTCCACGCAGCCGCCGGACAGCGAACCGACGTGGCGGCCGTCGGCCCGGGCGACCAGCAGGGCGCCCGGTTCGCGCGGCGCGGAGCCGAAGGTCGACAGTACCGTGCACCACCACAGGTCGTGACCGGCGGCGTGCCAGCGCCGCGCGGCCTCGACCACTTCCTTGTCCAGCGCTCGCACGGTCAGGCCTTGAGCTGGTTGCCGATCGGCAGCCGGCGAATGCGCTGGCCAGTGGCGGCGTGGATGGCGTTGGTGACCGCCGGGGCGAGCGGCGGCACGCCGGGCTCGCCGACCCCGGTCGGCGCCTCGGCCGATGGCACGATGTGCACCTCGATCTCGGGCATCTCGTTGAGCCGCAGCACCTGGAAATCATGGAAGTTGGACTGCTTCACCTGACCGTCCTCGAGGGTCAGCTCGCTGTGCAGCGCCGCCGCCAGGGCGAAGCCGATGCCGCCTTCCATCTGGGCGCGGATCATGTCCGGATTGACGGCCACTCCGCAGTCCACGGCGCACACCACCCGATCGACCTTGAGCTTGCCGTCGCCGTCCACCGAGACCTCGGCGACCTGGGCGACGTAGCTGCTGAACGACTGGTGAACGGCAATGCCGCGGCCACGCTTGACGCCCTCGGCACTCGACTCGAGCGGCGTCGACCAGCCGGCCTTCTCGGCCGCGAGATCGAGCACGCCGCGCCAGCGCGGGTTTTCGCCGAGCCGCTCGCGGCGATACTGGTAGGGATCCTGGCCCGCCGCCACGGCGGCCTCGTCGATCAGGCTCTCGGTGGAGAAGGCGGTGTGGGTGTGGCCCACGGAGCGCCACCACTGCACCGGCACGCCGATGTCCTTTGGCGTATGCAGCTCGACGTTGAGCGCCGGCACGGCGTAGGCCAGATCGGCGGCCCCCTCCACGGAGGTGGGGTCGATGCCGTCCTTGACCATCATCGATTCCATCGGCGTGCCGGTCATGATCGACTGGCCGACCAGGCGCTGGTGCCAGGCGGTCAGGTTGCCGTCGGCGTCCAGGGCCAGGCGGGCGCGATGATAGTTGAAGGGACGATAGTGGCCGCCGCGGGTGTCGTCCTCGCGGGTCCAGGCCATCTTGACCGGCGCGTCGTTGCCCTGGTCGCGGGCGGCCTTGGCGATCGCCACGGCTTCCAGCACGTAGTCGCTGATCGGGTTGGCCCGCCGGCCGAAGCTGCCGCCGGCATAGAGCTGGTGAATGATGACCTTTTCAGGCGACAGGCCGAGCAGCTGCGCCACCTGCTGCTGGTCCATGGTCTGCCACTGCTCGCCGTTGTGGATGGTGCAGCGATCGTCGCCGAGTTCCACTACGCAGTTGAGCGGCTCCATGGCCGCGTGGGCCAGGTAGGGCACCACATAGTCGGCCTCGATCACCTGGTCCGCGGCCTCCAGCGCCGAGGCGGCGTCGCCGCGATCGGTGACCGTCTCGCCAGGCTTGCCGGCTCGCTCGCGGTAATCTGCCTCGAGGGCCTCGCTGCCCATGGTGAAGGCGTCGCTGTCGTCCCACTCCAGCGTCAGGGCATCGCGTCCCTGGATGGCGGCCCAGGTGTTGCTCGCCAGCACGGCGACCAGGTCACCGCCGCGGGTCGGGGAAGGGAAGCGCACGCTGGCGACCACGCCCGGCACCTTGAGCGCCTCGGCGTCGTCGACGCTGGCCAGTCGGCTACCGAAGCGCGGGGGATGCGCCGGCACGGCGATCAGCATGCCATCGAGCTGGATGTCCTGGGTGAATCGCGCGCTGCCGTCGGTCTTGGCCGGGCTATCCTGGCGCATCAGGTGCTGCTTGCCGATCAGCGTGAACTGCTCGGGGGATTTCAGCGTGACCTCGTCGGGTACCGGGAGGTCGGCGGCGGCCTCGGCCAGCTCGCCGAAGTCGAGCTCGCGGCCAGAACCTTCGTGAACGACCTTGCTGTGGCTGACGCTCAGGCTGTCCGCGGGGACGTCGAGCCGCTCGGCGGCGGCCGCCACCAGCATGGCGCGCGCCGTGGCACCGGCCTTGCGCATCTGTTCGAAGGAGTTGGCGATCGAGGTGCTGCCGCCGGTGCCTTGAATGCCGAACATCAGGTTCTGGTAGCGTTGGGTGTCGGCCGGGGCACCCTCGACGCGGACCCTCTGCCAGTCGGCGTCCAGCTCCTCGGCGACCAGGGTCGCCAGGCCGGTGTAGGTGCCCTGGCCCATCTCGATGTGCTTGGCGATCACCACCACCTCGCCATCCGGCGTGACGCGCACGAAGGCGTTGGGGGCGAACTCGCCGTTGTCGCCGTCCGCCCGGGCGCTGCCTTTGCTGCCCAGCAGGGGCGCCATGTAGAGCCCCAGGGCGAGCCCGGCGGAGCCCTTCATGAAACCGCGGCGGCTGACGTTGACCGTGGACAGCGCGGCCGCGGCCCGGGACTGTGCTTGCTGTTTCAAGACGTGCATCAGGACACCTCCTGGCCGAGCGATGCCGCCGCCTGATGGATGGCGGCGCGTATCCGTACATAGGTGGCGCAGCGGCAGATGTTGCCGCTCATGGCGCCGTCGATGGCGCTGTCGTCCGGCGCCGGGTTGCCCTGCAGCAGCGCGGTGGCCGACATGATCTGGCCGGACTGGCAGTAGCCGCACTGGACCACGTCGAGCTCGCGCCAGGCCTGCTGCACGCTGGCCCCGGTGGGGTCGTCGGCGATCGCCTCGATGGTGGTGATCTCGCGATCACCCACGGCGGAAAGCGGGGTGATGCAGCTGCGCGTGGCCTGGCCGTCCAGGTGCACGGTGCAGGCGCCGCACAGGCCGCGACCGCAGCCGTACTTGGTGCCGGTGAAGCCGACGAGATCGCGGATGGCCCACAGCAAGGGCATGTTGTCCGGGGCGTCGACCTCGTGGGTCTGCCCATTGATGGTCAGGGTCGTCACGGTCGTTCTCCTTGTGTTGTTGGGCGCTCACTCGGGGCAGTGTAGCCGCCACCTCGGCCAGCGGTTTGGCTGGATGGCCTTTTTCACGCTAAGCCTCGAGGCAGGGCTGCCAGGTCCGAGGCGATGTCGATGTCCAGGTGGATGCCGGGATCGCCCATCGCAAGCTCGAGGCAGTGGCCTCGGTGGCGGGCGATCACGCGGCGTGCGCCTTCGTCGCCGCCGAGACTGGCGAGTTCGCTCCAGTAGGCGCGGCCGAACAGCACCGGATGCCCGGGGCGGCCGGCGTGGCGGGGGCGCACGATGCGCTCTCTGGCGGCGTGATCCAGCAGCCGCTTCAGCGTCTCGTCGGCCAGGGCCGGCATATCGCCGAGCAGCACCGCGGCGGCCTCGAACTCGGCCAGGGCATCGTCCTTCGCCAGGGCGGCGAAGGCGTCGGCGAGGCTGGCGCCGAGCCCGTCGCCGGCATGGGGCGCACGGATCAGCGGCGTATCCGGGGCGAGCCCCAGGGCGACGGGATCGTCCTCGTCGCGAAGCACCACGCGCAGGTGTGCAAACGCGCCGACGGCCCTGGCCACCGTGGCGGCCAGCAGCGTCTGGCCCGACGGCAGCCGGGCCAGACGCTTGTCCGCGGCGCCGAAGCGCCGCGAAGCGCCGGCGGCCATGATCACCGCCAGCACGTCCGGGCTAGCTTCCCGGTCGGGTCGGTTCACAGGCGAACCAGCATCTTGCCGCGGTTGGCGCCCTCGAACAGCTTGAGGAAGGCGTCCGGGGTGCGTTCCAGGCCGTCTTCCACGGTCTCGTCGTCGTCGAGGCGGCCGCTTTCGACCTGCGGGCCGACCTCCTCGAGGAACTGCGGGTAGTGGGCCCAGTGGTCGAAGACGATGAAGCCTTCCATGCGGGCACGACGGATCAGCAGCATCGCCAGGTTGTCGGGACCGGCGCTGGGAGTGGCCTCGTTGTAGCGGGCGATCATCCCGCACACAGCGATGCGCGCCCCGACCCGCAGGGTGTTCAGCGCGGCTTCCAGACAGATACCGCCGACGTTCTCGTAGTAGACGTCGAAGCCCTCGGGACAGGCTTCCCGTAGCGCCGCGGTGAGCTCGTCGGCATCGCGATCCTTGTAGCTGACCGCCTTGACGCCGAGCGACTCTAGCCAGTCGAGCTTGTCCTGCGAGCCGGCGATGCCGACCACGGTGCCGCCCTTGGCCTTGGCCAGCTGCACGGCCAGCGAGCCTACGGCGCCGGCGGCGCCGCTGACCAGCACGTTGTCGCCTTCCTGCATCTCGGCAATGCGGTTGAGGCCGGCCCAGGCGGTCATGCCCGGCATGCCCAGCACGCCCAGGTAGGCCTGTTCCGGCACATCGAAGTCGGGCAGGTGTTCGAGCTGCTCGGCCGGCAATTGGGCGATGTCCCGCCAGCCGCCCATGTGGCGCACCCGGGTGCCTGTGGGGAAGGCCTCAGCGCGGGATTCGATGACCTCGCCGATGGCCGCGCCTTGCAGCGGCGCGCCCAGCTCGAAGGGGTCGATGTAGGTGGTGACGCCGCTCATGCGGCCGCGCATGTAGGGGTCCACCGACAGCCAGGTGTTGCGCACCCGCACCTCGCCCTCGGCCAGCGCCGGCAGCTCGGCGGTTTCCAGCGCGAACAGCTCGCGTTCCGGCGTGCCTTCCGGGTGGGCGTGGATGGTGAAGTAGCGTGACTGCATGTCGTGCTCTCCTGATGGAGGGTGGCGAGATTCGTGCGGTTCACAGCCTACGTCATGCAGGTGATGGACGGCCAATGAACCGGGTCCGCGACGCCGCCGGCCGCCCAGGAGGGCGGCCGGCGGTCGAGGGGATGAGGACATCAGTCCTTGAGCGAGGCCATGTCGATGACGAAGCGGTAGCGCACGTCGCTCTTCTGCATGCGCTCGAAGGCGGTGTTGATGTCCTGGATGTCGATCATCTCGACGTCGCAGCGGATGTCGTGCTCGGCGCAGAAGTCGAGCAGCTCCTGGGTCTCTTCGATGCCGCCGATCAGCGAGCCGGCCAGCACGCGGCGCTTGAACACCAGGTTGAAGGCCTGCACGGCCGGTTCGATAGGCTCGAGCAGGCCGACCAGGATGTGGGTGCCGTCGTACTTCAGGGCGCCGAGGTACGGGTTGATATCGTGCTGCACCGGCACGGTGTCGAGCATGAAGTCGTAGGTCTCGGCGACCGCGGCCATCTGCTCCTCGTCGGTGGAGACGACGACGTGATGAGCGCCGTGGCGACGGGCTTCCTCGATCTTGGCCTCGGAGCGGGTGAACACGGTGACCTCGGCGCCCAGCGCCTTGGCCAGCTTGACGCCCATGTGGCCGAGGCCGCCCATGCCGATCACGCCGACCTTGTCGCCGGCCTTCACACCGTAGTGCTTGAGCGGCGAGTAGGTGGTGATGCCGGCGCACAGGATCGGCGCGGCGGAGGCCAGGTCGATGCCTTCCGGCATGCGCAGCACGAAGTGCTCGTTGACCACGATCTTGTCGGAGTAGCCGCCCTGGGTGAACACGCCGTCCTGGCGATCCGGGGCGCCATAGGTCGGGGTGAAGCCGTTCAGGCAGTACTGCTCGTGGCCGTCCTCGCAGGGATGGCAGTGGCGGCAGGAATCGACCATGCAGCCCACGCCGACGACATCGCCGACCCGGAACTGGCTGACGTCGCTGCCCACGGCGGTGACGCGGCCGACGATCTCGTGGCCCGGGACGATCGGGTATTCGGTGGCCCCCCAGTCGTTCTGCGCATAGTGCAGGTCGCTGTGGCAGACGCCGCAGTAGAGGATCTCGATGGCGACGTCGTCCGCGCGTGGCTCGCGACGCTCGAAGGTGTAGGGGGCCAGTGGCTGGTCGGCGGCGTGGGCCGCATAGGAATGGGCTTGGCTCATGAAACGAGACTCCTCTCGGTATGAGGGGGTAGGGATACGCGGACATTATGGGAAGCCGGGACGCGGTCATGGACCGTCGTTTCTCCGGCGTTTTTGCGCATTCCTCCGAAAGCTCGGCGGCGACCTGCGCATGATGTCCGGTAAATCGTCATAATCGGCCGGCTGTGGAATCGCCGCGAAATACCAGGCGACGACCTGCGCCGGTTCAGCTGGTGGCATGCCGGGCCGGCTCGAGGGCGTCGTCGTGGACCGCGAAGCGGGTCTCGACGCTGCGGGCCTTCAGGGCGGCACTGGCTTTCTGCATTGCCGCGCTACCGCCGCCGAAATGGGCGCTCACGGTGGGTCGCTCCGTTGCCTCCGCCTGCTGGTTCAGCGGTGCCAGCGGCGCCTGGTTGAGCTGCAGGGCGCGCTCGGCGGCATTGTCGGCCTGGGCAGTCAGGGACAGGGTGGACAGGAGCAGGGCGGACAGGGTCAGTCGGGTCTTCATGGATCGGTCTCCAATGTCGGGGAACATCACACGGCGTTCGGTGGCGAGGGAGCGGCCCGCGTGTGGCCGGGGCCTGTCGTGTCGAACGCGGTGACCTCGCGTGAGGATGGCGACATTATGGCGGGGCAAGGGACTGCTGGGGACCGATGTTTCTCCGTCGTTTTTGCCTGTTCCTGCGATATTTGTTGTGATTTTGACTTTTATGACGCTTAAATCATCATGATCGTATGATGGCAGCCTCCAGAAAAGGAGCCCAGGATGCAAGCCTCGAACGCCAGTGCACGTCCCTTGATCGAGTTGATCGCGCCCTTGGTCGAGCGTGACGGCTATACGCCGACGCCGCTGTCGTCGGTCACGTTGATGGCGGTGCGTCGCCACGTGGCCCGCACGCCGCTGATGTATGAGCCGAGCCTGATCATCGTTGCCCAGGGCTACAAGATCGGCCATCTCGGCGACCGCGAGATCCATTACGGCCCCGGGCAGTATCTGGTGCAGACGCTGCCGTTGCCCTTCGAGTGCGAGACCCATGCCTCGCTCGAGTCGCCGCTATTGGGCGTGTCGATTCGTCTTGACCCGGCGCTGCTGGGCGAGCTGGTAACGGCCATGGGGGAGCGGGACGAGGAGGGGGAGACGCCCGTGCCCATGGCATCGGTGTCGATGACCGACGGCATGCAGGGCGCCGTGGTGCGGCTGCTGCAGACGCTGCACGACCCTGCCGAGACCGCCGCCATGGGAGCGCTGCGCGTGCGCGACGTGGTGTTCGAGGCGCTGAAGGGCCAGCAGGGCTCGGCGCTGCGCGCCCTGGTGCAACATCAGGGCCACTACTCACGGATCGTCCAGGTGCTGTCGCGGCTGCATGCCCATTACGCGGAGGAGGTCTCGGTGGAGGAAATGGCTCGCCAGGCCAACATGAGTCCCTCGACCTTTCACCAGCACTTCAAGCAGATCGCCCAGGCATCGCCGCTGCAGTATTTGAAGCGCCTGCGCCTGATCAAGGCCCAGCAACTGCTCGTGCAGGAGGCCAGCAACGTCAATCAGGCCGCCGAGGCGGTAGGGTATCGCAGCGTTTCCCAGTTCAGCCGCGACTACAAGCGCTATTTCGGCATCTCGCCGCTGCAGCACCGCAAGGAAGAACGCGCCCTGCAGGCGTCGTGACCGACGCCTGAACGCTACAGAATCTCGCGTATCGCCTCGGTGACCCGGCCGTCCACGCCGCGCTGCAGCCTGTCCTCGATCTCGCTGCACAGCGATTCGACCTCCGGCACCGAGTGGCCCGCGACCACGAAGGTCCATTCGCTGGTGGTCAGGCTGTTGCGCTCGCCGCTCTCGCAGACCGCCACCGTGGGGCTGCGCCCGAAGCGCTCGTGCAGGCCGCCCATTCGCTGGCGTTTCTCCTTGAGCGAGGTGCAGCCGGGCAGGGCGAAGGTCATGGTAAGGATGCCGATATGCATGATGGCCGTTGCCGCCGGAAATCTTCACTCGAGACGCTCAGGATAGCGGACCAGGAGGGAGTACGGTCCTACGAGACTCGGCGACCCGCCGGCGCCATGCACCGCCGTTGCCAGAAGGGCTCCCGGGAGAAGCGTTTGGGTCCCTGATAGCTGGCGCGGAGGTGCTGCAGGTAGCGCTGGGCAACTGCCTGCATCTCCTGCTGGTAGGCACCGAGTGAGCGGTGCAGGCCGCTCTCGATCGCTCGGGCCGCGCTGGCGGCCGAGGCCAGGGCGTGGAAGAGCCCCTGGGAGGCCAGCGGGTCGAAGGCCAGCAGTGCGTCGCCGACGGCCAGGAATCCCGGCCCCGCCCTTGGCAGTTGTGCCACGTCCAGCAGCGAGGTGCCGGCCGGTCGGCCGCGAATGCGCTCGGGGGCGTCGGCGCCTTGCAGTGCCTCCGCCAGCAAGGCGTGCTGCCGGGCCGTGGCCAGGAAAGCCTCGGGATGCCTGAGGCGGTGGTGCAAGGGGTCATCGAGGTCCAGGTGACAGGCCAGCACGCGGCGCCCCCCGGGAAGGGGCACGGTATACCACCAACCGTGGGCATCGGCCTGCACGCGCATGGTGTTGTCGCGGCTCTCGGGAGGGCGTTCCAGGAAGCCGTAAAGGCACAGCAGCGGGGGACCATCGTGGCGTGAAAGGCCCAGCTGTCGGGCCAGGCTGCCGCGGCGGCCGGTGGCGTCCACCAGCACGGGCGCCCGGACCTCGCCCAGGGGCGTCTCCAACTGCCACTCGCCACGTCGATGGGCCACGTTCGAGACAGGCGAGCCCTGACGTAGCGTTACGCCGACGTCCAACGCCTGTTGCTGCAGCATCTGCTCGAAGGCTCGACGATCCAGGTACCAGCCTGGGCCGGCGGGGTCGACGATGGCGTCGCGCCAGACCGGGCAGTCGATGTCCCACACGGAGACCGCGGCGCCTCGCTCCCGGTGTCCCGCGTCCCGAAAGGTGGCCAGAACGCCGAGGCGCTGCAGCAGAACGGCAGCGGCCCCTGGCAGCGACTCGCCGATGGGCGGCGATGCCGGCGGATTGTCGCGGCGCTCCAGCACCAGCACCCGCCGATGCGGTCGCAGCAGGGTGGCGAGCGCCAGGCCCGCGGGGCCGCCGCCGACGATCACCGCGTCCCAGGCTTGCCGGTCGCCGCTCACCGTTCGCGCCGCCGGGCGATCAGCAGTTCGCGCATGCCCTCGTCGGTGTGCCGGCGCTCCTCGGGCGTCAGGTCGTGCCCGCCCCGATCCTCGACCTGCATGTGCGACGGGAAGTCGGGGTCGTCGGTCGGCCCCGGCCGCACCTCGACGATGCCCATGTCATCGAAGTGAGCCACCATGTTGGCCAGCTGGGTCTTCTTGCCGACGCCGAGGGTGCGGTCCCAGTCGGCGCGCTGGTGGTAGGCGGCCAGGCGTTCCTCCCGCGGCAGCGAATCGTCCATGACCCGGCGGTAGTTCTGTTCGCTCAGTACCTGGTTGGGCACCCGGGCCGGCCAGAAGGTGGGCAGATAAGGGTCGTATGCGGCGTCGTAGCCGGAGCGGCAGCTGGCGGTGTCGGTCTGCCAGGGAATCGCCATCCAGCGGGTGATGGAGCCTGGCGACTGGCCGTACAGCGGGCCGTCGTAGGACAGCGCCTGTTCGGGCGTCAGGGTCGTGCCGTAGTCCGGCTCCGGGTTTTCGGCAGCGCGGTGGCGCCAGCGGTAGGGTTCCAGGTACATGCTGCTGTGGCGCACCGGCCAGGTCATTTCGCAGCCGGGGTGGAAGGCATCGGCGATGCAGAACTCCAGGGCCGCGCGGTCGAGCATGGCAGGCTGCTGCGCGACCGGCACCTCATCAATGCCGCTCGGTGACACCCGATGGGGGTCGTAGTCGGCGTCGAAGTCGCCGGCCACCCACTTGTCCAGCATCGCCAGCTGGGTGGTGGTCAGGGCGTTCATGGCGTCGGCCACGCGCGGCATCGGGACGTCCATGGCATCGCCGTAGATCCACGGCCATGGCTTCTGTGAGATGTCGCCGTCCCGGGGATTGCGAAAGCCGTTGGCCACGCTGCGCCGCAGTTCGGCATAGGTATCGCCCGGCGCTGCCAACTGCTCGAGATAGCGCGGCTCCAGGAAGTGCTGGGGCATGCCGTAGCCGAAGCCGGCGGCAAAGCCGGCGTTCATCCACTGCAGGTCGCACATGGCCTTGAGGATCGGCAGGATGTCGTCGCTGAACGAGGGGCGGGCGGTCGTCGGCAGTTGGCCGGCCTTGATCGCCAGGTCTGTCATCAGCGCGTACATGGTCCGCACCGCCTTCTGCTGGGGACCGTAGTTGGGCGGCGCCACCACCACCCAGGCCGGCACGACCTCGATGGCGCGGCCGTTTACCTGCACCTCGGCCGTCACCGGCCCGTCGCCGGTGTCGTCGTACCAGCCGTCGTTGTTGGCGAAGGTGGTGGGTGGCTCCCCGCGGTAGGAGGCGGACTGGCCCTGGCCGCCGAAGACCCGCAGGCGGCCGGCGTCATCGGTACGCAGCTCGCCCAGCGGCACTTCGATACCCATGAAGGAGCCGCCGGTGAACTGGAACTCCGGGCCGCGGCCGGAGGGGATCTCGATGCGGCGGGGGTCGGGCGTGATGGACAGCAGGTGGCGCTCCGAGGTCGGTACCTCGTGGTTGCGGCGCTGCGAAGGCGGTGCCGATGCCGCTTCCGGGATGTCCAGGGCGAGATGGAAGTCGTACCAGGCCGCCTTGTGGTTGGCCAGCTCCACCGTCCAGGCGATGCGGGTGTCGGCATCCATGGTCAGCTCTCGAACCACCTGGCCGTTGCCGTCGTAGCCGTAGAGACGGAATTCGGCCACTTCGCGCTTGAGGGCGCCGCTGGCGTCCCGGTAGTGGCCGGGCTCCTGGGGCGGGGGATCGATGACCTGGGGGCCGATGGTAAAGCCATCGACGTCCCGTGAATTGCCGACCCTGGCAATGCCGATGGCCGGGTGGATCTTGGCGTAGGCGATCTCGGTCATCCTGCTTCCCCTTTTCAGGGCGCTACGTCAGGCCACTTGGGATGCCTGGCGTCGCGCCGGTCCATGATGTCATGCGGCGAACGAGTGCCGCTTTATCGTCAAAGTCTTATTGAGGGTAGTCCTTGGGAATGAGAGGCCGGCTAGTGTTTTCAACGCTCGTTCTCGCGGCGACGGCCACGGGCGCCGGCCGCCGCCTGATCCGAACTCTCAGCGCGCGGCGTCGAACTGGCCCGGCGTATAGCTGCCGGCTTCGGCACCGAAGCCGACGCTCAGGCGGTTCCAGCCGTTGATGGCCACGATCGCCATGGTCAAATCCACGATCTGCTTGTCGCTGAAGTGCCGACGCAGTTCCGCCAACAGGCCGTCGTCGAGGTCCGCTTGGGCCAGCTGGGTGGTGGCTTCGGCCCATGCCAGGACGGCCCGTTCGCTCTCCTGGAAGAAGGGGGTGTCGCGCCAGGCGCTGAGAGCATACAGGCGCTGCTCGGCTTCTCCGGCCAGTCGGGCATCCTGAGTGTGCATGTCGATGCAGAATGCGCAGCGGTTGAGCTGGGAGACGCGTATCTTGATCAGGTGCAGCAGGCTGGCATCCAGCGACCGTTCGGCCTTGACGTAGTGCTCCAGCCCGGCCATGGCGCGCAAGGCGCCCGGGGCTTCCGACGGATAGTTCAGTTGCATGGCTCGTCTCCTTGTCTTGTGGGAACGAGAGGCAAACTACCCCCTGTCGGCGGTCGAGCCATTGTAAAAAATCGACATCGCCCGATAAGATGCGGCATCGACGCTCGTGGACGCCATGCGATGGTCGCTTTTCACACCTACCGCCCCAGCCCGGCGCTCGCCCCTCACGTGCAGTGCTATTGGCACCTGTGCCATGAAGGCGATGCCAGCCCGCCCCGCTTCATGCATCCGGATGCCGGCAGCGGCCTCATCTTCACCCTGGCCGGCGCGTTGGCTCTCGACGGCGAGGCGATGGAGATGGCTACCCTCGTCTGCGGGCCGGCCATGCGCAGCGCACGAGTCGAGTTCATCGGGCCGCTTGAGGCCTTCGGTATCCGCTTCCATCCCGGGCACGGCTATCCCTTCTTCGGCATGCCGTTGCCGGAGCTGGGCGGCCACCGTGACCTGTCGCTGTTGCCCAGATCCTTGCAGACGTTCGAGGCGTTGCAGGAGCGCATGGCCGAGGTGCGGGGAACGGACGAGCGTATCGCCCTGATCGAGGCGAGCCTGTTGCGGCGGCTGGGCCACTGCCGGACGTGGCATCATCCCGACCTGGCTCAACTGCTGGGCATGATCGAGCGGCATCGCGGAACTCTGCCGCTGTCGCGGTTGATGGCGCACAGCGGCATCGGCCAGCGCCAGTTGGAACGCCTGTTCAGTACCCAGGTGGGTTTCACTCCCAAGCAGTTCAGCCGCCTGCAGCGGATCGGCTATGCGCGTGAGCTGGTGAAGTCGGACATGGAGGCGTCGATGACCGATATTGCTTACCGCACGGGCTTTGCCGACCAGGCACATTTCACCCATGAGTTCCGGCGGGTGATGGGCATCACGCCCGGGGCCTATCATGCGAAGTGGTTGGCGATGACGATGGGATGACCCGTCGCTGGTGTCCAAATTGCGGGGGCACGATGAGCGAGTACACGGAGTATCTGCAGGATGTCTTTGCGCTGCTGGGGTCCATCAGCGCGCGCCGGATGTTCGGCGGGCACGGCATCTATCACGACGGGGTGATGTTTGCCCTGGTGACCGACGAGACCCTGTACCTCAAGACGGATACGGAAAACGTGGCGGATTTCGAACGCGAAGGGCTAGAACCCTTCGCGTATCTGCGCCGGGGCAAAGTGGTGAGACTTTCCTATCATCAGGCACCGGAAGCGCTGTTCGAGGACCCCGAGCTGGCGCTGGCATGGGCGCGGCGTTCCCTGGCGGCGGCGCTGCGGGGCCGCGCCTGAGCGGGTGGCGGCCCCGCGCGGGTCAGGCGTTTGGTGCCAATACCTCGTCGGCCCGTGCCTCGCCACCTTCGCCGAGCACGCGGTAGAGGGTGACGCGGGACTGGTATTGGCTGTAGGCCAGGTCCAGGCGGTTCTGGCGGGCGCTGTTGAAACTGCTCTGGGCGTTCAGCACGTCAGTGAGCTCGGTGGCGCCTTCCCGGTAGCGCACGCGGGCGATGCGGTAGGCTTCTTGCGCCTGTTGATAGGCCTCGTCGCGATACTGCTGCTGCGCCGCCAGGGCCTGCACGCTGCCGAGCGACTGCTCCACTTCCTGCAGGGCGGTCAGCAGGGTGCCGACGTAGCCGGCGCGCTGCTCCTCCCAGGCGGCGGTGGCCTGATCGACCCGGGCGCTGCGCGCGCCGCCGTCGAACAGCGTCTGGGGCAGCGACAGGGCCAGGTTGTAGAGGGCGTCGCCGCTGAGCAGCGAGGACAGGTCGCTGCTGGAGTAGCCGCCGCTGCCGGTGAGGGTGATCGACGGCCAGTAGTCCGCCCGGGCGATCGCGACCTGGCGGTCGGCGGCCATCAGCGAGGCCTGGGCCTGGGCGATATCCGGGCGCTGGGCGAGCACCTGGTCGGGCAGGCCGGCCTGGATGTCCGGCAGGGTCAGTGATTCGAGCTCGCCGCCGTCGACCGTGAACCCTTGTGGCGTCTCGCCGACCAGTACCGCCAGCGCATAGCGGCTCTGGCGCAGCTGCTGGCGCAGGTCGGGAAGCTGGGCCCGGGCGTTGGCCACCACGGTCCGCTGCTGGGCCAGGTCCTGGGGCGAGACGGCGCCGTTCTCCACCTTGGCGCGTACCTGCTCGAGCAGCCGTTCGGCCAGCCGCAGGTTGTCCTCGGTCAAGATCAGGCTGTCCTGCAGGTAGCGCACCTGGAGGTAGGTGTTCACCACGCTGGCGAGCACGGTGAGCTGCACGGTATCGCGGGCGAAGCGGCTGGCCAGCAGCGAGGCCTTGGCGGCATCGCGGTTGTTGCGCAGCGCGCCCCACAGGTCGAGCTCGTAGCTGGCATTGAGGTTGGCGCTGTAGCCCTCGGTGGTGCCGCCGGCGCCGATCGTGCCGCTGCGGCTGGCGCCGGTGGAGAGCCCCAGGGTCGGGAACAGCGAGGCGCCGGCCTGGGTGAGCTGGGCGTCGGCCTGCTCGATGCGGGCGGTGGCCGCCTGCAGGTCGGTGTTGGCCTCGAGCGCGCGACGCACCAGCCGGTCCAGCTCGGCGCTGCCGAACTGCGTCCACCAGCGTGGATGGTGCACCATGGCCTGGCTGGCGCGCTGCTGGTTGAGCCACTGGGCGGGCGGCTCGGAGGCTGGAGCGCTGAGCCCGGAGCTCATGGCGCAGCCGGAGAGCAGAGACGCCGCCAGCAGCAGGGCGACGGTGCGATTCATGCTAGTCATTGCTCAAAGCCTCCACGGGATTCAGGCGCGCGGCCTTGAGCGCCGGGGCAAAACCGAACAGCAGCCCGATGACGGCGGCGCAGAAGAACGACGCCACCATCACCGGCACGGAAAACACGATGGCCATGCCGAACCCGCCGAGCAGCAGCCCCACCAGCACGCCGGCGGCCACGCCGATGATGCCGCCCAGCGCGGAGACCACCACCGACTCGGTGAGGAACTGCTGGAGGATGTTGCGCTGGCGCGCTCCGGTGGCCATGCGGATACCGATCTCGTGCACGCGTTCGGCGACGCTGACCAGCATGATGTTCATCACCCCGATGCCACCGACCAGCAGCGAGATCGCGGCGATGGATCCAAGCAGCATGGTCAGGGTGTTCTGGGTCGCCGAGACCATGTCGAGCAGCGAGGCCATGTTGAACACGCGCACGTCGCGCTGGCCGTGGCGCTGGATGAGCAGGTCCACGGCGGCCTGTTCGGTGGCGTCGATGCGCGAGACGTCGTCCACCGCCAGGGTGATCGAGCGCAGGTAGTTCTGGCCGAACAGCCGCAGGGTACCGGTGGAGAGCGGCACGAACACCACGTCGTCCTGGTCGTCACCCCAGTCGGTGGCGCCCTGGGCGCCCATCACGCCGATCACCTGGAAGGGGATGCTGTCGAGCATCAGGAACTGGCCCAGCGGATCGCCGTCGGGGAAGAGGGTGTCTTTGACCGTCTGGCCGATCACCGCCACCGGCGCGTAGGCATTCTGGTCCTGTTCGCCGAAGAAGATGCCCTGTACCGGCTGCCAGTCGCGCAGGCTGGTGAAGGCCGGCGTCACCGCCTGCACGCTGGTGGAGACGTCCTGGCCGTTGGCCCGGGCGGTGACGCTGCCGGAGATCTCCGGCACGGCGGTACGCACGTTGGGCAGCGTCTCGAGCGCTTTGGCGTCGTCCGGTACCAGGGTGGCGATCACGCCGTCGGCCACGCGCTGCTGGCCGCGGTCCGGGCGGATCACCAGCAGGTTGGTGCCACGGTCGCTGATGCGCGCCACCACGTCCTGCTTGGCGCCCTGGCCGATCGCCAGCATCACCACCACCGCGCCGACGCCGATCACGATGCCGAGCAGCGTCAGCAGGGTGCGCAGCCAGTTGGCCCTGAGCGAGCGCAGCGCCATCAGCACCGCCTCGCCGATCTCGCCGGCGTCGGGCAGGCCGGAGCGCTTAGGCGGCTCGGCCACGGCGCGGACCTTGTCGCCATGGTGGGGGCGACGGCGGCGATCGTCGAGGATCCGGCCGTCGTGGAGCTCCACCACGCGGTCGGCGTGCTCCGCCACCTTGGCGTCATGGGTGATCACGATCACCGTATGGCCCCGGCGGGCCAGCCCGCGCAGCTGCTCCATCACCGCCTCGCCGCTGACGCTGTCCAGGGCGCCGGTGGGCTCGTCGGCCAGGATCACCTGGCCACCGTTCATCAGCGCCCGGGCGATGGAGACGCGCTGCTGCTGACCGCCGGAGAGCTGGTTGGGACGGTTCTCCAGTCGCTCGCCCAGTCCCAGTTCGTCGAGCAGCCGCTGGGCACGGGTCTTGCGCTCGTCGCGCGGCATGCCGGCGTAGATAGCGGGCAGGGCCACGTTTTCCCAGGCGCTGGCGGTGCCGATCAGGTGGTAGCTCTGGAACACGAAGCCGAACATCTCGCGCCGCAGCCAGGCCAGCTGCTCGTGGTCCATCTCGGTGATCGGCCGGCCGGCGAAACGATACTCGCCGTCGCTGGGCTGGTCCAGGCAGCCGAGGATATGCATCAGCGTGGACTTGCCGGAGCCGGAGCTGCCCATGATGGCGATGAACTCGCCGGCTTCGATGTCGAGGTCGATACCGTGCAGCACCTCCACGTCCTGTTCGCCGGCCGGGTAGCGCTTGCGGATGTCGCGCAGTTCGATCAGCGCCATCAGAACAGCCCCCGACGGCGCGGCGAGCCGCCAGTGTCGGCCTGGGCGGTCGCCCGGCCCAGCACCACTCGATCGCCTTCCTCGAGGCCGCGCTCGATCACCGTGCGCACCCGGTTGTTGAAGCCGGCCTCGACCGCGCGGAGCTGCGGGTTGCCCTGGGCATCGAGCACCCGCACCCGAGACTGGCCGTCGGTGCGCTGCACCGCGGCCACCGGTACGCTCAGGGCGTCATCGGCGGCCTGAACCACGAAGAATGCCTGGGCGGTCATGCCGGACATCAGCCGGCCGTCGTCGTTGTCGACGTCGAACTCTGCGGTGTAGAGCACCACGTTGTTGACCACTTCCGGCGTCGGCAGTACCTGGCGCAGGGTGCTGTCGTAGCGCACCCGGTCGTTGCCCAGGGTGTTGAAGTAGACCGGCATGCCCGCGGTGAGGCGGTCAACGTCGGCCTCGGAGACCTGGGTGGAAACCGTCATGGTCGACAGGTCGGCGATGCGCATCAGGGTCGGGGTAGTCTGGTTGGCGTTCAACGTCTGGCCCTCGCGAGCCTCGAGGCTGACCACCGTGCCGCTGCGCGGCGCATAGATCCTGGCGTAGCCGAGGTTGGCCTGGTCGCCCTCGACGCTGGCCTGCTTCTGGCGAATCTGTGCTTCGAGCACCTTGATCTGCGCCTGGTTCACGGCGAGCGTCGAGCGGGCCGTCTGGTAGGTGTCGTCGCTGGTGGCATCGGCCGCGCGCAGGCGCTGCTGGCGCTGATACTGCAGGCGGGCGAGCTCCAGTTCCGCCTGGCGCTGTTCGAGCTGGGCGCGCAGCGCCTCGAGTTCCGCCAGTCCGGCTTCCACCTGCGTCTGCTGCACCGAGGCGTCGATCTCCGCCAGCAGTTGGCCGGCTTCCACGCTGTCGCCCACGTCCACGTGCAGCTCGGTGAGCTGGCCGGACACCTGGGCGCCGACGTCAACGTAGTCCTTGGGTTCCAGCGTACCCAGCGCCGTCACCACTTCCTCGACGTCGCCGCGCTCTACCTGGGCGGTCTGCCATTCCACTTCCGGGGCCGATGCCAGCCCCCAGCGCCAGCCGGCTACCAGCAACAGGGCGACGATGATCAGCAACGACAGGGTCGTTTTCGGGCGACGGCGAATCCAGCGTGTCATGGCGCATCCAGGAACCAATGAGAATGGTTCACGACTCTAGCGTCGCAAATTGCAAACAATATGATTTGATTCGGATGAAAATGATAAGCGTGGGTGAGTGGTGAAGAGGGAAGGGAAAAGAAAAAGAGAAAATGAGGGAAGTGCGGTGAGGCGAGGGATTCCCATGGCGGTGGGGCCGCCATGGGAGTAGCAGTCAGCCCTGTGCTGCCAGGCGCGCGATGTCGGCAACCACGTTGTCCATGGGATCGCTGTCGCGGATCAGCAGTTTGGCGTTGCCTCGCGGGTCGAAGGCGAAGATGGCACTCGAGTGGCTGACGTCATAGCCGCCGTTGTCATCCTTTTCACCGTACTCGTAGGAGATTCGATAGCGGTTGGTCAGGGCATCGATCTGCGCGCGATCGCCCGTCAAGCCGACGAACTGGGGGCCGAAGATTTCGGTGTAGCCCTTCATGACCTCGGGGGTATCGCGCCCGGGATCGACCGAGACGAACAGCACCTGGAGATCGTCGCGCAGCGTGTCGTCGAGCCGCTTCGAGGCGGCCGCGATGCGGGCCAGGGTCGTCGGGCAGACATCGGGGCAATGGGTATAGCCGAAGTAGAGCAGCGTGGCCTTGCCGAGATAATCCTCGGCGTTCACGTCCCGGCCGTTTTCGTCGACGAGCGTGAAGTCGAGGGGCGGCATGACATCGGAAATATCCGTGGTGCGCCAGTTCTGGTCGCTGCACCCGGTCAGCCAGAGCGCGGCCGCCACCGGTATCAGCCACTTGGTCATCGCGTATTTCATGGACATGTTCATGCTACTCGGACGTGGGGGAAACCACATCGAACGTCACGGGAAGCGTTCGATCATCGGCGAACTCGAACGTGACCTCGACCTCGTCGCCCACGGCCAGTGGCTGTAGACGCTTCATGAGCATCAGGTGATACCCCTTGGGGGCGAACTCGAGCGTGTCGCCCGGGGCGATCTCGAGTTCGGACACCGAGTGCATGCTGGACATGCCGTCCTCGTTCATCGTCATGTGCAGCATGACATGCTCGTAGGCGTCGCTATCGGCACCCACCAGGGTCACGGTCTCGTCACCGGCATTGTGCAGCTGGAAGTACCCGGCACCCGGCAGGTCGCCGGGCATCAGCCTCAGCCGGGCATCCGTCACTTCCAGGTCGGCGGCCTGGGCGGCGCCGGTCGACAGCAGGAGTGCCAGCAGGCTCCAGGCCAGTCGCTGGGACGACCGTACTGGCCCGCCGTGTTGTCGTGCACTTGCCATCATCTCTGCTTCTCCCTTCAGGTGAGCGAGCCTGCTGGTCCGGCGTCCGGGGTGTGGCATTGCCGGGCGCCATGGGCCGTCATGCTGCGCGGGTTTTTCTGTTCTGGTGCCACCTTAGCGTCCGGAGGCCGCCGTGCAAGCCCCTGCGACAATATGTCAAGACGCCGGGTCGTTGCCAGGTCGAGTGGCGTATCGCAGAAGAACATCGGCAGGGTTGGCCGTGACGGCCATCGTGGCAAGGATCAGCAGAGGGCTGACAGGTCGCAGTGCGACCTGAACTCGCGCGAGTTGACGTCGAGAGTCAGGCGGTCGCCGACGGTGTCGTAAAAGAAGGAGGCATAGCCATTTTCTGAATCGGCCGACTGGTATAGGCCACAGACTCCGTAGCCGTATTGCACTTCCTGGAGATTCACGAGCTCTATCTCGCTCGAGGTACCGAGCGTTGCGGCGATGGCCTGCTGGATCTGGCGATCGCGGTGGCTATCGGCGATCACTTGGCCACCGAAGATCGCTCCGGCGAGGGCCAGAATCAGGACCACCGGAATGGCCAGCATCAGCATGAAAGGACGAGAGTGTGGCATGGCCGGGATTTTATGCCCGTCGGGCGGGGCCGACAAGCGGGCCGCGGCGTTTGACCGCAGGGCATGGCCGAGGCCTGTGGCGGTTGCGGGTTCAGAGCCGCTGAATGTCGATCACATAGCCGATCACCGGATAGCCGGCCTGGCGGGCGGCCTTTTCGGCTTCCATCTGCGCTTCGAGCTTCGAGATGCTGGTGGAGTGGTATTCGAAGGTGGAGTCCATCTCCAGTTGCTTGGTGCGTACGGCGAGCTTGACGATGTGGCCCGTGCGTATCTCGCTGGCCTTCGGCCGGGCGCCAGGTTTCTCCGCGGCTGGGGTGGGGCGTGCCGCACGCTTGGCATTGCCGGGCTCTGCCTTGAGGAAGGCGTCGATCTCCTGATGCATGGTTTTCTCGAAGTCATCCAGTTCTCTGCTCATGGGGCTCCTTGGTCGGTCTCGATGGATGGCATGGGATAGTGCCAGAAAGGTGGAGCGGCGGCTAATGGCGGCCGATGGCATCATGCGCCTGGAGTGCCTGAAGCCGGCTTTGCACGGTGGTGGTAATGACCTGACACCAACCCCCGATGGCTCCGGACCGTGGGGGTATCACGGTCGTGGGCGCGAGCGGCGGAGTGCCATCGCAAGGCGGCTCCCTGCGCTTGTCACCGCGTACCGGTCTTGGCGTGTTCGGGGACGGATAGCGGGGTGAAGGTGTCGTCGAAGACCGCATCCAGGTCGAAGGTGGAGTGCTGGCCGATGGCCTCGAAGTGCTCTGTCAGCCAGCGGTCGGCCCAGGCGCGGCCCTGGTCGTGCAGCCGCGAGATGAACTCCCACTCGGCGTTCATCTTGCTGGAGGCACTGAGTTCCTGGACCTCCTGCTGGGCGTGGATCAGGTGCAGGCGCATCGCGCGGACGCGCTCGAGTTCCAGGCCCTCGGCCTCGATCAGACGCTGCAGCAGCTGGATGCTGCGCAGTTCCTTGACCAGGCTCGAATTGAAGGTGATCTCGTTGACCCGGTTGATGATCTCACGGGCGCCGTCGGGCAGCTCGCGGCGTTCCAGCGGGTTGACCTGCACCACCACCAGGTCGCTGCAGCCGCGGTTGTCGACCAGCGGATAGAGGGCGGGATTACCGCTGTAGCCGCCGTCCCAGTAGGCCTCGCCGTCGATTTCCACGGCGGGGAACAGCGTCGGCAGGCAGGCCGAGGCCATCAGGGTATCCGCCGAGAGGTCAGGCTGGCGAAAGATCTTTGCCCGTCCGGTGCGAACGTTGGTGGCGTTGACGAAGACCTTGACCTGGCCGCAGGCGTTGACCCGCGAGAAGTCGACCTGTTTTTCGATCAGGTCGCGCAGCGGATTGATGCCCAGGGGATTGAGCCTGGCAGGGTCCACCAGTCGCGTCAGGCCTTCCATGAACAGGTAGCCGGGGGAGTGATCGAGACTGTCGTTGCCCAGAAGACGATCCCAGAAGGTACGTCGCAGCGGCGAGAAGCGCGCCATGCGACTGACCGCTTCCCAGAAGGCGCGCAGCGCCTCGCGAGCACCGTCCCGGCCGTTGCGATGCAGGCCGTCGGCAAGCATCACGGCGTTCATGGCGCCGGCGCTGGTGCCGCTGATGGCGTCGATTTCCAGACGCTCGTCCTCCAGCAGCCGGTCGAGTACGCCCCAGGTCAGCGCCCCATGGGAGCCGCCGCCCTGCAGGGCCAGATCAATGCGTTTCCTGCCTTCCCGTTGGGTACCGTTGGCCATGCGATCTCCTGTGTCGGCATCGATGCTGCGATGCAGTATAGGCGGCTGAGGCAGTAATTGCCGCTGTCGCTCAGTCGCGCTCGCCAGCGGAGTCGGCCAGCACCACGTGATAGCCGTCAGGATCGCGCAGCCAGCACTCGCGCCGTCGGGTGTGCGCGCTGATGGCCGGCTCCCTGACGATCCAGGCATCCATCTCGCGAGCCCGATCCAGCGCGTCGTCGAAGTCTTCCACCTCGAACCACAGCAGCACGCCATGCCCTGGGCCGGCGAACGAGGCTTCCAGGCCGGGATGATCGAGCCCGTTCCAGAGCTGCAGCTGCAGCAGGGTCGTCTTCGTGCCCGGTAGGCGAAGCTGTGCGCAGGCGCTGTCGCCATGATGGCTTTCGCAGCCGAGCAGTCGGCCGTACCAGGCCAGGCTACGCTCGATGTTCTCTACCGCGATCAGGGGATGAACGTGCATGGCCGTGCTCCAGGGACGTCGTCCTTCAGCATAAGCCGATCGGCGTCATTGCTCCTGTGTCACGCCATCACCGAGCCCCAGCAGCAGTTGCTTGAGCAGGGCGGCGAGCCGTTCTCGATCCTCGACCTCGAGGGAGGACAGCAGCTCGGCCTCGAGGGCCACGTGGCGCTCGACGGCTTCGTCGACCAGCCGAAGTCCCTTGTCGGTCAGGGCGATCAGCACGCTGCGGCGGTTGCTGGCGTCGGTGCGCCGCGTCACCAGCCCCTTGGCCTCGAGCCGATCGATGCGGTTGGTGATGGCGCCATAGGTGACCATGGACGACTTGACCAGAGCACCGGCGGTCATCCGGAAGGGCGCGCCCTCACGGCGCAGGGTGGCCAGGATATCGAATTCGTGATGCTGCAGATCGAAGGCGGCGAAGTTGTCGCGCAGGGCCTTCTCCAGTCGGCGCTGGGCGCGGAAGATACGCCCGATCACCCCCATGGGGCTGGCATCGAGATCGGGGCGTTCGGCCCGCCATTGGGCGAGCACGTCGTCGACGGCGTCGTGCATGGGATATCTCAACGTTGAACTATTTGACCCGAGACTAGCATGCCGACTACCATCCTCAATATTGAATATTTCAATGTTGAGGTATTTGCATGTCCGTATTGCTTGGCAGGCTCGCATCGTCCTCGTCCCGGTCCGGAGTCGTCCTGGCGCTGACCGCCCTGGCGCCCATGGTCTGGGGCACGACCTATATCGTCACCAGCGAACTGCTGCCCCCGGATCGTCCGCTGCTGTCCGGCGCGCTGCGGGCGCTGCCGGCGGGGCTGCTGGTGATCGGCCTGACTCGCATCCTGCCCAGAGGGCATTGGTGGTGGCGGGCCGCATTGCTCGGGACCCTGAACATCGGCGCCTTCTTTGCGCTGCTTTTCCTGGCGGCCTATCGCCTGCCGGGTGGAGTGGCGGCCACCCTTGGCTCGGTGCAGCCGCTGCTGGTCGCGGGGCTGGCCTTTCTGGTGCTGGGTGAGCGCACCACGGCGTGGAAGCTCGCCTGGAGCCTGGTCGGCATCCTGGGAATCGCGCTGATGGTGCTGAAGGGCACCCTGGTACTGGACCCGGTGGGCATCGCCGCCGGCCTGGGCGGTGCGGCGGCCATGGCGAGCGGGGTGGTGCTCGGCAAGCGTTGGGGACGACCGGTGCCGCTGATGACCTTCACCGGCTGGCAGCTCACCGCTGGGGGGCTGCTGCTGGCCCCGCTGGCGTGGTGGCTCGAAGGGCCGCCGCCGGCCATCGATGCGGCGGCGCTGCTCGGCTACGTCTGGTTGGCATTGCCCGGCACCCTGATCGCCTATGCGCTGTGGTTTCGCGGCATCGAGCGGCTGCCGGCCACGTCGCTGTCGTTCCTGCCGCTGCTGTCACCGACGGTGGCGACCCTGGTTGGCTGGGGCGTGCTGGGCGAGGCCCTGACGCCACCCCAACTGCTTGGTTTTCTGCTGGTGCTGGCGGCCATCGCCGCCGCCCAGCTGAGTCCGCGAGCCAGGCGGGGCGTGGCCGCATGCGGCGAGCCTCGTTGATCGCGGTGTAGCCGCTTGCGCAACGGCGGCATCCGGTGGCATGCCCCCATCGGCGCTCAGGCGCGATGGGCACGGGAAAGGTAAGTGGCGGGATGCCGAGCGCAGCGGCCTGAGAGGAGAAGGCCGCTGCGCTTGGAGAGAGAAGGGGGATCAGGCCTCGACGGGGCGTTCCTTGCGGACGGCGCCGCGGGAGCGCACCACGCGATATCCCACGGCGCCGGCGATCACCAGCATGCCGCCGCAGCCGACGGCCAGGGCGTAGGCGCCGGTGACCGCAGACTCGGAGGTGCCGAACTGGCCGGCGAGCTCGGCCAGCGTATCGGCGTATTGACGCCACAGGAAAGCGCCCACGGCGATGCCGGACAGCATGGTGAACGCAGCCACCCAGCGAGAGCCGGTCGCCCAGCCGTCGGTCGCGTGTTCCTCGTCGCGGTGCAGGAAGGCCAGGTAATCGCGCTCGGCTTGGCTGACCCGGGTCAGCCGCGAGGCCATGGCGATCGCCACCAGTGCCATCAGGGTGCTGAGCAGCACGGGATGCAGGTAGGTCGGCAGCTGGAGCCATTCGGCCTGCACCATCAGCGACAGGATGAGGTTGCCGACGAAGCCGACCGTCAGGCCCCAGCCGGCGCCGGCGGCGGTGATCCGGCGGCTCCAGATGCTCATCAGCGCCACCGGGCCCCAGGAAGAGGCAAACAGGGTCGCGGCGAACCACACCACGGCCATCACCGCCGGCGGCTGGAAAAGCGCCAGGATCAGGGCGATCAGGCCGGCGCCCAGCACTGCGATGCGGCTGGTGCGCATGGCGGCGGCCTCGCTGCTGTTGGCCGGCATGATGTCGTTGGAGATGCTGAAGCCGATGATCGACAGGAAGGTCGAGCAGGAGGACAGGCCGGCGGCGAAGACGCCGGTGAGGATCACCACGCCCAGCCAGGTCGGCAGCACGTTGAGGGCCGCCCACACCATGGCGCGTTCGCCGTTCAGCGTCGGGTCATACAGGTTGATCGCCGCGCCGGTCATCATCATCAGGGCGTAGAAGACGGCCAGCGACACCGCGGTGAGCATCGCCGAGCGCATCACCACGTGCTCGTTGCGTGCCATCAGGTAGCGGCTGGACTGCCAGGGACTGGCTGCCAATACGGCGGCCCACACCAGGCCCAGTGTCAGGCCCCAGGTCAGGGCTTCGCCGGGGGTGGAGAAGGTCGCGTCGTCACCCTGCAGCACGCCGTGCCACAGGGCGATGCCGGGCTTGTCGCCTTGGGCCAGCAGCCCCTCGACCACGCCGTGCCAGCCGCCCAGGTCATGGATGATGTAGATCGAGCCGCCCAGCGCCGCCACGGAGAAGATCACGAACATCACCGTATCGGTCAGCATCACGCCCGGCGAGCCGGAGTAGAGAATGAAGCCGGTGTAGGTCAGCCATACCAGCACCAGGCCGACCCAGTAGGGCAGGCCGGTGAGTTCCTCGAACATGATGCCCGCACCTTGCATCACGCCCAGCAGGTAGGCGCCCAGGCCGAGTACGGTGGTCAGGCCGGCGATGCGCTGCACGCGCTTGGAAGCGAAGCGCTTGCCGAAGAACTCCGGTACCGTCAGGGCGCCGCTGCGGCGCAGGTAGCGGCCGAAGGCCAGCGCGCCGAGCAGGCACCCGGAGGTGCTGAGGGCAGCGAAGATGAGCATCACAAAGGGATAGCCCTGGTAGGCGAAGCCGGTTTCGCCGAGGAAGGCGCTGGTGCTCAGGTAGCTGGCGACCAGCGTGCCGAGAATGAGAAACGTCGGAGCGTTGCGTCCGGCGACCAGGTAGTCGTCGAGGTGCTTGACTCGACGCCCGGCCAGGTGGCCGATGACGAAGTAGCCGATCAGGCTCAGGAGAATGGCGGAGGTGTAGACCATGGCGGAGACCATAATTTGTTGATTTGTGACGCACTATGATGCGGCTCCTCATCAGCGAGGGCGTTCTCTCAGCGTCATGGCATGCGACCGATGCGACATCGAAGGGCGAGAGGGCGGCGATGAACAGACGGCGCGACGGGCAACGCGGCGCCTGGGGCGCCGGAAGTAGGCTTTGGAGCACGCGACGCGTGGCGTCCGGAGGATCGTTTCGCCGCTGGCGTGCCGGGCTAGCGTGCCGGATTAGCGTGGGGGAGTGCCCAGCAGCAGCTCGCCCTCGATGGGTATGAAGCGGCTGGCCGAGCGGATCAGGGCGTCGGCGGTATAGGCGGGGACCCCGAAGACCTCTACCTCCACCCCGAACTTGTCGTGCAGCTTGTCGACCAGCGGGGCGAAGTCACCGTCGCCGGAGGCCAGCACCACCAGGTCCACCTCGCCGGCATGCTCGATGGCATCCAGGGTGATGCCGACGTCCCAGTCGCCCTTGGCCGAGCCGTCGGCGCGCTGGATGAAGGGCTTGAGCTTCACCTCGAAGCCGATGGCGCGCAGGATGTTCTGGAACTGGCGCTGTTTCTCGTCGCCGCGGTCGATGGCATAGGCGAAGGCCCGGCTCACCTGGCGTCCCGCGGTCGCTCGGGCCCAGAGGGCGTTGTAGTCGACGTTGCGACGATGAGCCTGGCGGCTGGTGTAGTAGAGGTTCTGGACATCCAGCAGGATCAGTACCTTTGGCATGCAGAAGCCTCGGTGAGCTGCGGCCGGATTTCGTGGCCGCGGTAGGTAACAACGCGCCGGCCCGGGGCCGGCGCACTTGGCTCAGGATGACGTGTCGTGTCGCGAGCCGAGGATATGGTACACGCTGTCGTCGCGCACCATGGGATCCTCGGGGTTGATGACGATGTCGGAGTGGGCCAGCACGAAGGCCTTGCCGGTGATGGTGTTCTCCACCACCGTCTGCTGGCCCTCCTGGTGAGTGCCGGTGAACTCGCCGATGAAGCCGGTCTCGCGCAGCGAGACGGTCTCGAGCTTGTCGCCGGGACGGATGCTGCCCTCGTGGTGCATCAGCGCCAGGCGCGCGGAGGTGCCGGTGCCGGTGGTGCTGCGGCAGATCACCCCGGGGTGCACGTAGGTGGTGGAACGCGAGCGATAGAAGTCGTCGGCCACCTGTTCCACCGGCCCCATGAAGTGCAGGAAGGGCAGCGGGCCTACGTCGCCCAGGGTGTAGTGGGAAAACCCACGCTCGGCCTGCAGCGCCTCGACGATCTTGTAGGCGCATTCCGACAGCGCGCGCTCCTCCTCGCGGACCAGCGAGAAGCCCAGCTCGGCGGCGTCGACCAGGGCATAGAAGCCGCCGCTGTAGGCCACGCTGTAGGTGACGTCGCCGATGGTAGGCACGTGGATGGTGCTGCGATAGGTGTCGATATAGCTCGGCAGCCCCTCGCAGGTGATGGCCTCGACCACATCGTTCTCCACCAGCGCCTCGATCTGCACCCGCCCGGCGGGGGATTCCAGCAGGAAGCGCTGGCGGCCCTCGCGCTTGGGCACCAGGCCGGCTTCCAGCACCGCCGTGGCGGTGCAGATGGTGTTGGAGCCGGAGTAGATGGGGTAGCCCATCACCTCCATGATGATGTAGCCGGCCTCGGCCTCCGGGTCGGTGGCCGGCACGATCAGGTCCACCGACATCTCGGGGATGCCGTAGGGCTCGTCGAGCAGCAGCTTGCGCAGGCCGTCGGCATCGTCGCGCAGGTAGTGCATCTGGTCGCGCACCGTGGCACCCGGCAGCGGGTCGATGCCGCCGAGCACGATGCGGCTGACGTCGCCGCCGGCGTGGGTGTCCATCAGCCGGATCTTCAGCTCGGGCTTGCTCATTGCTTTCCCTCGAGGGCGAAGGGCGCGCCGTGTTCGTCCCACTCGGCGTCGGGGACGATCACGATCTTGCCCAGGTAGTTGCTGCCGCGATTGACGAAGTAGCGCTCCGCCTCGCGCAGCTCGGAGAGCCTGAAGGCGGCGTGCAGCACCGGCTTGAGCTGGCCGCCGCGGATCCATTCCACCAGCTGCTCGGCCTCCTCGCGGGTGCCGTGGGAAACGCCGAAGATCTGCACCTGGTAGAGGTAGATGCGGGTCCACATGATCTCGCTGACGTTACCGCCGCTGGCGCCGGCGATCGACAGCCGCGGGTAGCTCGCGCGGGCCTTCATGTCGAAGATCATGGTGTCGATGAAGCGATCGGTCATCTCGCCGCCGACCAGGTCCATCACCGCGTCGATCGGTGCGCCGCCGGTCACGGCCCTGACCTTGGCCTCGAAGTCGTGCATGTCGGAGCGGTCGAGCACCGCCTCGGCGCCGAGCTCGAGCAGCGCAGGGGCCTTGTCCTGCTGGCTCAGGGCGTAGGGAATGGCGCCCACCACCCGGCACAGCTGGATCAGGGCGGTACCTACGCCGCCGCTGGCGCCGGTGACGAGGATGCGTTCGCCAGACTTCACGCCCGCCGCCGTCATCATATGGTAGGCGGTCTGGTAGGAGCACATGCCCATGGCGGCCAGTTCGGCGTCGGCGAGCTCGGGGTTCGGCACGTGATGGAACTGGTCCGAGGGCACGGCGATGTATTCGGCGAATCCGCCGTCGGCACCGTGGCCGTAGTAGTCCGGCGTCAGGTTGATGTCGCGCCGCGCGTCGGCGTAGAGGTTGAAGTCGAGCAGCCCGCGCTCGTCGATGCGCGAGGCATCGACGCCGTCGCCCACGGCGACCACATGGCCGACCACGTCGGCGCCCTGGATGCGCGGGAAGGTCAGGGTCGGCGATCCGCCCATGGCGAACGAGGTCACGTCGCCCTTGTCCTTGGTCGGGTAGAGGCCCTCGCGCGCCTTGCGGTCGGTGTTGTTCTTGGCGGTGGCGGTGACCTTCACCAGCACTTCGCCGGGACCGGGACGCGGCGTGGCAACGGATTCGTCGTAGACCAGCTGGTCCACGTCGCCGTGACCGACCAGCCGCATGGCGGCCATGGTGGTGGGGACCTTCTCGGGCAGGGACGCTGCGCCCATCGGCTAGCTCCTCGTGTGGGGGTGGGTTCAAACGCGACGATAGCAAAGTCGCCGGCGTGCACCATCAGGGATTTTTTTCGATTTGCCAGCGCGTTACTGGGGGTTTTTTCGGTTCTCGTCGATGTGCCCGCGCCGGCACCGAGTCGGGCTGGGAGGGGCGCGCTGGCTTGAAGCCGAGATCGCCACCGGCGAGCGACTCGTCAGCCGAGCGCCAGCCAGCCACCATAGGCGATCAGCCCCGTCCCGACACACCGGCTCAGGCGTCGCGGGTACGGGATCAGCTTCTCCAGCAGGATGAGCAAAGTGAGCCCCGCCATCCAGGCCAGGCTCATCACCCCACCGACGAACATCAGCGCCATCAGCGCCCAGCAGCAACCGGTGCAGAAGAGTCCCAACCGGAGACCGGTGCCCAGGGCTCGCGGCGGTGTCAGGGGCAGACCCTGAGCGACCAGTCCCATGGGGCTTCGGCAGCTCCGCAGGCAGGCGTCCTTGAGTCGCGTCCACTGGAAGAGGCCGGCGCCGAGCAGCAGCATGCCGGCCCAGGTCGTTGTGCCGAGCGATTGGCCAGGCGACAGCAGTGCCGCCTCATTCAGCCCCCACTGGGTAAGCGTGGCGAGGCCGGCAAAGCTCGTCCAGGCCAGCAGGTAGCCGGTGGCGAACAGGTAGGGCAGCACCGCCGGCCAGCTTGGCGAGCGCCGAGTCGCCGCGGCGAAGACCAGGATGGCAGGAGCCGCGCTGGGAAGCATCATGGCTACCATCATCGCCGTCCACATCACCAGGGTCGGCCAGGGCATGAACGCGGCGCCCATGCCCGACATGCCCGAGGCCATGTCGATCAGCCAGGCCCAGGCGGCAACGGCCACCAGGGCCAGGCTTGCCACCAGCGTCAGCCGCTGGACGGGGTAGGGGCGCCGCGTGTGTCCCGCCATGGTGTCGTCTCCTGTCAGTCCGCCTGGTACGCGAAGGCGGCGTATGCCGCGGTACGGTCGCTGAAGGCCCATTCCAGGCCGTGGCCGCGGTGCGTGACCCTCTCGTTGCAGGCCAGCACCAGGTCATGCCCCGGCGAGATCGCCACCGGATGGCCGCTGACGTGGACCTCGCCTCCGTCCTGACCCTCGAGGGCCGTGAGTGAGGCGCTGGCCAGCTCGCCGATCGTCAGCGACTGGCGGCGATCCTCGGCCTGGTAGTCCATGGGGGCGCGCTCGATGCCGAGGATCTCGCCCACGAAGCCGGCCAGCATGGCGGGGTGGCCGCCAGCCTGTCCGCCGAAGATCTTGACCAGTGCCTGGTGCTGGGCCTCCGAGGCGGCCTCGTCGACGTAGACCATGACGCGCCAGTCGCCGTCGATCATGTTGCCCGGGGCATGCAGTGCCATGGCCAGGTTGAGTCCATCTAGGGCCTGGTCGCCGAGGTGGCCGCGATCGATGTGCCAGGCCACCAGGGCGTCGCAGTGGCCTTCCGTCGGAACGTGGCCGAACAGGCAGGGACAGGCGCCCTTGCAGTTGCAGGCCTCGAAGTAGGTGCCGCTGACTCGCCAGTCCGTACTCATGATGTCGTCTCCTTTTTCAAGGGCTCGGCTCCAGCTATAGACCTCATCGCTCGTCGACGACATGAGATTCCGATGCGAATGCGTCATGGGGGCAGGGGCAAGCTGGCCGATACGGGAGGCATTCGAGCGACTGTCTCTCGATGGCGACGTCCGTGTCGCCGCAGTACCACATGGGTAAGGAGGCGAGGGTTCGCTAGAATGGCGGGCATTCATCAAGCCGAGGAGGCACCATGTCGTATCGCCCGTTGATGCTCATGACCCTGATCATTGCCGCCACCTTGCTCGCCGGCTGCAGCTATACGCCGGCGCGGATCGATGCCGAGCCGCTGGTGGAGTTCGGCGATCACCACGGTCATGACCATGATCGTTATCGCCAGGGCGGCGGCTTCTGCCCGCCGGGTCAGGCCAAGAAGGGACGCTGCTGAGGTGGCGGGCCACGTGTCTGGGCGCCGAGTCCGGCGTACCGGAAGGACGGCCCTGGCCGTGCTGGGGCTGGCGATGGTGCTGCTGATCACCGGCTGCAGCTATACGCCGGCGCGTATCGATACCGGGCCGCTGGTGGAGTTCGGCGGCTATCACGATGGTCATCACCACGGTGATCGGCGCTATCGACACGATCGTCGCCACGACTATCACGATCGTGACGACTGGGAGCGTCGCTCTCATCATCGCCGCTATCGTCATCATCGCGATGATCGCCATCGTTCCCGCTTTTGCCCGCCCGGGCAGGCCATGAAGGGCCGCTGCTGAATGGCCACAGGTGGATAGGAAGTAACATGAAGAATGCGTTGAGGCCGTGGTGGATCGGCGTGATGCTCCTGGTGATAGGGATGATCCTTGGGGGATGTAGCTACACGCCGGCGCATATCCGGTCCCAGCCGTTGATAGAGATCGACGGCCATCATGGCGGTCATGTCCGTCGTCATGGCCAGAATGATCAGGGCGAGGACGACAACGCCCAGTAACCGGCTGTCGGCCTGCCATTGATTCGAAGGTCGACGTGGAAGCGATCGGTTTGCGTTCTTCTCCGCCTCGGCCCATGGTACAAGGCGTCTTTGACGCTAATCCGGCAGGATGCCATGTCCTACCTCGATCTGCGGGCCACCACCCTCGAGCGCGAGCACGTGGCCCATGAGCATGACCACCATCAGCTGATCCTGGCCACCCGAGGCGCCACAGAGCTCTCCATCGAAGGGCAGGGCGAGCGCATCACCGGCAGCCGCGGATGCATCATCCCCTGCGCGCGTCATCACGAGTACCACGGTGATGGCCGTAATCGCACCTTCGTGCTGGATATTCCCGCCGCGACGCTGCCCGGCCTGCGCGACGGCGATCGCATAGAGCGGCTGTTCGACCGCCCACGTTTCTTCGGCGTGCCGCCACGCCTGAATCGCCTGGCCGACAGCCTGATGCTGCAGCTCGAGGCCTGCCCGGAGCTGCACAGCGAGATCGCGGCGCTGCTGCTGAGGGCGCTTTATCTCCACCTGGCTGCCGAGCCCTTGGCGGACGGCGCTGGCAGCGTTCTGACGCCCGACGATGGTCGCCTTGACCTGGCCCGCCTGGATGCCTGGATCGACCGCCATCTGGCCGACGAGATCCGCGTCGAGCGCCTGGCGGCGCTGTGTGCGTTGAGCGTCGGGCACTTCCACGCTCGCTTCCGTACGCGTACCGGGATGACGCCGCTGGCCTATGTCCAGCGGCGCCGACTCGAACATGCCCGTACCCTGGTCCACCATAGCGACCTGAGCCTGGGCCATATCGCCGCCCTGGTCGGTTTTCGAGACCAGGGGAGCTTCTCTCGTGCCTATCGCCGCCAGTTCGATCACTCTCCTTCCCGTGAGCGTCGCCATGGCGGATGAGAGGGTTCAGCAGTTTCGGGCAAGCCTACCGTAGTCACGGGCAAGCAGGTGCCGCCTACCCGACCTACCTTGAGGTTCAGTCACAAGCGTCGGGCCCATCAGGGCCCGCGTTCGATAACAACCACAAGAGGTCGATGCAATGACAATCAAGACGCTCCCCCGACTGGCGGCCTTCACCGTACTGCCCCTGGCCATGGCCGCTACTCAGGCCCAGGCCCAGACGTACGAGATGGCCATCGCCACGCTGATCCCCGAGAACCTGACCAACAACAGCATCTATCCCGCCCTGGTGCACTTCAAGGAACAGGTGGAGTCGCAGACCGACGGTGACCTCGCCGTCTCGATCTTCGGCGGTGGCCAGATGGGCTCCGAGGTGGAGACCGGCTCCCAGGTCCAGGCCGGCGGTCGCGCCCTGCAGTCGAGCATTCTCACCTCTGGGGCCATGTCGTCCTTCTATCCGGACTATCAGGTGGTGACCGCCCCGTTCCTGTTCGACAACTGGCGCCAGGCCTGGGCATTCTTCGACAGCGACTGGTTCGCGAACTTCATGTCCGGCACCATCGAGGCCGCCGACATGCGCTATCTGGGCACGTTCGACGACGGCGGTGGTTTCGTGGCATTCACCAACAACGACCACCTGATCAAGACCGTCGAAGACCTCGAGGGGCTCAATATTCGCACCGAGGAAAACCCCGCCCACGTGGCAACCATGAAGGCGCTCGGTGCCTCGGCCACGCCGCTGCCCTGGGGCGAACTGATCACCGCCCTGGAGACCGGGCTGGCCGATGGCCAGTTCAACGCGCCGGTGATCAACACCACCTACGGCCTGGATGAGGTCACCGACTACACCACCCTGACCGGGCACGTGTACAACAGCGCTTCCTGGGTGGTCAGCGAAAGCTGGTTCCAGGAACTGCCCGAGGACTACCAGCACATCGTCCTCAATGCCGCTCGCGAGTCGGTGCAGCTCAGCCACGGCGCTTCGGCGATGCTCGCCACCGCTAGCTGGCAGAAGTCCTGCGAGCTGTTCGAGGAGTGCTACATCATGCCCACCGACGAGCGTCAGCGCATGGCCGAGATCGCCCGGCCCGCCTGGCGGAGCTGGATCGTCGACGACTTCGGCGCCGATCCTCAACTGGTCGATGACCTGCTGGCCGAAGTGCAGTCGCTGCGCGAGTCGCTGCCCGAGGAAACCTACCAGCGCTACGGTCAGTAATCCCACGCCGATCACCAGGCACATCGGGGCGACCTGCGGGTCGCTTCGATGCCAGTGACTACCGCCGGAGCGCCTATGAGCCTGTTAACCTCGGCCCGCCGGGCCAGTGATGTCGTCAATCGAGTCGCCATCGTGGTGTGCGTGGCCTGCATCCTCGGCATGCTGGCCATCTCCTTCACGGGCTTCCTGTATACCCTGTTTACCGGCGATGCCCTCAGCTGGACCTACTCGCTGGCCCGGCTGTTCCTGCCGTGGATCGGACTGCTGTCGTCCACCATCGCCCTGCACGCTGGCGAGCATGTGGCCATGACCCTGCTGATGCGGCTATTGCCCGAGTCGCTGGTCAAGCTGTGCGCCGGCCTCACGCTCGCCGTGATGGCGGGTTTCGCACTGCTGGTGATCTGGTACGGCTGGGACTTCTTCCACAACGCCACCCAGGTGTACATGGTGTCCGACACCATCCAGATATCCCGCAAGTGGACGGCGATCGCCGTGCCGCTGTCCGGCGTGATCTTCCTGCTGCACCTGGTGCAGGGCTTCGGCCTGCTGGAGCACTTCGTCGACGAGTCGGCGGCGATAGAGGAAGTGATCCACTCCCATGATCAGGAGGCTCGCCCATGACCCCTGCCATCATTGCCTTCGTCGTGGTGCTGTTGATCGGGGCCCCGGTGGCCGTGGTCATGGCCATCTCCGGGGTCGCCGGCGTGTATTCGCTGGGCGGCGAACGCCTGGTCGGCATCATCGCCGATCGCATGTTCTCCGGGGTTTCCGGCTACATGCTGATCGCCGTGCCGTATTTCATCTTCACCGCCGAGCTGATGAACCAGGGCGGGCTGACCCAGAAGCTGATCGCGTTCAACAACGCGCTGTTCGGGCGTATTCGCGGGGCGCTGTCCCACGTCAACGTCACGGTGTCGCTGTTCTTCGCCGGCCTCACCGGGGCGGCGATCACCGACACCGTGGCGATCGGCAAGATCAT
Source organism: Halomonas organivorans (assembly GCF_014192055.1). Lineage (GTDB taxonomy): Bacteria > Pseudomonadota > Gammaproteobacteria > Pseudomonadales > Halomonadaceae > Halomonas > Halomonas organivorans. The sequence continues at coordinate 115,937 of NZ_JACHXM010000002.1, read as the reverse complement.
GATCCCGGAGATGAAGAAGCAGGGCTACGACGCCGAGTATGCGGCGGCGATCACCGCCTGTTCGTCGATCATCGGTCCGATCATCCCGCCCAGCGTGGTGATGGTGGTCTATGCCACCCTGCTGCGCGACATCTCGGTGATCGACCTGTTCGCCGGCGGCATCCTGCCCGGCGTGCTGATGACCCTGGCGCTGCTGCTGACCAGCATCGTGCTGGCCTGGCTGCGCGGCTATCCCAAGCAGGCCGGCACGCCGATCCGCGTCGCGGTGTTCGCGTTTCTCTCGGCGCTGCCGGCCATGCTGGTGCCGTTGATCATCCTCGGCGGCATCCTCTCCGGCATGACCACCATCACCGAGGCTTCGGGCTTCGCGGCGGTCTACGCCATCTTCATCGGCATGGTCTTCTACCGGAACCTGACGCTGCACAAGATCTGGCAGGCGCTGGTCACCACGGTGAAGTTTTCCGGCGTGGTGTTCTTCCTGCTGGCCACCTCGGCGGTGCTGGGCTGGTTCGTGACCCGCTCGGGGATCGCCCGGGAAGCGGCCGAGATGATCACCACCATCAGCGACGTGCCCTTCATCCAGATCATGCTGGTGTGCCTGCTGCTGATCGTGCTCGGCACCGTGATGGACGTGCTGCCGGCGCTGGTGGTGATCGGGCCGGTGGTAGTGCCGGCCATGGTCTCGCTGGGCTTCGATCCGCTGCACTTCGCCATCGTGATGATCGTCACGCTCAATATCGCCAACGTCACGCCGCCGGTCGGGATGACGCTGATGACCGCGGCGCGCATTGCCGAAGTGCCCTATGAACGGGCGATCGTCGCCTCGCTGCCGTTCTACGCGGCCTTCATCTCGGTGGTGGTGCTGCTGGCGGTGTTCCCGTCGCTGTCCACCTGGATACCCTCGCTGCTCGACTGAGCCCGTGACAAGGACAGGCCCATGAAGCTCTTCTATCATCCCGACCAGGAGCGCCATGCTCCGGAGACCTTCCTGCTGCGGGGCCGGCCAGCTCCCTCGCCGGAGGGGCCGGTGCGAGCCGAGCTGTTGAGCGAGGGGTTGGCCGAAGCGGGTCTCGCGCTCACGTCTCCTGCCGAGGCTGACGGTGCGCGGCTGCGCGAGCGCCTGGCACGCATTCATACCCCGCGCTATCTCGACTTCCTGGAGACCATCCACGCGCGCTGGCAGGCGATGCCGGATGCCGCCGAGATCGTCGCGCCCAACGTGCATCCGTGTGGCGGCGGCCACCATTACCCGCGCCATCCGGTGGGGCAGGCCGGCTGGCACCTGCACGACATGGCCTGCCCGATCACCGCCGACAGCTTCGCCGGCATCCTGGCCAGTGCGGCTACCGCCCAGGCGGCCGCCGAGGCGGTGGCCGGCGGCGAGCGCGTCGCCTATGCGCTGTGCCGGCCGCCCGGCCACCATGCCGGCCCCGAACGCGCCGGCGGCTTCTGCTTCCTCAACAACGCCGCGCTGGCGGCGACGCTGCTGCGCGAGCGCTTTCCCCGGGTGGCGATCCTCGACGTGGACCTGCATCACGGCAACGGCACCCAGGATATCTTCTACGCCGACGGCGATGTCTGGACCGGGTCGCTTCACGCCGACCCGGCCGACTTCTATCCGTTCTTCTGGGGCGGCGCCGACGAGACCGGCGAGGGTGCGGGGCTGGGTGCCAACGTCAATCTGCCGCTGCCGGTGGGCAGCGATGGAGAGGCATTCCTGGTGGCCCTGGATACCCTGATCGAACGCCTCGTCGAGTTCCGCCCCGCGGTGCTGGTGGTGGCCCTGGGCCTGGATGCCCACCGGGCGGACCCCCTGGCCGGCCTGGCCCTGGACACCGCCGATTTTTCTGGGGTGGGACGACGCCTGGCGGCGCTCGACCTGCCTACGGTGCTGGTACAGGAAGGGGGCTATCCCACCGTGCACCTGAGCCATAACCTGGCCGCCTTCATGGGCGGCTTTCAAGGCGCCTGAGGGCGCCGCCAACAGAGACTGAGTTGAAGAGAGAGACACGCCATGAGCCTCAGCCATCACGACAGCAACGAGCGCATGAGTCAGATCGTCGTCCACCGCGGTACCGTCTACCTGGCCGGCCAGGTGCCTACCGACGCCAGCGCGGGCATGCGTGGCCAGACCGAGCAGGTGCTGGCGCGCATCGACGAACTGCTGGCCAAGGCCGGCACCTCCAAGGAACACTTGGTCTCGGCACAGATCTGGGTGACCAGCATGAGCGAGTTCGCCGAGATGAACGCCGCCTGGGATGCCTGGGTCGCGCCTGGCCGTCCGCCGGTGAGGGCCGCCGTCGAGGCCCAGCTGGCCAAGCCCGAGTGGAAGGTCGAGATCATGGTCGTGGCCGCGCTGCCGGAGGCCTGACATGCGCATCATCGACGCCGATAGCGTGGCGGCGGCGCTGGCCTGGCCGGCGCTGGTGGAACGGCTGGCCGCCACGTTCCGCGAGGGGGTGGAGTCGCCGCCGCGGCACCATCACGCCATGCACCGACCCGACGGTGAAGCCACGCTGCTGCTGATGCCGGCCTGGGAGCGAGCCGGCTACATCGGGGTGAAGATGGTCAACGTCTTTCCCCAGAACGCCGACCACGGCTTGCCGGCGATTGCCGGCGTCTACCTGCTCAGCGAGGGGGAGCATGGTCGACCGCTGGCCTGTATCGACGGCAGCGAGCTGACCCGTCGTCGCACCGCCGCGGCCTCGGCCCTGGCGGCACGCGAACTGGCCCGGGCGGACGCCGAGTCACTGCTGGTGGTGGGCACCGGCAAGCTGGCGCCGATGGTCATCGAAGCTCACGCGGCGGTGCGGCCGATTCGCCGGGTACGCATCTGGGGCCGGCATCCCGACAAGGCCGAGCGCCTGGCTGCGGAGTACGCGGATCGCTTCGATACCGCGGCGGTCACCGACCTGGAGGCGGCGGCCCGTGAGGCCGATCTGATCAGCTGCGTGACGCTGTCCAGCGAACCGCTGATTCGCGGTGACTGGCTGTCGCCGGGCACCCATCTCGACCTGATCGGCGCCTTCCGGCCGACCATGCGTGAGACCGATGCCGAGTGCCTGCGCCGCGGCGAGGTGTTCGTCGACACCTATGCCGGGGCCCGGGGCGAGGCCGGCGATATCCTCCAGGCCGTGGACGAGGGCGCCTTCGCCTTCGACGCGCTGCGCGGTGAGCTGGCTGAACTGCTGGATGGTCGAAAGCCCGGCCGCAGTGGCGATCAGGCCATCACGGTGTTCAAGTCGGTGGGTGCCTCGCTGGAGGACCTGGCGGCCGCCATCGAGGTCTGGGAGCGCCAGGAGGCGAGCCCATGACGCACCAGACGCCGGGCGCGGCGCGTCCTGTCACGGGCTTCTTCTGGCACGAACGCTGCTTCTGGCACGATCCCGGCGCCATCGGGGTGTTCGCGTCCCCGGGCGAATTTCGCCAGCCCCAACCCGCCTCGGAGAGTGCGGAGAGCAAGCGGCGGCTCAAGAACCTGCTCGAGGTCTCGGGGCTGATCGATGAGCTCGCGGTGCGCAAGGCGCCGCCCGCCACGCGGGAGGACCTCGAGCGCTTCCATACCGCGCGCTATCTGGATGCCCTGGCGGCTGGCGATCGTGATCGGGGCGGCGAGTCAGGCGACTGCGCGCCCTATACGCCGGGCAGCCTGGCGGCGGCGTGCCAGTCGGCCGGGCTTGCCGTGGCGGCGGTCGAGGCGGTGGCCACCGGCGAGCTGGCCAACGCCTATGCGCTGTGCCGGCCGCCGGGTCATCACGCCGAGGCCGACCAGGGGCGTGGCTTCTGCCTGCTGGGCAACATCCCGGTGGCGGTGATGCGCGCCAGGGCCCTCGGCCAGGTGGGGCGAGTGGCGATCCTCGACTGGGACGTCCACCACGGCAACGGCCAGCAGTCGGCCTTCTACACCGATTCCGAGGTCCTGACGGTATCGATCCACCAGGCCGGCAACTTTCCACTGGATACCGGCGCCTTCGAAGAGCAGGGCGAGGAAGCGGGGCAGGGCGCCTGCCTGAACCTGCCGCTGCCGCCGGGCTGCGGCCTGGGGGCCTATGCCCATGCCATGGAAACCCTGGTACTACCGGCTCTCGAGGCCTTCCGACCCGAGCTGATCGTGGTCGCCTGCGGCTATGACGCCTGCGCCAAGGATCCGCTGGGCAAGATGCTGCTCAACGGCCGGGCCTTCGGCGAGATGACCCGCGGTCTCATGGCGCTGGCCGAGCGGGTCTGCGGGGGGCGGCTGGTGATGATTCACGAGGGCGGCTACTCGGAAGGCTACGTACCGTTCTGCGGACACGCGGTGATAGAGGCGCTGGCGTGCAGCGAGACCGCCGTGCCCGACCCGCAGAACGACGAGATCGCCGCCTGGGGTTACCAGGCCCTGCAGCCCCATCAGCGGGCACTGATCGACGACTGGCGCGAACGCTGGTTCGCCCATCCTCCCCCCGACGAGAGAATCCCATGACGCCCCTATACGACCGCGACGGCTGGCTATGGCGGGACGGCGACTGGCTGCCCTGGCGCGAGGCCGGTACCCATCTGCTGACCCACACCCTGCACTATGGCATGGGCTGTTTCGAGGGCGTGCGTGCCTATCGGGGGCCGGATGGGCGCCCGGCCTTGTTTCGGGTCGCCGAGCATACCCGGCGGCTTCTGGATAGTGCTCATGCCCTGGATATACCGTTATCTTGCAATGCCGAGACCCTGATCACGGCCCAGCGCGAGTGCCTGACGCGCAACGGCCTGGCCAACGCCTATCTCAAGCCGACCGTCTATCTGGGCGCCGAGGGGCTTGGCCTGCGTGCCAAGGGGTTGACCAGCCACGTGATGATCGCCGCCTGGGACCTCGGCGACTATGTTTCCCCGGAGGCGTCGAGCGTTGGCCTGCGGGCGCTGACCTCCTCCTGGGCACGCCACCACGTCAATATCAGCCTGTGCCGGGCCAAGACCAACGGCCACTACGTGAACTCGATGCTGGCGCTCAACACCGCGGTGAAGGCGGGCTTCGACGAGACCCTGATGCTCGACCCCGAAGGGTATGTGGCCGAGGCCTCGGCGGCCAACGTCTTCCTGCTGCGCGACGGTGCCCTGCATACCCCGGAGATCACCTCCTGCCTGCAGGGCATCACCCGCGACAGCGTCATACGCCTGGCCCGCGAGGTGCTGGGGCTCGAGGTGGTGGAGCGGCGGATCACCCGGGATGAGCTGTATGTCGCCGACGAGGCCTTCCTCACCGGCACCGCCGCCGAGATCCTGCCGCTGCGCGAGCTGGACGGCCGGCATATCGGGGCGCGGGCGGGAGCGCCGCCCCCCGGCGAGCCGATTGCCCAAGACTCGGTGACCGCTCGGCTGCAGCGGCTCTATCGCCGCGTCACCCGAGGCGATCTTGGCGACGACCTGGCGGCCTTCGCCGACTGGCTGACGCCCGCCTGAACCCACTGGGGGAGTGCTGTTGCCGCGGTTGGCTCGGGTAAGGCATATCAAGACACTAGTGCTTGCGGGCCACCAGCCAGTGGGTGACGCCCAGCGCCAGGACCACGGCGGCGATGGCCAGGACGTATTCGGCCGAGACGGTCTCGATGTCCAGCACGATCACCTTCCGGGCAATGGCCATCAGCGCGGTGGCGATGACCAACTGGATGGGCAGCACGCTGGTGCCGAGGTAGAGGCGAATGTTGATGAAGATCTCGATGGCGATCAGCACCACCATGAAGGCGCCGAACAGCCGGAAGATGTCGCCGACCTCGAGCAACAGGATGGGAGGCGAGGAAAGCTGCTGGTAGAGAACGTAGACGACGTCGAAGATGCCCCACAGGATCACGAACACCATCAGGATCGCGAGCACCTTGACGCCGACGCGGATAACGCGATGCAGCATCCCGATCAGCGGATCATCGTGTTCCTTGGGCAGTTCGTCGTGGAGTAGCTGGGGGCGCTTTTCCTTGGCGGTGTCGGGCTCGATGCTCATGGCGTCACTCCTGACGGGCTAGGGACTCTCTGCCTCCTCAGTCTGGCGTGCGCGACGAAAAACGCCACGACGCGGGGCGTCGTGGCGACATCTCCATCCTCCCTGGGCATCGTCCCGATGCCGAGATCGGCGTCCCTGAGGGGCATCCTGCCCCTGGCATCCCTGGCGAAGCGTATGGCAGTGTCCCTTGCCGGTCCCGTCTTGGGCAGGATCAGTGTCGTCGAGACGGGTGACGATGCGGTGACGCTGCCATGAAGGTTCGGTGACTGCCCTGCGAGCGGCTGCGCCCCAGGGCGGATCAGCGATCGCTGATCTGGCGCTTCTTCAATCGATAGTCCAGCGCGGCCCGGCTCAGGCCCAGGCGTCGTGCCGCCGCCGAGACGTTGCCGTTGGCGTCGCGGTAGGCGCGTTCCAGCAGGGCTTCCTCCAGGGCTTCCAGGGCGATGCCGCCTTCCAGGATGCTGCCGCACAGCGCTTCCAGCGCATCGCCAGTGGCCGCGTCATCGACGGCCTGGATGAGATGACCGCTGTCGCCAAGCACCTGCCCGCGTGCCACGGCTGGCTGCTGACCGAACAGCGCCTGCTCGCCGACCGGGTGGCCCTCGCCGGTCAGGATCACGCCGCGCTCGATGGTGTTCTGAAGTTCACGAATATTGCCCGGCCAGTCGTGGCGGCGCATGGCCGCCAGGGCCTGGTCGGTGAAGCCCAGCGTCTTGAGGCGGTAGTGTTGCTCGAACCGCGCCAGGAAGTGCTCGGCGAGTAGCGGCATGTCGTCGCGCCGGTCGCGCAATGGCGGGATCGTCACCGGATAGGCATTGAGCCGGAAAAACAGGTCGGCGCGGAAGCGACCGTCCTGGACGCGCTCGGTGAGATCGCCGTGGGTGGCGGCGACGATGCGGACGTCGACATGGTAACTGGCCTGGCCGCCGACTCGCTCGATCTGCTTATCCTGCAGCACTCGCAGCAGGGCGGCCTGGGCCCGTGGCGAGAGCTCGGCGAGCTCGTCGAGGAACAGGGTGCCGCCGTGGGCGCGTTCGAAGCGTCCGACACGGGATTGCACGGCACCGGTGTAGGCGCCTTTCGCGACGCCGAACAGCTCCGACTCGATCAGCTCGGGCGGAATCGCCGCGCAGTTGACCGCCACGAAGGGTTCGTTGGCGCGCTCGCTCTGCTGGTGGGCGCGGTGGGCGAGGATCTCCTTGCCGGTACCGGTTTCGCCGAGCAGCAGGATCGGCACCTCGGAGCGGGCGGCGCGGTCGATCAGATCCAGGGCGCCCAGGAAGGCGGGAGACTGGCCGATGGGGCGATACCGTTCCTCGCCCTGGTGACGAGCGATGTCGTCCTCCAGGTAGGCGATGCGCGACTGCAGTTCGTAGAGTTCGTCGATCAGCGGGTCCTCGCGGAACAGTTCGGCGAAGGCCTCGTGATCCTCCCATTCCCGGGCCGGCTTGCCGACGATGCGGCAGCGTGCGTCGCCGCAGCCCCGGCACTCCACCTCGCGATACTGGATCTCCTGGCCGAGGAACTGGCTGGAATAGGCGCAGGCATAGCCCAGTTGCAGCCAGCATACCGGCTCCTTGAGCGGGCCGAAGATGTGCTGGGAGATGCTCACTTCGTAGGAGTCCTGCCACTCGAATTCGCCATAGAAGTGGCCACTACGGGGATCGATATCCAGGGCGATGGGCACCACCTTCACCAGGCCACGTAGCGCGTGCAGCTGGGGCCCGGTGAGAAAGCCATCCTCCACCGACATCTCCTGGCCGCGCACCGACCGGGCCAGCTCGGCATCCTGGAGGCCGGCATGGTAGCCCAGGCGCATGAAGAAGCTGCGCGCGCGCTGCATGCCCATGGTGTTGACGATCTCCTGGCGGAACGTGGCCATGGTCTGGACCTGCAGCAGCAGCATGCGCTGCTCGCCAAGCCATATCTGCCCCTCGCTGGGCAGGAAACGCAGCTTGTCCAGGATGTCCTGGCTGTCGGGGTAGCGCGGCGTCGTCAAGGGCGTGGGCATGGGGTCTCTCACGGTGTCAGGCGTTGGCATGCTGAATGTTGTGGTTATTGTGATGATGATTCTTTGGTCGTATTTTTTCGGCCGGCCGCTCCGCCGGTCGGAGATCCAGCATAAATCTCCCGTGCTTTTCCCACCAGCATTCCGCTTGGCCATCGCCTGAAGGCTTTCCGGTTTCATGAATTGATGACGCTGCAAGGCAGCAACTCATCATTTGCTTGATGCCTGTCGGCCTTTCGTGGCACGGCATATCAGCGCTTGTTTTTTCAATTCATTGTTTATCAGTGGTTTTTCAGTGCGAACAGGCATCTGGCACGGAGCTTGTAATGTTCAGGGAGACGCAACATCCGGAGGTGCCCGATGTCCCAATCCGCCATTTCCCGTTCCCTCAAGCGCTACGTGCGCGTCAGGGAGCGCAGCGAGAAATTCGTCGAGTTCGACTTTGCCATCGAGAACCCCGAACTCTTCGTCGAGCTGATCCTGCCGCCTCAGGCCTTTGAGTCGTTCTGTGCCCGCAATGAGGTGACCCTCATGACCGAGGAGCAGGCCAGGCAGGTCGATATCCAGATGGAAAAGTGGCGCTACAGCGTCGGCCAGTAGGTGAGCGAACCCGTGACAACAACAAGCGAGGAGACACTATGAGCATCGAGATCAAGACGGCAGAAATCGAGCCGATTCGCCAGACCTATGGCCATACCCGCAGGCGTTTCGGCGACAAGCCGGCGACCCGTTATCAGGAAGCCAGTTTCGATATTCAGCCGACCGAGAACTTTCACTATCGCCCGATGTTCGATGAGCGACACGAACTCTACGACCCGGGCTACACGGCGCTGAAGATGGAAGACTGGTATGCCTTCAGCGACCCTCGCCAGTTCTATTACGGCGCCTGGGTCGGCGCGCGTGCCAAGTTCCAGGAGAGCACCGAAACCAGCTTCGCCTTCTTCGAGAAGCGCCATCTCGGCGGCCAGCTGAGCGACGAGGCGCGTCGCCTGGTGACCGAGTGCCTGCTGCCGCTGCGTCACGTCGAGCTCGGCGCCAACATGAACAATGTCGGCATCGCCTCCACCGCCTATGGCACCACCCTCAGCCAGGCCCACATGTTTCACGGCATGGACCGACTGGCCGTCGCCCAGTACCTGTCGCGTATCGGCCTGCTGATCGATGACAGCCCGGGAGTGCTGCTGGGCGAGGCCAAGCAGCTGTGGATGGACGACCCCGACTGGCAAGGCGTGCGCCGCTACGTCGAAGACACGCTGGTGCTCGAGGACTGGGCCGAGCTGTCGGTGGCCCAGAACCTGGTGCTCGACGGCCTGCTGTATCCCTTCGTTCAGGAAACCCTGGATGCCCGATTGATGGACGCGGGGGGCGGCCAACTCGCCATGCTCACCGACTTCATGGGCGAGTGGTTCAAGGACGGCAGCCGCTTCATCGATGCGCTGATGAAGACGCTGGCCGCCGAAAGCGATGAGAACCGTGGTCTGCTTGCGCAATGGGTGTCGGGGTGGCGGGAGCGTGCCGTTGCCGCGTTGCAGCCGGTCGCCGCCAAGGCTGGAGTCACGCTCGACGATGCCCTGTCGATCCTCGACGAGCGTCTGGCCAAGCTCGGCCTGCTCGAGACGCACTGAGTCGGCGCTTGAACGCCTCTCTCGATCTTGGACGTCAACCCCGATTTTCTTGCCAATGGAGTACCCGCTCATGTCACGCGTCTTTATCGCCCTGCAGGACAACGAGAATGCCCGCTTCATCGTCGAGGCGGTGACCGAGGACAACCCAAGTGCCGAGGTCAAGCACAGCCCGGCGATGGTGCGCATCGAAGCCGACGATCGTCTGACCATCCTGCGCGAAACGGTGGAAGAAAAGCTGGGGCGAGACTGGGACACCCAGGAGCTGCAGGTCGACCTGATCAGCCTTGGCGGCAACGTCGACGAGGACGACGACAGCTTCACTCTCTACTGGAACACCTGAGCCGTTGTGGATCGGCCATACGCCGGTTCCACACGAATGCGCCAGCCAATCATCTGCCAACAGCCAGCCAATAATAACGGCGAGGAGCCTTCCCCATGAACGCCAAGACCAGCAAGCGCCTCAACATGAAGGAGCGCTACCGGATCATGACCCGTGACCTGGACTGGGAACCCAGCTACCAGCGCTACGAGGACATCTTTCCCCAGGAGAGCTTCGAGGGCATCAAGATCACCGACTGGAGTCAGTGGGAGGATCCGTTCCGCCTGACCATGGACAACTACTGGAAATTCCAGGCGGAGAAGGAGCGCAAGCTGTACGCCATTTTCGACGCGGTGTCGCAGAACAACGGCCAGATGAAGATCAGCGACCCGCGTTACCTGAATGCGGTCAAGCTGTTCATCACCGCCGTGACCCCGCTGGAGTACAACGCCTACAAGGGCTATGCCCGGGTGGGCCGCCAGTTCGGTGGTGTCGGCGCGCGCATCGCCTGCCAGATGCAGTCCATCGACGAGCTTCGCCACACCCAGACCCAGATCCATGCCATGAGCCACTACAACAAGTATTTCGGTGGCATGCATGACTTCCCGCACATGTTTGACCGGGTGTGGTACCTGTCGGTACCCAAGTCGTTCTTCGAGGACGCCTCCACGGCCGGCCCCTTCGAATTCCTGACCGCGATCTCGTTCTCCTTCGAGTACGTGCTGACCAACCTGCTGTTCCTGCCGTTCATGTCGGGTGCCGCCTACAACGGCGACATGAACACCGTGACCTTCGGCTTCTCGGCGCAGTCCGACGAGGCGCGGCACATGACCCTGGGGCTCGAGATCATCAAGTTCATCCTCGAACAGCACGAGGACAACGTGCCGATCGTCCAGCGCTGGCTCGACAAGTGGCTGTGGCGCGGTTATCGGCTGCTGTCGATCGTCGGCATGATGATGGACTACATGTTGCCCAACAAGGTGATGTCCTGGGCCGAGGCCTGGACGATGTACTACGAGGAAGCCGGCGGCGCGCTGTTCAAGGAGCTCGAGCGCTACGGCATTCGTCCGCCCAAGTACGCCGAGCAGACCGTTACCGGCAAGCACCACGTCAGCCACCAGGCCTGGTTCATCTTCTACCAGTACGGCCATGCCACCGCCTTCAATACCTGGATTCCCACCGCCAAGGAGATGGACTGGCTGTCGGAGAAGTATCCCGACACCTTCGACCGCCTCTACCGGCCGCGCTTCGAGCTGCTGGCCGAGAAGGCCGCCCGCGGCGAGCGCTTCTACAACAATACCCTGCCGCAGCTGTGCCAGGTGTGCCAGATCCCGCTGTCAATCACCGAGCCGGACGACGACACCCTGCTCAGCCATCGTGACACCGTGCACGAGGGCGAGCGCTACCACTTCTGTTCCGACGGCTGCCGCGACATCTTCCAGCACGAGCCGGAGAAGTACGTCCAGGCCTGGCTGCCGGTGCACCAGATCCTGCAGGGCAACTGCGGTGGCGCCGATCTCGAGAAGGTGATCGGCGACTACTACCGGATCGAGATGGGCGAGGACAACCTCGACTTCGAGGGCTCCGCGGAGCAGCGCCGCTGGAACGCGTGGAAACAGGCCGTCTGAGGAGGCAACGATCATGAGCGTGCAAGCCAACTATGCGAACTACCGGGGCCCGGTGCGTGACCGCGCCGAGAACTTCCACGGCCAGCAACTGGTGTACGTGATGTGGGAGCGCCACCTGCTGTTCTGCGCCCCGCTGACCTTTCTCGCCGACCCGGCGATGTCCTTCGATGCGTTCCGCGACGAGGTGCTGGCACCGGCGCTGGCGCCGCATCCCGAGAGCGAGGTGCTGGACTTCACCGAGGCGCGCTGGCGTCTCGATGGCGAGGACGTCACTCCGCGGGGCGAGGCTTCGCTTGCCGACAACGGCATCGGACACAAGTCTCAGCTGCGCCTGATCACGCCGCGGCTGTCCGAGCTGGCCGATGCGGCCATCTGAGGGGAGGAGAGTGTCATGAGCTATGAAGTGACCATCGAACCCACCGGCGAGATCGTCGAGGTGGAGGAGGGGCAGACCCTGCTCGACGCCGCCCTGCGCCAGGGCGTGTGGCTGCCCTTCGCCTGCGGCCACGGCACCTGCGGCACCTGCAAGGTGCAGGTGCTGGAAGGTGAAGCCGAAGTCGGCGAGGCCTCGTCTTTTGCGCTGATGGACATGGAGCGTGACGAGGGGTTTCGCCTGGCCTGCTGCTGTCGCCCCGAGAGCGACCTGGTGATCGAGGCGGACGTCGACGAGGACCCGGACTTCGCCGGTCATCCGGTGCAGGATTGGACGGCCACGGTCAGTACCATCGCCGACCTGACCCCGACCATTCGAGAGATTCGTCTGACACTTCCCGGCGAGGGCATGGCCTTCCAGGCCGGTCAGTACATCAACCTGCAGGTGCCGGGCGTGGAGGGCACCCGGGCCTTTTCCATCGCCACGGCGCCGGGCACCCCCAACGAGATTGCGCTGCACGTGCGCAGGGTCGAGGGAGGGGCCGCCACCACTTGGCTCCACGAGCAGCTGGAGGAGGGCCAGGCGCTGGAGCTCAGCGGCCCCTATGGCCAGTTCTTCGTGCGCAAGTCCGATCCCAAGGACGTGATCTTCATCGCTGGCGGCTCGGGGCTTTCGAGCCCTGAATCGATGATCCTCGACCTGCTCGACGACCCCGAGGACACCCGGCGCATCACCCTTTTCCAGGGCGCACGCCATCTCGCCGAGCTCTACCACCGTGAGCGCTTCGAGGCGCTCGCCGCCGAGCACCCACGCTTTGACTACGTGCCGGCGCTCAATGCGCCGCTGGACGATGACGCCTGGGACGGCGTCGTAGGCTTCGTCCACGATGCCGCCATTGCGCACTTCGATGGTCGCTTCAGCGAGCACAAGGCCTACCTGTGCGGCCCACCGCCGATGATCGAATCGGCCATCGGCGCGCTGATGAAGGGGCGGCTGTTCGAACGCGACATCCACATGGAGCGCTTCCTTACCGCCGCCGACGGTGCCGAGACCCAGCAGCGTTCGGCCCTGTTCAAACGGATCTAGCGCAAACGCATTTAGCGAAAACGGATCCCGCACCGGGGAATCCAGGCCACGGCCTTGGGCCGTTGATCACAAGAATCACAAGGAGCCACTCACCATGACCGTCAATATTTTCGACACCCCGGACGTCCAGGACTTCCTGACAGCCGTCGCCGGCCTGGAGCAGGCCGGCGGAAGCGAGCGCGCCAAGCGGATCCTGCACCGCCTGGTGTCCGACCTTTACCGGCTGATCGATGACTTCGACGTCACCCCCGAGGAGTTCTGGTCCTCGGTCAGCGTGCTCAACGAGCTGGGCCAACAGACCCAGTTCGGGCTGCTGGCCCCGGGGCTGGGCTTCGACCACTATCTGGACATGCGCATGGATGCCGAGGACGAGGCGCGTGGCCTGACCGGCGGCACGCCGCGCACCATCGAAGGCCCGCTGTACGTCGCCGGTGCTCCCGAGGCCGAGGGCGTCACGCGCATGGACGACGGCAGCGACCCCGAGGCCGAGGCGATGTGGCTGACCGGCCGGGTGCGCGACACCGACGGCCAGCCGATCGTCGGGGCCAAGGTCGAGATCTGGCACGCCGACGCCAAGGGTAACTATTCGTTCTTCGACCCGACCCAGAGCGACTATCACCTGCGGCGTACCATCCTCACCGACGCCGAAGGGCGCTATCGGGCACGCAGCATCATCCCGTCCGGTTACGGTGTGCCGGATGGCAGCCCCACCGACCGGGTGCTCAAGCTGCTCGGCCGCCACGGCCAGCGTCCGGCGCATATCCACTTCTTCGTCTCCGCCCCTGGGCACCAGCATCTGACCACCCAGATCAACCTGGCCGGTGACCCTTACACCTACGACGATTTTGCCTTCGCCACCCGCGAGGAGCTGGTGGTGGCGGGCACGCGCATCGAGGACGCCGTCGAGGCTGACAAGCGTGGCTTCGACGGGGCGTTCACCGAGGTGGTCTTCGACGTCGCGCTGACCAGGACCGACGCTCACGCGCTGCAGAGCCGTCATGCCCGCCCCCGGGCCCTGCAAGACGCGACCGCCGGCTGAGCTCGGCACCACAACGCGCGCCGGTGCCGCGCCGGCACCGGCCGATCATAACGACAACAAGGGACCTCCCCATGACACACAAGGTCACGCTAGCCCTCGGGCTGGCACTGGGCGGCTGCGCCCTGTCTTTCGCCGCCCAGGCCGCCAATGGCCACTACGTCCCCGGCGTCGAGGGACTCGATGGTCCGGTGGTACCACCGCCCGGGCTCTACTACCGCGGCTATCTGGTGCACTACGACATCGACAGCCTGCGCGATGGTGACGGCGACGCCGTGCCGAGGCGCAATACCGGCGAGGTCAACGCCCTGGTCAACCGCGTCGTCTGGGTGAGCGACAAGCGCTTCCTCGGCGCCGACGTAGGCATGGAGGCGATCGTGCCGGTGCTGCACACGTCGCTCGATTTCAATGTCGCCGGTATCGATGAAAGTGACAGCGGCGTCGGCGACGTCTTCCTGAGTCCGCTGGTGCTGGGCTGGCACGGTGAGCGCTGGGATGCGGTGGCCGCCGCCGGCTACTGGTTTGCCAGCGGCGACTTCGATGCCGACCGGCCGGCCTCGCCGGGAAAGGGCTACGGCTCCACCATGTTGACGCTGGGCGGTGCCTGGCACCTGGATGCCGAGAAGCGCTGGACCGTCTCGGCGCTGTCGCGTTACGAGATCCACGGCGAGCAGGATGACACCGGCATCACCCCCGGCGACAGCCTGACGCTGGAGTGGGGGATTGGCCATCGCCTGACCGGCGGCCTCAAGCTGGGGTTGGTGGGGTATGATGCCTGGCAGCTCGAGGCGGACGATGGCGTAGCGCCCGGCCTGGCCAACGACAAGGCCGAGCAGCACGCCGCGGGTGCGGAGGTCGGCTACTTCTGGCCGTCGCTGACCCTCGGGCTCAACGGTGCCTACTACCACGAGTACGACAACCGGGACCGGCCTGAGGGGGATCTGTTCAGGGTCACCTTGACCAAGCGTTTCTGAGGCGCATGGACAGGGTTCGAGATGCGACGGCGGCTCATCGGAGCCGCCGTTGTCATTTCTCGATGATCTGTCGTTCCAGCGAGCTCAGCAGGCCGCGCAGCAGCGAGAGTTCCTTGCGTGAGGGTTGGGCGCGGGCGAACAGCGCCTGCAGCTGCTCCTCGGTTCGGGCATGGGGCTGGGTGATGAAACCGCTGGCCTGCATGAGGCGCGACAGATGGTCATGGAAGTGGCCGAGCTGTTCGCGGGTCGGTTGGCGATCATGCGATGGCCGGGGCGCGCGGAAGTTGCTGTCGGGGCGTTGGCGCCAGGCGCGGAACGTCTCGTAGGCCAGTACCTGGACGGCCTGCGAGAGGTTGAGGACGCCGTAGTCCGGATTCGCGGGAATGCTGACCTGGTGGCTGCAGCAGCGAATCTCGTCGTTGGTCAGGCCGAAGCGCTCGCGACCGAACACCAGGGCCACCGGATCGTCGGCGGCGTTGCCGACCACGGCCTCTGCCATCTCGGCAGGTTCATCGAAGTGGGGCAGCGGCATGCTGCGCAGCCGGGCGCTGGCGCCGACGACCTGGACGCAGTCGCTCACCGCCGCCTCGAGGGAGTCCACGACTCGGGCACCCTCGACCACGTCCTCGGCACCGGCGGCCAGGCGGCTGGCCTCGGGGTCCGGGAAACAGCGGGGATTGACCAGCACCAGATCGGTGAGCCCCATGGTTTTCATGGCCCGCGCCGAGGCGCCGATATTGCCAGGGTGATAGGTCTGGACGAGGACGATACGAATGTTCGGCAACATAGATAAAAGAGGCAAGGAAGAAGAGGGAAGAGTCAGCGAATTGACCGGGTGATTCATGCCGTCAGCGATTCTACCTTGTCCTTCTTCCTTCTTCCTTCTTCCTTCTTGCATCCTTGCATCCTTGCATCCTTGCATCGACGAAAGAGCCCCCCGCCGGTCTCCCGGCGGGGGGCTCGATCAGGCCAGGCCTGGGGCAGGGGGCAGGTTACATCATGCCGCCCATGCCACCCATGCCGCCCATGCCGCCCATGTCGGCGCCACCGGCTTCCTTCTCGTCCGGGTCGTCGGCGATCATGCACTCGGTGGTGATCATCAGGCCGGCGACGGAGCCAGCGGACTGCAGCGCGGAGCGGGTGACCTTGGCCGGGTCCAGCACGCCCATCTCGAACAGGTCGCCGAACTCGCCGGTCTGGGCGTTGTAGCCGAAGTTGCCCTCACCGTCCTTGACGCGGTTCAGGATGACGGAAGCCTCCTGACCGGCGTTGGTGACGATCTGACGCAGCGGCGCTTCCATGGCGCGCACGGCGATGGCGATGCCGTGGGTCTGGTCTTCGTTGTCGCCCTTGAGGCCGGCGACCTTGGTCAGCACGCGGATCAGGGCAGTACCACCACCGGGCACCACGCCTTCCTCGACGGCGGCGCGAGTGGAGTGCAGGGCGTCCTCGACGCGGGCCTTCTTCTCCTTCATCTCCACTTCGGTGGCGGCACCGACGCGGATCACGGCCACACCGCCGGCCAGCTTGGCGACGCGCTCCTGGAGCTTCTCGCGATCGTAGTCGGAGGAGGTCTCCTCGATCTGGGCACGGATCTGGTTGACGCGGGCCTCGATGTCACCGTCCTGGCCGGCGCCATCGATGATGGTGGTGTTCTCCTTGGACATGGTCACGCGCTTGGCGGTGCCCAGGTGGTCCAGGGTGGCCTGCTCGAGGTCCAGACCCACTTCCTCGGAGATCACGGTGCCGCCGGTCAGGATGGCGATGTCCTGCAGCATGGCCTTGCGACGGTCGCCGAAGCCCGGGGCCTTGGCGGCCGCGACCTTGACGATGCCGCGCATGGTGTTGACCACCAGGGTGGCCAGGGCTTCGCCTTCGATGTCCTCGGCGATGATCACCAGCGGCTTGCCGGCCTTGGCGACGGCCTCGAGGGTCGGCAGCAGTTCGCGGATGTTGGAGACCTTCTTGTCCACCAGCAGGATGAACGGGTCTTCCAGTTCCACGGCCATGGTGTCCTGGTTGGTCACGAAGTACGGTGACAGGTAGCCACGGTCGAACTGCATGCCTTCCACGACGTCCAGCTCGTCTTCGAAGCCACGGCCTTCGTCGACGGTGATGACGCCTTCCTTGCCGACCTTCTCCATGGCTTCGGCGATGATGCGGCCGATGTTGGTGTCGCCGTTGGCGGAGATGGTGCCGACCTGGGCGATGGCGTTGGAGTCGGTGCAGGGCACGGCCAGCTCACCGATTTCCTTGACGGCGGCGTGCACGGCCTGATCGATGCCGCGCTTGAGGTCCATCGGGTTCATGCCGGCGATCACGCCTTTCAGACCCTCGTTGACGATGGACTGGGCCAGCACGGTAGCGGTGGTGGTGCCGTCGCCGGCGACATCAGAGGTCTTGGAAGCGACTTCCTTGACCATCTGCGCGCCCATGTTCTCGAACTTGTCCTTGAGCTCGATCTCCTTGGCCACGGAGACGCCGTCCTTGGTCACGGTCGGTGCGCCGAAGGACTTCTCCAGGACCACGTTGCGGCCTTTCGGGCCGAGGGTGGCCTTGACGGCGTTGGCCAGGGTGTCGACGCCCTTGGCCATGCGGGTGCGGGCATCGCTGGAGAACTTGACTTGTTTCGCTGCCATTTTGGTTTGCTTCCTGTGAGTTCGTGAACGTCAGTTTCGAGCGTATGGCGGTCGCGGCTCAGCCTTCGACGACGGCCAGGATGTCGGATTCGCTCATGATCAGCACTTCCTCGCCGTCGATCTTCTGCTTCTCGACGCCGAAGCCATCCTTGAAGATCACGGTGTCGCCGACCTTGACGTCGAGCGGACGCACGTCACCGCTTTCCAGAATCCGGCCGTTACCGACGGCGAGGACTTCGCCACGTGTCGGTTTTTCCTGGGCGCTGCCCGGGAGCACGATGCCGCCTGCGGTTTTCTGCTCTTCTTCAACGCGACGGATGACGACGCGATCGTGCAAGGGACGGATGTTCATTGCTCACGTTCTCCTGATGGTTTGCTGTGCCGGGCGTCGCTGCCGCGGCGGTTTCATCATCAACCCGCAGGCTGGGCTACGGGCGAAGGCGTCTGCCTTCCGTGTGGATGATCCCGGCGGGCCGGGACCGAAGCTCGTTGCTGTCGGATAAGTGGGGCTGGCCGATGGGCTTTCAAGCCCCCCTTGGAAAATTTTTTGACGTTCAGCCGCGCCGCTCGTCGTGGGCGATGAAATCACCCTCCAGCGGTTCGCCGGCTTGGTCGGTCGAGGAGGACCGCTGGGCAGACGGCTCGTCGGCCTGCTGCCAGTCGGCGTCGTGCCCCTGGCGGGGGCGATAGCTCCCGGCCTGGACATGCACGCCCTGTAGCCGCATCCCGAGGCGCCCGAGCAGCTTGCCGAGCAGTCGGCGGGCATCGGGTATCAGGCACATGAAGCCCAGGGCGTCGGAGAGGAAGCCCGGGGCCATGAGCAGGGCGCCACCGAAAATCAGCGCCGCGCCGGTAAGCAGCTCGCTGGAAGGCAGTTCGCCCCGCGCCATGCGTTCCTGTGCGCGGGCGAAGGTGGCGACCCCCTCGCGGCGAATCAGATGCAGGCCGAGGAAGCCGGTGCCCAGCACCAGGGCCAGGGTGGTCAGCAGGCCGATATGGCTGCCGACGGTGAACAGCAGCACGAAGTCGAGCAGGGCGAAGACGGTGAAGAGAGCGAGAAAAGGCATGGTGGCTCCGCGTTGGCGATTAGTCGGGAGGTGGGGGCGCGGACGGTGAAAATCAAGCCGCTGCGAGCGCGACCAAAAGAGGATGTTGCAACGCAGCAGACGGGGTAGGCTAATGAAGTACCTCCTGGCAGCGGTGGCTTGCCCAGCGAGCCGACCGCACACATGACACCCTCGATGGGAGAACAGCCATGACACTCCAAGATTGCATCATCGCCATCACCGGCGGGGCGCGGGGCCTGGGCCTGGCGATGGCCGAACGACTGGGCAGGGAAGGCGCGATCCTGGCGCTGCTCGATCGAGACGGCGAGCAGTTGGACGAGGCCGTGGGCCGCCTGGCGGACGCAGGCATCACGGCGCGAGGTTTCGTCGTCGACGTGGCCGACGAGGGCTCGGTGACGGCGGCCTTCTCCGCGGTCACCGAGGCGCTGGGTCCGCTGGACGGCTTGGTCAACAATGCCGGGATCGTGCGCGACGGGTTGCTGGTCAAGGCGCGCGACGGAGAAGTGCTGGAGACGCTGTCGCTGGAACGCTGGCGCCAGGTGATCGACGTCAACCTGACGGGGGTCTTCCTGTGCGGTCGGGAGGCGGCGGCGCGAATGGTCGAGGCCGGTCGCCCGGGTGTGATCGTCAATATCTCCAGCGTGGTTCGCGGGGGCAACGTGGGCCAGAGCAACTATGCGGCGGCCAAGGCCGGCGTCGCCTCGCTGACCGTGACCTGGGCCCAGGAGCTGGCACGCCACGGCATCCGGGTGGGAGCGGTGGCGCCGGGTTTCATCGAGACCGAGATGACGGCGGAGCTGCGCGAGGACATACGCGAGCGCATCACTGGCGGCATCCCGCTGGGGCACATGGGACAACCCGACGATATTGCCGAGAGCGTGGCGTTCATCTTTGCCAATGACTATTTCACCGGGCGAGTCGTGGAGTGTGACGGCGGGCTCAGGGTATAGCCTCAGGGGGGACTGATGGACTGCGGGCGAAGGACGCCGTCGGCACATGCTGTCGTAGACGGTGGCCTGTTCAGTGAGGAGAACGCGTACCGTCGACGGCCATGATGTCGAGCGCCGCCATCGACTCGGTGTTTTCCCGGGCGGCCCGTGCCGGAGGTGGGTGGCAAGCCTGGCGGCCCAGGGGGCCGCCAGCATGTCGGGATCAGCCTCTGATTCGAGGTGCCAGAATTCGCGGCGCTAGAAGGTGACCTGGTCAGCGAGCCCCTCCACGGTGGCCTCGCCAATACCGCTGACCCGGGCCAGGTCGTTGGCCGACTCGAAGGGCCCATTGGCTTCGCGATCCTTGACGATGGCGGCGGCTTTCGTCTCGCCGATGCCCGGCAGCTCGGCCAGCAGGGCGGCATCGGCGGTATTGACGTTGATCGGGGTGGCGTTCTCCTGGGCGAGCGTCGGAGTGGCCAGTCCCAGCATCATCATCAGGCACAGTGCAGCGACGCCTTCCTTGGATATCATTTTCATGAGCGACATCTCCAGCAGTTTTAAGGTAGGTGCTCTCATGGCACCTGTCTTCAACCTAGTGCCGGGGTGCCTGTCGCCATGTCAGCCGATGGTGATGCGTGATTCCGGTGATCAAGGACGGGATTGCGACGAGATCAGCCGACGTGTGATGGAACATGGCTGATATACTGCGCGGGTTCATTTCGTTGCCAGGAGCCAGCCCGTGCCCACCGTGTCTCCCCTGATCATCGCCCTTGACTACGCCTCTCTGGATGCCGCCCTGTGCATGGCCGATCGCCTGGATCCGGCGCGCTGCCGAGTCAAGGTTGGCAAGGAGCTGTTCACCCGCAGCGGCCCCGATGTGCTCGAAGCCTTGCACGGGCGTTGCTTCGAGGTGTTTCTGGACCTCAAGTTTCATGACATCCCCAACACCGTGGCCGGCGCCGTACAGGCGGCGGCCGAGCAGGGCGTATGGATGGTCAACGTCCACGCCGGTGGCGGTCGGCGAATGATGGAGGCGGCCAAGCAGCGCCTGGTCCAGCACGGCCTCTCGACTCACCTGATCGCGGTGACAGTCCTGACCAGCATGGCGGCCGAGGATCTGGCCGAGGTGGGCGTCGGCGTATCGCCCGCCGAGCAGGTTGAGCGGCTGGCGATACTGGCTCGCGACAGCGGCATGGACGGCGTCGTGTGCTCGGCACAGGAAGCCGAGCGTCTGCGGGCACTGTGCGGCGATGGCTTTCTCAAGGTCACGCCAGGCATTCGACCGGCGACGGCGGAGGCCGGCGATCAGCGGCGCGTGATGACGCCGGCGGCGGCCATGGGCGCCGGGAGTACCCACCTGGTGGTGGGCCGGCCGGTGACTCAGGCCGACGATCCCATGGCAGCGCTGAGCGCTATCGAGGCCGAGCTGGCGGCCGGCTGAAGCGGTACGGCTATTCGCCTTCGATGCCGGTGATCGGCTTGGTGGTGCCCCAGCTGCGACAGCGGGGGCACTGCCAGTGGAGCTGTTCGCCGCTGAATCCGCAGCGCCGGCAACGGTGGCGAGGCAGGGCCTTGAGCAGGGTGTGGGTATGGCGCTGAAGCAGCTCGATGCGCCGGTCCACGCGGGAACCTTCCTGCTGATGGTAGAGGCGAATCAGGTAGTCGACAGCACCGAGGCTCGGTGAGCGCTCGAGTTCGCGGGTCAAGAGGGTCAGCGCGGCTTGAGTATCGCCATGGTGGCGGCACAGCGTCTCGGCGAGCAGGATGATGACGCTGGTATAGGGAGCGATCTCGAGCAGCGATTCGAGATGACGGATCAGGCCGACCTCGTCATCGAGCAGGCGATAGGCGCGGGCGAGCGGCTCGAGCAGGGTGGGAATGAAGGTCTTGTCCTGCTCGGGAATGCGTTGCAGCAGGCGGATTGCCTGGCGATAGTGCCCGGTATCCAGTGCCATCTCGGCCAGCAGCAGGTTGGCGCGAACGCAGCGCCGGTCAGTGGCCAGGGCCTGCTTGAGGTGACGGTTCGCCAGGGCCGGGCTCGCCGACCGGCGTTCCTGCACGGCGAGTTCACATAGCCAGTGTGCGGCGGCGCGGCGCACATCGTCGCTTTCCTTCACCAGTGCCGGCTGGGCCACGTCGAGCGCCTGCTGGAATTCGCCTTCTCGCTCCAGCAGGTCGACCAGCAGATGCCTGGCCGCCTGACGATGCTCGTCGTGCTGGCTATCCTTGACCAGCGTCTGCAGCAGTCGCTCGGCGCGATCCAGCAAGCCCAGTTGAAGGAAGTCGCGCGAGAGTTCCAGTTGCACCCGGTCGCTCTGTTCGGCACTGAGGGTGGGACGTGCCAGCAGGTTCTGATGAATCTTCACCGCTCGGTCGGCCTCGCCGCGCGAACGGAACAGGTTGCCCAGGGCGATGTGGGTCTCGATGGTGTCGCTGTTGACTTCCAGGGCGCCGATGAAGGTTTCGATGGCGCGGTCCTGCTGGTCGTTGAGCAGGTAGTTCAGGCCCACGAAGTAGTCGCGGGCCAGGGTTGGGGATGACCCATTGGTATCGGTGGCCCGCCGTTCGCGGCGGCCCAGCCACCAACCGATGGCGACCGCTGCCAACAATAGGGCCAGCAGCAGAACATCGGGCATGCTCAGGGCAGTTCCTTCATCTCCTGGATACGCAGCTTGTCGAGTTCCTTGCGTTGCTGCTGATTGTGGCGTTGGGCTCGGGTCAGCAGGGCGCGCAGACGCAGATATACGCCGCTCATGGCGAGCATGCCAAGGAAGACACCGACGGCAAGAGAAGCCAGCAGCCAGACGGAGAGCGAGGCCGGCGGCAGTTCGATCCAGATCAGGTTAAGAGGAAGAGACTGCTGGTTGTTGACGGCGAAGAGGATGCCGACCAGCAGCACCACCAGCAGGATGACGGCCAGGATCAGGCCTTTGAGCCAACGCATGTATGAATTCCCGTATCGAGTTGAAGGAGGGGAGGCCGGCGCGTGACCGGCGGTCAGTAACCGAGGGCGCGACTGGCGTCCACCTGTTCGCGCAGCTCCTTGCCGGGCTTGAAGTGTGGCACGAACTTGCCGTCGAGCGCGACCGGTTCGCCGGTCTTGGGGTTACGGCCGATGCGCGGCTCGCGGTAGTGCAGCGAGAAACTGCCGAAACCGCGGATTTCGACGCGCCCACCGTCTGCCAAGGTGTCGGTGATGTCGTCGAGGATCATGCGGACGGCGGCCTCGACGTCCTTGACGGACAGCTCCGGCTGTCGCATGGCAATCTGTTCGATCAGTTCGGACTTGGTCATCGGCTCTCTCCGTGCTGTCCAGGCCTGGACCGAGGCGGCTCTAGGCGATCGTCTCTCAAAGCATACTGTGCAACTCTCGATAAAACAACGCACTAGACCGCTGGCCCCCGAAACGGCAACGGAAGGGGGGATGTATCCAACGGGGGCTATCCCGGGGTTGGGGGGGCTCGGGTATACTGTGCCCTCACTCACGCAATCGACGAGGCCGACCTTGAACGATGATTCGTCTGCGGCAGCCGCCCTCCGCAAGCGCCTGTATTGGCATTCCCGTCGCGGCATGTGGGAGCTTGACCTGCTGCTGATTCCCTTCCTCGAGCAGCGCTATGACGACCTCGACGAGCGCGATCAGACCGCCTACCGGATACTGATCGACGAAGAGGACCAGGATCTCTTCGCCTGGTTGATGCGCCGTGAATGGCCCGAGGAGCCCGAGCGTCGCCGTATCGTCAAGATGATCGTCGAGCATGCCGAGACCACCGATAACGATCACTATCGCACCCTCTAGAGCGTCGCTGCTCGCCCAGTGTCTGGTGGCACTGGGTGTCGTGGGATGGCTGGGGGGATACGCCCCCGGCTGGGTCACGCTGCTGGCGGCCTCGAGCCTGGCGGCTCTCCTCTTGCTCGACGTGCGGCGCTGTCCCGCTGGCCAGCTTCGTCACCAGCCTCGGGATGGTGGCGTTGCGCAGTGGGCCTGGCGCGAGTCGGGTTGCCAGGAATGGCGGGAGACGGCGCTGCGCTGCGACTATCTCGGCCCCTTGCTGATCGGCCTGCGCCTCGACGGGCGGCGTCTCTGGCTATGGCCGGACAGCAGCGATGCCGAGTCGCTGAGGCAGTTGCGCCGGATGCTGGTCAGCCTGCCCTAGGCGTCTGTCAGGTTCGCTCGGTGTCGAGGTCGCTCAGGTGGACCCGAGATGCTTGGGGTGCCGCGTCGCCATGCAGCGGGCAGTCGGGGTTGAAGTGCAGGCCCCGGGACTCGCGGCGTGCAGTGGCGCTGGCCACGGTGAGTCGTGCCAGGCGCAGGGCATGCCACAAGCTCGCGAGCTCGACGCTTGGCACGGCATCGGCCAGGCGCGGTGCCAGGCGGTCAGTGAGTTCGGCCAGGCACCGGGCTGCCTCATCGAGTCCGCTGTCGCGGCGCACGATGGCCACGCGGGCGCTCATGACCTCACGCAGCTCGGCCAGCAGCGCCAGGCATTCTTCCTCGGATATCCGCGCGCTGCCGGCCTGCCAGGGCGTCAGCGGAGCCTCGTTGGCCGGCCTGGCATGACGCAGTCGCCGTGCGCAGCTGCGTGCGAAGGCCAGGCATTCCAGCAGAGAATTGCTGGCCATGCGATTGGCGCCGTGCAGGCCGGTGCCGGCGACCTCGCCGACGGCGTAGAGGCGTGGCACCGTGGTGGCGCCCTCGAGACTGGTGCTGATCCCGCCACAGCTATAGTGGGCCGCGGGTACTACCGGAATGGGAGCGCTGGCAATGTCGATCCCTCGGCTCAAGCAATGGGCATGGATGGTGGGAAAGTGGTGGCGGATGGCCGCCTCGCCCAGGTGACGGATGTCGAGCCAGACGTGCCCCTGTCCGCTGCGCTGCATCTGAGCGTCGATGGCGCGGGCCACCACGTCGCGCGGCGCCAGCTCGGCGCGCGAATCGACGTCCGGCATGAAGCGTCGGCCCTCGACATCGAGCAGCAGCCCTCCTTCGCCGCGCACCGCCTCGCTGATCAGGAAGGGCGGGCCGTCGGGATCGAAGAGACAGGTGGGATGAAACTGCTGGAACTCCAGGTTCATCAGCTCGGCGCCTAGCTCGGCGGCCATCATCATGCCCTCGCCACAGGCCGGATTCGGGCTGGTGGTATGTCGGAACAGGCCGCTGGCGCCGCCAGTGGCCAGGACGGTGTCGTCGGCTCGCAGCTCGTGCAGTTGCCCTGCCGCATCGAGGCAACGGGCGCCGCGACACTGGCCGGCGCGGTCGCCGATCAGGCCGATGGCGGTCAGGTCGGTGCGCAGTCGGATCGCCGGATGGGCCTCGACATGCCGGCGTAGCGTCTCGACCACGGCGCGGCCGGTGGCGTCGTCGGCATGGATGATGCGCCGCGCACCGTGGCCGCCTTCCCGGGTCAGGTGATAGGGGTAGCCGGCGTTCGGGTCAGGATCCGGCGTGAAGGGGACGCCCAGAGACAGCAGCCAGGCAATGGCCGCGGGGCCTTGCTCTACGGTGAAGCGTACCGCTGCCTCGTCGCACAGGCCGTCCCCGGCGATCAGGGTGTCGGCCACGTGGGCCTCGATGTCGTCGTCCGGCGACAAGACGGCCGCGATGCCGCCCTGCGCCCAGCGGCTGGCCCCCAGGCCGTCGCGAGCTGGCTGCAGCAGCGTCACGGGGCGTCGATCGGCGACTTCCAGGGCCAGCACCAGGCCGGCGATGCCACCGCCGATGATCAGCACTTCATGCTTGCCGTCGTTCATCCGGGCTGTCCTTGTGTTGGGAATCTGTCGTGTCGCGAGGGGAGAGCAGGCCGTGTCGCTTGGCGCCCTTGCGCAGCCGCCGGCTAGGCAAGCGTTCCAGGCTGCCCAGGCGCTCGATGAGCTCACCGGTCAGGCGGGCCAGTTCGCGATTCAGCCACAGGTAACCGCTGGGGCTGAACAGACGGCGTCCGTCGCTGCCATAGGCATCGTTGGCCAGGTCTGCATGCCGCTGCAGGTCGAAGGGAGTGAGTACCACCTCGATGGGGCGGCCGGTGCGAACCTGGAAGGCCAGGGTGCCGATGCCGCGAGCCAGAGTGTGTTGCTGGTCACGCAGGCCCTGCATGGCGTCGATGCGCTCATGGCCGGCGCGGGTGTTCCAATGGGTCTCGAGCAGCAGCTCGATGGTCGAGAACATGCGCCGCTGCAGGGAGATGAGGTCGTCCTGTTCGCCGCGGGTGAGGCGGTGCTCACGATGGATGGCATCGACCAGGCCGCGCTGTTTCACCAGCAGTTTGCTGCATGCCTTGAGCAGGCTTCGCGTATCGAGATCGACGGGAGCGCTGGCCGAGGTGTGGGCGTGATAGAGGCGTGCCATGTGGTCCAGGTTGTCCGCCATGGCAAAACGCAGCAGATCGGTCGCCTTGTGTGGCAGGACCAGCACTGTGACGCCGATCCCGATCAGGGTACCCAGCAGCACGTTCAGGCTGCGCCACAGGGCCACGTCCAGTTCAGGGGTGCCGCCGCCGACCACCAGCAACAGGCTGATGGTGAACATCAGCCCTCCATAGCCATAGCGCTTGGCGAAGGTGGTCCAGGTCGCCACGGCGATGCCAGCCAGGGTGCCGAGAGGCAGCAGGCCGGGCCAGGGCAGTGGGAGGATGATCAACATCAGGCCCCACAGTGCGCCCAGTAGAGTACCGAGCAGGCGCTGGCGTCCCTTGTCGAGCACGCCACCGATATGCGGCAGGTTGCCCATGACCATGACGGTGCTGACCAGGGCCCAGCCTCGATGGGGAATATCGAAGGGTTCGGTGATGGCGTAGGCGATGACCAGTGCCAAGGCGACGCGCAGCACATGGAGAATGCGGCGATGGCGATTGGTGAAGTAGGGGTCGCGTAGCAGGCGCGCCAGCTTCATGAGCGTGATATACCGTTCGCGTGCCGGCTCTGGAGGGTCGGGGAAATCATGGTGCCCGGAGCCGGGCTCGAACCGGCACGGTGTTGCCACCGAGGGATTTTAAGTCCCTTGCGTCTACCAATTTCGCCATCCGGGCGGGGTTCGAGCGGGCAGCTAAAGGAATGATGGAGGCTGGAGTCGGAATCGAACCGGCGTACACGGAGTTGCAGTCCGCTGCATAACCACTCTGCCATCCAGCCTCATGAGTCAAGCCATTCGTATGTTGAATGGAGCGGGAAACGAGATTCGAACTCGCGACCCTCGCCTTGGCAAGGCGATGCTCTACCACTGAGCTATTCCCGCTTGACTCGAGGACGTATTATACGGATAAGTCGGTGACTGTCAAACGCTTTTCTCGCTTGGCGCTACATCGAGTCACTCAGGTGCGGCCAGGCGGCACGCAGGTACTGGATCATCGACCACAGGGTCAGCAGGGCCGCCGCATAGAGGGTGACCACACCCAGTACGGCGATCGGCGTGTCTGGCGTGAAAGCCAGCAGCAGCAGCAGGGCGATCATCTGCAGCGTCGTCTTTACCTTGCCGATCCACGATACCGCGACCTTGCCACGCTTACCCATCTCGGCCATCCATTCGCGCAGCGCAGAGATGACGATCTCGCGGCCGATGATCACCAGCGCCGGCAGGGTGAGCCAGCTGGCGTCATAGCGTTCGATGAGCAGGGCCAGGGCGACGGCCACCATCAGCTTGTCGGCCACCGGATCGAGGAAGGCACCGAAGGGCGTCGACTGGTCCCAGCGGCGAGCCAGGTAGCCGTCCAGCCAGTCGGTCACCGAGGCCAGGGCGAACAGTCCTGCGGCCACCGGCATGCTCCACGAGAAGGGCAGGTAGAACAGTACCACCAGCAGCGGGATGAAGAAGATTCTGGCCAGGGTCAGGAGGTTGGGGATGTTCATCGGAGCTGCGGTCCTTGCCTGAGGTGGGAGATGCCGAGTATCAGGCCATTCTATCCGGCTCGGCCACGCTCATCCATGCAGGGCGCGATGAATCGTCTCGGCGAGGGTGGCGCTGATGCCGGGAACCCGGGCCAGTTCCTCGCGGCTGGCCTGGCGCACGCCGTGCAGTCCGCCGAAGAAGCGCAGCAGCTCACGACGGCGGCGCGGGCCGACGCCGGGAATGTCCTGCAGGGTGGAGGTGCGTCGAGTCTTGTCGCGACGCGCTCGATGTCCGGCGATGGCGAAGCGGTGTGATTCGTCGCGAATATGCTGCAGCAGGTGCAGCGCCGGCGACGCGCCATCGAGGTCGAGGGTTCGGTCGACGGTCTCGAGGTAGAGCGTTTCCAGGCCGGCCTTGCGGGTGCTGCCCTTGGCCACGCCCAGCAGCATGACGCCGCTTACCCCGAGCTCGGCGAATACGTCGCGGGCCATGTTCAACTGGCCCTTGCCACCGTCTACCACCAGGATGTCCGGCCGTTCGCCCTCGCCGTCGGCAAGCCGGCGGAAGCGGCGGGTCAGGGCCTGACGCATGGCGGCGTAGTCGTCGCCGGGTTCCACGCCCTCGATGTTGAATCGGCGGTAGTCGGACTTGCGCGGGCCATCGGGGTCGAACACCACGCAGGAGGCCACCGTGGCCTCGCCATGGCTATGACTGATATCGAAGCACTCCAGCCGGGTCGGCACCGTTTCCAGCCCCAGGGCTTCGCGCAGTGCTTCGAAGCGCTTTGCCAGCTTGGTCTGGCTGGCCAGCTGGCCGGCCAACTGCTGTTCGGCGTTGGTGCGCGCCAGTTCACGCCACTGCGCGCGGTGGCCGCGCACCTGGTCGGTGACGCGGATGCGCTTGCCGGCCCGTTCGCCCAGGGCGCTAGCCAGCAGCTCGGTGTCGGGCAGCGAGTGGCTGGTGATGATCTCGCCGGGAATCTCGCGTGCCTGGCCGAGATAGAATTGGCTGACGAACTCCCCCAGCAGCGCTTCCGGCCCCAGGTCCAGGCCGTTGGAGGGCTCGTGATGGCGAGCGCCCAGCAGTCGGCCCTGACGCACCGTGAGTACCGAGATGCACAGCGCGCCGGGACGCGAGGCCAGGGCGAAGACGTCCGCATCGCCGCCACCGGTGTCGACGAACTGGCGCTGCTGAAGTTGACGCAGCTGCTGTATCTGGTCGCGCAGTCGGGCGGCTTCCTCGAACTCGAGAGCCTGGCTGGCCGCTTCCATGTCACGGGTGAGTTCACGGGTTACCGCTTCGCTCTTGCCTTCCAGGCACTGGATCGCGTGCTCCAGATCACGCCGGTAGTCGGCTTCCTCGATGTAGCCCACGCAGGGCGCACTGCAGCGGCCGATCTGGTACTGCAGGCAGGGGCGAGTGCGGTGGGCGAAGACGCTGTCTTCACAGTTGCGGATGCGGAAGATCTTCTGCATCAGCGACAGGCTTTCCCGCACTGCGCCGCTACTGGGGTAGGGGCCCAGGTAACGGCCATCGTCGTGTCGCGTGCGGGCCCGCTTGTATTCCAGTGCCGGGAAAGGATGGCGGTCGGTGACGAAGACGAAAGGGTATGACTTGTCGTCGCGCAGCAGGATGTTGTAGGGCGGCCGCTGCTGCTTGATCAGTGTCTGCTCGAGCAGCAGCGCCTCGGTCTCGCTGTTGGTGACCGTGACCTGGATGTCGGCGATGCGGCCGACCAGTGCCTGGGTCTTGGTATTCAGCGCGCCGCGAAAGTAGCTGGCAAGGCGCGCCTTGAGGCGCCGCGCCTTGCCGACATAGAGCGTCTCGCCGCGTTCGTCGAGCATGCGGTAGACGCCGGGAGCTTGGGTCACGGTGGCCAGGAAATGACGCGAATCGAAACTCATCGGGCGGCGGTGTGGCGAAGATGGAAGCTCATCCTATCAGACTCGTTGCAGGGTGGGGCATTCCATCCATGGCATGTCTGTCGTGCCGGCACCTGGTGCCATGCCCGCTTGCCCGGCCGGCTCGGCACCGAACCGATGCTTGACTGGCCTGGGCGCGTGCACCGTCGTGCCGTGCCGGGGCTAGTTGAAGCCGTCGACCAGGCCGTGACGCAGTCCCAGGTGGGTCAGCTCCACATCGGAATGCACGTCGAGTTTCTCGAAGATGCGATAGCGATAGGTGTTGACGGTCTTGGGACTGAGGAACATGCGGTCGGCAATTTCAGCCACCTTCTGGCAGTTGACGATCATCATCGCCACTTGCAGCTCGCGCTGGGAGAGCTGGTCGAAGGGGTTGTCGCTGGCATCGACCCGCGACAGCACCAGGCGCTGGGCGATATCGGGGCTGACATAGCGCTGCCCGGCAAAGACGTTGCGCACCGCGGTGACCATCTCGTCGTGCTGAGAGCCCTTGCTGATGAAGCCGTGGGCGCCGGCATCCAGCAGGCGCTGGGCGAAGCCTTCCTCGATAAAGGCCGTGAGCACCAGAATTCGTATGTCATGGCTGTAGTGATGGATCTTTCGCGTGGCTTCCAAGCCGCCGATGCCCGGCATACGGATGTCCATCAGCACGATATCGGGCTTGAGTTCACGGGCCAGGCGGATGGACTCTTCGCCATCCGCGGCTTCGCCCACGATCGTGATGTCCGGCTCGTCGTCGAGCAGGTGGGCGATGCTGGTCCTTACCAGGTGGTGGTCGTCGGCAACGAGAACCCTGATCAAGGCAGGTGCTCCTGAAAATGGTGTTGAATGACGCTAAAGCCGAAGACCACGATTCTGGTACGAAGCATTCAGACTCTAGCGTGGCACAACATCGCCCTAAGCGGATTTGGTGTCAATCGAAGACATGTTTTTTCATAATCACGGATTGACGAGTGGACATGATGGTCTTAATATTCGCTCCGTTCTCGCGGCCCAGTCCGACGAGCACAGTGGGGCCTTAGCTCAGCTGGGAGAGCGCAACACTGGCAGTGTTGAGGTCAGCGGTTCGATCCCGCTAGGCTCCACCAACCGAACATCGAAGAGCCGCCGAATGCATCGCATTCGGCGGCTTTTTTCGTATGCGTCCGCATGTATGCTTTTGCGATGAATCTCTTGGGCCTGGGACTTGACGGGAAGGCTGTTCGGGCGTAAAGTACGCCTCGTTCTCGCGGCACAGTCCGACGAGCAACAGTGGGGCCTTAGCTCAGCTGGGAGAGCGCAACACTGGCAGTGTTGAGGTCAGCGGTTCGATCCCGCTAGGCTCCACCAACCGAATACCAAGAAGCCGCCCGATACCACATGGTATCGGGCG
Organism: Halomonas organivorans; assembly: GCF_014192055.1. GTDB lineage: Bacteria > Pseudomonadota > Gammaproteobacteria > Pseudomonadales > Halomonadaceae > Halomonas > Halomonas organivorans. The sequence goes on along the minus strand of NZ_JACHXM010000002.1, from coordinate 85,169 downwards.
GCTTTTTCTTGCGTGCCTGGAGATGTCCCTGGTGTGGATCCGCCGTGTCTTCTGCCAGGCCGACTGTCGGCATGAAGCGACGGAGCCACGGCGGACCCGTCGCCGTGGCTCGATGGGCTCGGGGTCAGTCGCGGTCGATGGCGAAAGGCCCCCAGGCCTGGCGCACCGGCATGACCTCCAGCCGATTGATGTTGACGTGAGCGGGCAGGGTTGCCACATGAAAGATCTGCTCGGCGACATCCTCTGCGCCGAGCGGTGTCGTGTCGCCGTACAGCGTGTCGTGGGCGCCGCGATCGCCGCCGGTGCGCACCAGGGTGAATTCCGTCTCGGCCAGCCCCGGGGCGATATCGGTGACCCGCACGCCGGTGCCCAGCAGGTCGCAGCGCAGGTTGTAGCTGAACTGGCGGACGAAGGCCTTGGTCGCGCCGTAGACATGGTTACCCGGATAGGGTGCGTCGGCGGCCACCGAGCCGACGTTGATGATGCTGCTGCCGGCTCCCTGATCGATCAGTGTCGGCAGCAATGCGTGGGTAACGTTCACCAGACCGCTGACATTGGTGTCGATCATGGTATGCCAATCGTCGAGCGAGACCCGCTGCGCGGGCTGCGGCGCCAGGGCCAGGCCGGCGTTGTTGACCAGACACGTCACCGCGGCGAAGGCCTCGGGCAGGGCATCGATCACCGCTTTCACCTCGTCGGCGTCGCGAACGTCGAGTACCGCGGTATGCACCGGCACCCTGTCCTGCAGTGCTTCGCGCAGCTCGTTCAGGCGCTCCTCGCGTCGGCCGGTGAGCACCAGCGACCAGCCCGCCTCGGCAAAGCGGTGGGCGCAGGCGCGTCCGAATCCCGAGGTGGCCCCGGTGATGAAGGCGATACGGTTCATGGCAGGCTCCTTTTGCGGCATGAGATCGGCGGGGAGGGCCAAGCATAGCGCGTTGTGGCCGCGATGATCGATGGGGCGCCAAGACGACCACGGTCGGCGCCAGTGTGGCGGCGCCGCCCGTGGCGACATGCAGGCGCGAGCCCGGCTCAGCCCTTCAGCGCGTCCATCAGGCAGCGGGCGACCGGCTCAGAGGAGGGCGGATTCTGCCCGGTGATCAGTCGGCCGTCCCGGCGCGTGTAAGGCGCGAAGTCGTCGGCCTTGCTATACCGGCCACCCTTGGCGATCAAGGCGTCCTCCACCAGTTGAGGCACGATGTCGGTCAGGCCCACGGCAGCTTCCTCGCCGTTGGTGAAGCCGGTGACCTCGCGACCCTCGACCAGCGGTTTACCGTGCTCATCGCGAGCGTTGAGCAGCACGATGGGCGCGTGGCATACCGCGGAGACGGGCTTGCCCTGGGCCCAGAAGGCTTCGATCAAGCGGATCGAGTCGGTGTCGTCGACCAGATCCCACAGCGGGCCGTGACCGCCGGGATAGAAGATGGCGTCGAAGTCGTCGGGCCGCATGTCGGCCAGCCTGTGGGTGGCGGCGAGGCGGGCCTTGGCTTCCGGGTCCTGCTGGAAGCGGCGGGTGGCCTCGGTCTGGCTCTCCTCGGCGTCGCTCTTGGGGTCCAGCGGCGGCTGGCCGCCTCTGGGCGAGGCCAGGGTGAGCTCGGCGCCGGCGTCCTGGAAGACGTAGTAGGGGGCGGCCAGCTCCTCGAGCCAGAAACCGGTCTTCTCGCCGGTGTCGCCGAGGCGGTCGTGGGAGGTCAGGACGATCAGAATGCGAGGGGACATGGAAGCGTCTCCTGTCGGGGGACCCATGGTTCGGATCCCGGGTGGCGTGGATCAGCGTGAGCGGTGGCCGCCTTGCACGGCGACGGCCCGCCCCGCAGGGCGAACCGCATGGTCTTCAGTCCCAGTCGGGAGCGAAGTCGGGGTCGGCAATACGCTCGCCCCGGTCGAGAGCGGCGATGGCCTGCATCTCCTCGTCGTCGAGCGTCAGCTCGAAGGCGGCCAGGTTGCTGCGGATGTTGTGGGCCTTGGTGGAGGAGGGAATGGCCACGATGCCTTGCTGATTCAGCCAGGCAAGGGCGATCTGGGCCGGGCTGGCATCGTGGGCCCTGGCGATGCGCACCAGGGTATCGTCCTCCATGACCTTGCCGACGGCCAGCGGCATGAAGGCGGTTACTGCGATGCCATGACGTTCGCAGTGCTCGATCAGCGGTCGATTCTGCAGGAAGGGATGCACCTCGATCTGGTGGGTCAGCAGGGCCCCTTCGCCGAGAATCTCGACGGCCTGGTCGAGCTGCGCGCGGGTGAAGTTGGAGACGCCGATGTTGCGTGCCTTGCCGGCCCGCTGCACCGACTGCAGGGCGCGCAGGTAGTCGGCCATCGGCACCTCGTCGCCGGGCGATGGCCAGTGGATCAGCAGCAGATCGACGTAGCCGGTGCCCAGGCGTTCCAGGCTCTCCTCGACGCTCGCCTCGAGATCGCCGGGCTGCAGGCGGTCGTGCCAGACCTTGGTGGTCAGGAAGACCTCTTCTCGCGGTACCCCGCTGTCGGCGATGGCCTGGCCGACCTCGGCTTCGTTACCGTACATCTGCGCGGTGTCGATGTGACGATAGCCGAGGTCGAGGGCTGCGTGCACGCTCTGCCGGAGGGTCTCGCCCTCGAGGCGAAAGGTGCCGAAGCCGGGGTTGGGCAGTGTGCGGGTCGTCATTGGTCGCTCCTTGGTTCGCGGGTTCAGGCGCTGGTCGGGGCGTCCTCGAAGACGCCCTCCAGGTGTGCTCGATACTCGTTCCGGTGGGTGTCGATGTCCGGTGCCTTGATCACGTCGTTGGCCAGGTAGGTCGGCAGGGCGCTCATGCCGAGGAATTCCATGGCCTTGTGGAACGGGAAGTAGACGGCGTCGACGCCACGCCCCTCGAAGAAATTGCCCGGTGCGTCGAACGCGTCGACCGGCGCATTCCAGGTCAACGACAGCAGGTAGCGCTTGCCCTGCAGCAGGCCGCCGCTGCCGTACTGCCGGGAAGGATCCTGGCGCGAGCGGCCATCGCTGGCGTAGAGCCGGCCGTGGCCTTCGGTCAGCACCTCATCCAGGTAGCGCTTGACGGTCCAGGGCGTGCCCATCCACCAGCCGGGCATCTGGAAGACGATGACATCGGCCCACAGCCACTTTTCGATCTCGGTCTCAAGAGCGTAGCCGTCGTCGATGCGGGTTTCCTGCAAGGCATGGCCCCGCTCGGCGAGGGTGCCGCGGGCGGTGTCGTGCAGGGTGTCGTTGTAGCGGCCGCCGGAGTGGGCATAGGCCTTGGCGCCGTTGAGCAGCAGGATGTTCATGGTCATTCCATTATGTGGCTAATCAATTTCTCTGCCCAACTGTGTGGGCGGTGGCGATGACCTTCAATGCATGGCCAGCGAAAAACACTTTCTCGCGCGGCGTAAAGGTCAGGTTCGGTCGAGCGGGGTGGCGGACTCAGGCAACGGGCATGAAAGATTCCCTCGAGTGAGCGTTCGAATGCTGCGGAGTCTGCGTGGTCTGGTTTGTGCGATAAACGTCGTTAAAATAGAAACACTTTTGCATGGAACGAAACAGTAGGCTTAGGCTGCGCCTGGCCCGGGAGGTCGATCTTGAAGAGCCGCACGGAGGATCTCGAGCTGTTGGTAGCGGTCATCGACAGTGGAGGCTTCAGTGCTGCTGCCCGGCAACTGGATGTCCCGGTGGCGCGTGTGTCGCGCGCGGTGCAGCGACTGGAGCGGCAACTCGATACGCCGCTGCTCAACCGCACCACCCGCAGCGTGACGTTGACCAGCGAGGGACGGGTCTTCGTCGAGCAGGTGCGCGAAGGCCTGGGTCGGCTGGCCGAGGCCGAGGAAGCCATGCGCCTCAGTCGAGAACGACCCAGCGGGCCGCTGCGGGTGGACGCGGCGACGCCCTTCATGCTGCATCAACTGGTGCCGCTGGTGAGCGGCTTCAGGGCCTGCTATCCGGGCATCGAGCTCGAGCTGTCCGCCTCGGACGACATCATCAACCTGCTCGAGCAGCGTACCGATGTGGCGATCCGCATCGGCGGTCTGGAAGACTCCACCCTGCATGCCCGCCCATTGGGACGCTCGCCGCTGCAGCTGGTGGCGAGCCCTCGCTATCTGGAATGTCATGGAATGCCGGTCAGTCCCACGGCGCTGCGCGATCATCGATTGCTGGGATTCATGAACGCCGACAAGCTCAATCGCTGGCCGGTGGATGGCCTCCCTCGGGAAGGGGCCAATATCCGGCCACAGCTGAGCACGTCCAGCGGCGAGGTGATGCGGCAGCTGTGCATGGCCGGGGAGGGCATCGCCTGCCTGTCGCGCTTCATGATCCGGGACGATCTCATCCAGGGCCGGCTGGTCAGCCTGATGGCGGATCGCATCATCAGCCCGGATCCGAGAGAGCAGGTTCAGGCGGTCTACTATCGCAACACGGCCTTGTCTTCGCGGATCGGTGCCTTCCTCGACTTCATCGCGCCCCGCCTGACACTGTGAGCCGGTCGCTCGAGATCGCATGGCGTCAAGCAGGCAGCAGGGTCATGTGCTCTCGCCCACCAGCAGCTCGAAACCCACGTTCAGCTGGCGGCGAGTGACCCGCTTGCCGTCCAGCCGCCGCAGGATCTGTTCGCCGGCCTGGCGTCCCATGGTCTCCCGGGGAGACTGGATCGTCGTCAGTCGCGGCGTGAGGTGCTGGCCCGGGGACAGGCCGTTGAATCCGGCGATGGCGATCTCCTCCGGCACGCGCAGGCCGAGCCGAAAGGCGTGCAGCAGGGCGCCGGCTGCCAGGTCGTCGTTGGCGAAGTGGATGGCGTCGGCTTCGGGGTATTCCTTCCGCACACGCTCGAGCCCCGCGGCCCCGGCCTCCAGGCTGCCCAATTGATCCAGTTCGATGAGCGGTGCCTCGTTCCCGGCTCCTTCCATGACCTCGCGGTGGCCGTCGAAGCGAAGTTCGGCCCGGTAGTCCTGGTCGAGGCAGGCGCCGACGTAGACGGAACGACGATAGCCCCGTTCGAGCAGGTGGCGGGCCATGCAGCGGCCGGCCTCGCGATGGTCCAGGCCGACGTTGAGGTCCAGGGCATCGCCCAGTTCCATGACCTCCATCACCGGCTTGTCGCAGTGCTCGAGCAGTTCGCGACAGGCTTGGGTATGACGCAGCCCGGCGGTGACCAGCGCGGAACATGACCAGCCGAGGAAGGTCCTGACCAGGCGGTGTTCGCGCTCGATGTCGTAGTCGGTATTGCCCAGCAGGATCTGGTAGCCCTGCGCCTCGAAGGTCGTCTGCAGGCCGCGGATTACCTCGATGAACACGGCGTTGGCCAGTGACGGCACGATCACCGCGATGAATCGGGAGCGGGCGGACGCCAGGCTGCCGGCGACCAGGTTGGGCACGTAGCCGACCCGATCCACGGCCTCCAGGACCCGCTTGCGGGTCTCCTCGTTGACGCGTTCCGGGGTGTTCAAGGCGCGGGAGGCGGTGATGGCCGACACGCCGGCGGCAGCCGCAACCTCCTTGAGGGTCGGTTGGGCCGAACCGCGTCGACGCCGTGTCCTGCTGGCTTCCTGATTAGACATTGGTCACATCCTTGCACACTGATCTTGCTGCGGGAAAGTCACTCGTCTAGAACTATGTTAGCGCTAACATGACAGCGCTACCATCACTAATCACGGGATGCACGGCATCACGCGACCATCGGGAGATCGAAAGGTGAGCGACATTTCCGCAAGCGCGCCTCGCATCGGAATCATCGGCCTGGGGGCCATGGGCATGGGCACGGCCAGCGCACTCCTCGAGCGGGGGCTGTCAGTGACAGGCTGTGACGTCTCGGCCTCGGCCCGCCAGGCCTTCGAAGCGAAGGGAGGGCGAGTGGCCGCCACGCCCGCGGAGCTGGCCGCGCACTGTGATATCGCGATGCTGGTGGTCGTCAATGCCGAACAGGTCGAACAGGTGCTGTTCGGCGACCAGGGGCTGGTGGGGCGCCTCGCTGAGGGAAGCGTGGTGATGCAGTGCGCCACGGTGGCGCCCAGCATCGCCCGCCGGCTCGGCGAGCGCCTGGCCGAGGCTGGCCTCGAGATGCTCGACGCCCCGATCAGCGGCGGCGCCGCCAAGGCGCGCAGCGGCGAACTCTCGGTCATGGCCTCGGGCACGCCTGCAGCGTTCGACAAGGCCGCCCCGGCGCTGGAGGCCATGGCGGCCAGCGTCTATCGGCTGGGCGATGCCGCCGGCATCGGTTCCAGCATGAAGCTCGTCAACCAGCTGCTGGCCGGGGTGCATATCGCCACGGCGGCGGAGGCCATGGCGCTCGGCATTCGCCTGGGGCTCGACCCGGACACCGTCTACGAGGTGATCACCCACTCGGCGGGCAACTCCTGGATGTTCGAGAACCGGGTGCCGCACATCCTCAAGGGCGACTACACGCCACTGTCGGCGGTCGACATCTTCGTCAAGGACCTCAACATCGTCCACGACACCGGCCGCGAGCTGGCCATGCCCACCCCGGTGACTGCCAGTGCCCTTCAGCAGTTCACCGCCGCCAAGGGCGCCGGTTTCGGCCGCGAGGACGACTCGGCGGTGATCAAGGTCTACCAGCGACTGTCGGGGATCGCGCTGCCCGAGGCGGCCAACGATCCGGGGGAGGCGTGACCATGGCTATCGTGCTGGGTGCCATCGCCGACGACTTCACCGGGGCCACCGATCTCGCCAACAACCTGGTGCGCAGCGGCATGCGCTGCGTGCAGGTGATCGGCGTGCCGGCGGAAGGGCTGGCGCTGGACGATGTCGATGCGGTGGTGGTGGCGCTGAAGTCTCGCTCCTGCCCCGTGGCCGAGGCGGTCGAGGACTCCCTCGCCGCCCTCGACTGGCTGCAGGGGCAGGGCGCGCGCCAGATCTTCTTCAAGTACTGCTCGACCTTCGATTCTACCGATGCCGGCAACATCGGGCCGGTCGCCGAGGCGCTGATGGATCGGCTCGGCGCCGCCCAGACCGTCATGGTGCCGGCCTTTCCGATCAACGGCCGCACGGTCTACCAGGGGCATCTGTTCGTCGGCGATCGGCTGCTCAACGAGAGCGGCATGCAGCATCATCCGCTCAACCCCATGCACGATGCCGACCTGGTGAGGGTGCTGTCCCGCCAGGTCATGCGTCCGGTCGGTCTGGCGGCGCGTCCGATGCTGGCCCAGGGCGGGGAGGCGACTCGCCGCCATCTGGCGGCGCTGTGCGAGCAGGGCATCGGCCACGTGATCTGCGACACCCTCGACGAGCGGGACCTCGAGGTGATCGCCGAGGCCGTCGTCGACCAGCCGCTGGTCACCGGCGGCTCCGGGCTCGGCCAGGCGCTGCCGGCCCAGTACCGGCGCCGGGGCTGGCTGGCCGAGGTCGCCGAGCCCGGCCGCCTGGCGCCGGCGGCGGGGGGAGCCCTGGTGCTATCGGGCAGCTGCTCGCGGGCGACCCTGGGGCAGGTCGCGCACTTTCTCGAGCGCCATCCCGGCATCGCGCTGGACCCGTTGGCGCTGGCCGAGGGCGAGGCCCACTTCCAGACGGCGCTGGCCTTCGCTCGCGAGCGGCTGGCGGGAGGCGGCCCGGTGCTGGTCTATGCCTCCGCCGATCCGCAGCGGGTCCAGGCCGCTCAGGCGGCGCTCGGCACCGAACGCGCCGGCCAGCTGGTCGAGGCCGCGCTGGGGCGCCTGGCCAAGGCGATGGTCGAGGAGGGCGTGGGGCGGCTGGTGGTCGCCGGGGGCGAGACCTCCGGCGCGGTGGTCTCGGCGCTGGGCATCCGCACCCTGCGCATCGGCGAGCAGATCGATCCCGGGGTGCCCTGGACCCAGGCGCCGCTGGCCGATCGCGAGGCGCCGCTGTCCCTGGCCCTCAAATCGGGCAACTTCGGCGGCCCCGATTTCTTCACTCGAGCCTTCGAGGTGCTGTCATGAGCATGAGTGACATCAATGCCCAGCGCGAGCGGATCGCTGTCATGGGGAAGTCGCTGTTCGATCGCGGGCTGACCATGGGCTCCAGCGGCAACATCAGCGTGCGCCTGGAGGACGGCGGCTGGCTGATGACCCCCACCAATGCCTGCCTGGGCCGTCTCGACCCCGCGCGCATCTCGCGCCTGGACCGCGACGGCCGGCTGCTCGACGGCGACAGGCCGACCAAGGAGCAGTTCCTGCACACGGCGATGTACGAGCAGCGCCCCCAGTCCGGCGCCATCGTCCACCTGCACTCCACCCACTCGGTGGCCGTCTCCTGCCTGCCCGACGTGGACCCCTGCGACTGCATCCCGCCGCTCACCGCCTACTACGTGATGCGGGTGGGGCGGCTGCCGCTGGTGCCCTACCACATTCCCGGCGACCCGGGCCTGGGTGATGCCGTGCGCGGCCTGGCCGGCCGGCACAGCGCGGTGCTGCTGGCCAATCACGGCCCGGTGGTGGCCGGCAAGTCGCTTGAGGCCGCGGTCTATGCCACCGAAGAGCTCGAGGAGACCGCCAAGCTGTACCTGCTGCTGCGGGGGCAGAACCCCCGCGGCCTGACGCCGGAGCAGGTGGCCGAACTCGAAGCGCGTTTCCCGCGCGACTGACACCACGGCGAGGAGCGATGATGATTCGACTGGCCGCCAACCTGAGCATGTTGTTCACCGAGCACGATTTCCTCGACCGCTTCACCGCGGCCGTCGATGCCGGCTTCCGAGGCGTCGAATACCTGTTTCCCTATGCCCATTCCCCCGAGGCGCTGCGCACGGCCCTGGATGAGAGCGGCGTCGAGCAGGTGCTGTTCAACCTGCCGCCGGGGGACTGGGCGGCGGGGGAGCGGGGGCTGGCCAGCCTGCCGGGACGCGAGGCGGAGTTCCGCGACGCCGTGATCGAGGGGCTGCGCTATGCCGAGCGGCTGGGCTGCCCGCGGGTGCACGCCATGGCCGGGCTGCTGCCCGAGGGCGCCGATGATCGAGCGCTGGACGACGCCCGCGAGGCCCATCATGCCACCTATCTGGCGAACCTGCGCTTCGCCGCCGGCGAGGCGGCGAAGGCCGGCCGTGAATTGCTGATCGAACCGATCAATACCCGCGACATGCCGGGCTATTTCCTGTCGCGCCAGGACCAGGCCGTGGCCGCGATCGAAGCGGTGGGCGCGGACAACCTGCGCCTGCAGTTCGACCTCTACCACTGCCAGATCATGGAAGGCGACCTGGTTCGCCATCTCGAGCGGCTGCTGCCGCACATCGGCCACGTGCAGATCGCCGGGGTGCCGGAGCGCCATGAGCCGAACATCGGCGAGGTGCACTACCCGGCGATCCTCGAACGCCTTTCGGCCCTGGGCTATCGCGGCTGGGTCGGCTGCGAATACCGACCGGCCGCCGCCACCCGGGACGGCCTGGGCTGGGCCAGGCCCTTCGGCCTGGCGAGCTGAACCATCCACGCGACTCCAACCGACATCCGTAAGCGAGACTCCTATGCACATAGCGATCACCGGCGCCGCCGGCTTTCTCGGCCAGCGCCTCGTGCACCAACTCCTCGAGCGCGGGGAACTCAACGGGCAGGCGATTCGCCAACTGACGCTGATCGACCAGGCCGAGCCGCCCGCCATCGAGCGGGAGGGCGTCGAACTGCGCTGCCTGGCGCTGGACATCAGCGAGCCGGGAGCCCTGGAACCGTTGCTGGAGGCTCGGCCCGATGTCATCTACCACCTGGCCGCGGTGGTCAGCTCGGCCGCCGAAGCGGACCTGGACCTGGGCATGCGCGTCAACTTCGATGCCACCCGCGCCCTGCTCGAGGGCTGCCGGGCGCACGGGCTGTCCGGCACTCGGCTGGTCATGGCCAGCTCCGTGGCCGCCTATGGCGGCGAGCTGCCCGAGGTCCTCGACGACATGACCGCGCTGCACCCCCAGAACTCCTACGGCGCCCAGAAGGCGATGGGCGAGCTGCTGGTCAACGACTACAGCCGTCGGGGACTCGTCGACGGCCTGGTATTGCGGCTGCCGACCATCGTGATTCGCCCAGGGCGACCCAATGCCGCAGCGTCGAGCTTCGCCTCCAGCATCCTGCGCGAGCCGCTCAACGGCGAGCAGGCGATCTGCCCGGTGCCGACCGAGCTGGAGCTGTTCGTGATGTCGCCGGCCAGGGTGGTCGAGGCGCTGGTGCACGGCGCCGAGGTGCCGGCCTCGGCCCTGGGGGATTTCCGCGCCTTCATGCTGCCGGGCCTCACGGTGAGCGTCGCCGAGATGCTCGACACCTTGCGCGAGGTGGCCGGTGAGTCGGCACTGGCTCGCGTCCGCCATGAGCCGGATGCCCGCATCGAAGCCATCGTCGGCAGCTGGCCGGCGCGCTTCAGTAACGAGCGCGCCCGCCAGTTGGGCTTCCGCAGCGACCGGAACTTCGGCGACATCGTCCAGGCTTTCCTGAGCGAGGTGTCGCGGTAGGCGGAAAGCCTCGCATTGATCACGCCTCTCCTACCATGGTCGCATTTGACAGAGAGGCGTAGTTATCATGTCATTATACCAGTTTGCAGTACGCCGTCGGTCGTGACCGTCGGTATCCACCAAGCCGCAAACCCGAGGGGATATAACAATGATGACCCGTTTTGCACGTCACGCCTTGCCCGCCGCCATCGCCGGTATCTCCACCCTGGCGCTGGCCTCCACCAGCCTCAGTGCCGTGGCCGCCCAGACCATCACGGTGGGCCACACCACTTCCGACAACTCCCACTATTCGGCCGGGGTCGATGCCTTCGCGGCCAAGCTCGATGAGCTCAGCGACGGCGAGTTCGTGGTGGCCGAACATCCCTCCGGTGCCCTGGGCGGCGAGCGCGCCATGATCGAGGGCCTGCAGATCGGCACCATCGACATGGTGGTGTCGTCCACCGGGCCGCTGGGCAACTTCGTGCCCGAGACCTACGTGCTCGACCTGCCGTTCCTGTTCAAGGACTACGACCAGGCACGTTGCGTACTGGACGGCGAGGTCGGTCAGGCCCTGCTCGACAAGATCGACCAGCACGACCTGGTGGGCCTGGCCTGGAGCGAGAATGGCTTTCGTCACCTGACCAATAGCCTGCGCGACGTGAAGACGCCCGAAGACGCCGCCGGGCTGAAGATCCGCACCATGGAGAACGAGATGCACATGGCGGCGTTCCGCGAGCTCGACGTGCATCCCACTCCGATGGCCTTCCCGGAGCTGTTCACCGCCCTGCAGCAGGGCACCGTCGACGGCCAGGAGAACCCCATCTCGGTGATCCTCACCGGCAACCTCTGGGAAGTGCAGGATCACCTGTCGCTGACCGGTCACGTCTATTCGCCGGCCATCATGCTGGCCTCTCCGGTGCTGTGGGACGGCCTCAGCGACGAGGAGAAGGGCTGGTTCCGCGAGGCCGCCCACGCCGGCGCCGAGGCCACCCGGGCGATGGTGTCGCGACTGGAGACCGAGGGGGTCGCCGAGCTCAAGGAGAAGGGCATGACCGTGGTCGAGGACATCGACAAGTCGGCCTTCCAGGAAGCCGTCGAGCCTTCCTACAAGGTCTACACCGACGAGTACGGCAGCGAGATGCTCGACCGCATCCGTCACAGCGACTGCTGATCATCACCCGACGCCTGCCTCGGCCGTCGTGCCGAGGCAGGCCGACCCAAGGGGAATGTCATGGTGGAACTCTTCCTCCGCGTCGAGCGTGTCACTACGCGAGTGGCGCTCGTCGTGGCCGTGTTGATGCTGATCGTGTCGGTCGCCACCGGTTTCTATCAGGTGTTGACGCGTTTCGTCTTCGATGCGCCCTCTACCTGGTCGGAGGTGGTGGCGCGGTCGTCGATGATCTGGTGCGTATTTCTTGCCGCGGCCCCCGGCTTCCGTGGCGGGCACATGATGTCGGTCGAAGTCATCTACAAGCTGCTTCCCAGGAAGGGGTTGATAGTGCTCGAGGCGGCCATCGCCTTGAGCTGTGTGCTGGCGCTGACGGTGCTGGTCTACTACGGCACCGCCATGACCCTGCGGGTGCGCCCACAGGTGCTGTCGGGGCTGGGGATTTCCATCGCTTGGGTCTATACCGCCATCCCCCTGGGAGCCGGTTTCGCACTGATGGCCGTGGTAGCGAGGCTGCTGGCCCAACTGACTGGACGCGAGGACATCGGGCTGGTCGATGCCGAGGCCGAGGCGGCCGGTCATGACGACGCCTCGTCGGTCACCGAGTCCGCCAGACCGGCACCGTCCACGCCGTCCGATACGGCTGGCCCCGTGGGCGCATCGACCCGGAGGGCTCGCTCATGAACCTCGCGATCGGCCTGTCCCTGATCCTGTTCTTCGCCCTCGGCGTCCCCATCGCCGTGTCCATCCTGCTGGCGTCCATCGTCGGCATCGAATTCTTCTCGCGCTTTCCGCTACTGATGGTGCCCCAGCAGATGTTCGTGGGCATCGACAACTTTCCGCTGATGGCGATTCCGTTCTTCATCCTGGCCGGCAACCTGATGGCCGCCGGCGGCATTTCGCAGCGCCTGGTGGACCTGGCCAAGTCTGTCGTCGGGGGGCTGCAGGGCGGCCTGGCGATGACCTGCGTGCTGACCTGCATGCTGTTCGCCGCGGTGTCGGGCTCGAGCGTGGCCACGACCTTCGCCATCGGCTCGATCCTGATTCCGGCCATGGCGCGACATGGCTATCCGCGGCCGCTGGCGGCCTCGATCCAGGCATCGTCGGCGGAGCTCGGTGTGCTGATCCCGCCGTCGATCCCGCTGATTCTCTATGGGGTCAGCACGGACACTTCCATCGGCCGCCTGTTCATCGCCGGTATCGGCCCGGGGCTGTTGATCGGAGGGGCGCTGCTGCTGTTCCTGTACCTGTTCTGCAAGTTGCGCGGCTACGGGCTCCGGGATCGCGAGGAACGCCACGATTTCGGCACCGCCTTCAAGCGTGCCTGGGCGGCGCTGCTGATGCCGGTGGTGGTGATCGGCGGCATCTATGGCGGGGTCTTCACGCCCACCGAGGCCTCGGCGGTCGCCGTGGTCTACGCGCTGATCGTCGGTGGACTGATCTATCGCGAGCTGAGCTTCGCCCAGCTGTGGCCGATCCTGCGCCAGAGCGTGATCGCCACCGCCACGGTGATGCTGATCATCTCGGCGGCGGCGCTGTTCAGCTTCCTGATCAGCCGCTCGGGGCTTCCCTCCCAGGTCGCGGCCTGGGTCACCCAGGTCTTCGAGAGTCCGGTGAGCTTTCTGCTGGCAGTGAACGTCATGCTGCTGGTGATCGGCATGTTCGTCGAGACCTCGGCGGCGATCCTGGTGCTGGCGCCGATCTTCACGCCGATCGCCGTGCAGTACGGCATCGACCCGGTGCATTTCGGGCTGATCATCGTGGTCAACCTGGCGCTGGGCATGTTCACCCCGCCGCTCGGCGTCAACCTGTTTGCCGCCTGCGCGGTGGCCAAGCTGTCCATCGATCAGCTCATTCCCTGGCTGCTGCGCTTCGTGCTGGTGGTGCTGGCCTGTCTGATGGCAATCACTTATCTGCCCTGGATCTCGCTGGGGCTGGTGGACCTGTTGTACTGACAACGACCAAGGAGACATCGATGAGTGCGTTACCCGTAACGCCGCGCTGCGCGGCCTTGATCGGCGGCGAGTGGGTGGCCACGGCCCGGACCCTGAGCGTCGAGGCGCCCGCCACGGCCGCACCGTTGGCCGAGATCGCCCGCTGTGACGCGGTTCAGGTGGACGCTGCCGTGGCCGCCGCGCGACGCGCCTTCGACGGCGAACTCGGCGACTGGCACCAGTGGTCGGCGCGCCGGCGGGGCGAATGGTTGCATGCCTTCGCCGATGCCATCGAGGCCGACGCCGAGGCGCTGGTCGCCCTGGAGTGCGCCGACACCGGCAAGCCGCTGTCCCAGGCCCGGGGCGACATCGCCGTGTGCGCCCGCTACTTCCGCTTCTATGCCGGGGCGGCGGACAAGCTGCATGGCGAGACCATCCCCTTCGACAACGACTTCGCCGTGCTCACGCTGCGCGAGCCCTTCGGCGTCTGCGCCCAGATCATTCCCTGGAACTATCCGTCGCAGATCTTCGGCCGCTGCGTGGCGGCGGCGCTGGCGGCCGGCAACAGCGTGGTACTCAAGCCCGCCGAGGACGCCTGCCTGAGCGTGCTGAGACTCGCCGAGCTGGCCGTGGAGGCCGGGCTGCCGGCCGGGGCGCTCAATGTGGTGCCGGGCCTGGGACGCGAGGCGGGCTCGGCGCTGGCCGCGCATCCCGGCATCGATCACCTGTCGTTCACCGGCTCACCGGAGACCGGGACCCTGGTCACCCAGGCCGCGGCAGTCCATCACGTGCCGGTGACCATGGAGCTCGGCGGCAAGTCCCCGCAGCTGGTGTTCGCCGATGCCGACCTGGACAGCGCCCTGGCGGCGGTGGTGCGCGGCATCATCCAGAACGCCGGACAGACCTGCTCGGCGGGCAGTCGCCTGCTGGTCGAGGCATCCTGCTACGACGAGGTCGTCTCGCGTCTCGCTGCACGCTTCAGCGACCTGCGCTGCGATGCCGGCGAGCGCGATGCCGACTGCGGCCCGCTGATCAACGCCCGCCAGCGCGAGAAGCTCGAGTCCCGGCTGGCGGCGGCGCAGGCCGACGGCATTCGGGTGGCGGCGGCCGGCCAACTGGCCGACGGTGCACCCGCCGGCGGGCACTTCGTGGTGCCGCAGATGCTGGTCGACATCCCCGAAGGCCATGCGGTGACCCGCGAGGAGCTGTTCGGTCCGGTGCTGGCGGTGCAGCGCTTCGTCGATGAGGACGATGCCGTGCGACTGGCCAATGCCACCGAATTCGGCCTGTGTGCCGGCGTCTGGACCCGCGACGGCGGGCGCCAGCTGCGCCTGGCCAAGCGCATCCGCAGCGGCCAGGTGTTCGTCAACAACTATGGCGCCGCCGGCGGCATCGAGCTGCCCTTCGGCGGCATGGGCCGCTCCGGTCACGGCCGCGAGAAGGGCTTCGAGGGTCTGAAGAGCTACACCCAGCTCAAGACGGTGGCGATTCGCCACGGCTGAGGCCCTGCCAATCCAGATCGACCCGCACGACGACATCGGCCGGGGAGGGGGCGCGCTGGCCGCCCCGACCCGGGGGGCGTCGTGCGCCAGAGGTTCCATTGCGACACGGGCAGCGTGCTGCCGGGAGACAACATCATGACCTACAGGATCGCGGTATTGGCGGGGGACGGCATAGGCCTCGAGGTGGTGCCCCAGGGGCTGAGGGTGCTGGAGGCGGCGGCGCGCCGCTTCGACCTGCCGCTGGAGTTCGAGCACTTCGACTTCGCCAGCTGTGCCTATTACATGGAACACGGCGATATGCTGCCGGACGACTGGTACGAGACCCTGACCCGTTTCGATGCCATCTTCTTCGGCGCGGTGGGCTGGCCCGACACGGTGCCGGACCATGTCTCGGCCTGGGGCTCGTTGCTCAAGTTCCGGCGTGCCTTCGACCAGTACGTCAACCTGCGGCCGTGCCGGCTGATGCCGGGCATCGAGAGTCCGCTCAAGGGCAGGGCTCCCGGCGATATCGACTTCCTGGTGGTGCGCGAGAACACCGAGGGCGAATATTCTCGCCTCGGCGGGCGAGCCTTCGAGGGCACCGACCGCGAGGTGGTGCTGCAGGAAACCCTGATGACCCGCACCGGGGTCGATCGCGTGCTCAAGTACGCCTTCGAGCTGGCCCAGTCGCGGCCGCGGAAGAAGCTGACCTCGGCCACCAAGTCCAACGGCCTGTCGATCTCGATGCCCTACTGGAACGAGCGGGTGGCGGCGATGAAGGCGAACTTCCCCGACATCGACGTCGACCAGTTCCATATCGATATCCTCACCGCCAACTTCGTGCTGCATCCCGACTGGTTCGACGTGGTGGTGGCCAGCAACCTGTTCGGCGACATCCTCTCGGACCTGGGGCCGGCCTGCACCGGCACCATCGGCATCGCGCCGTCCGGCAACATCAACCCGACCCGGGAATTTCCCAGCCTGTTCGAGCCGGTTCACGGCAGCGCCCCGGACATCGCCGGCAAGGGCATCGCCAACCCGATCGGCCAGATCTGGTGTGCGGCGATGATGCTCGAGCACCTGGGCGAGGCCGAGGCGGGGGCGGCGATCGTCGCCGCCATCGAGGCGGTGCTGGAGAAGGGCGATCCGTGGGTGCTGACACCAGACCTCAAGGGCAGCGGCAGCACCGAGACCCTGGGGCGCGCCATCGCCGAGGCGCTGGGGGCGGCCTGAGCGCTGCAGGACGGTTGTTGAACCAGGAAGCGCCACGTGCCGGGCGGACAGCCTCGCCACGTGGCGACCTCGAAAGGGAGCGACGAATGAACAAGACATACCGGGTCGGCATGATCGGCGTGGGCCTGATGGGCCACGGCATCGCCACCAGCCTGCTGCGGGGCGGCCATCGGCTGAGCTTCCTCGAGCATCCCGGCAACCAGCCGGTCGAGGACCTGCTTG
The DNA here is from genome assembly GCF_014192055.1 of Halomonas organivorans. Taxonomy (GTDB): domain Bacteria; phylum Pseudomonadota; class Gammaproteobacteria; order Pseudomonadales; family Halomonadaceae; genus Halomonas; species Halomonas organivorans. The sequence goes on along the minus strand of NZ_JACHXM010000002.1, from coordinate 68,797 downwards.
CGGCCGGTGCCGAGAAGCTCACCAGCGCCCGCGAGGTGGCCGAGCATGCCGAGGTGGTGATCCTCTGCGTGACCGGCACGCCTCAGGTGGAGAGCGTGCTGTTCGACGCCGGCGGCGTACTTGAGGGCCTGCAGGCGGGCAGCGTGATCGTCGACTGTTCGACGGCGATCCCAAGCTCCACCCTGGCCATCGCCGAGCGCGTCGCCGCCGCCGGCGGCCAGTTCATGGATGCCGCCATGACCCGCACGCCCAAGGAGGCCGCCGAGGGGCGCCTCAACCTGATCGTCGGCGCCTCCGACGAGCTGTTTCGCGACGTGAGACCGCTGCTCGAGAGCTTCTCCGAGCACATCACCCATGGCGGTCCGGTGGGCTCGGGCCACAAGCTCAAGCTGCTGCACAACTATGTGTCGCTGGGCTTCACCGCGGTGCTGGCCGAGGCCGCTGCCGCCTCCCGCCGTGCCGGCATCGATGACGAGGTCTTTCTCGAAGTGCTGGGCAACGGCGGCGGTGGCGGGGTGGTGCTGGAGCGTCTGCGGCCGTTCATCGCCGCCGAGGACCCCTCGGGGTTCCGCTTCAGCCTCGCCAACACGCTCAAGGACATCGACTACTACAATGCCATGGCCGAGGACGTGGGCGCCGAGCGAGGCGTGGCCGCCGCTATCGAGGCGCTGTATCGCGATATCAACGAGCGGGGCCATGGCGATCGCCTGACCCCGGAGCTGGTGGCGCTGTTGGGACAGCCCTGAGCGATGACGGAGGCAGCCTTGAGCGATGACGGAGACAGCCTTGAGCAGCGGACAGCCGTAAGTGGCGTACAGCCGTGAGAGGAAGGGAAATAAGCATCGGCGCCCGGCGGGAGTCCCGCCGGGCGCCGTTTTTTCGTATGGATTCTTACGCGCAGCCCGCCATGCTGATCAGTCGAAATCGGCGTCGCGCAGGCGCCCGAAGTAGGCATCGTCGCCGATCTGGCCGCCCTTGAAGGCGATCTGCAGGCCGTCGAAGGCGGCCTCGTCGGCGTGGGCGACGCACAGCGGCGAGCCCGGCGTCTGCGGCAGCGGGCGGCAAGTGGTCAGGGCATGAATGCCCAGTTCGCGCAGGGCGTGGCTCGAGGTGTCGCCGCCGGCGACCACCACGCGGGTGAGGCCCTCGGCGATCACCAGCTCGCGCAGCAGTCGGCCGAGCCCGTGCCCCAGCGCGTGCCGCGCTTCTTCGCCCGACAGCGTCGGCAGGCTGCCGTCCGGCCCCAGGGCGGTGTAGATCACCACGCTGAGCCCGTCGCGCAGTGCCGACAGCGCCTGCTGGCGGGCCTCATCGAGCGCGGCCGGCGCCGTCTCGGCCTCGGCCAGGCGGGTCGCGTCGAGGGCGATGCCGCGAAAGCCGTTGGCCTCGGCCCAGCGGATCTGCCGGGCGGTGATCTCCGAACAGCTGCCCGAGACCACGGCGATGCGCTCCACCGGGGCGGGCTCCTCGAAGGCGGGCGCTGCTTCGACGAGCCCCAGCCGTCGCCACTCCGCGAGCAGCGCATATTCCACCCCCGAGGAGCCGACCACGAAGCCGCCCTGCGGCGGGCGGGTGCGCCACAGCTGGCGGCCTGCGGCCGCCTGGCTAGCGGGGTCGAGCACGTCGAACAGCAGCGCCTGGCTGCGCGCCTGGGCCTCGTCCACGTGCCGGTCGGCCGCGTCGTCGGCCAGGGTTCGGAAGTCGACGAGACCCGTCTCGAGATCGGTCTGGGCCGCCAGGTGCCGGCGCAGGTCGGCCTCGTGCATCGGCGTGACCGGATGCCGCGACATGATCGGGTGACGGTCGATGCGATATACCTCGCCGCGGGCCGTGGCGAACAGGTGCCCGAAGGCGGTGTAGCGGCCGAGCTGGGGGGCGCCGACCACGATCGGCACGCAGTCCTGGTCATGGAGGCGGCGGCCGATCTCCAGGGCGCGGCCGATGCTGCCGGTCTCGGGGGCGCTGTCGAAGGTCGAGCAGGTCTTGTAATGGCAGAGTGCCGCGCCGCGTTCGCGCAGCCAGGTCAGCGCCGGCACCAGGTGCTGGTCCATCCAGGCCGGCGACTCGCTGCGGCTGGTGCCGGCCAGGCCGATGGCGCGGCAGTGGCGAAAGCGTGCCAGCTGGTCGGCGTCGGGGAGGGCGGTGAACAGCACGGTGTCGACGCCCTGGCTGCTCAGGGCTTCCAGGACGTCGGTGGAGCCGGTCAGGTCGTCGCCGTAGTAGCTGATCAGCGTCGTGTCGTGGTCGGGTGTCATCGGCGGAAGGTCTCCAGGGCGCGGGCCAGTTGACGATGTTCGCGGGCATAGTCGTCCAGCTCGATCCCCGCCACGGCGGCCTCCCAGGCCTGGCGCAGGCTGTGCACGCCGGCGCCGATGCCGTCGGGATGCGCCATGATGCCGCCACCGGCGCAGAAGATCAGGTCGGTGCTGTCCAGGGCGCGATAGGTATCGACGGCCTGGTCGGCGGTCTGGCCGGAAGAGAACACCGGCATCACCTCGCAGCCCGGCGAGGGCGGGGCGAACATCGGCGTCAGGCAGGTGCGGGCGCTGGCGATGACGCTGGCGTCCTCCTCGCTGAACTTGTTGCGCAGCCCGTTGACGTGGATATGGTCGACCCCGGCCAGGCGCCACAGCTTCTGGTAGGCGACGAAGCTCATGCCGAGATGCGGCGAGCGGCTGAACATCCCCCAGCCGGCGCGATGGCCGTGCAGCGCCACCTGGCAGTGGCGGCGCAGGTGGGTGACGCCGGCGAGCCCGACGGCGTTGAGCGCTGCCATCACGCAGCTGCCTCCGGCAGCGACCACGTAGTCGTGATGCTCGCGCATCTCGTCCAGGTCGCCGGTGATATTGAAGGCGTACATCACCCGGCGGCCGGTGCGCTCGGCGTGCTCGCGGATCACCGGCATCACCGCGTCGACCCGGGCCTTGAGCGGGTTGTGCGGGCCGTTGGCCTGCAGCTCGTCGTCCTTGATGAAGTCGATGCCGCCCTCCACCAGTTCGCGCACCACCTCGGCGGTGGCGCTGGGCGACAGGCCGACGCTGGGCTTGATGATGGTGCCGATCAGCGGGCGCTCCGCAATCCCGGTCAGCTCGCGGGTGCCGGCGATGCCGAACTGCGGCCCGGGATAGGCCGCGGCGAAGGGCGCCGGCAGCTCCAGGTCGAGCAGCTTGAGGGCCGAGAACTCCTTGAGCTCGAACAGGTTGCCGGCCACCGTGGCGACCAGGGTGGGCAGCGACGGGCCGAGATTGGCGAGCGGCCAGGACAGCGTCACCCGGGCGCGCCGGTAGCGCGGACGACCGCTGCCCGCTGGCGGGGCCGGGGTGGGCAGGGATGGGGCCTCCACGCTTTCCAGCGGCTTGATGTGCTCCACCCGGGCGCCGTGCTGCTCGCGCAGTTCATCGGTCTCGCCAGCGAGGCGGGTGAAGGTGCCGCAGGACTGCTCCCCGGCCATCACCTCGGCGGCGCGCTCCAGCGAATAGGGGGTCTCGATCAGGTAATGGGCCCGGATGCGATCGCTCATGGCCGCCTCCGTCAGGTGATGCGCTGGATGCTGTCGGCGATGGCGTCGCGTTCGAAGACGCGTTTCCAGTCGTCGCGCATCAGCATCGGCTTGCCGTTCTCGATGGCCTTGTTGCAGGCGTCCGAGAAGGCGCCGGGCTGCTCGTCGAAGATCACCGCGGAGAGGATATTCATGTGGCCGAGCAGGAAGTCCCGGGCGCACTGCTCGGAGACGCCACGGGCGACGACCTCGTCCATGGCTTCGCGCATCACCGCCAGCAGGGTCGCGCAGACGGTCTCGGACAGGCCCGGCTCGAGCAGCGCCATCTCGTCGACGCTGACGCGATGCGAGCGGCCGACCGGCGCATAGATGGTGCGGGCGATCCGCTCGCCCAGGGCGAAGCTCTCCTCCGGCCCCTGCATCAGTGCGCTGACGATGTGCTGGGTGGCCTTGTAGCCGCCGAAGTAGTCGCGCTTGGCCTCCAGCTCGGTCTCGTCGTTGAAGATCGGGGGATGGCAGGGGTGGGTGACGAAATACACCAGGTCCGTGCGCTCGGGCAGGTGCCCGGCGAACGGCGCGGCGGCGTCGAGGGTGATCAACATGGTGCCGCTCTCCATCAGCGGCGAGAGCTGCTGGGAGATCCTGCCGATCAGGGTATCGGGCACGGCCAGGATGACCACGTCGGCTCCCGGCACCGCCTCGTCGGCGCCGACGCAGTCGATGCCGAGCTCGTCCTTGAGGCGCTCGCGCCCCGCATCGCTGACTTCGACATGGCGGACGCTGAAGTCCGACTGCTGCAGGTTGCGGGACAGACGGAAGCCCATCTTGCCGCCGGCACCGATCAACGCAATGGTCGTCATGGGTCTTGATCCTCGCTGTAGGGGAAAGAAGTGACGCGAAACGCCGAGCACTCTGGCGGCTCAACTGGTATAATGACAATATAAGTATGTGAGTATGTCAAACACGACCTTGGTGGCAGATGCTTGCCGCAGCGCCTTGCGTGCGTATGCTGTGCTCCTGCTTCCCCCTGATGAAGGCACCGACCCATGAGCGACGCCCTGAAGATCTCTCGCCGAAAGCTGTCCGACGAAGTCTTCGATCGGCTGTATGCGATGCTACTCAACGGCGATTATGCGCCCGGCGACCACCTGCCTTCGGAACGCGAGCTGATGGAGCGATTCGGGGTGGGGAGGCCGGCGATCCGCGAAGCCATGCAGTCGCTGGAGCGCCTGGGGCTGGTGTCGATCCAGCACGGCCAGCGGCCGAAGGTCACCATGCCCACGGCCGACGGCATGCTGTCCCAGATCGAGCTGACGGCCATGCATATGCTCTCCAACTCGCCGCAGTCGCTGGAGCATCTCAAGGAGGCACGGGCCTTCTTCGAGCTGGGCATGGTGGCGCGTGCCGCCAGGACGGCCAGTGAACAGGACGTCGTCCAACTGGAGGAGCTGCTCGAGCGTCAGCGCAGCGAGCTCAATCGTGACATCGGGGCCTTCATCAAGGCCGACATGTCGTTCCACTCGGCCATCGCGGAGATTACCGGCAACCCGATCTTCATCGCGATCAGCCATGCGATGCTCAACTGGCTGGCCAACTTCCACGCCTCCGTACTGCACTGGAAGGGCAGCGAGCACATCACCCTCGAGGAGCACGCTCGCATCCTCGATGCCATACGCCAGAACGACGAGGCCGCCGCCGTGAGGGAGATGCGGGCCCACCTGGACCGGGCCCGCAGCCTCTACCAGCTTTCCTGAAACGAGCCGGTGGCGGCGACGCGAGCCAGCCGAGCGGGGCCCGGCGCTGGCATCCTCGGCGAGCGCCCGGCATCCTGTAGGGCATGACCTCCGAGTTCCGCCTTCGGCTCGGCAGCGTCGAGCGTTCCTATCCCCTCGACTGCCTGAGCGATACCCACGATTACCACCAGCTGCTGGTGAGCCTCGACGGCCGCGTGGACGTCGAGGTCGGAGGGCTCGGCGGTGCCATGGCGCCGGGCAGCGTCTGCCTGATCCCCGCCGCGGCGACCCACCACTACCTGGGGCTCGGCGCCGACAATCGCTGTCGGGTGCTGGACCTGCCGGCCGGCGCATCGCCCTACGATGCGCTGTTCGAACGAATCCGCTTCCTGCGCCTGTCTCCCGAAGAGGCGCGGCGACTCGACGACGAGACCCTGCTGTCTCGACTGGGTGCCGCTCCCCCCTGGTGCGGGCCGCGCCTGAACATGGCGCGGCTGATCCGGCGCGTGCAGGCCGACCCGGCCGCGCCCTGGAACCTGGCACGGCTGGCCGAGGCGGCCAGGCTCTCCGAGCGACAGCTGCGTCGCAGCCTCTCCGCCGTGACCGGCCAGACGCCCTGGCAGTGGCTGCAGGGGCAGCGCCTGGCCCGGGCCGAGCGGCTGCTGGTCACCAGCGACGCCTCGATCACCGAGATCGCGCTGGCCTGCGGCTTCGCCGACGGCGCCCAGTTCAGCCGCCACTTTCGCCGCCGACGCGGCGTGACGCCGACGGCCTTCCGACGCCGGCCCTGATGGCCGAAATCGACAAGCCTTCCCACCCTGCCGTGGGCATACTGCCCAGCCGACACCGGAATGGAGAATCGACATGTCGGCCGTTTCCCCCGCCGAGGCGCGTCGCGCCACCCTGTGGGGCGCCAGCACCGTGCTCAGCTGGGCGACCCTTGCGCTGTTCACCCAATGGGCCGGCCCGGTGCCGCCCTTCCTGCTCACTGCGCTGTGTTTCGGCCTGGCCGGTGGCCTCGCGCTGCTGGTGTTCCTGGTCCGCGGCGAGAAGCATGCCCTGGCCGAGGCCTTCCGCCAGCCGCCGGCGGGCTGGCTGCTGGGCGTCGGTGGGCTGTTCGGCTATCACCTCTGCTACTTCATCGCCCAGCAGAACGCCCCGGCGGCCAACGCCGGGCTGATCAGCTACCTGTGGCCGCTGCTGATCGTGATCCTGGCCGGCTGGCTGCTGCCCGGCGAGCGCCTGCGCGGCATTCATCTGCTGGGTGGCGTGTGTGGCTTCATCGGTGCGGCACTGCTGGTGGGGCCTTCCGGCTTCGACTGGGCGGGGGAATACACGCTGGGCTACCTAGTGGCGCTGCTCGCGGCGTTCATCTGGAGCGGCTATTCGGTGGCGTCGCGATTGCTGTCGCGGATCCCCACCACCGCGGTGGCCTGGAACTGCCTCGGCGCCGCGGTGCTGGCGCTCGCCTGCCATCTGGCCTGGGAGCCACGCGGCTGGCCGGAAGGCGCCAACCTGTGGGCGATCCTGGCCCTGGGGCTGGGCCCTGTCGGTAGCGCCTTCTTCACCTGGGACCTGGGCATGAAGCGCGGCCATGTGCGCCTGCTGGGGCTCTTGTCCTACGCCACGCCGCTGTGCTCCACCCTGGTGCTGATCGCCGCCGGCCTGGCGACGCCCAGCCCGACGCTGCTGCTGGCCGCGCTGCTGATCTGCGGCGGCGCGCTGATCGGCAGCGGCCGGCTTGGAGGGTCACGTCGGGCGGATGGGGCAGAAGGAAACCTGCGTTGACCCGTGGCGTCACTCCCGTGGTGGGCGTACACTCGTGCCGACTGCCCCGATCATGGCCAACGCCGAAACATTATGAAGATCAGTCCCTTGCCTCCCCTGAACAGTCTGGTGGCCTTCGAGTCGGCGGCTCGGCACCTGAGCTTCACCCTGGCCGCCGAGGAGCTGCATGTCACTCAAGGGGCCATCAGTCGCCAAGTCCGCAGCCTCGAGAACTACCTGGGCAAGCCGCTTTTCGAGCGAGCCAATCGCACTGTCAAACTGACTGCCATGGGCCTCCGTTATGCCCAGTCCGTGCGCCAGTCGCTGATGGATATAGCCGCCATCACGGATGAGGTGCGAAGCTGGCAGGGGATGCATCAACTTACCGTCGCCACCAGCAGTGCCATGGCCTCGCTGTGGCTGCTGCCCAAGATCGCAGAGTTTCAGCGTGAACATGACGACATCGAGCTGCGTATCGTCGCCACGGAGCAGATTCGTGACCTGTCGCGGGTGGAGTCGGACGTGGCGCTGTTCTATTGCCGCACGCCCCCGCCCAACATGCGTGCCACGACGCTGTTCCACGAAGAAGTCTTCCCGGTCTGCAGTCCCGGCTACCTCGAGCGCCATGGCCCTCTCGAAGGGCTCGAGGCGCTGCAGGAGTGCACCCTGCTGTCGCTGGAGGATGCCGACCAGGACTGGATGAGCTGGAAGCAGTGGTTTTCACGGGTGGGGGCCGTGGCAAGGCCGCCGCGCCGGCGTCTCAATATCAACAGCTATTCGATGCTGGTGCAGGCGGCGATGATGGACCAGGGCGTGGCGCTGGGCTGGAGTCAACTGGTCGATGACTACCTGGAGCGTGGTCATCTGGTCCGTCCCGTTGAAACGGTGCTGCGTACCGAAGCGCGCTTCTGCCTGCTCGAACACGGCGACGCGCCGACCAACCGTCGTGGCGTCAAGGCCTTCCGTGAATGGCTACTGGAAACGATTCCCAAGGAGGTCGGTGACCTTGGCCTGGCATGACCAGAGTACGACAAGCGACGGTCAGGCTAGTCCTCGAGTAGATGGTTGCCCGGCCGCCGCCTGTTGCATGAACCAGTCGCGGAACCGTGTCAGGGCCTCGTCGTCCGCCTTGTCCTCGCGATAGGCGAGATAGTGACGAGTCTCCTCAAGCACTACCTCCTGCTCGACCGGCCTGACCAGCCGGCCCTGCTCGACGAGCGGTCCCACCAGATGGCTCCAGCCCAGTGCCACCCCCTGGCCATTCAGCACCATCTGTATCAAGAGGTTGTAGTCGTTGGCGTTGAAGTAGTGGGGGCCGTCGTAGGGACGGTCCTCGATGTCCAGGTTATGGATGGCCAGCCAGACGCCCCAGTCCACGTGCTCGGCAACCTGGGAGCGGCCGTAGGGGCTGAGGTTGAGCAGTGTCCCGTCGCGCAGCCCCTCGAGCGAGCGAGCCTCGGGATGGGCCTCGAGAAAGCTCGGCGTGCATACTGGATAGATGACATCGTGAAACAGCGGTTGGCTGCGATAGCCGTCGCGGACCCGTGACATCTTGGTGATGAAGATGTCCGGGTCCACGCCAGGCTCCAGGGACAGGAAGTTCTGGGTCGTCACCAGGCTGAGGTCGATATCAGGGTGCGCGCTGAAGAAATCGGGCAGGCGATGCGACATCCAGAGGGCTGAGAAGGCGGGAGAGCAGCATAGCGTCAGGGAGCGCCTGGTGCTTGTGCGGTGATCCTGACGAATCCGGCCGGCCGCCTGGGCGATATTGATGAATGACAGCTGGGCGGCATCGAAAAAGATCGAGCCGGCCGTGGTCAGCTCCACAGAGCGGCCTGCTCGGCGAAACAGCGGCGTGCCCAGATAGCTCTCGAGCTCACGAACCTGGCGGCTGATCGCGGCCTGAGTCACGCACAAGGCTTCGGCGGCGCGGGTGAAGTTCTGGTAGCGGGCGGCCGCGACGAAGGACTTCACGGCACGCAGAGAAGGCATCTTGATCAGGGTTTGGTCGGGGTCGGTGTGCTTGGTCATAACCAGAAGTCATCAACATCCTGAAAAAAAAGTTAATTTCGTCCAGGTGACGGCATACCTAGACTCGGTGAACCAATGAACAAGACGGCCAACCGCTTTACCCTAGGCTACTCGAAAGTTTCTGCAGGCGACAGGCGATGCCCCGTTGACTCGTGAGCGGTAGGGTGCCGATGGCAGAGCGTTCGAGACAGGCAGCAGGAGTCGACAACAGTGACTAACCAGACCATGACGCTGGACTTCGTTCAGCAACGTAAACCTCGTCACGCGCTTCCCCGTGAGCTCTACAGCGATCCCGGCGTATACCGTGAGGATCTGGCTCAGCTCTGGCACAAGGAGTGGATCTTCGCGGGGCATACTTTCGAGCTCGAGAAGCCGGGCCAGTACCTGACGCTGCAGATCGGTGACTACCCGATTGCCGTGGTGCGTGGAACGGACGGCGAGCTGCGAGCTTTTCACAATTCGTGTCGACATCGCGGTTCCAAGGTCTGCCAGGAAGCCAGCGGCAAGGCGGCCAAGCTGGTCTGCCCGTACCACAAGTGGACCTTCGACCTGGATGGCAGGCTGCTGTTTGCCGGCAACATGGGCAGTGACTTCAACACCGAAGGGTATGGTCTGAAGCCCGCTCATTGCGAAGTCGTCGAAAGCTACATCTTCGTGTGCGTGGCTGAAACGGCGCCGGATTTCGAGCCGTTCCGAGAGGCCGTGACACCCTTCATCGCACCGCATGGCCTTGAAGAGTGCAAGGTCGCGTTCGAGTCCAACCTGATCGAGAAGGGCAACTGGAAACTGGTCTTCGAGAACAACCGCGAGTGCTACCACTGCGACGGTGCTCATCCGGAACTGATGAACTCCTTCGTCGAGAACCTCTCGGTAGCTGGCGTGGCGGACAATGAGGATCCCGAACTGGAAGCCTTCTGGGATCGTTGCGAGGCGGCCGGTTTGCCGAGTCGCATGGCCATGGACGAGACAGCGGGCCAGTTCCGCATGACGCGTATCCCGCTGTCGGCCAAGGCCGTCAGCTACACCATGGACGGCAAGCCTGCTGTCTCGAGGCGGCTGGACAAGAGCGGAGTGGAGAACATCGGCGCGCTGCTCTATTTCCACTACCCCAATACCTGGAACCACTTCCTCGGTGATCACGCCCTGAGTTTCCGGGTGCTGCCGCTTGGTCCTGACGAGACCCTGGTGACCACCAAGTGGCTGGTGCACAAGGACGCCCAGGAAGGGGTCGACTATGACCTCGATCACCTGACTCGTGTCTGGCTGTCGACCAACGACCAGGACAGAAAGCTTGTCGAGGGGACGCAGGCGGGTGTTACGTCTCCGGCTTACGAGCCTGGCCCCTACTCGGAGCTGGCCGAGAACGGGGTTTGCCAGTTCGACGACTGGTACTGCGACACCATGGGGCGCAAGCTGGGCGGTTGACGGCTTCGCGCATCGGGCGAGGTATCTCGCCGGCACCCAACGATGCTGATGACCCCTTTCCCTCATCGGGGAAAGGGGTTTTTTGTGGCCGAATGACAAGCGAAGGAACGACTGATCGATGACGTAAGGTTATCGATAGTCGGAAAAAAAGGTCGCTGGACGGTGCTTTGCTCGACGCCGTAGCTTGAATGAAAAGAAAGACAGCACCAGTTCAGTCCTGGGTATCAATAAGTCCAATGAAAAAATGAGGTGGAAGATGGAGATGGGAGAAGAGATCCTATCGGTGAAAAACATCTTCAAGGTCTTCGGCGCAAGACCGAATGAGGCCATGAAGATGTTGGAATCAGGAAAAAATAAAGACGACGTCTTTCGCGAAACGGGGCAGGTGGTTGGCGTTTTCGACGCCAGCTTTTCGGTAAGAAAGGGCGAGATTTTCGTGATTATGGGACTCTCGGGGTCCGGGAAGTCGACCATGGTGCGCCTCTTCAATCGGCTGATCGAGCCCACATCCGGCAGCATCTTTCTCAACGGCAATGAAATTACCGGCCTGAGTGACAAGGAATTACTCGGGGTCAGGAGAAAGGACATGAGCATGGTGTTCCAGTCCTTTGCCCTGATGCCGCACTTGACGGTTCTGGATAATGCGGCCTTCGGCCTCGCCGTGTCGAGCGTCGGTGAGGCAGAGCGCTACCGGCGCGCCCGGGAAGCCCTGGAACAGGTCGGCCTGGCGGGGCATGAATACAGCTATCCCCATCAATTGTCTGGTGGCATGCAACAACGCGTGGGCCTGGCTCGAGCCCTGACCAATGATCCCAGCATCCTGTTGATGGACGAAGCCTTTTCGGCACTGGATCCACTGATTCGCACCGAGATGCAGGACGAGTTGATTCGGCTCCAGGCCGAACAGCAGCGCACCATCGTCTTCATTTCCCATGATCTCGACGAGGCCATTCGCATCGGCCACCGCATCGCCATCATGGAGGGAGGACGCGTCGTCCAGGTGGGGACGCCCCAGGAGATCCTCAACAACCCAGCCTCCGATTATGTTGAAGCCTTCTTCAAAGGCGTCGACTCCTCCAAGGTGTTGCGGGCCGGCGACGTGGCCCGTTACGACTCGGATATCGTGATTCGTCAGCCGGTGGGGTCGCCCGACGACATCCAACCCACGCCCTACGCCTACCTGACCGGCGAGGACCGGCGATTCATCGGCTTGATCGACAGCAGTGGGGGAGATGCGCCGCGTCAACTGGCTCCCGAGCAACTGAGCACCGTCACTTTCGACACTCCTCTGCACGATGTGCTGGACCTCGCCGCTTCCGTTCCCTATCCGCTGCCCGTACTGACGTCTGAGGGGGCCCTGCATGGCACGCTCACCAAGGACTCGATTCTTAAGTCGCTCAGCCGGCATTGATCACACAACAACACAGGAGGGTAGGTAGTCCGCATGTCCGAACTGACCATTCTCGACCCGTTTCAGGTACTCCACATCCCGCTGGGCGACTGGGTGGAGGCCAGCCTCAACTATCTCGTCGACAACTTCCGGGGTGTGTTCAGGGCCGTGCGCTGGCCGATCGATCAGGTACTCGATGGCATCGAGGGGCTGCTTCAGTCGATACCTCCCACCATCGGCATCCTGCTCGGCTCCCTGCTGGGCTGGCAGGTGGCGGGTCGGCGCATGGGCATCTTCTGCGCCTTCACGCTGATCCTGCTGGGCTTGATCGGCGTATGGTCCGAATCGATGACCACCCTGTCTCTGGTGCTGACGGCGGTCTTCTTCTGCGGCCTGTTCGGCGTGCCGCTAGGCATTCTGTGTGCCCGCCATGATCGCCTGGAGAAGGTGGTCAGGCCGGTGCTGGATGCCATGCAGACGCTGCCGGCCTTCGTCTATCTGGTTCCTGTCGTGATGCTGTTCGGTATCGGCAACGTCCCGGGAGTGCTGGTCACCATCGTGTTCGCTCTTCCACCCCTGGTGCGCTTGACCAATCTCGGAATCCGCCAGGTGCCGGCCGACAAGATCGAGGCGGCGCGAGCCTTCGGTTGCACGCCGAGCCAGATGCTGCGCCGCGTGCAGCTGCCCCTGGCTACGCCGACCATCATGGCCGGGTTCAACCAGACGCTGATGCTGTCTCTTTCGATGGTCGTGATCGCATCAATGATCTCCGTCGGTGGCCTGGGCCAGATGGTGTTGCGCGGTATCGGGCGCCTGGATATGGGCCTGGCCACCGTGGGCGGTCTGGGGCTGGTGCTGCTGGCTATCTTCCTGGATCGCTTGACCCAGGCGATGGGGGAGCGAAGTGCGATCGCCGGCGATCATCGACGCTGGTTCCAGAAGGGCCCTCTGGGCATCTTTCTGCGTCTGTTCGGGATCGGCAAGTTGGCGCCCCGTGCGGATGCCTGACGCCATGCACGCCGTCACCAGGCGTGCCTCGTTTAGCCATGTAATGACAACAACAGTAAGGAACTCATGATGACAACTGCACTACATCGCAGGGCTTGCCCGCTGGCCGTTTCTCTGCTGGGAGTCTTGGCGGCAACCACCGCCGTGGCGGATGCAGATAAGCCGGGCGAAGGCGTAACGGTCACGCCGATCTTCCCGACCATTACCGAGGAACACTTTCGTGGCCAGGTGGCCGTGATTGGGCTGCAGGAGCTGGGATACGACGTCGAGACGCCCAAGGAGACCGACTATCCGACCATGATGATGGCGCTGTCCTATGGCGATGCCGACTTCACCGTGCACCTGTGGGACAAGCTTCACGAAGGCTTCTACGAGCGGGCGGGCGGTGACGATACCATGGTCAAGGTCGGCGACGTGATGACCGGTGTCAGTCAGGGATATCTGATCGACAAGAAAACCGCCGAGGAGTATGACATCGACTCCCTCGAGGATCTGCGCGATCCGGAGGTCGCCGCGCTGTTCGACACCAACGATGATGGCAAGGCCGATCTCACCGGCTGTAACCCCGGCTGGGGGTGTGAGGTAACGATCGATCACCACCTTGCTGCCTACGACCTGATGGATACGGTCACCCAGAATCGGGGGTCCTACTTTGCCCTGATGGCCGACACCATCACGCGCTATGAGCAGGGACAGCCCATCCTCTATTACACCTGGGTACCGCAGTGGATCACCGCCAAGCTGGTGCCGGGGAAGGACGTGGTATGGCTGGAAGTGCCCTACACGGACCTGCCGGATGGCAACAACGACGTCAATACCGAAGTCGATGGCAAGAACCTGGGCTTCGCCGTCGATACGATCAAGGCGGTCCTCAACAAGGATTTTGCCGAAGAAAACCCGGCGGCTCGTGAGTTCCTGTCTCACCTGTCGATCAGCCCCGATGCCGAGAGTGCCCAGAACCTCAAGATGCAAGAGGGCGAGAGCAGCGAGGAAGACATCCGTCGCCATGCCGAACAATGGGTCGACGCCCACCGCGAGGAGTTCGACGAGTGGCTGAACGAGGCGCGCGCTGCGGCCGAATGAGGTCTGCGAATTGTTCTCGAGTGAATGAAGAGCATGGGAGAGAGAAAGGCAATGGGATGCACGAGGGTGCATCCCATTGTGTTTTCTGACCTCGCACTGGACACAGAGCCGGTCATTCCAGCCATAACGTCCAGTCATGAATTGGCGATAAAAAAGGTTTCTTTCGCGGTGATCCCCTCGCTGTTTACTCTGACGGGCATGGCCAATCGGCTATGCCGACATACTTCATACAACTAGGTGACGATATGAATTTCGATGGTATCTGGACGCCGGTCGTGACTCCCCTCGATGCGCAGGGCGCCATCCAGCTGGATGCCCTGGGGCGCGTGATCGATACCCTGATCGAGCAAGGCGTGCATGGCCTGATCATCGGCGGGACCACCGGCGAGTACTATGCCCTTACCAAGGACGAGCGTAAGCGGGTCTTCGATTACGTCGTGGACCATGCCCAGGGGCGCATTCCGCTGATGGCCGGCGTCAACGCCACCACGACCGAAGACAGCCTGGCACTGGGCCAGCATGCCAAGGCGGCCGGCTTCGACGCCATCCTGGTGGCGGCACCCTATTACTGTCAGCCGGCCCAGGACGAGCTGCTCGCACATATCCAGGCCGTTGACGACGCTCTCGACATGCCGATCATGCTCTACAACTTCCCCGATCGCACCGGCGTTCCGATGGAGTTCGATCTGCTCGACGCCCTGCGCGAGCGTCCGAACATCCAGGCGATCAAGGAGAGCACCGGCTCCGTCGAGCGCATGCATGAGCTGGCCAACGAGCATGCCGACCATATCCAGCTCAGCTGCGGCATGGACGACCAGGTGCTGGAATTCTTCGTCTGGGGCGCTCGGAGCTGGGTGGCCGGAGCGTCCAACTTCCTGGCGCCGGAACACGTTGCCCTGCACAAGGCCTGCGTGATCGATCAGGACTTTGTCGCCGGCCGCCAGCAGGCCGCTCGCCTGCTGCCGATCCTCAACCTGCTCGAGCAGGGCGGCAAGTTCTGCCAGTACATCAAGTACGGCTGCGAGCTCGCCGGCACGCCGGTGGGCAACGCACGCCGCCCTCTGCTGCCGCTGAGTGAGACCGAAAAGGCGGCCTTCAAGCGCGCCTATGAAGCACTGGTCGCACATCGCGGCTGAGCCCTGGCGCCGGAGGCATCTTCCATGCAGCTGACATGCAACAAACTGCCCCAGAATGACGGGCACTGTGGCTGGTACGAGACGCTGCCTGCGCCGGGGCCCTCGACGCCGCTGAAGGGCGAGGTCAAGGCCGACTGGGTGGTGCTGGGCGCCGGCCTGGCCGGCCTGGCCGGCGCCCGGCGTCTGGCCGAGCTTCAGCCGAATGCCTCCATCGCCCTGGTGGACGCGCGTCGGGTCGGCTTCGGGGCCGCCGGCCGCAACTCCGGCTTCATGATCGACCTACCTCATGACCTGAATTCGCACGACTATACCGGCGACCGTACCCAAGACCTGCAGCAGATCTGCCTCAATCGCTCGGCAATCGACTATATGCGGGGCATCGTCAAGGGGCACGGTATCGAGTGCGACTGGCGTGAACAGGGCAAGCTGCACGGAGCGGTGGAAGACCATGGGCTGCGGGCCCTGGAGGCGTTTGCCAAGGGCCTGACGGGGCTCGGCGAACCCTATCGCGAGCTCGATGCCTCGCAGATGAAGGCGGTGACCGGCACCGACTTCTTCAAGGCCGGGGTGCATGCGCCTGGCACCGTGCTGGTCCAGCCGGCGGCGCTGGTGCGCGGGTTGGGCGACACGCTGCCCGAGAACGTGCGGCTGTTCGAGGACAGCCCGGTACGCCGCATCGAGGTCGGCCAGCCGCATACGCTGGTCACCGACCAAGGGCGGCTGCAGGCCCCGAGGCTGGTGCTCGCCAACAATGCCTACGCGTCGCAGTTCGGCGGTTTGGGCCTCAAGGGGCGCATCCTGCCCGTCTATACCTACGGCAGCATGACGCGCCAGTTGAGCGATGATGAGTTGGCCATGCTGGGCGGAGAGCAGAGCTGGGGCCTGATCCCGGCCGACCCGATGGGTACGACCCTGCGCCGACTGGCCAGCGGGCGCATCTGCGTGCGCCACACCTTCACCTATAACGCCTGCATCAGTGCCGATACCGGCAAGATGGCGCGCATCCGTGCGGCCCATCGCCGGTCGTTCGAGCAGCGCTTCCCGATGCTGCCGGGCGTCGAGATGGAATACACCTGGGGTGGCGCCCTGTGTGTCACCCGCAACGGAGGCACGCCCTTCGGCGAGCTCGCCCCGGGGGTGTACAGCGCCCTCTGCCAGAACGGCCTGGGCCTCGCCCGCGGCACCATCACCGGCAAGCTGGCCGCCGAGTATGCGCTAGGCGTCGAGAGCGAACAGCTCGACATCATGCTCAAGCAGCCCAAGCCTGTTGCCAACCCGCCGGAGCCCTTCCTCGGCCTGGGGGTGAGCTCGACCCTCGCCTGGAAAGAGTGGAAGGCCGGCAACGAACTCTGATTTACCCTCACGATTCACGACCCGGAGGAGCAAAACAATGTCCGATATCCTCACCAAGGACGCCATCGCCCAGCAGGTCGAGCGTCTCGAGTTCCGTAATCTAGCCTTTATCGACGGCCGCTTCGTCTCTTCACGCTCTGGCGAAACCTTCGAGACTCTGAACCCAGCCACCGGAGAGGTGCTGACCCAGGTTGCCGCCTGCGGGGAGGAGGACGTGGACCTCGCCGTGCAGGCGGCCCGTCGCGCCTTCGAGGCAGGGGTCTGGTCGGACTTGGCGCCTGCCGAGCGCAAGTCCATCATGCAGCGCTTCGCCGACCTGATCGAGGAGCATTGCCTGGAGCTGGCCGTGTTGGAGGCGCTGGAAGCGGGCAAGCCGATCGGCGAATGCTTCAACGTCGACATTCCCGATACGGCCAACACCATCCGCTGGCATGCTGAGGCCGCCGACAAGCTCTACGAGGCCGTGGCACCCACCGAGAAGGGCGTAGTAGCCACCGTGACGCGTGAGCCCATCGGTGTGGTCGGCGCGGTGCTACCGTGGAACTTCCCCGCCATGATGGCCGGCTGGAAGCTGGGGCCGGCGCTGATCACCGGCAACAGCGTGGTACTCAAGCCCGCCGAGCTGACGTCGCTCAGCACCACTCGCCTGGCCGAGTTAGCGTATGAAGCTGGTATCCCTGCCGGTGTGCTGAACGTGGTAACGGGGCTCGGCCATGTGGCCGGCAAGGCCATTGGCCTGCACCCCGACGTCGACCTGGCTGCCTTTACCGGCTCCACCGAGGTGGGGCGTAAATTTCTCGAATACTCGGCCGCCAGCAACCTCAAGCGGGTGGTGCTCGAGTGCGGCGGCAAGAACCCGCAGGTGGTGATGCCGGACGTCGGCGATCTCAAGGCCGTGGCGGGCGACGTGCTGGCCTCTGCGTTCTGGAATATGGGCGAAAACTGCTCCGCCGGTTCGCGGCTGATCGTGCATCGTTCCATCAAGGATGCATTGCTCGACGAGATGCAGTTGCAGCTTGCCTCGGATTGGAAAATCGGTGATCCGCTGGACCCGGACGTGCAGCTCGGCGCCCTGATCGAGCAGGCCCACATGGACAAGGTGCTGTCTCACATCGAACAGGCCAAGGCCGAGGGGCTCAAGGCGGTTACCGGCGGGGAGCGAGTCCTGCTTGAGAACGGCGGATACTTCGTACCCCCAACCATCTTCGACGACGTCTCGCCCGAGGCCGCCGTGGCCCGCGAGGAGATCTTCGGCCCGGTGCTGGCGGTGATCCCGTTCGATACCGAGGAGGAAGCCATCGCCATCGCCAACGACACCTGCTATGGCCTGGCAGCCTCGCTGTGGAGCGAAGATCTCAACACCGTTCATCGCATGGCCGGAGCGATTCGTGCCGGCACCGTGTCCGTCAACTGCTTCTCCGAGGGTGACATCACGACCCCGTTCGGGGGCTACAAGCAGTCCGGTTTCGGCGGCCGTGACAAATCGGTCTACGCCCATGATCAGTACTGCGAAATCAAGACCACCTGGATCCAGCTCGTTTGATGCGCTGATCCGTCAGTAGAATGACAAGAGCCTGACCCGTCACTCCCAGCCCGGGAGTGGCGGCTTTGCCGTAGGATGTGCCTCATGACTACCAGCTTTGCCAGTTCCGAATTCCTCAATCCCGTCAACACCCAGACCTGGGCAAATGGCCGCCACGTGGTGCGCTGCCTCAAGATCATCCAGGAAACCCGGGATGTCAGGACTTACTGTTTTAGTATGCAGCAGCCCGTGCTGTTCTTCTTCAAGCCGGGCCAGTTCGTGACGCTGGAACTCGAGATCAACGGCGAGCAGGTCATGCGCTCTTATACGATCGCCAGCGCGCCCTCGATTCCCTACAGCTTTTCCATCACGGTGAAACGCGTACCGGGGGGAGCCGTCTCGAACTGGTTGCATGACAATCTTCAGGAGGGGGATGTCATTGCCGTCCATGGTCCGGTCGGTCAGTTCAACTGCATCGACCATCCGGCGGAAAAGGTATTGTTCCTATCCGGCGGCGTTGGTATCACCCCGGTCATGTCCATGGCGCGCTGGTTTTTCAACACCAATTCCGAAGTGGACATGGTGTTTGCCCACAGTGCTCGGACGCCAAGTGACATCATCTATCGTGCCGAGTTGGACTACATGTCCACGCGCATCGACAACTTCAAGCTGCATCTAATTTGCGAACGCAGTGAGACGGGCCAGATCTGGGGAGGTTATCGTGGCTACCTGACCCAGGAAATGCTTCAGCTCATCGCTCCGGACTTCCTTGACCGCGAAATCTTCTGCTGTGGGCCGACGCCCTATATGCGGGCGGTACGTCAGCTTCTTCAGGCGGCTGGCTATGACTTTTCTCACTACCATGAGGAGTCATTCGGGGCCACGCCGGCCTCCGATATCGCCGTGGCCGAAGAGCATGCGGCCGAGGCCCAGGAGCGCGAGGAAGAGGCCGTCGAGAACGCGCACTGGGTCACCTTCCAGGACTCGGGAAAGTCGGTGCAGGTGGCCGATGGCACCACCCTCTACGAAGCCGCTGCCAGTGCCGATCTCAATATACCCAAGGCCTGCGGCATGGGTATCTGCGGCACCTGTCGGGTGCGTGTGCTCGATGGCCAGACGACCATGGATCATAACGGCGGCATCAGCGAGGAAGAAATTGCCGAAGGCTATGTGCTGAGCTGCTGCACCGCCGTGAAGGGCAGTGTGGAAGTGGAATACTGACCATCATGGAATGCCGGGCGCCCTGAGCTTCGAACGCCTCGGGTGCACGAAGGTTCGCCTTCCGCACCCTCCGAGGGTTCATGCCCCTTGTCCATTATCGCGAGGTCGTGCCCATATCCGGGCTAGGGTATTTCTGGTGGGGACCGTCAGGATTGACATATCCACCATTATCGCCAAGAAGGAGAAACTCCAGTGACGAACAACAACAAGGCCTCACAGGCCACGACCGCAGGGGAGGGCATTCCCTCTCCCGAAGGTCCGGCCAATGTCATCGATACCGATTACGTGATCGGACAGGATAACATCGCCTTCAGGCGCTTCGGGTTCGACCTGGATGTGCATGGCAAGGTCTTCAGCATCTCGGCGCTGACCATCCTGTTCTTCGTGATCCTCACCCTGGCGCTGCAGGAAGAGGTGGAGCCGATCTTCGATGCTGCTTTCGGCTTTCTCACCGGCAGCCTGGACTGGTTCTTCCTGCTGTCCACCAACATCATTCTGATCGTGGCCGTCGTGCTGATCTTCACGCCTCTCGGCAAGGTGCGGATCGGCGGGGCCCTCGCCAAGCCCGAGTTCAGCTATGTCGGCTGGTTCGCCATGCTGTTCGCCGCCGGCATGGGCATCGGGCTGGTGTTCTTCGGCGTCAACGAGCCGCTGACCCACTTCGGCACCTCCCTGGCCGGCACCACCGTCGAGAACGGCGTGCGCACCGACTGGGCCCCGCTGGACGGTGCCGCCGGCGATCAGCAGGCCGCCATTTCGCTGGGCATGGCCGCCACACTCTATCACTGGAACCTCCACCCTTGGGCCGTCTACGCGATGGTGGCCCTGTCGCTGGCGCTGTTCTCCTTCAACAAGGGGCTGCCGCTGACCATGCGCTCGATTTTCTACCCGCTGCTGGGCGAACGCGTGTGGGGCTGGCCAGGCCATCTCATCGACATCCTGGCGGTCTTTTCCACCCTGTTCGGCCTGGCCACCTCGCTGGGTTATGGGGCGTCCCAGGCGACGGCGGGGCTTCACTACCTGTTCGACATTCCCGACGGCAACGTCACCATGGTGCTGCTGATCATGGGCATCACCCTGGTGGCGCTGATGTCGGTGATGGCCGGGGTCGACAAGGGCGTCCAGCGACTTTCCATGATCAACATGGTCATGGCCTTCGTGCTGTTGCTGTTCATGATCGCGGTGGGCCCGACCCTGCTGATCCTGACCGATTTCTTCGGCAACCTCGGCTCCTACCTCAGCCACCTGCCGGCCCTGTCCATGCCGTTCGGTCGCGAAGACGACAACTATCGCCAGGGCTGGACCGCCCTTTACTGGGCCTGGTGGATCTCCTGGTCACCGTTCGTCGGCATGTTCATCGCCCGCGTCAGTCGCGGTCGCACCGTGCGCGAATTCCTGATCTCGGTGATGATCGTGCCCACGCTGGTCTCCACGCTGTGGTTCACGGCCTTCGGGACCACGGCCATCGACCAGGTCATCACCGATCACTTCGATGGGGTCAAGAATGCGGTCGTCGAGCTGCAGCTGTTCGTGATGCTCAGCCAGCTGCCTTGGACCGCCATCACCTCCTTCGTCGGTATCTTGCTAGTGATGGTGTTCTTCATCACCTCGTCGGACTCCGGCTCGCTGGTGATCGACTCGCTCACCGCTGGCGGCAAGGTGGACGCCCCCAAGGCGCAGCGGGTCTTCTGGGCCTTGATCGAGGGCGCCATCGCCATCGCGCTGCTGCTGGGCGGCGGCTTGGGGGCCCTGCAGACGGCGGTGCTCGCCACCGGCTTGCCGTTCACCCTGGTGCTGCTGGCGGCCTGCTTCGCGGTGGTCAAGGGGCTGCGCAGCGAGCCCAGGAGCGGCTAGGCGAAAGCAAAGCGTGGCCTGACCGTGGCTCCGTCTCAGGCCTGGCCATCGCCATAAGGCACCGACATCGCGACGATGTCGGTGCCCCAGGTGTTGACCACACCTTTGCTCAAGCTGCTGATTCTGCTGATGGCCAATCTTCCCGATCCTGACGGGAATGATCATGGATGACATGAGCGTCGCCGCCTTCCTCAGCCCGCTGCTGTTGCCGGTCATGGAATGGATCGACATCTATCCGGTGCACTTTGCCTCCAGCGTGGGTACCAGTATCGTCATCGGCTGCTACGGTCTGCCCATGGCCTCATCTTGTCCATGAGCTGCTGGACTGGCTGGTCGGGACGTTCCAGGTTCTTCGGTTACGCCCCGGGGGTGTGGCGCCTTCACGGCTATGCCCTCAGCTCCTGCGTCTGGGCCATCAGCCAGTCGCGGAGTATCTGCATTTCCGGGGAGTTGGCGCGCTCGCGACGGCAGACGAAATAGTGCTTCCTGTCCTGTGCGTCATAGCTTTCCTTGACTGGCCGAACCAGCCGGCCCTCTTCCAACTGCTGCTGCACCAGGTGGCGCCAGGCGAGGCCAACCCCCACTTCCTGATACACGGCGTCCAACAGCATTGTGAAGTGGCTGAAGTTCATTTCTTTTTGTTTCTGTGCTCCATCGATACCAAACAACCCGAGCCAAAAGTCCCAGTCAAGCGGCGTCCACAACCTGGCTTTCCAATGGCCTGCACTCAGGTTCAGCAGCGTAACGTCCAGCAAGCCTGCAAGCGTCGATATATGAGGGTGCTGCTCCAGAAATCCGGGGGTACATACCGGAAATATTTCTTCCGAAAAAAGGTACTCTGCCACGTATTGCGGGTGTTCCTCGAGCCCGAGCATGATGGCGGCATCAAACCCTTCCCGATAGCTGGCGTTGCCTTCGCCACTGATCAGGTGCAACTGCAAGTCCGGATACTGGTGGTTCAGCATCTTGAACCTGGGCATGAACCACAGCTGGCCAAAAGCCGTTGTCGTGACCAAGGAGAGATATCCCTGACTGTGACGACGTAGAAGGTCCCGCGAAACCGCGGCGAGATTCTGCAAGGCGGGCGATGCCGCCAACTGCAATGTCTGTCCCTCCTCTGTCAGTTCAACTGTGCGATTGCCACGGATGAACAACTTCAATCCATAGAAGGTTTCCAGTGTCTGAATCTGGCGGCTCACCGCCGCCTGGGTCACACACAGTTCCTCGGCCGCTGCCTTGAAACTACCGTGGCGGGCAGCCGCCTCGAAAGTGCGCAGGGCATTGAGTGGCGGGAGTCCAAGTCTGGAGCTGTTCATCGCTTTCCACCATCTCAGCCGGCCTTAAACGAAAAGCCATTTTGCCACATTTCTTTCTGTGAATGACGCTCGTATCGCTTAACAAAAGGTTTAGCGAAGCCTACCCATAACTCGTTTGTCCGAATGCCTCGGTATCACTGATCATCGAGATCATCCACAATACAGAAGGGGGATCAGTGAAATGCGACTGCGTGAGATTCATATCTACAAGCATGACCTGCCGGTCAAGAACGGCCCCTATACCATGGCCAATACAAAGGTCTGGTCGCTGGATACGACCCTGGTCAGGTTGGTGGCAGAGGACGGTACCGAAGGTTGGGGTGAAACCTGTCCGGTCGGTTCCACCTATGCCGAAGCTCACGCGGAAGGGGCCCGAGCCGCTCTGAATGTGATGGCGCCGGGCCTGATTGGAGCGGAGCTATGGCCGCTTGTGCTGCAGCGCAAGATGGGCAGCCTTCTGAACGGGCATAACTACGCAAAGGCGGCGATCGATATCGCCGCTCATGATCTTATCGGAAAGCGGCTTGGCGTCAGCGTTGCCGAATTGCTCGGCGGTGTTGTTGTAGATCGAGTGCCCACCTATTACTCGACCATCGTCGGTGACCCGGATGAAACCGCCCGCATCGCTGCCGAGGTTCGCGATATGGGCTATCCGCGTATTCAGGTCAAGGTCGGTGGCCGTCCTGTCGAAACCGATATCGAGACCATCCACAAGGTCTGGGACGTCATCCGAAGCAGCGACATGCGCATGGCTGTCGATGCCAACCGTGGCTGGAATACACGTGATGCGCTGCGCGTAAGCCGTGAGTGTCCCGATATTCCTTTCATAATGGAGCAGCCCTGCAACACCGTGGAGGATCTCAGGAAGATCCGGCCACAGGTATCACGCGGCATCTACATGGACGAGAGCGGCATCGACCTGAATGCCGCAATCACGGCGATAGGAACGGGGCTGGTCGACGGATTCGGTATGAAGATTACACGCATCGGCGGCCTCCAGAACATGCGCACATTCCGGGATATTTGCGAGGCCCGTAACTTGCCGCACACCTGCGATGATGCCTGGGGTGGGGATGTGATCGCCGCCGCCTGCACCCAGATTGCCGCCACAATGCGGCCTGATTTGTGCGAAGGAGCATGGGTCGCCGCTTCATATATCGAAGGAAATTTCGATCCAGAGAACGGGATCAGGATTGAAGGTGGCCACATCAGGCGGCCGACCGGTCCGGGATTAGGTATTCGTCCAGATGAAGCGCTTTTTGGCGCTCCTATCGCCAGTTTCTGATAAGCACGAGGAAATACAAATGAGTTTCTCAGGAAAAACTGCTCTGGTCACTGGCGCGGCGGGCGGAATCGGGGCCGCGGTCGTCGCGAGCCTGCGCGAGCAGGACGTTCGGGTAGCTGTCGCGGACCGCGATGTTTCGGGAATCGAGGCAGAGGTGCATCTCCCCGGCGACCTGCTTGACACGAATTATGCCGATGGCCTACCGCTTGCGGCTCATGCCGCATTGGGCCGTCTGGATATCCTGGTCAACAATGCCGGGGTGATTTCCCGTGGCCCGGTGACCGAAACGACAGATGCCGATTGGCACTTGTCGGTCGGGGTCAATGTCGAGGCGCCCTTCCGAATCTGCCGCGCTGCGATCCCGCTGATGGCCCGTCAGGGAGGTGGTGCCATTGTCAACACGTCCTCTTGCTGGGGCGCTAAGGCGCCGGGGTCGAACCATGCGCTTTACTGCATGACCAAGGCGGCCATTGCCTCGCTCACGCAATGTATGGGTATGGATCATGCCCATCAGGGTATCCGCATCAATGCGGTCTGCCCCAATGAGGTGAACACCCCGATGCTGCGCACAGGCTTCGCCAAACGTGGTTTCGATCCGGACCACGCCATCGCCGAACTGGGAAAGACCGTTCCGCTCGGCCGCATCGCCGAGCCAGAGGATATCGCGGACGTTGTGCTTTTCCTGGCTTCGGATGCGGCACGCTACCTTTGCGGTACTCTGATCGAGATCAACGGTGGGAAGCCTGTCTCATGATGCGTTTCCAAGACAAGATAGCGCTCGTAACCGGTGGCAGATCCGGTATCGGTCAGGCGATTGCACGCCGGTTGAGGGATGAGGGTGCGCGTGTATTTACCGCGCAGCGCAGTCAGGACACCGAGTTTGAATGGCTGCCTGCCGATTTCACCGACCCGACAAGTCCGGCGCAGGTTGTGACTGAGCTGGTCTCGCGTGCCGGGCGGTTGGATGTGCTGGTCAACAATGCCGGCCTGATGCAGGAATCCTCGGTCGAGGCGATGAGCTGTGAGGATTGGCAGCGTAATCTGATGGTGAATCTGACCGCCCCATTCTTGATGATCCAGGCCGCGCTGCCGTACCTGCGCAGAACGCAAGGCAGTATTGTGAATGTAGGATCGATCGAAGCCCTGGGGTCGAACCCGGGACATGCCGCCTACTGTGCCTCGAAGGCGGGACTACATGGCTTGACCCGAGCGGTGGCCGTTGATCACGGGGCCGAGGGAATCCGGTGTAACGCGATCGCTCCCGGCTGGATCGATACGGACCTGAATGTCGACTTCATCGAGAGCATGCCCGATCCGGTTGCATTCCGCCGAGATATCGCGCGTATTCACCCGGTAGCACGGACAGGGAAGCCGGAAGAGGTCGCGTCTCTGGTCGCTTTCCTGGCCGCGGGAGAGGCGGGGTTCTGCACCGGGCAAATCTATACCGTCGATGGCGGTCGGACAGCGAAGCTGAGCCTGCCGTGAAAGCTTAATTTGCCCGCGAGGGCTCCTCTCGCGGGCAAAGGCCGGATTGTGCATCGTTGTCCGGCGAGTGCCCGGGTATTTGATCACTCGGGACCCGGCAAGTAACGACGGATCGCTTCCAGCACCGGCGTATCGATAACCACACCTTCTTCTTCTCTGATGTTGTCGTGCACCGGGCGGCGGCCGGGCACATAGGTTCCCTGGGCACTGAGCCGATCGAGTTGTCGGCTTAGCCGCAACGCAAAATGCTCGTCGATCAACCTGGGTTGGATGGCGATGATCGTCATGCCCGCGTCGACTGAGCGTCGCCCCTCCTGGGGATCCGCCATGTCGAGCGACCATGAGGCACCGGACAGTCCGGCGGCGAGACACTCGACCATCAGTGCCACGTTGGCGCCTTTCGTGCCCCCGAAAGCCAGCAGGGTGCCACGCAGGGCCGCCGTGGCATCGGTGGTGGGGCGCCCCTCGGCGTCGAGGGCCCAGCCCTCGGGTATTCTGCGCCCCGCGTCGGCGGCCTCCGCCAGGTTGACGAGGGCCGTGGCGCTGGAGGCCTGGTCGATGACCAGCGGCGCGTGCGAATCGGACAGGGGCGCGGCAAACGCCATCGGGTTGGTACCGAAGACGGCCTTGCCACCCGTCGTGCCGGCGACCACGGCGGGACTGTTGGACACGGCTAGGGCGATCAGCCCCTCGATGGCGAGACGTCGCACGTAGTAGCCCAGCTCGCCGGTGGTGAAGCCGTTGTGCTGGGTGAAGAGTGACACTCCCAGTTCCCGGGTGCTGGCGACCAGCATGGGCATGGCCAGGTCGAAGCCGAGCTGGGCGGTGCCCCCATCCGCATCCGAGTGGAGGATCGCCGGCAGGGGATGGGTCAGTGTTGGCTCGGCCTCGCCGTTCAGCCGACCCGCACGAAAGCCGGTGAGGTATTGCAGCAGGTGCGGAAATCCCACTTCGGGACGGCCATGCAGCGCGGCCGACACCGTTGCCGTTGCCAGAGAGCGTGCGGTGGCAGGGTTGGCGCCCGCGGAACGGCAGGCCTGCTCGGCCAGTCGTTCCGCCTCACTGGCGGAAAAGGTCAGCTGAACCAAGGAGTGCGTCCTCCTGACGACATGAGTGGATCAACGGGAAAAGATCAGCAGTACCAGCCCGCCGCCATCGCTGCCGGCGATATGGTTGGTGTTCGGCTCTCGCACGATGAAATTCCCGCTCCGGTAGTGGTGGTTCTGGTCGTAGAAGTCACCCTCGATTACGTAGAGCTGCTCACGTCTGTCGTGAGCGTGATAGTCCGAGAAGGCACCGGGTGCCATCCTGATCAGCATGGTCTCGGTGTCACCGCTGTCGTCACAGTAGAGGATCTTGTGCTGGAATCCCGTGATCCCGCTCTCCTGCCAATCCAGTGAGTGGGTGTCGGTGACCTGGAAGCGTTCCTGGTCGGGGCGATTCGAGCGGGGGGCTTCAAAGATATCGTTCACGGCTGCGTCCTCCTCGAGGAAGTGATGAATACGCCGGTCGACTCGTCATTTCCGGTGCCAGGGATCACAGGTCCTTGACCAGTCGCAGGGCATCGTAGATGGCCGCATGGGTGTTGCGGGACTCAACGGCATCGCCGATCCGGAACAGCTGGAAGCCGCCGCTTGGGTTGCGCACCACGGCCTGGGGCCGGCCGGCGATCAGGTCGTCGTAGTTTACTTCGCCGCCATTGGTGGAATGGGGCTTCAGCTCGAAGTAGATGTCGGCCATCGGCACGATGCCGTAGTTGACCACCACCTGGTCGATACGACGTTCGTGATCCAGGTCCAGATAGTCGCTGGTGATGCCGGCGAGCAGCTCGTTGCCGTCGCGCTCCAATGATTTC
The DNA here is from genome assembly GCF_014192055.1 of Halomonas organivorans. Taxonomy (GTDB): domain Bacteria; phylum Pseudomonadota; class Gammaproteobacteria; order Pseudomonadales; family Halomonadaceae; genus Halomonas; species Halomonas organivorans. The sequence continues at coordinate 41,834 of NZ_JACHXM010000002.1, read as the reverse complement.
AGTCGGTAGGTGGGCGTGAAGGTGACATTGGGTCGTTGCAGGGCGCGCATGTAGGGCACGAGGTTCATCGCCATGATGTCCGCCGCGAAGGTTCGATCCGGCGTCATGATCTCTAGCTCGGCGCCAGTCGCGGCGATGATCTCCGCCGCCTGCATGGCGGCGTTGTCGCCGGTCTCGTCGAACAGCAGCACCCGCTTGCCCGGTGTCACGTGACCGGAGATGACGTCCCAGGTGTTGACCACCAGGTCGCTGCCGACCTCCGGCAGGTCGTCCTGCGGATAGCCGCCGGTGGCCACGATTACCGCATCTGGCGATTCGGCGAGCACCTCCTCGGCTTCCGCCCAGGCGTTGTAGCGGATCTCGACGCCCAGGGCCTCGCAGCGCGCCAGGCGCCAATCGATGATGCCCATCATCTCACGACGGCGCTCGTTCTGGGCGGTGAGGCGTACCTGGCCGCCGGCATCGCTGGCGGCTTCCAGCACGATGACCTCATGGCCCCGTTCGCCGGCCACCCGGGCAGCTTCCAGGCCCGCTGGGCCGGCGCCGATGACCACGATCCGGCGCTGTTGAGCGGCTCTGGGAATGTCATGCGGCATGGTGGTTTCTCGCCCGGTAGCGGCATTGTGAATGCAGTAGGCGGCGCCGCCCTGGTAGATGCGGTCGAGGCAGTAGTTGGCGCCGACGCAGGGGCGGATCTCTTCCTCGCGCCCCTCGATGAGCTTGCGCACTAGGTGGGGATCGGCCATGTGGGCGCGGGTCATGCCGATCATGTCCGCCTTGCCGGCGGCGATGGCATGGCGGGCCGTGGCGACTTCCTGGATCTTGGCGCCGTGAAAGGTGGGGAAGTCGATCCGGCGCCTAATCTCGCCGGCGAAGTCCAGATGAGGTGCGCTGGGCATGCCCTGGACGGGAATCACGTCGGTCAATCCGGGGTCGGTGTCGATATGTCCGCGGACCACGTTGAGGAAGTCGATCAGGCCGCTGTCCTTCAGGCGTCGCGAGATCTCCATTCCGTCGTCGGCCGTGAGTCCGCCAGTGAGCATCTCGTCACCCGTATATCGCACTCCGACGATGAAGGCGTCGCCGACCCGCTGGCGAATGGCTCGCAGTACCTCGAAAGTGAAGCGCAGACGGTTGTCGAGATCGCCCCCGTAAGGGGCCTCGAGGGTATTGGTGAGCGGAGACCAGAACTGGTCCATCAGGTGACCGTAGGCCTGCAGTTCGATGCCGTCGAGTCCGGCCGCCTGCATGCGCTCGGCAGCATCAGCATAGTCGCGGATCAATCGCTCGATGTCCCAGTCCTCGACTTGCTTGGGAAAGGCGCGATGCGAGGCCTCGCGGCGGTGGGAGGCCGATACCGCCGGTAGCCAGTCGCCCTTGTCCCAGCGGGTACGCCGACCCAGATGGGTGAGCTGGATCATCACCGCGGTGCCGTGCTGGTGACAGGCCTCAGTCAGCTCGCGCATCCAGGGCACCACCTCGTCCTTGTAGGCCAGGATGTTGTTGAACACCGGCGGGCTGTCCTTGGCCACCGCCGCGGACCCGGCCGTCATGGTCAGACCGATGCCGGCCCTGGCTCGCTCGGCGTGATATTCCCGATAGAGCGCCTTGGGCATGCCGTCCTCGGGGTATGCCGGCTCGTGGGCCGTCATCATGATCCTGTTCTTCAGTGTCAGGTGCTTGAGCTGGAAGGGTTGCAGCAGCGGATCGCGCGTCATGGCCGGGTCTCTCTCTTGTTATGCGCTTGACAGCGTTCAAAGCGAATGTACACACTCGTTCTCTGGATGTACATAGGTGTACATTCTGTTCGAAACACGTCGCCTGGCCGACCTCGACACCTGATCGAGGAGGGCCGGTCGAGGGGAGAGCCAAGTGATGCATGAAGACACCGTCGTGGGGATCATCGGAGGCCAGGGTTGGATGGGGCGCTCGCTGGGGTTGGCCTGGCTGGAACAGGGGTTACGGCCCCCTGAACGGCTGGTCATCTCCTCACGCTCCGGCGGTGACGCCTATCGCGACTGGCCCGAAGTTCGTTGTGTCCAGGACAACCGAGCGCTGGTCGACCTGGCAGATGTCATCGTGCTGTCGGTGCGCCCACAGGATCTCGAGCGTGTCGATATCGACGCCGGTGACAAGCTGGTCATTTCCCTGTTGGCCATGGCCTCCTGCCAGACAGTTGCCAGCCGGGTGGGAAGCCAGCGGGTGGTGCGTGCCATGCCGAACGCTGCGGCGGAGATCCATCGGGGCTATTTCCCCTGGTATGCCACGGCGCAGGTCAGTGATGTCGAGCGTCGGCTCGTTCAGACGTTGCTGGAGAGTTGTGGCACGGCACGGGAGCTACCCAAGGAGAGCGCTCTCGACTATCTGACGGCGTTGAGCGGCGCTGGACCGGCCTATCCGGCGCTGCTGGCGCAGTCGATGCTCGACCATGCCAGGCATTCGGGCATCGCCGATGACATCGCGCTTGAGGCTGTTATGCAGACCCTGGTGGGAGGCTCCCTGCTGCTGGAAAGGGAAGGTGCCGATCCCGGAGACATGGTGGAGCGGCTGATCGCCTATGACGGCACCACGGCCAAGGGGCTACGCGCGATGATCGATGGAGGGTTCAACGGGATTCTTCACAGCGGGCTCGAGGCCGCCCACGAGGCGGCGAAAGAGGCATGAAGGAGACGGGCTGAGCCGGGAGCGTAAGTAAGGCATCAGCCTGCGTGAGTGTCATCTGTCGGCACATACCCGTGTCGGGCATGGAAGCGTCGCAGCTCGTTGTGCGGTGGCGTCTGCCCGGTGAAGATCTCGACATAGGCGGGCATGCGTCGCATGCGGACCTCGAGGGTTTCCTGGGTGTTCATCGAGATATAGCCGATCTGGGTAAGATAGATGGTGCGTCCGCGTACGTTGGCCGCCAACGATTCATAGCCGTGTCGTACGAACATCCCGGTCAGCGCCTCGATGCGTTCCTCGTCGGCCGCATCGATCTCCCTTGCGACCTCGTCCGACTGCAGGGCCCAACTGCGTATCGCGAATTCCAGCTGTGAGTCGAACAGATCGGGATCCAGCCAGCAGTCGAAGACGTTGAGAATCGCCTCCACGATGCCCTCGGCGTAGGCCTCGGTCTGCCGGATCAGCCCTCGGGTGTTCTTCTCGCGCCAGCGTTCGATCAGGGCGTTGAGCAGTGCCTCACGGTCCTTGAAGAACCAGTAGAAGCTGGTGCGGGCGACATTGAGCCGCTTGGCCAGCGCCAGGATCCGCACGCTTCCCACACCGGACTCGAGCAGCAGCTCGAAGGCGGCATTGAGCCAGGCGTCACGCGAGCCTCTCCATTTCATGTCTTGACGAGCGGCAGGGGGCATCGAATGGTGTCTCCGGTTCAGGCCAGCGAGGCTGGGCGTGCAAGATGCTTGCAGGAGAGTACACCAGTGTCGAATTTATGTACATTTGGTTGGAGTTGGCGTCGTTCCATCAACTCTGCCGGACGACGATTTCGACAAAGCAGAACCATCAGGAGGAGCCTGTCAGGCCGTAGACGAGTGTGAGTTGTCGTCGCGTACTCAATACTTGCTGACGGGATCGCTAGTCGCGACCGTGCCTCATCCAAGGATGAAAGGCCAAGGCCCGATATTCGGGCGTGGTGACTCCGCTTTGGCGGGTGTTGTGTGTAATCGTGCAGGATTAATCTGATCGCCTGGCGCCTTTCCTCGCCAGGCGAATGTGTGCATCAGATGGCAGTAGTGAGGGGATGATCACGGCAGGCTCAGCTTGGCCGTTCGTCCGCCATCCACCGTATAGATCTGCCCAGTGATGAAGCCGGATTCTTCGGCGGCAAGGAAAGCAACGAGGGCGGCTACTTCCTCCGGAGCGCCGGCACGGCCGATCGGGTGAATGCGCCCAATGTCACGCCGAAAGGCCGCGGGATCCGGCTGGCTGGCACCGAACTCGAGGTTGAGCTCCGTATCGATCCAGCCGGGCGCCACGGCGTTGCAGCGAATGCCCTCATGACCATGGTCCACGGCCACGGCGCGCGTCAGGCCGTGAAGGCCGGCCTTGGTCGCGCAATAGGCCGCATGTCTCGGGTTGGCACTCAGCCCTTCGACCGACCCTGTATTGACAATGCTGCCACGCGTTTGACGCAGATGCGGCAGCGCCGCTCGGATCATCAGGAAGGGAGTGGTCAGATTCACGGCGAGATTGCGCTGCCAGGCTTCGAGGCTGGTATCCTCAATCAGATCTTCTTGCATCATCCCGGCGTTGTTGACCAGCACATCCAGGCGTCCGGTGCGTTCAACGACCTCCGTGACCACTCGTTCGGGCACCGTCGGATCCGAGAAGTCAGCCGCAATGCCGTTGAACCGCTCATCCTCGCCTCGCTGCGCGGTGATGACGGTAGCTCCTTCGTCCTGCAGTCGACAAGCAATGGCTCGGCCAATTCCGGAGCGGCCGCCCGTGACGAGCGCTACCTTGCCTTCAAAACGCTTTACCATTCGTCTCTCCTTCTGCGCGAAACGCGTGATATCTTGCTCTTTAATAAGATGCCGCTTCATTAACCGAGGCGAAAGAGGGATGACCTGGCGCTGGTTTAAAGAAACGGCATTACTATCGGCTCTATATCGCTAATTGTTCACATTGTGAAAGCGTTGTCTATCGGAAATAGAGCGCTCTCAGTGTCGAGGAACCTCACTGTATGTCGCAGCAATATGCGTCGACCTTCGGAGGAGCGAATGTTTCATCATGCCTCGGCCAGGCGGCAGGAGCGAGATTCGGCTATCAACCCCTTGACGATGGTATAGCAGGCAACGAGCAGTACTACTGAGAAAGGCAAGCCGGTCGATACTGCTGCCGCCTGCAGCCCGTTGAGGCCGCCACCCACCAGCAGGGCGATGGCGATAGCGCCTACCATGATGCACCAGAAGATGCGCTGTGGCCTAGGGGCATCCAGTTTGCCGCCGGCGGTGATCGAGTCGATCACCAACGAGCCTGAGTCGGATGATGTCACGAAGAACACGATGGCCAGCAGGATACCAATCGTTGAGGTGATCAGGGTGAACGGCATCTCGGAGAGCATGACGAAGAGCTTGAGCTCGATCGCAGCATCCTTCACGCCCTGGAAGTTCTGGGTGATCAACTGGTCGATGGCGGTGCTGCCGAAGGATGTCATCCATAGCGACGAGACAAGAGTTGGAATCAGCAGCACGGCAATCAGGAACTCTCGCACCGTGCGGCCGCGGCTGACACGGGCGATGAACATGCCGACGAAGGGTGACCAGGAGATCCACCAGCACCAGTAAATGGCGGTCCATCCCTGGGTGAAGTTGGCGTCTTCCCGCCCGAAAGGTTCCGCCAACGCTGGGAGATAGGCCAGATAGGAGGTCAGGTTATCGTCCAGGCCAGAGGCGATGAAGGTCGTAGGTCCGAAGACGATGACGAACCCCAGGAGCAGGAAAGCCAGCCCCATGTTGATCTTGGAAATGCGCTGCACGCCCTTTTCGAGGCCCGCGCTCACCGAGAGTAAGGCGATGCCGGTGATGACCGAGATCAGCAGGGTGATGGTGGTATCGTTGTTGGGAACGCCGAACAGGTATTCCATGCCGGCGGTTGCCTGGGAAGCACCGAGGCCCAGCGCCGTGGCAAGGCCGAACAGGGTCGAGAATACGGCCAGGATATCGATCAGGTGGCCCGGCCAGCCCCATACGCGCTCCTTGAGCAGGGGGTAGAAGATGGCGCGCACCGAGAGCGGAAGCCCCTTGTTGTAGGCGAAGATGCCCAGCGACAGAGCCACGATCGCATAGGCCGCCCAGGGGTGCAGGCCCCAGTGATAGATGGTAGCAGCCATGCCCAGTCCGATGGCCTTGGCCTGGTTGCCTTCGGCCGCGCCCAGCGGAGCCCAGTCTGTCCTGGCACCGTCGTCGCCGATCGTGACTCCCGCCAGCGATGAATCGAAGTGGCCCATCGGCTCGGCGACGCCGAAGAACACCAGGCCGACACCCATGCCTGCGGCAAACAGCATGGCGAACCAGCCGGCATAGCTGTAGTCGGCTTTTGCACGTTCGCCGCCGATGCGGACCTTGCCCAGCGGGGAGAGCACCAGTCCGAGGCAGACTAGTACGAAGACGTTGCCGCTGAGCAGGAATAACCAGGTAAAGTGTCCGGTGACCCAGTCTCGCATGGCCATCAGTAAGGGGACGGCCTGTTCGTTAAGGGCCAGGGTGAGCACCACGAAAGACAGGATGACCAACGAGGAAATCGTGAACACCTTGCCATGGAGATCGAGGTCGATGCCGAAAGGCTTTCCCGAGATATTGTCCTGGCCGATGACGTAATCGGTGTCGATGATCTCCGTATTTCCCTCGGGTAGGGGGATGCCATTTTTTTCCTGGTCGATGTGGTCTTCCAGGATGTTGTGATCTGTTGTGTGGGTCATTATATTTTCGGTATTTTCTGAAGAATTTTCGCCACCTTTTGATCTAATACCTTGCGCTTTCTTATGGTAAGTGTGACGTCGTCATGGAGGCTATTGTCGTTAATACTCCCGTTTTTATCGATATTGTTATATTGTCGCTGATCTAGCGTAGTGTTTCCTCGAAAGGGAAATTTGAGAGGATTTCCGTTCCCGAGCCGGTGATCAGGACCTGCTGCTCGAGCTTCACGCCTTCCTCGCCGCCCTCTGCGCCGATAAAGCTCTCGACGCAGAGGGTCATGCCGGGCAGGATTTCGCCGTCGTAGCCCGCCTGCTCGAAATCGGCATGGTGGTAGAGATAGGGATACTCTCCGGTCATCCCGACGCCGTGGGCGGATACATAGTAGCGGTTGGCGAAGAAGCGTTCGGGAATTGGCCAGGCCTCGCGTGCGTAGTCCCGGAAACTCATGCCGGGGCGCAGGATCGAGAGATTGTGAGAGACCTGTTCCAGGGCCGTTTTGTACAGGTCGCGCTGGCGAGAGGTCGGCGCCTCGGGGCCGGCATGGAAGGTCCTCGAGAAGTCGGCATAGTAGCCGAAGCAACCGACCACATCAGTGTCGAGGGCCACGAGCTCGTTTCTGGCGATACGCTTGGCGCCCGTCTCCTGGAACCAGGGATTGCTGCGCTGGCCAGAATTGAGCAAGCGTGTCTCGAAATATTCGCCGCCGCCAGCGATGACGGCCTGGTGCAGCACCGACCATAGCTCGTTCTCGGTCATGCCTGGCTGCAGGGCCTCATGCAGTGCAGCTACGCCGACCTCGGTGCAGGCTAGCGAGGCCCGAATGCATTGGAGCTCCTCTTGGGTCTTGATGGCCCGAGCGCGCTCGACAGCTCCTTGGGCATCCGTCAGCTCGAATCCCTGCGCCAGCAGGCCGCTGACGATCCCAGGGGGTAGCCGTTCGGTGCCGATACGCGCGCCACGTCCCGCCAGCTCCCGCAACCACGCTCCCATCTCGAGCGTCCATTGGCGCTCGGCCTTGACCAGCCCGTCGGCGGTGGCCACGTAACCGGTATTGGCCGAGCTGCATACCTGGTCGAGGGTCGGGAGCCCCCTGGCAAGATGCTCAGCGCCGCCCATCTCGAACAGGATGGTTCGGTCATGGGTGACCAGAAGATAGCGTGCCATGCCGTTGCGGGCGGCGAACACCTGCATGTTGCGTGCCCCGCAGGCATAGCGAATGTTGACGGGGTCATTCAGCAACAGCGCTTCGAGCTCGAAGCGCTGCATCTGCGTACGGACGCGCTGCAGGCGGCTCAGGGCCAGTGCGTTCTCGTCCACGTCGACCCGTGATGCATCCAGCGCGAGCTGTCCGATGCCGGCCAGGTCGCTACGTTGCACGTGCCAGTCCAGTTCCATGATCAGTCGTCCAGGCCGTCGCTGCGCGCGTTCTTCTCGGCGTCGATGTGGGCCTGCAGGACGCGGCCGTGGACCTGCTGCGTCCGCTCGACTCGGCCGATGAAGCCGGGTTCCTTGGCGTAGCCAAAGATCGCGGTATGGCGCTCCCCCTTGCCTGCGATGACGCGGTGCATCGAGAACCGGCCCTTGAAAATCTGCAGGTCGCCCAGTTCGAGCGCCAGGCTGTGGACCTTGTCGCGCTTGCCGTCGAGCACGTTGCGCACGTCGTCGTAGTGCTCGTCGCCCGGCTCGCGCAGATCGGGGCAGTATTCGAACTCACCGCCGCTGTCAGCCTTTTTGGTTAGCAGGCTGACGATGAACTCGTTGGTGTCGTAGTGCCAGGGCAGGGAAGAGCCCTCGGGCATGATGTTGGCCACCACGCCGGCCAGCGGATCGTCGAAGGTATAGAGCTGCGCTTGCTCGAGGCAGTCGGTAATGAAGCGCTGGAAGGCCGGGTGGTGGTAGAGGGCCAGGCAGATGCCGTCCGTCGGAAACCAGTCCATGGCCACGAAAGCGTTGGAGAACGGCGCGAAGCGACGACGCGGATGGTCTGCCGGCAGCGACGGCTCGTCGCTATTGAAGTACGGGGTGATCTGGCCGTGGGAGAAGTGTGCCTTGTCGGCGATCCCGGCGACCTCGGCCTCAAGCTGAGCGTGATATTCGGGGCGAATGAAGCCGTCGATACGCGCGCAACCCTTGTCGTTCAGGGCGGCGCGGATCTCGGCCAGGCGTCGCTGGTAGCGCTCGCTCTCGGGGCGATCGATGGGCCAGGCGTCCAGGTCGACGCAGTCGATGCCCTGGTGGAGGGCGCGTTTTGCCTGCCGTTGATCGGTACTCATCGCGGGTCTCCTTGCTAGGCTATGGTTCAGTGATGCTTATGATAATGTGCGAATAACCTGCGAATTAAATGGAAGATTCATGGTTAAAAATAAGGTGAGCTAATGAATGTGTTGGATCGAACCCACTGGATGCTACTCGCGGCACTCAAGGAGAGCGGCTCGATCACGCTGGCGGCGTCCACACTTAACATCACCCAGTCCGCGGCCAGTCAGCGTCTCCGCGAGGCCGAGCGTCGACTGGGTGTGCGACTGGTGATCAAGCAGGGGCGTGCGCTGGTGCTGACCGAGGCGGGAGAGACCATTGCCACGGCAGCTCGCGCGGCGGCGCCGATGCTGCAGTCGGCTGAATCGGATGCCATCTGGCAGGGCAAGCGCAGCGTGAATCGCGTCAGGGTGGCCTGGTCGCACTTCGACTCCTCGGGCCTGGCCTCGATGCTGCTGCGACTGGGGCGCCGGATGGAACCCAGGGTGGACCTGGAATTCGTGCGCGTGTCCGGTGAGCGGCCGGCCGCCTCGCTCGGCAGCGACGTGGCGGACCTCATGCTGCTGCCCGGAGCCATCGAAGTGCCGAATCTGGATAGCCGCCGCCTGTTCCGAGATCGCCTGGTGGCCGTTGTGGCGGCGAATTCTCTGCTTTGCTCTCGACAGGCTCTGTCGCCCGAAGACTTCCAGGGTGAGCGATTCCTGACCTACGGGCTACGTCCCGAGCCCGGCTGGGAGTACGATCTCTTCTTCGAGCGTGGTCGGCGTTTCCCGACGGAAGTGTCCCGCATCGAATCCATCGAGCTGATCTGTTGCCTGGTAGCCAGCGGGGAGGGGATCTCGATCCTGCCGTCCTTCTGCGTGAGCCGGTCGGCCTGGGCGCCCGGACTGAGGTCCATCGAGCTGGACGGCCCTCCCATCGTGTTCGAGTGGATCGCCGGCTTCACGCGAGGGGAGGAGGCGACGCCGTCGCTGGCCGCCAGGCTGGTGGAGGCGATCATGTCTGACCTTGGTGTCGACTCGCCTGTTGGTCGACGTCAGGACAATTCTGAGTGACCCCCAACACGCGACTCTGGGCGACTCCCTGCAGCTCATTACCTGGCCCGGCATCTGCCGGGCCAGGTGACACGGGTTACTGATCGCCGTTGTCAGGACTCAGGCATCGGCCGATGAGGCGGTGCCGACGGTGGGCTGCGTCGATGGGGGCATCACATCGATCTTTCCGCTGTGATGATCCAGGTTCGTGCTGTCCGGCCTTGCCTGTGGCGGCAGCATGGCAGCCGCAATTGGCTCCCGTCTCAGCGTTCGGTATAGGCCCAGCGACATGATCAGGATAAAAACGGCGATCGGTAGGCCGGCGATGATCGAGGCGGTCTGAATCGTCTCGAGTCCGCCCGCGTAGAGCAGAGCGCCAGCGATGCAGCCGATCACTACGCCCCAGATCACGCGGATAGGCTGAGGGGGTTCAGGGCTGCCGACGCTGTCCAGGGTGCATAGCACCAGGGTGCCGGAGTCCGCCGAGGTGATGAAGTAGGTGGCCAGCAGCAGCACCGCCAGGATCGATAGCAGATCGCCGAAGGACCCCCGGATCCAGGCTGTCGAATAGAGTGAACAGCGCCAGGGTGGTGTCCTCTTGAGTGGCCTGTAGTACCGCGCCGCCGTCGAATGTCGTTTGGGCGCCGATGTCGCCTGCCACCACGGCCTGTTCATGGACATGGCGAGCCTGCTGTTCCTCGAACAAGGCGCTGCCGCCGAACACCGCCATCCATACGAAGGTTACTAGCGTCGGCACCAGCAGAGCACCGCCGACCAGCTCGCGAATGGTACGGCCCCGTGAAATGCGGGCGATGAACATGCCGACGAAGGGTGCCCAGGTCATCCACCAGGGCCAGTAGAACGCCGTCCACCAGTTTTGCCAGCCGCTGTCGCCGTTGGCATCGCTCCACAGGCTCATGCCGATCAAGTGGTCGGCGTAGTCGCCGGTGCTCTGCAGCAGAACGTTGAGAATGTAGCGCGTCGGGCCGATGGCTAGCACGATGACCACGATGACTACCGATAGCAGCATGTTCCACTCCGAGAGCAGGCGGATGCCGCGGCCGACACCGGACATCACCGAGGCGATCGCCAGTAACGTGATCACGGCGATCATGAAGAGCTGGATGCCGATGCCGTTTTGTATGCCGAAGACGTGATGCAATCCGCTGTTCATCTGGATCACCCCGAGGCCCAGCGACTGGGAGACGCCGAAGGCGGTGATCGCCACGGTGAGGATATCGACGGTATGGCCGATGGGCCCGTAGATGCGCTCGCCGATGAAGGGGTAGAGGATCGAGCGCAGGGTCAGCGGAAGCCCCTTGCGATAGGAAAAGTAGGAGAGGGCCATCGCCACAATGATGAAGGTCGCCCATGGGTGCAGACCCCAGTGGAAGAAGGTCAGGCGCATGGCCATGCCGGCCGATGCATCGCTCATGCTTTCGGTAAAGGGATTGCCAGCATAGTGCAGCATGGGTTCGGCGACTGACCAGAAGATCAGCCCGATGCCCATGCCGCCGGAGAACAGCATGCTGATCCAGGACAGGAAGCTGAATTCGGGGCGTTCGTCGTCCTTGCCGAGTCGGATGTGACCGAAGCGGCTGACCATCAGGTAGAGCAGGAAGATCAGCACGGCGGTCACCAGGCCCAGATAGAACCATTTGGCGTTGTCGAGGACGGTCGTCGAGACCTCCTGAAAGATGGCTCCTGCGCGCTCGGCCAGCACGGCGCAGAAGATTACGAAACCGATGACCAGCACCTTGGAGGCGATGGTCACCGTGGGGTTGAGGCCCTTGAACGGGCCACTTTCTGATCGCATGGCGTCACTCTCGGTTGTTATTACTCATGTCGTCGTCGGGGACACGGGGCTCACGGCGGCCCGCTGCGCAGACTGAGGGGAGCGAGAGTGACGAACAATGCATTTTTTGTCATCTATAGATGACGTTTGATCATCGATCAGGCTTTCGATAATACGATGTTTTTTTGAAGGGAGTTCAAGGATAACGGCAAATAATCATTTTATCCATTCGTCTAATAGATGAGTTTTTGTCATTAAAAGATGTGGAAACATCGATTGTCGCTGTCTTGGCGTAGCCCCCAGACTCGCCCTCCACCAGCCGGATACCCGGCTAGGGCCAAAACAGAAATTAACGCCCGACTACCGTGAGGACGCCAATGATGACCGACCTGACCCAAGCCCTGATTCCTGCTCAGCAGCTCGACGAAGTGCTCGCTCCGATCGAGCAGGCCACCGGCATGCCCAACGCCGCGTATACCAGCGGGGCCTTTTTCAACGAAGAGCGCGATCGCGTGATGGCCGGTACCTGGGCCTGCGTGGGGTTTGCCAGCGATCTGGTCAAGAACGGCTACGTCAAGCCGGTCGACTTCATGGGCTTGCCGCTGGTCATGATGCGTAACAAGGACGGCGAGACCCAGGTCTTTCACAACGTCTGCAGCCACCGCGGTATGCAACTGGTCGCCGAGGAGGGCGAGGTACAGGGCGTGATCCGCTGCCCCTACCACTCCTGGACCTACGATCTGAACGGCAAGCTGCGCGGCACCCCGCACATCGGCGGCGTCGGCCAGCACAAGGTCGAGGGCTTCAAGTGCGAGAAGCACGGCCTCAAGCCGATCCGCAGCGCCGTGTGGATGGACATGGTGTTCATCAACCTCGACGGCCGGGCCCCCGAGTTCGCCGAGCACGTGGCGCCGCTCGAGAACCGCTGGCGCGACTTCATCGGCGATGATGGCTTCCAGTTGCTGCGTCGCGTCAACATGGGCGGCAACCTCGAGATCACCGTCAACTGCAACTGGAAGCTGGCGGTGGAGAACTACTGCGAGAGCTACCACCTGCCCTGGGTCCATCCGAGCCTCAATACCTACTCGCGGCTCGAGGACCACTACAACATCCAGTTCGGCGAGCATTTCTCCGGTCAGGGCAGCCTGGCCTATCGGCTCTCTAACGTGGCCGGCACTCGCCTGCCCAAGTTCCCGTCTTGGCCGCAGGACAAGCTGGAGCACGCCGAATACGTGTCCTTCTTCCCCAATGTGCTGCTCGGCATCCAGGCTGACCACGCCTTCGCCATGATGCTCGAGCCGGTCTCCGCCGTGCAGACCGTGGAGCACCTGCGGGTCTACTACGTCGGCGATGAGGCGACCCAGGATGCCTATGCGGCTTGCCGTACATCGACTCTGGAGTCCTGGCGGGTAGTGTTCGGCGAGGACATTGGCGCCGTCGAAGGCATGCAGCGCGGTCGTCAGTCACCGGGCTTCCAGGGTGGTGTCTTCTCGCCGGTGCTGGATCATCCGACCCACTTCTTCCACCAGTGGGTGGCCCGCCGCGTGCGGGGCGATGCAGAGGCCGCCTGAGCCCTGCCGCCTGACCGTGAATGTCCTGTCCGACCACGATGTTTGGAGTTTCCCCCGATGAACACGCTTGACCGCTACTACAACTACATCGATGGCGCATGGAAAGGTGCCGAGGCTTGGTTGGAAGTCATCGATCCTGCCAGCGATACGCCCTTTGCCGAGATCGCCGAGGCCGGTATCGAGGACGCCGACGCGGCTATGACGGCGGCCCGTCGCTGTGTGGACTCGGGCGCGCTGAGTTCAGTGCGCCCGGCTCAGCGCGTGACCTGGCTGCTGGCCATCGCCGAGGAAATCAAGGCGTTGACCGAAGAGGCCGCCGAGGTTCTGTGCCGAGAGAACGGCAAGTCCCTGGACGTCGCCCGAGGCGAGTTCGAGGAGTCCGCCCGCTACTTCGAGTACTACGCCGGCATGGCCGACAAGATCGAAGGCACTTCGATTCCGCTGGGCGACGACTACGTCGACTTCACCAGCTACGAGCCAATGGGCGTCTCGGTGCAGATCGTGCCCTGGAACTTTCCGCCGTCGATCTGTGCCCGTTCTCTGGCCCCGGCCCTGGCCGCCGGCAACGCCGTGGTGATCAAGTCGCCGGAAATCTCGCCGCTGGCGATGACCTTCCTGATGACCGCCTGTGAGCGAGCCGGTCTGCCCCAGGGCGCGGTCAACCTGCTGTGCGGCAAGGGCTCGGTGATCGGCTCTCACCTGGTCAAGCATCGCGATGCCAACCAGATCGTCTTCACTGGCTCGGTGCCGACCGGTCAGCGCATCCTGCGCGACGCCGCCGAGCGCGCCACGCCCAGCGTCATGGAACTGGGCGGCAAGTCCGCGGCCATCGTCCATGCCGACGCCGACATCGAGCAGGTACTCGAGAGCATCCAGGCGGGTATCTTCTTCAACGCCGGTCAGGTCTGTTCGGCCATGTCGCGACTGCTGGTGCATCGCTCGCGCTATGACGAGGTCATCGCCCGAGCCCGGGCGCTGGCCGAGGGGCTGTCCATCGGCCCTGGGGTCGAGAATCCGGACCTGACGCCGCTGGTGTCTCGGTCACAGCTCGAGCAGGTCGAGGGCATGTGCCGGCGGGCCATCGAGGCCGGGGCCACCTGCGTAACCGGTGGCGAGCGGGTCTCCGGTACCAACGGCTACTTCATGCAGCCGACGCTGTTCGCCGACGTGGCCATCGACAGCGAGATCTTTCAGGAAGAAGTCTTCGGTCCGGTGCTGGTGATCCATCCCTTCGATACCGAGGACGAGGCCGTCGAACTTGCCAACGGCACCGAGTTCGGCCTGGTGGCCGGGGTCTTCGACACTCGTCTCGACCGGGCCCTGCGCACCGCGCGACGCCTGCGCGGTGGCCAGGTGTTCATCAACGAATGGTTCGCTGGCGGCATCGAGACGCCCTTCGGCGGCGTCGGGCTGTCTGGCTTCGGTCGCGAGAAGGGGCAGGAGGCGCTCTACAGCTACGTCCAGACCCGCAACATCGCCGTTCGCGTCAAGGGCGCGTGAGGAGGTTCCGATGAAGAAGTGGCTGTGCATCATCTGCGGCCTCATCTACGACGAGGCCGAGGGCTGGCCGAGCGACGGTATCGCTCCGGGCACCCGCTGGGAGGACGTGCCGGACGACTGGCTGTGCCCGGACTGCGGAGTGGGCAAGGCGGATTTCGAGATGATCGAGATTACCGATGATGCTCCTGCGGCAGTATCGGCGTCTACGCCGCTGGCGGACGCCGTGGCGGCGCCGGCACTCCCTACGGGTCCGCTGGTGATCGTCGGCAGCGGCCATGCCGGCTACGGGCTGGCCGAAGCGGTGCGTGCCCGCGATGCCGAGCGCGAGATCCACGTGGTCACGGCCGACGACGGTGCCCTTTACTCCAAGCCGGCACTGTCCAATGCTTTCGCCCTGGACAAGGACGCCGAGGCGCTGCTCGACGAGTCGGCGATGTCGATCGAGCGTCGCCTGAACATCCGGGTGCATGCTTTCTGCCCGGTGAGCCGCATCGATGCCGATGCCAAACGGCTCGTCACCCGACTCGGCGAGCTGGACTACGGCCAGTTGGTGCTGGCCACCGGTGCTAGCCCGATCCGTATCCCGGTGGAGGGAGCCTCCGAGGCACTGCTTTCGGTCAACGACCGCGGTGACTATGCCGCCATGCGTGAGCGTCTCGAGGCACTGGGTCGCAAGGCACGGGTGGCGATCATCGGTGATGGCCTGATCGGCTGCGAATTTGCCAACGACCTGGCCCAAGCCGGTCACGGCGTCGAAGTGGTGGGGCTGGCGGATCGTCCGCTGCCACGGCTACTGCCCGAAGCGGGAAGCGAAGTGCTGCGCGCATCGCTTGCTGGGCTTGGCGTGGCCTGGCACCTGGAGCGTTCTGTGGCCAGCGTCGCCGTTGGTAGGAACGGTTATCGGCTGACCCTGACCGATGGCGTCGAGCTCGAGGCGGATCTGGTGATCAGTGCCGTGGGGCTTTTGCCCAATATCGAACTGGCTAGAGGGGCTGGCATCGACTGTGGACGTGGCATTCGCGTCGACGAACGGCTCGCCACCTCGTTGCCGGATGTCTTCGCCCTGGGCGACGCCGTAGAGATCGGCGGTCAACTGCTGCCTTACCTGGCGCCGATCAATGCGGGGCTGCGCGCTCTGGCGGCCACGCTCACGGGCGAGCCGACGGCGGTCAGCTATCCGGTGATGCCGGTGATGGTCAAGACGCCAGCGGCACCGGTCTGCGTGGTGGTGCCGCCGTCCGGCGCCCAGGTGAGCTGGCACGTCAGCGCTACCGACGATGGCGTCGAGGCCGGCGGCTACGACGCCGAAGGCCGGCTGATTGGCTTCGCGCTGGTCGGCGACGCGGCCATGGCGCGGCGCAGCGACTGGGTCAAGGCCTGTGGCCAGTTGCAGGCCGCCTGACTCGGCCCAACACGCGGCGTCCACTGGGCGCCGCCTTCTTTCGAACCACCGGCCTGGCCGGTGATGACGTCGCGCCCCGGCGCGGCGGAGGTGCAGAATGTCACAAGCAACTCTTCCTCGTGACGACAAGTGCAATGGTTGGTATCAACTGCTCGATGACCCGAGACCGGCTCGTCGACTGAATGCTTGCGAGAGCGCCGACTGGCTGGTGATTGGCGCCGGCTTCACCGGGTTGGCCGCGGCCCGCCGCGTCGCCGAGCTGCGGCCCGGCGATCGTGTGGTGGTGCTGGAGGCCTTACGGGTGGGGCAGGGCGCCTCAGGTCGAAATACCGGTTTCGTCATTGATCTACCCCACAAGCGCGATCTTGAGGGTGACGATCTCGAGCGCAAGCAAAAGTTGCTGTCGCTCAATCGCGGTGCGGTGGATGATCTCGAGGAGTTGATCCAGCGTCACAGTATCGGGTGCGACTGGTCGCGTGCCGGAAAGTACCAGGGGGCGGTGGGGGAGCGAGGCCTCAAGTACCTCGATCACTACGAGCGCCTGCTCCAGGAATTCGACTACCCTTACCGTCGGCTGGATCGCGACGAGCTGGCGCCGATTCTCGGCACCCGGCACTACGCTTCGGCCATCTATACCGCCAACACCGCTCTGATGCAGCCCGCCGCCCTGGTGCGTGGCCTCGGCGAGACCCTGCCGGAGAATGCCGCGCTCTACGAGCATACCCCGGTAGTTGGCTTGTCCCACTCGAGCGGCCAATGGTGTGCGATCACGCCTGAGGGCGAGGTGCGTGCCACGAATCTGCTGCTGGGCTCCAACATCTATGCTCAGGAGTTCGGTTTCCTCAAGCACCGGGTGCTGCCGGTGATGACCTTCGCCAGCATGACCCGGGCGCTGACGGACGACGAGATGGCGCTGTTCTCGACCGCGCCTCACCATTTCGGGCTGACGCCCGCCGACCATGCCGGCACCACGCTGCGACTGACCCCGGATCGGCGGCTGATCGTGCGCAATCAGTACCGTTTCGTGCCGCACTACCACGACAATCTGGCCGAACGCACTCGCATTCGCCAGGGGCACCGCGAGTCCTTTGAGGCTCGTTACCCGACACTGTCTCATGTGCCGTTCGAGGCTACCTGGGGCGGGGCCTGCGGGCTGTCGCGCAACTACACGGCCTTCTTTGGCAAGGTTGGCAACAACGCTTGGATGTCCGGCGTCCACCAGAGTGTGGGTGCGGCTCGGGGCACGATCTCCGGCAAGCTGCTGGCGGAGCTGGCGACCGAGCAGGATTCCGCGCAGCTATCCGACATGTTGGCAGTCTCCGGCAAGCCGGCGCTCAATCCCCCTGAGCCTTTTCTGAGCGTCGGGGTGAAGATGCGCATGAAGCAGGCGGCCTGGGCCAGCCGCAGCGAACTCTAAGCTGAAACGGTCTGCGCTCGGCAATACGGCGTTAAAAATCGGCTCAAGCTGCTCATTTACGACTAGTAAACTCCGCGCTCTCTCCGATTTTTGCCTTGCGACTCACATGGATGTGGGAAGTGCGCTGGCCCGCAGGGAGCGGGCCTAGCTCTTGCCTTCGCTCGGCAACGTTTCAGAGACCGGACCAGTAGAGTGGCGGATACGCTGACGCTTATCCGTCCTGCGCTCCTTTTGATCAGATCCAAGCAAGGACCACCATGAGCGATACCCCCATTCGCGCCCTCAAGTTCGACCATCGCGACACCACCTTCCGCCATCGCGGCGGACCGCCCGGACACGCCGAGATCGGCCGCACCGTGGATACCGCCCTGAGTGAGACCATGGGCGCCGGCTTCGCCCGCTGGGAGGGTGCCGAGGTGGCCTGGACGGTGCTCTATGACGAGGTGATCTTCGTCATCGAGGGCGAGCTCGAGGTCACCGCCGCCGGGGAGACCCATCGCATCGAGCCCGGCCAGATGCTGTGGATTCCCGAGGGCACCGAGCTCGTCTACGGCGGGCATGCCTTGTTCGGTTATGCCCTCTATCCGGGCAATTGGAAGGTCCTGCATGGAATGAACTAACCGGGCCCTTGAGTATGCCGACACCTCGGGCGGCCCAAGGTAACGTCGACCGAGTAGGCATGCCAACAACGACCACACTTTTGACGTGGGATTTCGGTCACGAAAGCCAAGTCTCATGTCAGGGAAGGGGGGGGTACTACTGCCCCCTTCGTCTCGACGTCGAAGGAGGCCTCGTCTAGGTAATGGAATGTGACTGCTCCATCTGCCGAATGGCGAGCTTTCTGCATTGGATCGTGGGCGTCGATCTGCCTAGTATGTCCCGCCCGTGGCAGGGCTTGATCATGAGCCTGTCGATTTCTTCGCCTTGGAGACGACACCGATTCACCCTGTAGCGTGCCGGAGCCTGTGGCGAGGACGACGCTGCGGTATAATGCCGCAGAAGCGGCAGCACTAGTGCCGTGCCTCACCACTGCCCCCATATATAACTTGCGAGGTAATCGTTCTTGGCGTGCATGGCGCCACGCTTGCCGGGGCCAGCCGTGCCTGGCATGGAATTGTATCTGAAAATTTCTAACACATTTTTATCAATCAATATAGCTACGGTCTACATCTTTAGATGACATGTCATCCGGAAGGCAATAACCGTTGATCACCAAGGCTCGTGTAAAAGTCCTGGAGAGTGGGGCATGTATCTCTCCAATTCTCCAACGACGCCAGCTTCCCGCCGGGTAGCGATCTTGACCATCGATGATTTCTCCCGTCAGGACGAAGAAGTCTTCGCATCCCGGATGATTGTGTGGCTTCATGCGTGAGCCAGGCTGCCAACTCGTTAATATCACCTTATGGTGCGAGTCGTTCATGCTCACCATACTGGTGCCTTGGGTCACGCCATTCACCCAGGCGCGATCCTCAGGGCGCTCGATTACCGGGCCGCCGTTCAGGGGCGTGTCAATCGACCAACAGAGCAGACGTGCCCCTTCGGGGCCTCCGATGATCCTCCTGACGTCTGCCTGGCCGACATAGGTGCCGGCCTCATACATGTCATTGGCGCACGAAACACTACCGGTCAGCACGAACAAGTCGTGTGTGGTGCAGCTTGAATTGCTGAATGACTCGCCGCTTGGGATGTCCACGACGGATGTCGGCAAGACGTCTTCGGGAGAGGTCAGGGAAATGGAGTTAAGCTTCCTGGCAATAGGCGCGCTGAGATCGAGATGTTCATGGTGCATGGGGTGTGCCTCCTGAAAGGCTCTTGACTATCGAATTGAGGAAAGCGGATATCCTGGATCGTATTTGCCGGGCTGCAGCATTCATATTGATCATCCTTCGTGCCCGAGCTGCGTTGCCAGCCACTATAGAATCCATTGATACCCGGCCCTAGGATGGGCCGGGTATTCGTTTGAAGAGGATCTAGAAGGGGTACTGGATGCCTCGATCCATGACACTGACCCACTGTGTAGTGGTGAATTCCTCGAGGTTGGCTGGGCCGCCAAAGCGCCCACTGGTGCCCGAGCGGCCCATGCCACCGAAGGGCACCTGGAATTCGTTGTTCACGGTCTGGTCGTTGATATGCACCATGCCCACTCGGATGCGCTCAGCGATGTTCTGGGCACGTTCCGTGGAGCCGGAGTGGATGGCGGCGGCGAGCCCATAGGGCGAGGCATTGACCAGCTCGATGGCTTCCTCATCTGTGTCGAAGACGGTGATGGGGGCGACAGGGCCGAAGATCTCCTCGGCGAAGGCGGGCATCTCCGGCGTTACCTCGGCGAGCACCGTGGCGTCGAAAAAGTTGCCGTTACGCTTGCCGCCGGCCATCACCTTGGCGCCCATCTCGACAGAGCGGGTCACGATCTCCTCGACGCGGCTCGCCTGGGCCTCGTTGATCAGCGGACCGAGGTGTACCTGCTGCTGCCAGGGGTCCCCCGCGACCAGGCCGCTGGCGCGCTCGGCGAGCTTCTCGAGATAGCGCTCAGCCACCGAGCGGTGCACCAAATGACGTCCTGCCTGCATGCAGATCTGGCCCTGGTGAAGGAAGGCGCCCCAAGCCGCTGACGAGGCAGCAGCTTCCAGGTCTGCATCGTCGAGGATCACCATGGCGTTGTTGCCGCCCAGCTCCAGGGCGCACTTCTTGAGCATCCGTCCGCAGGTTTCGCCGATTCTTTCGCCCACGCCGGACGAGCCGGTGAAGGAGATCATCTTGATCTCCGGATGCTGCACCAGGGCCTCGCCGACATCGGCGCCACCGGGCAGCACGTGAAAGACGCCCTTGGGCACTCCGGCGGCCTCGAGGATCTCTGCCATCAGGGTACCGCCACTTACGGCGCTATCGGGGGCCGGCTTGAGGATTACGCAGTTGCCCATGGCAAGTGCAGGGAAGACTGACCGCATGGCAAGCAGGATGGGGAAGTTCCAGGGGGCAATGACTCCGACCGTGCCAATGGGGACACGTTTCCAGTAGTTGCGTCTGCCCGGGAGGCTGGAAGGGAAGATCTGGCCGGTAGGTTGCATGGGCAAGGCCGCGGCCATCTGCGCCTGTTCATAGGTGGCCTGCAGTTCCCACTCGGCCTTTGGTCCGATGGAGCCACACTCTCGGATATTCCAGCGGTTGATTTCCTCGGCTCGCTCCTTGAGTAGTGCCGCGGCGCGTCGCAGGATCTCGGCCTTCTGATCGAAAGCAAGTTCTGCCCAGTGCCGCTGTGCTTCGCTGGCGATATCGGCTGCTCTGCTTACGTCCTTTGCGGTGGCGGTCTGTACCTTACCAAGGATCTCCCCGGTGGCCGGTTCGATCACCTGTGCCTGAGGGCCGTCGGCGGGCTGCCATTGGCCCACATAGAGCTGAGATTCCCAGAGTGGCGTCGACATTTTGCAGTCTCCAGTTGTTGAGTGGGATGGGTGTTGGCCTGGTTATGCCGTGGACAGAGATCTTGCGTCACGGCAAGAACGCCTTCCCTCGGAGGCATCCGAAAGGGGGGAGACACCGGCGAAAGCGTGGGACCACACCGCATTTCTGTAGGCCGGGCGCTTGGGGGCCCTGTTGTCTCAAGCGTGTTTGTGATGATTGATACGCTCTAGCGATGCGAGAAGCGTGCCAGGCTGCATGCGGTATACGTATATCTTTAAAAACATGGAGTTATGCGGTCGCACTCTCAGCTCGGCTAGCGTTTCTGAATTTGGCATTGCTCAGGATGAGAAAAGGAATGTCCTTCCTTCTCAGTGTGAGACGGTGTCTCGCTCTGTTCGGTTGCCGTTGATTCCAGCGTCATATGGCCTTTCAGAAATACTTATGACCAATCAATGCTTTCTTGGTAGGAGTATGATGGCAGTGCACTCTGAGAGTGGAAAAGAACAGGTGTTAGGTTTATGGAGGTTGTTTATATAACAGCGGGTGACAAATATGGAGATACATGCTGCATGCATCGATGCTTAACGTTCGAGTGTTGATTCTTTAGATGACGGACAGTTTTTTCTTTCCCTCTAGAGTACCTGAATCATCTTGAGAATGTTAAATCTCAAATTGAATCACAATGGCGATATGTTCAGCGCGAAAGGGAGGCTTGTTTTAAAAAAATATATTTTTTCCAGTGGCTTGCGGGATGTTGTGGTTTGGCATTGTCCTTGCATTATCCCTGGGGCGGGCGCCGATAATATGCATGACCCACTCAATTGACATGATCCTTCTAATGATCAAATGAACCCTTGGCGCTCCACAGATACAGAGGCATGAAAGCTTCTAGACAGAAATCCAATAACGGACAAGGTGACTCGTGTATCAATCCATGCTTGCAAGGAACAATAAAACAGCCTTGGGTAGCCTATTGCTGGTCGCTGCCTTACCCGCCCAGGGGTATGAGATGACTGATCTGGGACATTCGACTGTGAATGTCGATGTCCAGGCCCTGATGGGCGTCTTTCACAGTGATCGTGGATATGCCTCCGGGGCCGCCGAGGCCGGGCGCCACCGCTGGCAGGAGGGCGTGCTGACCCTTGGCGCCGAGCTCAGCCCCAAGGCGGACGGCCTTTATGGCCGGGTCAGTACGGTGGGCACCGGTACCTGGGGCGATGGTGACGCCGCCGGCTTTACCTCGGGGAATGAGCGGGAATTGGACCTGGAGGACGCATTTCTAGGTTATCGCAGTGAATCGCTGGGGGCGCCTGATTCGCCCTGGAGCCTGGATATTTCCATGGGACGTCAGCCGATTACCCTGGGAGATGGTTTCCTGGTGGCCGGTGACTCCCTCAGCCTGGGCGATGCCCTGGGCGATGAGCTCGACCGCGGCGGTGCCTATTATCTGGCCGGGCGCAAGGCCTTCGACCGCACCGCCGTGGCGTCGCTTGGACACGCAGGCTGGCAGGGCCAACTGGCCTGGTTCGAATCGGATAATGTGGCGCAGGCCAGTACCGAAATGGCGGCCTTCAGCTTCTCCCATGATCATGGCAGCGGCCTGGTCGAGGCCAGCTACCTGCGCGGTCTGGGCGTCGACGAGGCCGAGGCCAGCGCCTTCCAGTCCCAGCGTGATGGCATGGACGTCTATAGTCTACGCTTCGAACAGCGTCTGGTGGACGAGGCGCTGACCCTGCGTGGCGAGTTCGCCCATCAGCGCAAGGACACTCAGGAGAACGCTGGATACCTTGAGCCGGCCTGGACCTTTGCCGAATTGCCCGGCCAACCCACCCTGTCCCTACGGTACAGTCGCTTCTCCGAGGCCTGGGATCCACTCTTTTATGGCGTCACCCGTGGCTATGGCACCTGGTTTCAGGGCGAGGTGGCGGGCAACTATGCTGGCCCCTTCAACAGTAACGCCGAGGCGTGGCGACTGGGCCTCACAGGGTCAGTTGACGACACGCTTTCGTTGGGCCTGCTGGCCTACGACTTCGAGACCCGGGACACGACCAGTCAGCCCGATATGGGCGGCCGCGAGCTCAATCTCTACGCCGAGTGGCTGCCCAACGACTGGCTCTATGTCTCCCCGCTGCTGGGCTGGTACGCTCCCGACAGGAGCGCGGCGCAGGGCGGTATCCAGCTCGGCGACGATGACACGTCTTCCTATGCCCAACTGCTGGTGGGAGTTTTCTTCTGATGACCCGAGCCGAGCCCAGCGAGGTGCTGATCGCCGGGGGCGGCCCTGCCGGGGCTGCCTTGGCCATGCTGCTTCACAGGGCCGGCCGGCGGATCACGGTGGTGGGGCGCTGTCGCGACTACCGCGCCATCGAGGGGATTTCTCGGCGCAGCCTCCAGGCCCTTCAGGGCCTGGGGCTGGACCGGGCCGCCGCCTGTGCGGTGGGCCCTCTACCACGCCGGGTCATCTGGGGTGGAGAGGCGCGGGCGCCGAACGCCGAGTGGTTGCTACCTCGCCCGGTCTTCGATGCCGCCCTGCTGGTGGATCTTCGCGATGCGGGTATCCCGGTGATCGAGGCGCGAATCACCGGCCTCGCGAGTGATGGCGATCAGGCTCGGCTGACCCTGGCTGATGGCCGGGTGCTTACCGCACCCTGGGGGGTGGAGGCCCGGGGGCGGGCGATGGCGAGGCGGCATTTTCACGACACGGCGCCATGGTCGACCCCGGCCTGGATCCTGTGCGGTGACGCCTCTGAAGCAACGCCGGCTAGTGCCGCCTTGTCGCTGTCCGGCGGCGGCTGGGCCTGGTGGTCGCGCCTTCACGGCCAGCAGTATCTGCAGCTGGCCCTGCCGGAGCCGACCCTTCAGCAAGCCCGCTCCGATCCCGACGCCTGGTTGGCCGCCCAGCCAACCCTGGCCACGCTATGGGGCGCCGCCAAGATCGACCACCATTATCGGCGCCCCGGCATGCCGGGACGCACCCGGGTCCGGCATGAGCGAGTCTGGCGTCTGGGGGATGCCGCCATGGCCATCGATCCCCTCTCCGGCCAGGGCATCTTCAATGCGCTCTCCTCGGCCCATGGCCTGGCCCCGGTCCTCCATAGCCTGCTTGAGGGCCAGGCCATCGCTCCCCTGGAGCGTTTCCACCAGCGTCGCCAGGATGCCCAGTACTGGCGCTTCGCCCGGGCCGGGCGCGATTTCTATCGCCAGGCCATGGCAGCCGAGCCGTCGCCCTATTGGGCGGTGCGCAGCCACTGGCCCGATCACCAGCTCATGCATCTGCCCGAGCCCTGGGCACGAGTGCGGGTGAAGCGCGGCCCGGCCATCGTCGGTACCCGCATGGCCGAGCGGGAGTTGGTGACTACTCCGGATCAACCGTTGGGCATCCAGGCGGTGGCGGGCTTGCCCCTGGCACCGCTGGTCAGGGCCATGCAAGCCGATGATCATGACCTGGCGGCGAGACTGCTGGCCGAAGCGGGTCCCGCGGCCTCGGCGGTGATCCACTGGTGGGCCGATCATTCTGACTGGCCGGTTCTCCCTGGTTCAGGCCTCGCGGTTGACACGCCGGCGTCCCGATTCGAAGAGCGGTGACAGCGTATGTTCCCCCCTGTCGGGGCGAGGCCTAGACTGTCATC
Source organism: Halomonas organivorans (assembly GCF_014192055.1). Classification (GTDB taxonomy): domain Bacteria; phylum Pseudomonadota; class Gammaproteobacteria; order Pseudomonadales; family Halomonadaceae; genus Halomonas; species Halomonas organivorans. Next base: position 17,415 of record NZ_JACHXM010000002.1, on the reverse strand, counting down.
CGGTCACCGCATTAGCGATTCGCCGACTTCCTTTGCTAGCCAATAGCCCAGGGCATGGGCCGCGGCGAAGCTGGCCCCGCCCAGGGGTGACGGTGTTCCCGCCGGTGGCGGCCCCGTCATCCAGGGCTGCCAAGGGCTCTCCACGCTCGCTCTTCGCGCCGCCCAGACGCAGGCATACCAGCGGCCATCGCGTCCCTGGCGCGGCGGGCCCGGCAACAGGCCCGCCGCGCCGCTGACCGCGATCACCCCGGGCCAGGCCGCGGGGTAGGTGGGTGCCCCGAAGCGGGGGCTCGAAGCGATGATCCGTGTGCCGGCGACCTGCAGTCGTTCCACCGCGGTCTGCAGGCGGTCATCGCTGCGGGGAAGCCCCAAGCTGCACAGCAGCCAGGCCGGGGGGGCCGTGGCGTACCATTCGAAGGCCGCCGCCAGGTCAGCGGCATCGGCAGTCAGACGCGTCTCGAACAGCTTGTAGAGAGCGATCTCCAGCCGCGATAGCGGCAGATAGTGGCCCAGGGTGGCGAGGATGGCCCGCCCATGGCCCAGCCGATCCTCGGCGTCAGGAGAGCCGGGTGAGTGGAAGCGTACCAGGGCCGTGCCCGCAGGCACGCCGCTATCGATCAGACCCAGGCTCGGCGTCTGGGTCGATATCAGAGGCACGACGCCGACTCCGAGACCGCGACCAGTCGCCCCGTCGCCAGACGGTAGCGGCCATCCAGATTCCTGAAATTGTCCCCTTGATGACTGATAATCAGCCGACTGGTATCGGCCAGCACCTGGTCGAGCAGGGTGTCGAAGGCTCGGGCGGCCTCAGGGTCGAGTGCCGAGGTGGGTTCGTCCAGCAACACCAGCCGGGGCTTCTTGAGCAGTGCCCGGGCCAAGGCCAACCGCGCCCGCTGGCCGCCGGAGACCCTGCCGCCCAGATCGCCCAGCTCGGTGTCCAGACCCAGGGGTAAGCCGTTGAACCAGTCGGAGAGGCCGACCCTCGCCAGGGCCTCGATCAGTTCGTGGTCCTTGGCCTCGGGCGCCAGAGCGCGCAGCGTCTGGGCCAGGCTGCCTCGCAGCAGGCTCGGGTGCTGTTCCACCCAGGCCACCCGCTTGAGCCAGTGGTGGCGGGAGAGCTCGACGAGTGGCACGCCATCCACGCGGATCGCGCCTTCTTCGGGCGTCTCCAGGCCCAGCAGCAGGCGAATCAGGCTGCTCTTGCCGGCCCCGGAGGGTCCCTCGATCAGCACCTTGGTGCCCGGTTCCAGGGTGAGCTCCACACCGTCCAGTAGCCATTCCGTTTGACCGGAGTGGCGGAAACGCAGGTGTTCGAGACGAATTTCATCGGGGCCGCAGGGGCGCTTTCCCAGGTAAGGATCGCGCATGGCCGGTTCGTCGAAGAGCTCGGCGAGGCGTTCGGCGCTGACCCGAGCCCGCTGCCAACCGCCATAGAGACCGAGTAGGCCGCCGATGGGTGCCATTACCATGCCCAGGTAGGCCAGCAGTGCCACCAGCTCGCCCAGTTGCAACCGTCCCTGGATCACCAGATAGCCGCCGAGCAGCAGCACCCCGGCCCGGGCCAGGGCGAGGATCAACTGTGGTCCCATGTCGCTGAGGAAGCCTACCCAGCGCACCGCCAAGAGGCGGCGCAGCTGTTCGTGACCGAGCCCCTGAAGGCGGTTGAGTCGCGAGGCTTCCAGAGCCTGGCCCTGAAACCAGGGTCCGTGGGCCAGGGTATCCTGCCAGAACCCGGAGATATCGCCACTCTGCTCGCGCAGTGCCTGTTGGCGACGGGTGAGCGCCGGCCGCCAGGCGCGAAGCCAGAGCCATTGAATGGGTACCAGAACCGCTATCAAGGCCATCAGCAGGGGACTGAAAACGCCGATCATGGCCAGGGCGCCCACCAGCCCCAGCAGGTTGGAGAGTCCGCCCAGCAGGCCATCCAGGGCGAAGCCCTGGAGGACCGACAAGTCGCCGTCGAGTCGGCTCATCAGGTCGCCTCGTCCCCGGGCCTGCCAGCGGGCCGGGGCAAGGCGCAGTAGATGACGCAGCAGCGAGCGGCGCAGCGACAGCAGCAGCCGGGCGGAGAGTGCCACGTGCTGCAGGCGGGTCACGCCCTGCAGGGTCAGGGTCACCAGGCCCAGCAGCACCAAGGCGGTCACATAGGTCACGACCCATGTGAAGTCGCCTTGAGTCAGGCCTTGGTCGATCAGCCGCTGGGTCAGTAGCGGTGGCAACAGCGCGAGCCCCGTGGTGAGCAGACTCAATGCCAGGAGCCGGGCCAGCGCCAGTCGCCGTGCCTTGAGGGGCCGGTAGAGCCAGCCCCAGGGCAACGCCTGGCTGGACTTGCGGCCACTCCCTGGTCTTGTGAGCATCGGCCTTTCCCCCCAACAAAAGGGCCGGTGACTCCAGGAGCCCCGGCCAACAGGGATGCGCGTCACGGTCTCAGAAGCGCGCCACCTTGAGAGTAGAGAAGCTCATGTCGCCTGGCAGCTGTATGCGCCCCAGGTCGTTGAGTTCATCATCATAGATGGCGATATCGTGGGAGGCCCCGCCCACGTAAATCCGCGAGCCATCGTAAGAGGTGTTGATGCTGTAGTAGGTATGATCGAGCTCGACGGCATCAACGGCTTCCTTGGAGCTACTATCTATCCTGGTGATGTGGTTAAAGACACCGTAGTAGATGTCCTTGTCGTTGGGATCCGGGACGATGGAGTAGAAGAGCGTCTCGAAGGGCACGATCTCTTTCCGCTCGGTTTCGCCAGTGGTCAGGTCGACCCGGTTAACCCCCCAATACCACGATTCATCCTCCGTGCCGGGGTATTTGGCGACGGCGTAGGGCCTGATGAAGTCGTTGGTGACCTCGCCAAGGGTCCATATCGAGAGGGAGTCGACGTCCCCGTAGTCCGGGTCATCCCAGCTACGGTTGGCGATGGCGGTCTCGATCTCGCCCGAGGACGGGTCCATGCGATAGATGTCCGGTCCTGCCAGGTAGAGGCTGCCATCCGCACCGGTTGCCATGATCAGTACCTGGCGGGGGGCAGGGAAGGTGGCGATGGGCTCGGCGTCGAGGCCTGCGGAGGTATCGTATACGGCCAGCTGTGGCTCGAGCACCCGGTAGTGATCGAGGTTTTTCTCGACACGGTCCCAGATGACGTAGACTCGCTTTCCATCCGGGCTGACGGCGATGGAGGTCATGGCCTTGGCGCCGATGTTGCCGTGCGGGCCGTGAGCGTGGAACACTTCATCGCAGTTGGTGAGATCGACGCCGACCACGTCTTCCCAGCGGTCATGCAGGATGTAGGCCGTGCGATTGTCCGGGGAGAGCTGCAGCGTGCCGGGGCCGAAGTCACCCTCGATGTCACAGGTGCGCACAATCTCCTGAGCCACGGGGTCGATCACATGTAGCTGGTTGGGATGTGCCATGGTGACCAGGTACTCGCGGACCTCGTCGGTGCCGGTCTCCGCGGCCAGCAAGGGTTGTCCTGCCAGGGCCATGAGGCCAGCCAGGGTAAGGCTGAGTCGCTTCATTGCTGATTTCCTCCCGGATAGACGGCACTGCCCGGATCGAGGCTGTCCAGCTTGCGCCAGTCGTCCTCGGCACGTGGGGCCCCTTCGGCCCAATCGGGATAGGTGTTCATGGTGTCCGGCACCTGGGCGGGCCACCAGCAGGGGTCGGCGCAGCCGTAGAGGTCCGCCTCCATGGGCTGGCACAGCGAGGCCACGCCGCCGAAAGGGTCCACCTCCCAGCCCGGATCGAAGCTCGAGGTACAGCCGGCCACGGTCTGCATGGCCTGGACTTCCTCCAGCGCCTCGGGAGTTGCGGCGCGTTCCATGGCGCGCGCCTTGCGGTTGAGTGGGGCCAGCCCCAGTTCAGTCAAGCTCTTCTTGTTATCGCTCATGCGCTCTGCCTCCCGGCCAGGGGGCCGTCGAGAAATGCGGGGTTATGACGCAGGATGCGCGCGTAGGCCTGGATGCCAAAGTCCACCCAGTCGCGCATCAGGTCGCAGTAGTGGTAGGTGGGGGTCATGGGATCGCCGTAACGGGCATAGCTCTCGTGGTAGCAACCGCCAGAGCAGAGGTTGCGGATCCGGCAGTCGGCACAGCCCCTTTCGCTGCGATCCGCCCGGGCCTCGACGAACTGCTTGAGGCCGTCATGGTCCAGGCCATCGTCGACGTTGCCGAAGGTCGGCATGTCGGAGCCGGTGAAGCGGTGACAGAGGTGCACGTCGCCGGCGTGATCCACCGAGACCAGCCCCAGGCCGGCGCCACAGGGCACCGCCTTGCTGCGCCCCTCCCAGAGATCGGTAAGCAACTGATTGAAGTTGCCGAAGCCGATGTCGCGCCCCTCGAGGGCGGCGGCCACGGCGCGTTCGCCGAGCGCGACCATGCCGTCGAAGACCGTCTGCAGTTCCTCGCTGGTGAGGTTGTATGCGGCCATGTCGCCGGAGGTCACCGGGGCGAAGCCCGCCTCGGCGAAGCCCAACTCGTTGACCAGGTGGTCGTGGATGCCGATCACGTCGGTCACCCCCCGGGTCAGGGTGACCCGGGCGCCCACCGGCCGCGAGCGGTAGTTGGCCAGCAGCGGCTTGATGCGCCGTGCCACAAGATCGTAGGTGCCCTGGCCGTTGACGGCGATGCGGTTCTTGTCGTGGATCGCCTTGGGCCCATCCATGCTGATCGTGAGACCGAAGCGGTGGGCGTCGAAGAAGGCGATCTTTTCCTCGGTCAGCAGGGTGGCGTTGGTCGTCAGGGTGAAGTCCACCGCCTTGCCGAGGCCGTGGATGCGCTGCTCGGCCCACTCGACGACCTCGCGGATCAGCGGCATGTTGCTGAGTGGCTCACCGCCGAAGAAGACGATGTTGTAGCGATCCCGCTGGGGCGCCTCGCGCAGCATCAGCTCGATGGAAGACTGGGCCGTGGCCAGATCCATCTTCTTGCCGTCACGGGGATTGTCGAGATCTTCCTTGTAGCAGTAGCTACAACTCAGGTTGCAGCCGGTGTTGACGTTGAGGACCACGGTGGATAGCGGGAACTGTTCCACCTCGACCGTGGGGTTGTAGGCCTGCACCGCGCCATCGGTGATCAGCTTCAGCGCCTTGAGCTGCTCCAGGCGCGCCCTGACGTCCTCGTGGCCGATGTCCTGCGACAGGTGACCGGGCAAGGCACCTGGATCCAGGCCTTCTGCACGGTCTGCCAGGGAGAGCAGTTCCTCGCTCAGGGCGTCCGGGGCGAACAGGCTGGTGGTGGGGATATGGAACCAAAGTGGTTCTCCTTCCACCTCCACCCGATGCAGGTTCTGGGGTATGGCTTGCAAGATTCCCATGGTGGCCTCCTAGCGCAGCGGCGGGTTGTTCCAGCGTTGCACGGTGACGATCAGGTGGGCGTCGTCCTGGACGTCCTCCTGGCCCACTACGCTGGCGGTAACCCGCAGGTTGCCGGCGTTGTTGGTGTCGAATCGGCGCAGCGGATTGGGGCCCGCGCCGCCGGGGGAGAAGATGCCAGTGGCGGCGTCCAGGGTGCCGGCATACTTGACGTCCTCCTCGTCCTCGGCGATCTCGTCCCAGGGGGCGACGCTCCAGGTCACCGGCACCCGCCCCAGGGGGATGTCGTCGCCCTCGGGGTTGTCGAGGTAGCCCTGGGCACTGAATACGCCGCTGACCGCCGGGGTAGCCTCGCTGGCGACCCGCGCCACACCGAGATCGGGACTCAACTCCAGGCGATCCACGGTCTGGTAACCGGCGAGCAGCGTATCGGCATCGGCCTCGCCCACCTGCACCGGCAGCCAACCGGGGGTAAGGTCGGAGGCGGTTTCTACGTCGAGCACCACCCGGCTGTCGCTGCGCTCGACTACCTCGTGCACCGTCACGCCCTCTCCCAGGTCGATGCCGCCTTTGCCCAGTCCGTGACCCAGCAACACCAGGCGCCCCCGCATGCCGGCCTGGAGTGCCGCCGGCTGGCTGGCCACCAGGGCAGGCGTGGCCACCTCGTCGGCGGGCAACATCTCCACCTGGATCCCGAAGGCCTCGTCACGGTCATCGAAGATGCGTCCGTTGGGGCGGTCACCGGCAAGATCCAGCACCTGCTTGAAGTCGTGGCCGTTGAGGTTCAGGTTGGCTCGCCACTCGTAGCCGGTGTAGACCATGGCTTGGCCCTCGCCGTCGAGTTGGCGGCCGTCGGTGAAGGCGCCGTCCAGGGTCAAGTCATAGGCGTCCTCGCCATCGGCTGCGGTGATGGTGACATCGGCATAGAAGTCGCCCTCGCCGGGCCAGTGGCCCCACAACTGCCAGTCGCCATCCGGAGAGTCGATCCCGTTATCCTGCCAGGCCTGCCAGGCCTCACTCTCCAATCCGTGACTGTCGCCCAGCCAGGGGGCGATATCGTTCAGGGCGATATCGAGCCAGTCGCGGTCCCGGGCCATCGACTGATATTCCAGGGTCGGGAACTGCCCGACATGGAAGTGCACAAGCCGTTCCCACTCCTTCTGGGGACGGCGTTGCAACAAGGGGCGACCACCGGTGTGGCAACGTGCGCACATCGCCTGGAAGGTGGGATGGTCGAAAGACTCTACCCGGTTGAGGCGGCGCTCGATCAAGGCGCGCTGGGGGGCGCTTTCCTCGGGAGCAAGGCCCCGTGTGTCTGACAGGTACTTGACGATGTCACGGCGCGCTTCCATGGGCACTGTGACGCCGTGCATGGTCTGCATGCGTATGATCGTCATGTCCCAACCCTCAGGCGTCTTGCGCTGTTGGCTGATGCGGCTCCAGCTTTCTGGGCCGTCCTGGGGCTGGTGACAACCCGAACAGTATCGATTGATGGCGTCGCTACCCGGAGAAGCCTGGGCAAGAGCCGGCGGCAGCAGCAGGGCCAGGCCAGTCAGTCCGGCGGTAAGTAGAGGATTCATCGGGGCGGTCTCTCCACGATTGTTTTTTGTCTGTCATGGTCGATCGAAGGTGTTGTTTCCAGCGACCTGAGTAACCTCGCTAAGAAATAGCAAGTATCGTGCCAGAGTTGTTCTTGGAGATATTCCCTTTTTTATCAGTGGGTTAATGGTTTTGTGCAGTGTGACTAGTGACCGCTTGTCTCAATTTGAAACTCCCGTGTCTCAGCGGGAAAGGTCAGGCGGCTGGGTTCTTGTCGCGACGAGGAGCTCCGACCGTAGGCGCGTGGATATCTGATCTGGAGCCTTCGGCAAATAGAGAGGGGAAGCGATGTGGTCTGGGCGATGGGCAGCATCAGTAGCGGTTCTCTTGCAGTTGGGGACCGATTGGTCCAGAATAGCGTGCATTGGTCCTTCTGAAAACAGAGTGGCAAGGCGATGGCACGACCACAGGCATTCAATACCACCGAGGCCCTGCATCAGGCCATGAATGTGTTCTGGCACAAGGGCTACGAGGCGACCTCGATGGCCGATCTCCTCGCGGCGACGGGGCTCAGCAAGAGCAGCCTGTATGCCGCCTTCGGCGGCAAGCGCGAATTGTTCGTGGCCGCGTTCGATGCCTACCGCGAGGCACGCGAACGGGAGATGCGCCGGATGCTCGCGCATAGGCCGGCACGGGAGGCCATCGAGGGCTTCTTCCGCAAGATTGTCCTCGATGCCGGAGACGGTGACCCCTCGCGTGGCTGCATGAGCATCAACCAGGCCGTCGAGATGGCGCCTCGCGACCCCGAGATTCGCGGGCGTGTCCTGCAGGACTTCACCCTGATCGAAGAGGCGCTGGCTGAGGCGATCGCACGCGGCCAGGCCGAGGGCTCGGTCGGCGACGCCTACGACGCGCGCCACCTGGCGCGCCTGCTGGTGCTGGCCTTTCCCGGCCTGCAGATCATGGTGCGCGCCGGCAGCGACAGGGCACGGCTCGACGACTCCCTGAACTCGCTGCTGTTCATGCTCGATCGAGACCACTGACACCTCGTCTTTTTTTGACCATTCTGGACCAACCGTTCCCGAAATGCTGATACACCCGAAGGAGACCCTGACCATGAAACTCCAGCAGATCCGCAACGCCACCGTGATCGTCGACTATGCGGGCAAGCGCTTTCTCGTCGATCCCATGCTCTCGCCCAAGGGCGCCTTTCCGGCGTTTCCGGGCACCGTCAACGATCACCTGTCCAACCCCCTGGTGGACCTGCCCATCCCCATGGGAGACATCCTCGCGGTCGATGCCGTCATCGTGACCCATACCCACGAGGACCACTGGGACGACACGGCCAGGCAGCACATTCCCAAGGACAAACCGCTGTTCGTGCAGAACGAGCAGGATGCGGAGGCGATCCGCGCCGAGGGCTTCTCCGACGTGCGGGTGCTTGGCGTCGACAGCGACTTCGCGGGCATCTCGCTGATCAAGACCTCGGGGCAGCACGGCAGCGACGCGATCATGGCCTCTCCCGCGGGCGAGCTGCTGGGCGAGGTCTGTGGCGTGGTATTCGCGCATCCCGAAGAGAAGACCGCCTATCTCGCCGGCGATACCGTCTGGAACGCCCATGTGCGGGACAGCCTGGCGACGCACCGGCCGGAGATCGTCATCCTCAATGCCGGCGATGCCCGCATCCCGGAGCTCGGCTCCATCATCATGGGCAAGCAGGATGTCCACGAGGTCCACAAGGCGGCGCCGCAGGCCACCCTGGTCGCGACCCACATGGAGTCGGTCAACCACGCCACGTTGAGCCGTGACGAGCTGCGGGCCTTCGCCGCCGAACAAGGGATGAGCGAGCGGCTCCTGGTGCCCGAGGACGGCGAGACCTGCGTCCTCTGAACTCTTTCCATTTACTGCCAAGCAGCGAGCCAACGACATGTCTACCGAAGTGAACAAGCAAGTGGTGTGCCGGTTCTACGAGGCCCTCCAGAATGAGGACTACGCTGCCGCGGCGGCACTGTGTCACCCGGACTTCGTGTTCTACCTGCAGATGGATACCCCCATTCACGGAGCCGATGGCTTCATCGCCTCGGAAAAGAAGAACTTCGATGCGTTTCCGGGCTTCAGCTTCCGGATCGAGCAGCTGATCGCCGAGGGTGATCGGGTGGCCGCCTACCTGGTCTTCGACGGAGTGCACACGGGCGGTCCCGTCGATGGCATCGCGCCGGCGGGAAGACACCTGCGCTTCTCGCTGCTGATGCTGCTGACGATCGCCGAGGGGAAGATCATCGAGAAGCGCGCGCACTTCGACCGCAGCGACATACGCCGTCAGCTGACCGGTGAGCCCGCGCTTCCGTGAAGGCATCATCCGCCCGTCCCGAACCGACCACAATCCGAGAGAGGAACACCATGAGCCAACGCGCCATCATCGTCGTCGATATCCAGAACGAGTACTTCCCGTCCGGCAAGCTGCCTCTGGTCGGCATCGAAGCGGCCGCGGCCAATGCGGCCAGGGTGATCCAGGCCGCACGCGCCGAGGGCGATACGGTCATCAATATTCGTCACGAGTTCCCTGATCCTCAGGCGCCGATCTTCACGCCGGGCAGTTCGGGCGTCGAGATCCATCCGGCCGTCGTGCCTCAGGACGGTGAAGCGGTGATCCTGAAGCACTCGCCCAATGCGTTTCGGGAGACGGACCTGAAGCAGCGACTCGATGCCGAGGGAGTCGAGGACGTCGTCGTCGTCGGGGCAATGAGTCATGTCTGTATCGATGCGACCAGCCGGGCGGCCGCCGACTTCGGCTACCGGGTCACCATCGTGCACGATGCCTGTGCGACCCAAGACGTCGAATTCGAGGGGCTGACCGTACCCGCGGCGCAGGCTCATGCCACCATCATGGCGGCGCTGGCCTTCGCCTACGGTACCGTCACGACGACCGGCGACTTTCTCGCCGCCTGAGCGTGTTGGCCCTGAGGTGGTGCGGCCGACAATGATCATGTCCCGGAAGGAGGGATAGCAGGGCAGGGCCGGCCGACTGGTTATATCGCCTTTGGCTGGTCCTGCTACGCCTTACGTTGCTTGAGTCGTCGATAAAGGGTGGCACGGCTGATGCCGAGCCGCTTGGCGGCAGCGTTGACGTTGCCTTCCTCTTGTGCCATCGCCTTTTCGATGGCCGCCCATTCCAGCGTTTGCAATGTTCCGACCGCTCTCCCGGACAAGGGGGAAGAGCGGGTCGTCGTGGTGCGCAGGAGATCCATCGGCAGGTGGTCAGGTTCGATCGTTACCTGGGCGTCCTCGGCCATGACGTCGGCATAGGTCAGGGCATGGCGCAGCTCGCGGACATTGCCGGGCCATTCATGGGCCAGCAGGATGTCCAGGCTGGCCACAGACAGCTGGCGTCGGCCTTCGGTGACCTGGTCGCACTGGCCGATCAGGAATTCGCGTAGCCCGGTACGCTCCCGCAGCGGGGGAATCGATAGGGGCATGCCCTTGATGCGGTAGAGCAGGTCGTCACGGAACTCGCCTAGAGCGACGGCTTCGGTCAAGTTGCGATGGGTGGCGCAGATCAGCTGGAAGTCGATGCGTTTGGTGGTTCTGCCCCCGAGCCGTATCACTTCCTGGGTCTCCAAGACTCTCAGTAGCCGGCTTTGAAGCGCGAGGGGCATATCGCCGATCTCGTCCAGGAAGAGGGTGCCCCCATCGGCTTGCTCGATCTTGCCGGGGGCTCCGCCGCGGCGAGCACCGGTGTAGGCGCCTTCCATGTGGCCGAAGAGTTCGCCCTCGATCAGGGCCTCGGGGATGGCGGCACAATTGATCGCGACGAACTCACCACTGTGCTTGTCGCTGTTGCGATGGAGCGCTTGGGCCATCACCTCCTTGCCGGTGCCGGTATCGCCCTGGATCAGGATCGGCAGTCTCTTGCTCATTGCCCTGAGTGCCAAAGTGGTCTGGGCGTTCAGGGAGGGATCACCGAAGTCGGGCGTACGAGGTACGGGGGGCGGCGAATCATTGACGGGACGGCGTTGCGCCGATCCCTGGATGAGACATGGCGTCTGCTGGCTGAAGGGATGCAGGGAGAAGGAGAGGCCGGAATGAGCTTGACCCAGAATGGGAGACTGCCGGCGGCGGGCGGCGTCCACCACGGATTCGAAGCGAAGATCGAACAGATCCTGGAAGCCACGCGGGCCATCGGTGGTCGTCAGGCCCATCACTTCGCGCACGCGAGGGGTCATGCCAAGGAGTTCGCCTTCAGCGCCCAACGCGATCAGCATATCGTCGGAGGCCGGCTCCTGCAGCTCCCAGTCCAGCCGGAGTACCAAGTAGGGCTCCAGCATGGCCATCAGCCGACGCTCGATGGTCTTCGCGCATTGGGTCACGAGCGAGAGTGCACTGCCCTGAACGAGGGGATGCTCACGGGTGATATCGATCGAGCCGATGGTCCGGCCCTGGGGGTCGATGATCGGTGCGGCGGCACAGTGGAGAATATGGTTGGCGCTGAGGTAGTGCTCTGGACCAGAAACGGCGACCGGTCGGCCTTCCGAGAGTGCACAGGACATCGCCGAGGTGCCGATACGTTGTTCGGAGAGATTGACGCCCTGGCGGAAGGCCTGCTTGACGAGCCTGTCAGCACGGGAGCTACCACGATAGGCACTCAGGGCATGGCCTCGGTGATCGGTGAGCAGCAGGGCATAACCAGCGCCGCTGACCGTGCGATTCAGTTGCTCGAGTGGCTCGTTGGCGGCCTCCATGAGCGTACGGCTCGCTTCCAGAAGTTCAGCGAGACCGGATCGAGCCAGGGTGTCGTACTCGACCCGCTCTGTGACGCTCTTGTGCTGAGCCGTGCAGCGCTGCCACGAATTGAGGATGGCATCGTCGACGAGTCCGGTGGGGAGCTGCCCGCGCTGGAAAAAGGCCTCGCGAGCCTCTTTGGAGCGCTGGATGGAAGAGCTGGGCATGTTCATGTGTAGTCTCCACTCGGTGCCAGGATTTTTGTTCTCATGCCGCTATGGATGGATTCAAGCGAGAGTCTGGGCCGACCTGCCTACTCTACACTCCAAAGCCAATCAGGGCATGGACTCGGTTACCTACGGAAGACATGACCTCGCGTTCGCCGCTGTGCCCTTAGTGCAGCTCATGGCATGGAAGCCCCATGAGACGATATCGGTGTTTGTCGTTGATGCGTCGCGAACGCGAGGACGATTAGCGAGCCGATCGGCTCTTGATATGCGCCTGCAGCTGAATGGCCAGCTGTTGGGCCGCCTCACTGGGGCGACCGGGGCTGCGGTGCAGGGTGATCTCCGTGGTCTGAAGCTCCGGCAGGCCTTCTTCCAGGCCCAGGATTCTTAGCTCTTGGCCCATCATTGAAGGCGTCAGCACGGTGATCGCAAGCCCCGCCCGAACCGCGGCCGAGAGTCCTGAGAGGCTGGCGCTGGCGTAGGCGATGCGCCAAGGGATGCCTGCTGCCTCGAGGGCGGCGATGGCCCGCTCGCGAAAGATGCAGACGCCTTCCTTGGACACCGCGAGCGGCAAGGGGGAGCGTTGGTGGGTGTCATAGCCGGCGGCACCTGCCCATACCATCGGCTCGCGGCACAGCACCTCGCCGCCGGGGCTGTTGGGCTGACGCGTCGCGACCGCCAGGTCCAGGGCGCCCGCCTGCACGTCCTGCACCAGATCGACGCTCAAGCCGCAGCGTACTTCCAGCTCGACGCCTGGAAAGCGCGCCTCGAACGCCGACAGCGCCTCGGGAAGATAGATGACGTAGTCGTCGGGGATCCCCAGACGTACCACGCCATCGAGCCGCTGCTCGCGAAGGTCCTGCCAGGCGAGGGCGTTCTGGCGCAGCATCTGACGGGCATGCGCCAGTAGGCGCTCACCGGAAGGCGTGGGCAGGGCGAGCCGCTGCCCACGCTGCAGCAGCTGGCAGTCGAGCGTGTCTTCCAGTCGCTTCATGTGGGCGCTGACGGTGGATTGCGCCATGTGCAGCCGTTCGGCCGCCACGGTGAAGCCACCGCTTTCCACCACGTTGACGAAGGTATTGAGCACGACGAGATCCAGGGGGCGCGGGACGCCGGGAGAGGTCATCACGTTTCCTGATGGTTCTATCAAAAAGCTTCGTTTCCATGATACGGCAATCTTGCCCAGAATGCCGGCCCGACATCCCCGGCCCATCGCGGGCCTTCACGACTCGGCGTGCAGGCCGGCGCCCGGCCGGACTCTCGGCCACATCGCCTGCGCCGGCTGCCCATGGGGGCGCCGACCGCGGCCCCAGGCGTTCGATCGGCCGCGAAACGCCCGGCCAACCATTCCGACCCGTCACGCTCCCCGGTTGCCCTCCTGAAGGAAGCCGGCGACGGCTCGAAGCCAGCCGCTCTCGATGAGAGGCGGGGCATTCGGACCGGGTGGCGCGCCCGGCCTTCGCTCCTGCCTCCAGGGCCGACCGGAAAGATTCGACCCATACGGACGACCGGGCTCGTGCGTCCGGCGGTGCCTCTCGTGCGCCCGGTCGTATCATCACCACTCACATGTGAAAGAGAATTATGCATCACAACGGAAGCGGCCCGGTGGCCGGCATCAATCCACCGGTTTTCTATCCATCGGCCGGCATCATACTGGCCTTCGTACTGTTCACGGTCGTCATGCCCGATACCGCCGGTGCCTGGTTCGGTTCCCTGCAGGACTGGATCATCAGCACCTTCGGCTGGTTCTACATGCTGGCCATGGGCATCTACCTCGCGCTGGCACTGATTCTGGCCTTCAGTCGCTACGGTCGCATCAAGCTCGGCCCCGATCACAGCGTACCGGACTTCAGCTACGTCTCCTGGTTCGCCATGCTGTTCTCCGCCGGCATGGGCATCGGCCTGATCTTCTACGGCGTGGCCGAGCCGGTCTTCCACTTCGCCGGCCCGCCAATGGGCGAGCCCGAGACGGCCACGGCCGCGCGTGACGCCATGCGCCTGGCCTTCTTCCACTGGGGCATGCATGCCTGGGGCGTCTACGCCATCGTCGCGCTGGCGCTGGCCTACTTCAGCTTCCGTCATGGCCTGCCATTGCGCATCAGCTCGGCGTTGTATCCGCTGATCGGCAAGCGCATCCACGGCCCGATCGGGCATGCCGTCGACGTCTTCGCGGTGTTCGGCACCATGTTCGGCATCGCCACCTCGCTGGGGCTCGGCGTGATGCAGATCAACGCCGGCCTGAACTACCTGTTCGACATTCCGTCGACCCCCATGGTGCAGCTGGGGCTGATCGCCCTGGTGACCGGCATCGCGACCATCTCCGTGGTCGCCGGCCTGGACGGCGGCATCCGTCGCATCTCCGAGTGGAACCTGCGCCTGGCCGTGCTGCTGCTGGTGTTCGTCGCGGTCACCGGCCCGACGCTGTTCATCTTCCAGTCGCTGGCCCAGAACGTCGGCACCTATCTCTCCTCCGCACTGGACATGACGTTCAACGTCTATGCCTACGTCGGCGACGAGGAGACGGAGTCCTTCATGGGCGGCTGGACGATGTTCTACTGGGCGTGGTTCATCGCCTGGTCGCCGTTCGTCGGCATGTTCGTGGCGCGCGTCTCGCGCGGCCGCACCATCCGCGAATTCGTGCTCGGCGTGATCTTCGTGCCCGTCGGCGTGACCTGCGTGTGGCTGACCGTCTTCGGTGACACGGCCCTGCACGGCATCATGAACGGCGCCATGCCGAACCTGGTCGACCAGGTGTTCGACGACAGCGCTACCTCGCTGTTTCACTTCCTGGATACGCTGCCGCTGGCCAGCATCTCCTCGGTGGTCGCGACCCTGCTGGTCATTACCTTCTTCGTGACCTCGTCCGACTCGGGCTCGCTGGTCATCGACACCCTGACCGCCAAGGACGACGGCGAGCCGGCGGTCTGGCAGCGTGTCTTCTGGGCGGTCGCCGAAGGCCTGGTGGCATCGGCACTGATCCTGGCCGGCGGCAGCAACGTGCTGTCCGCGCTGCAGGCCGCCTCGCTGGCGTCGGCCCTGCCGTTCGCGCCGATCCTGATCCTGGTCGGCTTCGGGCTGTTCAAGGCGCTGCGCATCGAGGCCTGCAAGCGCGACAGCCTGCAGCACGTGGCCAATACTCCCGGGCACGTCGCACGCATCGGCGCCGAGCAGGACTATTCCTGGCAGGATCGGCTCGGCGTGCTGGTGTCCTCGCCACGCCGTCAGCAGGTCATCGATTTCCTCGACGAAACCGTCGAGCCGGCGATGCGGGAGGTCGCCAAGGAGTTCGAGAAGCGCGAACTCGACGTACGCATCACCCGCGAGGAGGATCGCTGCACGATGCGAGTAGGGCACGGCGACGAGGCGGATTTCCTCTATGGCGTGCGCGCTCGTGCCTATGCGGCGCCGTCTTTCACCTACCGTGGCCTGGGCAAGTCAACGAAAGATGTCGACAAGAGCCACTATCGTGCCGAGGTCTTCCTGCATGAAGGAGGGCAGAAGTACAGCATCGTCGGCTACCTTCAATCCCAGGTGATCGGCGATATCCTCGACCAGTATGAGAAGCACCTGCACTTTCTGCACCTGGTGCGGTAGCGCAGGACGCTGACCGACAAAGCTGCCCACGGCCTCGTGGGCAGCTTTTTTTATGTCCATGCCCCGAACCGAGACTTGCTTCCCGGCCCTGGCTATTGCCGGGCCAAGGCCAGGAGGTACTTGATGGTGGAGTTCCGGCTTGTCGGTCAGCTTTCCCGAGGGACCGGCACCGCCTTGGCGATCGGCTCCTCGAGCAGCGAGCGGTACAGGCTGATCGAGATCACCAGGATGAAGAGGGCGATCGGGAAGCCGGCGATGATGGAGGCCGTCTGGATCGTCTCGAGCCCCCCGGCATAGAGCAGGGCTCCGGCGATGCAGGCGATGATGATGCCCCACAGCACCCTGATCGACTGGGGCGGCTCCTGGTGCCCGCCGCTGTCGAGAATGCACAGCACCAGAGTCCCCGAGTCCGCCGAGGTGATGAAATAGGTCGCCAGCAGGACGACCACCAGCAGCGACAGGATGCTGCCGAACATGCCGGGGTCGATGGCGTCGAACATCGCGAACAGCGCCGTGGGCGTGTCTTCCTGTGTGGCCTTGAGGATGGCGCCGCCGGTGAACTCGCTGTCGGCGGCGATCTGGCCGCTGGCCACCGCCTGCTCATGGGCGTGACGGACCTGCTGTTCCTCGTACAGCGCGCTGCCGCCGAACACCGCGATCCACACGAAGGTCACCAGGGTCGGCACGATCAGGGCGCCGGCGACCAGCTCGCGGATGGTGCGTCCCCGGGAGATGCGGGCGATGAACATGCCGACGAACGGCGACCACAGCATCCACCAGGGCCAGTAGAAGGCGGTCCACCAGTTCTGCCAGCCGGTATCGCCGTTGGCATCGGCCCACAGGCTCATGCTCGCCAGGTTGTTGATGTAGCCGCCGGTGCTCTGCAGCAGGGTATTGAGGATGTAGCGGGTCGGGCCGATGGCCAGTACCAGGATCACGATCACCGAGGAGAGCAGCATGTTCCACTCCGACAGCCGACGGATGCCGCGCCCCACGCCGGACATCACCGACAGCACGGCGAAGAAGGTGATCAGGGCGATCATCCCCAGTTGCATCCACATGCCGATCTCGACGCCGAAGACGCTCTTGAGCCCGCTGCTCATCTGGATCACGCCCATGCCCAGCGAGTTGGAGATGCCGAGCGCGGTGATGGCCACGGTCAGGATGTCCACGACGTCGCCGATGCGGCCGTGGACCCGCTCGCCGATGAAGGGGTACAGGGTCGAGCGCAGTGTCAGCGGCAAGCCCTTGCGATAGGAGAAGTAGGACAGCACCAGCGCCACGATGATGAAGGTCGCCCAGGGATGCAGCCCCCAGTGGAAGAAGCTGATGCGCATCGCCATGTTGGCGGCTTCGTCGGTCAGCCCCTCGGTGAAGGGGTTGCCGGCATAGTGCAGCATGGGCTCGCCGACCGACCAGAACAGCAGGCCGATGCCCATGCCGCCGGAAAACAGCATGCTGACCCAGGACATGAAGCTGAATTCGGGACGCTCGTCATCCTTGCCCAGGCGGATGTGTCCGAAGCGGCTCATCATCAGATACAGCAGGAACGCCAGCACGGCGCTGACCAGCCCCAGGTAGAACCACTTGGCATTATTGAGGACGGCGGTGGAGATCTCCTGAAAGATGACGCCGGCCTGATCGGCCATGATGGCGCAGAACGTCACGAAACCGATGACCAGGATTTTCGAGGCGATGGTGACGGTGGGGTTGAGGCCCTTTAATAGGCCACTCTCGGATTGCATGGGGTCACTCTCGATTGTTGTTGCTATGGAAACATCGGCAAGGCGTCTCGCCGATGTCCGTTGTACAGCGCCAGTGAAGGGAAGTGTCTGGATCGTGTGAGAAATTCGGGCCCCGGAAGGCGCTACCCGGCGGGCCACTCGAAAACGGCCTCGCTCATTGCTGAGCGAGGCCGTTCGGTTCCAGGTGCTGTCAGGCCGCCACGCTGCCGTGGGGGTCGATGACGAATTTCTTGGCGGCCCCGCCATCGAAGTCGGCGTAGCCCTTCGGCGCCTCGTCCAGGGTGA
>NZ_JACHXM010000001.1:196930-563147 GCF_014192055.1 Halomonas organivorans | reverse complement strand
GGATCGCCGGCGGCGACGGTAGTCACCGCCGTCTGGTTCTCCGCCACGCTCGTCGCGGCCGTGGCGCCACCGCCGTTGCTGGTGATGGTCGGCGCATCGTTGACGTCGCTGACGGTGACGGCGATGTCCTGGGTGTCGCTGGCGCTGCCGTCGGAGACGCTGACCTGGACGTCATAGATGCCGTCGCTGTTGCTGTCGGTCGGACTCTCGAAGTCCGGGGCGCTGGCGAAGGCCAGCTCGCCGGTGGTGGCATCGATAGTGAACAGGCCCGCGTCGGCGCCGCCGCTGAGGCTATAGGTGAGGGCATCGCCATCGGGATCGTCGGCGGCGACGGTGGTCACCGCCGTCTGGTTCTCCGCCGCGTTCGTCGCCGCCGTGGCGCCACCGCCGTTGCTGGTGATGGTGGGAGCGGTATTGGTGATGGGGATGTTGAAGGAAATCTGGTCGAAATAGAACTGAGTGGCGATCGCCGGCGTCATGGTAAAGGAGGTGATATTCGTGAAGCTGCTGAGGTCGACCACGCCGGCGTCGGCGAGTTGTACGATGGGCACGTTCGCTATATCGGCATGGCCTGCGGCACTAAAGGTCGCGGTCGTTTCAATATTGGTCGTCAATAGCTCGATCTCGCCCATATCGATGGCCTGATCGAAGGTAAAGGTATAGACGGTGCCCGGGTTCGAGTAGTCCGTCTGGGCAAAGGCGGCGTAGCCTTCCAGGTCGGATGGACCGCCAACGTATTCAAACCCCATATCGGTGTTGTTCGTGGCAGAGATTGTCAGGGTGACGCCGGCGACCGTTTCGCTGATCGTCAGACCGCTCTCATCTCTATCAGTGTCCCAGTCGAACTCGTGATCGTAACCGCCGAGAGCGGCCAGCAGCCCGGCCCATTCCTGCTGCTGCTCGAGGGAGAGAAAGGTCTCGCTTTCCACCGCACCGCTATGCCGCTCGAGCTCCCAGTCCCCGCCCAGGGCCGCGGCGCCGGTCGCATCGTCGGATGCCGCCACGTCGGCCCCGGTGGCCTCGGCGAGGCTCGACACGAAGGCCTCGCCCCGGGGATCGGCCGCCACATCGCAGCCATAGACCCGGATGTCGCCTCCCGGCGCCAGCGCATCGCCCCAGCGGCCCAGCGACTCGGCCCGGTCCTGGAGGGTCGTGGCATCGATGGTCCCGCTGCCGAGCTCGATCTGCCCCGCGCTGCCATGGGACACCAGGTGGATCGCGTCGATGTCGTGGCGACCGTCCAGCGCCTCGGTGATCTGCTCGATGCCGTCGCGCTGGGCATCCAGCAGCACGACCTCGATGCCAGGCGCCGCACCGTCGACGAGGGACTGGTAGTCGGGGACCCGGCTATCGATGAAGAGGATTTCCTGGCGATTGGTAGTTTCCGCCTGGAGGTGCCGATCTGCGACGACGGAATCGCCGGAGGCCGCATGGCGGTTCCGGCCGGTGATGGAACTCATGGCTTTTGGCTTCCCTGCTACGCTGTTTGTAGGTTATTCGCTGTATTATTTTTCTACTGCAGACGCCACTGAAGAGTATGGTTAGCAATCATGAGGTTTTCAATGCCCGGTATTGAGCCGCTTTTTGCCGGCAAGATATAAACGTTTGTTTTTTTTGTGCCGGTTTTTCGTGGTTTTCTTACAAAGCATTGTTAGTTAAGTAAAATAAAATATATAAGCCTGCTACATATGGAAGCACTGCTCATGGAGACGTCGCAGAGGACTATTTTTTTCATGATGCCTGTGCGATAACCCCACAGGCGCAGAGAAGGAAGCGCGTTTTACAACAATGAATTAACACCTTAGGGGGCTGTCGAATGGAACCTTTCATTGGAGAAATCAGGATTCTCGGGTTTAACTGGGCGCCGGTGGGTTGGGCGCTGTGCAACGGCAATCTGATGCCCATCATGCAGAATCAGGCCCTGTTCTCGCTGCTGGGTACCAGCTTCGGTGGCGACGGCCAGTCGACCTTCGCGCTGCCCGACCTGCAGGGGCGGGCGCCACGTGGGCAGGGCCATGGCAGCGGCCTCGGCTTCGTCAGCTTCGGTGAGAAGGCCGGCCGGGAGACGCATACCCTCCTGGCCAGCGAGATGCCGATGCACAATCATGCCTCCGCCGTCGAGGCCACCCCGGATGCGGGCAACCAGGATACTCCCGTCGAAGGGGACCACCTGGCCAGCGGTAGGGTCAATTTCGATGATTCGGTGCGCAACTACTTCCGCGGTACGCCGTCGAGCACGGCCAGGCTTAACAGCGGGCAGACCTCGAATGCCGGGGGCAGCCAGCCGTTCTCGACGATGAATCCCTATCTCGCGCTGAATTTCAGCATTGCCCTGCAGGGCATTTACCCGTCCCGCTCGTAGCGGTTCGGTTCGTTACGCCTATCACGCTCACCACTCGGCGGCCGGGCCCATTCGGGCCCGGCCGCCCGGAGATCATCATGCTGAATACCGTTACGGCGGCGGACTTCGAGCCGTTGCTGGGCCAGGACTGCGTGCTGGATTTGACGCCGGAGCTGTCGGTCAGGCTCGACGTCGAGCAGGTGAAGCGCCGGCCGGAGTGCCAAGTGCCCGGCCATGAAGAGGCGCGCACCCCCTTCGATGTGCTATTGACCGGCAGGGAAGGGGAAGCCGCATTCCATGAAGCCGTCGCCAACCTGCATATCGCCGAGGGCGTGGTGCTGGAGAGCGTCTATATCTGTCGCGTCATGCCGCCCGGCGGAGAGATGGCGCGCCCCTGGTATCAGCTGGTCTTCAACTGAGGCGGGTGCGGATGCCAGGTCCAGCGCTCGACCGCGCCGGTCAGGGCCTCGAAGCGAAACCCGAGGCGCTGGTAGAACAGCTTGGCGCCGGTGTTGAGCGGGTCCACCGAGAGTGAGACGGGCGTCATGACCTGCGTTGCCGCCGACTGCACGGCCTGGAGCACCACCGCGCCGTATCCGCGGTTGCGGGCGGCACGGATCAGCGCGAGGTCGATGACGTGGATCACGTCGGCGCCGAAGTCGACGGTCACGCGGCCGATACGCTCGCCCTGCTTCTCGACGATATAGTAGAGCGCATTGGGGTAGGCGCTGCCGTAGCCGATCGACTGGGCGTTGACCTGCATCTCGAGCACGGCTTCGATGAAGTCCCGGTCGGCGGCGAGGAGCTGCAGGTCCTGTCGGACGTCGCGGTAGAGGGATTCGAGAAAGCCCTTGTCCGAATCCCGTGACGGCCGCAGATGCAGCCCGGCGTTCAGGTGTCCACCAACGTCAGCCATTGTCATTCCCTTGTTGCCGAAGCGATCACTGCTGCAGCGATCGTTGCTGAGGCGATATTGTTGTCATGGCGAATCTCGCGCGCCCCTTTGCCTGTTCGCGACCATGGGCCTGGCAAAGGGCCGATGCCGCCGTCCGAGGCCGGCCATCGTCGCCGCCAGGCGTGAGCATGCTCAGGCGGCGGTGATGCGCTGGTACTTCTCCATCAGCTCATCCCGGCTTTCCTTGCGCTCGGGGTCGAGCGGGATGCAGTCCACCGGACAGACCTGCTGGCATTGCGGTTCGTCGTAGTGGCCGACGCACTCGGTGCACAGGCCGGGATCGATGACGTAGATCTCTTCCCCCGGCGAGATGGCGCCGTTGGGGCATTCGGGTTCGCAGACGTCGCAGTTGATGCACTCGTCGGTGATCATCAGGGCCATGGGGTACCTCACGGAAATCGTGGCCGGCGAGCTCGGGCAGAATGCCCGAGTGCTCTAGTCAGGTATTGTAATGACTCTTGAGCGCTTCGGCGACCTCGGGGTGCACGTGCTTCGAGACGTCGCCGCCGAGCCGGGCGATCTCGCGCACCAGGCTGGAGGAGATGTAGGAGTTCTCCACCTCGGGCGTCAGGAAGACGGTCTCGAGCTCGGGCATCTGGGCGCGGTTCATGTTGGCCAGCTGCAGCTCGTACTCGAAGTCCGAGACCGCGCGCAGCCCGCGCAGCAGCACGCGGGCCCGCTGCTGCTTCATGAATTCGGTCATCAGGCCGGAGAAGCCGGTCACCTCGACGTTGTCCAGGCCGGCCACGACCGTGCGGGCCAGGGCGATCCGCGTGTCCAGGTCCAGCGCCGGCCCCTTGCCGGGGCTGGTGGCGATGGCCACCACTACCTTGTCGAACAGCCGCGCGGCCCGCTCGATCAGGTCGAAGTGGCCGTTGGTGATGGGGTCGAAGGTGCCGGGGTAGACGGCGACGTTCATCAGGCTTCTCCGTCGTCGAGCTTGCCGAAGGGGTTGTTCACGGCCAGCGACACCGGCTTGGCGTAGCCGGGAATCCGGATGCTGTCGGCGCCGACGTCCAGTTCCGGGCCTTCCAGCACGCCTTCGCCGAAGCGGTAGCGGGGCTGGAAGTGGCCGTGATCGGCGTCGTGGAGATAGGCGGCGGCGGCCCGGCGGGTATCCTCGCGGCGGTGGCGCCAGTCGTTCATCGCCGCTTCGCCGTGGCGGGCGGCCATCAGCCGCTCGGTCACCGCGGGCGACAGTACCACGCCGGTGGCGTTGTTGCCGCCGAAGCCCTTGGCATTGATGAAGGCGGCGTCGGCGTTGAAGCGCTGCGGCTCGCGGAACAGCCGCAGCCGCTCCCCGTGCACGTCGTCGGGCAGCGTGGCGTCCAGGGTGGGAATGCCCGGCAGCAGGCCGTGGGCGAAGCTGCCCAGGGCGCTGGTCAACTGGTCGCCGGCGGCGCTGCCCTGGGAGTGCCCGACGAAGGCCTTGACCGCCACCACCGGCCAGTCCTCGATGCCATGGGCGCGGGCGACCAGGTCGAAGACGTGGGATTCGGTGATGCGGTTCTTCGGCGTGCTGGTGCCGTGGGCGTGCAGGAAGGTGCGCTGGCGCAGGGCGGTCTCGCCGAGCATCTCGCGGACCAGCGAGGCGGCCTTGCCGAGGGTGATGTAGTTGCCGATGCCCGGCGCCGAGATCGAGCGCTTCCAGCCGTCGGCGTTGACGTAGACGTCCGGCACGCTGCCCAGCACTTCGGCGCCGACTTCCAGCGCCAGGGCGTCATCCATCAGCATCACGAACTGGCTGGACTCGCCCATGGTGAAGCCGCAGTTGCGGGCGAAGGGGCGGCAGGCGCGCTGGTAGTCCAGGTCGGTGAGCAACTCCAGGGCGTCCAGGGCCTTGAGGCTCTCGTCGTCGGCCAGGGCGCCCATGGTGCGGAAGCCTTCGATGATCTCCGGGGTGATGGGGGCGTCTGCGGTGCCGACCATCACCACCCGGCGGCGGCCGGCACGAATGTCGTCGACCCCCAGGCGCAGGTTGTAGAGAAAGCTGGCACAGGCGCCCAGCGCGGCCCCGGTGCCGCCCACGCTGCCCAGCACGTAGGCGTTGAGGAAGTCGGCGGGCATCTGGCCGTAGCCCAGCGGCATCTGCTTGGAGGTGGCGCGCTTGCCGGAGACGAAGCTCTTGAGCAGCCCGCCCCAGCCCTCGTCGTCGAGCTGGCCGATGGAGTTGCCGGCGTAGACGGCGACCTGGTCGGGGTCCAGGCGGTCGCGCAGCGTATCCCACTCCAGGCCGCTGTCGCCGAGGCAGTCGCTGGCCGCGAAGATCGCCATGGACAGGCCGCGGGGATGGTGGACGCTGCGGTAGAGCTGGCTGGGCTCGAAGCCCGAGGGCAGCTGGCCGGCGGCGCGCACCTGGGCCGGACGGGTCTCGGGCAGCATCACGTCCATCTCGCCGGCCGGCACCGAGACCTCGAGGGTGCGGCGGTCGAGCTCGCGCACCTGCCAGGTGGGCGGCAGGCTCTCGGGCAGCTGGCGGCGGCGCACACGGAACGTCATCGGGCTCTCGAGGGCCAGGCTGGCACGGCGATTGGCCGGCAGCCCCTCGGCGTTGAAGCGAGGATCCTCGATGCGCCGGATCAGGGTGTGGTCGAGCACGCGCTGGCGGGTCTGCTCGACGATGGCCGCAGCATCGAGGGGCTGGCCATCGGCGTCGTGCCAGGCATCGTCTGCCTGGGCGCTGGCCAGGCGCATCATGGCCGCCAGGCCGAGCAGGGTCTGGGCCTGAACGTCGTCGGGAAGGGCGTCGAGCACGGTGCGGCGAAACGCCTGATGGCCCGAGGCTCGGCCGGCGGGGTTCACGCCGCCCATGCCCACGATCACCGGTAAATGTGACAAGCCGGGTTCCTCGTAGTGCGGTTGATATATGGGCTGCTATTGTCCTTTTGGCCAAGGATCATAGCACCCGGCCCGGTGCGCCGTCATGCGGGGGTGGGGGAGGCGGCAGGCGCGCGAGACGGGCGATGGCTGGTAGAATGCGCGCCTTTCTCACGTCGTCGACCCGTCACCGTCATGTCCGAGCGTTCTCGCATCATCACTTCCAACCAGCCCGGTCCCCATCAGGACCTGGCGCGTCGGGTCGAGCGGGCCCTGACCCATCCGCTGCGCAAGCCGCTGGCCGAGCACACCCGCGAGGCCTTCGCCGCGGCCGAGGCCTGGCGAACGACGCGGGCCGACATGCCGCTGATCCTCGATGCCGGCTGCGGCGTGGGACTGTCGACGCGCCGATTGGCCGAGGCCTATCCCGACTGTGCGGTGATCGGCGTCGATCGCAGCGCCGACCGGCTGTCGCGGGATCACGGCGAGCTGCCCGACAATGCCCTGCTGGTGCGCGCCGACCTGGTGGATTTCTGGCGCCTGGCGCTGGCAACGGGCTGGCGGCCGGTGCGCCACTATCTGCTCTATCCCAACCCTTACCCCAAGGCCGCGCACCTCAAGATGCGCTGGCACGGCCACCCGGTGTTTCCGGCCATTCTGGCGCTGGGCGGCCGGCTGGAGCTGCGCTCCAACTGGCGGCTCTACGTCGAGGAGTTCTCGCTGGCGCTCGAGCAGGCGACCGGCGTCGCCGCGCCGGTGGAGGCGCACGACCCCGCGGGGGATTTCCTGACCCACTTCGAGCGCAAGTACCACCTCAGTGGCCAACCGCTGTGGCGCCTGGCGGCCGAGCTGCCGCATCGCCCCGAGCTGTTTCCCGTCGCTTGAGGGGGTGCGGTGCGCGCCAGGCGCTAGCGCAGTCACGAGACGGGGGGAGCCTCTAGCGTCGGCGGCGGTCGCGGAAGCGCTCCCCCAGGGTGCCGCGCAGCCAGCGGGTGATCGGCCCCTGGGCCGCATCGCGGCGGGATACCGTCTCCACCTCGATGACCGGGAGCAGGCCCAGCGATTCGCCGGAGATGGCCACCAGATGCTCGCGAAACGGTGGATACTGGGCGATGTGCTCGGGCACCAGGGCCCAGCCGAGGCCGCGGGTGACCAGTTCGGCCATGGAGTAGAAGCTGTTGAGGCGCCAGCACTGCGCGCTGAGCGGTGCCGCGGCATCACCCTCGGAGCGCGAAGCGATCAGCAGCTGGCGATGGACGGCCAGGTCGCCGGGCGTGGGGGAGCCGCGCTCCGCCAGGGGATGATCGCGCCCGACCACCAGCGACTGGCGCAGGTGGGCGATCGGCACCCCTTCCAGCAGCGGGCCGCGTCCGAGCCGGCCGAGCAGGATGCCCAGGTCGGCCGTGCGATCCTCTACCCAGCGGGCGATATCGCCCTGGGCGCCGTACAGCAGCGTCAGCTGCAGGGCGGGATAGTGCTGAGCCAGGGCCTCGAGCGTCTCGTCCACCGGGGGCATCTCGACCAGCGCCTCGTCGATGGCCAGCACCAGCCGAGCCTCCTCTCCCTGGGCGATGGCGCGGGCCCGGGAGTCCAGGCGCTGGCACTGCTGAAGGACCGCCCGGGCCTCGTGGAGCAGGGCCTCACCGGCCTCGGTCAGGCGCGGCAGCCGGCCGGCCCGATCGAACAGGGTGCAGTCGAGATCGGCTTCGAGGTGGGCGATGGCGGTGCTCACCGCCGACTGGGCCCGGCCCAGGTGGCGGGCCGCGGCGGAGAAGGAGCCGCGCTCGGCGCAGGCGATGAGCACTTCCAACTGGTCGAGGGTCCAGCGCATGGGTGACCTATCGGATTTCTAGATGGAATCTAACTCGTATCCATCGCCATCATGGCGAGAATAGGCGCTCAGGTCGAGGCCTCGACGGCTTCGCGACGACAGGATCACGGGAGGTCACGATGCGCTCCTGGAAGGAACGACTGACGCATACTCTGCTTTTCGAAGCCGGCGGGCTGGTGATGGTCACCCCGCTTGCCAGCTGGCTGACCGGCCATGACATGGGCGAGATCGGTGTGCTGGCGGTGGGGCTGGCCACGGCCGCCATGCTCTGGAACCTGGTCTGGAACCGCGCTTTCGATGCGCTGGTGCCGACGCGCCGGCGCAGCCTGGTGCAACGCTTTGCCCAGGCCTTCGGCTTCGAGCTGGGACTGCTGGTGATGACCCTGCCGGCGGTGGCCTGGTGGATGGACATTGGCCTGATGGAGGCCTTCTGGCTGGACCTCGGCTTCATGCTGTTCTTCCTGGCCTATGCCATGGTCTTCAATACGCTGTTCGATCTGGTGATGCGCCGCTATCTGGCGCGGGAGGGCGCCTGATGGCATACCTGTACCTGGCACTGGCGATCATCGCCGAGGTGATCGCGACGAGTTCGCTCAAGGCATCCCAGGAATTCACGCGGCTATGGCCGAGCCTGGTGGTGGTGGTCGGCTATACCCTGGCCTTCTACCTGCTGACACTGGCGCTGCGCACCTTGCCGGTGGGCATTGCCTATGCCGTCTGGGCGGGGCTAGGCATCGTGCTGGTCACCCTGATCGGCATCCTGGTCTATGGTGAGCGTCTTGATGTGCCTGCCGTGCTGGGTTTGGCGATGATCATCGGCGGGGTGGTGATCATCCAGGTGTTC
Organism: Halomonas organivorans; assembly: GCF_014192055.1. Classification (GTDB taxonomy): domain Bacteria; phylum Pseudomonadota; class Gammaproteobacteria; order Pseudomonadales; family Halomonadaceae; genus Halomonas; species Halomonas organivorans. The sequence goes on along the minus strand of NZ_JACHXM010000001.1, from coordinate 554,359 downwards.
TCCCGGGTTGCCGCCCACTGAGGCCAAGGCGGTCGAATCGCGCCGGGGGCGGGGGTAGACTGCGGCGTTGCCGTCTTCTTTCATCGCCCCTGCCACGGATGACCCTCATGCTGTTTCGCCGCCTGTCGCTCTGCCTCTCCCTGCTGCTCCTGTTGCCCCTGACCGCACTGGCGAAGGGCTTCCCGCACCTCGAGGAACTGGCCGACGACGGCTTCCGCATAGGGGCCGAGGCGCGCCTGCTGGGCAACGGTGAGCCGGGCGAGACGCTGGGTAGCCTGTCTCCGGGACAGCAGTTGACGCCGGCATCGGTTTCCAAGATCTATCTGGCGGCGGCGGCGCTCGACCGCTTCGGCCCCCAGCATCGCTTTACCACGCGGCTGGTCGGCGCCACCGAGCCCGATGCCGCGGGCGTGCTGCACGGCGACCTGATTCTCGACGGCGGCGGCGATCCGGCGTTGACCACCGAGGACCTGTGGCGGCTGGTACAGCGCCTCCATCAGGCCGGGGTACGCGAGGTCACCGGGCGTCTGGTGGTCAGCCAGTGGCGCTTCGGGCCGGTGAGCTGCCTGACCGTCGACCGCTGCGAGGGCCAGCGCCGGGTCGACAACGCCTACAGTGCGCTGCTGTCCTCGGCAGCGGTCAACTACGGCAACTGGTGCGTGACCGTGGCGCCGGCGCGCACCGCCGGTGCGCCGGCGGTGGTCACGCCCTGCGATGGCCAGAGAGAGCTGGTGCGCATCGACAATCGCATCGAGACCAAGCCCGCCGACAGCGGTACCCAACTTTCGGCGCTGCGGGTGACCGACGGCCAGGGCGATGTGATGCGCGTCGACGGCCAGATCTCTACCAACGCCTACCCGCGTCAGCTCTACCGCACCAGCTCCGATCCCGCCGATCAGACGGGCCGCACCCTGATGGCGATGCTCGAGCAGGCCGGTATCCCGGTGGCGGGCGGGCACGTCACCACCACCCTGGAGCCGCCGGCCGGGGCCCATCGTCTCGCCGCGGTGGACGGCAAGCCGCTGCAGGAGCTGCTGCTGCGCACCCTCAACTACTCCAACAACTTCATGGCCGACACGCTCACCCTGGATCTGGCGACGGGGGCACGGCCCTCGCTGACCCAGGGCGGCGATGCCATCGAGGCGTTCGCCGGGCGCCTGCCGGGGCACGGCCCGCTGCGCCTGGACAGCGGCAGCGGCCTGACGCCGGAGAACCGCACCAGCGCCGCCGGGGTGAACGTGCTGCTGGAGCACATGTTCCGCCAGCCCTCGCTGTTCCCGAGCTTCGTCGCGGCACTGCAGTCGCCGAGCAACGGCGTGATGCGCTTCATCCGTCGCGGTCCGGCGATCTTCCAGGACCATGTGATGCTCAAGACCGGCACCCTCAACCAGCCGGTGTCGGTGCGCGCGGCGGCCGGCTATTTCCGTACCCTTTCCGGGCGCTGGGGCGTGTTCAGCGTGCTGGTCAACGGCACCGGCTCGACGCCCTACCTCAACTGGTCGATGGTCCTGGACCGGCTGTCCGAGGACCTGGCGACCATGATCCGGGCTCACTGAGTCGCCAGCGCGACCAGGTTGTGCAGGGCCGGCGAGTCGTTGTCCGGCCGCCAGGCAAACCACAGGCTCATCTCGCAGGCATCGAGCTCGGGGAGGCGCAGGAAACGCACGCCGGGCATCGGGTGGCTGCTGCTGGCGGCGGGCAGGATGGCGATGCCCAGGCCGGCGGCCACCATGCCGAGCAGGGCGATGTTGTCGGCGCCGTACTGCACCACCCGGGGCTGGAAATCGAGGTGCCGGAAGTGGGCCTGCATGCGGTCGTAGTAGTGTGGAGAGGCCTCGCGGAAGCCCCAGATGAAGTCCGCATTCGCCACGTCCTGGAGCCTTGTCGGCGGCTCGGCCGCCCAGGGCGAGCGCTCCGGCACCGCCAGGATCAGGTGATCCCGCTGCAGCAGCCGCGCCTCCAGGCCGGGCTGGGTGTCGTCGTCGAGGTAGAGGATGCCGGCGTCGAGGCTGCCGTCCTGCAGGCGCTCGAGCTGGGGGCCCGACAGCAGCGGAAAGACCTCGAAGGCCACCTGCGGGTAGCGGTCGCGATAGCCCGCCAGCAGGCCGGCGACCTCCGGCACCCACAGGTGCGTCACCGTCACTCCCAGGCTGACCCGACCGATCACGCCCTGCCCGAGGCTCCAGAGGCGCGTCCTGAGTCGCGCACGCCGGTCGAGCAGCTCCCGGGCCTCCTCCTGGAGGGCTCGGCCCGCCACCGTCAGCCGCATTCCCCGGGCGTGACGCTCGAAGAGCCGCGTCTCGAGATCTTCCTCCAGCAGCCGGATCTGGCGCGTCAGCGCCGGCTGGGCGACATGTACCCGGCGGCTCGCCGCGGACACCGAGCCTTCCTCGACCACGGCGAGGAAGTAGTGCAGCTGTCGAAACTCCATGGATGATGCCTTGCTTGAGATGCCGAAAAGGTATGGGTGGCATCTATTATAGATATTTTTTGTATCGGCTGTTCTGCGCCATAGTCCAGTGACAACCCATAACAAGACTCGCCACCGGCGAGCTGGACGACTCCCATGAGCAAGACCTACCACACGCTGGTCGGGCTGCACTTCGCCCTGTGCACCCTGGCGATGATCTGGCCCGGCGCGCTGATCGCCAACCGCATAGAGCCGACCTTGTTCGGCCTGCCGTTCCTGTTTGCCTGGTACATCCTGTGGATGCTGGTGCTGTTCATCGGCATGTGGGTGGCCTTCGGCGTGCGGCACGGAGGGCATCGCGATGAGTGATTCCGTGATCGTGACCGGCGTCACCCTGGCCTACTTGCTGGTAGTGCTGTGGGTGGGCCTGCGTGCCCGCGGCCAGGGCGGCTCGAGCCTGGAAGGCTATGTCGCCGGCGGCCGTCATGTCGGGGTGGTGATCCTGTTCTTCATCCTCGGCGCCGAGATCTTCTCGGCCTTCGCCTTCCTCGGCACGCCCGGCTGGGCCTATCAGCATGGCGCGCCGGCCTTCTACATCCTCGCCTACCTGTCGCTGGTGCCGATCACCATCTGGGTGCTGGGGCCGCGGGTCGCCGCGCTGGGGCGCGCCCGGGGCTATCTCACCCAGGGCGACATGATCGCCGACCACTACCAGAGCAAGGGCCTGGGGGTGCTCGCCGGCGTGATCGGGGTGGTGGCCCTGGTGCCTTACCTGACCATCCAGATCGCTGGCGCCGGCCTGCTGTTCTCGGCCGCCACCGACGGCCTGGTGCCCTTCTGGCTGGGTGCCCTGCTGGCCTTCCTGGTGGTGGCCGCCTACGTGTTCTGCAGTGGCCTGAGTGGCATCGGCTGGACCAACCTGGTGCAGGGCATCATGATGATCGCCATCGCCTGGTTCCTCGGCCTGGCGATTCCCGAGCGGCTGTTCGACGGCGTCGGCGAGATGTTCGCCCGCCTCCAGGCCGAGGCGCCCGAGCACCTGATCCTGCCCGGCGCCAACGGCATGGGCTGGGGCTACTTCAGCACCGCCATCCTGATCAGCGCCTTCGGCGGTGCCATGTGGCCGCACCTGTTCATGAAGTTCTACTCCGCCGACAGCGGGCGCAGCCTGCGCCAGGTCAGCGTCTTCTATCCGCTCTATGCCTACCTGCTGGTGCCGCTGCTGCTGATCGGCTTCGCCGGCGTGCTGGTCTTCGCCGACGCGCCGCTGGCGCGCCCCGATACGGTGCTGCTGCGCCTGGTCATGGACGTTGCCGACTTCTCGCCCTGGGTGGTCGGGCTGATGCTTTCCGGGGCCCTGGCGGCGGCCATGTCCACCGGCGCCAACCTGGCCCACACCGCGGCCGTGGTGCTGGTCCGCGACGTGCTCGGCACCACCCTGATGCGGGGAGCCAGCGAGCGAGCCTCGGTGTCGGCGACCCGCTGGAGCGTGCTGGGCCTGTCGCTGGCGGCCTATGGCATCGCCCTGCTCAACCCGGCCTCGCTGGTGATGATCCTGCTCACCGCCTACGGCGTGATCGTGCAGCTCTTCCCGATGGTGCTGGGCGCGCTGTTCTTCCCGTCGCTGCGGCGCGTCAGCGTCATGGCCGGCGCCATCGCCGGCAGCCTGGCCTTCCTGCTGCTCGATTTCGGTATCGGCTCGCCGCTGGGCTGGCATGCCGGCGTCTGGGGCGTGCTCGCCAACCTGATGGTGCTGGGCGTGTGCCAGGCGCTGCTGGCCAGGCAAGTGCCCGGTCGGGCCGAGGCCTGATTCGAACGAGACGTTTCTATCCAGAAGGAGTGATCCATGAGCCATCAAGCAGAGAAGGCGGGCATGAAGACATCCATCGAGACACGGGTCGAACAGGCCCTGGAGCGGGTGCAGGGCCTCTACAGGGACCTGCATTGCCACCCGGAACTGCCCTTCCAGGAGCATCGCACCGGCGCCAAGGTCGCCGAGGCGTTGGAGGCCCTGGGCTATGAGGTGACCCGCGGCGTCGGCGGTACCGGCGTGGTGGCCCTGCTGCGCAACGGCGCGGGCCCCACGGTGATGCTGCGCGGCGACATGGATGCCCTGCCCATCGAGGAGCAGACCGGCCTCGACTTCGCCAGCCGCGAGACCGCCGAGACCGCCGAGGGTAAGCGGGTGCCGGTGATGCATGCCTGCGGCCACGACCTGCACAGCAGCTGCCTGGTGGGCGCCGGCGCGGTGCTGGCCGGGCTCCGCGAGCAGTGGCGAGGAACCCTGATGCTGGTCGCCCAGCCCGCCGAGGAGGTGTTTGGCGGCGCCCAGGCGATGCTGGACGACGGCCTCTACGAGCGCTTCGCCCGCCCGGACATCGTGCTCGGCCAGCACAACATGCCGGCCCGGGAGGGCACGGTGGGACACATCCCCGGCAGCGCCATGGCCGCCGCCACCACCCTGGGCGTGACCATCCACGGCGATGGCGGCCACGGCTCGATGCCGGCCCAGACCGTCGACCCCGTGGTGATCGCCGCCCACGTGGTGACCCGCCTGCAGACCATCGTCGCCCGGGAGGTGCCGCCCGAGGAGACGGTGGTGGTCACGGTCGGCAAGCTGCACGCCGGCACCCAGGGCAACATCATTCCCCACTCGGCCGAGCTCGAGATCAACGTGCGCGGCTTCGACAATGCCCTGCATCGCCAGGTGCTCGAGGCCATCGAACGCATCATCCGCGCCGAGTGCCAGGCCGGTCGTTCGCCCCGGGAGCCGGAATTTCGGGTGCTCACCGAGACCCTCGCCCTGCACAACGACGAAGCGAGCGTCGAGCGGGTGCGTCGCGCCCACGCCGCCCAGTTCGGCGAGGAACGGCTGTTCGCCATGCCGCGTCTCAACGGCAGCGAGGATTTTCCCTATTTCGGCAATGCCGAGGCCGGCGGCTTCGGCGGCGAGGACATTCCCTGCGTGTACTGGTTCATCGGCGCGACGCCCGAGGCGCGCTGGCAAGACACCCCGGGCAACGGCGTCGCCGAGAAGATGCGCCATCTGGAGATGCCGCATTCGCCCTACTATGCGCCGGGGCAGGCGGCGACGCTGAAGACCGGCATGGCGACGCTGGCCAGCGCCGCCCTGGCCTGGCTTGGGTAACACGCGCGACGTTCGGCTCTGCTACCATCGCGGCTTCGAAGCCAATCGCTGACGGATGCTGCAGATGAAACCCGGACACACCGGCTGGCGCCACCTGGTGCATTCCACCCGCTACTCCCTCAAGGGGCTCAGTGCGGCCTATCGACACGAAGCGGCCTTTCGCCAGGAACTCGGTATCTGCGTGATCCTGCTGCCGCTGGCCGTGTGGGTCGGCCGCGAGCCGGTGGAGTGGATCCTGCTGATGGGCAGCTGCCTGCTGGTGCTGATCGTCGAGCTGCTCAACAGCGCCATCGAGAGCGTGGTCGACCGCATCGGCCCCGAGCGCCACAAGCTGTCCGGGCGCGCCAAGGACATCGGCTCGGCGGCGGTGATGCTGTCGCTGATGACCGTCGCGCTGACCTGGGGGCTGATCGGCTGGGATCGCTTCCTGGGCTGAGCTAGTGTGAGCCGCCTCGGCTTGGGTATGCTGAAGGGCATCGATCAAACGGATGCGAGATGCCCATGGCCCTGCCCGATGACTTCCTGCCGCTGGATGCCATTCCCGAGCCGCTGGCGGCGCCGCTGCGCCATGCCTGGGAGCGCCTCGGCACCGCCCTCGAGCAGGCCGACAACCTGGCCTCGCTGCAGGACCAGGAAGGGCCGGGCGAGACCTGGGCGGCGCTGGCGCCGCATCGCCGCGAGCAGTTGGCCCGGGTACTGGCGATCTCGGACTTCGCCGCCGAGACGCTGATTCGCCACCCCGACTGGCTGCCGCATCTCGATGCCGCCGGCGAGCTGGACGCCGCACCCGACGGAGCGGCGTGGCACGAGACCCTCGCCGAGCGCCTGGAGGGCGCCGAGGACGAGGCGGCCATGCATGCCGCCATCCGACGCTTCCGCCGCGCGCGCATGCTGGGCATCGTGTGGCGCGACCTGACCCGCCCGCCGGGCATCGACATGTGGGCCACCGCCGCTGCCGTGACTCGGCTCGCCGAGGCCTGCCTCGAGCAGGCCCTGGCCTGGCTCGAGCGACATCTCGAAGCGCGCTGGGGGCGCCCGTCGCCGCGCGCCGACGGCAGCGAGCAGCGCCTGGTGGTGCTCGGCATGGGCAAGCTGGGCGCCGGCGAGCTGAACCTCTCCTCGGACATCGACCTGATCTTTGCCTTCCCCGAGAAGGGCGAGACGCAGGGCGGCCGCAAGGCGCTCGAACACCAGGAATATTTCACCAAGCTCGGTCAGAAACTGATCACCGCCCTGGATGCGGTGACCGCCGACGGCTTCGCCTTCCGCGTCGACATGCGCCTGCGTCCGCTGGGTGACGGCGGCCCGCTGGTCGGCAGCTTTGCCTCGCTGGCCAGCTACTACCAGGACCAGGGCCGCGAGTGGGAGCGCTACGCCATGCTCAAGGCGCGCCCGGTGGCCGGCGATCTGGGGGCCGGCGCCGAGCTGCTGGCCAGCGTGCGGCCCTTCGTCTATCGCAAGTACCTGGACTTCGGCGCCATCGAGTCGCTGCGCGAGCTCAAGGCGATGATCAACCGCGAGGTGCGCCGCCGGGGGATGCAGGGCAACATCAAGCTCGGCCCCGGCGGCATCCGCGAGGTGGAGTTCGTGGTCCAGGCCTTCCAGCTGATCCGCGGCGGCCGCGACACCGAGTTGCAGGTCACCTCGCTGAAGACCGCCCTGGAGCGCCTGCCAGAGCTCGGCCTGCTGCCCGAAGAGGTGGTCGAGGAACTCACCCCCGACTACGTCTTCCTGCGCGACATCGAGCACGCCCTCCAGGCCCTGGAGGACCGCCAGACCCAGACCCTGCCGGCCGAAGAGGTCGATCGCGAACGCCTGGCGCTGGCGCTCGACATGGAGGACTGGCCGGCGCTGATGGCGAAGCTCGACGAGGTACGCGCCCGGGTGCGCCGCCACTTCGATGCGGTGATCGCCGACCCCGAGGAGGAGGTCGAGGATGAGGCCGCCGCCGAGGCGGGCGGCGTCGAGCTGGAGGAGTGGCGAGCGCTGTGGCGCGACGTCCAGGGCGAGGAAGAGGCCCTGGTGCGCCTCGAGGAGGCGGGCTTCGCCGACCCGGCCGCCGCCTACCGCCGGCTGCGCGCGCTGCGCGACTCGCGGCAGGTGCAGACCATGCAGCGCATCGGCTACGAGCGGTTGGAGGCGCTGATGCCGCTACTGCTGGATGCCGCGGCGGCCAGCGACGCCCCTGACGTGGCCCTGGAGCGGGTGCTGCCGCTGGTCGAGTCGGTGCTGCGGCGCACCGCCTATCTGGCGCTGCTGCGTGAGAACCCCGAGGCGCTGGAGCACCTGATGCGGCTGTGCAGTGCCAGTCCCTGGATCGCCGAGCAGCTGGCGCGTCACCCCATCCTGCTCGACGAGCTGCTGACGCCGGACACCCTCTACACGCCCGCCGACAAGACGCGGCTGGCCGACGAGCTGCGCCAGGCCCTGGGGCGCATCCCCGAGGGCGACGAGGAGGCCGAGCTGGAGGCGCTGCGAGTCTTCAAGCATGCCCAGGTGCTGCACGTGGCGGCCTCCGACATCGCCGGCACCCGCCACCTGATGAAGGTCAGCGATTACCTGACCTACATCGCCGAGGTGGTGCTGGAGACGGTGCTGGGCATGGCCTGGAAGCATCTGACCCGCAAGCACGGCTTTCCCCTGCGCCGCGACGGCGAGCGCTGCGGCCAGGCCGCCGAGTTCCTGATCGTCGGCTACGGCAAGCTCGGCGGCATCGAGCTCGGCTATGGCTCGGACCTTGACCTGGTGTTCCTCCACGACGGCGCGACCCAGGGCAGCACCGACGGCCAGCGGCCGCTGGACAACGCGGTGTTCTTCACCCGGCTCGGCCAGCGCATCATTCACCTGCTCACCGCGGTGACCCCGGCGGGTAGCCTGTATGAGGTCGACATGCGCCTGCGGCCGTCCGGCAACGCCGGCCTGCTGGTGTCGAGCCTCGATGCCTTCGCCGACTACCAGCGCCGCGAGGCCTGGACCTGGGAGCACCAGGCGCTGGTACGGGCCCGGGTGGTGGCCGGGCATGCCGAGCTGGCCGAGGGCTTCGATGCCGTGCGTGGCGAGATCCTCGGTCGGGCGCGCGACACCGCCACGCTGCGCGAGGAGGTGGTGGCGATGCGCCACAAGATGCGCGAGCACCTGGCCGGCAGCGGCGGGGGGGACGACTTCGACCTCAAGCAGGACCCGGGCGGCATGGTCGATATCGAGTTCCTGTGCCAGTACACGGTGCTGGCGATGTCCCACGAGACGCCGGCGCTGCTGACCTACAGCGACAACATGCGCATCCTCGAGACCCTGGAGAGCAGCGGCCGGCTGCCCGCCGAGGACTGCCAGCGGCTGCGCGAGGCCTACCTGGCCTGCCGCACCGCGGCCCACCGCGCAGCCCTGACCCGCGAGCCGGGCCGTGGCCGCAACGACGACTTCGCGGAACACCGCCGGGCGGTCATCGATGCCTGGCAACGACTGCTCGAGCCGGCGACGTGACGCCTGCCACACTGATGAAGGACATCATGAAATGAACAAGGCACTTGTGCTGCACGGCCCCAATCTCAACCTGCTGGGGACTCGCCAGCCGGAGATCTACGGTCGCGAGACCCTCGCCGACATCGACTTGGCCCTGCGCGAGCAGGCCCTGGGCGCGGGCTGGGAAATCGACTGCCGGCAGAGCAACCACGAGGGGGAGCTGATCGATGCCATCCACGCCGCCCGGCTCGACGGCACGGCTGCCATCATCATCAACCCCGCTGCCTATACCCACACCTCGGTGGCTATCCTCGATGCCCTCAACGCCTTCGACGGCAAGGTGATCGAGGTGCATCTCTCCAACGTCCACCGGCGCGAGGCCTTTCGTCACCATTCCTACGTCTCATTGCGTGCCGACGGCGTGATCGCGGGGCTCGGCAGCCGCGGCTATGGCCTGGCCCTGGAGGCAGTGATGGCCGGCGTCTGAGGCATCGACGTCGTCAGGGCGTGACGAAGAGCCCGCCGTGACGGATCAGCCACAGCGTCAGGCTGATGGTGAGAAAAGAGGCCAGGGTGCTGACCATCAGGGCCGCGGCGCTGACATCGCCCAGCCCGAAGCGTTGCCCGAACAGTGGATAGACGCTGATCATTGGCGCACAGGCGAACAGCAGAGCGGCGGTGATCAGGAGGGGATCGACGTCCGGCAGCAGCAGGAAGACCCCTAATACCGCCAGCGGATGCAGAATCAGCTTGCCGACGGCGATTTGCCCCATGTCTCGCACCATGCCCCTGGGCTTCAGGCCGTACAGCGACCCTCCGATCACGAACAGAGCGGCGGGTCCGGCGGCGCCGGCCAGCATGTCGATGACCTTGGCCAGGGGGGCTGGCAGAGGGCCTCCTGTTGCGGCTAGCAGTATGCCGATCACGAGTCCGATCAACACCGGGTTGCGTGCCAGGCGCAATCCCGTCTGGCGCAGTGTCTCGCGAAGGCCGTTGCCGGCCTGTTGGCCCAGCTCGGCGAGAATCAGCGCCAGGGGAATGATCAGCAGGTTCTCGATCAGCATGTTCAGGGCCAGGAACATCGCCGCGGGCGGCCCGAGCACCATGGCGGTTACCGGGTAGCCGATGAAGCCGCTGTTGGAGGCCGACATGCCCAGGGTCTGGATAGCAGCGGTGGCCAGCGACTTGCGTTCCAGCCCCAGCGTGAGCGCCAGGCCGAGGGCGAACACCGCCAGCGAGCCGGCGCCGTAGGCCAGCAGATAGCGGGGATCGAAAACCTCCTTGAGGGGGTTCTGGGTCAGCGCGCGAATGACCAGTGCCGGCAGAGCGAAGTACATGACGAAGGTGCCGATTCCCTGAATCGCCTCATGGCCGATGAGGCGGCCGGCCCGAGCCAGATAGCCCAGCCCGATGATCGCGAAGATCGGAGTGGTGATGGCGAGGATGTCGAGCAAACGTGGCCTCCTTGCCGTAGCACTCCCGTCTCGTGTGGAAGGCCGTGTGATTATGAACCGCTGGCATGACGTTGGCGGCGGGCGTCAATCAGGCGCGGGGGTCAACTGACATGGGCACGAATCAGCTGCACCTTGTCCTGCAGCAGCGGCAGGAACGATTGGGTCAGGGTGTCGAAGTCGATCCGCGCGGCATTGGTGCTGACGTTGATGGCGCCCAGCAGCTTGCCGTTGGCGTCGAAGGCCGGGACCGCCAGGGAGCGCAGTCCCGGGTCCAGTTCCTGGTCGACGATGCTGTAGCCCTGCTGGCGTACCTGGTCGATGCAGTTGCGCAGCTGCGCCACGTCGGTGATCGAGCGATCGGTGTGGGCCTCGAGCGTCACTCGCTCCAGGTAGGCCTCCAGGGCCTCGTCGGAGAGCTGGGCCAGCAGCACCCGCCCCATCGAGGTGTAGGCCGCCGGCAGGCGCGTGCCGACCGACAGGGTGATCGCCATCAGTCTATGCTTGGCGGAGGAGCGGGCCACGTACATGACATCGTCGCCGTCCAGCACCCCCAGCGACGAGGATTCGCCGATCTCGGCGGTGATGTCTTCCAGGTACTGCTGGATCACCGATCGATAGTTGTTGGCCGACAGGAAGGCATAGCCGAGCTGAAGGACCTTGGGGGCGAGCTCGAAGTGGCGCTGCTGCTTGCGCACGTAGCCCAGGGCATGCAGCGTCAGCAGGAAGCGGCGGGCGCGTGCCCGGTTCATCCCCGTCTTGGTGGCGACCTCGCTCAGCGTCATGCGCGGCGAACTGTCGTCGAAGGCCTGGATCACCTCCAGCCCGCTGGCCAGGGCGGTGACGAAGTCACGATCGTCAGGGGTCAGGGTCTCGTCTTGCATGGCACGCGTCATCGCAGTTGGTCTGTATCGAGTTGATAGGTCATCAGGGATCAATCTAGCATATTGTTCGAATTGCGAACACTTGTACGACTTTGGTCAAGTGACGGGCCGGCCTCGCTCGCGGGGCGGCCATCTCACCCTAGGGAGATCCTGCCATGCCCGCCGATCTGATTCAGCGTCCCTTCATGAGCCAGCACGCCCTGGCCGCCAGCCGCGATGAGGACTTCGTCGCCGCCATGCTGGCCTTCGAGCTGGCCCTGGCCGACACCCAGGAGGCCGAAGGGGCCATTCCCGCCGGGACCGCCGAACGCATGCGCGAGCAGTTGGAGGGGCACGCCTTCGACATGTCCGCGATCGCCGCCGGCATCGCCCGTGGCGGCAATGCAGCCATTCCCTTCGTCAAGGCCGGGCGGGCCGCGCTGTCCGACGACCTCAAGCGCTACTGGCATCTCGGCGCCACCAGTCAGGACGTGGTCGATTCTGCCCTGATGGTCCTGCTGACGCCACGGCTGGCCAGCCTGGATGCGCTGCTTCTGCGCTGCCGCAGGGCGGCGCTGCCCCTGATGCAGGCCCATGAACGGACGCCGATGGTCGGACGCACGCTGATGCAGCAGGCATTGCCGATCACCTTCGGCGTCAAGGTGGCGCACTGGGCGCTGGGCCTCGAACAGGCGCGCCGGCGCCTGGCCGCGCTGGCCAGACCGGGGCTGCCGGTGCAGTTCGGCGGTGCCGTGGGCGTGCACTCTGGTTTAGACGAGCCGGGCCGGGAGGGCCTCGGCCTCAGCGTCATGGACGGCCTTGCCGAACGCCTCGGGCTGTCGGCGCCGGTGCTGCCATGGCACACCGATCGTCAGCCGATACATGCCCTGGCGACGGCTTTCGACGCCGTGGCCGGCGCCGCCGAGAAGCTGGCGCTGGACGTTGCCCTGATGACCCAGACCGAGCTCGGCGAGGTGTCCGAGCCGGCAGGCGAGGGCATGGGGGAGTCGTCGTCGATGCCTCACAAGCGCAACCCGGTGCGCAGTGCGATGATCCGTGGGGCCTGTCGACAGATCCATGGCCACACCTCGGTGATCCTCAACGCCACGGCACAGCCGCTGGAGCGAGGGCTTGGCGAATGGCATGCCGAGTGGGGGCCGCTGGTCGACAGCGCGCTGCTGCTGGAAGGCGCCCTCGAGCAGGCCGCCGTGCTGCTCGAAGGCCTGGAGGTCCATGGCGAGGCCATGCGACGCAATCTCGCGGTGACCGGCGGCGCGATCATGGCCGAGCCGGTGGCCAGGCTGCTGACGCCCCGCCTGGGACCTGACGCGGCCAAGGGGCTGGCGGCGGAAGCGGCGGAGCAGGCCCGCCGCCAGGGCGGTGCCTATGCCGACGCGCTCGAAGCGCTGCTGGTGTCCCGGCATGGAGAACTGGCGGCCGAATTCGAGCGTGCCGATCTCGAGGCCGCCAGCGACCCGGCCTTATACCTTGGTAGCAGCGTGGCGCAGGTGGCGCGGGCGATCGCCTGGTTAGAGTGCTAATTAACACCTTGAAATATCGATAAAAAAGTCACGAGAGAGGGGGCCGACACTGTCGGCCCCCTCTTGCGTGGTGATTTGACGATGGCTGTCGTGCGGATTATTTTGTTCGTATCACAAACCTATGTTCACATAGCGCACATCAAGGTTCGAACGCGCAGGCGCTCGAACAGCAATCCTCGAACGCCGGCGTGGGCCTCTCGGACGGGTTCCCGCGGTGTTCCAACCGAGAGGCGAACATCATGGCCGAGCTCCTCAGCCTGCATGACGCGGTGGCGCGCTACGTCGAAGACGGCGCCACCGTGGCCATGGAAGGCTTCACCCACCTGATTCCCTTTGCCGCCGGGCACGAGGTCATTCGCCAGGGCAAGCGTGACCTGACCCTGATCCGCATGACGCCGGACCTGGTCTACGACCAGCTGATCGGCGCCGGCTGCGCGAAGAAGGTGATCTTTTCCTGGGGCGGCAATCCCGGCGTGGGCTCCCTGCACCGCCTGCGCGACGCCGTCGAGAAGGGCTGGCCGCACAAGATCGAGATTCTCGAGCACAGCCACGCCGCCATGGCCTGCGCCTTCGAGGCCGGCGCCGCCGGACTGCCGCTGGCCGTGCTGCGCGGCTACGTCGGCAGCGAGCTGCCCAACGTCAACGACCAGATCAAGTTCATCGAGTGCCCCTTTACCGGCGAGCGCCTGGCCGCGGTGCCGTCCGTGCGTCCGGACGTCTCCATCGTGCATGCCCAGAAGGCCGATCGCGCCGGCAACGTGCTGGTCGAGGGCATCGTCGGCGTGCAGAAGGAGGCGATTCTGGCCGCCACGCACAGCATCGTCACCGTCGAGGAAATCGTCGACGATCTCGATACGCATCCCAATGCCTGCGTGATCCCGGGCTGGGCCATCGACGCCATTGCCGTGGCCGAGAAGGGCTCGCTGCCGTCCTATGCGCACGGTTACTACCCGCGCAACAACAGCTTCTACAAGGAGTGGGACGCCATCGCCCGTGACCGCGACGCCTTCACCCAATGGATCGACGACAACGTCATGAACGCCGGGGGGAACGCCTGATGAGTACCGTCGAAAAGAGCCTGGACTATACCGCTGGCGAGATGATGACCGTGACCGCCGCGCGGGCGCTGGAAAACGGCACCACCTGCTTCGTCGGCATCGGCCTGCCCTCGGAGGCCGCCAACCTGGCGCGCCTGACCCATGCCCCGGACGTGGTGCTGATCTACGAATCCGGCACCCTGCAGACCAAGCCCGAGGTGCTGCCGCTGTCGATCGGCGACGGCGAGCTGTGCGAGACCGCGCTGACCACCGTCTCGGTGCCGGAAATGTTCCGCTACTGGCTGCAGGGCGGCAAGATCAACGTCGGTTTCCTCGGCACCGCCCAGATCGACCGCTACTGCAATCTCAACACCACCCTGATCGGCGACTACACCGCACCCAAGGTGCGCCTGCCTGGCGGCGGTGGCGCGCCGGAGATCGCGACCAACGCCGGTGAGGTGTTCATCACCCTCAAGCACTCCAAGCGCGCCTTCGTCGACCAGGTCGACTTCATCACCACCCTGGGCTTCGGCCGCGACGGCAAGGGCCGCGACGGCGTGCCCAACATCGGCAAGGGCCCGACACGGGTGATCACCGACCTGTGCGTGATGAAGCCGGACCCCGAGACCAAGGAGCTCACGGTGGTGTCGCTGCATCCGGGCGTGACCGCCGAGCAGGTCCAGGAGGCCACCGGCTGGGAGATCCGCTTCGCCGAGCAGCTGGAGAGCACCCCGGAGCCCAGTGCCCGCGAGCTCGAGGTGCTGCGTGAGCTCAAGGACAGGACCGCCCGCGCTCACACCGGCCAGTAAGCGCCGATAACGACATCGTCGCTTCGGCTCGCCGGGGCGACCAAGGAGTCTTGCCATGACCGACGTCTATCTCTGTCATCCCCGCCGCAGCGCCATCGGTCGCTTCGGCGGCACCCTGGCCAGCGTGCGTCCCGACGACCTGGCCGCCGATATCTTCAAGGCCGTGCTGGCCGAGGCGCCGAGGCTCGAGGCCGCGGCGATCGAGGAAGTCTTCATGGGCTGCGCCAACCAGGCCGGCGAGGACAACCGCAATGTGGCACGCATGTCGTCGCTGCTGGCCGGCCTGCCGGCCTCCATCCCCGGTACCACCATGAACCGCCTGTGCGGTTCGGGGATGGACGCCGTGGGGACCGCCTTCCGCGCCATCAAGGCCGGCGAGATGGACCTGGCGCTGGCCGGTGGCGTGGAGTCCATGTCCCGCGCGCCCTACGTGATGGGCAAGGCCGAGAGCGCTTTTTCCCGCGGGCAGCAGATCGAGGACACCACCATCGGCTGGCGCTTCGTCAATCCGCTGATGAAGAAGGCCTTCGAGACCCACTCGATGCCCGAGACCGCGGAGAACGTGGCCGAGCAGTTCGGCATCTCCCGCGAGGACCAGGACGCCTTCGCCGCGCGCTCCCAGGCCAAGGTCGCCGAGGCACAAGAGGCCGGGCGCTTTGCCGAGGAGATCGTCGCCATCGAGATCCCGCGACGCAAGCAGGAGCCGCTGATCTTCGATACCGACGAGCATCCGCGTGCCGGCACCACCGTCGAGAAGCTCGCCAAGCTGCCGACGCCGTTCAAGGCGGAAGGTGGCAGCGTCACCGCCGGCAACGCCTCCGGGGTCAACGACGGTGCCGCGGCCATGCTGGTCGCCAGCCAGGCGGCGGTGGAGCAGCATGGCCTGACGCCCATGGCCAGGATCGTTGGCATGGCCACCGCCGGCGTGGAGCCGCGTATCATGGGCTATGGTCCGGTGCCTGCGGTGCGTCGCCTGCTGGAGCGGACCGGCGTGTCGTTGGACGAGATCGACGTCATCGAGCTCAACGAGGCCTTCGCCGCCCAGGCGCTCGCCTGCATGCGCGACCTGGGCCTCGAGGACGACGATCCGCGGGTGAACCCCAACGGCGGCGCCATCGCCCTGGGCCATCCACTGGGCATGTCCGGCGCGAGACTGCTGATGACCGCCGCCCATGAGCTTCAGAAGACCGGCAAGCGCTATGCGCTGTGCACCATGTGCGTCGGCGTGGGGCAGGGCATCGCGACGCTGATCGAGAGGGCGTAAGAGGTACAAGAGGGAAGAGGGAAGGTAGAAGAGGAAAGGAAGAAAGACCGAGATTTCTGCCCTCTTCCCACGGTTTCCAATCGGGCGCCGAGCCGTGATTCGACGCCTGAGGATGGGAGAGTGTTTGATGGCATTTCTGAACATCGACGGTCGCAGCGTGGCCTATCGCCTGCTGGGCGCCGAGGCCAACCCGCTGGTGATCCTGGCCCATCCGCTGGGCATGACCCAGGCGGTCTGGGACGACGTGCTGGCAGCGCTGCTGCCGCGCTACCGGGTGCTGACCTGGGACCTGCCTGGCCACGGCGCCAGCGAGGCCTGGCCGGCGGACGGCGGCGAGATCACCCCCGAAGCGCTGGCCGCCGAGGCGCTGGCCCTGGCCGAGCGGGCCGGTGCGGCACGCTTCCACTTCGTCGGTACCTCCATCGGTGGGGTAGTCGGCCAGCAGCTGATCCAGGCGAACGCCGAGCGGCTGCTGTCGGCGACCCTGACCAACACCGGCGCGGTGATCGGCAACGCCGAGCTGTGGAATACCCGGGCCGGCCGGGTGCGCGAGGAAGGCCTGGCGGCCATGGCCGGCGAGATCGTGCCGCGCTGGTTCGCCGCCGACCTGATCAAGCGCGTCCCGGCCCTGGAAAGCGGCTGGTGCGTCCAGATGGCGCGCACCGACGCCGAGAGCTACGCCCGGCTGTGCGAGATGCTTGGCCGCACCGACTTTCGTGGCCGGCTCAAGGAGTCCTGTGCCGGTCCGGAGGGCGTCGACGTCCATCTGCTGGGCGGCAGCGAGGACATGGCGACCCCGCCGGAGACCCTGCAGACCCTGGCTGCCGAGTGCGGCGGCGCACCGCTGGAGGTCATCGAGGCCGTCGGCCACGTGCCCTCGGTGGAGGTTCCCGAGGCGTTCGCCAAACGGCTGCTGGTGTGGATGGCCGCTGACCGCTCGCGGGTCGGCGAGCAGGGGGTGTCCTATGAAGAGGGCCTCGAGACCCGCAAGCAGGTGCTGGGTGAGGCCCACGTGGCGCGCTCCACCGAGAACGCCACCAGCTTGGACGCGCCCTTCCAGCAGATGATCACCCGGCTGGCCTGGGGCGAGCTGTGGGGCAACGAGGACCTGACACGCGCCGAGCGCAGCATGATCACCACCGGCATTCTCGCCGCCCTGGGCCGCGAGGAGCTCGAGTTGCATCTCAAGACCGCCAAGCGCATCGGCCTCAGCGAGGCCCAGCTGCGTCAGGTGCTGATGCATGTGGCGGTCTACGGTGGCGTGCCGGCGGCCAACCATGCCTTCGCGCTGGCCAAGCAGCTGGGGTGGGGCGAAGAGTCACCCTGACTCGCACATGACTATTTGTTAGGGCGCTAATATGGCCCCGACATGGCAGGATACGAAGCCGGCCCAGGGGCCGGCTTCGTGCCGTTGGGGGATCGCATCGGCCCTGTGCGAGGCCGGGCGAGGGTAATGACTGACCGACCAGGGAGGAGGGACATGCACGACCAAGCGACGATGGAGATGCCGGGCCAGGGGCGCCAGGCGCTGCTGGTTTACGGCCTGCTGTGGTCTCTGGGCCTTTATCTGCGCCTGACGGTGTTGATCGTGCCGCCGCTGATCCCCCAACTGAAGGCGGGGCTTGGCTTTTCCAGCGGTGAAGTGGCGATCGCCACCAGCCTGCCGCTGGTCACGCTGGCACTCGGCGGCCTGGCTACTGGCTGGATGCTGGCTCGGCTGGGGGTCAAGGCATGCCTGCTGGGGGGGCTGGCGATCATGGCGCTGGGCAGCGCCATGCGCTCGCTGCCCGATGCCTTCCTGCCTTTCATGCTGGCCACTATCCTGATGGGAGCCGGCATCGCCTTCATGCAGGCGGCCATGCCGGTGTTGGCCAAGCTATGGGCGCCGCAGCGCATCGGGCGAGCGTCTGCCGTCTATACCAATGGCCTGCTGGTCGGCGAGCTGCTGGCCGCCGGGGTGACCGCTCCGTTGGCCGAAGCCTGGCTGGGCGACGCCTGGCAATGGGCCTTCGCGCTCTGGGTGTTGCCGGTGCCGCTGCTGATGCTGGCGCTGATAGTCGGCGCGCGTGCCTTGCCCGAGACGGGAGGCGGCTCGACGGCGGCGCGGCTGATGCTGCCGGACGTGGGCGATGGGCGCACCTGGCGTTTGGTGGCGCTGCTCGGCTGCGCCGCGGCGCTGTACTTCTGCGGCAATGTGTTCCTGCCGCCGATTCTCGAGTCCAGCGACCGCCTGACGCTGCTCGCACCGAGCCTGACCGCGCTCAATGGCGCGCAGATGCTGTCCTCGGCGTTGCTGATTGTCTGGGCCGACCGGCTGATGGGGCGCCATCGCCCGCTGATGGTCATCGCGGCGCTGGCTCTGCTCACCTTGCCGGCCATGCTGTGGCTGCCGGGTGCCGGGGTGGTATGGGCCGCCGGGGTCTTCGGCTTCTTCACCAGTGCGCTGTTCATCTTCGTGCTGGCCCTGCCGGCCTGGCTGGTATCCGTCGAGCGCCTGCCGCGACTGATGAGCGGCATGTTGTGCTTCGGCTACCTGCTGGTGTTTGCGATCACCGTGGTGGGCGGCTGGCTCAACGACGCCACCGGGATAGTGGCGCTGGCCTTCCTGCCGACCCTGGCGATCAGCCTGGTGGCCATGGCCGGCATGCCCCGCCTGCTCGCCTCGCGAGAGAAGGAGGCCTGAGTGTTGAGTTCGCGCATCAAGCTGCGTCACCTGCAGGCCTTCCTGGAGGTCGCCAAGCGGCGTAGCTTCGCCCGTGCCGCCGACAGCCTGGCGATCAGCCAGCCAGGCGTCTCCAAGACCATCCGCGAACTCGAGGACGTCCTTGGCGCCGAGCTGTTCGAGCGTGGCACCCAGGGCGTGGCGCTGACCCAGGCCGGACTGACCTTCCTGCGCCATGCCGGGCCGGCGATCCGCGCGCTGGAGGAGGGCGTGACCGCGGTGGGCGATGCCCACCGGGGGCAGTGGCTGCGCGTCGGCGCACTGTCCACCGTGGAGAGCCGGCTGCTGCCCGTCGCCATTCGCCGATGGCAGGAGAATGCGGCGGCCGAGGTCGGCGTCAACGTCGTCGCCGGCTCCAGTGCCTTTCTGCTCTCGCAGCTGCGGCTCGGCGAGCTCGACCTGGTGGTTGGGCGCATGACCGAGGCTCGAGAGATCCGTGACCTGGCCTTCGAGCATCTCTACTACGAGCCGCTGCTGCTGGTGGTGGGCCGCGGCCATCCGCTGGCCGGCGTCGATCCGCTGGTGCCGGCGCGGCTGGTCGAGTTTCCCTGGGTGGTGCCGCCGCCCCGTACCACCCTGCGCCAGCAGGTCGACAGCTTCTGCGTGCGCCATTCGCTGACGCTGCCCGGCCGGCTGCTGGAGACCCTGTCGCTGCCGATCAGCCGCCGCTTCACCCAGGAGGGCGATGCCATCTGGGTGGCGCCTCGTGAGTCGGTGCTCGAGGATCTCGCCGACGGCCGCCTCGTCGAGCTGGCGCTGCCGCTGGAGGGGCAGGGCGGCTCGGTGGGGCTGTGCACCAACGCCACCATGCAGCCCTCGCTGGTGCTGGAAGCGTTCTGCGAGGTGCTGCGCGAGGTGGCCGCCGAGCAGCGGATCGGGCAAGCCACCGGCGACGCCTGAACCAGCGCTTTCCCATCGAGCGGTTGGGCAGGGGATCGAGGTCGGGGGCGTCGGTAGGGCTGGTGTCGCATGAGATTTTTTTGTTATGTTATATCGTAGCTTGTTAGCCTCCGCCAACTCCGGCGGGATTCGACCATCAAGGAAAGGACATCATGGAGATGCGATCTGCAAGGAAGGCCAGCGTCCTGGCCATCGGGCTGCTGTCATTGGCAGGCAGCCAGTGGGTCATCGCCCACTCGTCCGAGGGCGAACACGACCACGGGCATGACCATGCACACGACCATGGGCACGACCACGACGAGGATATCTACGCCGGCTATTTCGACGACAGCCAGGTCGAGGACCGTTCGCTGGCTGACTGGCAGGGCGACTGGCAATCGGTATATCCCTATCTGCAGGATGGGACGCTCGACGAGGTGATGGCCGCCAAGGCCGCGAACAGCGCCGACAAGACGGCCGACGACTACAAGGCGTATTACCGGAAGGGCTACCAGACGGACGTCGCGCGCATCGAGATCGACGGCAGCGACGTCACCTTTCATGACCCGCAAGGAGCCCGCACCGGCGAGTATGTCTATGACGGCTACGAGATCCTGACCTACGAGGCCGGCAACCGCGGCGTCCGCTATATCTTCGAGCGGCAAGCCGGGGGCGAGGCGCTGCCCGAGTTCATCCAGTTCAGCGACCACGCGATCGCCCCGAACGACGCCGGGCATTACCACCTGTACTGGGGCGACGATCGCCAGGCGCTGCTGGAAGAGGTCGAGCACTGGCCGACCTACTATCCCGCCGATCTGGAGGGCCAGGAGATCGCCGAGGAGATGCTGGCGCACTAGCGCCGCTGACCGCGCCCTCGCGGCATGGCCGTGCCCCTGTATCGTGCAACCCGTTTAGTACACGAAGGCCCCTCAAGCGAGGGGCCTTCGCGTTGTCGAGGTGATAACCATGGAGTTATACCCCCTCGGCGAGACGTCAATTGGCAGCCCCGCGACGAGGCGCCACACTGGCTGTCATGAGGTGGCTTTCCGTCTTTGCCGGCGGTGCCACTCCCGTCAGCCAGCAAGAGACACGCCATATGCAAGACGATAACAAGCGTTTCGTGGAACGCGACCGTGACTGGCATCCGCCCGCCTATGCGCCGGGCTACAAGACCTCCGTCGCCCGCTCGCCGAGCCAGGCCCTGGTGAGCCTGCAGTCGCCCAGCATCTCCGAGCTCGGTGGCCCCGACTTCCGCCGGCTGCGTATGGGACGCTACGACAACGACCTGCTGATGAACTATCGGGAAGGCCAGGGGCAGGACGGCCTGCCGGTAGGCGAGCGCATGATGCTGTTCGGCCGCGTGGTCGACCAGTTCGGCAAGCCGGTGCCGCATACCCTGGTGGAAATGTGGCAGGCCAACGCCGGCGGCCGCTATCGCCACAAGAAGGATGCCTACCTGGCCCCGCTCGACCCCAACTTCGGTGGCGTGGGGCGTTGCCTCACCGACGAGCAGGGCTGGTACCGCTTCCGTACCGTCAAGCCTGGCCCCTATCCCTGGGGCAACGGCATCAACACCTGGCGCCCGGCCCATATCCACGTCTCGGTGATGGGGCCGGCGATCTCCACCCGCCTGATCACCCAGATGTATTTCGAGGGCGATCCGCTGATTCCGATCTGCCCCATCGTGCAGACCCTCAAGGACCCCGAGGCCGTCGAGACCATGATCGGTCGACTCGACATGGCGCAGAGCAAGCCCATGGATTGCCTGGCCTATCGCTTCGACCTGGTGGTGCGCGGCGAGCTGCAGACCTACTTCGAAAATCAATGAGCTGGTTCGAGAATCAGTGATACAGGATCAGGGGACCATCATGAAACAGCCCAATTCGACCCCCACCGCCGAGCTGATGCTGCGCGAGACCGCCTCCCAGACCGCGGGGCCCTACGTGCACATTGGCCTGGCCCTGGACGTGGCCGGCCTGCCCGAGCGTGAGGAAGAGATCTGGAACCGCATGGCCAAGGCGGAAGCCGAGGGTGAGCACATCGAGGTGGTCGGCACCGTCATCGACGGCAACGGCGACCCGGTGCGCGACGCCCTG
This sequence comes from Halomonas organivorans, assembly GCF_014192055.1. Lineage (GTDB taxonomy): Bacteria > Pseudomonadota > Gammaproteobacteria > Pseudomonadales > Halomonadaceae > Halomonas > Halomonas organivorans. Next base: position 532,680 of record NZ_JACHXM010000001.1, on the reverse strand, counting down.
ATCGAGGCCTGGCAGGCCGATAGCCAGGGCGTATACCGGCCCGGGTTCGATCTCGAGCAGCCGTTCAACGGCTTCGGCCGCACCGCCACCACCGCCGAAGGTGCCAGCGAGTGGCGCCTCGAGACCATCAAGCCGGGGGCGGTGACCCGCGGTGACGGCAAGGTCATGGCGCCGCACATCAACCTGGCGATCTTCGCCCGGGGGATCAACATTCAGTTGCAGACCCGGCTCTACTTCGAGGACGAGGCCCAGGCCAACGCCTCTTGCCCGGTGCTGAACGCCATCGAGTCGCCGACCCGGCGCCAGACGCTGTTCGCCAAGCGCGAGGAAGTGAACGGCAAGGTGCGCTATCGCCTCGATATTCGCCTGCAGGGCGAGGGCGAGACGGTGTTCTTCGACTTCTGAGTCGCGCCCCGTGACACGAGCATAGCCGTGGCGCCGTCCTATGCTTGGGGCGGCGCGCTTCGTTGGTGCTATCGCCAGCCAGGGCCGGGCCCGTGGGAGCCGCGGCCCCACCCGCCCCGGCGACAACAGGAGAGGTCGTGATGTCCAACCCCTGCATCATCTGCGTTGCCATTACCGGCAGCCTGCCACGCAAGGAAAACAACCCCGCCGTTCCCATCAGCGTCGAGGAGCAGGTCGAGAGCGCCCAGGGGGCCTTCGAGGCCGGCGCCAGCATCGTCCACTGTCATGTGCGTAACGAGGACCAGACCCCGACCTCCGATCCGGAGGCGTTCGCCAGGCTGTTAGAGGGGTTGCGCAAGCACTGCCCGGGCATGATCGTGCAGCTCTCCACCGGCGGGCGCTCGGGAGCCGGCCAGGAACGTGGCGGCATGCTGCGGCTGCGGCCCGACATGGCGAGCCTGGCGGTGGGCTCCAACAATTTCCCCAACCGTGTCTACGACAACCCGCCGTCACTGGTGGAGTGGCTGGCCGACGAGATGCTGAAGTACGACGTCAAGCCGGAGATCGAAGCGTTCGACCTGTCGCATATCCACCAGGCGGCGAGCCTGTGCCGGCAGGGCAAGATCAAGGCGCCGCTCTATGTGCAGTTCGTGATGGGCGTCAAGAATGCCATGCCCGCCGACAGGCCGACCTTCGATTTCTATATCGAAACGCTGAAGCGGCTGGCGCCGGACGCCCAGTGGTGCGGCGCAGGAATCGGCGCCAACCAGCTGGTGCTCAATGAGTGGTCCATCGCCGCGGGCGGCCATACCCGCACCGGCCTCGAGGACAACGTGCGTCTCGATCGCCATACCCTGGCCCCGTCCAACGCCGCCCTGGTGGAGCGCGTCGTGGCGATGTGCGAGCAGTACGAGCGGCCGGTGGCCAGTTGGCAGCAGGCCCGGGAGATCCTGGGGCTGAAGCCTGCCTGAAGACGCTCCATGATGGGGGCGGGCCGTTGCCGCGGGTTCAGCTGCCCCTGCGGGCCTGGATGATCCGGTCGAGGGTCTCCAGCAGCTGTTCCCGCTCTCCCTCTTCCATGAAGGTGGTGAACGCCTCCTCGCCCGCCTCGACCTTCTGATTGAGACGTTCGGTGAAGGTCTTGCCCTTCGGTGTCAGGTAGAGCGCATAGGAGCGACGGTCGTGCTTCGACTTGCGTCGCTCGATCACTTCCATGCCCTCCAGCTTGTCGATCGCCGCCACCATGGCGGAGCGGTCCACGTCCAGCGCATTCGAGACGGCCGACTGGGTCAGTCCGGGGTTGTGGTAGACGATGGCGAGGATGCCGAACAGTCCCGGGGTGATGCCTTCCCTGGCACAGGCCTCGGCGAAGACGTCGAAGTAGACCATCTGGGCGCGCCGCAGCTTGTAGCCGAGGCGTGACTTCAGCATCGAATAGTCGATCTCATTACTGTCGTCGTGATTCATGTGTCTGCTCTGCTCGTGTGTAAGCGTCAGGCGCACAAAGGCGGTCGGAGCCGTTCGCAGCGGTACCCTAGACCAATGTTTAACACATATAATGTTTTGCACCTAAACAATATGTGGAACTATTGAAGAGCATGCTACCAAGGCATCGATGCCCGGGGTAGGGCAGATCGAGCCTTCTCGACAACGACACAATGACCGGGTGCGAACATGCTTCATTCCTTCCGCGATGTCCGTCTGGGCGAGGCGACGGCGCAGCTCACGCGCCGCGATGATGGCGTCCAACTGCTGCGAGTCGCCGAGCCGCTCGGCGACTATCCGGACACCCTGATGGATTGCCTGGACCGCTGGGCGGCCGAGGCGCCAGCGCGCTGCTTCGTGGCGCGGCGTGATGACACGGGCCAGTGGCAACGCCTGAGCTATGCCGATGCGCTCGAGCGGGTGCGCTGCCTGGCCCAGTGCCTGCTCGATGCAGGGCTGAGCGTCGAGCGTCCTCTCGTCATCCTCAGCGGCAATTCCGTTGAGCACCTGCTGCTGGCGATGGCCGCCATGTACGTGGGGATCCCTTATGCATCGATCTCCCCCGCCTATTCGCTGGTCAGCCGCGACTTCGTCAAGCTGCGCCATATCGTCGATCTGCTGACGCCGGGCATGGTGATGGTCGACAGGGCCGACGATTTCGCCGCCGCCCTGGCGGCGGTCAAGCCCGACGACTGCGAATGCCTGGCCGTGGAGCCCGGGGCCGTGGACGGGGCACGCCAGTTCCGCGAGCTGCTTGATACCCCGGTCAGCGAGGCGGTCGACTCGGCCCATGCGGCCGTCACCCCCGACACCATCGCCAAGTTCCTGTTCACCTCCGGCTCCACCGGCATGCCCAAGGGAGTGATCAACACCAACCGCATGCTGTGCGCCAATCAGGAGATGCTGGCCGCCCAGATGCCCTTCCTGCGCGACGAGCCGCCGGTGCTGGTCGACTGGCTGCCCTGGAACCATACCTTCGGCGGCAACCACAATGCCGGCATCGTGCTCTACAACGGCGGAAGCCTCTATATCGATGACGGCCGTCCGGTGCCTGGGGAGTTCGACAAGACACTCGACAACCTGCGCGAGATCGCCCCGACGATCTACTTCAACGTTCCCAAGGGCTTCGAGATCCTGGTTGAACATCTGAAGCGCGACGATGCCCTGCGCGAGACCTTCTTCTCGCGTCTCAACCTCATGTTCTTCGCCGCCGCGGGACTCTCTCAGCATGTCTGGGACGAGCTCGATCGCCTGGCCATCCAGACGCTCGGCTGCAAGGTGGGCATGCTGACCGGGCTGGGCGCCACCGAGACGGCGCCCTCGGCGATGTTCGCCTCGCTGGAGGAATCTCGCTCCGGCGTGGTCGGGCTGCCGGCCCGCGGCGTGACGGTCAAGCTGGTGCCCAACGGCGGCAAGCTGGAGTGCCGGGTGAAGGGGCCAAGCGTCATGCCGGGCTACTGGCGTCAGCCCGAGATCACCGCCAAGAGCTTCGACGAGGAGGGCTTCTACTGCCTGGGCGATGCGGTCAAGTTCATCGACCCTGAAACGCCCCAGCGCGGCATGCGCTTCGACGGCCGCATCTCCGAGGACTTCAAGCTCGATACCGGCACCTGGGTAAGCGTCGGCCCGCTACGGGCCCGCGTCATCGAGCTGGGCGCGCCCCACGTCAAGGACGTGGTGATCGCCGGGATCGACCGCTCCCATGTCTCGATCCTGGTCTTCCCCGAGCTCGACAAGTGCCGTGAGCTGGCGGGGGCTGGTCGGGAGGCGACGGTCGCGGAGGTGCTGGCCAGCGAGCCGGTGCGCGAGCGCTTCCGCCGCCTGCTGGGCGAACTGGCCGAGCACGGTACGGGCAGCTCGAATCGCGTCCGACGCGCGGTGCTGCTCGACGAGCCGCCGCGCCTGGATGCCAACGAGGCCACCGACAAGGGCTCGATCAACCAGCGAGCGGTGCTGGAGAATCGCGCCGCCATCGTCGACGAGCTCTACGCCGACGCGCCGTCCGAGAGGGTGCTGCGGCTCGACTGAGCCCGGCCCCGGTGAGGAGCCCATGCTGACCCATACCCATGTTCGCACCATCGAATGGGGCGACTGCGATCCGGCGGGGATCGTCTTCCATCCCCGCTACCTGGCCTACTTCGATCACGCCACCTGCCTGTTGTTCGCCAAGGCCGGTCTCGACCTGGCGACCCTGCAGGCGCGCTTCGCGGTGATCGGCTACCCGGTGGTCGACCTGCGCAGCCGTTTCCTGGCCCCCTGTCGCTTCGGCGACGAGGTGCGCATCGAGACGCGGATCGCCGAGTTCCGGCGCAGCAGCTTCGATGTACACCATGTGCTGCATCGCAGCGAGGCGGTGGCCGTGGAAGCCTCCGTGACCCGCGTGTGGGCGGGATGGCATCCGGACGACCCGCAGCGACTGCAGGGCCGGCCGGTGCCGGAGGAGGTGCGGGAGGCCCTGGGGCCGGGTTAGTAGGGCAACACGCTGGCATTCGCGCCCCGTGTGTCACGCCTTGAGCCTTCATGACGCAATACGCCCCGACAGGCTATGCCTGCCGGGGCGTATTGCGTCCTCGCACTTTGCCACACCCGAGACCACGACGTTCATACCAAAGTCTGGTATCGGGCATGGTGGTTGTGTGACCTATAATCGGGCTCAAGATAGATGTGTAAATCTATTGTTTTATAAATAAACAAATACAACGCCACCCGACCGCTGAGGTGATCCATGATGCATCGCTCCTTCAAGACCCTCGCCATCGCCGCCGCCCTGGGCAGCCTGACGCTCGCTGGCCAGGCCCAGGCCCGCGACCTGCGTATGGCGCCGGGGGTGCCGCCGGCGCATCCCGCCCACACGCCGCTCTATACCGACTTCGTGGACCTGCTGGGGGAGGCGACGGATGGCCGCCTGGGCGGGCAGCTCCTCGGCACCGAGATCGCCTCGATCAGCAACATGCGCAACGCGATGCGCAGCGGCCTGGTGGAGGTGGGGCTGTTCCTGCCGGCCTATTTCCCGGCCGACCTGCCCGAGATCAACCTGGTCGGCGACATGGCGCTGCTCGGCACCAATCCCTATGCCATGGGGGCGGCGATGACCGAGTACATCGCCACCTGCGAGGCCTGCCAGGCGGAGCTCAAGGCGCTCGGCATCGTCTATACCAGCACCCATTCCACCGATACCTATCAGCTGCTGAGCACCCAGCCGGTGCGTACCCAGGAAGACCTCGAAGGGCTGCGCCTGCGGGTCGGTGGTCCGCAGTACTCGCGCTGGGCGGAGGCCATGTCGGCCTCGCCGGCCTCGATCCCGGTGGGCGAGCAGTTCGAGGCGCTGTCCCAGGGCGTCATTGACGGCACCGTCGCTTCGATGGGCGACATCATCTCGTTCCGCCTCGAGGACGCGATCGACAGCATCACCAAGCTCGACCTGGGCACCTTCCACAGCACGATCTCCCATGCCGTGAGCGAAACGACCTGGCAGAGCCTGTCGCCGGCGGATCGCGAGGCCATCGTGCGCGCCTCGACCGAGGCCAGTGCCCGGGCGATCGAGCGTTGGGCCTACGAGATGACCGACGAGGCCATGGAGATCGCCCGCGAGCATGACATCGAGATCATCGAGCCCGACGAGGCCCTGGTCGAGGCCAGCCGTGCCTTCGGCGAGCAGGATCTCGAGTACGCCGCGGAGCAGGCCCAGGAGCGCTACGGCGTCGAGGATGCGCGTGCCAAGCTCGACCGTTTCATCGCGCTGGTCGACAAGTGGAACGGCATCGTCGAGGAGGTCGGCGAGGAGCCTGAGGCCGTGGCGGAAGCGGTGAACCGCGAGGTCTGGGACAAGGTCGACTTTTCCTCCTACGGCATCTGATGCCCCACCCCGGAGACCGTGAATGGCGGTCTCCGGGCCCGACCACGATGCTGGAGACTCGCTCATGGCCGCTTTGTATCGCTTGACCGATCGCATCGCCGTCGGCCTGGCGCTGCTCGGGACCCTCGGTATGCTGCTGATGGTGATCCACATCACCCTGGACGTGGTACTGCGCTGGACCCTGTCGGTGTCGGTGCCCGCCACCGTCGAGCTGGTGACCCGCTACTACCTGATCGCCATGGCGCTGCTGCCCCTGGGCTGGGTGGAGCGCCGCCGCGGGATGATCGCCGTGGAGGCCCTGGAGGGGCTGATGCGTCCCTGGCTGCTGCGCCTCTCGGACCTGTTGGTGGTGGTGCTCTCGGTGGCGGTCTACGTCGTCCTGGCCGTGGCCACCTGGGGCAAGGCCATGGAGCAGTTCGACATCGGTTCCTACGTGATGTCGCTCAATGTCGCCATTCCCGTCTGGCCGACCTATTTCGTGCTGCCGCTCGCCTTCGGCCTGGCGGCCCTGGTCTGCGCCGTCCGCCTGCCCGCGCTGCTCGGGGGCGAGGCGCCCGAGCCCGCCGGCCAAGGAGAGAGGTGAATCATGTCCGTCTCCATCGGCCTCTATGGCCTCGCCGCCCTGCTGTTGCTGCTGGCCCTGCGCGTGCCGGTCGCCCTGTCGCTGATCAGCGTGTCGCTGGGCGGCATGACCCTGATGCTGGGGTGGGACACCGCCATCGGCATGCTGTCTTCCTCCCCCTACGAGTTCATCGCCAAGTGGACGCTCAGCGCGGTGCCCATGTTCCTGCTGATGGGCTTCGTCTGCTTCCATTCCGGCCTGACCCAGGGATTGTTCAATGCCGCCAAGGTGCTGTTTCGCTGGCTGCCTGGCGGGGTGGCGATCTCGAGCATCGTCGCCAGCTCCGGCTTCGCCGCGGTGAGCGGCTCCAGCGTGGCCTGTTCGGCGGCCATGGGACGCATCGCCATTCCCGAGATGGTCAGCGGCGGCTACAAGCCCAGCTTCGCCTGCGGCACCATCGCCGCCGGCGGCACCATCGGCGCGCTGATCCCGCCGAGCATCCTGATGATCGTCTACGGGGTGTTCGCCCAGGTCTCGATCACCCAGGTGTTCCTGGGCGGTATCACCATCGGCCTGCTGACCGCGCTGAGCTATGCCCTGGTGATCCTGCTGGTCAGCTGGTGGCGCCCGGACATCGTGCCGCGCGAGGCCGTCGGCGCCCGCGAGCTCGGCGCCCGTGAGGCCCTGGTCGATATCTGGCCGGTGCTGGTGCTGGGCGTGCTGGTGTTCGGCGGGCTGTTCTCGGGCGTGTTCACCGCCACCGAGGCGGGGGCCGTGGGCGCCGCCGGGGCCATCGTCATCGCCCTGGTTCTGGGTCGCCTGAATCGCGAGGCCATGAAGGCCGCGCTGCTCGAGACGCTGACCACCACCTCGGCGCTGCTGATCATCGGGGTGGGGGCGAGCATGTTCACGCTCTTCCTCAGCCTGAGCGGGCTGGCCGGCTACATCACCGGGGCCGTCAGCGGCTGGGATCCCTCCTATCTCGAGCTGATGCTGGTGGTCGTCTGCATCTACCTGTTCCTGGGGCTGTTCATGGAACCGTTCGGCGCCATGCTGGTGACCCTGCCGGTGCTGCTGCCGGTGTTCGAGCTCTACGACGTCAGCCTGATCTGGTTCGGGGTGCTGCTGGTGAAGCTGCTGGAAATCGGCATGATCACGCCGCCGGTGGGCATGAACATCTTCGTCATCAAGGGCGTCGCCGGGCAGTACGCCTCGCTGGTGGACATCTTCAAGGGCGTTGCGACCTTCCTGGTCGCCGACATCCTGGTGGTGGCGCTGGTGATCTTCTATCCCCAGATCGTGCTGATGATGACCGGCGGCTGAAGGCCGCCAGCGGCGGGGAGTGGTGCGCCTCAAAATGTTTGTTGTTTAAACAATATATTCAAATCTCAGCATTCTATGCCTGCACAAGAGGGCCGAGACAGTGAGCAAGATCATCGACAGCAGTACCGCGGCCGCACTGATCCAGGATGGCGACACCGTCGCCTGGACCACCGCCGGCCTGTGCGGCTTCGCCGAGGCAGTGGCCGCGGCGCTGGAGACGCGCTTCCTCGACAGCGGATCGCCCCGTGACCTGACCGTGGCGCACAGCTGCGGCTGCGGCGACGGCAAGACCCGCGGCATGAACCACCTGGGGCATGCCGGCCTGGTCAAGCGGCTGGTCAGCGGCCACACCGGCCAGGCGCCGCGCATGGGCGAGCTGATCCGCGAGAACCTCATCGAGGGCTACTTGTTGCCCCAGGGCGTGATGGCCCACCTGTGGCGACACATCGCCGGCGGTAAGCCGGGGGTGATCAGCAAGGTGGGGCTCGGCACCTTCGTCGACCCGCGCCTGGAGGGTGGCAAGGCCAATACGGCAGCCGAAGAGGACCTGGTCAAGTGCCTCGAGCTCGAGGGCGAGGAGTGGTTGCTCTATCGCACCTTCCCGATGGACGTGGCGGTGATCCGCGCCACCACCGCCGACGAGCGCGGCAACCTGAGCCTGGAGCGCGAGGCGATCTTCCTCGAGCAGCTGTCGATGGCCCAGGCGGCCAAGAACAGCGGCGGCATCGTCATCGCCCAGGTGGAGTACCTGGCCAAGCAGGGCAGCCTGCATCCGCAGCGCGTCAAGGTGCCGGGCGACCTGGTGGACTACGTGGTGGTGGCCGAACCCGAGCAGCACATGCAGACCATGGCGACCGGCTACAACCCGGCGCTCTCCGGCGATCTCAAGGTGCCGCTCGGCGGCATCGCGCCGATGCCGCTGGATCCGCGCAAGGTGATCGCCCGGCGCGCCGCCATGGAGCTGGTGCCGGGTGGCATGGTCAACCTCGGCATCGGCATGCCCGAGGGGGTCTCGAGCGTCGCCGCGGAGGAGGGCGTCAGCGACCTGATGACCCTGACCACCGAGCTCGGCACCTATGGCGGGGTGCCGGCTAGCGGCGGCGACTTCGCCACCTCCTGGAACGCCGAGGCGATCATCGACCACGGCTACCAGTTCGACTTCTACGACGGCGGCGGCCTGGACGTCTGCTTCCTCGGCCTGGCCCAGACCGACCACGAGGGCAACCTCAACGTCAGCAAGTTCGGCGACAAGGTGGTCGGCCCGGGCGGCTTCATCAACATCAGCCAGAACGCCCGCAAGGTGGTGTTCTGCGGCACCTTCACCAACGGCGGCGAGGTGATGGTCGAGGACGGCCGGCTGGCCATCCGCCGGGAAAGCCATCGCCGCAAGTTCGTGCAGCGCGTCGACCAGGTCACCTTCAGCGGGCGCTACGCCCGCGAGGTCGGCAAGCCGGTGCTGTTCGTCACCGAACGCTGCGTGTTCGAGCTGATCGACGGCGAGATCACCCTCACCGAAGTGGCGCCGGGCCTCGACATCGAGCGCGACATCCTGGCGGCCATGGACTTCGTGCCGCGCATCGCCGACGAGCTGCGCGAGATGCCCCATGAGCTCTTCCAGCCCCAGTGGGGCGGGTTGCGCGAGCGGCTGACCGTCGCCTGAGCCCCGCGGCGAGTCCCTTCATCCCATCGAGGAGTCGAACATGTTCAAGAACGCCTATATCCCCTATGGCGGTTATTACTCCAGCCCCTTCTGCAAGTGGATGGGCAGCCTGGCCAACGTCAACTCCATCGAGCTGGGCGCGGCCACCAGCAAGCGCTGGTTCGCGTCCCGCGATCTCGACCCGACGATCATCGACTACCTCTATCTCGGGGTCTCGGTGGGACAGAAGTCGATCTTCTATGGTGCGCCCTGGGCGGCGGCCATGATGGGCGCCGGACAGGCGCCCGGGCAGAACATCACCCAGGCCTGCGCCACCGCCACCACCGCGGTGTTCAATGCCGCCCTGGCGGTGGAGGCCGGCGCCTTCGACACCACCTATTGCCTGCTCGCCGATCGCACCTCCAACGGCCCTCACACCATCTGGCCGAATCCCACCGGGCCGGGCGGCGAGGTGATCGCCGAAAACTGGAACATGGACAACATCGCCGCCGACCCGGCCACCGGCAAGGACATGCTGACCACCGCCGAGAACGTGGCCCGCGAGCACGGCTTCACCCGCGAGCAGGCCGATGAATTGACGCTGCATCGCTACGCCCAGTACGCCGAGGCGCTGGCCGACGATCGCGCCTTCCAGAAGCGCTACATGTTCCCGCTGGAAGTTCCCGTCTCGCGGAAGGACACCAAGCTCGTCGAGGCAGACGAAGGGGTGACCGCCACCAGCGCCGAGGGCCTGGCCAGGCTGCGCACGGTGCAGCCCGACGGCATTCACAGCTTCGGCGCCCAGACCCATCCCGCCGACGGCAACGCCGGCATCCTCGTGACCACCCGGGAGCGGGCTCGAGACCTGAGCACCGACCCCCAACTGGCGGTGCAGGTGGTGGCCTACGGGCACGCCCGCACCAAGCCGGCCCATATGCCCATGGCACCTGCCACCGCCGCTCAGCGGGCGCTCGATCAGGCCGGGCTGACGCTCGACCAGATCAAGACGGTCAAGAACCACTCGCCGTTCATCGCCAATGACCTGCACCTGGCCAAGGCCCTGGGCCTCGATGCCAACGCCTTCAACAACTATGGCACCTCGCTGGTGTTCGGCCATCCGCAGGGGCCGACCCTGGCGCGGCTGCTGATCGAGGCCATCGAGGAGACCGCGCTCAAGGGCGGCGGCTACGCCCTGGTGACCGGCTGCGCGGCGGGTGACTCCGCGGCGGCGCTGGTCGTCAAGGTGGGCTGAGGTCGCGCCGCCGCCATTCACGCCCGGGGGCATATGCCCGGGCAACGCAGAAAAACAACAAGAGAACAGCAGTTCTCCAAGGGGACTTTCCCCATTCATGGCTCTCTGGAAATCGAGCCTTTCATCACGACAACAATACGGAGCAACGCAGCGATGACATTCAATAACAAGCTCGCACTCGCCGTGGCCGTCGCCTCCATGTCTTCCCAGGTTCATGCCCTGGAGATCGCGGAGGTCGACGGAACGACATTCAGCGTTGGTGGCTATGTCAAGGCAGAAGGTATTTTCACCGACCCCGACGGTGGGGACAGGTACTTCGATGGTTCTGCCCGCCAGTCTCGGCTTAACTTCAAGGTGGACCGAGAGATCGAGGGGCATGATGTCACGGCCTTCGTGGAAGGCGACTTCTGGGACAATGCCACCGATACCAGCGATACGAGCTACGCCATGCGCTTGCGCCATGCCTATGTCAAGGTCGACAACCTGACGCTTGGCCAGACATGGACGGGACAGTTCTATGCCTCGGCGCCGTTCGACGTTCGGGTTCTGGATTTCTATGGCACGGGCATCGGCACCATCGCGGGAAGCGGGGCCGTCGTGCGGCCCGACCTGGTCCTGCACTATACGACGGGCGGTTTCCGTTTCAGCTTCCAGGATCCGGTCTACAGCGATGCCGACGTCCCGGACATGGTGGCCTCATACACCCATCGAACCCAGGCGGGGCATGCGTTCAACCTGGCCGTTACCGGGCGTGAGGTCGAAACCGGGCTGGATGACTCGGAGTTCGGTGCCGCGATCTCTCTGGCGGGCAAGCTGAACTTCGGCGATACCTCTGTCGCCCTGAGCGGCTACACGGGGGAGGGGAATAACGTACAAGCCGGCTGGGGGTATAACGGCGCGGCATCACCGGGCAGCATCGCACGCAAGGGAGAAGTCGACGCCAACGGCGATCTGGTCAGCACGACAGGCTTTTCCGCCGGTATCAGCCACCGCTTTACCGAGCGACTGAGTGGCAACGTGCGCTACGGGCAGGTGACCGCCGATGAGGTATCGCCGGCAGTGGAGGACGACACCCTGCAGGTGACCAACGTCAACCTGATCTACACCTACCTGCCGGGCCTGGACCTCGGCATCGAGTGGCGTGATCGCAACGCGCTCACCATGCCGCTGCGCCCGGGCGGCCAGCAAGTCGAGCTGATGGCCATGTACAAGTTCTGATGCAGTGATTCCCGGATAAATTCTTTTCCGCGTTTCGATCCATTGAAAGGTGAATCATCGGCCGTTCCGGTGCTCGATGATTCGCCTCTTTTTTAGTGTTCTTCGTGGGAGCGACCTTTAGATCGCGAAGGCGCCGTCAGGCGCCTAGGAATGCGTTCCCAATCGTGCAGTGGTGCCGGATCTTGCACTCCCATAATGATATTACACGCCAAGATGCGAAGACCCCTTGTTTAGGGGCCGACGTCGGCTTGGTGCCATTTTCGAATGTTCCAGCATGGTGGGCACGGGACCCAACTAAATGGAGATGATGCGATGAAGTTGCACGAACGCGTGGCCGTGGTGACCGGTGCCGGTCGCGGCCTGGGCGCCGCCATGGTCGAGCGGCTGGCCGCCGAGGGGGCCCGCACCGTGGTGGTGGACATCGATGGCGAGGCCGCCCGGCGGGTGGCCGAAACGCTGGTCGAACGGGGCCACGACAGCCTGGCGATCGCCTGCGACGTGGCTGACCGTGCCCAGGTAGCGGCGCTGGTACGGCGCGTGATAGAACGCTTCGGCCACCTGGACATCCTGGTCAACAACGCCGGCATCACCCGCGATGCCGCTTTCCTCAGGATGACCGACGAGCAGTGGAACGCGGTGATGGACGTCAACCTCACCTCCATGTTCCTGTGCACCCAGGAGGTCGCCCGACACATGGTCGAGCGCCAATCCGGGCGCATCGTCTGCATCAGCTCGCTGTCCGGCAATGAGGGCAACGTCGGCCAGGCCAACTATTCCGCCGCCAAGGCGGGCGTGATCGGCTTCGTGAAGAGCCTGAGCAAGGAGCTGGCGCGTCAGGGCGTGGCGATCAACGCGGTGGCGCCGGGGTTCATCGACAGCGAGATGACCGCGCAGATTCCGGAAAAGGTCCGCGACAAGCTGCTGGCGCGGATTCCCCAGGGCCGCAGCGGCCGACCGGAGGAGGTGGCGGCGGTGGTGGCCTTCCTGGCCTCCGACGAGGCTTCCTACGTCAACGGGCAGACCCTCAACGTCAACGGCGGGATGTACGTGTGACGACGTGGGTTGGCATACAGAAGGCGCAGACCGCACCTGGTCAGCGCCAAGGATATCGCAGTTGGCCATGGTGAGAGCGCCGGGGGCAGCTCGTCGAGGGGGTTTTTGGCCATGGGTGAGGCGATCTTCGCCGAACGCGCTGGCCATGGATGGCCAGCGCCGGCTCTGCAAGCGGAGCAGGATGCGAGAGCGAAGCAGGGCCAAAGTAGCGCCCAGGGAGGGGTTCATAGCGCCCCTCGCCGACCTGTCGCCGGATCAGCCCAAACGATGCGGTTATCTGCGATTGCCCCGTGGTCAGCGCCTTCTAGCGTAGCTTACAGCTTGCTCTCGAGCTCCGGCAGCGCCTCGAAGAGATCGGCGACGAGATCGGTGGCTGCCGAGAGCGCGACCGATGGGGTCGCGCCTTGCCTTGGGCTTAGAGCTTCTGTTCCAGCTCGGGCAGCGCCTCAAAGAGATCCGACACGAAACCATAGTCTGCGACCTGGAAGATCGGCGCCTCGTCGTCCTTGTTGATGGCGACGATCACCTTGGAGTCCTTCATCCCCGCCAGGTGCTGGATGGCACCCGAGATGCCCACCGCGATGTACAGCTCCGGGGCCACGATCTTGCCGGTCTGGCCGACCTGCATGTCGTTGGGCACGAAGCCGGCATCCACCGCCGCGCGCGAGGCGCCGATCGCCGCGCCGAGCTTGTCGGCGACGGCCTCGAGCAGCTTGAAGTTCTCGCCGCTGCCCATGCCGCGGCCGCCGGAGATGACGATCTTGGCGGCGCCCAGCTCGGGGCGGTCGCTCTGCTCGAGCCGCTCGTCGATGAAGCTCGACAGGGCGTTGTCGATGCCGGCCTCGACCGCTTCCACGGCGGCGCTGCCCTGATCTTGTGAAGAGCCGCCCACGGCATCGAAGGCGGTGGGCCGCACGGTGATCACCTTCAGCGCGTCCTCGCTCTGCACGGTGGCGATGGCATTGCCGGCGTAGATCGGCCGCTGGAAGGTGTCGGCGCTCTCCACGCCGATGATCTCGGAGATCTGGCTGACGTCCTTGAGCGCGGCGAGCCGCGGCAGCACGTTCTTGCCGGTGGTCGAGGCCGCCGCCAGCACGTGGCTGTAGTCATCGGCCAGCGCCACCAGCAGGTCACCCAGCGGCTCGGCCAACTGGTGGGCGTAGACGGCGGCGTCGGCGACGCGCACCCGGGCCACGCCGTCGAGCCTGGCGGCGGCCTCGGCGATGGCGCCGACGTTCTCGCCGGCGACAAGGACGTCGATATCGCCACCGATGCTCTCTTTCACTTTCCGGGCCGCGGCGACCACATGGGCGGTGGCCTCGGTCAGCTGGCCGTCGTGGTGTTCCGCAAGGATCAGGATGCTCATCCGATCGGCTCCTTTCAAAGCAGCTGTTTTCAAAGAACCTTTGCTTCGTTCTTGAGTTTGTCCACGAGCTCGTCCACGGAGCCCACCTTGACGCCGCCCTGACGCTCGGCCGGCGGCTCGACGCGGATCCGCTTGAGCCCGGAGGCGACCGACACGCCCAGTTCGTCCGGGGTCTTGGTGTCCAGCGGCTTCTTCTTGGCCTTCATGATATCGGGCAGCTTGGCGTAGCGCGGCTCGTTGAGGCGCAGGTCGGTGGTGACGATGGCCGGCAGCTGGAGCGCGACGGTCTGCAGGCCGCCGTCGATCTCGCGGGTGACCTTGAGGCTTTTGTCATCAGCCCCGCCATCAACCTCCACTGCGGAGGCGAAGGTGCCCTGGGGGCGGCCGGTCAGCGCGGCGAGCATCTGGCCCACCTGGTTGTTGTCGCTGTCGATGGCCTGCTTGCCGAGAATCGTCAGGCCCGGCTGTTCTTCCTCGACCACCTTGGCCAGCAGCTTGGCCGCGGCCAGCGACTCGACGGCCTCATCGGTCTGTACGTGGATGGCACGATCGGCGCCCAGCGCCAGCGCGGTGCGCAGCTGCTCCTGGGCGGCCTTGGGGCCCACGGTGACCGCGACCACTTCCGTCGCCACCCCTTTCTCCTTGAGCCGCACCGCTTCTTCCACGGCGATCTCGCAGAAGGGGTTCATGGCCATCTTGACGTTGGTCAGGTCGACGTCGGAGTGATCCGGCTTGACCCGGATCTTGACGTTGTAGTCGATGACGCGTTTGACCGCGACGAGGACTTTCATGGGCTTCTCCTGTCTGTGAAGAGAACTTAGAGGCGGGTTTCGGGAAACTGGGCCAGGACGTTGCCGCCGTCACGCACGGCCCGGGCGTGGGAGGCTGCCTCGGGCGCCACGCTGGCCATGTAGAAGCGGGCGAGATCGATGATGCCGGCCAGGTAGTCGGCGTCGCCCTCGTCGGCGTCGAGCTGGCGCTGTGCCGCCTGGGCGGCCCGGGCCAGTTGCCAGCCGCCGCACACGGTGCCCAGCAGGTGCAGCAACGGCACCGCGCCGCCGTATAGCGCGGCGGTCCGTTCCTTGCCCTGGGCGAGCAGCCAGTCGGCCGTGGCGGCCAGGGTGTCGAGCATCTCGTCCAGGCTCGTGGCCAGCTCGGTGAGCCGATCGTCCTTGCCGACCGAGCGGGCGCAGGCGCGGATGTCGTCGATCAGCTCGCGCAGCGTTTCGCCGTTCTCGCGCAGGATCTTGCGGCCCAGCAGGTCGTTGGCCTGGATGCCGGTGGTGCCTTCGTAGATGGTGATGATGCGGGCGTCGCGAAACAGCTGGGCGACGCCGGTCTCCTCGACGAAGCCCATGCCGCCGAACACCTGGATCGCCTCGTCGCACAGGTCGTTGCCAATCTCGGTGCACCAGCCCTTGGCCACCGGCATCAGCAGGTCGACGTAGCGCCGGTGCCTGTCGGCGACCTCGGCGTCGGGATGGTGGCGGGCCAGGTCGAACCAGCCGGCGGCGGTGTAGAGGAAGGTGCGCATGGCCAGTAGCCGCGCGCGCATGCCCACCAGCATGCGCTTGACGTCCGGGTGGTGCAGGATCGGCAGGCCCGTCTCGCCGCTGACCACGTTGCGTCCCTGGACGCGCTCCCGGGCATGCTCCAGCGCCGCCTGGTAGGCGCGCTCGCCCAGCGCCAGGCCTTGCACGCCGACCCCGAAGCGGGCCTCGTTCATCATGATGAACATGGTCTTGAGGCCCTGGTGGGGCTCGCCGACCAGCTGGCCCACGGCGCCGTCGTTATCGCCGAAGCTGAGCGTACAGGTGGGGCTGCCGTGGATGCCCATCTTGTGCTCGATGGAGATGCAGCGCACGTCGTTCTTCTCGCCGGGGGTGCCGTCCGCCTCCAGGCGGTACTTGGGCACCAGGAACAGCGACAGCCCCTTGACCCCCTCGGGGGCGTCGGGCAGTCGAGCCAGCACCAGGTGCACGATGTTGGGGGTGAGTTCGTGCTCGCCGTAGGAGATGTAGATCTTCTGCCCGAAGAGGCGGTAGTCGCCGCCGGGGTCGGGCTCGGCGCGCATGCGGGTGGCGGCCAGGTCGGAGCCGGCCTGGGGCTCGGTGAGGTTCATGGTGGCGGCCCACTCGCCGCTGACGATCTTCTCGAGCCAGGTGGGTTTCTGATCCTCGCTGGCGGCGATCAGCAGCGCCTCGGCCTGGCCGACGTTGAGCTGTGGCAGCATGGTGAAGGCCATGTTGCTGGAGAACCACATCTCCCATACCGGGGTGGAGACCAGCTTGGGCAGGCCCTGGCCGCCGAATTCCTCCGGCAGCGACAGCCCCAGCCAGCCCGACTCGCAGAACTGGTCGTAGGCGGCCTGCCAGCCCTCGGGCACGATGACCCGCTCGCCCTCCAGGCGGCAGCCTTCCAGGTCGCCCTGGCGGTTGGTCGGGGCCAGCACGCCGGTGGCGAACTTGCCGGCCTCCTCGAGGATCGCCGCCACCAGGTCGGGGGAAGCCTCCTCGCAGGCGGGCAGCGCTGCCACGTCGGGAAGGCCGGCGAGCTCGTCGAGAATGAACTGCATGTCACGCAGCGGCGCGTGGTAATCGATCATGGTGGTGTCCTCCTGGCCTGGGGTGTCCTGTGCCGAGCATTAGTGGTTGGCACAGGCGCCCCGCCTGGCCGCCACCGGCGGCCAGGCTATCGAGATCAGCAATGAAGCGGCTCATCGCAGACTGGCGTGCAAGTGCTAAGGTCGAGGGAGCGCACGCCCCGGCGCGCTAGCTCGGCGACTCGCTGCGTGCATGGGGCGCCTGCCGGCGCCATCGCGCACTGAAGTGCACTCCCACAGGCATTGGCGGTGTCCGCGAGCATTCCCGCCGACAGGCATGAGCCAATGAATCGCATGGCTCCGAGGATGGCCGGAACACTCGACGAAGCTGGTCCGTCCTCTGGCGGGCCTTACCGGGGTGCCATGCGCAGGGCGCCGTCCAGCCGGATCGTCTCGCCGTTCATCATGGCGTTGTCGACGATCTGGCAGGCCAGGCGGGCGAACTCGTCGGGCCGGCCCAGGCGGTGGGGGAAGGGGATCGACTCGGCCAGCGACTGCTGGACCTCCTCGGGCAGCGTCTCCATCAGCGGCGTCATGAACAGCCCCGGGGCGATGGTCATCACGCGGATGCCGTGGCGGGCCAGCTCGCGGGCGACGGGCAGGGTCATCGACACGATGCCGCCCTTGGAGGCGGCGTAGCCGGCCTGGCCGATCTGGCCGTCATAGGCCGCCACCGAGGCGGTGTTGACGATCACCCCGCGCTCGCCGTCGGCCTGGGGCTCGCCCTCGGCCATGGCGGCGGTGGCCAGGCGGATCATGTTGAAGGTGCCGATCAGGTTGATCTGCACCACTCGCGAGAAGGTCGCCAGCGGCTGGGGGCCCTGGCGGCCCAGCACCTTGGCGGGATCGCCGATGCCGGCGCAGTTGATCAGCCCCTGCAGGCCGCCGAAGTGCGAGACGGCCAGGTCCACTGCAGCCTGGGCGTCGTCCTCGCGGGTGACGTCGGTGCGCTGGAAGGCCGCGCGCTCGCCCGAGCCATTCTCATTCAGCTCGGACGCCAGGGCCTCGCCGCGTTCGGCGTTGAGGTCGGCGATCACCACTCGAGCGCCGGCGCCGTGCAGTTCGCGCACCGTGGCTTCGCCGAGGCCGGAGGCCCCGCCGGTGACGATGAAGGTATTGTCCTGAAACTTCATGGTTCTCTCCTGAAACGGTAAACGACGTCGGTAGGAAAACGCTGATTCATGTCGCGAATGCCGCCATCCATCGGCCTTTCCTCAGGTGCGCGGGCCCTTGCCCTTGCGCGTCAGGAACTCCCCGATGCGTTCGGCCACCTCGGGGCTGGTCTGGGTCAGGGCGGCGGTCAGCGACTCGACGAACAGGCCGTCGTCGCTGGACATGTCGCCGATGCGCGAGATGGCCGAGACCATGGCCCAGTTGGCCATGGGCGCGTTCTCGGCGATCCGCTCGGCCAGCTGGCGGGCCTTGGCCAGGCTCTCGCCCTCGCCGACCACGTAGTGGGAGAGCCCCAGGCGCTGGCCCTCGTCGGCGTCCATGAGGCGACCGGTGAGCATCATTTCGCACATGCGGCCGGCGCCGATGATGTTGGCGACCCGCACCGAGGCACCGCCGCCGACGAAGATGCCGTGGCGCCCCTCGGGCAATTGATAGAGGGTGTTCGGCTCGGCGACGCGCACGTGGGCGGCACTGGCCAGTTCCAGGCCGCCGCCGATCACCGCCCCCTGCATGGCGGCGACCACCGGGATGCCGCCGTTCTGCAGGCGATCGAAGATGCGGTGCCAGCCGCGTGAGTGCTGCATCACGCCGAAGGGTTCGCGATGCTGGTGCTCGGCGAGATCCAGCCCGGCGCAGAAGTGCTTGCCCTCGGCGGCGAGGATGATCACCCGGGTGCCTTCCGGTGCGGCGACCACCGCCTCTTCCAGGGCGCCGAGCAGGCGGTCGCTGACCGCGTTGCGCTTCTCGGGGCGGGCCAGGGTGATGGTGTAGATGCTGTCATCCAGTGACGTCTTGACGAGGGTCTCGGTCATGGTGGGCCTCGGCGATGTGGAAAGTGGTGAATCAGAGCGTGATGACGGCCGTGGCCGGCGTGTCGGTGGCATACAGGGTCTGGACCCGATCGGCGCGCCGGGTCAACACCTGGCGCTGGTTGATGTAGCCCTTGTCGGTGATCTCGCCGGCTTCCGTGGAGGGCGGCTCCTCGAGCAGCAGGGCGCGGGTCGGATAGGTGGAGCTGCCGCCGCCCTTGGCCTTCAGGGCCTGCATGCCCTGGCGCACGCGCTCGACGACCGCGGGATGCGACAGCACGCTCGCCGCGGGAGCGTGCTCGTCGAGATCCGGGCACAGGCGGCGGCACTCGCCAAGATGCGGGAAGATCAGGAAACCGATCTCGTCGCGGTCGTGGCCGGCGACCACGATGTCCAGGGCGATAGGCTTGAGGGCGTCGAGGCCGGCCATGCGCAGCGCGCCCACGTGCACCCAGGTGCCGGTGAGCAGCTTGAAGTCCTCGCTGACGCGGCCGTCGAACAGCAGGCCCTGTTCGGGACGCTCGGCATCCACGAACTTCACCGCGTCGCCGATCATGTAGAAGCCCTCGTCGTCGAAGGCCTTGGCCGACAGCTCGGGCTGCTTCCAGTAGCCGGTGAAGATGTTGGGCCCCTTGACGCGTACCTCGAGTTTGCCGGCGGTGGGCACCAGCTTCAGGGTGGTGCCCGGCACCGGCACGCCGATCACACCGGAGCGGATCGCCGGGTAGTGGCAGTCGGTGCAGATCGGCGCGGTCTCGGTGGAACCCCAGGAGGAAGCGATCAGCACCTCGCGGCCGGTGGTCTGCCGCGCCATGCTCTCGAGCTCGGTCCACAGGTGCGCGGGAAGGGCCGCGGCGGCGTAGAAGACCAGCTGCAGGCGGCGGAAGAAGGCCTCGCGCAGGGCGGCGTTCTCGCGCAGCAGGGGCATCAGCATGTCATAGGCGCGCGGCACGCTGAAGTAGTGGGTCGGCGAGACGTCCACGAGATTGCGGGCGGTCTTCCCGATCAACTCCGGGGTCGGCTTGCCGTCGTCCAGATAGAGGGTGCCGCCCCAGTGCAGCACGATGTTGAAGTTGTGGTTGCCGCCGAAGGTGTGGCTCCAGGGCAGCCAGTCGAGCAGCACCGGCGGACGTTCGGCCAGCGTCGGCCAGATGAGGGCCTTGGCCCGCTGGTTGGAGCACAGCATGCGCTGGGTGTTGGGCACCGCCTTGGGCGTGCCCACCGAGCCCGAGGTGAACAGGAACTTGGCGATGGTGTCCGGGGTGATGGCCGCGAAGGCGCGTTGCACCGAGGCCTCGTCGCGCTCGACCTCGAGTTCGGCGAAGGGCAGGGCGCCTGCGATGTCGCGGCTGCGGCCGCCGGCGACCAGCTCGCCGTCGTGGCAGTCGGCGATGTTCTCGAGCGCCGGGCGAAAGGGCTCGATCGGGTCGGCGTAGACCATGCCCGGCTCGAGCAGCGCAATCTGACGCTTGAGCTTGGCGTGGTCCTTCGACATCAGCGAGCTGCCCGGCGAGATCGAGCAGCAGGGCACGCCGATATGCATGGCCGCGGTCATCAGCAGCGCATGCTCGATGCTGTTGTCCGAGAGGATCACCAGCGGACGCGCCGCGGAGAGCTCCCGGTGCAGCAGGGCGCTGGCGATGGCGATCACCCGACGATGCGCCTCGCCGTAGGTCAGTTCTCGCCAGCCTCCCTCGCCATCGCGCTCGGCCAGCCAGACCCGTTCCGGGGCCTCGCGGGCCCAGTGCTCCAGCCATTCGCCGCTGCAGCGAGCGTAGTCGCCGGCCAGGGGAATCGCGGAATCCAGCAGCTGGGTGCCATCCTCCCGCACCTCGAGTCGTACCCGGGGCTCGGTGAAGGACGGGGAGGCGGATGGTTCGAGTGTGGAGGCTGTCATGTCGGCTCCTTTCGGTCTCCCGGCTGAGCGGGCGATATGTTGTTATCAAATACTGTTGTTGTGTTAAACATTATGTTTGGAGACTACAACAGCTTTCCCGACGGGTCATCCCCGCGAGCTACGTCTTTGGTCTATGGGCCTGATGCGCACGGAAACGCGAACGGCGGCCCGTGGGCCGCCGTTCGCGTTGTTCAGGAAGGAAAGGGAGGAGGGGATCAGGCAGGGCACTGTCCCTTCAGGGCCATGGCGTCATCGTAGACCTCGGCGGCGCGCTCGCCGTGCTCGCCCAGGTAACGGTCGATGGTCTCCTGCAGTACCGGGCCCCAGTCGGGGTCGTCGAGGGCATCGTCGATGACCAGGATCTCGTCGCCGGCCGCCTCGGCCTCCTGGCGCCCCTGGCGGATCAGCTCGTCGTAGACCGCCGCGGCGCGCTGCGACCACTCCGGGCCGCTATGGTCGTCGATGACCCGTTGCAGGTCGGCGGGCAGCGTCTCATAAGCGCGCTGGCTCATGGTGGCGAATAGCGACAGGTCGTAGAGCGGGATTTCGGTGTGATGGTCGGCCAGTTCGTTGAGCCGGAAGGTCTTCATGGCCTCCCAGTTGAAGCTCAGGCCGTCGACCACGCCGCGCTGCATGGCGGTGAACACGTCCGGCGCCGGCATGCCCACCGCCTGGGCGTCGAGGCGCTCGAACATGTCGCCCACCAGCGGCGTGGGGCGGCGCAGGCGCAGGCCGGCCAGGTCGTCGGGCGTCTCGATCGCCCGCGCCTGGGTGTGCAGGTAGCCCGGCCCGGTGGTGAACAGGAACAGCGGATGGGTGTCGGCGTATTCGTCGTCCAGCGCTCCCCGGTCGTAGAGCGACTGCAGGATGCAGGCGCCCTGGGCGGCGCTGGCCGAGACGCCGGGCAGCTCGACGACCTGGGTCAGCGGGAAACGCCCCGCGGTATAGCCCTGGGCCGAGGCGCCGATATCGGCGATGCCGCTGGCGGTGCTCTGGTAGGTCTGATCCGACTTGGTCAGGGTCTGGCCGGGGTAGACCTCCACCTCCAGGCGGCCCTGGGCGGCCTCCTCGACGCTGGTCGCCCAGGCCTGGAAGAGTTCGCGGTCGATCAGCGAACCGCCGGGCCACACGTGGGCGATGCGCAGGGTGGTGGTCTCGGCGAGGGAGGCTTGGCTGGCCAGGGCGCAGGCCAGCGCGAGGCAGGTCACGGTCGGCTTGAGTCGCATGGAATCCTCATCGTGTCGTTGTGGTTATGGGGAATCGAGGGATCAGAGGTCCAGCACCAGCACCTTGCTTTTCGCTCGCGAGCAGCAAGGCGTGAACTGGTCGTTGGCGGCGTGCTCGTGGTCTTCCAGGAACAGGTCGCGATGGTCGGGCTCGCCCTCCAGCACCCGCGTCAGGCAGGTGCCGCACACGCCCTGTTCGCAGGAGACCATGATCTCGACGCCGTTCTCGGCCAGCACCTGGTGCACGGTCTTGTCGGCGGGCACGGTGTAGCTGGCGCCGCTGCTGGCGAGCCGGACCTCGAAGCTGTCATCGTCTTCGCTGGCGGTCACGGCGCCGGCGAAGTACTCGCTGTGCAGCCGCTCGTCGGGCCATCCCTGGGCCTTGGCCGTCGACATCACGGCGTCGATGAAGCCGGAGGGGCCACAGACATAGACCCGGGCGTCGGGATCCGGGGTGGCAAGCAGTCCGGCCAGGTCGAGCTTCTGGTCCTCGTCGCCGTCGTCGAAGTGGAAGCGCACCCGGTCGGCGAAGCCGGCGGCGTCGATGCGCTCGCGGAAGGCCGTGCGCTCCGGTGACCGGGTGCAGTAGTGCAATTCGAAGTCGGCGCCGGTGTGCGCCAGCCGTTCGGCCATGCACAGCAGCGGAGTGATGCCGATGCCGCCGGCCAGCAGCAGGATGCGCTTGGCCGGCTCGAGCGGGAAGTGGTTCTTGGGCGCGCTAATCTGGATCAGGTCGCCCTCCTGGAGCTGGTCGTGCATGGCCACGGAGCCGCCCCGCGAGTTCGGGTCGCGCAGCACACCGATCTGGTAGCGGTCGCGTTCCTCGGGGTGATTGCACAGCGAGTACTGGCGAACCAGGCCTTCCTGACCCTGCGACGGGACGCGCACGTCGATGTGAGCACCGGCACCGAAGGCCGGCAGCGGCCGGCCGTGAGGATCGGCCAGCTCGAAGGTGACGATGTCGCGGGCTTCCTCGCGGCGCGCCTTGACCTCGACGATCAGCGACAGGGGAACCTGGCTCATGAGACGCCCTCCTTCTCGGAGACCTCGTTTTCCTCGGCGAGGATCCGGTCGATGATGCGCCGCGCCTGGACGCCGCCGCCGTCGATGTTGAGCTTGAGCAGCTGGCGGTCGGGGTAGCGCAGCAGGTTGCGCTGCTGGGACTCCAGCATCTCCAGGTCCTCGGAGAAGATCTGGCCCTGGCCCTCGCGGATGCGGTCGGTGAGCGCCTGGTCCTCCGGCTTGAAGTTGCGCGCCATGCCCCAGAAGTACCAGATCGAGGTATCGGTCTCGGGGGTGATGAAATCGACCACGATGCTCGATGCCTTGACCTCCGCCGGCGCCTCGTAGCCGCCATGGCCGGCATGGGCCACGCCCACTTCGATCAGCACGTGACTTGGCGGGGTGAAGCGGCAGATCTGCCAGCGATCCACCGGCACGTCGTCGGCCAGGCCGTTGCCGCGCAGCGCCGCCTGCCAGAATGGCGGGGCGGGGATGCGCTCCATGTGGCGTTCGGTGATCGCCTCGTCGCCTTCGATGCGGGTCGCGGGCGCGGACTCCTCGATCTCGGGCTGGCCGATGCTGGAGGCGTGGACGTAGGTCTCATGGGTCAGGTCCATGAGGTTGTCGATCATCAGCCGATAGTCGCAGTGGATATGGTAGAGCCCGCCGCCGTAGGCCCAGTCCGGATCCTCGGCCCAGTGCAGCTCGGGGATCAGGCTCGAGTCGGCCTGCTCGGGATCGCCGGGCCAGATCCACACGAAGCCGTGGCGCTCCTCGACCGGGTAGGCGCGGATGCGCGGGAAGCCTCGCACGCGCTGCCCCGGCATGCTGGAACACTTGCCGTCGCAGCCCATCTCCAGGCCGTGGTAGCCGCACACCAGCTGGCCGTCGCGCACGAAGCCCAGCGACAGCGGCGCGCCACGGTGGGGGCAGAAGTCCTCCACCGCGGCGACCTTGCCTTCCTCGCCGCGGAAGAACACGATCGGTTCATTGCAGATGGTGCGGCCCAGCGGTTTGTCCTCCAGCTCGTCCGGAGTGCAGGCGACGTACCAGGTATTCTTGGGATAGGGCGCTCGGTGGGTCATGGGATCTCCTCGGGTGCCGGTCCAGGTTGCTTGTATTTTGGATCCAAAGTTAAGGCTTTATGGCTTATTGTCGTCAACTTATCCTTTAGTTGGATCCAAAGTCTTCGCGGCGATGAATCGAATGATCACGGTAGGGAAATCAAGTGAGTAACAGTGGCAAGAGTGTGGTGAGCCAGCTTCGCCGATTGATCAGCGACGGTGAGTTAGCGCCCGGGAAACGGCTCGGTGAGGTCGCGGTGGCGGAGCAGCTGGGCGTGTCGAGGACGCCGGTGCGCCTGGCTTTCCGCACCCTGGAGCAGGAAGGACTGCTGCAGCGGGCCGGCAAGCGTGGCTTCCAGGTGCGCGAATTCTCCGACACCGATGTGCGCTGTGCGGTGGAGGTGCGGGGCGTCCTGGAGGGGCTGGCGGCACGCCGTCTGGCCGAGCAGGGACTCTCCTCGGAGCTGCTCGGCCAATTGGAGTTATGGATCCAAAAAGGGCGTGATCTGCTCGCCAAGGGCTATCTCGACGAAGACGATGTCGTCGACTGGAGCGAGCTGAATCTGGGCTTCCACGATGCGATCGTGGCGTCGGCCGGCAGCGAGGTCATCGGCGATGCGATCGCTCGCAACAACCATCTCCCGTTTGCGGCGGCGGACTCGATCATCCTCGATACCGGGGCGCTGGAACGGGAGTATCGCAAGCTGCAGCTGGCGCAGATGCATCACGAGCTGGTGCTCCAGGCGCTGCGCGACGGGGAGGGCGCCCGCGCCGAGATGCTGATGCGCGAACATGCCCTGGTCGGGCTGCGCTACGCTGAGGTGCTGGAAGGGCGGTCTCGCTGAGCCAGACGGGTGTCGATGGATCCCATCTACGACCAAAGTCGCTTTCCCCCCTGGCGACGGGTGGTTTACCTTTCTTCGTTATAACGAACAGATGTTCACCATGCGAACCGCAGGTGGCATACGACCAAGATGCGAACGCTCGGAGGAAACCATGAAGACCAAGGTCACCGCTTGCCTGCTGGCGGCAACCATCGCCGGCCTGGCCACCGCTTCTGCACAGGCCGCCACGACCCTGCGCATGGCCCACTTCTGGCCCGGTGCCTCCGGCATCAACCAGGATCTGTTCGAGGCCTGGGCCAAGGCCGTCGAGGAGGATTCCGACGGTGATCTGCGCGTCGAGATGTACCCCTCCGGCACCCTGGCCAAGCCCGATGCCATCTACGAGGCGGCGGCCAACGGCATCGCCGATATCGGCGCCACGGCACAGGGCTACACCGCGGGACGCTTCCCGCTGTCGCAGGTCGTCGAGCTGCCTGGGGTCGCCGACAACGCCACCCAGGGTGCCTGCGTGCTGCAGACCCTCTACGACGAGGGCCACCTGGACTCGGAGTATGAGGATACGCGTCCGCTGTTCATGTTCACCACCGGGCCGGGCGGCATCCACACCATCGACACCGATGTCCAGGTGCCGTCGGACCTGGATGGCCTGCGTATCCGCCGGCCCACCGCGGTGGCCGGAGAGATGCTCGAGAACATGGGCGCCACGCCGGTCGGCATGCCGGCGCCGGACATCTACACCGCCATGCAGCGCGGCGTGATCGACGGCCTGAGCTTCCCCTGGGAAGGACTCAAGGGCTTCCGTATCAACGAGCTGGTGAACTACCACACCGAAGTGCCCTTCTACACCCTGATCTTCGTCGCCACCATGAACCAGAGTACCTATGATCGCCTGAGCCCCGAGCAGCAGGCGGTGATCGACGAGAACTCGGGCATGCAGTGGGCCGAGAACGCCGGTGCGGTGTTCGACCGGCTCGATCGCGAGGGCAAGCAGGAGGCCATCGAGGCCGGCCACACCATCCGCGAGATCGACGACCCGCTGAACGATCCCGACTGGCAGAAACCGCTCAAGGACGGCATCGACGGCTATCTCGCCAACCTCGAGGAGCGTGGACTGCCGGGCCGTGAGGTCTACGAGGCGGCGCTGGCCGCTCGCGATTCCTGCGCCGGCGCCGCGTCCCAGGAATAAGCCATGATGACGACCTATCTGGAACGGGCCAGCCACGCGCTGGCCCTCGTCTGTCGGGTGGTGGCCGGCATTGCCCTGGTCGCCCTGCTGGCGGTGACCATCGCCGACGTCAGCACCCGCTACCTGTATCGGCTCACCGAGGGCGCCATCGCGCTGCGGGTGACCGGCAGCGTCGAGCTGGTCAGCTACCTGATGCTGTGCTCGCTGCTGGCCGCCATGGCGGCCAACGTCGAGAAGAGCCAGGTGGTGGTCGAGGCCTTCTCCCACGGCCTCGCCCCGGCGATAAAGAACCGCCTGCATGGCGTCTACCTGCTGGGTTTCGCGGCACTGGGCCTGGTGCTGTTCCTCGGCCTGGTCGACTCGGCGCAGAGCGCCGCGGGCCACGGCGAGGTGACCCAGGACCTGCGCCTGCCGATGAGCCCCATCTACTACGCGGCCGCGGCCCTGAGCCTGCTGCTCGGGGTACGCAGCCTGATCGAGGCGCTGCTCGGCGCGCTGTTCGGTCGCGACGCGGAGGTGTCCCATGGCGAGTGAGATGATCGGGACGCTGGGCCTTGGCGGACTGCTGGTGCTGATGATCCTGCGCGTGCCGGTGGCGCTGACCATGCTGGTCGTCGGGGTGGTGGGCTTCGCCCAGGTGATCAGCTGGGACGCGGCGATTTCCCAGCTCAAGACGGTGCCGGTGGAGGTGCTGTCCAACTACAGCTTCAGTGCGGTGCCGATGTTCATCCTGATGGGCGTGCTGGCGGCCCACTCCGGCATGGCCGGCAAGCTGTTCCAGGCCACCCGGGTGATCTGCGGCGGCTGGAAGGGCGGCCTGGCGATCGCCGCGGTGGGCTCGTGCGGGGTGTTCTCGGCGATCTCCGGCTCGTCGCTGGCCACCGCCAGCACCATGACCCGCGTGGCGCTGCCGGAGATGGAGCGCTATGGCTACCATCGAGGCCTGGCCACCGGCGCGCTGGCCGCCGGCGGCACCCTGGGGATCATGATTCCGCCATCCATCGCGCTGCTGATCTACGCCATCCTCACCGAGCAGTCGGTGGGCGACATGTTCATGGCCGGGCTGGTGCCGGGGTTGATGGGGCTGGTGATGTACGCGCTCACGGTGACCGTGGTGATGCGCGTGAAGCCGTCGCTGGCGGTGGCCGGCGAGCCGACCACGTGGCGCGAGAAGCTGGCCTCGCTGTCCGGGCTGGTGCCGTTCTTCGCGGTGTTCCTGGTGATGATCCTGGGCATCTACTTCGGCATCTTCACCCCCACCGAGGGGGCCAGCGTAGGGGCCTTCGCCACCCTGCTCTACGCCCTGGCCAAGGGCCTGCGCGGGCGTGAGCTGTGGCGGGCGGTGCAGGAGACCCTGGCGCTGTCGACGGTGGTGTTCTTCATGCTGGTGGGCGCCGACACCCTGGGCTACTTCATCTCGGTGTCGCGGATCTCGTTCTCGATCAGCGACTTCCTCTACGGCATGGAGCTGGCGCCGATCGTGGTCGTGCTGTGCATCCTGCTGATGTACTTCGTGCTGGGCATGTTCATGGACTCCATCGCCATGCTGGTGATCACGGTGCCGGTGGTGTTCCCGATCATCCAGTCGCTGGGCATCGACCCGGTGTGGTTCGGCATCGTCACGGTGCTGACCGTGGAGCTGGGGCTGATCACCCCGCCGGTGGGCATGAACGTGTTCGTGATCAAGGCCATGGCGCCGCACGTGGGGCTGGGCGAGATCTTCCGCGGGGTGTCGCCGTTCATCGCCTCGGACTTCGTGCGCCTGGCGCTGCTGATCCTGTTCCCTGCACTGACGACGCTGTTCCTGATGTAGTCCGGGAGTGCTTCCCCACGGACCCGGCCTGGCAACAGGCCAGGACAAGGCCGGCCCTCGGGCCGGCCTTGTCGTGTCAGCGCGACGGGCAGACGGAGACGGGGGTCAGCGGAAGACGTCGAGGTCGTCGGCCAGCACCACCTCGCCGTCGTACCGCTGCTGAACCTCCTCGAGGGCGGACTCGATCGGCGCGCCGTAGTGCAGCACATGGTAGAGCACCAGCAGGTCCGGCCGGGCGGCGTTCGCCAGGCCGGCCAGCTCGTCGCTCAGGGTGTGGGCATACTGATGGTAGGCCTGCCATTGCTCCGGGAGATCTGCCCAACCGCTGCGGCTGATCACCTCATGGATCAGGATATCGGCGCCCTCGGCCTGGCGCTGGACCTCGGCGTCGATCGAGGTGTCGCCGGAGATGACGATGGTCTTGTCGGGCGTCGTGACCTTGTAGCCGTAGGCCTCGTCCCAGTCGCCATGCGACACCGGGAAGGCGTCGATCCGAATCTCGCCAGCCTCGTACACCGTGCCGGGGCCGCTGATCTCGGTGACGGCGGCATGGGCCGCCTCGGGATTGGTGACTGGGCTCTTGTCCTTCAGGCGCGTTTCGGTGTCATCGGCGAGCATGGTGTAGATGCCTTCGCTCATCGCGTGGGTGCCCGGCGGGCCGATGACCTGCAGCTGATCGCTGCGCCGCCACCAGTAAGTGGCCAGCAGTTCCGGATAGTCCAGCACATGGTCGCTGTGCAGGTGGGTCAGGAACAGGTGATCGATGTTGATGGGGCTCAGCGGCTCGATATCGAATCGCTCGGCCGCTTGGGTCGCTCGTTCGACGACGCCCGCCCCGACATCGAAGACGTAGGCTTCACCGTCGTGGATGACGGCGACGCCGGCCCCCGCGCGTTCACCATCGGGGACGGGGGTGCCGGTGCCGAGCATGACCACCTGGGTTTCGGCCAGTGTCACGCCGGAGGCGCTGGCCGAGAGGCCGAGCACGGCCAGGCAGAAGAGACGTTTTTTCATGGTGTGGATCTCCCGTGGAGAGAGGAGGGCCGCAGGGGGATTGCTCATGAATGCGGTTCGTTATGCGAATTAATGTTTGTTATTCGCTCAGGGAGATTAGCATTCAACTCTGGCACGGCAATTCGACGAATGTGGGCATGTGCGGAGGTGGATATCGTCAGAGCGAGAGAGAAGCGCTTCACGGCGTCTCTGGCTGTTCGGTGCCCTTGTGCTGGTGCCGGAAGTCGCGAGGCGGCATGCCGGTGAGGCGCTTGAAGAAGCGTGTGAAGTAGGCGGGCTCGGAGAAGCCCAGGCCGTCGGCCACCTCGCCGACCGTCATGTTGGTATAGGTGAGCTGACGCTTGGCTTCGAGCAGCAGGCGTTCATGGAGCAGTTGCAGTGCGCTGCGACCGGCGAGGCGTCGGCACAGCAGGTTGAGATGGGCGCTGCTCATGCCCAGTCGTTCGGCGAACCACTCGATACCGGGCTGCTCGGCGTAGTGCTCTTCGATCAATGCCTGGTAGGCCTGAAGGTGTTCCCTTGCCTCGCCGCGCTGACGAGGGCGCGAGCGCGCGGCGGCGCCGGGCAACGGCTCTGCCAGCCGTGCCACCTCGACGGTCAGTGCCTCCACCAGGGCCTCCAGCAGGTGGCTACGGCCCAGCGCCGGGTGCCGATACTCGTCGTCGATCTGGTCGATCAGGGTGGCGATACGTGCCCGCTGACGCGGCGAGTTCAGCGGATGCGCCTCGGGCCGTGCCAGCACGCCGGCCTGGCCGGCCAGGCGCTGCTGCAGTCCTTCGGCCAGCGGCCGCGACAGGGTGACGATATGGCCCTGGGTGTCCGGCGAGAAATGAAAACCATGGATGCTCATGGCCGGTACCACGATCAGCAGCGGGGCATCGAAGGTCCGCTCGCTGCCCTCAAGCTCCAGGTTCACGCCGCCCGCCGAGAGATGCAGCAGGTGGTAGAGGTCGGCATGGCGGTGGGGGCGAATGCGCCAGTCGTGGCGGCGGCTGCGCTCGGGGATCGATTCGCAGTGCAGCAGGTCGGGCGTCGGCCACTGTCGGGTCTCGCCGTAGAGCTGGAAGACGGGCACGAGGGAGTCGGCCATGGCGGTTCCTGAAGATGGGGATACTACGACTAAGGTAGGTGGTTAATGCCGGAAATGTCCAAGGCGTGATGCGGATATTGCCTTATCCAGGCCGTGGTTTCAGTGAAAAATACAACTCATCAACTGCGAACGCATCATCACGGAGCACGCCATGAAAACACAGGTCGCGATCATCGGCGCCGGACCCTCGGGGCTGCTGCTGGGCCAGCTGCTGAGCCGTCAGGGTATCGACAATGTCATCCTCGAGCGCAAGAGCGGCGAATACGTGCTGAGCCGCATCCGTGCCGGCGTGCTGGAGCAGGGCATGGTCGACCTGCTGCGCGAGGCCGGCGTGGACGAGCGCATGGATGCCGAGGGCCTGCCCCACGACGGTGTCGAGCTGGCCTTCGACAATCGCCGAGTGCGCATCGACCTCGCCGGGCTGACCGGCGGCAAGCGGGTGATGGTCTACGGTCAGACCGAGGTGACGCGCGACCTGATGGAGGCCCGTGAGGCCAGCGGCGGCACGACGATCTACGAGGCCGACAACGTCCAGCCCCACGATCTCGAGGGTGACAGCCCCGATGCCACGCCCTACGTCACCTTCGAGAAGGACGGCGAGACGCATCGCCTGGACTGCGACTACGTGGCGGGCTGCGATGGCTTCCATGGCGTGTCGCGGCGCTCGATTCCCGAACACCGCATCAAGGAGTTCGAGCGGGTCTACCCGTTCGGCTGGCTGGGTATGCTGTCCGACACCCCGCCGGTGGCCGACGAGCTGATCTATGCGCGCCACGAGCGCGGCTTCGCGCTGTGCAGCATGCGCTCCGAGACCCGCAGCCGCTACTACATTCAGGTGCCGCTGGACGAGAAGGCCGAGGACTGGTCGGACGAGCGTTTCTGGGAGGAGCTCAAGCGCCGTTTGCCCGAGGAGACCGCGGCCCAGCTGGTCACCGGTCCGTCGCTGGAGAAGAGCATCGCGCCGCTGCGCAGTTTCGTGGTCGAGCCCATGCAATACGGCCGGCTCTTCCTGGTGGGCGATGCCGCCCATATCGTGCCGCCCACCGGGGCCAAGGGACTCAACCTGGCGGCCAGCGACGTGAATACCCTCTATCGGTTGCTGGTCAAGGTCTACCGGGAAGGGCGCACCGACCTGATCCCGCGCTATTCCGAGACCTGCCTCAAGCGCATCTGGAAGGCCGAGCGTTTCTCCTGGTGGATGACCTCGATGCTGCACAAGTTCTCCGAGGAGGAGGATTTCGGCACCCGCATGCAGCAGGCCGAGCTCGACTATGTCACCGGCTCCGAGGCGGGGCTCACCACCATTGCCGAGAACTACGTGGGACTGCCCTACGAGCCTCTGGAATAGCCTCGGCTGCGGGCTGCGGGCTGCGGGCTACGGGCTGCGGGCTGCGGGCTGCGGGCTGCGGGCTGCGGGCTGCGGGCTTCGGGCTTCGGGCTTCGGGCTGCGGGTTAAAGGCAAAGGGCTACGAGCTGTGGGCTTTCTGCGCAGGGCCGTCTCTGGAATCATGCGCTCGACGTTCAAGCAGGGAGAACACCATGAGCGAGCAACCGCTGCGTCTGTTGCTGGCCGGCGAGGGGGGCATTGCCGGCGTCCATATGCGGGTCCTCGGCGAGATCCCCGGCGTGGAGGTGGCCTGTCTGGTGGGTGGCGACGAGGCCGATGCCCGCACCTTCGCCGCGGAGTGGCAGATCCCCGAGGTGGTGCTCGACATGGACACGGCGCTGACCCGTGATGACCTCGACGCGGTGATCCTGGCCACGCCGAGTCCCCGGCATGCCGATCAGGCAGAGCGGGTCATCGCCGCTGGCAAGCATCTGCTGTGCGAGATTCCCATGGCCCTGAGCCTCGCCGATGCCGAGCGGATCGTCGCCCGGGCCGAGGCCTCGGACAGGGTCTGCATGGTAGCCCATACGCGGCGCTTCAATCCGCCGCACCGCGAGCTCAAGCGGCGCCTGGCCGCCGGCGAGTTTCATCTCCAGCACCTCGTCTCGGAGACCTATTTCTTCCGTCGCGAGAACCTCAACATGCAGGGGCAGCCGCGCCGCTGGGTGGACAACCTGCTGTGGCACCACGCCTGCCACAGCGTCGACCTCTTTGCCTGGCTGCTCGACGATCCCGAGCCCGAGGCCTGGGGCAGCCGGGGGCCGGACCATCCCGAGCTCGGCATTCCCATGGACATGAGCATCGGGCTGCGCTCGCGCCGCGGGGTACTGGCGACCCTGGCGCTGTCGTTCAACAACCGCGGCCCGTTCGGCGGCTTCTATCGCTACATCGGCGAGGAAGATACCTTCCTGGCCTTCCGCGATGAGCTCGAGGATCATCGGGGCGAGTCGGTTCCGTTGAGCGGCAGTGGCTTCCTCGACCAGGACCGCGAGTTCGTCGCCGCCATCCGCGAGGGCCGCGCGCCCGAGGCCTCCTTTTCCAGCTGCCTGCCGAGCATGCGGGTGCTCGATCGTCTGCAGCGGAGCATGGCATCCTCTCAGGCCTGACCCCGCCGAGCCGAGAGACGAACGATCGTGAAACGTGTACTGACGTGGATCCTGCTGGTGCTGTTGCTGGCCGGCTGCGAGGAAACCCCTTCCGGGCGCTCGCAGCTGGCGCTGGTGCCCGACACCCTGATGGCGCAGCTGGGCGAGCGGAGCTTCGCCCAGCTGCGCGAGCGCCGGCCCACCGTGCAAGATTCGGCCATCGACCGGCGGGTGCAGTGTGTGGCCGACGCGGTGGTGGAGGCCGCGCGGCGCCACTATCCCGAGGTCGAGATGCCCGAGGCCTGGGAGGTGGTGGTGTTCGACGATGCCGCGCCCAACGCCTTCGCCTTGCCCGGCGGGCGCATCGGCGTGCATAGCGGCCTGCTGCGGGTGGCCGAGTCGCCTGACCAATTGGCGGCGGTGATCGGTCACGAGGTCGCCCACGTGCTGGCCGACCACGGCAACGAGCGGCTGACCCAGCAGCTGGGCATCAAGGCCGCGCTGCTGGTGGTGGGGCTGGTCAGCGAAGGCGAGCTGGCCGGGGAGCCGCTGATGCGGGCGCTGGGCATCGGCGCCCGGTTGGGCATCAGCCTGCCGTTCAGCCGCACCCATGAAGAGGAAGCCGACCTGATGGGGCTGGAAATCATGGCGGCGGCGGGCTTCGAGCCTGGGGAAAGCGTCGCGCTGTGGCGCAACATGGCCGCGGCGGGGGGCGGCCAGCCGCCGGAGTTTCTCTCCACCCACCCCGCCCACGACTCGCGCATCGCACTGCTGGAAGGACACCTCGACGAGGCACGCGCGCTAGGCCGCCAGGCCCAGGCGCCGGCCTGCGGTTGATGTCCCGTCGTGAAGGCCCGTCGTGAAGGGGGAGAGGCGACAAGCGGGCGCCGGGAGCGTAAGGTTCGGCATTTCGTACCATCGAATCCGATCTCTATGCCATGAACGATCGTCTCACCCCCTTCCAGCTGCTGATCCTCGTGCTGTCCTTCTACGTCCTCGGTGCGCTGGCCGTGGACGTGCTCTTCGCCTTGCCGCCGGAGATGTCGCGGCTGCTGCACTACCTCGATCTGGTGGCCTGCCTGTTCTTCTTCGCGGATTTCTGCATCCGCTTGCGTGCCGCGCCGAACAAGTGGCGCTTCATGCGCTGGGGGTGGATCGACCTGGTGGCGAGCATTCCCGCGGGCCTGCTGTTCGCTGGCCGCCTGGTGCGGGTGGTGCAGGTGATTCGGCTGCTGCGGGCGATCAAGTCGTTGCACATGATCTGGCGGCTGCTGTTTCGCAATCGCGCCGAGGGCATCTTCGCCTCGGCCGCCACCGCGACCCTGCTGCTGGTGGCCTTCGGCTCGATGACCATCCTGCTGGTGGAGGGGCCCAATCCCGAGAGCTCCATCGACACCGCAGAGGAAGCGCTATGGTGGGCCTTCGTGACCGTGACCACGGTCGGCTACGGCGACTACTTCCCGGTGACCACCCTGGGACGCATGGTGGCCGTGGCGCTGATGATCGCCGGGGTGGGACTGTTCGGCAGCTTCGCCGCCTACGTGGGCTCGCTGTTCGTCGACGACCAGGAGGACGAGCAGGCGCGGTTGCACCGGGCCAATCGCGATCTGATTCGCGAGCTTCACGGCGAGGTGCGCGCCCTGCGCGAAGAAGTCGGAGCGCTGCGCGGCGAGCTCGCCGGCCGGGAAGGCGAAGTCAGCGGCGAGCGGCGGGCCGATTAGCCCCCGCCGTCGCGGTCCTTGACCTCGTAGTCGCCCTCGAGGCGTCTGCCAGAAGTCGGTTATCCCTCTTCGCTCAGCAGCGCATCGACTTGGCGCATGACAGGAGATAGCGGTTCCCCTTTACGCCGGCTGTAGATCACGGGAGAAGTGATGGTCTCGTCGGCCAGGGGGGTGAAAACGATACCCGGTCGATGAACACAACTGACCTGTTCTGGCACCAGGGTGATGCCTAGGCCCGAGGCCACCAGTCCGAGGGCGGTCTGTAGTTCGTTGGTTTCCTGCACCACGCGAATGGCGATGCCGCGACGCCGGAACTGACCCTGCACCATATCGGCCAGGCTGGGGCGTGGCGTGGCGGGAAACAGGATCAAGGGGTACTCGGCCAGCTCGGCCAACGTCGGTTGTCTGTCCCTCAGAGGGTGATCGGCCGGCAGGGCGGCGATCAATGGTTCGTCGAATAACACCTTCTGCTCGATCTCAGGGTCATCGATCTTCAGGCGTCCGAAGCCCAGATCGATGCGACCGGCTTTGAGGGCTTGGACCTGCTCCACCGTGGTCAACTCTCTAAGGGCAAGCTCGACCTCATCCTTTTGTCGCAGGCTGCGAACGAGTAACGGTAACTGCCCGTAGAACACCGAGGGCACGAAGCCGATGCCGAAGATTGGCGCCTGGCCGCGCTCCATCTGGCGAATGGTCGCCATGCTTGTCTCTACCTTGCTCAGAATCTGCTTTGCCTGCTCATGCAAGAATTCTCCGGTCGCCGTCAGGGATAGTCCCCTGGGGCTTCGAAAGAACAGCTGAGTGCCGAGCTCCTCCTCTATTGTCTTGATTCTTCTTGATAAAGGCGGCTGTGTCATATGTAGCTTGGCGGCCGCTCGCGTCAGGTTGAGCTCTTCGGCGATGACGAGAAATACCCTCAGTTGACTAAGTTCCATCATACCTCCTGGGGCATGGAGCCTGCCCGAATGGATATTGGTCGGGAGACACGGGTATGACGAGAATACTTGAAAAGTATAGTTACTGGTATCGGGACACTCATGTCATCTGTGATCGAGTCCATAGAGACGCTGCTGGTCGATCTGCCGACCATCCGCCCCCACAAGCTTTCCATGGCCACCATGGCCTGCCAGACGATGGTCATCATCCGTCTGCGCCTGTCCGACGGCACCGAGGGGCTGGGCGAGGCCACGACCATCGGAGGCCTGTCTTACGGCCCGGAGAGCCCCGAGGGCATCAAGCAGACCATCGACACCTACCTGGCGCCGCTGCTGATCGGCCAGCCGTCGCACAACCTCAACGCCCTGCGAGCGTGCCTGGATCGCCATGCCCGCGGTAACAGCTTCGCCAAGTCGGGGCTCGAGACCGCGCTGCTCGACGCCGAGGGCAAGCGCCGCGGCCTGTCGGTGGCCGAGCTGCTGGGCGGCGCTCGCCACACGCATCTGCCGGTGCTGTGGACCCTGGCCAGCGGCGACACCCGGAAGGATATCGACGAGGCCTTCCAGCGCCTCGAGGAACGCCGCCACTGCGACTTCAAGCTCAAGATCGGCGCCAACCCGTTGGACCAGGACGTGCGCCATGTCGCGGCGATCAAGGCAGCGCTGGGCGATCGGGCAAGCGTGCGCGTCGACGTCAACCAGGCCTGGGACGAGGCCACCGCGGCCCGCGGCATCGACGCCCTGGAGGCCGCCGGCATCGATCTCATCGAGCAGCCGATCCCGGCCCGGGAGTTCGCCGGCCTGACCCGGCTTGCCCAGCGCTTCGTGGTGCCGATGCTGGCCGACGAGGCGGTCCACGACGCCCGCGACGGCTTCACCCTGGCCGCCGGCGGCTTCGGCGATGCCTTCGCCTTGAAGATCGCCAAGGCCGGCGGACCGCGCAGCGTGCTGGAACTGGCCCATGTGGCTCGGGCCGCCGGCGTCGGCCTGTACGGCGGCACCATGCTCGAGGGCACCATCGGCACCGCGGCCTCGCTGCACGCCTGGGCGACCCTGCCCGAGATGACCTGGGGCACCGAGATGTTCGGCCCGCTGCTGCTCAAGGACGACATCGTCGCCGAGCCGCTGCGTTACCACGACTTCGGCGTCGACCTGCCGGCCGGTCCCGGCCTCGGCATCAGCCTCGACGAGGACAAGCTCGACCATTACCGGCGCCGCGACTGAGCCGCGCCCAGCCCAGCCAAGGAGATTCCCATGCTCTTCCAGGTGGAAATGACCGTGAAACTGCCGCCGGAGATGCCCGCCGAGCAGGCCGCCGAGATCAAGGCGACCGAGAAGGCTTACTCCCAGGAGCTGCAGCGCGCCGGCAAGTGGCGCCACCTGTGGCGGGTGGCCGGCAGCTATTCGAACGTCAGCATCTTCGACGTCGAGGACAACGCCGAGCTGCAGGAGCTGGTCTCCCACCTGCCGCTGTTCCCCTACATGGAGATCGCCGTCAAGCCGCTGTGCCGCCATCCCTCGTCGATCCGTGACGACGACAGCTGATACGCCGTTCATCGATGACTCGCTATAACAACCATGAGGACGCCAGCATGACCGTGAAGATTTTCGATACCCCCGAGGTTCAGGACTTTCTCAAGGCCGTCAGCGGCTTCGAGCAGGACGGCGGCAACGAGCGCGCCAAGCAGATCCTGCATCGCCTGCTCTCCGACCTGTATC
The DNA here is from genome assembly GCF_014192055.1 of Halomonas organivorans. Lineage (GTDB taxonomy): Bacteria > Pseudomonadota > Gammaproteobacteria > Pseudomonadales > Halomonadaceae > Halomonas > Halomonas organivorans. The sequence continues at coordinate 495,953 of NZ_JACHXM010000001.1, read as the reverse complement.
GGCTGATCGACGATTTCGACGTCAGCCCCGAGGAGTTCTGGAGCAGCGTCAGCGTGCTCAACGCGCTCGGCCAGGGCACCCAGTTCGGCCTGCTGGCCCCGGGGCTCGGCTTCGACCACTACCTGGACATGCGCATGGACGCGGCCGACGCCGAGGCCGGCCGCACCGGTGGCACGCCGCGCACCATCGAGGGCCCGCTGTACGTGGCCGGCGCCCCGGAGCTGCAGGGCAGCGGGCGCATGGACGACGGCACCGATAGCGACGGCGAGGCGATGTGGTTGACCGGCCAGGTGCGCGACACCGACGGCCAGCCGGTGGCCGGGGCCAAGGTCGAGATCTGGCACGCCGACTCCAAGGGCGGCTACTCCTTCTTCGACCCGTCGCAGGCCGAGTACAACCTGCGCCGCTCGATCATCACCGACGCCGAGGGTCGCTACGCGGTGCGCAGCATCGTTCCCTCCGGCTATGGCGTGCCGGAAGGCGCGCCCACCGACCAGGTGCTCAAGGCCCTGGGCCGCCACGGCCAGCGCCCGGCGCACATCCACTACTTTGTCTCGGCGCCGGGGCACCAGCACCTGACGACCCAGATCAACCTGGCGGGCGACCCCTACACCTTCGACGACTTCGCCTTCGCCACTCGCGAGGAGCTGGTGGTCGCCGGGCAGCGAGTCGAGGATGCGGCAACGATCGAAGCACGCGGCTTCGAAGGCCCCTTCACCGAGGTGGTGTTCGACGTCGAACTGTCGGCGACTGCGGACCGTGAACTGCAGCATCGCCACAAGCGCCCGCGGGCCAAGGAAGACGAGCAGGACCAGGCCAGCCAGCAGGCGGGTTCCGCCAAGGTCTGAGTTATGCACTGCCCGTGTGCAAGGAAGTCTGCCTGGCACGCAAAAAGTGCCGGGGGGCGTCCGGAGAGTAAAAAAGAATATATATAATTAGCTGTCATATAAGGAATTTAAGTGAGTTGGCATATGGAGTGCCTTCTATTGATAGCATCAGCCTAGTCTTGAGGCACGGGCTAACTATTACTGATCAATTTGGTTGAAATTTCATGTGATATTTTCTTTTTAGGTATCGATGCCCGATACAAGACAATCATGAGGAGCCCCGACATGACCAAGCTATCGATAAGCGGGAATCTGATGACTTGGCAGTTTTTAACGATATTGCCGCAGAGCACCATGTGTGCCTTCAAGATGGAGCAAGAGTTCGGGGTAAAGCCTGGCAGCTGGTAGGAACCGTAAATACCAGAACCATTATCTTTGCTTGGGATGATAGTTGGTGAAGATTTAATTAGAGGGCTTTGGTGGGAGCAGGGACTCTAGGTGGTGCCGCGTTTTAAAAAAATAAGACAACGCTGTGCATTTGTGAAACATGAGAAACGAAAAAGGACAAGAGAAATGATGAAGGTGAGTGTAATTGGTGGTGGTCATGGCTGTTATGCCGCGGCAGTGGAGATGGTCGAGAAAGGCTTCGATGTCGTGCTGTGGCGGCGAGATGGTGAGGCGTTGAGGGAACTGAAAGAGCTGGGAGGCATAGACGTCAAAGACGTCAAAGGCGAGCGACGTATTCCCGTCGGCGGGGGACGGGGAGAGCTGACCCTGACAGATGATTTGGCAGCCGCAGTGGAACATGCTCAGTTGTTGGTCATGCCGCTACCTTCGACCACTCACGAGAGCCTGGCAAAACAGATGGCCCCGCTATTCAAGGACGACCAGGTGGTGTTTTTGCCACCGGGGACCTTCGGTAGCTATCTGTTCTACCAGGCCATGCGCGATTCCGGCAATCAGAGTCGTGTGGCGTTCTGCGAAACAGGCACACTGCCCTACCTGGCGCGCAAGCACGGGCCGAATCGCGTCGTTATCAGCGTCTACGCTACACGACTACCGACTGGAGTATTTCCCAGCGCGTTGTCGGACCACGCCTTTAGCCTTCTTGGCAAGGCCTATCCCAGCGTCGAGCCCATCGAGGATGCTTTGAGTGGTGCGCTAATGAATGCGGGTCCCGTTATTCATCCACCGCTGATCATGATGAACGCCGGCCCTCTGCAGCATTTCGACGCTTGGGACATTCACAACGAAGGTACTCAGTCCTCGATCCGTAGCGTCACTTCCAGGCTGGACGGTGAACGTATCGCTGTGCGCGAAGCACTGGGGTATGGCCCTTCTCACTTCCCGCTTGCTAACCATTATGCCAGTGATGGTGAAGAATGGATGTACGGTCGAGGTGCCCACGGCAAGCTCACCGATAGCGGCGATTGGCGTGAAAACATCGACCTTCAGAGTCACCGGTACATGCTGGAGGACACCCGCTTGGGTCTCTCTTTCATCGTCTCTGTCGGTCGTTGGGCAGGGCAAGCCACGCCGGTCGCGGAAGGGCTGCTGAACCTGGCCTCGGCGATCACCGGTCGAGACCTCTACGCCGAGGGTCGTACCCTGGAGGCGCTGGGGTTGGCGGACCTATCCCAAGAAGCGATGCAGAAGTTGCTGGGTCAAGGCTCCCGTGCATGAAAGTTTCTGACCGAGGAGAGCGGTTATGACCGAGCGAATTTCTGTACTGGGTTCTGGACGCATGGGGGAGGGTATCGCGCTTGCATACATGCTGGCAGGTCGGGATGTGGTGATGGTCGACTTCAAGAAGCGAGACTCCGATGCGCGCGAAGTCTATTACGCTGCCATCGTCGATAGGCTGCGTGAAGAGTTGGCTTATCTCGAGGATAGAAGGATCGTCGGTTCGGGCGATATAGATATCATCATGTCGCGACTTAGCCTGGTCAGGCACAACCAGAAAGACCTGGTGTGGGATGATATCAAACTCGCTTTCGAGGCGCTTCCCGAAGTCAAGGAAATCAAGTCGGAAGCTCTCGGGTGGGCCAGTCGACATTTCAGCGACGATACGGTGATCGCCTCTACGACCTCGACCTTCCTGGTCACCGAGTTGGCCGAGATGGTTAGCCGCCCCGAGCGCTTTATGAATGCTCATTGGCTCAACCCGGCTCATCTGATGCCGTTGGTGGAGGTGAGTAAGGGAGCCATCACTGGAAAGGTGGCCATTGACTCCCTATTCGAGAGCCTCAAGGCCATAGGCAAGGTTCCAGTGCTATGCAACGCCTCGCCGGGCTATATCGTGCCGCGTCTTCAAGTGCTGATTATGAATGAGGCCGCGAGAATGGTGGAGGAGGGAGTGGCCAGTGCCAATGATATCGATACTGCCATTCGCACTGGGTTTGGGCTTCGCTACTCGGTGCTGGGTGTGCTGGAGTTCATTGATTGGGGTGGCGGAGATATCCTCTATTATGCTTCTAACTATCTTAGTGACGCCCTCGATGAACGCTTCCGGGCGCCTGAAGTAATTCATGCCAATATGCTCGAGGAGCGTCGTGGATTCCGCGACGGTCGTGGTTTCTTTGACTACGCCGGCGTCGATCTTGCTGAACGGCGTCGTTATCGCTCAGATGACTTTCTCGAGCGCCTTCGTCTGACTCAGTTGCTACCCGTGGTCGCTACTCCGGGCGGTTGATGAAACAACGAGGAACTTGCGATGAAAACAATTATACAAGCGACAAATAATCGGGCCAGGCTGTTCGCCTCATTCATGGGATTAGGTGCTCTGTTGACAGGCCAAGGGGTCGTTCAGGCTCAAGAAAGTGTTGTTCTGAATTACGCCTTCTTCGCCCCCGCACAGAGTTTTCCAGCTGTGCAGATGAAGCACTGGGCCGAGGAGGTGGAGGATCGAACTGACGGCCTCGTCTCGGTGAATCTTTTTCCAGGGGGAACCTTGCTGACGGCCAATAATATGTACGACGGCGTATTGAGTGGCGTGGCGGACATTGGTCTGTCGGCCACTTCCTACGAGCCTGGGCGATTTCCTCTGCTCAATCTGGCCGGCACTCTGCCTGGCCAGGAGGTAAACTCTGAAGTCGCAAGCCAAATGACCTTTCAGTTGATTCAAGAGTTCGAAGAGCATATGCCGGCATTCGACGATTTAAAGGTCATTGCTGCTTTCACTTCGGAACCGGCCTATCTCCAGACTCTCGATCCGATACGTAACCTGGAAGACTTGGAGGAGCTGGAGATTCGGATATCCGGTGACAACTCGATTGCTCTTGAGGCTTTAGGCGCAACGGCTATCGGTATGTCTCAGACGGATGCGGGTGAAGCATTGCAGTCCGGTATCATCGACGGCTACGCGGCATCCCGGGAAGTGCTGATGGATCTTAAGTTCGCGAGGATGGCCAAGTATGTAACCGACTATCCGTTGACAAATACATTGTTTGTTGCGGCGATGTCACGGGATAGATGGGATTCGCTTCCCGACGACGTTCGTCGCGTGATCAATGACCTGGCGCCAGAAATGTCGGCTTTTACTGGTCGTTATCTCGACGATCATATCCAGAACTCCTTGGAGTGGGCGCAAGATACACAGGGCGTCGAGATAGTTTCACTTTCCGAAGCAGAGCGTGAGCGCTGGAATGATCGCCTTTCCCCGGTCAGCGAAACACTACTTGATAATGTCGAGGGTCAAGGGCTTCCAGCGCGAGAATTTGCTCAAAGAATGCGCGAGCTGACGGAGAAGTATCGCACTCCCTGATTTGGCTATATACGAAAAAGGTGAAGGGACCTCGTGTGATAAGAAAGTCATGAGAGTCTGGCATGAGACTGCCATGGCGGTACATCCGAGATCCCCGCCTTTTCTCATACCGGCCTCATGACGGACTTCCGCCATCGCCGATGTGATCACCTCGGATGACCTGGAGTCGGCGTTTGCCGAGGCCGTCGCCAAGTTCCCTCAAAGGCAGTAGTGGTCCCTGGGGGATCGGCTACACGGCGGGCGCCCCAAGGTGGCGCTAGTCGTGAAGATGGGGTGAAGCCTCGTCGAGGCGCCATCTCGCGAGCGAGGCAGGAGCACGGCAGGGAACGATTTTTTTACCCGGGGATGCCCCCTTTTATGGCTCGATGGCTCTCGAGCCTTTCAGCATGACAACAATACGGAGCAACGCAGCGATGACATTCAATAACAAGCTCGCACTCGCCGTGGCCGTCGCCTCCATGTCTTCCCAGGTTCATGCCCTGGAGATCGCGGAGGTTGACGGAACGACATTCAGCGTCGGTGGCTATGTCAAGGCGGAAGGTATTTTCACCGACCCCGACGGTGGGGACAGGTACTTCGATGGTTCTGCCCGCCAGTCTCGGCTTAACTTCAAGGTGGACCGAGAGATCGAGGGGCATGATGTCACGGCCTTCGTGGAAGGCGACTTCTGGGACAATGCCACCGATACCAGCGATACGAGCTACGCCATGCGCTTGCGCCATGCCTATGTCAAGGTCGACAACCTGACGCTTGGCCAGACATGGACGGGACAGTTCTATGCATCGGCGCCGTTCGACGTTCGGGTTCTGGATTTCTATGGCACGGGCATCGGCACCATCGCGGGAAGCGGGGCCGTCGTGCGGCCCGACCTGGTCCTGCACTATACGACGGGCGGTTTCCGTTTCAGCTTCCAGGATCCGGTCTACAGCGATGCCGACGTCCCGGACATGGTGGCCTCATATACTCATCGAACCCAGGCAGGGCATGCGTTCAACCTGGCCGTCACCGGCCGGGAAGTCGAGACCGGTGTGGATGACTCGGAGTTCGGCGCCGCGATCTCCCTGGCGGGAAAACTGAACTTCGGCGACACTTCCGTCGCCTTGAGCGGCTACACGGGGGAGGGGAATAACGTACAAGCCGGCTGGGGCTATAACGGCGCGGCATCACCGGGCAGCATCGCACGCAAGGGAGAAGTCGACGCCAACGGCGATCTGGTCAGCACGACAGGCTTTTCCGCCGGTATCAGCCACCGCTTTACCGAGCGACTGAGTGGCAACGTGCGCTACGGGCAGGTGACCGCCGATGAGGTATCGCCGGCAGTGGAGGACGACACCCTGCAGGTGACCAACGTCAACCTGATCTACACCTACCTGCCGGGCCTGGACCTCGGCATCGAGTGGCGTGATCGCAACGCGCTCACCATGCCGCTGCGCCCGGGCGGCCAGCAAGTCGAGCTGATGGCCATGTATAGGTTCTAGCGGTGACTATCAGGTATTGGTGGTGCCGTCGGGTTTTATGCCTGCACTACCCGAGCGCTTCGGGGCCCGCTAGGGGCGATAGTGGTGCCAGATGGTTGGCAGCAGGATGACGGGCTCTACCTTAATATTCTGTAATTAAAGAAAATTTTATTTATTGGCCTCCTTATCGCTTAAGGAACTCGGGATTAGACTTAAGGCAAAATCGATCGAATCCGTGTGGTTTTGTTTGAAATTTCATGTGATATTGAGTGTATGTGATGCCAAAGCATCCGACACAACAACAAACGAGAGGTGGAACCCATGACAACGCAGCAGACCGTGACCACGATCTCCAGGCGCCTGACAGGCGCCGCTTGCCTGAGTGGGCTGATGGCTGGCTCGCTCTTCGCTGGCAGTGCCGCCGCTAGTGAGATCACCCTCAACTATGCCTTTTTCGCTCCCGCCCAGACCTTTCCCGCTGTGCAGATGGAGCACTGGGCCGAGGAGCTGGAGCGTCGCACCGACGGCCGCGTTTCGGTAAATACTTTCCCGGGTGGCACTCTGCTGTCCGCTGGTAACATGTATGACGGCGTGCTGAGCGGTGTCGCCGACATTGGCCTCTCCGCGACTTCTTATGAGCCGGCACGTTTCCCCTTGCTCAATCTGGCCGGCAATCTGACGGGGATCGATGTTGATTCCACGGTCGCAAGCCAGGTGGTGTACGACCTGACACAGGAGTTCCCCGCCGACCAGCTGGGCCTCGAGGACTTCAAGGTCATTACCGCCTTTACGTCCGAGCCGGGCTATCTCCATACCCGAAATCCCGTGACCTCTCTGGACGACCTCCAGGGTCAGGAGATCCGTGTTCCCGGTGACAGTACCGAAGTGATGGAGGCACTGGGTGGTGTCCCCGTGGGGTTATCTCAAGCCGAGACCGGTGAGGCCCTCCAGGCTGGAGTGGTAAATGGATATGTCGGTTCTCGCGAGACTCTGATGGACCTGCAATATGCACGCAGTGTTCAGTATGTCACCGACTATCCACTGACCAACGTTGTCATGGTCGCTGTCATGAGTCGTCAGCGCTGGGAGTCTCTTCCCGAGGATGTACGACAGGTGATCGACGAGCTGGGAGGCGAGATGGCGCACTTCGCCGGTGATTATCTGGATAGTCATATCGAAGAGTCGCTGGCCTGGGCCGCCGAGAGTCACGGCGTCGAGACCCTCGCGCTGAGTGACGAGGAGGCGGAGCGTTGGTCTGAACGCCTGGAACCCATCAACGAGGCGCGCCTGACGAAGGTGGCCGAGATGGGCCTGCCCGCCGTGGCGTTCCACTCGCGCATGCAGGAGCTGGTCGAGAAGTATCGTCAGCCCTGAGGTGCGAGGAGCACGGGACCGGCGGCGAGCACGTCGCTGCCGGAAGTGACCGACCCTGCGAGGCATTCGTCCTATGTATCGATGTAATCTACTGATCAGTCGCGTCTTGCTGCTTGGGGCCGGCCTGGCCCTGTTAGCCATCGTTGCCCTGGTCGCCATCAATATCGTCATGCGCCAGGTAACGTCGTCCTTCGGCGGTACGACCGAGGTCGTCGGCTGGCTGACCGCGGTGGTGGTCGCGTTTTCCCTTGCCCATGCCCAGCTGAACAAGGCCCATGTGGAGCTGGACATCCTGGTGGCGCGGTTTCCCGTTCGGTTCCAGGCGGTGCTCCAGGCCCTGGTGGCATCGGTGAGTCTGCTGTTCTTCAGCATGGTGGCCATCAAGCTCTGGGAGTACGGCTATGGGGCCATGCAGCGTGGCATGACCTCCCAGACGCTGCGGTTACTCCTCTATCCGATGATCTATCTGGTAGCCCTCGGCTTCTCCGCCTTCTGCCTGGCTCTGCTGATGGATGTCTTCGATAGTTTGAAACGAGTGGTGATGAAATGAGCATGACCCTGATAGCGGTGGTCGGCATCATGGCCCTTTTCCTGCTGATCCTGCTCAAGATGCCGATCAGTTTCGCCATGTTTATTGTCGGTTTCTTCGGGATGCTGCAGATGACCAGTCCGATGGCCGCCTACAACATCGTCAGCTCGGGAATCTGGGAGCAGCTTTCGGCCTACTCGCTGAGCGTGATACCGCTGTTTATTTTCATGGGCGAGCTGCTCTTTCGCTCGGGAATTACAGAAAAGATCTTCGCCTCTGCCTATGCCTGGATCGGTCATCGACGCGGCTCCATGGCGACCACGACGATCCTTAGCAGTGCAGGCTTCGCGGCGGTCAGTGGCTCCAATACCGCCACGGCGGCCACTGTCGGAACCATAGCCCTGCCGGAGATGAAGAAGTTCGGCTATCACCGGGCACTCAGCGCGGGAAGCGTCGCCACCGGTGGCACTCTGGGGGTGATCATTCCTCCCAGCTCAGTATTGATCGTGATCGCCCTGCAGGCGGAGCTGGCGATTCGTGACCTGTTTATTGCCAGCATCGTGCCCGGGTTGCTCTTGGTTACGCTGTTCGTGATGACCATCGTATGGCTCTGTCGTAAGAATCCGTCCATGGCCCCCGCCGGGGAACGCGCCACCTGGTCCGTGCGGCTGGCATCGCTCAAGGGGGTGCTGGAGATCGCGGCGCTTTTCGCCCTAGTATTGGGGGGGCTCTTCGCCGGCTGGTTTACCTCCACCGAGGCAGCTGCCGTGGGCTGTGTGGGCGCGCTGGCCATCGTTGCCCTCCAGGGGCGACTGTCCTTGGAAGTGCTGCAGGAGGCCTTGGCTAATGCCCTCAAGTCGTCGGCGATGATCCTGATGTTGGTGGCCGGCGCCGTGGTCTTCGGGCGTTTCCTTACGGTGACGCGCCTGCCCTTTCTGGTCGGAGAGTGGGCCGCGTCTCTGCCCCTCCCGGCAGTTCTGATCATGGCTTGTGTGCTGATGATCTACGTGATTGGTGGAGCCCTGATGGATGCCATGGGCTTCTTGATCATCTCGATTCCGATCTTCTTTCCGGTGGCGTTGGCGCTGGGCTATGACCCTATCTGGTTCGGTATTCTGGTCTGTATTGTCACGAGTATGGGGGCAATTACGCCGCCGGTGGGTGTCAACGCCTTTATCGTCAAGAGTCTCGATACGGAGCTCAGTATCGGTGAGGTCTTCCGTGGAGTGGGCTACTTTATGCTGCCCTACTTGGTCTGCATCTTGCTGTTGTTGGCGATTCCCGAGCTGATCCTTTTCGTGCTCTAGGGATGGAGAGTGCCGGGACATCAATAAAGATGTCTTGAGATATTTATTATAAATTTCATGTGAAAAATACATAAAGGCTTTGGCATGACCTCTGTGATCGAAAACCTCGCCCTGGGGCGAGGCCCCAAGCGGGTGGTGGTCAAGGACACCATCGATATCGCCGGTCACCCGACTCGGGCCGGATCGGCGGCCCTGGCGGAGGCGGCTCCTGCCGGGCGTCACGCGGAGATCGTCGCGCGAATCCTGGCGGCGGGTTACCGCATCGTCGGTAAGGCGAACCTGCATGAACTGGCCTTCGGCATGACCGGCCTCAACGCCTGGACCGGTACGCCCGAGAACCCGCGATTCCCGGCGCTGATCCCCGGAGGTTCTTCCAGCGGGTCTGCAACGGCAGTGGCTGCCGGGCTAGCCGACATTGGTATCGGCACCGATACCGGTGGTTCGGTCCGGCTGCCGGCAGCTTGCTGCGGCCTCTATGGCCTCAAGCCGACCTTCGGACGTCTCGATCGTCGCGGCGTGATGCCGGCGATCAGCAGTCTCGATTGCGTGGGGCCCATCGCTGCGGATCTGGAAGAGTTGATCGCCTTCATGGCTGCGGTGGATTCCGGTTTCGCCATGCCAGCGACGCAGGGACCGCCCCGGGTGGCGCGGCTCGACGTCGAGGCCGATGACGCCATTCAGGACGCCGTGGACGAGGGGCTCGAGGCCTCGGGGCTGCCCATGGCGCCGGCCGCACTGGCGCTGCTGGATGAGGCCTATAACGCGGCCATGGCGGTGATCAATCGAGAGACCTTCGATGCATGCTCAACCTGGCTGGAGGGAGGCCGTATCGGTGCCGATGTGGCCAGGCGTTTGCGATTGGCGGGAGAAACCACCGATGCCGAGGTGCGCGAGGCCGAGGGGGTGCGTCACGCCTTTGCCGCCGAGGTGGATCGGCTGTTCGAGGCTTATGACCTCCTCGCGCTGCCGACCCTACCGCATGCGCCCTTGACCCGTGAAGCCGCTCAGGCGGGGCAGCAGGATCTGACGATTTCCGCGCTGCTGCGCCCCTTCAACCTCTCTGGACACCCGGCACTGACCCTGCCCCTGGCGTCTCGAGAGGGATACCCGATGGCGCTGCAGCTGGTGGGGCGGCGTGGTGGTGATGCCGGCCTCTGTCGAGCCGCTCTTCACCTGGCCGTCGCCTCACGGGCGAACGCCACCGCATAAAACAACAGGAGAATGCTCATGCATAGCACTGTCGACAAATCCCAGTGGGGCGGCGAAGCCCGTTTCGATGCCCTGCTCGACAAGATCCGCCAGCGTCGCGAGGAGTTCGAAGCCCAGCGACATATCCCTCAGGACATCATCGAGGAATTCCAGGCCATCGGTGTCTATCGCGCCATGGTTCCGGGCGGTTACGGCGGTGATGAAAGGTCTCCCGCCGAGTTCCTGAAGATGGTTGAGGCGATCTCGGCGGCGGATGGCTCTGCCGGCTGGGTGGCCAGCTTCGGCATGAACCCCGCCTACCTGGCCGCGTTGCCCGAGGAAACGCTGCAGGAGGTGTGGCGGGACTCTCCCGATGTGGTCTTCGCCGGTGGCATCTTCCCGCCCCAGCCCGCCGAGCGGGTCGATCGCGGCTTCCGCATCAAGGGGCGTTGGAAGTTCGCCAGTGGCTGCATGGGCGCCTCCCTGTGCGGGGTGGGCATCCTGCCCGAGGAGGAGGGAGCCTTGCCGCGCATGGCGGTGCTGCCTCGTGACGAGGTGGCGATCGACCCTACCTGGAACATGCTGGGCATGGTGGCCACCGGTAGCCATGACCTGGTGGTCGAGGAAGCCTATGTACCGGAGGCCTGGACCTTTGTGCGCGGCGCTAAGCCCTCCGTGGATGCGCCCTTCTTCCGGTATCCCTCGCTGGCCTTCGCCGCCCAGGTATTGGCAGTGACGACCCTGGGCCTGGCGCGTGAGGCGCTGGATATCGTGCGTGCCATGGCCGGCGGGCGCAAGTCCGTTACCGGGGCCCCCAATCTGGGCGAGCGGGAGTATGCCCAGATCACCCTGGGCAAGGCCGAGGCCCGGGTTCGCGCAGCACGAGGGTTCTTCTACGACAGCACCGAGGCCGCTTGGGCGACCATCGAAGCCGGGGGGGAGCCGAACCGCGAGCAGGTCAATCTTTTGCGCCTCTCCACGACTCACCTGACCCAGGAATGCGCCGAGGCGATTCGTAGCGTCTACCAGATCAGCGGCATGACCGGGGCCGACAACGGCCATCCCCTGTCGCGAATCCTGCGCGATTCTCAACTCTGCACCCAACACGCCTTCATGGGCGAGATCACCTGGAAGAACGCCGGAGCCATCTTCTTCGGCCATGACCCCTTGCCGGGCTACCTGTGACCGGCCACCTCCCCACTGACGAACGGAGATTACCACTATGAATCGCGTACTGTTCTGCATTGGCATCAACCAGAATTTCATGGATGCCCCCGCCGAGGAGGGCAAGCAGGTCTGGCAGGCCTTCAGCCAGATGATGCAAGGCATCGACGAGCTGCCCGGCGTCAACATTCTGGGAATCATGGATGACGACCGCATCATGGTTGGCCCTTCCGCCACCGCGCCCTGGACCGCCTACATCATGGCCGACGTGCCGGACTACGAAAGCGTCGTGGCGGCCTGCAATTTCTTCCGTACCACGCCAGTGGGCGACGGCACCTACAAGCTGTGGAAATACGCTCGCGTCGAGGCACGCATCGGCCGTGAGCTGGTCGTTCCCGAGTGACTCGCCAGCGGATGATTCATCGTAACGGATGAGGACAGGACCATGACTCAATTGATCGATATCGAAAACGTCACCGCCGACCCCGGCCACCTGGTGGAAGAGGGGCGTGTTCACAAGAGCCTCTACTCGAATTCCGAGCTCTTCGAGCAGGAACTGGACAAGATCTTCAATCGCACCTGGGTGTGGGTGGCCCACGAGAGCGAGGTGGCAGAGGCCGGCTCCTACAAGACCGCCCATGTCGGTCGACAGCCGGTGATCGTCAGCCGTGATCGCAAGAAGAACATCCATGTGTTGCTCAACCGTTGTCGTCATCGCGGCGCCACGGTGTGCGAGGGAAAGCGGGGCAAGACCCGCGCCTTTACCTGTCCCTATCACGGCTGGGGCTATTCCCTGGATGGCGAGCTGCGTGCCATTCCCAAGCCGGAACAATACGACGGCGTCATCGACAAGCAGGAGCTGCCGCTGGAACGCCTGCGCCACGAGTCCTATCAGGGGATGATCTTCGCCACCTTCAATGAGGATGCCGAGCCGCTGGAGGAGTTCCTGGGCGGGGCCAAGAAGTGGATCGACCTCTTCATGAAGCAGTCCGGCGGCTATCCGATGCAGGTGCTTGGTGACCACCGCTTCCGCTTTCCCGGTAACTGGAAGATCCAGCTGGAGAACACCACTGACGCCTACCACTTCCCTATTGTCCACAAGTCCTTTATCTCGTCGCTGGACGACCAGACATCCGAGGTCTTCGACTTCCTCGACGGCGAGGGCTTCGTCGAAGACCTGGGCAACGGCCATAGCGTCATGGTGATGATCCCAGAGCTGGTCGACCTGGAAGCCAACCTCGACGACCCCATCCCCGAGCGTTTCGCGGAGCTGGCCGTGGCACTGCGTGACGAGGGCCATGACGAGGCCAAGGTGCGTCGCCTGGTGCGCGCCGTGGGTGGTTCCGGCTTCAATCTCAATCTCTTCCCCAATGTGGCCTGCTCCATGGCCTTCTTCCGGGTGCTGACGCCGGTCAGCGTCGATGAGACCGAGATCCATCATGTTGCCATCGGTGGCGCTGGGGCCCCGGCCCCCTTCAATCAGACGCGCATGCGTCTCCACGAGCATTTCCAGGGCCCCATGGGCTTCGGCACCCCCGACGACGCCGAGGGCTGGGAACGCGTGCAAAAGGGCTCCCTGGCCGGTCCCGACGGCTGGATTTTGGTCAACCGTGGCCTCGAGCGCATGCAGCCCTCCGCAGACGGCAACCCCGCCGGTGCGGTCTGTTCCGAGGTCGGTATGCGCGCCGCTTACCAGATGTGGAAGCGACTGATGAGCGACGAGGCAGGGGAGTAAACACCATGGCAGACAACATGTTTCAGCAGGCGATCGATTTCATCAACCAAGAGGCCGACCTGCTCGATCACAAAGCCTATTCCGAATGGCTTGGGCTCTGGGAGCGAGACGGTAAGTACGTGGTGCCGGTGGATATCCACGAGACGGATTTCGCCAACACCCTCAATTTCGCCTATGACGACCACGCCATGCGCGAGATGCGGGTCGCGCGACTGCAGAACGGTGAGTCGGTTTCCAGTGTGGCCCAGGAGGGCACGGTGCGCAGCATGTCTCGTTTTCGGCTGCTCGATGAGGACGACCAAGCAATCCGCTTGCGCTGCGCCATGTTCCTGAGCGAGGTGCGCCTGGCCAAGCCGCTGCTCTATCCCGCCAATGTGGAGTATCGCCTGACCAAGACCTCCAAGGGGTTGCGCCTGCACACCAAGGTGGTGCGCCTGCTCAACGCCGGCCATCACCTCAATACCGTCGCCTTTATCTTCTGAGGAGGAAGCCATGCAACCGATTGCCGTGATCACCGGGGCAGCCCAAGGACTGGGCAGCCTCATCGCCGGCCAGCTACTTGCGGAGGGTTTCCATGTAGCCATCACCGATCGTGACCGTGAAGGGGCCGAGCGCCTGGCCAGGGAACTCGACCCCGAGGGTGGACGGACCCTGGCTTTGGGGCTGGATGTGACCCGCAAGGAAGATTTCACCGCGGCCCTGTCGGAAGTGGAGGCGCATCTCGGTGCTCCCACCGCCTTAGTCAACAACGCCGCCATGACCCCGACGACTCCGGTGATGGAGATCACACCGGAGGAGTTCGACGCAGTGGTGGCTATCAACCAGCGCGGCACCTTCTTCGGTTGTCAGGTGTTCGGCGACTACTTCGCCGGTCGTGGCTACGGGCGCATTGTCAATATCGCCTCCTTGGCGGGACAGAACGGTGGCACCGCCTCTGGTGCCCACTATGCCGCCAGCAAGGGCGCCATCCTGACCCTGACCAAGGTCTTTGCCGGCCAGTTGGCGGGGGCCAATGTCACCGTCAATGCGGTGGCGCCGGGGCCTCTGGATCTGCCGTCGGTGCGCGCCGCGGTACCCCCCGAAAAGCTGACGGACATCATTGATCGTGCAATTCCGGTCAAGCGCCTGGGTAATCCGACCTTCGTGGCCACGACCGTGGCACGGCTGCTGGGCGACGAGGCCGATTTCGTAACCGGGGCGGCCTGGGATATTAACGGCGGCATCCATATGCGCTAGCCGCCCGTCGGCGAGGAGCAAATCATGACACAAGACACCCTGACCCTGAGGGTCGTCCGACGCCAGGAGCACACCGATGAGATCGCGGTGCTAGAGCTGGTCACCGTCGACGGCTCCGCCCTGCCGCCCTTCGAGGCGGGGGCACATATCGACCTGCACCTTGGCGAAGGACTGGTGCGTCAGTACTCACTGAGCAATGCCCCCACCGAGGGGGACCGCTATCGCCTGGGAGTGCTCAATGATCCCGATTCCCGCGGTGGGTCGCGGGCGGTCCACGAGCGCCTTCATGAGGGCGTGGAGGTGGTGGCGAGCGAGCCGCGCAACCACTTTCCCCTGGCCGCCACGGCGGAGCACAGCCTGCTGGTGGGTGGGGGCATCGGCATTACCCCGATGATCGCCATGGCGCATGCGCTCAAGGTCGCCGGTCGTTCCTTCGAACTTCACTACTGCTGTCGTTCCCGGGACAAGGCGGCTTTCCTCGTCGAGCTCGAGGGCACCTTCGGCGATTCCCTGGTGCTGCACTTCGACGACCAGGGGGCGGAGCAGCGCCTCGATATCGAGGCGCTGCTCGCCGCTCAGGGCGACGCCGCCCACCTATACGTCTGTGGCCCCTCGGGATTCATGGATTGGGTGATCGGTACCGCCGGAGAGGCGGGCTGGCCAAACGAGCGTGTGCACTTCGAGTACTTCAATGCCGAAGTCGACACCAGTGGCGGCGCCTTCGAGGTGGAGGCCGCGGCCAGCGGCGTCAGTGTCTGGGTCGAAGAGGGAATGTCCATCGCTCAGGCGCTCAAGGACGCCGGGGTCAAGGTGGACGTTTCCTGCGAGGAAGGAGTCTGCGGCACTTGTATCTGCGATGTGCTGGAGGGAACCCCGGACCACCGAGACCATTTCCTCAACGACGAGGAAAAGGCCGACAACGATCAGATGGCAGTGTGCTGTTCGCGAGCCAAGAGCGAGCGGCTGGTCATCGATCTGTAGCGCAGCCGAATGGGGAGGACACGAAGATGGGGATGTGGAAACGGCGTTGGTGCGAGCGAGCCTTGGACGTCTGTGGCCTCTGCCTGCTGGCGATCGCCTTCGTGATTGCCGCGGGGGTGGCGATGCACCTCCTAGGTCTGTCCCGGCTACTCGATTTCGAGCGTTCCTACTGGCTGGTGGGGCAAGCGATTACCTTCAATAGCCTGATGGGCCTGCAGGTGTTGCTCTTCTCCATGGCCATCATGCTGGCCATCGCGCCGGTGTTGTTGCTGGACCGACATGTGCGAGTCGATGTGCTGCATGGGCGTCTCTCGCGGCGCGGGCAACGCCGGCTCGAGCTGGTCGGTCACCTGGGCTTCGCGCTCCCCTTTTTCGGTGGCCTGCTGTGGCCCGCCTGGCGCTTCGTCGAGCGTGCCTTCGTGACTGGTGAGCGCTCGATGGACGGCGGTCTGAACGATATCTATGTAATCAAGGCGATGCTGCCCATGGGCATCGTGATGATCCTGGCGGCATTGCTCATCGTGATCGCAGCCCTGCTGCGTGGGCGTACCCCGCGGGAGGTGCTCCATGGCTGAGCTCTGGATGCCTCTGGCGATGGTGGCGCTGCTCTTTGCCGGCATACTCTCCGGCTATCCCGTGGCGCTGGTGCTGGGAGGCACCTCGACGCTGTTCCTGCTGCTTTCCGACCTACCCATGGCCTTCGTCAATCTGATGCTGACACGGGTCTATGCCAACGCCTTAAGCAATTGGCTCTATGTCGCTATCCCCATGTTCATCCTGATGGGGCTGCTGTTGGAGCGCACTGGGTTGGCGCGGAATGCTTTTCGCGTCAGTGAGCGGCTGCTGCATCGCCTGCCGGGGCACCTCTCGCTGACCGTGCTGTTCGTGGGTGGGCTGTTGTCGGCAACCACCGGAGTGGTCGGCGCCTCGGTCGTGCTGCTATCAGTGCTGGCATTGCCTAGGATGCTCGATGCAGGCTACTCGGCCCGTGCTTCCTCGGGGCTGATCTCGGCCTCGGGAACGCTGGCGATCCTGATGCCCCCCTCGGTGATGCTTATCGTCCTGGCCAGCCTGGTCTCGGTGCCTGTCGGACAGCTTTTCCGTGCTGCCCTGGTGCCAAGCGCTCTGTTGATCCTGTTCTATACCCTCTACTCGCTGATCAGTGCCTGGGATTCGGCGCGCAAGGAGCCGGAACCCGAGTTCGCCCGGCGACGGCAGGACGAGAGAATGTCCACCCCATGGCGGGACGCCCTGGCGCTCTCTCCCTTTGTGGTGCTGATTCCCCTGGTGCTGGGGGCAATCATTACCGGAGTTGCTACACCCACCGAGGCAAGTGGTATCGGCGTGGTGGCGGTGCTGCTGTTTGCCTGGTTGACCGGTAAGGCGCGCCTGGTCTCGGTGCGGGAGGCGGCCCGGGAAACCGCCGTCGCCACCGCCATGATCATGCTGCTGGTGATCACCGCGACTTGCTTCTCGCTGATCTTCAAGGGCGTCGGCGGCGACCGATTGATCCTCGCGGCCCTGGGGCTGCTGGGCGCGAGCGACTGGAGTGCTATCTTCTTGATTCTGCTGCTGGTTTTCCTGCTCGGCTTCTTCCTGGACTGGCTGGAGATCTCGCTGATCCTGATGCCGATCTTCGTGCCCATCGTCGCCCAGCTCGAGCTCGACAACGACTTGGGAGGCGGCGCCTTGATGGTGTGGTTCGCGGTACTCTTCGCCATCAACCTGCAGACCTCGTTTCTTACCCCGCCCT
Source organism: Halomonas organivorans (assembly GCF_014192055.1). Lineage (GTDB taxonomy): Bacteria > Pseudomonadota > Gammaproteobacteria > Pseudomonadales > Halomonadaceae > Halomonas > Halomonas organivorans. Next base: position 478,639 of record NZ_JACHXM010000001.1, on the reverse strand, counting down.
TCGGCGTCTCGCTGTTCTACCTCAAGGGCGCCATGGGCGATCGTGTAGCCACCATCGATATCTATCGCGGCGTGATCCCATTTATCGCCATGCAGTTGCTGGTGCTGCTGATAATTCTGCTGTTTCCCGCGGTGCTGCTGCTCTAGCGGTGTGCCTAAGGATTCACCCCGAACCCCCCATTCAGGAGCCCGACAATGAACAAGACCCTGACCCCATCCATCGCCATCGTAGGGGCCGTCCTGGCCTCCAGCGGAGCCTTGGCCCAGACCCTGACACTGCAGTCGGCCTTTCCCTTCAGTCTGGAGGTGATCGACGACTCCATTCATCGCTTCGTCGAGGATGTCGAGACCGCCACGGGAGGAGAGCTGAGCTTCACGCCCTACGATGCCGGGGCTTTCTCACCGCCTTTCGAGATCCTCGCGAATGTCGGCAACGGCAGTCTGGACGCCGGCTGGTCGGCGGCCAGCTACTGGGCCGGCCAGCTCCCCGCCGCGGCCCTGTTCCAGAGCATTCCCTTCGGGCCCGATGTGCCCCAATACCTGGCCTGGCTCTATGGCGGTGGTGGCATCGAGCTGTGGGAGGAGCTCTATCGGCCCTACAACGTGGTGCCGATTCCCTGTGGCTCGATGATCTCCGAGGCAGGGGGCTGGTATGTCGATGAAATCACCGGTGTCGATGACCTGAATGGCATGAGTGTGCGCATCAGTGGGCTCGGTGGCGAGGCGATGAGTCGGCTGGGGGTATCCCCAGTCTCCCTGCCTGCCGGCGAGACCTTTCTTGGCCTCGATACCGGGCGCATCGGCGGCGCGGAACTCAGCTTTCCGACCATCGATACCAGCGTCGGCTTCCAGGAAGTGGCGAACCACTACTACTTCCCAGGCTGGCATCAGCCCGGAAGCCTCAACGAGCTGATCGTCAACGCTGACGTCTGGGATGGCCTGAGTGAGGGCCAGCGCCAGGCCGTTCGTCATGCCTGCAGCGATCTCAGTATTCATATGTATGCCCAGGACATGCAGGCCCAGTCGTCGGCCTTACAGGAGTTCCGCCAGGCGGGGGTCGAGGTGGCGCGTTTCCCCGAGGCGGTGCTGGAGGCATTGCGTGGGGCATCCACCGAGGTGCTGGCAGAGAACGCCGCCGAGGATGACGACTTCCGTCGCGTGCTCGAGTCCTACCGGGCCTTCAGCGAACGCTACGAGGAATACCGGGAGCTGACCGATTTCTAGCACCGGGCCCTGGCCGAAGCGGGGGCAAGTTAACATATTCTGATAGGAGTCATGAAATGCCTACTGTCCATGTGTACATGATGTCGGGCCGTACCCAGCCCCAGAAGGAAACCTTGATCCGCGAAGTGACGAATGCCGTTATGACATCCGTCGATGCCCCCGAGAAGAACGTGCGGGTGATCATTAGCGAGATTCCCAAGGGCGACTACGGCATCGGCGGGACCACCGGCGAGAAGTTAGGGCGCTGAAGACGATTACATGACTGTAATGGAGGATGGACGATGAGCCTCGATACGAGAGATTTCCGCCGGGCCCTAGGCAAGTTCGCCACCGGGGTCACCGTCGTCACTACCCGGGATGCTGATGGCGAGCATTTCGGTGTCACCGCGAGCAGCTTCAATGCGGTGTCGATGGACCCGCCGCTGATTCTATGGAGCATCGACAAGGGGGCATACAGCCTGCCCGCCTACCGGGATGCGGACCACTTCGTGGTCAATGTACTGAGCAACGAACAGGTCGATATCTCCAACCGTTTCGCGAGCCGTGGCGAGGACAAGTTCTCCGGGATCGACACCGGGGAAGGGGTGGGTGGCGTCGCCAAGATGAAGGATGCCGCCGCTCATTTCGAATGCCGTACCTGGAACGTCTATGAGGGTGGCGATCACCTGATTATCGTCGGTGAGGTGGTGCGCTATAGCTATCGAGACGCCGGTAGTGCCCTGGTGTTCCACAACGGCCGTTATGCTGTGCCCGAGCCGCACCCCATGATGCTGCCCGTGGACGAGAAGAGCTCTCCGGATGGTCGCCTGGGCAAGCATCTGCTGTACCTGATGCGTCAGGCTCTCGCCGCCTATCGCGCCGATTTCTATCCGCGACTGGGCAGCCTCGGTGTCAACGACAAGGAGTGGCGGGTGCTGACCCTGCTGGCGGATCGCGGCCCCCTGGAGACCGAGGTCCTGGGCCGTCGCGTGGCCCAGCCTCTGGCGGATCTCGACGATACCCTGAACGGCCTGCTGGAGCGTGACCTGGTGGCCATCGAGGGCGAGAGCCGAGTGACGCTAAGCGAGGCGGGCCGGGCGCTGGCATTGCGGCTGCTGACCATGGCCGATGATTACGAGAAACGCCTGCTCGAGGAGCTTGAGCCCGCCGAAGTCGACACCGTCAAGACGGGGCTAGGACGGGTGATTGAACGTCTCGGCGTCTCACTATAAGGCGAACACGCTGAATTCCCCCAGGCCTGAGGGCTTAGACAGTCGGCGGGGTGGTAAGCCCGGCTCGCCGTAATAGTAAAGGAGGAAGACATGCCGGAAGTATCGAATGCCGAATGGCAGGCCATGATGGCACGTATCGAGACGCTGGAAGCCGAGGCGGAGATTCGCCGGCTTCAGGCACGCTATATGTTCCTTTGCGACACACCGCTTCCCGAGTTCGGCATCAAGGAAGATGTTAAGCGTATCGACGCGATCATGGCACTCTATAGCGAAGAGGCCGTCTGGGAGGGGGTCGGCGATTATTACGATAACCAATTCGGTCGCCTCGAGGGGGCGGCGGCTATTCGTCGCCACTTCGAGAACTTCTGGGGGCAGAAACGCGATCCCGAACTGCTCTTGAACGTGCACTACCTGACTTCGGAGCAGATTCATGTCAGCGGCGATAGTGCGGAAGGTCAGTGGGTGCACTGCCAACCATGGATCTTCTCCGATGGCTCTTCGCTGTTGCGCTCGTCGCGACTTAACAATGCTTTTCGTCGCGAACCGGACGGTTGCTGGAGGATCACTCGAACCCGCACCGAGAATGTCTTCGTAGCACCACTCAAGGAAGGTTGGGCCAGTGACTTTGCGAAAACGTCGGTCTTGATGAGAGAAGCCTAGCCATCAAGGCCAGCGTGCCGTGAGGCCTTGGCCTGTGGGGCCGGTAGCGACCTCCTTCAGGCCAAGGTTTTGCCTTCTCAGGCAGGAAGGCGGCCCTGCCAGTGGCCTTGCCCATCGAGGGCCGGCTGCTGGCAGATGTGGCCATATGCTAGAATAATCAACTATTTCTTCGGAATGGCATGGGCCCATGGCTGACAAGGATGCACTTTCACCCTCCTTCTTCCCCCTGTCGGAGGGTTTTCGCTCTAGGGATTACCCCTTCTACTGGATCGCTCGCCTGAATGCGAAGTACAGCGCCGATATGGATGCCCTGCTCAAGCCAAGGGGACTGAGCTCGTCCAAGTGGAGAGTTTTGATGATCCTGCATGAGCATGGTCGGCTCAGTATGTCGGATATCGCCATCCATACCGTGGCCAAGCTTTCGACTATTACTAAGATCGTCTACAAGATGCAGGAGGCTGAACTGGTCGTTACTGCACCTTCCGACGAGGACCGCCGCGTCACAGAAGTGGTGTTGACCGAGCAGGGGGAAGAGTACCTGGAGGTGGCCAGGGAGATGACTCACCGCCTGGTGGAGAAAGCTTTCCATGGGCTGGATGCCGAGGAGATCGTGACGTTGAACCGCTGCTTAGGCAAGATTTTCAATAATCTGAATTCGATATAGCCGCCTGGAAGGCTTGTGCTTGCATTTGCCATCCCTCGTTGCTGGCGATTCCCCCTATCGCTATGGCTCCCGGCCAGTCTCCGGAGGCAGCCCGCTCACGCCCTACGGCGGAGGGCCTACCTGGGGGCCATCCCCGCCCAATGGCCTCTGAAAGGATGGTGTTCAATTGCTTCGCTATAGCTGGCGGGAGCATTCGTCTTCCCGTCAGGGAGGCACGGCCTTCGGAAGCGGGACTGACTAGTCAACTCCGTCCCGGTCCTTGACCTCGTAGTCGCCCTCGAGGACGTCGCGCTCCCGTTTCCCGGTGCGTTCGTCTCGGCCGCGAGATTGCCGGTAGTGCGTTTCCTGGTAATGCGTCTCGCGATATGACGTGCCACCGCCCACGTCCTGGGCCTGGTCGGCGCGCATGCGTTCCATGCGCTTCTTCATGCGATGGCGCAGGAAGGGCAGCATCAGCCAGCCGATCAGCAGGAAGACCAGGCCGATCAGGGTGCCGACGATCATCATGGCGCCGAACAGCAGCCAGGTGAGGATCATGCGCGGCCCGCTCATGCCCCGGGTGGGGCGCGCCCGGCGCGCCCGCTCCCGCCATTGCTCGGCCGCCAGCCAGGCGGCATTCTGGTCACGCCCTTGGCGTCGATCAGTCATTTTCCACTCCCGTGACCTTCATGTTGTGATCGAGGCGCAGCTCGATCTCGCGGTCGTCGGCGTCTCGGCCTTCGATCTCGATGGTGCCTCCGTCATCGACATCCAGCGTCGAGAATCGTTGCAGGCCGGCCCGGTGGGCGTTGGCCAGCGCCTGGCGGAGCTGGTCGCCGGTCAGGCTCCAGTCCGGGATCTGGCTCTGGCGCTGGGCCTCATGAAGCAGGTTACCATCCTCGGTTCGCATGTCGACTTCGAGCCGCCAGCCGTCGTCGCGCCAGCCTTCCAGCTCGAGGCGATGCCCGTCGTCGAGGTCGAACTCCTCATAGTGACTGAAGCCATACGCCTCCGCGCCATCCAGCAGGCGCAGCAGGTCGTCCTGGGTCAGGCTGCCGTCGTCGGCCATGGCGGTTCCCGTCATGCCGGTCATGCCGGCCAGGGTCAGGGGGGCGATCCATTGGGTCAGCGTCTTCATTGCGGCTCTCCTTGACGTGAGCGAGGCCTCATTGCCTCGGGTATCGTTATCGCACCGTGCAGCTTGCCGTGGGCTGACGGCCTCGTTCATGATCGGTTCATGTCGCGGCGCATCTTTCATGCTCGCCAGACGAGCCTGCCGCGATGCGTCTGTCCCTGGGCTGACGGGAGTGTTCATGGTGTGTTCATGCCGCTTCTGGCAGTCTTCCCGCATGAAGATGCTTTTCCCGAAAGGCGCCGCCGAGGCGAGCCTGATACGGCAGCCGGGCCGCTGGTGGCTGGCTGCCGGCCTGCTGATCGTCGCCTTGGGTGGGTCGGCGGCCGGTGCATGGGCCGATGACGACGAGTCGTGGCAGTCGCTGCACGAAGCGGTGCGCGACGGTCGCATCGTGCCCTTGCCCGAGGTGCTCGATTGGCTCGAGGCGCACTATGAGGGCCAGGTGCTGGAAGTAGAGCTGGATAGCGAGGACGGCGAGCGCCGCTATGAGATCGAGATGCTGGGACCCCAGGGCCAGCTGGTCGAGTTCGAATTCGATGCCGCGACCGGCGAGCTGGTGGGAATCGAGGGAGTGAACATCGAGGGCATGCGACGCCAATGAAGGTACTGCTGATCGAGGATGATCGGGCCCTGGCCGAGGCGCTCGGCGAGGCGCTGGGCGATGCCGGCCTGTTGGTCGAGACCGCCGGCACCGGCGGCGATGGCGACTATCTGCTGCGCACCGAGCGCTATGACGCCGTGGTGCTTGACCTTGGCCTGCCCGACGGCGACGGCACTCGCTGGCTGGCCCAGTGGCGGGAAGATGCCATCGACCTGCCGGTGCTGGTGCTGACCGCCCGCGAGCGCTGGTCCGACAAGGCCGCCGGCTTCTCCGCCGGCGCCGACGATTATGTCACCAAGCCCTTCGAGACCGCCGAGGTGCTGTTTCGCCTGCATGCGCTGGTGCGGCGAAGCCATGGCCATGCCCATCCGGTGCTGTCGGCCGGCCCCCTGTCCTACGACACCCACACCGGCAGCGTGACCCTGGCCGGGCGGCCGGTCTCGCTCACCGCCCAGGAGACGCGACTGTTGGCCTACCTGATGCACGCCGCGCCGAGGGTGGTCAGCCGCAGCGAGCTGGCCGAGCATGTCTACGACCGCGACCACGAGCCCGATTCCAACGTCATCGATGTCCAGATCAGCCGGCTGCGCCGCAAGCTGGGTGGCGAGCGCATCGAGACCCGGCGCGGCCAGGGTTATCGCCTGGTAGCGGTGGAGGGTGAGGGCGCGTGATCCCGACGCGCTGGAGTCTGGCGCGGCGCCTGCTGCTGGCCGCGGGGGTACTGGTGCTGGTGGTGCTGCCGCTGGCCGGGGCCGGGCTCGCCTATACCTTCCGCGAGTCGGTGACCGCGTCCTTCGATGAGCGTCTGGATTCGATGATGCGCGTGCTGTTGGCGGCGGTGGAGCGCGACCCCCTGGGTGGCGGGCTGTCCGTGGCCCCGGCCCTGGGTGATCCGCGCTTCGACCGGGTGTTCTCCGGCTGGTACTGGCAGGTCGGCGACGGCGAGGGCCTCACCCATGTCTCCCGCTCGCTGTGGGACCAGCGGCTGCCGCTGCAGGAAGCGGCAGCGGGGGTCGTGCGGCGCGATATCACCGGCCCCCGCGGCGAGTCGCTGCGCTTGATCGAGCGGCGCGTCCGCCTGGCCGGCTATCCTCGTCCTCTGAGGGTCGGGCTCGCGGTGTCGCGACAGGAGCTGGACGCGGAAGTGGCGCGCTTCGAGTGGCTGCTGTGGCTGTCGTTGCTGGCACTGGGCGTTCTGCTGCTGGGTGGGCTGGCGGTGCAGATTCGCTGGGGGCTGGCGCCGCTGCGCCGGCTGCACGTCGACCTTCGCGCCGTGGAGACCGGCCGAGCGGAGCGTCTCGGCACCCGCCTGCCGGCTGAGTTGGCCGAGCTGGCCGGCGCCATGAACGAAGTCCTGGCCCGCGACCGCCGGCTGATCGAGCGCGGCCGCGCCGCGGCCGGCAACCTGGCGCATGCCCTCAAGACGCCGATCAGCGTGCTGCGCACCCTGGCCGACCGTCATCCCGAACCGCAGCGCCAGCGGGTCCGCGACGAACTCGCGAGGCTCGACGAGGCGGTGCGGCATCACCTGGCGAGGGCCTCGGCCGCGGGGGGCGCCTCGCTGGCCGGACCGGTGCCGATCGCCGAGGTCCTGGCGCCGGTGGTCGATGGCCTGAGTCGCCTCGCCGAGCGGCGCGGGATCGAGCTCGACGCCGAACTGGCGCCCTCGCTCCGGGTGCGCGTGGACGCCCAGGACCTGCAGGAGATGGTCGGCAACCTGCTCGAGAACGCCCTGCACTGGGCTCGGGAAAGGGTGACGCTGCGCGTGGTGGTCGTCGACGGTGAGGCCTGCCTCGACGTCGAGGATGACGGCCCGGGGATGACGCCCGAGCAGCGCGAGGCGGCGTTGGCGCGGGGCGCGCGGCTCGACGAGCGACGCTCGGGAAGCGGCCTGGGCCTGGCCATCGTCGAGGACCTGATGGCACTCTACGACGGCCGACTGACCCTCGAGACGGCGCCGCTGGGCGGGCTGGCCGCGCGCATCCGGCTGCCGCTCGGCGCGGCGGCATGAGTCACCCCGCCGGCGTCCTTCACGCCGTTCCCGGCATCACCTCAAGCGTCGGCCTGCCATAGGTCGGCGACGATCTCGTAGCTCCTCAGGCGATCCTTGAGGCCGTAGACATCGGTGTGCAGCATCAGCTCGTCGGCGCCGGTTGCCTCGAGGAAGGCCTCGAGGCCCTCGTGCACGGTCTCCGGACCGCCGATCACCGCCGCCCCCAGGAACTGCTCGACCTGGGACTGTTCCAGCGGCGTCCAGTCCATGCGTTCCACCGGTGGCAGCGCCTGGGTGCGGCGGCCGCGCACCATGCCGAGGAATTTCTGGTAGGCGGTAGTGGCCAGGTACTCGGCCTGGAGATCGCTGTCGGCGGCGATCACCGGCAGGCCGACCATGGCATGGGGGGCGTCGAGCACCGCCGAGGGTTGGAAGTTGTCGCGGTAGACGCGCAGCGCCTGATGCAGCTGGGCCGGCGCGAACTGGGCGGCGAAGGCGAAGGGCAGGCCTTCACGGGCCGCCAGGCGGGCGCTGTAGTCGCTGGAGCCCAGCAGCCACAGCGGCACCCGGGTGCCCTGTCCGGGCACGGCGCGAACCCGTTGACCGGGTTGCTCCTCGTCGAGGAAGCCCTGCAGTTCGGCCAGGCGCTGGGGAAAGTCGTCGACGCCGGCGAACGGATCCCTGCGCAGTGCCGCCATGGTGGCGGCGTCGGCGCCCGGGGCGCGGCCCAGCCCCAGGTCGATGCGCCCCGGGTAGAGCGTTTCCAGGGTACCGAACTGCTCGGCCACCACCAGTGGCGGATGGTTGGGCAGCATGATACCGCCGCTGCCGACCCGGATGCGCGAGGTCTGACCCGCGACATGACCGATCAGCACTGCGGTGGCGGCGCTGGCGATGCCATCGATGCTGTGGTGCTCGGCCAGCCAGAAGCGCTCGAAGCCGCGGCCCTCGGCCAGCTGGGCCAGGGCCACGCTGTCGTGAAAGCTGTCGGCGGCGCTGCCGCCCTGGCGGATCGGCGCCAGGTCGAGCACCGAGAGGGGAATGTCCTTGAGGCGGGGCATGGGGGCTCCATTTATTAGCTTGCTCAAGAGTGATATGGGGACGATCGGTCGTCGGCTCAATGGGACACTGGTCTCGCGTCCCTGGGCCCCGTAAGCTCAGGGCTCAGAATGCAATACGGATTTCGCTGATGGCTTCCCCGCGCTCCCGCCCTCCGACACGCCGCCGGGGGGCGACACGTCGTCGTATGCGGCGGCGCTTCGACTGGACGGGTCTCGATCGCTGGCTGGATCGCCTGGTCGCCTTGGCCGTGGTCACCGCCCTGGTGGTCGGTGGCTCGGCGCTGGTCGTCAGCCTGGTGCTGTAGCCCGATAGCGCGGCGAGGAGGCTGACGCCGCAATCGGGATATGAGCGTTATGGGAGAGCGGTATGCGAGGAAGGGGGCTGGTCTTGCTGTTGGGGCTGGTCGGCGTCGGCATCGCCTTCGACAAGGGCGTCTGGACGCTGCCCGCCGGCTGGAACCCCTGGCAGCCGCTGTCGGTGGAGGATCCGCTGACCCCGGTGACTCGCTGGAAGCTCGGGCGGCTGCAGGGCGACCGCGAGACCTGCCTGGCGGTGCTGGCGCGCGCCCCCGAGGCTGCGCTTTCCTACGCGCCGCTGGTCGATCACACCCCGGTGGCGGGCTGCCCGCTCGAGAACGTGGTGCGGCTGGAGCGGGCGGGGGTCGCCTTCGGATCGAGCTTCGTGGCGGCCTGTCCGATGGCAGTGGCATGGCTGCGCTACGAGCGCCATCGCCTGCAGCCCGCCGCCCGGGCGCTGTTTGGCCAGCCCGTGGCCATGGTCGAGCACTACGGCAGCTTCGCCTGCCGCAATATCTATGGGCGCGAGCAGGGGCGGCGCAGCCAGCACGCCACGGCGGAGGCGCTGGACGTGTCGGCCTATCGGCTCGACGACGGCCGACGCATCGAGGTACGTCGCGACTGGGGCGACGATGACGCCGCAGGGGAGTTCCTCCGGCGGGCCCGGCAGGGCGCCTGCGATGTCTTCGGCACCGTGCTGGGACCCGACTACAACGCCGCCCACGCCGATCATTTCCATCTCGCCATGGGCGGCTATCGGGTCTGCCGCTGAGCGCGCTCAGCGATAGCGGTTGAGGTCGATGTCGTCCGAGTCGGTGGCCGCGCCGGTGGCCGCCCCCACGCCGCCGCCGATCACCGCCCCGCGGGTGACGCTGCCGCCGGTCACGGCCGCTGCCCCGGCGCCCACCGCGGCCCCGACGCCTGCCCCGCTCAGCGCCCTTTCGCCGGTCGTGGTGCCGCACCCGGCCAGGGCGATCGCCAGGGTCGTGCCGGCCAATATCATCATCAGTCGTTGCATGGTGGTCTCCTCACAGTGGCATTCCCTGAGTTGGAGGCGTGCAGGCCGGATAAGTTTCGAAACGGTGTTTTTTATTTCGGCCAAGGAGACGCGATGGGGCAGGGCTGGCAGTAGAAGGGGCCGTCGCCGCCGAGCACGGCGACGACGGGAGCAAGGCTCAGGGGCGGGGCTGCTGCTGGGTGATGCAATGGATGTTGCCGCCGCCGAGCAGGATCTCCCGGGCCGGCACGCCGATCACCCGGCGCGTGGGGAACAGCGCCTGGAGCAGGTCGCGGGCCTCGTCGTCCCGAGCCGGGTCGAGCAGCGGCATCACCACCACCGAGTTGCCGATGTAGAAATTGACATAGGAGCCGGCCATGCGGTCGCCGGGGCGCCGCGGATGCGAGTGGCTCAGGCGGTCGATGCCGCTGGCCTCGTCCTCGCCGATATGCAGCGGGCCGGGCTGGGGCAGCCGGTGCACGGTCAGCGTGCGGCCGCGGGCGTCGGTGGCGTTCTCCAGCACGGCCAGCGCCTCCCGGGAGATGGCGTGCTGGGGATCGGCCTCGTCATCGGTCCAGGTCAGGGCGACCTCGCCGGGGGCCACGAAGCAGGCCAGGTTGTCGACGTGGCCGTCGGTCTCGTCGAGATGGCAGCCGCGGGGCAGCCAGATCACCTTCTCGACGCCCAGGGTGTCGCACAGCAGCCGTTCCATCTCGGCCCTGGAGAGGTCCGGGTTGCGGTTGGCGTTGAGCAGGCACTCCTCGGTGGTCAGCAGGGTGCCTTCGCCGTCCACGTGGATGGCGCCGCCTTCCAGCACCACCGGCGCCACGAAGCGCTCGATGCCGAGCATCTCGGCGATCTTGGTGCGGATACGCCGGTCCTTGTCCCAGGGGAAATAGAGCCCGCCCTGCAATCCACCCCAGGCGTTGAACTCCCAGTCGACCATGGCCAGGCGGCCGTCCGGATGGGTGAGGAAGGTCGGGCCCACGTCGCGCATCCAGGCGTCGTTGCTGGAGAGCTCGACCACCCTGACGTGGTCGGGCAGCTGGACGCGGGCGTTCTCGTACTGCTCGTCGTTGACGCCGACGAACACCGTCTCGCTCTCGGCGATGGCCGTGGCCACTTCGACGAAGGCCTGCTGGGCCGGCTTGGCCCCATAGCGCCAGGTGTCGGGGCGCTGCGGCCACAGCATCCAGCAGGCGTCATGGGGGGCGAACTCGGCCGGCATGGCGAAGCCCTGGGCCGCCGGGCTCTCGGGAGTGGCGCCCGTCTGGGCGCCTTGGGCAGATGTCATCGTCATGGCAGGTCTCACAGGTAGCCGACCACCAGGAATACACCGGTGGCGATGGTGGCGGCAATCAGCACATAGGGGAGCTGGGTCAGGGCGTGGGCCATGGGCGTGCAGCCGCTGCCCTGGGCCGAGAGCACGGTGGAGTCGCCGTAGAAGCAGGCATGGCTGCCGAAGGCGCTGGCCGAGATCAGCGCGCCGACCACCAGCGGCATGTTGGCGTGCACGCTTTCGGCCAGCGGCAGCACGATGGGCATGGCCACGGCGAACAGGCCCCAGAAGGAACCGGTGGCGAAGGCCAGGAAGGCCATGGTGACAAACACCACCGCGGGCAGCAGGCTGGAGGTCATCAGCGGCTCCACGGCGGTGATCACGAAGTCGGTCAGCCCCAGGACGTCGTTGACCTCCTTGAGGGTGAAACCGGCCACCAGGGTGCCGAGCGGCATGAGCATCGCCTTGAACCCGTCCAGGGCGGTGTCGAAGGTCTCGTGGAAGCTCAGCAGGCGCTGGGCGCCGATCATCACCAGCAGCACGACCAGCGAGACGATGACCCCGCGCAGGATGTCGATGTCGAAGTACCAGGTGAAAAAGATCAGCGTGGCGATGGGCAGCAGGAAGTTGATCAGGTGCGGGCGCGGCTTGTCCTCGTCCACCTCCAGCGCGGCGTCGTCGACGCCCGAAGGCATCGGCTGGCCGGCGCTGGCACGGGCTTCGGCGGCCTTCATCGGGCCGATGTCTGGCATCCAGCCGAGCGCCACCAGCGGCACGATGGCGGCCGCCACCCAGGCGTAGAACATGTAGGGGATGGCCTCGATGTAAAGGCCCATGCCGTTGCCGGTCACGTTGTTCTCCTCCAGCAGGCCGGCGAAGAACACCGCCCAGGTGGAGAAGGGCACCAGGATGCACACCGGGGCCGCCGTGGAATCGACGATGTAGGCCAGCTTCTCGCGGGAGATGCCGAAGCGGTCGGTGATCTTCTTCATCGAGGCGCTGATGGTCAGGGCGTTCAGGTAGTCGTCGACGAAGATCACCAGGCCTAGCACCCAGGTGGTCAGCAGGCTGTGGTGCTTGCGATGGATGCGGCGTGTCATCACGTCGCCGAAGCTGAGTACCCCGCCGGTCTTCACCAGCAGGGCGATCAGGCTGCCGAACAGGCCGCAGACCAGGATGATCCAGGTCACGGTGTCGTTGCCCAGCACGCCGAGCAGGATATCCGAGCCTTGAGTGACCACGGTGGTCGGGTCGATCATCAGCAGGCCGACCACGGTGCCGGCCAGCAGGGACTCGATGGTGCGTCGGGTGATCAGAGCCATGCCCAGTACCACCAGGGTAGGGATCAGGCTCCAGGCGCCATAAGTATCCATGGGGAAAGTCTCTATTGTCGTTGTCTTGCGTCGTCATGGGCGCGCGGCGCCCGCGTGGGCGCCGCGCTGGCAGTTACAGGTAGCCGTCGGCCTTGAGGGACTCCGTGGCCGCCGTCAGCGCCTCGTCGAGGATCGCCACCGCGGTATCGACGGTCTCGCGGCTCCAGATCAGCGTCGGCGAGATCACGTTCAGGTGACCCACCGGGCGGATGATCAGGCCGCGCTTCTGGGCCTCGAAGGCGATGCGGTCGCCGACCCGGGCCTCCACCGGCAGCAGCTCCTTGGTGTCCTTGTCGGCCACGTTCTCCAGACACATCATGAAGTGGCTGCCCCGCACGTTGCCGACGGTGGCGTGGTGGGAGAGCGTCTTGAGCTGCTGTTCGAGATAGGGGCCGACCTCGCGGACATTCTCGCAGATGGCCTCGCGCTCGATGATCTCGATGCTCTTGAGCGCCGCGGCACAGCTTACCGGATGGCCGGAGTAGGTGAAGCCGGTGCTCAGCACGCCGCCCTTGCGCTGGGGGGTGCCCAGCACCTCGTAGATCTCGTCGGAGATCAGGGTGGCGCCCAGCGGCGCGTAGCCGGAGGACAGCCCCTTGGCGCAGTTGATGATGTCCGGCTGGGTCTCGAACACGGCCTCGGAGGCGAAGAAGTGCCCCAGGCGGCCGAAGCCGGTCACCACCTCATCGGCTATGAACAGGATCTCGTTGGCGCGGCACACCGCCTGCATGCGCTTGTGATAGCCCTCGGGCGCCACCAGCACGCCGCCGGCGCCCATGATCGGCTCGGCGATGAAGGCGGCGATGTTGTCGGCGCCGATCTCGGCGATGGTGTCCTCGAACTCGGCCACCAGGTGATCGCAGTACTCGGCCTCGCTCATGCCCTCGGGGCGACGATAGCAGTTGGCCTCGCTGAGATGGGTCACCAGGTGATCGAGGGTGTCGAAGTCCCAGTTGTTGCTCTCGATGCCGGTCAGGGTGGCGGCAAGATAGGTGGTGCCGTGGTAGGCGTTGTTGCGCGAGATGATGCGCTTCTTGTTCGGCTTGCCCAGGCGATTGAAGTAGTAGTGCACCAGGCGAATGGTGGCATCGTTGGCCGTCGAGCCGCCGCAGCTGTAGAAGACGTGGTTGAGATGCGCGGGAGCCAGCTCGGCCAGCTTGGCGGAGAGCTCCGCGGCCGGGGCGTTGGACAGGTTGTTGAAGGTCGAGAAGTAGGCCATGCGGGTGGCCTGTTCGGCCATGGCCTGGCCGATCTCGGCGCGGCCGTGGCCGACGTTGACGCACCACAGCCCGGCGATGCCGTCGATGAAGCGGTTGCCCTTGGCATCCTGGACGTAGATGCCCTCGCTGTCGGTGATCAGGTCGCAGCCTTCCTCGTGGAAGACGCTGAAGTCGGTGAAGGGATGGATGAAGTGATCCTTGTCCTTCTGCCACAGGGTCTTGGCATCGAGGACGGGGCGGTCGGTCGTCGGACGGGTGCTTGTTGTGGTCATGGCAATACCTCCTGTCGAGTGGAAGCCAGACTAGCCATCCCCGGCCAGGGGGGAACATATCCTGATTGGGGTATATCGGGGACTCGTGCCGTCCTCGTAAGGTCGCTGGCATGACGAACAACGACCAATGAGGCGCACCATGACGATTTCCATCGACGGCCAGCGGCTGTGGGACACGCTGATGGCCATGGCCGAGATCGGCCCCACCGCCAACGGCGGCAGCTGCCGCCTGGCGCTGACCCCCGAGGACGCCGCCGGCCGGCGCCTGCTGCTCGACTGGTGCGAGGCGATCGGCTGCACCTGGCGGGTCGACCGGGTCGGCAACCTGTTCATCCGCCGCGCCGGCAAGCGCGACGACCTCGAGCCGGTGGCCACCGGCAGCCACCTGGACACCCAGCCCAAGGGCGGCCGCTTCGACGGCATCCTCGGCGTGCTGGCCGGGCTCGAGGTGTTCCGCAGCCTGCATGACCAGGGCATCGTCACCGAGCGCCCGCTGGAGCTGGTGGTGTGGACCAACGAGGAGGGCAGTCGCTTCGCCCCGGCGATGGTCGCCTCCGGCACCTATGCCGGCGAGTTCGCCGTCGAGGACACCCTGGCCCGCCGCGACGCCGACGGGGTGACTCTCGGCGAGGCCCTGGAGGCCTGCGGCTTCGCCGGCGACCTGCCGGTGGGCGAGCCGCGGCTGGACGGCTTCTTCGAGCTGCACATCGAACAGGGGCCGGTGCTCGAGGACGCCGGGGAATCCGTCGGCGTGGTCACCGGCGTGCAGGGCATGCGCTGGTTCGACGTCACCTTCACCGGCCAGTCGGCCCATGCCGGCCCCACGCCGATGCGGCTGCGCCACGACGCCCTGGCGGCGGCGGCGCGCCTGATCGACCGCCTGCAGGCCCACGCCATGGCTGACGCCAGCGGCGACACCAAGGTCACCTGCGGCTGCCTGGACATCGAGGCGGCCTCGCGCAACGTCATCCCCGGCGAGGTGCGCCTCACCGTCGACCTGCGCCACGTGGTGGAAACCGAGCTGGATGCCCTCCAGGCGCTGTTCGAGCGCGAGCTGGCCGCCGCCGGCGAGACCTTCGGCGTGACCGTCTCCCAGCAGCGGATCTGGGCCTCGCCGGTGGTGGAGTTCGCCTCCGAGTGCATCGCCGCGGTGGAGGCCGCTACCCGGGCCCAGGCGGTGCCCTGGCGGCGCATGATGAGCGGCGCCGGGCACGACGCCGTCTATGTGTCCCGCGTCGCCCCCACTTCGATGATCTTCATCCCCTGCCGCGACGGCATCAGCCACAACGAGGCCGAGTACGCCACCCCGGAGCATTGCAGCCTGGGTGCCCAGGTGCTGTGCGACGCCATGGTCGCCCGCGCCGACCGTCCGGCCTGATCACGGGAGCCCCCTATGACCGAACATCGCCGAATTCCCCAGACCTGCGACGACTGGCAGGCGCTGGCCGCCTCGCTGGCCGAGCAAGGCCTCGAGACCCGCGCCTATATCGACGACGCCTTCGTCGACGCTGCCGACGGCGCGACCCTGACCACGATCAATCCGGCCACCGGCGAGACGCTCGCCGAAGTGGCGAGCTGCGACGCCGCCGACGCCGAGGCGGCGGTGGCGGCCGCCCGGCGCGCCTTCGAGGGCGGCGAGTGGTCGCGCCGGGCCCCGGGCCAGCGCAAGGCCGTGCTGCTGCGCCTCGCCGAGCTGATGGAGGCCCACCAGCACGAGCTGGCGCTGCTCGACACCCTGGACATGGGCAAGCCGGTGGGCAGTTCGCTGGGCGACATGGCCGGCGCCATCGGCTGCCTGCGCCACCACGCCGAGTCGATCGACAAGCTCTACGGCGAGGTGGCGCCCACCGGCAACGACGCCCTGGGCCTGGTGCTGCGCGAGCCGCTGGGGGTGGTGGCCTCCATCGTGCCGTGGAACTTCCCGCTGATGATGACCGCCTGGAAGATCGCCCCGGCGCTGGCCGCCGGCAACAGCGTCATCCTCAAGCCCTCGGAGAAGTCGCCGCTGTCGGCGCTGCGCCTGGCCAGCCTGGCCCGCGAGGCCGGCCTGCCGCGCGGCGTGTTCCAGGTGTTGCCGGGCTTCGGCCACACCGTGGGCAAGGCGCTGGCGCTGTCGATGGACGTCGACTGCCTGGCCTTCACCGGCTCCACCGGGGTCGGCAAGCAGCTGATGCAGTACGCCGGCCAGTCGAACCTCAAGAAGGTGTTCCTGGAGTGCGGCGGCAAGAGCCCGAACCTGGTGTTCGCCGACTGCAAGGATCTCGACAGGGTCGCCGAGCACGCCGCCGGGGCGATCTTCCACAACCAGGGCGAGGTGTGCATCGCCGGCTCGCGGCTGCTGGTCGAGAACAGCATTCGCGAGGCCTTCGTCGACAAGGTGCTGGCCGCCGCCGAACGCATGCAGCCCGGTGACCCGCTGGACCCGGACAGCTTCATGGGCGCGATGGTCGATCAGGCCCAGCACGAGCGGGTGCTCGGCTATATCCGCCGCGGCGTGGAAGAGGGCGCGACCCTGCGCTCAGGTGGAAAGGCGCTGGACGGTCCCGGGCTGTTTATTCCGCCGACGGTGTTCGACGGCGTCACCGACGCCATGGCGATCGGCCGCGAGGAGATCTTCGGCCCGGTGCTGTCGGTGTTCGGCTTCGACAGCGAGGACGAGGCGGTGCGGCTGGCCAACGACAGCGACTACGGTTTGGCGGCGGGGCTGTGGAGCCAGGACATCGACCGCATCATGCGCGTCACGCGCCGGCTGCGCTCGGGGCAGGTGTTCGTCAACAACTGGGCGGACATGGACCAGACGGTGCCCTTCGGCGGCGTCAAGCAGTCGGGCAACGGCCGCGACAAGTCGCATCACTCGCTGGAGGAGTACTCCGATCTGAAGAGCGTATGGATGACGCTCGCCACTTGAGTGTCGTCTGGTCCCCGAGGCGGGGGCGTGAACCCAGCACCACCAACGGAAGGATAACAACAATGCCCATCAAGACTTCGACGCCGAATCGCGTCCTGCTGGCCGGCGCGCTGTCCACCCTGAGCGTCGGCGCCGTCGCCGAGCCGTCGACGCCGGCCGATACCGTGCTGCGCGACGGCAGCCTCTATACCGTCGATGCCGAGCACCCCATCGCCGAGGCGCTGGCGGTGCGCGACGGGGTGATCGTCTACGTCGGCGACGAGGCCGGCGTGGAGGCCTACGTCGGCCCGGATACCCGGGTGATCGACCTCGACGGCAGGATGGTGATTCCGGGGCTGCAGGATGCCCATATCCACGGCATCACCGCCGGCCGTGCCCAGTGCGACCTCGACTACCGGCCGCTGAGCGTCGACGAGTTCACCGCGCACCTCGAGGGCTGCCTCGCCGACCCTGCTTTCGGTGCGCAGCCCGACGACTGGCTGACGGTCGAGCACTGGTACGTGCAGTTCCTCAAGCCCCGCGGCACCGAGATCGACAAGGCGGTGCTGGACGCCATCGACACCGAGCGGCCGATCATCGTCCATGACGTCTGGGGCCATGCGGCCCTGGCCAACTCCCGGGCCCTCGCGCTGGCCGGCATCGACGCCGACACCCCTGACCCCCAGGGCGGGGTCATCAAGCACGATGATCAGGGCCAGCCGAACGGCTGGCTCTACGACGACGCCCAGTTCCTGGTGGACGAGGCGATGCCCGAGCGGCCGCCGCTGGATGCGCTGGAGGCGGCCCGTCGCGGCCTGGCGGTGCTGGCCGAGGAGGGCATCACCAGCTTCCAGGCCCAGAGCGAATCGCGGGACACGGTCGAGACCTTCGCCAGGCTGCGCGAGGCTCACGGCCTGACCGCCCGGGCTCATTTCCTGATCGACTCCGGCGCCAGGACCGGCGACGACCTGGCGGCCTTCATCGACGAGCTGGATGTCATCCGCGAGGCCTTCGAGCGTCCCGAGCAGCTGCCGCTGCAGGTGCGCGCCTGGCGGCCCGGCGAGCAGCAGGGCGAGCGCCTGGTGGCCGAGCCCGGAGTCGCGGTGGCCGGCGTCGGCGAGGTGATGGCCGACGGCATCCTGCAGGCGCCGACCCAGACCGCGGCGCTGCTCGAGCCCTACCGTGTCAACGCCGGCAGCGTGGCCGCGCCGGACTGGCAGCCCGGCGACAACCGCGGCGAGGCCTACATCGATGCCGAGACCCTGGGCGAGATGGCCACCCGGTTTGCCGAGCGCGGCTACCAGACGCAGATTCACGCCATCGGCGACCGCGCGGTGCGCAACACCCTGGATGCCTTTGCCATGCTGCGAGAGGCCGACGCCACCGCGCCGCAGGCCAGCGGCTACGACCGGGGCGGCGACTCGCGACCGCTGATGTCCCACGCCGAGCTGGTCGACGCCGCCGATCACGAGCGTTTCGCAGGGCTCGGGGTGGTGCCGGTGATGTCCTACCAATGGGCCAAGCCAGCACCGGACTCCACCGATGCGGTGAAGCCCTACCTCGGCGCCGAGCGCTGGGCCGGCTACGAGCCGGAGGGCGAGCTCGCCGCGGCGGGGGCGAAGATCGCCTACGGCAGCGACTACCCGGTGGACCCGCTCGACCACTGGTTCGCCCTCGAGGCGGCGGTGCTGCGCGAGGCCGACTGGGGGCCGGAGTTCCCGGCCTACGCCGGTGACCTCAACGCCGAGCAGCAGGCCCTGTCGCTGGAGGCGGCGATCCGCGGCATCACCCTGAATGCCGCCTACGCCATGCATCAGGACGAGGTCACCGGCTCGCTGGTGGTCGGCAAGCTCGCCGACCTGCTGGTCCTCGACCGGAACCTGTTCGAGATCCCGGCCGAAGACATCTCCGAGACCCAAGTGCTGATGACCATGGTCGGCGGCGACGTCGTCCATCGTGCCGAGGCCTTCCAGCCCTAGGTGCTGACACCTCGGCCCGTCGGGGCGCCGCCAGCGGTGCCCTCGAGCTTCATCGACGTGCCATTGGGGAACGTTTTCCACGTCGTTTGCCGGCCTTCGGGCCGGCTTTTTTGATTCTTCGCAGATCGACGTGCGGCGGGCGGGAATCGCGTATCCTGTCGGCCCCGTCGAGAGAGCGCCCGAGGAGGCTCCCGCCATGCGTCGTCTACCCTCGTTGACCGCGCTGCGCACCTTCGAGTGCGCCGCACGCCATGCCCACTTCGGCCGCGCGGCGGCGGAGCTGTGCGTCACCGACAGCGCCGTCAGCCACCAGGTCCGCCAGTTGGAGGAACAGCTCGGGGCGACGCTGTTCGTGCGTCGGGGTCGCCACATGCAGCCCACGCCCCAGGCCCGGCGCCTGCTGCACAGCCTGCAGCAGGCCTTCGAGCGGGTCGGCGAGGCCTGCGAGGCGATCGCCGCCCCGGACACCCAGGCCGCGCTGCAGGTGGCCGTGCCCGCCGAGCTGGCCCAGAAGTGGCTGGTCGGGCGCCTGGACGATTTCTGCCGCCGGTATCCGCATATCGATCTGCACCTGCACGCCCGGGCCTACGACGTCCAGAGCCTCGATCCCGACCTCGACCTGGCGATCATCTACGGCGCCGGGCCGGCGGATGCCCACGAGCTCTTCGTGCGCCCCCTGCCGGCGCTGCATTTCTTCCCGGTGTGCAGTCCGGGACTGTTCAACGCGGGCGGCCTGACCCGCCCCGCGGACCTGGCCCGCTGCCGGTTGCTGCACGATGACCAGGACGGCGGCACCTGGGCCGCCTGGCTGGCCACCCATGCCGGCGACGCCCGTGCCGGGCGCAACCTCTACTTCGAGCACGCCGGCCTGGCCCTGGAAGCCGCCGCCAACGGCCTGGGCGTGGCGCTCGGCGATGCCCTGACGGCCTCGGAAGACCTGGCGCGGGGGCGGCTGGTGCGGCCCTTTGCCGCGAGCGTGGGCTCGCTCGGCCAGTACGCGCTGGTCTGCGACCGCCAGCGCCTCGAGCGGTCGGCGGTCGCAAATTTCATCGACTGGTGCGTCGAGCGTCTCGAGACTCCTGAATTCCATTCAAGGGTCGCGCAATAATCGTCGTTGGTGCGTCGCAAGAGGCCGGGCCTAGCATCGGAATACCCCAACAACGAGAAAGAGGTGTTCCATGGCGCGCTTGCTGACCTCCCTGCCCAAGGCCGATGGCTTCCGGCTGCCCGGTGAGTTCGAACCCAAGGCCGGCTGCTGGCTGGGCTGGCCGGAGCGCCCGGACGTATGGCGCAACGGCGGCAAGCCGGCGCAGCGGGTGTGGGCCGAGATCGCCGCCGCCATCGCCGAGAGCGAGCCGGTCACCGTATGTGCCTCCGCGGCCCAGTTCGCCAACGCACGGCGCCTGCTGCCGCCCTCGGTGCGGGTGGTGGAGATGACCTGCAACGACAGCTGGTTCCGCGACAGCGGCCCGGCCTTCGTGGTCAACGACGCGACCGGCGAGGTGCGCGGCGTGGACCTCGAGTTCAACGCCTACGGCGGGCTCGACGGCGGGCTGTACTTCCCCTGGGACAAGGACGACCAGATCGCCCGGAAGGTGCTCGAGATCGAAGGCCTGGACCGCTACCGGGCGCCGTTCATCGCCGAGATGGGCGGCATCCAGTGCGACGGCCAGGGCACCCTGCTGACCACCGAGCAGTGCCTGCTCAACCGCAACCGCAATGGCCACCTGGGCAAGCAAGCGGTGACCCGACACCTCGAGGACTACCTCGGCGCCGAGCGGGTCATCTGGCTGCCGCGGGGCTGCAAGTTCGACGAGACCGACGGCCACATCGACGACCTGGCCTGCTTCGTGCGCCCCGGCGAGGTGCTGCTGCAGTGGACCGACGACCGCGACGACCCGCAGTGGGAGATCTACCAGGAGGCCTACGAGGTGCTGAAGAGCACCCGCGACGCCCGCGGCCGTGAGCTCACCGTGCACAAGATGCCCCAGCCGCGCGCCCTGGAGTGGACGGCCGAGGAGGCCGAAGGCCTGGACCAGGTCGACGGCACTCACCCGCGCCAGGCTGGCACCCGCATCTGCGCCTCCTACATCAACTACTACGCCGGCAACTCGGTGATCGTGGTGCCGCTGTTCGGCGATCCCAACGATCGCGTCGCCCAGGCCACCCTGGCCGAGCTGTTCCCCCGTCACCGCATCGTCGGCATCGAGGGCTCCCGCGAGATCCTGCTCGGCGGCGGCAACGTCGCCTGCATCACCATGCCCCAGTACGCCGCCCCGACGCCGAGCGGCGGCTGACCCGGCGCGCCCGGCCGCTGCCCTCGGCGGCGGCCCTGGCCCTTTCCTCTCCAGCTCGACAGTCGGCCCCAGCGGCCGCCGGTGCCCCGCCTGTGCGGGGCGCCAGGGGCCCCTGCGGCCGGAACCGACTCGACAACAACCAACAAGCGAGTGAGGTATCCACGATGACGCAATCCACTACCGTCCCGGGCGAGGCCCGGGGACTGCCCCGCATCGGCGTCGACCATCCGCTGGCGATCGCCGCCGCCGTGGCGATCAGCTTCGTCGGCAATGCCGTGGTCATGGGCATGCCGCTGATGGTCGGTGCATGGGCCGACTTCCTGCACTTCGACGAGCAGCAGGTGGGCTGGCTGGCCTCGGCGGACCTGGGCGGCATGTTCCTGGCCTCGCTGGCCACCGCGGCCCTGGTGTCGCGCCTCAACCGGCGCCACCTGGCGCTGTTCGGCATCCTGGTGGCGATCGCCGGCAACCTGCTGTCGACCCAGTATCACGATGTCGGGCCGCTGGTGGCGGCGCGCCTTCTGGCCGGCTTCGGCGGCGGCATCTGCTACTCCACCGGCATCGCCTGCCTGGCCATCACCCACAAGACCGGGCGCAACTTCAGCATCATGATGTTCGGCCTGGTGGCCATCAACGCCATCGAGCTCTACACCATTCCCTACCTGACCGGGGCCTGGGGGATCGACGGCATCTTCCTGGCGTTCTGCGTGGCCTTCGCGCTTTGCCTGGCGGTGATTCCCTTCCTCTATCCGCACACCCCGGCCGACGCGGAGAAAGTACCCGGCGAGCGCCAAGCGGACACCGCCCCGCGGCTGCCCCGCCTGCTGCCGTGGTGCTGCCTGCTGGCGGTCTCGTGCTTCTACATCACCATCGGTTCGTTCTGGGCCTTCATCGAGCGCGCCGGGGTCGATGCCGGGCTGGGCGACGCCTTCATCGCCAACGTGCTGACCCTGGGCAACGTCTTCACCCTGGCCGGCTGCGTCGCGGCGGTGTGGCTGAGCCGTCGTGCCGGCCAGTCGCGGGTGCTGATGGCCGCGCTGGTGGGGATGGCCGGGGTGCTTCTGCTGCTGGCCGTGGAGATATCGGCGACCACCTTCGTCATCGGCACCTTCGGCTTCTGCATCGCCTGGCTGTTCACCGACATCTTCCAGCTCGGCACCCTGAGCCATATCGACGCCTCGGGCCGCTACGCGGCGCTGGTGCCGGCCGCCCAGGGGCTGGCCCAGACCGCCGCCCCGGCGATCGCCGGCTTCCTGCTGGCCCGCGAGCTGGGCTACGGCGCGGTGATGATGCTCGGCGCGGCCGGGTCGCTGGCAGCGCTGTGCCTCTACGCCTTCGTCTATGCCCGCCTGCGCCGGCTGGTCCCCGAGATGGCCGACGCCGAGTAGTCGCCGCCGTCGCCCATGGCGCGAACGCCCCGGGGCCAGGTTCCTGCACTGGCCACGGGGCGTCTTGCGTCCGGCTCAGGGCGTCGCGACGCTTGCCGGGTCGTCCCGGTAGATGCCGGGGAACAGGCGCTCGAGGTTGGCCACCTTGGGCTGGTCGTGGATCACGATGTAGGGATGCTGGGGATGGCGGCGGGCGAAATCCTGATGGTAGGCCTCGGCCGGGTAGAAGCCGTCCAGCGCCTCGACGCGGGTGACGATCTGCCGGTCGAAGGCGCCGGCGTCCTCGAGCTGGTCGATGTAGGCCTCGGCGACGCGCCGCTGGGCCGCGTCGGCGTAGAAGATCGACGAGCGATACTGCGGGCCGGTGTCTGGCCCCTGGCGGTTCAGCTGGGTCGGGTCGTGGGCCACCGAGAAGAACACCTGCAGCAGCCGGGCATAGGAGATCCGCTGCGGATCATAGGTGATGCGTACCGACTCGGCGTGGCGAGTGCGACCGGCGCTGACGCTGCGGTAGTCGGCGCCGGCCGCGCGGCCGCCGCTGTAGCCGGAGACCACGTCGTTCACGCCGTCGAGGTGTTCGAACACCGCCTCGACGCCCCAGAAACAGCCGCCGGCGAGCACCGCGGTCTCAAGTCCGCTGCCCTCTGGCGTTGGGCCGCCGTCGGCGGGTGGCGGCAGGGCGACGGCAGGTTCGGCGGCAAGGCCGGAAGGTGGCGCGGCAAGGGCGGCACACAGCGCCAGGGCGGCGCCCAGGCCGACGAGGACGGGGCGGGGCAGGGACAAGGACGAAGTAGGCATGGCGAGACTCCTGCGTGGGAAACCATGCCCCACGCTAGGCGTCCGGCGCCGGGCGAATCATCACGATTCGGTCACGATGCCCGCGATCCCGTCTTGTCAGCCGCCCTGCTGGCGGGAGACCAGCGCCACGTGGTCGAGGAACAGCCGGAACAGCTGCGATTGGCTGGAGACCTCGAGGCGCTGGTAGATGTGCTTGCGGTGCACCTTGACGGTGCCGTCGCTGATGTCGAGCTCGCGGGCCGCCGACTTGGTGGAGTGGCCGGCCAGCAGCAGCCGGACGATCTCACGCTCGCGCTGGGTCAGGGCCTCCTGGCCGAAGCTGTCGAAGGCCGCCTCCACCGGCTCGCGCTCCTCGAGGCTGGCCTGGAAGCCGTGCCCCTGCCACTTCCAGTACTCGCCGAGCAGCGCATCCACCACCGGGGCGATATGGCGCAGCGCCAGCATGTCGCGACGCGTCACCCGAGGGCCGTCGCCGCGAAAGCCCAGCGACACCACCATCACCACGTCGGCGTCGACCCGGGCGAACAGCCCGATTTCGTCGGACAGGCCGAGCGCGCGGTAGTAGTGGTGGTAGTACTCGCTGCTCTCGAAGCGGTCCGGGGCCAGCTCGCGCAGCCGATAGGCGCTGGTGTCGAGGCCGTCGTGGACGGCCTTGAAGAAGGGGTCGAGCAGGTAGGCCTGGCTCAGGTAGCGCTCGATGCCCTGCTCGCGACGCCCCGGCGGATAGTTGTCGTGAATCAGCAGCGGCCGATGGCTGCCCTTGTAGGTGTTGATCAGGATGGTGTCGAACCCGGTCAGTTCGTGCAGGGTCCGCTCCAGCATGGCCGGAAAGGCGGTGCTGCCGGCGCTGCGGATCAGCTGGGCCAGGCGCTGGTGCCACGCCAGGCTGGCGGCGGTGGCGAGAGTGTCGGCGGAGATCACGATGGGGCGGTCCTGAAGGCGTGTCATGTTCCTCGGCGGGTCGAGCATACCACGGGGTAGGCCCGCTTATTGCATCAGCAATGACTGAAGTCCCGCGAGGTCCATCGCCACCAAGGAGTCTGTCCATGCAAGAGAACCGCATCCTCGACCTGGCCTACGGCATGTCCGACGCGACCCGCGACAAGATCGGACGCATCGAGAGCATCACCCGCCAGACCGAGATCCTGGCGCTCAACGCGCGCATCGAGGCGGCGCGGGCCGGCGCCGCGGGGGCCGCCTTTGGCGTGGTCGCCGAGCAGATGGGCGAGGTGTCCAGCGACATCCAGCGCATCGCCCGGACCTTCCGCGACGAGGTGGCGCGCCAGACCGCCGAGCTTGAGGAAGCGGGCACGGCCATGGTCGACGACTTCCGCGGCCAGCGCCTGACCGACCTGGCCCTGAACGCGGTGGAGATCATCGACCGCAATCTCTTCGAGCGCTCCTGCGACGTGCGCTGGTGGGCCACCGACAGCGCCGTGGTCGAGGCGGCCGAGGCGCCCGACGATGCGGCGCGCCAGGCCCATGCCAGCGACCGACTGGCCACCATCCTGCGCTCCTACACCGTCTACCTGGACCTGTGGATCGCCGACCGTGACGGGCGGGTGATCTCGACCGGTCGCCCCGGTCGCTACCCCGAGGCCATCGGCGCCGACGTCTCCCGCGACGACTGGTTCCGCCGCGCGCTGCACACCCGCTCGGGAGACGACTTCATCGTCGCCGACATCGAACGCAATCGGTCCCTGGAGGACGCCGCGGTCGCCACCTATGCCACCGCCATCCGCGAGGGCGGACGCGAGGACGGCGCGGTGATCGGCGTGCTGGGCATCTTCTTCGACTGGGCGCCCCAGTCCATGGACGTGGTGCAGGGCGTGGGGCTGTCGGAGGAAGAGCGTGAACGCTGTCGGGTGATGCTGGTCGACGCCCGCCACGGCATCATCGCCGACTCCCGCGACGAGGCGGCGCTGGGCGAGACCTACGAGTTCGCGCCCGAGGGACGGGGGCGGGGCTATGACCTCGAGGCCGGGCGCCTGGTCGCCTTCGCCGAGACGCCGGGCTACGAGACCTACGAGGGGCTGGGCTGGTACGGGGTCATCGAGTACCGCCGCGAGGCCGAGCCGCGCCATGACCGGGCCGATGGGAAACGCGCCTCAGCGGTGCGCGATCTGGCGGCGGTTGCATCATGATGGTGCGTGAGTGGTGAGTGGTGAGTGGTGAGTGATGAGTGATGAGTGGTGAGTCGTGAGTCGTGAAGCGCGGGTCGGGGTGGCGGGATGGCCTCGCTGGCCTCATCATGAGGCCGTCACCGATGCGATCGTTCGAAGGGAGGCCACGACGACGCCATGCTGGGATTCCTTCAGGGAGCCGCCTACGGCCTGTTCCTGACCTGCCTGCCGTGGTGCCTGGCCGGCTTGGCCAGTCCGCGACTGGCGCTGGCCAACGAGCACCCCACCCGCTTCCAGGTGGTGGTTCGCTACGTCTTCCTGGTGCCCTTCGTCAGCCTGCTGATGTGGCTGACCTCGCTGTGGGGTGGCTTCGACCCCAGCCTCGGCGGGTGGCTGGCCGGGCTGGTCGCCATCGCCGTGGAATTGCCGCTGGAACGCCGCTGGCGGCGTTTTCGGGCGCGCCGTCACAAGCGCCGGCTCGAGGAGATGCTGCGCGCCGAGGCGGACCGTCGACGCCATGAGGACGCCCGCGAGGCCGGGGTCAGCGAGCTCGATCCCGCGCATCCGCCGAACGATGCCGACGAGGTGGTCCAGGCGCTTTGCCGTGCCAAGAAGGCCCTGCTGGAGGCCAGTCGTGCCGATCATGCCGCCCAGGTCGATCGCCTCTACAGCCGCTACCGACATGTGCTGGAGGTGATGGCCTCGCGCTTCACGGCCGGCGAGCTGGCCCATGAGCGGGCCCGCTCGCTGGTGGTCGAAGTGTGCCTGGGCGCGGTGGACAACTTCACCGCCATGGCCTCCCAGGCCCGCGGGGTGGCCGGCCTCGACATCGACTTCATCCGCCGTCGCCTCGGCCAGGAGGCCGACCAGCTGTCGGCCAACGAGACCAGTGCCCTGCGTCGCCGGCTGGCGCTGATCGAGGACACCGAACGCTCGCTGCGCCGGCTCGCCGCCCGCAACGAGGCGGCGCTGACCGCGCTCGACGACACCAGCGTGGCGCTGTCGCGGATCGTCACCGATCGCCCGCAGGCCCGGATCGGCGCCGATCAGGCCTGCGAGGAGCTGCGCCGTTTCATCGACGGCGCCGGGCGCTATGGCCGCGAGACGCGATAGACTGCAGGGAGACGGGTCCCGGCCGCCATCGCCAGCGCCGATGTCTTCTGGAAGAGCGCTGATGGCTTTTGGAAAAGCGCTGATGGCTTCTGGAAAAGCGCCGGCGGCTTTTGAAAAGAGAAAAGGAGAGCCACGCCATGACCGACGCGCCTCGTTCATCGGGCAGCCCGCTGTCGCTGCCCCCCGTGGAACGCATTGCCGAGGAGCTGGAACAACCGGCGGCGGATGAGGCCGGGCGTGCTGCGGCGGATCCGGAACTTGCCTCCATGGCCGAGGCCTTCGTGGCCCAGACCCTGGGCGACGAGGCCGAGGGGGCCGCCGCCCGCCAGCGCCGGGCGGTGGACGAGATGGGCCTCGAGCTCCAGCAGCAGGCCGCCCGACAGAGCGAAATGCTCAAGACGCCGCTGCGCCAGCTGGCCCGCCATGGCGAGGAGGGCGGGCCGGTGGCCAAGGCGCTGGTCGCGCTGCGCGGCCGCATGGATGCCCTGGATCCGCGCCATCATCGCCTGGAGCCCGGCCGCTTCGACCGCCTGCGCCGCCTCCTGCCTGGCGCGAGCAGCCGCCTGCAGCGCTACTTTCAGCGCTTCGAGACCGCCCAGCAGGCGCTGGAAGCGATCATCGCCGACCTCCAGGGCGGTCGCGACATGCTCGAACGCGACAACCTGACCCTCGCCGACGACCAGGAGGCCATGCGGGGTATCCTCGATCAGCTCGAGCGCCAGGTGTCGCTGGGCCGGCTGATCGACGAGCGCCTGGCGGCGGCTCGCGATGACATCGCCGACGATGCGCGGCGGGCCTTCGTCGACGAGGAGCTGCTGTTCCCTCTGCGCCAGCGCATCCTCGACCTCCAGCAGCAGCAGGCGGTGTGCCAGCAGGGCGTGCTGGCCCTGGAAGTGATCATCCGCAACAACCGTGAGCTGATGCGCGGCGTCGACCGGGCGGTCAACGTCACGGTGTCGGCGCTGAGCGTGGCCGCCACCGTGGCCCTGGCGCTGGCCAACCAGCGGCTGGTGCTGGACCGGGTCGAGTCGCTCAACGCCACCACCAGCGAGACCATTGCCGGCACCGCCCGGGCGCTGCGCCAGCAGGGCGTCGACATCCAGACCCGTGCCGCCTCGGCCAACCTCGACATGAAGGCCCTCGAGGGCGCCTTCGCCGACGTCATGGCGGCGGTCGACGACCTGGCGAGCTACCGCCGCGAGGCCCTGCCGCGGCTGGGCGAGCAGATCGAGCGCCTGGAGACGCTGACTCGAGAAGGGCATGGCGCCGTCGAACGCCTTGGCCGCGAGACCGGAGGCAAGGACGACGCCTCGAGCTAGCCTATCGTCGCCGTGCCTCGGAGCCGCTTCCTTCCTGCCCCGGTATCGCTCGATGCCGGGGCAACGTTTTCCTGCCCTCCCCTCGGCCGATCCTCATGGCACTTTAGCGACGCGATTAAACGTTGGACCTCCAACGCTGGGACTAAAGTGGCAGAAGTGTCATGTGACCGGCGGATCGTGGTCGACGTCGAATGACATAACAACGCGTCAGGACGACGCAGGGGGCTCTCATGCAACTGAACTACAAGAAATGGCTGCAGCCCGTGCAGCATCGGGAAGTGGACAAGGGAACAGGGGCGGCGGTACTGGACAGCGGGGCTGGCGAGGGGCTTGCCGAGGCGGTCCTGGAGTCGGCCGTGGACGGCATGGTGGTGATCGACGCCGAGGACCGGGTGATTCGCTTCAACGCGGCGGCGGAACGCCTCTGGGGGCTGTCCCGGGCCGCGGTACTCGGCCAGCCGGTGGATCGGCTGGTGCCCGAACTGCTTCGCGAAGAACACCAGGATCATCTTCAGGCCAGCCGAACGACCGGCCATGACGTTCAGGTGGGGCGGCATCGCGAGGTGCGGCTGGAGAGAGCCGATGGCGGCCGGCGCCGGGTGAGCATCGCCCTGTCGCGTGTGATGCTCGACGGCGGCGAGGGGTATGTCGCCGTGGTGCGAGACGTCGGTGCCGCTCGTGAGGCGGAGCAGGGGCCTCGCCAGGCGCTGGAACAGTGCCTGGACGCCGTGGTCAGCATCGACGAGCACAACCGGGTGACCTTCTTCAATGCCGCCGCCGAACGGCTATGGGGTCGCCGCCGCGACGAAGTGCTGGGCGAGAACGTCAATCGCCTGGTACCCGGCGCGATCCGCGACCGGCATGACGGCTTCGTCGACCGCCATCGGCGCCACGGCGATGACCGCATCGTCGGCACCAGCCGCGACGTCCAGCTGGAGCGCGCCGACGGCGAGGTACGCTGGGTCAACCTGGCGCTGTCGCGTTTCGTGGTCGACGGGCACCAGTGCTATACGGCCTTCGTGCGCGATATCACCGAACAGCGGCAGTTCCGCACCCTGATGGAGAGCACCCTGGAACAGGCCATCAATGCCGTGGTGACCATCGACGAACATAACCGGGTGACCTTCTTCAACGCCGCCGCCGAGCGATTGTGGGGCTACCAGCGTGACGAGGTGATGGGCGAGAACGTCAAGATGCTGGTGCCCCATGCCATCCGCGGGCATCACGACGGCTATGTGCAGCGCAATCGCGATACCGGCGAGGATCGCCTGGTCGGCAAGACCCGCGAGGTCGAGGTGGTACGCAAGGACGGCACCTCGGGATGGGCCAGCCTGTCGCTGGCGCGGATTCGCATCGACGATGCCATCGTCTACACCGCCTTCCTGCGCGATGCCACCGAGGATGTCGCCCATCGCGACAACATGGCCAGGCGCACCGAGGAATTCGCCACCGCCAACCAGCGGGTCACCCGCTTCGCCGAGGACATCGAGGCGATCGCCATGCGCACCAACCTGCTGTCGCTCAATGCCTCCATCGAGGCGGCGCGAGCCGGCGAGGCGGGGCGAAGCTTCTCGGTGGTGGCCGAAGAAGTGAGGGCGCTGGCCGAGCGCGCCTCGGCGTCGGCCAAGGACATCGGCGAGGTGGTCCAGCACTCCCAGACGCTGTTCCAGGAGCTGCAGGACGCCCTCCAGGCCATCGAGGATACCGCCCGAGGCCAGTGACCCCGGCAGCCTGCCGGATTCGGCACGGGTCGATGCCGAATCCTTGCTGACCGGCCCAGTCCTGAAGGCGGCGAGGCGTCCCTCATGCGGGGACGCCGATCCGGCTCGCCCCGACTGGACTATGCTGCCAAGGAGGCGGCAGCGCTGTCGCCGAGGAGGCAACCGGGGGGCGCCCGAGATGCCTCGATGACGCGGCCGGCTGGCCGCAAGGGGCGATCATGAGCGATGACGTGCGCAATGTCTTCGTGGTGGGGCTCAACGATTTCAACCGGGAGCGACTCGAAAACCTGAGGGGTGCCGATGGCTGCCGCTTTCATGGCGTCATCGACCCGGCGGCCGTCTACGACACCGAGGTCTTCGACATTGCCGCCATGCTCGAGGAGGCTACCGCGCAGTTGGAGGCTTTCGACGGCAACGTGGATGCCATCGTCGGTTACATGGACTTTCCCGTCTCGACCATGCTGCCGATCCTTTGCGAGCGTTTCGGCACCCGGTCGCCGACGCTTGCGAGCCTGCTCAAGTGCGAGCACAAGTACTGGAGCCGTCGGGTACAGAAGGAGGTCATTCCCGAGTACATCCCCGGCTTCACGGCCTTCGATCCCTTCGATGACGATGCGCTGACCCGCATCGGCGAGGCCGGGCTCTACTTCCCGTTCTTCGTCAAGCCGATCAAGTCCTCCGGCTCGCGGCTGGGTTTTCGCATCGACACGCCGGAAGACTTCTACCACGCCATCGAGCGGCTGCGAGGCGAGATCGGCCTGATCGCCGATCCCTTCAACACCGTGCTTGAACAGGCCAGGTTGCCGGACGAGATCGCCGCGGTGGACGGCCATTTCTGCATGGCCGAGGAGATCATCGGCGGCTGGCAGTGCACCGTGGAGGGCTATGTCTTCGACGGCGAGGTGGTCAGCTACGGCATCGTCGACTCGCTGCGCTACCCTCAGGTGTTGAGCTTCTTTCACTACCGCTACCCCTCGGGGCTGCCGGATCCCGTCCAGGCCAAGATGCGCGAACTCACCGACACGGTGATGCGCCACATCGGCTTCGACAACTCGGCCTTCAACATCGAGTACTTCTGGGACGAGGTGCAGGATCGCATCTGGCTGCTGGAGATCAACACCCGGATTTCCCAGTCCCACTGTGACCTGTTCGAGAAGGTCGATGGAGTCAGCAACCAGCAGGTCACCATCGACCTGGCGCTCGGTCGACGCCCCGACATGCCCCATCGCCAGGGCGACTACGCGGTGGCGGCCAAGTTCTTCTACCGGGTGTTCTTCGTCGACGCCGTGGCCGCCCGGGTGCCGAGCGACGAGGAGATCGCCGAGCTGGAGGCGGACTTCCCGGGCAGCGTGATTGCCCTGCAGGTGGCGACGGGCCAGCGGCTGTCGACCCTCCCCGAGCAGGACAGCTACAGCTATGCGTTGGCCTACATCTGGATGGGGGCCGACAGCGCGGAACGCCTGCTCGAGGACTACGAGCGCCTGGCGGCCCGGCTGACGTTCGAATTCGACGATATCGAGGGCTGAACGAGGAGGACAGGGATGCGCATCGTCGTTGATTTTCCCCGCGTGGTGCGGGAGGAGGAAACCTGGATTCCCATGGCCGACGGCACCCGGCTGGCGGCGCGCATCTGGCGGCCGGTGGATGCCGAGGCACATCCGGTGCCGGCGATCCTCGAGTACCTGCCGTACCGCAAGCGCGACCTCACCGCCGCCCGCGATGTCCAGAGCCACCCCTACTGGGCCGGCCACGGGTATGCCGGGGTACGGGTCGACATTCGCGGCACCGGGGAGTCCGACGGCGTGCTCACCGACGAGTACCTGCCCGAGGAGCTGGCCGACGGCGTGGCGATCATCGAGTGGCTGGTAGCCCAACCCTGGTGCAGCGGCGAGGTCGGCATGGTGGGCATCTCCTGGGGCGGCTTCAACGGCCTGCAGATTGCCGCCCTGGGCCCGCCGGCGCTCAAGGCGGTGATCACCCTGTGCTCCACCGACGATCGCTACGCCGACGACATCCATCACATGGGCGGCTGCCTGCTGGGTGACAACCTGTCCTGGGCCTCGACCATGTTCGACGGTAACGCCTGCCCGCCGGATCCGATACTGGTCGGTGAGCGCTGGCGGGAGATGTGGCTCGAGCGGCTCGACGGCAGCGGCCTGTGGCTGGCCCAGTGGCTCGAGCACCAGCGCCGCGATGCCTACTGGCGGCACGGCTCGGTGTGCGAGGACTTCTCGGCCATCCGCTGTCCGGTCTACGCCATCAGCGGCTGGGCCGACGGCTACTGCAACGCCGTGTTCCGGCTGCTGGCCGGCCTCGACGTGCCGCGCAAGGGGCTGGTCGGGCCCTGGGCCCACAAGTACCCGCACCTGGGCGTGCCGGGGCCGGCCATCGGTTTCCTCCAGGAGTCGCTGCGCTGGTGGGACCAGTGGCTCAAGGGCCGCGACACCGGGATCATGGACGAGCCCATGCTGAGAGTGTGGATGCAGGAATCGGTGCCGCCCTCGGCGCGCTATGAAATGCGCCCCGGGCGGTGGGTGGCCGAGCCGAGCTGGCCGTCGCCGCGCATCGTGCCGGCCTCTTTCCGGCTCACCGCCGGCCACGACCTGCTGCCGGAGGCCGAGGGCGTCGATGACGCGGCCGAGCTCGCCATTCGCTCGCCGCTCTCGGTGGGGCTCTACGCCGGCAAGTGGTGCTCCTACAATGCGCCGCCCGACCTGCCCCACGACCAGCGCGACGAGGACGGCGGGGCCTTGATCTTCCAGACTCCGCGGCTCGAGGAAACGGTGGAGATCTGCGGGGCGCCGACCGTCGAGCTCGAGCTCGAGGCCGACCAGCCGGTGGCCATGGTGGCGCTGCGGCTGAGCGATGTCGCCGAGGATGACAAGGCCACTCGGGTCTCCTACGGCCTGTTGAACCTCACCCATCGCGACAGCGACGAGCAGCCCGAGCCGCTGGTGCCGGGGCAACGCTACCGGGTGACCGTCACGCTCAAGCACATCGCCCAGCAGTTCCCGGTCGGCCATGCCATTCGCCTGGCGCTCTCCACCAGCTACTGGCCGCTGGCCTGGCCGGCGCCGCGGCCGGTCAAGC
The DNA here is from genome assembly GCF_014192055.1 of Halomonas organivorans. Lineage (GTDB taxonomy): Bacteria > Pseudomonadota > Gammaproteobacteria > Pseudomonadales > Halomonadaceae > Halomonas > Halomonas organivorans. Next base: position 445,959 of record NZ_JACHXM010000001.1, on the reverse strand, counting down.
TGACCCTGTGCCCCGGGCGCAGCCGGCTGGTGCTGCCGGTGCGCGCGCCGCAGCCGGTGGAGGAGGCCGCATTGCCGGCCTTCCTCGAGCCGGAAGGTGCGGCACCGATCGCCAAGACCCTGATCCAGCCGACCCAGGAGAGCTGGCGGGTGATCCGCGACCTGGCCAACGACCAGACGACGCTCGAGGTGATCAACGACGAGGGGCGCTATCGGCTCGACGACATCGACCTGGAGATCGCCGCCCGGGTCACCGAGCGCTACCGCTACGCCTACGGCAGCTACGACAGCGTCAGCGGCTGGACCGAGTGGGAGCGCAGCTTCAAGCGCGGCGACTGGGAGGTGCGCACCCTGACCCGCACCCTGATGACCAGCGATCCGGACAACTTCCGGCTGCGCGCCACCCTGGACGCCTGGGAAGGCGAGACCCGCATCTTCGCTCGCACCTGGGACGAGACGATCCCGCGGGACCTGGTGTAGCGCGACCCACGAGCACCGAGGGGCGCCGGGAGCAGGTCGAAGAGGAAACCCGACGTCGATAGTCGGCGAGATGCGCGGCTGCTATCTTGGCCTCTTTCTCGACAGGGATGCCCCCCATGAGCGTGACCGCCACCGATGCGCCCGCCAAGCCCTGGGCTTCGCGCAAGGAGATCCTGGGCTGGGCGATGTTCGACTTCGCCAACCAGGCCTACACCCTGCTGATCATCACCGTGGTGTTCGGCGAGCTGTTCACCACGGTGATCGTCGGCGACCGCGGCGACGGCTACCGGCTGGCCAACTTCCTGTGGAGCCTGGCGCTGGCGATCAGCTACCTGCTGGTGGTGATCACCGGCCCGCTGTGCGGCGCGGTGATGGACTATCGGGCGGAGAAGAAGCGCTTCCTGTTCGCCAGCTACGTGGTCACCATCGTCGCCACGGCGCTGCTCTATTTCGTCGCCCCGGGCTACGTGTGGCTGGGGCTGATCCTGATCGTGGTCTCGAACTACGCCTACTCGATGGGCGAGTCCTTCATCGCCGCCTTCCTGCCGGGGCTCGGCCCACCCGAGTCGCTGGGTCGCATCTCCGGCTTCGGCTGGGCGCTGGGTTACGTCGGCGGGCTGTTCGCCGCCGGCTTCACCCTGGTGGTGCTGGGCGAGGCCAGCGCCGAGAACTTCGAGCGCATCCGCTGGGTCGGGCCCTTCGCCGCCGGCTTCTTCCTGATCACCGCCATCCCCACCTTCCTGTGGGTGAAGGAGCGCGGCACGCCGCAGCCCGTCGCGCTCTCTTACCGGGCGATCGCCTGGCAGCGGGTCTCGACCACCCTCCACGAGCTGCGTCGCTTTCGCGATCTGGCCACCTTCCTGGTGTCGCTGCTGTTCTCCATGGCAGGTGTCTACATCATCATCGCCTTTGCCTTCATCTACGGTGCCCAGGTAATCGGCTGGGACGAGTCGATCCGCAACCTGATGTTCATCATCGTGCAGGTCACCGCCGCCGCCGGGGCGATCGGCTTCGGCGCCATCCAGGACCGCATCGGCACCCGGGTCACCTACCTGATCACCCTGGTGCTGTGGGTGGCGGCGATTCTGGCCATCTGGGCGACGCCGTCGCTCACCGCCTGGTTCAACGCCGCGCTCGGCCTCGACTGGCAGGCCCAGCACCTGTTCCTGCTGGTCGGCTGCCTGGCGGGGCTCAGCCTGGGCTCGAGCCAGTCCGCCAGCCGCGCCCTGGTGGGGCTGTTCTCGCCCAGCCGCAAGGCCGCCGAGTTCTTCGGCTTCTGGGGCCTGGCCAACAAGCTTGCCGGGGTGGTGGGCATCGTCGCCCTGGGGGTGCTGCAGTCGGTGGTCGGGCTCCAGGCCTCGATCCTGCTCTGCGCGGCGTTGTTCATCGTCGCGATCCTGATCTGCCTGGGCGTGAGCCAGTCTCGCGGGATGCAGGCGGCGAGGGACTGGGAAGCCCGCAATGGCCGGTGACGCCGAGTCGCATCAGGGGCTTCGCCAAGCTTTGGTATGCTAGGGGTTCACTCAAGGACACAAGAACACGCCATGCCAACGCTGAACTCCTTCGTCGCCGCCTCGGCGGCCATGCACGACCGCCGCGCCCGCCAGTCTTTCATCGGCCATGACGCCGTGAGGAGGCTCGCATGATCCGGGCATGGAAACGCTTCGCCGCCTACGTGCTGATCTCGCTGGCCATCCTGGTGGGCATGGACATGGCGCGGGCCGATGCGGGCTCAACGGTTGCCCCGGCGGCGGGCCCCGGGGACGCCGCTCGCTCATGGGCGGGACACATCGCTGCTCTCCGGGCACGGGCCTAGCCCCGGACGTCGCTGCCCGACGGCGCCCCCGTGTCGGGCACGCGCGGGGTCATTGCGGCCGCTCGAGGGCGAAGCGATCGGTAGTTCGGCTGTAGTCGGCGCCCGCCAGTCGGCCGATCGGACGCAGGGCGTCGATGTCCACGTGGCGACCGTCCCAGACGCTTGGATCGGCGTGGACCTCCACCACCTCGGCCAGTACCAGGTTGCCGGCCCGCGGGCGGTCGCCGAAACGGATCACCTCGCGCAGTCGGCAGCCGAAGGCCACCGGCGCCTCGGCGATGCGCGGCACCCTGAGTTCCCCCAGTGCGGCCTTGGAGAGGCCGGCGTGCTCGAACTCGTCCTCGCCGCGGGGCAGGCTTGCGCTGGTGGCGTTGAGCGGCTCGGCCAGCGCCTCGCCGCCGATATGGATCACGCACTCGCCGACCTCGTCTAGGTTGCGCAGGGTGTCCTTGGCATTGCCCTCGCCGTCGAGCAGCGGCGAGAACGCCAGCACCGGCGGGTCGACGCTGGCCACGTTGAAGAACGAGAAAGGCGCCAGGTTGGCACGGCCCTCGGCATCGATGGTGGAGACCCAGGCGATGGGGCGCGGGGCGATGGCGCCGGAAAACAGTCGGTAGAGGGTGCCGGCATCGAGCGCGGCGGCGGTGGGGCTGGTGTCGCTCATGGGACGTCCTGGCAGCTGACGAAAGGCCCATCCCAGCATGGGCAGCCTCGGGCGTCCAGTGTCATGATGATGCCGGGTAAGGGCGAGGAGAGCACGCGATGGGCGAGCGCGGCAGCGAGGTGAAACGCACGGGGCTCGGCATGATGCTGGCCTTCTGGGTGCTGTTCATCGGGCTTGGGACCTGGTGGTTCCAGGGCATGCTCGAGGAACGGATGAACCCCAATGCCCAACTGGTCGAGTCGGTGGACGGCGCCCCCTTGAACCTGACGCGCAACGCCGCCGGCCATTTCGTGGCTACCGGGCGACTCAACGGCGAGGCGGTGACCATGCTGCTCGATACCGGTGCCACCCAGGTGGCCGTGCCGGCCGAGCTGGCCGAGCGGCTCGACCTGCCGCGGCTCGGCGAGGCCAGATTTTCCACCGCCAACGGGCGCGTCAGCGGGCGCTTCACCCGCCTCGACGAGGTGCGGCTCGGCGGGCTGGTCGCCCACGACGTGCGCGGGGCCATCGTGCCCGGGATCGAGGATGGCGTGGTGCTGCTGGGGATGAGCTTCCTGGGGCGCTTCGACCTTCAGATGCGCGGCGATACCCTGACCCTTCGCCTGCCCGAAAAGGACAAGGGCTGAGTGACGCAAGGGCTCACCCGCCGGCGCGGGACTGATACCATGGTGCCATGAACAGCGTCACGTCCGCCGCCGCGCTCACGGCCTCCCTGGACGATCCCTTCTACTACCTGGCGAACTTCCAGTGCGTGCTGGACTGGGTGGCCGCGCGCCATGGCGATCTGCTCAGCGAGCCCGAGCGTGCCTTCCTCGCCGATTTCCCGACCCTGCCCCGGGGGGCGCGGGCGCTGCTGGTGCGCATGGTGATGCGCAAGGGCGAGCACTTTCGCGTCTCGCGACTGGCCTACGACGAGATCGGTGACGCCGCGGCGGCGCTTGGCCCTCTGCTAGAGGCCGGCTGGGTCGATGACGCCCCGGCGCTGCCCCTCGACGAGCTGTTTCGCCAGTTGCGCCTGGCCGAGTTGCGCCACGCTCTGGCCGGCGAGATCGCCGCGGCCGGCCTGCCCGGAAGCGTCGCCAAGGGCGCGCTGCACGCGGCCATGGCCGAGCGCGGGCTCGAACCTCGCCGGCTGGAGGACTGGTGGCCTGCGGCGCCGGATCGCGTGGTGCGCCTGACCCTGATGGCGCTCTGTGACCGGCTGCGGCTGATGTTCTTCGGCAACCTGCGTCAGGACTGGGCGGAGTTCGTGCTCGCCGAGCTCGGCCTGCAGCGCTTCGAGAGCGTGCCCTTCGGCGCGGATTCCCGCGCCTTCCAGCGCCGCGACGAGGTCGACGCCTACCTGGCATTGCATCGTCTGCGTGAACGGCTCGACGACGGCGAGTGCCCGGTCGCACTGGCCGCCGAGGTGCCGCCTGTGCCCGACAACGCCTGGCTGGCCGCCCGTCGGGCGCGGCTGCTGCTGAAGCTGGGCCGCGAGGCCGAGCGCCGGGGCCAGGCCGAAGCGGCGCTGGAAGGTTATGCGGCCGCCGGGCTCGGCGAGGCGCGCGTTCGCCGGCTGCGCCTGCTCGAGCGGCGCGGCGAGTTCGCGCTGGCCCATCGGCTGATCGAGGCGGCCGAGTCGGTGAACGAGGCCGAGCGCCAGGCGCTGGCCCGCCTGCATCCTCGGCTGTGCCGCAAGCTGGGCCTGCCGTCGCCGCCCCGCGAAACGGAGCCGGTGCCCGAGCGGCTCGACCTGACGCTGCCTTCCTCTCCCGGCGGCGTCGAATGCGCGGTGGCCGAGCATCTGGCCACGCCCGAGGCGCCGGTGCATTACGTCGAGAACGCCCTGATCACCGGGCTGTTCGGCCTGCTGTGCTGGCAGGCGATCTTCGCGCCGCTGCCCGGCGCCTTCTTCCACCCCTTCCACAGCGGCCCCGCCGATCTCGGCCGCGAGGACTTCGTGGCCCGGCGCCGCGCCCTGTTCGACGCCTGCCTGGCCGAGCTCGACGACGGGCGCTATCGAGCCACCATCCGCGATCGCTTCCGCGACAAGTGGGGCCTGGCCTCGCCCTTCGTGCACTGGGGGGCGATCGACGAGGCGCTACTGGAGCGGGCCCTGGTCGCCATTCCGCCGGCACACCTGCGGGCCTGCTTCGAACGCCTGCTCGACGATCCGCGCACCAATCGCGCCGGCCTGCCGGACCTGATCCAGTTCCTGCCCGGCAGCGATACCGAAAGTCCCGGCTACCGGCTGATCGAGGTCAAGGGGCCGGGCGATCGGCTGCAGGACAACCAGCGCCGCTGGCTGGCCTTCTTCCACGCCCATGACATTCCGGTGGCGGTCAGCCACGTGCGCTGGGAGGAACCGTGAGCGAGCCGGCTGATCGCCGCGTCGCCGTGCGGGCGCTGTGCGAGTTCACCGCCCGCGAGGGTGATCTGGACCACCGCTTCACCCCGGCGCCCAGCGCCCGGGAGGGCATCGAGGGGCATGCTCGGGTGCGCAGCCGGCGCGGAGATGGCTATGAGGCCGAGGTGGCGCTGTCCGCCAGCGTCGAGGGGCTGACCGTCGGCGGCCGCGCCGACGGCTTCGACCCCGCGGCCAATCGCCTGGAGGAGGTCAAGACGCATCGCGGCAGCCTCGAACGCATGGCCGCCAACCAGCGCGCCCTGCACTGGGCCCAGGTCGAGGCCTACGGCGCGCTGCTGTGCGCCGAGCGCGGCCTGGCCGCGGTGACGCTGGCGCTGGTCTACCTGGATATCGCCACCGGTCGCGAGACCGTGCTGACTCGCGAGGCCGGCGCCGACGAGCTTTGGGCGCGTCTCGCGGCCCACTGCCGGGCCTATGCCGAATGGGCCGATCAGGAGGCCGAGCATCGCGCGGCGCGGGACGCGGCCCTCGGCGCGCTGGTCTTTCCCCACGATGACTTCCGCCCCGGCCAGCGCAATCTGGCCGAGGACGCCTATCGCGCCGCCGCTACCGGCCGTTGCCTGCTGGCGGAGGCGCCCACCGGCATCGGCAAGACGCTCGGCACCCTCTATCCGCTGCTGGCCGCCATGCCGCGCCAGGGCCTCGACCGCCTGGCCTTCCTGACCATGAAGACGCCGGGGCGGCGCCTGGCGCTGGATGCCCTGAGCGACCTGGGCGCCGCCGACGAGGCCGACCGGCTGCCGCTGCGGGTGCTCGAGCTGGTGGCGCGCGACAAGGCCTGCGAGCATCCCGACCGCGCCTGCCACGGCGAGTCCTGCCCGCTGGCCCGAGGCTTCTACGACCGGCTGCCGGCGGCGCGGCGCGACGCCGTGGCCCGGGGCTTCTGGGATCGCGCGTCGTTGCGTGAGCTGGCGCTCGAGCACGGCGTCTGCCCCTACTACCTGGGCCAGGAGCTGGCACGCTGGGCCGACGTGCTGGTCGGCGACGTCAATCACTACTTCGACGACGGCGCCCTGATCCACGGTCTGATGCAGGCGGATGGCTCGCGCCTGGGCGTGCTGGTGGACGAGGCCCATAACCTGGTCGACCGGGCCCGCGGCATGTACAGCGCGTCGCTCGACCAGCGCCGGCTCAACCGGCTGCGCAAGGCCTCGCCGCCGGCGCTGTCCAAGCCGCTTTCGCGACTGTCGCGGCACTGGCAGGCGCTGCTGCGCGAGGTCGAGGAACGCGAGTGGCAGGCGCTGGAGGCGGTGCCGGGGGGACTGCTCGGCGCCCTGCAGCAGGCGGTGGCGGCGATCACCGACTACCTGGGCGAGCATCCGACGGGCGTCGACCCGGCGCTGCAGGAGTTCCTGTTCGAGGCGCTGGCGTTCGCTCGCCGTGCCGAGACCTTTGGTGAGCATTCGCTGTGCGAGCTCGAGCGTCACGGCCGCGGTCGGGCGAGACTGGCGATCCGCAACCTGGTGCCGGCGGACTTCCTGGCGCCGCGTTTTCGCGCCGCTCGCTGCGCGGTGCTGTTCTCGGCGACCCTGAGCCCGCCGGGCTATCATCGCGACCTGCTGGGCCTGCCCGGCGACGCCGTGACGCGAAGCGTGCCGGCGCCCTTCGTCGCCGAGCAGCTCGAGGTGCGGCTGCGCTCGGATGTCTCCACCCGGCTGCGCGACCGCGAGGCGTCGCTCGCCCCCATCGTCGCCGAGCTGGCCGGCCAGTTCCGGCGCCGGCCGGGCCACTACCTGGCCTTCTTCAGCAGCTTCGCCTACCTGGAAGCGGCGCTGGCGCGCTTTCGCGAGGCCTGTCCCGAGATACCGGTGCGCGCCCAGCGCCGCGGCATGGACGAGGCCGAGCGCGAGGCCTTCCTGGCCGGCTTCGTGCCCGGCGAGACGGGCGTTGCCTTCGCCGTGCTCGGCGGCGCCTTCGCCGAGGGCATCGACCTGCCCGGCGAGCGGTTGGTCGGCGCCTTCGTCGCCAGCCTCGGCCTGCCCCCCTTCGATGCCTACCACGCGGCGCTGGAGGCGCGGCTCGAGGCGCGCTTCGGGCGCGGCCATGACTATGCCTATCGGGTGCCGGGCATGATCAAGGTGGTCCAGGCCGCCGGGCGGGTGATCCGCGGTCCCGAGGATCGCGGCGTGGTGGTGTTGATGGACGATCGCTTCGACCGCGCCGAGAATCGCGCGCTGCTGCCCGACTGGTGGCGCCTCGCGCCCTGACCCTTGCCCGTGGCCTGGCCTGCCCATTCCCCTGTCGATGAGGAAACGCCCATGACCCGAACCCGCCATGATCGCCCCACCTTCCAACTGCGGCTGGTCGCCGACCGCGATGTGGTGCTGGGACCCGGCAAGGCCGACCTGCTGGCGGCGATCGCCCGCGAGGGCTCGATCTCCGCGGCGAGCCGGTCGCTGAACATGAGCTACAAGAAGGCCTGGCAGCTGATCGAGACCATGAATCGTCACTTGCCGGGCGAGGTGATCGCCACCAGCACCGGGGGAAGCCGACGTGGCGGGGCGCACCTCACGCCGCTGGGCGAGGAACTGCTGGCCCGCTACCGGACCCTGCAGCGCCGGCTGGACCCCGAGGCCTGCGACGATGCCCGGGCGCTGCTCGAGCTGATCACGGCCAGCGGAGACGACTGAGGCCGTGGTGCGCGTCGTGGCCGGCACTTGGCAGCGCCCGGTCGAACGACTATGGTATTTCCGCTATTTCCAGTCGTACACAACGGGAGTCGTCATGTCGACCATCCAACGCCATCAGCGCGTCTTCGCCCGGGCCAGCGGCATGCTGTTGCTTGGCCTGCTGGGCGTCGTTCCGCTTGCCCAGGCCGAACCGACGGTCAAGGTGTTCGCAGCCGCCTCGCTGACCGATGCCTTGAATGCCGCCATCGAGCGCTACGAGTCGAGCCATGACGTCAACGTGGTGCCGGTCTACGCTTCGTCCTCCACGGCAGCGCGCCAGGTGGCCAACGGCGCACCGGCCGACCTGTATTTCTCGGCCAACGAGAAGTGGATGGACTGGCTGGGAGAGCAGGGCATCGAGCTGGCGGATCGCCAGGACCTGCTGCGCAATCGCCTGGCGCTGATCGCCTCGCCGCACAGCGGCCTGGACGACGTCACCCCCGGCGAGGGGCAAACGCTGGCGGCCTTGCTCGAGGACGACCAGCGCCTGTCGGTGGGCGATCCCGATCACGTGCCGGCAGGCATCTATGCCCGGCAGGCGCTCGAATCCCTCGGCGAGTGGGAGGCGCTGGCCCCGCGACTGGCCCGCGCCGACAACGTTCGCGCCGCCCTGGCGCTGGTCGAGCGAGGCGAGGCACCGCTGGGCATCGTCTACCAGACCGATGCCGGCGCCAGCGACAAGGTGAGCCTGCTGGGGCTGTTTCCGGCGGATAGCCATGCGCCGATCACCTATCCGGTGGCATTGGTCGACCCGCCGGCCAGCGATGCCGCCCAGGCGTTTCGCGACTGGCTGGGCAGCGATGCCTCGCTGGCGGTGTTCACCGATTTCGGCTTCTCGCCCGCCGCCGGCGACGGCGAGTGATCGATGGCGGCGCTGATGCTCTCCGAGGCCGAGTGGCAGGCCATCCTGATCAGCCTGCGGGTCGCCGGCGTCGCGGTCGGCTGGATCCTGGTGCCCGGCGTGGCCCTGGCCTGGCTGATGGCGCGCCGCGAGTTCCGCGGCAAGGCGCTGCTCGACGGCGTGCTGCACCTGCCGCTGGTGCTGCCGCCCGTCGTGGTCGGCTACCTGCTGCTGCTGTCGCTGGGCCGCCAGGGCTGGCTGGGACAGTGGCTGGACCAGTGGTTCGGAGTCACCCTGCCGTTCACCTGGCAGGGCGCGGCGGTGGCCGGCGGGGTGATGGCCTTCCCGCTGCTGGTGCGCGCCGTGCGCCTGTCGCTGGAGGCGGTCGACGTCAAGCTCGAGGCCGCCGCCAGCACCCTGGGTGCCGGCCGCTGGCGGGTGTTCTTCACCATCACCCTGCCGTTGGCCTTTCCCGGACTGCTGACCGGGGGCGTGCTGGCCTTCGCCCGTGCGCTGTCGGAGTTCGGCGCCACCATCACCTTCGCGGCCAATATTCCCGGCGAAACCCGTACCCTGCCGCTGGCGCTCTACACGCTGATCCAGACGCCCGGTGCGGAGGCCGCTGCGGCCCGCCTGTGCGTGCTCTCGATCGTCATCGCCATGCTCTCTCTGCTGGCCTCTGAGTGGCTGGCCCGCCATGCCCGCCGTCGCCTGAGTGAGCGCGATGGCTGACACTTCCTTCCACCAGGCCGTCGTCCATGTCCTCGATTACCCCGACCCATGATCTGCATCCGCAGCGCCGGGACGATCTCCAACTGACGGTCGACAAGCGTCAGGGGGGCTTTCGCCTCGAGGCGTCGCTGACGTTGCCCGCCAGCGGCGTCACGGCGCTGTTCGGCCCCTCCGGCAGCGGCAAGACCAGCCTGCTGCGCCTGATCGCCGGCCTCGATCGCCCCGACAGCGGCAGCATTCGGCTCGGCCACGAGACCCTGACCGATACCCGGCGTCGACGGTTCGTGCCGCCTCATCGCCGGCGTCTCGGGGTGGTGTTCCAGGAGGCGCGGCTGTTTCCCCACTACCGGGTGCGCGGCAATCTTGCCTACGGCATGCGCGGTACGGCGCGGGCGCGCTTGGACGACATCGTCGAGCTGCTGGGGATCGGGCATCTGCTGGAGCGTTTTCCGGCGACCCTTTCCGGCGGCGAGGCGCGCCGGGTAGCGATCGGCAGGGCGCTGCTCAGCGAGCCGCGACTGCTGCTGATGGACGAGCCGCTGACCGGTCTCGACGGGGCTCGCAAGCAGGAACTGCTGGACTACATCGCCCGATTGGCCCGTGACATCGATATTCCCATCGTCTACGTCAGCCACGAGACCGACGAACTGATCGCCATCGCCGATCACCTGGTACTGCTCGAGCAGGGTCGGGTCCTGGCTCATGGGCCGCTCGATGACCTGCTGACCCGCTTCGAACTCACCGACCAGCTCGGTGGCTTCGATGCCGCTTCGCTGATCACGGCGACGGTGGACGGCCACGAGCCGCACTATGCCTTGACCCGGCTGCGCCTGCCCGACGGTCAGCCGCTGACCATTCCCATCGTGGACGCCGCCCCCGGTAGCCGGCTGCGGGTGCGCATTCCGGTGCGCGAGGTGGCGCTGGCCCTCGACGAGCCCGGCGCCACCAGCTACCGCAATCGGCTGCATGCCACGGTCGAGGAGATCGGCCCGCCGCAACCGGGGCGGGCCGCCGTGGAACTGCGTCTGCGGCTCGGCGAGCAGGTGCTGCGTGCCCGCCTGACCCGCAAGTCTCTCGACGAGATGGGGCTCACGACCGGCACGTCGGTTGTCGCCCTGGTGCGCAGCGTGTCCTTCGATACTCGCCGGGGTTAAAAATTATTCATCGCCGATCAGCGTGAAGCCACTGCACAGCCCAGTTTGGCATGCTGGGAGTGCTCTTCGAGGGAGCGATCTTTAGATCCGGTCCGACGCATCGGCGAAGGCGCCGTCAGGCGCCCGGGGTATTGCCACTGATCGCGCAGCAAGCTGCGCTCCCACGAAGAGCGACGGCGCTCAGCCCCATGGAGAGTGGAATCTCCCATGATCTCAATGCCTTCACGCTAGTCCGTGATGAACCTTAAAAATACGTTGCCCAGGTGTCGATGACGTTCAGGCGTTCATCGACCAGGTGGATCCGGCGCCACTTGTCGAAGGTCAGGCAGGGGTGGGAGGCGCCGAAGGCGATGATATCGCCAACGCGCACGTCGCCAACGCGCACGTCGCCGGCACCTTCCGGCAGGGCGATGAAGGCGTGCTGGTCCATCAGCTTGGTGACCCGCCAGCCGTCCACCGACAGGGGTTCCGCGACGCTGCCGCCTTCGCGATAGCGCGCCAGCGGCTCGGGGAGCTGGTCGACGCCGATGTCGCGCTTGCCGAGCGCCACGATGGCCAGCCCCGGCTCCGGCAGCGACTGCACCTGGGCGTACACCTCGAGCGCCGGGCGCAGTCCCTCGTGCAGGTCCGGGCGCCGTGACAGCACGCCGCGCTGGGCCTCGCGATAGATGCCGTGGTCGTGTACCACATAGCAGCCCGGACGCAGCACCGGGGTGAAGCGGCCCTCAAGCCCGCCGTCGCGGAAGGCCTCGGCGATCAGGTCGTACCAGGCCGAGCCCGAGGCGGTGACGATCGGCGCCTCGACGCCGAACAAGCCTTCCTGCGCGATCCGCCGGACGCCGGCCACCAGCCGCTCGGCGTAGGCGCGGATGCCGGCCTCGGGATCGTCGCCGTGCACCACGCCCTCGTAGCCCTCCAGGCCGGCCAGCATCAGCCCCGGCCGCGCGGCGATGTCGCGAGCCAGCGCCATGACGTCCTCGTCGCGGCGGCAGCCGCAGCGCCCGCCGTCCACCCCGACCTCGATCAGCACCGGCAGCGCCAGGCCGGCCGCAGCGAAGACCTCGCCCAGCTCGGCCACGTTGGCGTGGCCGTCCACCGTCACGTAGAGCTCGGCGCCGGCGCGCACCAGTTCGACGGCGATCGCCATGTTGGCGTGGCCGACCAGCTGGTTGGCCAGCAGCAGGCGCGTCGCGCCCTCGGCGAAGGCGGCGCGGCACTGGGGGAGAGTGGCCAGGGTGATACCCCAGGCGCCGGCCTCGAGCTGGCGGCGGAACAGCGCCGGCGTCATGGTCGTCTTGCCGTGGGGGGCCAGCTCGGCCCGGTGGCGGCGGGCGAAGTCCTGCATCCAGGTGAGGTTATGGGCCAGCGGTGCCTCGTGGATGACGGCGGCGGGCAGGCTGACATCGGCCAGCAGGTCGCGGCCGGTCTCCAGGGTGCCCTTGTGGCCGCCCTGCCAGGCGGGGGAGGTGTCGGGTGTGATGTGCGTCATGGGGTGCTCCGGTGAGGGTCGGCGGGACTCCATCATACGAGCGCGATGGTGGGCCCGATGCGTCGGTGGCTGCGACTTTTGTTTGAAATTTTCATATTACCTTGACTGCTTGTTAGAAACTAACATAGCGTGAAACCCATGATCCATGCCAGCGGCAGGCGTCGCCGAGCGAACCCGACCGCTCCCGACGCCGGAGGAACCGACCCATGAGCCAACAGATCGACATTCTCTCCGGCATCACCGCCAGCGTTGGCTCGCTGAGCGAGTCGGAGCGCAAGGTGGCGGAGCTGATCTTCGAGGACATCGATTTCGTCACCGAGGCCAGCATCACCGGCATCGCCCACCGGGCCGGCGTGAGCGAGGCGACGGTGACCCGCTTTTCGCGCTCGGTGGGCTGCGCCAACGTGCGCGACCTGAAGCTGCGCCTGACCCGCGCCCTGGCCGCCGGGCGGCGCTTCATCCAGGATGCCGATCCCGCCGAGGGGCCGGGCGTGGTGTACGACATCGCCACCCAGACCCTGGCGCTCAACCGCGAGCTGCTGCTGGAGGCCGACGTGGCCGGTGCAGTGGAGAGCCTCGACGGCGCCCGTCAGATCATCGCCTTCGGCTGCGGCGGCGGTTCCAGCGTGATGTGCCAGGAGCTGCAGTTCCGCCTGGTGCGGCTGGGCTATGCGGTCAGCGCCTATCCCCAGGGGCTGCTGCCGCGGATGGTGGCCTCGACGCTGGACCCCGCCGACGTGGTGGTGGTGCTCTCGGTGTCGGGCTACACCCCCGAGATGGTCGAGTCGGCCCAGGTTGCTCGCCAGTACGGCGCCCGGGTGATCGCCATCACCGCGGTCGGCTCGCCGCTCGCCGACAATGCCGACGTGGTGCTGCCGATCGCCGCCCGCGAGACCGATTTCATCCTGCACCCCTCCGCCTCGCGCTATGCGCTGATGGCGGCCATCGATGTCCTCGCCCTGGAGCTGGCCCTGCGCCATCGCGACCAGGCGCGCGACAAGCTGCGCCGCCTGAAGATCACCCTCGACGACCACCGCGGAGGCGACAACCGCCAGCCGCTGGGAGACTGAGATGCGCCATGACCTGCTGATCCGACGCGCCGAGGTGATCGACGGCACCGGGCGTGCGCCCTATACGGCCGACGTGGCCGTGGATGGCCAGCGCATCGTGGCCGTGGGCGACCTGGAGGGGCACGACGCCGAGGAGACGATCGATGCCCGTGGGCTCTATCTGACCCCGGGGTTCATCGACGTCCATACCCACGACGACACCAACGTGATTCGCGCCCCCGAGATGCTGCCCAAGCTCTCCCAGGGCGTGACCACGGTGGTGGTGGGCAACTGCGGCATCAGCGCCGCGCCGGTGACGCTGACCGGCGAGGTGCCGGACCCCATGAACCTGCTGGGCGAGGCGGTCGACTTCGCCTACCCCAGCTTCGCGGCCTATGCCGAGGCGGTGGAGCTGGCGCGGCCGGCGGTCAACGTGGCGGCACTGATCGGCCACACCAGCCTGCGCAGCCAGGTCATGGACGACTTCCACCGCCCCGCCAGCGCCGACGAGATCGCGCGGATGCGCGCGGCACTGGAGCAGGCGCTGGCGGAAGGCGCCATGGGCCTGAGTTCCGGGCTCGCCTATCACAACGCCTTTCATGCTCCCGGCAGCGAGATGGCGCCGCTGGTAACGGCGGTGGGCGAGGCCGGCGGCCTCTATACCACCCATCTGCGCGACGAGTTCGCCGGCCAGGCGGCGGCCATGGACGAGGCCTTCGCCACCGCGCGCCGGGGCGGTGCACCGCTGGTCATCTCGCACCTCAAGTGCGCCGGGGCAGGCAACTGGGGCCAGGCGCCGCGGGCCCTGGCCCAGTTGGAGGGAGCCGCCGAGCGCCAGCGAGTGCACTGCGACTGCTACCCCTACACCGCCGGCTCCTCGACCCTGGACCTCGGCCAGGTGACCGACGAGATCGCCATCACCATCACCTGGTCGCGGTCGCACCCCGAGCAGGCCAGGCGGTCGCTGGCCGACATCGCCGGCGACTGGGGGCTGTCGCTGATGGAGGCCGCCCGACACCTGCAGCCGGCGGGGGCCGTCTATCACAACATGAGCGAGGACGACATGCGCCGGGTGCTGGCGCACCCGCTGGCCATGGTCGGCTCCGACGGCCTGCCCAACGACCCGCATCCGCATCCCCGGCTGTGGGGTGCCTTCCCGCGAGTGCTGGCCCACTACAGCCGCGACCTGGCGCTGATGCCGCTGCCCGAGGCGGTGCGCAAGATGACCGGGCTCTCGGCGGCGACCTTCGGCCTGGTGGACCGCGGCGAGATCCGCCAGGGCGCCTACGCCGACCTGGTGCTGCTGGACCTGGCATCACTCGAGGACACCGCCGACTACGACGCTCCGGTGTCGCCGGCTCGCGGCATCCTGCGCGTAGTGGTCAACGGGGCCACGGCCTATGCCGACGGCGCGCCGGGCAGGACGCGCACCGGGCGCATGCTGCGGCGAAGCGTAAGGCTGAGCCCGTCACCCGGCCAGTAGATCGCCATTTCTCATCATCAACACGTCCATCAGGAGGACATTCCATGAGCATTACACGCTATGGCGCCGAAGGCGGCGTCGGTACCGGCGGCCAGAAGCTGCCGTTCTCCCGCGCGGTGGAAGCCGGCGGCTGGCTGAAGGTGTCGGGTCAGACCCCGATGACCGACGGCGAGGTGGTCGAGGGCGGCATCGTCGAGCAGACGCGGCTGGCCTTCGACAATGCCCTGGGCATCGCCCGGGAGGCAGGCTATTCGGTGGAGGACGTGGTGCACGTCACCGCGGTGCTGACCGACGCGCGCTACTTCTCGTCGTTCAACAAGGTGTTCGCCGAGATCTTCCGCGATCATCCGCCGGCGCGCATCTGCAGCGTCCAGGACCTGGTGGTGGACTGCAAGGTCGAGGTTGACCTGACCTGCTATCGCGCCGACCGCGCCTGACGCTCAGGGGCGGCAGGCAGACGGGCCGCCGGACGCCACGTGACGTCGACATTACACGCAACATCCACAACCCGAACCAGTAACGCGATACCAAGAACAACAGGAGGCGCCGGATCCCGGCAAGGACCCGGCGCCAGGCACAGCAAACGGCAAACGTCCACTGTCCCGATCGCGGCAACGACCGGGACGACAAGTATAAGAGGTCTGTATGAACAGTCACCTTTTCCTCGGCAGTTTCTTCGTCTATATCCTGGCGATGATCGGCTTCGGCTGGTGGGTCTCGCGCAACGACCGCGGCACCGGCGATGATTTCCTGCTCGGCGGGCGCAGCGTACCGCTGTTCCTCACCGTGGGCACCACGGTGGCGACCATGGTCGGCACCGGCTCGAGCATGGGCGCGGTGGGCTTCGGCTATTCGAGCGGCTGGGGCGGCGCCCTCTATGGCATCGGCGGTTCCATCGGCGTGCTGCTGCTGGCGCTGTGCTTCTCCGGCATCCGTCGGCTGCGCTTCATGACCATGAGCGAGGAGCTGTCGTTCTACGTCGGCGCCAATCGCATCGTGCGTAACGTCGTGGCGCTGCTGATCTACATCGCCTGCATCGGCTGGCTCGGCGCCCATATCCTCGGCGGCGGGCTCTACCTGGCGTGGATGGCCGACATCCCGGCCTGGCAGGCCAAGATCATCGTCGCGCTGGGCTTCGGCGTCTACTGCGTGATCGGCGGCTACATGGCGGTGGTATGGACCGACACCGTGCAGGCCATCGTGCTGTTCATCGGCTTCTTCCTGATGGCCGGCGTGGCGGTGGTCGAGGTGGGCGGCTTCGAGGCCATGACCGCGGCGCTCGACGACTCCGCCACGAGCTTCCTGGCCATCGACAAGATCGGCCTGCTGCCGGCGATCTCGCTGTCCACGGTGATCGCGGTCGGCGTGCTGGCCACCCCGTCGTTCCGCCAGCGCATCTACTCCGGGGCCTCAGTGGGCTCGGTGCGTCGCTCCTTCCTGATCACCGGTGTGCTGTACATGGCGTTTTCCATCGTGCCTGCGATCATCGGCATGGCCACCCATGCGCTGAATCCCGACCTCGAGAACAGCAACTTCGCCTTCCCCTACCTGGCCACCGAGGTGCTGCCGGTGGGGCTCGGGCTGCTGCTGCTGGTGGCCGGCCTGTCGGCGACCATGTCCAGCGCCAGCAGCGATGCCATCGCCGGCGTCACCACCCTGATTCGCGATGTCTACGTGCTGGTCAAGGGCCGTGCGCCCTCGGCTCGCCACGTGGTGCTGTTCTCGCGGGTGGGGCTGGTGGTCACCATCGGCCTGGCCCTGTCCTTCGCGCTGAGCTCCGACAACGTGATTTCCTATATCACCAGGATGGTGTCCACGGTGCTGGCCGGGATGTTCGTGTGCGGCATGCTGGGGCGCTTCTGGCCGCGCTACAACTGGCAGGGGGCCATCGCCTCGCTGGTGGTGGCCTCGGCGACGTCGCTGGCGATCATCGCCAATGCCGATTGGAGCGCCTACTGGGGCAACCCGAGCATTCCGGCGGTGCTGCTGGCGGCCCTGGCCGGCGTGGCGGTGAGCCTGGCGACCCCGGCATCGCGGCGCAGCGAGGCGGAGGCCCTGCAGGTCATCTCCGAAGAGCGCGAGCGCATGGAAGCGGTGCCCGAGGTACCGCTCGGCAACACCAAGGCCGTCGACGCCTGACCTGAGGCTCGCTCCTCGTCGCCAGGCCCCGCTCCCGTCTCCGGGGGCGGGGCCTGGCGCGTTTCGTTCGGGGCGGCGGCTCGCGCCGCGTCGGCTCAGCGGCGCTCGGCGGGGCGCCCGGGCGCGGTGGTGGCGACGTCCTCGTCGGCTTCGAACAGCTCCTCGAGCTCACGGGCGGCCTGCTGGATGGTCTGTATCTGCTGCTGCTTGTTGCCGAAGGCTTCGAGCTGGCGCTCCAGGGCGCGCTCGTCGTGGGGGCGAAAGGTATCCACGGTGTGCTGGGCCTGGTCGCGAGGGATGCCGAGGCCGACCAGTACCTCGCGGGTCAGCTCCAGGCTCGCCGGCAGCAGTTCGCGGATGATGTAGGCGACCTCGGCGCGCATCAGCAGCTGGGCGTGGTAGCGGTCCCGGGCCCGAGCGTAGAGGCGCAGGTGCGGGAAGCGACGCTTGACCCGCTGGACGATGCGCATCGAGGTCTCGATGTCGCCCACCGCCACCACCAGCACCCGGGCCTTGTCGGCCCCGGCGGCCTCCAGCAGGTCGAGGCGCGAGGCGTCGCCGAAGTAGATCTCGTTGCCGTAGCGGCGTACCACGTCGACGTGTTCGGCGTTGATGTCGAGCACCGTGTAGGGAATCTTCAGACCCTGCAGGATGCGCCCCATGATCTGGCCGAAGCGTCCGAAGCCGGCGATGATGATCTGGGGGCCGTTCTGGGGCGGCCTGTCGAAGTCTCGGCGTGGTTTGCCGGCCTTGAACAGCGGACGGATCAAGCGTGCATGCAGCTGGACGAGCACTGGCGTGGCGGCCATGGACAGCGACACTGCCAGCACCAGCAGGCCGACCAGCGCCGGATCCAGCAGGGCGGCGGCGCCCGCCGCGGTAAGCAGCACGAAGCCGAACTCGCCGCCCTGGGAGAGCAGCGCGCCCAGGTTCAGCGCCACCTTCCAGTCGCCGCGATAGGCGCGGGTGGCGACCACCAGGCTCAGCCACTTGGCGGCCAGCAGGGCGGTGGCGAGGCCCAGCACCAGGCCGGGGCGCTCGGCCAGCAGGCCGATCTGGGCGGTCATGCCCACGGCCATGAAGAACAGCCCCAGCAGCAGGCCGCGGAAGGGTTCGATGTCGGCCTCGATGCTGTGGCGATACTCCGAGTCGGCCAGCAGCACCCCGGCGATGAAGGCGCCGAGCGCCATGGACAACCCGGCCAGCTCCATCAGCAGGGCGGCGCCGATCACCACCAGCAAGGCGGTGCCGGCGAACACCTCGCGGCTGCGGGTCGCCGCGGCGAAACGGAACAGCGGCCTCAGCAGATAGCGACCGCCGACGATCAGCCCGGCGAAGGCGCCGACGGCGATCAGGACTTCGCTCAACATATGGCCCCAGCCGCTGGCCAGCGGGTCGTCGCCGGCCAGCAGCGGGATGGCCGCCAGCACCGGAATGGCGGCCAGGTCCTGGAACAGCAGCAGGGCGAAGGCGTAGCGGCCGTGCCGGCTGGAGAGCTCGCCGCGCTCGCCGAGCAGCTGCAGCACCAGCGGCGTGGAGCACAGCCCCAGGCTGAAGCCGACCACCAGGGCCGCGGCGGGCGAGAGCCCCGCCGCCAGCGCCAGGCCGGTGAGCAGCGCCGTGGTGATGGCCACCTGCAGGCTGCCGAAGCCGAACACCGCCTTGCGCATCAGCTTGAGGCGCGACGGCTTGAGCTCCAGGCCGATCACGAACAGCAGGAAGACGATGCCCACCTGGGAGAACTGCAGCACCGCATCGGCATCGGGGACCAGCCCCAGCGCCGAGGGGCCGATCACCACCCCGGCGACCAGGTAGCCCAGCACCTCGCCGAGCCCCAGGCGCTTGACCAGCGGCACGATCAGTACCGCGGCGGCAAGGAAGATCAGGGCGTTGTAGAGCAGGGCGATGGCCAAGGCGGGCTCCTCCAGTGGCGATGCAGGTGGCGGTCGGCGAGTCCCCATCCTACCGCAGAGGACCGCCCCAATGGCCAAGCAAGAAGTGGGCCAGGGATTCCCCGGCGGGCGTTCACGGCCGGTCCGGCGGCTCGCCGCGGTCGCACTTGGTGCACTCCAGCGCCAGGCCCAGCCGCGAGCGTCGGCCGGCCTCGGTGGTCACCCAGGGGCGCTCGGCCCAGGGCGGCTGATGGCGGACGTGCTGGCCATGCCCGCAGGCCAGCTCGGCCACCCAGTGGCCCTCTTCGTCGCGGTGATAGCCGACGATTGCCTGGCGCATGGTCAGGCCGTGGCCAGGCCGGCGCGTGGCAGCACCCGGTCGCGGGTCAGCGGGGCCAGCGGCAGCGCCAGGGCCTCGGCCGGAGTCACCCAGCGCAGTTCGGCGATCTCCGCCGCGGCTTGCAGTGGCCCCTCGAGTTCGGCGCGGAACAGGTGAGCGCGCAGCTCGTGGCCCGGCTCGTTGGCGGCCGGTGCGGAGAACTCGCCGAGCGGCTCGAGACGCGTCGGGGCTTGGCCGAGTTCCTCCTCGAGCTCCCGGGCCAGGGCGGCGGCGGGAGACTCGCCGGGCTCCAGCTTGCCGCCGGCCTGCATGAAGGCGGTGGTGCCGCGCTTGCGCACCAGCAGCAGCCGGCCCTCGGCGTCCTCGATCAGGGCGGCGGCGATATGCAGGATCGGGGCGTCGGTGGTCATGGCGGAGCTCCGTGGCGGGTGAGGGCGAGCGATTCTAGCATTCCGCTTTCGGAGCCGCCTCGCCCTTCCAGGGTGGTACGGACGGCGTGGTCAGAACGCCAGCTCTACGCCGGCATGGACGCTGCGGTCCGGCGCCGTGGAGAAGTAGCGCCCGCGCTGGTCGTTGATGACGATGTTGTCGAAGTGCTCGCGGTCGAACAGGTTCTGTACGCCGACGTAGGTGCGGAGCAGGGTGTCGCCGCCGAGGCGCCAGCCATCGCCGACGCGCAGGTTGGCTAGCCAATAGTCGTCGATCTTCACGCGGTTGGCGTCGTCGGCGACCATCGAGCCGACATAGCGAGTCTCCAGGGTGGCGAAGCGCTCGCCAATGCCCTGCCAGGTCAGCTGGTTGACCCAGGTGCGCTCGGGCAGGCCCGGGATGCGGTGGTTGGCGAAGTCGTTGCCGTCGCCATCTACGTAGTCCTGGAATTCGTAGCGCGCCAGGGTCAGGGCGCTGTCGAGGCGCCAGTCCTCGGCGAACTGCCAGCCCAGGGCCACTTCCAGGCCGTCCTGGCGGCTGCGTCCGGCGTTGCGATAGAAGTCGCGGCCCGCGTCATCACGATAGGCGATCAGCGAGTCGCGCACCCGGGTCGAGAACAGCGCCACGTCGTAGTCGAGGCCGGCGTCGGCGAAGGTGCCGCGCAGGCCGATCTCGCGGTTCCAGGCCTTCTGCGGTTCGATGTCCGGATTGAAGCCGCCGACGCGGGCCGGATTGGCGAACTCGGTGAAGGTCGGCGTTTCGTAGGCGGTGCCGGTCGAGAGATAGGCCTGATGGTCGGGCAGATAGCGGTAGCTCAGCCCGGCGCTGCCGCTCCACTGATCGAAGCGGCGATCGCCGCTGTTGTCGCCGTCGGCGAGGTAGGCGTCGTCGATATCGAACTTGGTGTGGTCGAAGCGGGTGCCGAGGGAGAGGGTCCAGCGATCGCTCAGGTCCAGGTCGCCCTGGGCGAAGACGCCGACCGAACTGGCCGTCTGGGTCTCGTCGGCGACGCGGCCCTGATGGTCGCCGTCGATGGTGACCTCGTCACGGTAGCGCTCGTCCTCCTGGCGCGCCACGTCGACGCCGGTCACGTAGCTCAGCGGCAGGCCGCCGACGGTCAGCGACTGGCGATACTCGGCGCTGCCGCCGTAGTAGTCGCGATCGTAGGCGACGAAGCTGTCGCCCGCATAGGCCAGCTGCTGCTCGAAGTCGCGCTGCAGGTAGAAACCGCGCAGGGTCAACTCGCCGGGGCCGGCGGCGAGGTCCTCGTACTCCAGGCCGAGCACCTGCTGGTCGATCGACTGTCCCGCATCGATGCGGGTCGGCGAATAGAAATTGCTGTCGATCGTGCCCTTGCGGTCCTCGCTGACCGCCTCGGCGGTCAGCCCACCCGGATCCTCGGAGCGCGGATTGTCGAGCAGGTTGACGATGGCGGTGACCGAGCGGTCCGCGTCCAGCTCGCGGCGTAGCTTGGCGTTGAGCTGGTACTTCTCGACCTCGCTGTGGTCGCGATAGCCGTCCAGGCCCAGCGCCGAGACGCTGACGTGGTGCGACCAGGGGCCCTCGACGCCGCCGTTGCTGAGGGCCAGCTTGCGATAGCCGTCGCTGCCGCCCTCGACGCGCAGCCGGGTGCCGGGGTCGCTTTCGCCGTCGGCGGTGGTGACGTCGATCACGCCGCCGGCGGCGTTGCCGTACTGCACCGCGGCAGGGCCGCGAATCACTTCGATGCGCTGGGCGCTGTCCAGGTCGATGGCATCGAGCTGGGCCTGGCCATCGGGCAGGGTGTAGGGAATGCCGTCGACGCGCACCGTGATGCCGCGAACGCCCCAGGGCGTGCGGGCGCCGAAACCGCGGATCGATATGCGCTCGCCCTGGACGAAGTTGTGGCGATTCTGGAGATAGAGCCCCGGCACGCTCGACAGTGACTCATCGAGGCGCTCGCGCGACTGGCCCTGGGCGATCTGCTCGCCTTCCACCACGGAAACGGCGGCCGGCGTGGCATAGAGCTCGCGCTCGAGCCGCGATGCGCTGACCGTCATCGGCTTGAGCGCGAGCTCGGCGGCCTGGCCGGCGGCGGGCAGCAGCAGAAGGGGCGTCATCATGGCGGGAGCGAGGGCATGTCGGGGCATTGGGCGTCCTGTCGGTACGTGGTGGAGGGGGCAGAATGTTCGCATCCTAAGTGATGCCTGACAAATCGTGTCCATGCCTCCGAATCGTCGACCAGGCGACAGAGGTCTTCAACGTCGGCCAGGCCTTGCCCCTCGGATCGTCGACGTCCACCTTGAGAAGATGCCGAGCCGGGAGGAGAGGCGGATGGGACCCATGCGGGAGCGCGCGGCCGGTGGTGGGGCCTCGGTGATCACTCTGCTGCTGGCGGCCAACGGCCTGGCCTTTCTTGTGCAGCTGATGCTGCCGGGCCCGATGCTGCGCTACTTCGCGCTCTGGCCCCTCGGCGTGGCGCCGGAGGCGCTGCCGCTGCCCGCCGGCATGCCGGTGGGCGAGTTCCACCTCTGGCAACTGTTGAGCTACGCCTTCCTGCACGGCAGTTTCTTCCATCTGGCCATCAACATGTTCGTGCTGTGGATGTTCGGCAGCCCCCTGGAGCGTGATTGGGGCAGCCAGCGCTTCGCCCTCTACTACGTCCTGTGCGTGCTGGGCGCGGCCGCGGCGCAGCTGCTGGTGGTCTCGACGGGCGCCTACGCGCCCACGGTGGGCGCCTCGGGCGGCGTCTATGCGTTGCTGCTGGCCTTCGGCATGCGCTATCCCAATCAGTACATCCTGCTGCTGATCCCGCCGATTCCCATGAAAGCCAAGTACTTCGTGATCGTCATCGGCGTGGTGGAGCTATGGTCGGGCATCGCCGGTACGCGCCAGGGCGTGGCGCACTTCGCACACCTGGCGGGCATGCTGGTGGGGTTGGCGCTGATGCTGACGTGGCGGCGTCGCCGATGAAACACGCCTCCGCTTGGGCGTGCCAAGCGGAGGCGTGCAGTGACGTGTCGATGATCGCCCCTTGCGAGGCCCGCGCCATCAGCCTTCGGCGTTGAGCTTCGCTCGCATGTTCTCGGCGCGCTCCGAGGAACCCGGGTGGGAGGACATGAGGCTGCCTTCGCCACCGTCGAGGCTGGCCAGTTTCTCGAAGGCCGTGACGAGGCCCTGGCGGGAGATGCCGCGTTCGCCCAGCAGCTCGAAGGAGAAGTTGTCGGCCGCCGTTTCCTGGCTCTGCGAGAACTGCGCGTTGACGAATTTCTCCCCCAGGTCGCCTAGTTGGGAACTGGACAGGGAGGCGACCGCGGCGTTGCCGGAAGCGGCCATGGCATCGCGCGCGAGAGAAGTGGCATAGGCCGTCTGCATGGATTTCTTGCTATGGCCCAGCGCCACGTGTCCCAGCTCGTGGCCCAGCACGCCTTCGACCTCGTTGTCGTTCATCATGTCCATCAGCCCGCTGTAGACGCGCACGCAGCCGTTGGCCATGGCCCAGGCATTGGGCTGGTCATTCAGGTAGACCTTGTAGTTGACCGGCGTGCCATCGATCTCGTGGCCGAGGTGGCTGGCAATGGTCTCAAGGCGCTGCCCGTAGACGGAGTCCTCCCCGGCGATCTGCGCCTCGGCGTCCATCTGCGCGCAGGATTCTTCGGACATCTGGCGGACTTCCTCGTCACTCAGGGTGGCGGCATTGAAGGCCCCCATGCCGGTTTGCATCATGGCATCGGGTGAAAGGCTCTCGCAGCCGGCGATGAGGGCTGAACTGCAAAGGGCGGCAACGGCAAGCGTAGTGCGGATTTGCATGACATCTCCATTGAGTCTTGAGTGACGTATCCCTGTCAGCGCATTCGGTGGCGAAAACGCCTTACGCTGAGGCCGAACCGAGAAGCTTTCGCCAGGCCTGGATAGGGTGGAAAGGCTTCTGGAAGGCGGTTCAGGCGCGTCGGACTTTACAGGAGATCGGGCAATCTGGATGTGAGATATTGCTTACATCTTGGTGGGAATACTCGAACGATGGACCCGCGTTGGCGTTGGCGTTGGCGTTGGCGTTGGCGTTGGCTGTTCGGAGACCGGGCGTCGGATCACCACGTCCATCGCCGACACGGTAGGGAGCGCCGATGCCGTCATCGGCGGGTTCAGCGGGTGGAGGGCTGCTGATCGCGGAGGAGGGGAGTGCGTACCTCCCTAGGACGAGGGCGAGGCGGTGCCTCGCCCTTCCAGCTCAGCGTTCCGCCGAGGCCGCCCAGAGATTCACGCCGCCTTCCACCGCGTAGCGGTCGATCTCGGCCAGTTCCGCGTCACTGAAATCGAGTTGCTCCAGGGCGCCCACGCAGTCGATGACCTGCTGCGGCCGGCTGGCGCCGATCAGCGCCGAGGTCACCCGGCCTCTGCGCAGTACCCAGGCGATGGCCATCTGGGCGAGCGACTGGCCGCGGCGCTCGGCGATCGCGTTCAGGGCCCGCACGCGCTCCAGGTTCTCTGCCGACAGGTGGGCGTCCTTGAGGCTTCCGCCCTGGGCCGCCCGGCTGTCGTCGGGCACGCCCTTGAGGTACTTGTCGGTGAGGAGTCCCTGGGCCAGCGGCGAGAACACGATCGAGCCGGTACCCAGCTCGTCGAGGGTGTCGAGAAGGCCATCGTCCTCGATCCAGCGATTGACCAGCGAATAGCTCGGCTGGTGGATCAGGCAGGGCGTGCCCAGCGAGCGAAGGATCTCCACTGCCTCGCGCGTGCGCTGGGCGTTGTAGGAGGAGATGCCGGCGTACAGCGCCTTGCCCTGGCGCACTGCCTGGTCGAGCGCACCCATGGTCTCCTCCAGTGGCGTCTCGGGATCGAAGCGGTGAGAGTAGAAGATATCCACGTAGTCGATGCCCAGGCGCTCGAGGCTGCGATCCAGGCTGGAGAGCAGGTACTTGCGGCTGCCCCATTCGCCGTAGGGGCCGGGGTGCATCCAGTAGCCGGCCTTGGTCGAGATCACCAGCTCGTCGCGCAGCCCGGCGAAGTCGCTTTGCAGGATGCGGCCGAACAGCGCCTCGGCGCTGCCCGGGGGCGGGCCGTAGTTGTTGGCCAGGTCGAAGTGGGTGATGCCGTGATCGAAGGCGGTACGGCAGATCGCCCGAGCGTTGTCTGCGCTGGCGTTGTCGCCGAAGTTCTGCCATAGCCCGAGCGAGATGGCGGGCAGCTTCAGGCCGCTGCGCCCGCAGCGGCGGTAGGGCATTCGTTGGTAGCGGTCTTCCGAGGGCGTATAGCGCATGGGTCCGTCCTGTGCCGAGGGCGGGGCGCGCCGGCCCCGCCGGGTGGTCGTCTGCCATGCCATTATGCGCATCGACCGGCGGCGGGAAAACTCGACGACGGTCTGGCCCTGAGGACGGTGACACCGACCCGCTTGCCCAGGGGATGACGGGAGCGGCGAACGAAAAAAGCCGACGCTGCTGCGTCGGCCTTGGTGTCGCGGGCCAGGGAGAAGGCGCCGGTGTAGCCTCAATGGGTGTGAGGCCGCCGGTCGCGTGCCCGTCGGCTGAAGCGTACCGGGGGTTGGTATTTCTCGTCCCGAGAGGCCCGCTCCGGCGCCGGACGCACGTGCCAGCCCCGGTCGGTGGCCCAGGCCTTCAGCTCGCGGTAGTCGAGCAGGGGATGGTCGGGGGTATAGGGGTTGGGGGATGACGAGGGGAAGGCATGGGCCACATGGGGATAGTGGGCCAGGGCGACCTCGTCGTCATGGGCGGCCAGCGCACATTCCAGGGCCGACTGCCAGGCCTGGACATCGCGGTGGGAAGCGCGTTGCGGGGTGGCATGCATCATCGGATGGTCCTCCATGGTGTCGCCTGGAGACAGGCGTTGTCCGGGTTTTGATGGCACCCGGCGGCATGAAAAACGCCCCGCTCGGCGGTGCCGAGCGGGGCGTTTCCACGAGTGGACATCGAGCCGGCAATGGCTCGACCTCCGGTCGAGGGAGGCCACGCGGAGCGTTCTGCACTCCGGTAGTCAACATGGCGAGAAGGAATGGCGTTCTCGATCATGGCCGTGCCTCCACACGAGGAGCTGTGATCAATCCCAGCTCAGCGCGCCGCCCACCTGGTATTCGGTGACGCGGGTCTCGAAGAAGTTCTTCTCCTTGCGCAGGTCGATGATCTCGCTCATCCACGGGAAGGGGTTCTCGGCGCCCGGGAACTGCTCCTTGAGGCCGATCTGCGCCAGGCGGCGGTTGCAGATGAAGTGCAGGTACTCCTCCATGATCGCCGCGTTCATGCCCAGCACGCCGCGGGGCATGGTGTCGCGGGCGTAGGCGATCTCCAGCTCGGTGCCCTCGAGGATCATCTGGGTGACCTCGTCCTGGAACTCGGCGGTCCACAGGTGCGGGTTCTCGATCTTGATCTGGTTGATCATGTCGACGCCGAAGTTCAGGTGCATCGACTCGTCGCGCAGGATGTACTGGAACTGCTCTGCGACGCCGGTCATCTTGTTGCGCCGGCCCATGGACAGGATCTGGCTGAAGCCGCAGTAGAAGAAGATGCCTTCGGTCACGCAGTAGAAGGCGATCAGGTTGCGCAGCAGCTCCTGGTCGGTCTCCGGGGTGCCGGTGTGGAAGTCCGGGCGGGCCAGCGACTGGGTGTGCTTGAGGCTCCAGGCGGACTTGGCCGAGACGGAGGGCACCTCGCGGTACATGTTGAAGACCTCGCCTTCGTCCATGCCCAGCGATTCCACGCAGTACTGGTAGGCGTGGGTGTGGATCGCCTCCTCGAAGGCCTGGCGCAGCAGGTACTGGCGGCACTCGGGGTTGGTGATCAGGCGATAGACGGCCAGCACCAGGTTGTTGGCGACCAGCGAGTCGGCGGTGGAGAAGTAGCCCAGGCTGCGCTCGACGATGCGGCGCTCGTCCTCGGTGAGGCCGTCCGCGCTCTTCCACAGCGCGATGTCGGCGTTCATGTTCACTTCCTGGGGCATCCAGTGGTTGGCGCTGCCGTCCAGGTACTTCTGCCAGGCCCACTCGTACTTGAAGGGCACCAGCTGGTTGAGGTCGGCGCGGGCGTTGATCATCCGCTTGTCGTCGACGTCGATGCGCTGGGCGCCGACTTCCAGCTCCTCGAGGCCGGCGGCGACATCGAGCTCCTCCAGGGACTGCTTGGCGCGGGCCAGACGATCCTGCTCGGCCACCTGGTAGGCGCCGGCGCTGTCGCGGACCTCGGCCGCGGGTGCCTCGGCCTTGGGTGCGGGCTGCGGCGCCTCGGCGGTCGCGGTGTCGTTATCAGCCGTGTCTTCGTGGAACTCGTCCCAGTTCAGCATGGTGTCTCTCCCGGTGGCATTCCGGATGGTTCGTGGGAGCGCAGCTTGCTGCGCGAGGGGACCTCGGAGGTCTCTTGAATCGCGCAGCAAGCTGCGCTCCCACAGGTATCAGTTGGTCGTTGAGCCGGAAGCCGTCGGTTTTTCTTACGGCTTCCAGCTTATAGCTTAAAGCTCAAGCAGTTACTGGCAGGCCTCGCAGCCCAGCTCGTCGATCTCGCCCGCCGAGGGCGCCCGGGAGCCGCTGCCACTCTTGCCCTGCAGGAAGTCGTCGATGCCCTTGGGCTCCTTCACTTCCGGTGCGGCGGACGGCGTCGGCGCCGGGGCGGCGCCGGGCGAGGCGTTGCTCACCGCGTTGAGGTTGCCGCGGTCCACGGTGGATTTCTCCACCGAGGTGGCGCCCAGGGCGCGCAGGTAGTAGGTGGTCTTGAGGCCGCGGAACCAGGCCATGCGATAGGTCACGTCCAGCTTCTTGCCGGAGACGCCCTGGATGTAGAGGTTCAGCGACTGGGCCTGGTCGATCCACTTCTGGCGGCGCGCGGCGGCCTCGACCAGCCACTTGGGCTCGACCTCGAAGGCGGTGGCGTAGGTGGCCTTGAGATCGTCCGGGACGCGGTCGATGGGCTGTACGGAACCGTCGTAGTACTTGAGGTCGTTGATCATCACCTCGTCCCACAGTCCGCGCGCCTTGAGGTCGTTGACCATGTAGGCGTTGACCACGGTGAACTCGCCCGACAGGTTCGATTTCACGAACAGGTTCTGGTAGGTCGGCTCGATCGACTGCGAGACGCCACAGATGTTGGAGATGGTCGCGGTCGGGGCGATGGCCATGACGTTGGAGTTGCGCATGCCCTGGTGGGCGATCTTGTCGCGGATGCGATCCCAGTCCTGGGTGGCGGAGGTGTCGACCTCGATGTATTTCTCGCCGCGCTCCTGCTTCAGCTTCTCGATGGAATCGATGGGCAGCACGCCCTGGTCCCACAGCGAGCCCTCGAAGCTCTGGTAGCGACCGCGCTCGGCGGCCAGGTCGCTGGAGGCCTCGATGGCGTGATAGCTGACCAGCTCCATGGAGGTGTCGGCGAAGGTCACGGCCTCTTCGGAGGCGTAGGCGATGTCCTGGGCGTACAGGGCATCCTGGAAGCCCATGATGCCCAGCCCCACCGGGCGGTGCTTGAAGTTCGAGTTCTTCGCCTGCGGCACCGCGTAGTAGTTGATGTCGATGACGTTATCGAGCATCCGCACCGCGGTCTTGACGGTCTTCTTCAGCTTGTCGCCGTCGAAGGCGCCGTCCACCACGTGCTGGGCCAGGTTGATGGAGCCCAGGTTGCACACCGCGATCTCCTCCGGGGAGGTGTTCAGGGTGATCTCGGTGCACAGGTTGGAGCTGTGGACCACGCCGGCGTGCTGCTGGGGGCTTCGCAGGTTGCACGGATCCTTGAAGGTGATCCACGGGTGGCCGGTCTCGAACAGCATCGACAGCATCTTGCGCCACAGGTCCTTGGCCTTGACGCGCTTGAACAGCTTGAGCTGGCCGTTGCGGGTCATCTCCTCGTATTCCTGGTAGCGCTTCTCGAAGGCGGCGCCGTACAGGTCGTGGAGGTCCGGGCAGGTGGCCGGCGAGAACAGGGTCCACTCCTGGTCGTCGAAGACCCGCTTCATGAACAGGTCCGGCACCCAGTTGGCGGTGTTCATGTCGTGGGTGCGGCGACGGTCGTCACCGGTGTTCTTGCGCAGCTCGAGGAACTCCTCGATGTCGAGGTGCCAGCTCTCGAGGTAGGCGCAGACGGCGCCCTTGCGCTTGCCGCCCTGGTTGACGGCCACCGCGGTGTCGTTGACCACCTTGAGGAACGGCACCACGCCCTGGGACTTGCCGTTGGTGCCCTTGATGTAGGAGCCCAGCGCGCGCACCGGAGTCCAGTCGTTGCCCAGGCCGCCGGCCCACTTGGAGAGCAGGGCGTTGTCGCGGATGGCGCTGTAGATGCTGTCCAGGTCGTCCGGCACGGTGGTCAGGTAACAGCTGGAGAGCTGGCTGCGCACGGTGCCCGAGTTGAACAGGGTCGGGGTGGAGGCCATGTAGTCGAAGCTGGAGAGCAGCTCGTAGAACTCGATGGCCCGTGCCTCACGGTCGTCCTCGTTGAGCGCCAGGCCCATGGCGACGCGCATGAACATCACCTGGGGCAGTTCGTAGCGGACCTCGTCGCGGTGGATGAAGTAGCGGTCGTAGAGGGTCTGCAGGCCCAGGTAGGTGAACTGGGCGTCGCGGGTGTGGTCAAGAGCATCGCCCAGGCGCTCGAGGTCGAACTCGGCCAGCCGCGGGTCGAGCTGCTCGAACTCGATGCCCTTGCCGATGTAGGCCTGGAAGGCCGGCTTGTAGAGCTCGGCCATCTCCTGGTAGGTCGCCTCGTCGGCGATGCCCAGGAACGACAGCGCCTCGCGACGCAGGTTGTCCTGCAGCAGCCGGGCGGTGACGTAGGTGTAGTTGGGGTCCTTCTCGACCAGGGTGCGCGCGGTCATCATCAGCGCCTGGGAGACACCGTCGACGGTCACGCCGTCGTAGAGATTCTTCAGCGAGTCCTCGACGATCTTGCCCGGATCGACGTTGGACAGGTTCTCGCAGGCGTCGAAGGCCAGGGTCTCGACCCGACCCAGGTCGAGCGGGCGGGTGCTGCCGTCCGGCGCGGTGACGTTGAGCGTCGGGTGGGGCTTTTCGATATCGGCACCGGACTCGGCGCGGGCGCGGGCGTGCTCCTCGCGGTAGAGCACGTAGGCGCGGGCGACCTTCTGCTCCCCGGCGCGCATCAGGGCCAGTTCGACCTGGTCCTGGATGTCCTCGATGTGGACGGTACCGCCGTCGGGCATGCGGCGCAGGAAGGCCTGCGCGATGCCTTCGGAGGCGCGCTGCACGAAATCGCGGACCCGCGAGGAGGTGGCGGCGTTGTCGCCCTCCACGGCGATGAAGGCCTTGCTCAGGGCCACGGCGATCTTGCCGGCATCGAAGGGCACGACATCGCCGGTGCGCTTGATGACACGCAGGGTCTGCGGTGCAGTAACGGAGACGGACGGACGGTCCGGGGCAGCGGTGGTATCCATGGCGCCGGGGTTCCCTACCTTGTCGGTTGAAGAAGGCCGCCGGAGGGCGACGGTTGACAGAGTGCGGCAAGGTTGCTAGTGCCACATGATGTGGTGTTCCTGCCGAGGTCGAGCACAAGATAGTGTGCTTTTGACCGCTCATCAAGTGGATAAGTTGTGGATGGGCTGTGGCCTTTCGGGGGGTGATTCGGCACCTCATCGCGAGGCCGCATGGTTGGGCCGTCGGCGTGAATTCGTGCCGGCGACCTTCGAGCGAAGGAAGGCGTTGTCGGGTATTCTTTAGCTATCGGTGGTCGGTCAAGCGCCGACGGTGCCACTCTACCCGAACGCCCGTTGAGGATGATGACGCAGAAATGGACGACAGCCTGGACCCCCAAGAACAGGATCACGTGCTGATCATCGAGGATGATGAGCGCCTGGCCGAGCTGACCCGCGACTACCTCGAGGCCAACGGTTACCGTGTGACCCTCGAACCCGACGGCGCCAACGGCGTCGAGCGGATCCTCTCCCTGCAACCCGACCTGGTGATCCTGGACCTGATGCTGCCCGGCGAGGACGGCCTGTCGATCTGTCGCCGGGTGCGTTCGGAGTATCCCGGGCCGATCCTCATGCTGACCGCCCGCACCGATGACATGGATCAGGTGCTGGGGCTGGAAATGGGCGCCGACGACTACGTGGCCAAGCCGGTTCAGCCGCGGGTGCTGCTGGCCCGCATGCGCGCGCTGCTGCGTCGCCGTGAAGCGGAGCCGGTCGGGGATGAGGTGCGGCTGGCGTTCGGCCAGCTGGAAGTCGACAACGCGACCCGCGAGGCCTTCCTGGCCGGGGAGCGCATCGACCTGACCAGCGCCGAATTCGATCTGCTGTGGCTGCTGGCCAGCAACGCCGGCCGGGTGCTGACCCGCGAGGAGATCTTCTCCCAGCTGCGCGGCATCAAGTACGACGGCCAGGATCGTTCGATCGACGTGCGAGTCTCGAGAATTCGTCCCAAGATCGGCGACGATCCCAACCAGCCGCAGCGTATCAAGACCGTTCGTAGCAAGGGCTACCTTTTCGTCAAGGACGGCTGATGGCAACCTCCCGCTTGCTGCCCCGGGCCCTGGCCGACAGCACCTTCCTGCGGGTCTATGTGCTGCTGGCCCTGGCCCTGGTGATGATCTTCGCCCTGGCACTGCTGGCCATCACCGTCGTCGACAAGGTGCGTCGCCAGCACTACCAGGAGCAGCTCGCCGAGGCTCCGATGACCCTGCTGACGGCTCAGCTCGAAGCGCTCCCCGCCGAGCGGCGGGCCGACTGGCTGCGCGAGCAGAGTGCCCGGCTGAATATCCAGCTGTCGCTGCATGACATGGCGGACTACCCGCTTGGCTACTTCGACCGAGCCCGTCTCGAGGGTGGCCAGACCCTGGTGCGTCAGACCGAGGCCATGGGCTGGCGGTTGCACCGCCGGCTGGCGGACGAGCCCCTGCTGATGCGGGCCGAACTGGCGTCGCTGGGCGAAGACCAGCTGATGGGGCTGGCCCGTCAGTTGGGGCAGTGGTTGATGGCGGTGCCGCCCGGGCAGCGGGCCGCCCGGCTCGACCGGTTGCGCAGCGGAGTGATCCAGCTCAAGCTCACCGATACGCCGCCCGAGGGCCTCGACCCGGCACGCCTGGCCACGCTGGGAGACACCGAGGTGGTCGTGCGCCTGCTGCCCCAGCGCTGGGCCATGTCGCTCTACCTGCGGCTGTCGAGCGCCGATGGCGACATGCAATGGGTCGAGGTCGGCCCGCTGTATGCCTTCGAGCCGCTGCCGGCCTCGCTGCTGCTGCTGCTGCTGCTGTTGCTGCTGTTGCTGGCCATGCTGGCAGTGATCATCTACCTGATCGTGCGCGGCGTGGAGGCGCGCATGGCCAAGCTCGAGCTCGCCGCCACGCGCATCGCCGCCGGGCGTCTGGACACCCGAGTGAAGGTCGAGGGCAACGACTTCCTGAGCCGGCTGGGCATGGCGCTGAACGGTATGGCGACTCAGGTGCAGTCGCTGCTGCGTGGCCAGCAGGACATGATCCGGGCGGTGTCTCACGAGCTGCGCACCCCGGTGGCGCGTATCCGTTTCGCCGTGCAGATGGTCGAGGACATGACCGACGATCCGGGGGTGCGTCGCCACCTGCAGGGCATCGACGCCGACATCACCGAACTGGACGACCTGGTCGACGAGATTCTTACCTACGCGCGCCTGGGCAGCGAATCCGTCAATGGCGTGACCTTCGAGACCTCGCTGGTGGAGTGCCGGGCCATGGCCGAGCGGGTCATCGAGACGCTGCATCCGCTGCATGCCCACCTCAGTCTCAGCCTGGCGCCCGGCGCCGAGGTGGAGGCCGCGGCCGAGACACGCTATCTGCAGCGGGCGCTGCAGAACCTGGTGGCCAACGCCTGTCGCCATGCGCGCTCCCGGGTGATGATTCGCATCCACGGCGAGCCGCGGCTGGTGCGCTTCGACGTCGAGGATGACGGCCCCGGGGTGCCGACGGCCAAGCGCAGCGAGATCTTCAAGCCCTTCGCGCGGCTGGACAACAGCCGCGCCCGGCGCTCGGGGGGCTACGGTCTGGGGCTGTCTATCGTGCAGAAGGTCATGGCCTGGCACGGCGGCAGCGTGATGGTCGATGACAGTCCGTCGCTTGGCGGGGCTCGCTTCACGCTGCTGTTGCCCCAGCGAGCCACGGTCCGGGACGCTTGAGCCGTCCGCTCAGGCCGGCTTGATCCCCGACAGCACCGAGAACGATGTCTCGCGGGCGGTACGCAGGAAGTCTTCCATCCAGGGGGCGTCCCGGGTCTCCTCGCGGATCGCCGCGAACAGCGTGCTCCACACCCCGTGCTCACCCAGCGGTACCGCCTTCACGTAGTCCCGTTCCAGGTATTCGGTCAGCGCCCAGTTGGGCAGTGCGCAGACCCCGCGGCCGCTGGCGACCAGCTGCATCATCATGATGGTCAGCTCGGCGGTGCGTACCTCCCGGGGCTTGCAGCCGGCCGGGTCGAGGAACTGGGTGAAGACATCCAGCCGGCCGTGCTCCACCGGATAGGTGATCAGGGTCTCGTCGACCAGCTCCTCCGGCGTCACGAAGTGCTGGCCGGCCAGGCGATGCTGGCGGGCCACGGCCAGTAGTCCCTCGTAGCGAAACAGCGGCTCGTAGTGGACGCCGGGCAGCGGCTGGGGGTCGGCGGTGATCACCAGGTCGAGCTGTTCGCGGGCCAGGGCGGGCAGGGGATCGAAGTGATGGCCGCCGGGGATGTCGATCTCCACTTCGGGCCAGTGGTCACGGAAGTGGTCGACGGTGGGCATCAGCCACTGGAAGCAGCTGTGGCACTCGATGGCCATGTGCAGCCGCCCCTGCTCGTTGCCGGCCAGCCGTGCCAGGTCACGCTCCGCCATGCGCACCTGGGGCAATACCTGTTCGGCCAGCGTCAGCAGGCGCAGGCCGGCGCGAGTAAACTCCACCGGTCGGGTCTTGCGCAGGAACAGCGGGCTCCCCAAGCGTTCCTCCAGATCCTTGATCTGGTGGGAGAGGGCGGACTGGGTCAGGTGCACCCGTTCGGCGGCTTCCACCAGGGAGCCGGCGTCGCGCAGGGCGATCAGGGTGCGGAGGTGACGAAGTTCGAGCATGTCAGTGATGGAAACACGGCGGGATGGCGGCGTAGGCGAATCGCTGCGTTACGCGGTGCTGGAGTGCCAGCCCGGTCGATCCTCACCCGGCATGGCACTGGTCCGGTTGCTCCGCTCCGGACGTCCTGCGCTTCTCCTGCTTGCCTATTCCTGTCGTGCTTCCTGAACCCTTTTCATTTTCAAGATTAGAAAGTTTAGTTTGATTCACCATCCGTGGCCAGCCAAACTCCGTGGCATCATTCATGTTCATGGGGTTTTATCATGACAATTGCTCATGTTCTGGGCTATCCGCGTATCGGCGCGGACCGTGAACTCAAGAAGGCCAGCGAGGCTTACTGGAAGGGCGACATCGATCGCCAGGACCTGGAGGCCGAGGGCCGCGAACTGCGCCGCCGCCACTGGGCGGCCCAGCGCGAGGCCGGCCTGGACCTGGTCACGGTCGGCGACTTTGCCTTCTATGATCAGGTGCTCAACGTCTCTACCCTGCTCGGGGCAGTGCCGGCGCGCTTCGGCGCCGAGCACGAGGTGGCCCGCGGCGAGGTCGATCTCGACACCGCCTTCCGCATGGCCCGCGGTCGCGCGCCCAGCGGCGAGCCCGCGGCGGCCTGCGAGATGACCAAGTACTTCGATACCAACTACCACTACCTGGTCCCTGAGCTTTACCCGAGACAGCGCTTCCAGTTGGCCAGCACGCGGCTTTTCGACGAGGTCGCGGAAGCCCGGGAGCAGGGCCATGCGGTCAAGGTGGCGCTGACCGGTCCGCTGACCTGGCTGTGGCTGGGCAAGGGACGCGGCGACCACGCCGAGGCCTTCGACCGCCTCAGCCTGCTCGACGGGGTGCTGGAGGTCTATGACCAGGTGCTGGCCAGGCTCGCCGCCCAGGGCGTCGAATGGGTGCAGCTCGACGAGCCTGCACTGGTGCAGGACCTGCCGGCGGACTGGAAGCAGGCCTACGAGCGGGCCTATCACCGCCTGCAGGCGGCACCGCTCAAGCTGCTGCTGGCGACCTATTTCGGTGGGCTGGGCGATAATCTCTCGCTGGCCGTGGGGCTGCCGGTGGACGGCCTGCACCTGGACGCGGTGCGTGCCCCGGAGCAGGTCGAGGCGGTGGTCGACCGCCTGCTGCCCCACAAGGTGCTGTCGCTGGGCGTGATCGACGGTCGCAACGTTTGGCGCGCCGACCTGGCCGCGCTGCGCGGCCGGCTGGTGCCGCTGGCGACCCGCCTGGGCGATCGGCTGTGGCTGGCGCCGAGCTGCTCGCTGCTGCATGTGCCGGTGGACCTCGCGGCCGAGAGCGAGCTCGACGACGAGCTCAAGGGCTGGCTGGCCTTCGCCCGCCAGAAGCTCGATGAGACGGTGCTGCTGGGCCGTGCCCTGGGCGCTCGGTTGAGCGCCGACGACGAGGCGCGGCTGGCCGAGGCCGGCGTGGCGCTGGCCGCGCGTCGCGGTTCGCCGCGCATCCATCGCCCGGCGGTGGCCGAGCGGCTGGCGGCAGTGCGCGACGCCGACAGCGAGAGGGCCAGCCCCTACGTCGACCGAGTCCGGGCCCAGCGGCGGCGCCTCGACCTGCCGTTGTTCCCCACCACCACCATCGGCTCCTTCCCGCAGACCGCCGAGATCCGCGCCGCGCGTCGTGCGCACAAGGCCGGGGAGCTGTCCTGCGCCGACTACGAGGCGCGCATGGAAGCCGAGATCGAAGGCGCGGTGCGCCGGCAGGAGGCGCTGGGGCTGGACATGCTGGTGCACGGCGAGGCCGAGCGCAACGACATGGTCGAGTACTTCGGCGAGCGGCTCGATGGCTTCGCCTTCACCCGCTTCGGCTGGGTGCAGAGCTACGGCTCGCGCTGCGTCAAGCCGCCGATCCTGTTCGGCGACGTGGCCCGCCAGGCGCCGATGACCGTGCGCTGGAGCGAGCGGGCCCAGTCGCTTACCGACAAGCCGATGAAGGGCATGCTCACCGGGCCGGTGACCATCCTGCAGTGGTCCTTCGTGCGCGACGACCAGCCGCGCGCCACCACCTGTCGGCAGATCGCCCTGGCGCTGCGCGACGAAGTGGCCGACCTGGAGGCCGCCGGCATCCAGGCCATCCAGATCGACGAGCCGGCGCTGCGCGAGGGGCTGCCGCTGCGCCAGGCCGAATGGCAGGGCTATCTCGACTGGGCGGTGGACTGCTTCCGGCTGAGCGCGGCGGTGGCGGCCGATGCGACTCAGATCCACACCCACATGTGCTACTCGGAGTTCAACGACATCATCGGCGCCATCGCCGCGCTGGACGCCGACGTCATCACCATCGAGACTTCGCGCTCCGACATGGAACTGCTCGACGCCTTCCGCGACTTCGCGTACCCCAACGAGATCGGGCCGGGCGTCTACGACATTCACTCGCCCAATATCCCCGAAGTGGACTGGATGGTGGCGCTGATGGACAAGGCGGCCGAGCGCATCCCGGTCGACCGGCTATGGGTCAATCCGGACTGCGGCCTGAAGACCCGCGGCTGGGCGGAGGTGGAGCCGGCGCTCGCCAACATGGTCGAGGCGGCGCGGGTGCTGCGCCGGCGTCACGGCTGAGCCGGGCCGATCCTCATGACGACCCTCGCCGGGCGGCGCCAAGCCGCCCGGCGACTGGTATGCTGGCGGCCATGGAGTCCCGCTGCACAAGGAGTCATTGCCATGCCGCATTCCTCGTCTTTCCGGATCGCCCTGCCGCTACTGATGGCGCTGGGACTGTCCGGCTGCGTCACCTACGTGAACTCGCCGGCGCCTGAGCCTGCTCCCGAGCCGCCGGCGATCGACGAGGCCAACGCCGGTGCCGAGGATGAGGCCCCGGCATCGCCCAAGGCGCCGCTGCTGCCCTCGACGCTGTTCCCCGGCGAGGCCGACGAGCTGGTCGGCTGGCGCTGCACCCCGGCCCAGGATCTGGTCACCGCCGCCACCGGAGACGAGCTGAGGTTGTGGTCGGCCCTTGGCGCCACGCGGCTCGAGCCTGCGGTGGTGGCCAGCGGTAGCCGCTACCAGAAGGGGGCGCTGAGCGTCTGGCTCAAGGGCAACGAGGCGCTGGTCGAGAGCCAGCGAGGCCGGCTGGACTGCCGGCGCGATATCGCCCTGGATGCGCTGACCCGCGAGGGCCATCCGGGCGTGATGTTCCATGGCCGCGGCAACGAGCCGGGCTGGAGCGTCGAGCTGGCCAACGACGTGCCGAAGCTCGATCTGTCGCTGGATTACGGCAATCGGGAGCTGACGCTGCCCTACCGGGTGACTACCCTCGACAACGGTGCCGGCCGGGTGATCCTGGCCAGCGGCCAGGCGGCCCGCCCCTTCACGCTGCGCATCGAGGCCAAGGCCTGTTTCGACGACATGAGCGGCCAGCCCTGGCCGGCCCGGGTGACACTGGCGCTCAATGGCGAGACCTACCGGGGCTGCGGGCAGGGGATTGCGCCCTGAGCGCCTCGCCTTTGTTCGATATAGTCGAACGATAGCTGCGGTTTTTCCCGCTTATCGTGGTCAAAAACGAATATATAATGGCGATCATTCCTCAGCTAACGATGCTTCAAGGAGATCGCCATGACCCGCGTCCTCGTTCTGACCTCTTCCATCCTCGGCGGCAACTCTCAGCAACTGGCCGATCACTTCAGCGGCCTGGCCGTCGAGCGTGACGGCGTCGAAATCACCCGCCGCGACCTGGTGGCCGACGAGCTGCCCCATCTGGGCCTGGCGGAGCTGTCCAGCTGGCAGGTGGCAGCGGACGAGCGCAGCGACGAACAGCGCGAGCTGGCGGCCCGCTCCGATGCACTGATCGAGGAGCTCCAGGCGCATGACGTCGTGGTGCTGGGCGTGCCGCTCTACAATCTCGGCATTCCCTCCCAGCTCAAGGCCTGGTTCGACCGCGTGATGCGTGCCGGCGTGACCTTCCGCTACACCGAGAACGGTCCCCAGGGCCTGCTGGAAGGTAAGCGTGCGGTGATCCTGGCCGCCCGCGGTGGCCAGTATGCCGGTACCGAGCTCGACAGCCAGACCCCGCACCTCAAGGGCATGCTGGGCCTGATGGGCATCGGCGAGGTGAACACGGTGTTCGCCGAGGGGCTGGCCATGGGTGAGGCGCAGCGCGACGGCGCCATGGCCGAGGCTCGCCAGGCCATCGCCGGGCTGGTCGAGCGTCTCTGACCCCGAACGCCGGACCGGCGCCGGAACGTGGAAAGTGAGCAGGGCGGCCTTCGGGCCGCCCTGCTTTCGCGTGGGCGATGCTCAGCAGGTGGGCGGCGAGGCCAGCCGCCAGCGCGGGTCGACGAATCGGCCAAGGCAAAGTCTGGCATCCGGCGACAGCAGGCGGGCTCCCAGCAGCTGAAGGGCCTCGTCGCTGTCTCGGCGCGGGGCATCCAACTGGCGGGTGGGCGTCAGCGGCCGCCAGCCGTCCGTGCTGCGCTCGGCGAGGGCGAAGCGGAAGGGATGAAAGCCAGGGAAGCCCAGCCTCAGGTCGGTGGCCACCAGGATGGCCGGCTCGGTTCGTTCATCGATCTCGTAGTGCAGGAAAGGGCCGGCGAACCAGTCCAGCCGCCGGCCGGCCCGGCCGGAGAGGGCGATCGCCTCCGCCTCGGTACCGCGCGTGAAGGTTTCCACGCGAGGCCGCTGGCGGCCGTCGAAGACGCCAATCAGCAGCTCGTGATAGCGATCACTCTCTGCCACGGTGGCGCGCCACAGCAGCACGTTGAAGGGCGTGGGCTGCACCAGCCGTGGCGCCTCGCTCAAGCCGCGTTCGGCAAGCACCGGTTCGAGGCGCTGCTCGACCAGCGTCCTGGCCCCCAGCGACAACGTCAGGTAGAGGCAGGAGAGCGCGAGTCCCCAGGCCGGGGCTCGGTGGGCACGGCCGGTGATCAGCGCTATCAGCACGCCCCCCAGCAGCGGCAGCGAATAGAGCGGATCGATGATGAATACCAGCGGATAGGCCGTGGGGCGTACGTCCAGCGGCCACCATAGCTGGGTGCCGTAGGTGGTCAGGGCGTCCAGCAGCGGATGGGTGAGCAGGCATAGGCCGAAAAAGGTCGCCCAGCGCCGCAGGCCGATGTCGCGCGCAGGCGCGAGGCGCGTCGCCAGCAGCGCCAGGGCCGCCGCGAGCCCGGCCAGCACGAACAGCGAGTGACTGAAACCGCGGTGGCGGGTGACGTTGGCGACCGCGTCGCCGTAGTCGATGACCACGTCCAGGTCGGGCAGGGTGCCCAGGACGGCGCCAAGCAGCACCGCCTTGCGGCCCAGTCGGCGGCCCAGCACGGTGCCACCGATCGCCGCGCCCAGCGCGGCCTGTGTCAGGGAATCCATGTTCGCGTGCGTCCTCTCGTCGGCGCCGGCTCAGGTGTCGGACGTGGCGTCCGGGCGCGCCCAGGCGGGTCCCGCGGCGAGGATGCGCGTCTGTACCGGGCAATCGTCGCGGTGGGCGCCGGGCAGGTAGCCGGTGCTCATCAGGAATTCGCCGACGATCTCCGGGCCGGTGAAGCGGAAGGTACGCTTGAACAGCTTGACCCAGTCGCCATGGGGGCGTGGGTGGTGCGCCTCCAGCCATCCCCGGAAGCTGCCGTGCTCGGCCTGGAGCCGACGCACCACGCCGGCGTTGTGGATGACCGCGTCGACCTTGAGGCGGTTGCGGATGATGCCGGCATCCCCCAGCAGGCGGGCTCGCTCTGTCTCGCCGTAGGCGGCCACGCGGTCGATGTCGAAGTCCTCGAAGGCCGCGCGGAAGGCGTCGCGCTTCTTGAGCACCGTCAGCCACGACAGCCCGGCCTGGTTGATCTCCAGCACCAGGCGTTCGAAGAGCACGTGGTCGCCTTCCACCGGGAAGCCGTATTCGTGGTCGTGATAGGGGCCGTGAAACGGATGGGCCGGGGCCAGGTCACAGTAGTGGCTCATGAGTCCTGCTCGTCGAGTTTGGCGAAGTCGTGTGTTGCTGTCAGCATGCCCCGGTTCGTCCGTTCTGTGAATAAGGAGAATTTCATGCAATACCTGCACACCATGGTCCGGGTCAGCGATCTGGAAGCCTCGCTGCACTTCTACTGTGACCTGCTCGGCCTCGAGGAAGTGCGTCGCAAGGAGAGCGAGAAGGGCCGCTTCACGCTGGTGTTCCTCGCTGCGCCCGCCGACGAGGCGCGCTCGACGGAGCTCCAGGCGCCGGAACTCGAGCTGACCTGGAACTGGGACCCCGAGACCTATACCGGCGGGCGTAACTTCGGCCACCTGGCCTATCGCGTGGCCGATATCTATGCGCTCTGCGAACGCCTTCAGTCCGGCGGGGTCACCATCAACCGTCCGCCCCGGGACGGCCACATGGCCTTCGTCAGGAGCCCCGACGGCATCTCCGTCGAGCTGCTGCAGGAAGGCGAACCCCAGGCCCCGCAGGAGCCCTGGGCCTCCATGGAGAATGAGGGGTCGTGGTGAAAGGAGAAGAGTGAGGCGGAAGTGGCGAGTGGTTAGTGGTGAGTCGTGAGTAGCGAGTGGTGAAGGCGTGAGCGGTGAGACGTCCGCCGCCGACGGGGAAGCCGTCGGCGGCGGTGTCATGGTGGGCCGTGGCGTCAGTCCGGTCGGACCGCCATGCGGCCACTGCCCAGGAACACCAGCGCCAGGGCGCCGAGGAAGTACAGGCCCTGCAGCTCCAGCTCCCAGCCGCCGTTGTCGTTGAGCATGAAGATCTGGCCGGTGTGCACCAGCAGGAAGGCCACCAGCATGTTGCCGGCCATCAGCAGTCCCGCCAGCCGGGCCTGCCAACCGACGATGGCCATGATCGGGGCGACGACCTCGCCGATCAGTACCCCATAGGCCAGCACGGCGGGCAGCCCGTAGCCCTCCAGCATGCCACCGATCCAGTCGATCGATCCCGGATTGAGCAGCTTGGATATGCCGTGGAACAGTATCAGCCCGCCTACGCCGAGGCGCAGGATCAGCTTGCCGAGGGGCTCGTTGTGCAATGCATTGAGCATGGGACATCTCCGTGTCGATGGGGATGCTGAAAGCATTGTCCGAAAGGCCCGCCTGGGGCAAGCTTGGTCGCGATACCGCCATTCCCCGTTCAAGGACGATGTCATGATCGTTAAGCTACGCCATGCCCTGCCGTTGATGCTGCTCACGCTGCTGGTAGGCTGTGCCTCCGGCCCCGCGCCGGTGGACCAGAGCGGCGAGTCTGTTTCCGGCCCGGTGGTCGGGCCGCGCTGGAACCTGCTGCTGGTTGGCACCAGCGATCGCCTCGACATGCCGACCACGCCCTGGTTCGAGATCTCGTCGGAGGGCCGGGTCAGCGGTCATGACGGCTGCAATCGCTTCACCGGTAGCGTCGAGCTGGGACCGAACAACCGCATCGAGTTCGGCCAGTTGGCATCTACCATGATGGCCTGCCCCAACATGGCCGAGGCCGGCCAGGTGACCGCCATGCTGGATCGCGCCTATCGCTACCTGATCGACCACGACCGCCTGGTGTTCTTCGGCCCCGACCAGCGGGTACTGGGCGGTTTCCGACGCGACGATTGAGCGTGGTGTCCTGAAGCGCGAACGGCCCGCCGGATAGGCGGGCCGTTCGCGTTACACGGGGTGTTTCCTAGAGCGCGGCGATCTTGTCGCGCTGCTCCACCAGCACGCGGCGGGTGGCCTGGAAATCCTCCAGCTTGCCGCGCTCCTTCTGCACCACCGCTTCGGGGGCCTTGGCAACGAAGCTCTCGTTGCCGAGCTTCTTCTCGATGCCGCCGATCAGCTTGTCCTGCTTGTCGATCTCCTTGGCCAGGCGCGCGAGCTCCGCGTCCTTGTCGATCAGCCCGGCCATGGGCACCAGCACCTCCATCTCGCCGACCAGTTGGGTGGCCGCGAGCGGCGCCTGCTCGGGGTCGTCGAGCCAGGTGACGCTCTCGAGCTTGGCCAGCTTGGCGAGGAACGGCCGATTGGCCTCCAGGCGCGCGCTGTCGCCCGCGGTACCCTTGGTCAGCAGCACCTCCAGCGGCTTGCCCGGGGCGATGTTCATCTCGGCGCGGACGTTGCGCACCGCGACGATCACGCCCTTGAGCCACTCGATGTCGCGGGTGGCGTCGTCGTCGATCAGCGCCTCGTCGGCCAGCGGCCAGGGCTGGGTCATCACGGACTCGCTCCCGCCCTCGGAGGCGGTGCCGGCCAGCGGCGCCACGCGCTGCCAGATCTCTTCGGAGATGAACGGCATCATCGGGTGGGCCAGGCGCAGCACGGCCTCGAGCACGCGCACCAGGGTGCGGCGGGTGCCCCGCTTGGCGGCCTCGGAGGCGGCGTCGTCCCACAGCACCGGCTTGGAGAGCTCCAGGTACCAGTCGCAGTACTCGTTCCACACGAAGTCGTAGAGCGCCTGGGAGGCGTGGTCGAAGCGGAACTCTTCCATCGCCTTCGTTACCTGGGCCTCGGTCTTCTGCAGTTGGGAGACGATCCAGCGGTCGGCCAGCGACAGCTCTACCTCGCCGCCGGCCGCCCCGCAGTCCTGGCCCTCGGCGTTCATCAACACGTAGCGCGAGGCGTTCCACAGCTTGTTGCAGAAGTTGCGATAGCCGTCGAGGCGGCCCATGTCGAACTTGATGTCGCGACCGGTGGTGGCCTGGGACAGGAAGGTGTAGCGCAGGGCGTCGGTGCCGTGGGGCTCGATGCCGTCCGGGAACTCGCCGCGGGTGGCCTTGGCGATCGCCTTGGCCTTCTGCGGCTGCATCATGTTGCCGGTGCGCTTCTCGACCAGGGCGTCCAGCTCGATGCCGTCGATCAGGTCGATGGGGTCGAGCACGTTGCCCTTGGACTTGGACATCTTCTGGCCCTGGCCGTCGCGCACCAGGCCGTGGACGTAGACCTGCTTGAAGGGCACCTCGCCGGTGAACTTCAGGGTCATCATGATCATCCGTGCGACCCAGAAGAAGATGATGTCGAAGCCGGTGACCAGCACGCTGGACGGGTGGAAGGTCGCAAGCTCCGGCGTCTGCTCGGGCCAGCCCAGGGTACCGAAGGTCCACAGCCCGGAGCTGAACCAGGTGTCGAGCACGTCCTCGTCCTGGGTCAGTTCGAGGTCGGCGGGCAGATCGTGCTTGGCGCGCGCCTCTTCGGCGGTGCGCGCCACATAGACGTTGCCCTCGGCGTCGTACCAGGCCGGGATGCGGTGGCCCCACCACAGCTGGCGCGAGATGCACCAGTCCTGGAGGTCGCGCATCCAGGCGAAGTACATGTTCTCGTAGTTCTTCGGCACGAACTCGATGTCGCCGTTCTCGACCGCGGCGATGGCCGGCTTGGCCAGCTCCTCGACGGCCACGAACCACTGGTCGGTGAGCAGCGGCTCGATGACGTCGCCGGAGCGGTCCCCAAAGGGCAGGGTGTTGTTGACGGTCTCGACCTGCTCGAGCAGGCCGGCGGCGTCCATGTCGGCGACGATGCGCTCGCGGGCCTCGAAGCGGCCGAGGCCGGCGTAGGCGGCGGGCAGCGAGGTGTCGATGTCGGCAAGCGGACGGCCCTGGAGGTCGAACGCCTCGGCGGCCGCGAGGACGGCGGCGTCCTTGGTGAAGACGTTGATCAGCGGCAGGTCCTGGCGCTTGCCGACCTCGTAGTCATTGAAGTCGTGGGCCGGGGTGATCTTCACGCAGCCGGAGCCCTTGTCCATGTCGGCGTGCTCATCCGCCACGACCGGGATGCGGCGGCCGACCAGCGGCAGGTCGACGAACTTGCCGACCAGCGAGGCGTAGCGCGGGTCTTCCGGGTTGACCGCCACGGCGCTGTCGCCGAGCAGGGTTTCGGGGCGGGTGGTGGCGACGACCAGGTAGTTCTTGCCGTCGTCGGTGGTCATGCCGTCGGCCAGCGGATAGCGGAAGTGCCAGAACTGGCCCTGCTGGTCCTTGTTCTCGACCTCGAGGTCGGAGATGGCGGTGTGCAGGGTGGGGTCCCAGTTGACCAGCCGCTTGCCGCGGTAGATCAGGTCCTCTTCATAGAGGCGCACGAAGACTTCCTGCACGGCCTTGTAGAAGCCGTCGTCCATGGTGAAGCGCTCGCGGGACCAGTCGACGCTGGCGCCCATGCGGCGCAGCTGGCGGGTGATGTGGCCGCCGGACTCGTGCTTCCACTCCCAGATCTTGTCGGTGAAGGCCTCGCGCCCGAGATCGTGGCGGCTCTTGCCTTCCTCGGCGGCGACCTTGCGCTCCACCAGCATCTGGGTGGCGATGCCGGCGTGGTCGGTGCCCACCTGCCACAGGGTGTTGCGACCCTGCATGCGCCGCCAGCGCGTCAGGGTGTCCATGATGGTGTCCTGGAAGGCATGGCCCATGTGCAGGCTGCCGGTGACGTTGGGCGGCGGGATCATGATCGAGAAGGGCTCGCCCTCGCCGGAAGGGGCGAAGCGGTTGTCGGCTTCCCAGCGCTCGTACCAGCGGGATTCGATCTGCTCGGGTTGGTAGGTCTTGTCCATGGGGGCTTCCGGGTCGAAGGAGGTGGCGACGACGCGGCACGGCGGGCCTTTCGGGCCGGCGGTGCGGGACGCGAAAAATGGGCTCGATTATAGCCCGAGGGGCCGGGCGGCGTCATGGGCCGGGAGAGGGCGCCGCCTGCTGCTGTCTGCGAGATGGATGGCCGGGGCTGATCCGGCGACAGGTCTTCGAGGGGGCGCTGTGAACCCATCCCTGGGCGCTACCTTTTGCCATCCATGGCAAAAACCCCCTCTACGACCTGTCCCCGGCGCCCCGCCGTGGCTGATCGGTACCGTCAGGCCCCGGCGCGCAGATGGTGAGGGGTGACCGGATAGCCACGCTTCTTGTAGGTCTGCCAGCAGCGCCGCTTGGCGGTCAGCACCGCCTGGTGCTGGTTGATGATCTCGGCGACCCGCTCGAAGCGCGAGAACCACTCGGGGATGTCGGGATGCAGGTTGAGCATCGCCTGCACGCCGGCGTCGCCGGGCGGCGGCTCCTGCCAGCCGATGGTCACCGGCACGCCGTCGGCCTGTTCGCTGCCCACCAGGGCATGGGGCAGGTAGGCGTCGGGCCGGAAGGTCCACAGGACGTCGTCCAGTTCCCGGGCCATGGCCTCGTCCTCGGCGTGCAGATGCAGCCGGTAGCCCTTGCGGGCGATGGTCTCGGCCAGCCGGCAGGCGAACGCCAGCCGCGCTTCCAGGGTGGTCTCGGGGAGGATGTAGAAATCGATGCGGGTCATGGGGCCCTTCGGGCAAGCTGTAAGCTAGGAGCGGCGCTTTGCGCCTGGAAGCTG
This sequence comes from Halomonas organivorans, assembly GCF_014192055.1. Lineage (GTDB taxonomy): Bacteria > Pseudomonadota > Gammaproteobacteria > Pseudomonadales > Halomonadaceae > Halomonas > Halomonas organivorans. The sequence goes on along the minus strand of NZ_JACHXM010000001.1, from coordinate 401,175 downwards.
TAAGAAAGGCGCTTGGGCCTGGTTTGGCATCATCGCCCCATTCGAGAGGGCGTTACGGAAACCTTTAGCCATCTGCCATCGAGGCTGATGACATGGTGTTACCCACTCTACAGTCTACCGTTTGAAGCTTACAGCTCAGGGCGTAGCTCGGTGGTCATACGCCGCCATCGACGTCGATGATCGAGCCGGTGGAGAACTCGCTGCCGATCAGCCACATGATGGCCGAGGCGATCTCTTCGGGCTCACCGATGCGGCCCAGCGGAATGCGCTGGCCGGCGACGTCGACCTTGTTCGCATTGTCGGCGCTGGCGTGGATCGCGGTGCGGATCACGCCAGGGCGAACGGCGTTGACGCGAATGCCTTCGCCGGCGACCTCTCGGGCCAGTCCGCGCGTCAGGCTGTCGACGGCTCCCTTGGACGCGGCGTAATCGACGTACTCATCGGGGCCGCCCAGGCGAGCGGCCACCGACGAGACGTTGACGATGGCGCCGCCGCTGCCGCCGCGGCGAGTCGACATGCGCTTCACCGCCTCCCGGGCACAGATCATCGGTCCAGCGACGTTGATGCGCATCATGCGCTCGACGCGCTCGAAGTCCATGTCCTCGACGCGGCAGTTGACGTCCACCACGCCGGCGTTGTTGACCAGTACGTCGAGGCGACCCAGCTCGGCGTCGACGATAGCGAACAGCCCTCGGATACCGTCCTCGCTGGCGACATCGGCCTGTGCGGCGATGGCTTGCCCGCCTGCTTCGCGGATGGCGCTGACCACGCCTTCGGCGGCCCGATGATCGCGGAGATAGTTGACGACCACCGTATAGCCCTGGCGAGCCGCCAGTTGCGCAGTGGCCGCGCCGATACCGCGGCCGGCACCGGTGATCAGCATCACGGGATTCATGCGATGTCTCTCCTGCAGGAAAGGCCGGGCTCCCCGGGCGACGGCCCGGGGAAAATGGCCCTATACCAGGCGGGTCAGCCAGCCGTACTTGTCCTCGCTGCGGCCGTACTGCAGATCGAGCAGACGGGTGCGCAGGCGCTTGGCGATCTCGTTGTCGCCCTCGGTGGCCAGGCGGAGGGTGTCGTCCTCGGTCACCAGTTCGCCCACCGGGGTGATGACCGCCGCGGTGCCGCAGGCGAAGACCTCGATGATCTCGCCGCTGGCCGCGCCCTCGCGCCACTCGTCGATGCTGATCGGACGCTCCTCCGGGGTCAGGCCCTCGTCTCGTGCCAGGGTCAGCACCGAGTCGCGGGTCACGCCCTCGAGGATGGTGTCGGTCAGGCGCGGAGTGACGATGCGGCCGTCGCGGTAGACGAAGAACAGGTTCATGCCGCCCAGTTCCTCGATCCACTTGTTCTCGGCGGCGTCGAGGAAGGCCACCTGGCTGCACTCGTGCTCGGCCGCTTCCTTCTGCGCGGCCAGGGAGGCGGCGTAGTTGCCGCCGCACTTGGCGAAGCCGGTGCCGCCGGGTGCGGCGCGCTTGTAGTGGGAGGACAGCCAGATCGATACCGGCTTGATGCCGCCCTGGAAGTAGGCCGCGGCCGGGGAGGCGATGACGTAGTAGTCGACCTCGTGGGACGGGCGCACGCCGAGGAAGGTCTCGCTGGCGATCATGAACGGACGCAGGTAGAGGCTCGACTCGTCGGCTTCGCTGGCCGGGGTCGGCACCCAGGCGTGGTCCTGGGCCAGCAGCGCCTTGAGCGAGTCGATGAAGTCATCGTCGGAGAGCTCCGGCAGCGCCAGGCGGCGGGCGCTGCGACGGAAGCGCTCGGCGTTCTTCTCCGGGCGGAAGGTCCACACCGAGCCGTCGGCGTGCCGGTAGGCCTTGACCCCTTCGAAGATCTCCTGGCCGTAGTGCAGCACCGCGGCGGCCGGATCCAGGGTCAGCGGGCCGTAGGGGCGTACCTCGTGGCCGTGCCAGCCGGCGTCGACGGTCCAGCGCACGTGAGCCATGTGATCGGTGAAATAGCGGCCGAACCCGGGGTTTTGCAGGATGTCCTCGCGGATCGGGGCCGCCAAGGGTTGGGCGGCGGGCAGCACGGTAAAACGTTCGGTGGACACGGCTTGTTCTCCGCTTCATCGGGGCGCTTCCCGCACCCCGGTACGCTAAACAGGATCACCGGGCCGCTCGGCCCGGTGCGTTGCAATCGACGCCTTTCATGAAAAAGTCGTCACGCCCGGAAGGCAACCCCCGGACGTGATATCCCTCAGGCCTCGTCGTCCGTCTCGAGCCGGCCGTCGGTCTCGCGATCCAGCAGGTACTGGGTGAGCAGGCTGACCGGCCGGCCGGTGGCGCCCTTCTGCTGGCCGGAATTCCAGGCGGTGCCGGCGATGTCCAGATGCGCCCAGGGGAACTTGTCGGTGAAGCGCGAGAGGAAGCAGCCGGCGGTGATGGTACCCGCCGGACGCCCGCCGATATTGGCCAGGTCGGCAAAGTTGGAGTCCAGCTGCTCCTGGTACTCGTCCCAAAGCGGCAGGTGCCAGGCGCGGTCCCAGGCGGTCTCGCCGGCATCGAGCAGGTCCAGTGCCAGGTCATCGTCGTTGGCCATCAGGCCGGTGGCGTGATGGCCCAGCGCGATGATGGCGGCGCCGGTGAGGGTGGCGATGTCGACCACGCTGGCCGGTTCGAAGCGCTCGGCGTAGGTCAGGGCGTCGCACAGCACCAGACGGCCCTCGGCGTCGGTGTTGAGCACCTCCACCGACAGGCCCTTGAGGGTCTTGATGATGTCGCCAGGCTTGGTGGCGCGGCCGTCGGGCATGTTCTCGGCGCTGGCGACGATAGCCACCAGGTTGATCTTCGGGCGAATGGCAAGCACCGAGGTGACGGCGCCGAACACGCTGGCGGCGCCGCACATGTCGAACTTCATCTCGTCCATGCCGGCACCGGGCTTGAGCGAGATGCCGCCGGCGTCGAAGGTGATGCCCTTGCCGACCAGCACATGCGGCGCTTCGTCCGGATCCTCGGCCCCCTGATACTTCATCACGATCAGCCGCGAAGGCTCCTCGCTGCCGCGTCCCACGGAGAGCAGCGAGTGGGCGCCGAGCGCCTCGAGGGCTTCCTCGTCGAGGATCTCGGCGCTCAGCGCGCCGTTGGAAGCGGTGGCCAGCTGCTCGGCACGGCTCGCCAGGTAGCGCGGCGTGCAGACGTTGCCGGGCAGGTTGCCGAGGGTTCGGGCGGCGTTGATCCCCTGGCCGATGCCATCGCCGACCCGCGCGCCCTCGCGGGCCGCCTCGGCGTTGCCGCCTTCGCTGACCAGCAGGGTGACGCGCTCGAGCCGCGGCTGGGGGCCGGGCTCGGACTTGAACTCGGTGAATCGATAGACGGCGCGGTGGGCGGCCTCGGCGACCATGCGGGCCTTCCAGTCGCAGTCGCGGTCGGGAACCGGTACGTCAGTGAAGGCGACCGCAGCATCGTCGGCCGGAAGCGTTGCCAGTGCCGTGAAGGCAGCGTCCACGGCCTTGCGGAAGGCGCCTTCCTGGCACTTTTCACGGTTCCCCAGGCCGACCAGCAGCAGGCGATCGGCGTTCAGCCCCGGAGCGAAGGGGATCATCTGCACGTTGCCCAGCTTGGCGTCGAAGTCTTCGCGATCGATCAACTGGCCGATCAGCCGCTCGCTGGCGTCGTCGAGCTTGGCGGCGGCGGGCAGCAGGTCGCCATCCTTGAACACCGGGACCACGAGGCAGGCCGTCTCGGCCTTGGCGGGGTTGGCCGTCTGAACTAGGAATTCCATGGTGTCTCCACAAGACAAGCGGTGGGGGATTCTGGATAATGCCGGCACGTTGCCGAATCGTCCCAGTGTACCCCAGGATCCTGCCGGACTTCACACCGAACTATCGTGTCCAGAGGGATCGTATCCTGAGGGCGGACCCTGGCGCTCGTGTCTCCGTCGTCCGGCGGGGCCGTGCCTCGCACGATCGACGCGGGCGATGGGCGACGCGTCCGACGGGCGGCCGGGACGGTCGCCATGGCATGGAAGATGGTCGGGCCGCACGGCCCGGGCCGGGAGACAACGTTGATCATATTCCGCTACCTGACCCGCGAGATCCTGCAGACCATGGCCGCCGTGGCCGGGGTGCTGCTGCTGGTGATCATGGGCAGCCGTTTCATCCGCTACTTCGCCAACGCGGCGGAGGGCGAGATTCCGCTCGATATTCTCGGCACCCTGATGCTCTTCCACCTGCCGGGCTTTCTCGAACTGATCCTGCCGCTGGCCTTCTTCCTGGGCATCCTGCTGGCCTATGGCCAGCTGTATCTCAACAGCGAGATCACCGTGCTGGTGGCCTGCGGCACCAGCCCCAACAAGCTGCTGCAGGTGAGCCTGGTGCCTGCCACCGTGGTGGCGGTGCTGGTAGGGCTGTGCAGCCTGTGGCTGACCCCTGCCGGGGCGCTGCACAATGAGGTGATGCTCGAGAAACAGCGCAGCCAGCTGGATTTCTCGGCCCTGACGCCGGGGCGTTTCCAGGACTTCGGCGGCGGGCGGACCGCCTACACCGAGGCGCTGACCGAGGACGACAGCCGCATGCAGGAGGTCTTCATCAGCGAACGACAGCGCCGCTCCGACGGCACCCCCTCCACCGTGGTCACCCGGGCCGCCGCCGGCTACCAGACCGTCGACCCCGAGACCGGTAGCCGCTTCCTGGTGCTCTCCGACGGGGAGCGCTACAGCGTCGCACCGGGGCGTGCCCAGGCCGAGCGCCTCGAGTTCGGCAGCTACGCCGTGCGATTGTCGCGGGACGAGGAGAGCCTCGACCTCGACGAGCCCGAGTTCACCACCACGGCGGCATTGCTGGCCGACGAGAGCACTGCCGGCGAGGCCCAGCTGCAGTGGCGCCTGGGGCTGCCGCTGATGGTGTTCATCCTGACCCTGCTGGCGATGCCGCTGTCGCGGGTCAATCCGCGCCAGGGCCGTTTCGCCAAGCTGCTGCCGGCGATCTTCCTCTATGTGGCCTACCTCAGCCTGTTGCTGGCGGCGCTGGACGCCATTGCCAGGGGCAACTGGCCGGCCACCCTCGGCATGTGGCCGATCCATGCGACCTTCCTGGCCATCGGCCTGGCGATGACGCTGCAGGCCCAGCGCAAGGGGATGAGCGGATGATCGCCGATCGCCTCGACCGTTACATCGCTCGCCAGATCCTCGGCGCCATCCTGGTGGTCCAGGTGATCTTGCTGGGCCTCGACATGGTCATCACCTACATCAACGACCTGGGCGACGTGGAGGGCGACTACGGTGCCCTGCAGGTGTTCTTCTACCTGGTATTCCGGCTGCCCTGGCGCTTCTACCAGTATGCGCCGGTGGGCGTGTTGATCGGCGCCCTCATCGGGCTCGGCAGCATGGCATCGAGCAACGAGCTCACCGTGATGCGCGCCGCAGGCCGGTCGCTGACCCGTATCCTGTGGGGGGTGATGAAGCCGATCATCCTGGTGATCGCGGTGGTGCTGTTCGTCGCCGAGTTCGTCAGCCCCAAGACCGAACAGTTCGCCAGCGCCTGGCGGCTCGAACAGCGGCAGGGCGAGGGCGCGGTCCTGACCGAGAGCGGCGGCTGGCAGCGTGAGGGCAATGACTTCTATCGCTTCGGGGCGATTCGCGCCGACCAGGTAGTGCTGGACCTGACCCGCTATCGCTTCGAGGGACGCGAGCTGCGCGAGACGCTCAATGCCCGCCGCGCGGTATGGCGCGACGGCGCCTGGGTGCTGGAGGACGTCTCCGAGACCCGTTTCGTGGACGGCCGTACCGAGGCCAGCCACCTAGCGAGCCGCCCCTGGCGAACCGAATTGACCCCGCAGAGCCTCGACCGGCTGCTGCGGGACGTGGAGACCCAGGCGCCCAGCGAGCTGTGGGCCTACGCTCGTCACCTGCAATCCCAGGGCCAGGATGCCACCCAGCCGCTGATCTACTTCTGGCAGAAGGTGCTGATGCCGCTGACCATGGCCTCGCTGGTGCTGGTGGCGGCCTCCTTCGTGTTCGGTCCGTTGCGCAGCGTGGCCGCCGGCACCCGGGTGTTCTATGGCGTGGTCACCGGGCTGGTGTTCAAGTACCTGCAGGACCTGCTGGGGCCGGCCTCCACGCTGTTCGGCTTTTCCCCGGCCTGGGCGGTGCTGGTGCCGACGCTGCTGTGTGCCGGCCTCGGGCTCTACCTGCTGCGCCGAACCGGCTGATCCGGAGTCCCGTCATGCCGCGACGCTTCGACCGCCTCGACGATGTCTGGCCCGCCGGCCTCGGCCGGCGCCTCGGTGCCATGCTCTACGACGGCCTGCTGGTGCTGGCGCTGTGGATCCTCATCGCCGCCGTCCATGTGGCGGTGAGCCGCCTGGCGATCGGCCTGTCTCCCGAGCGGGTCGGCCTCGGTGCCGCCCAGGTATGGTCGCTGCGTGCGCTGATGGCGGGGGCCGCCTGCCTCTTCTTCACCTATTTCTGGACCCGCGGCGGCATGACGCTGGGCATGCAGGCCTGGCGGCTGCGCGTGCAGACGACGGACGGCCATGCCATCGGCTGGCGCCAGAGCCTGGTGCGCTGCGTGGTCGGAGCGCTGGCCTTCCTGCCGCTCGGCCTTGGCCACCTGTGGGTGCTGTTCGACGGCGAGAAACGCAGCTGGGCGGACATCGCCTCCGGCACCCGGCTGGTGGTGTTGCCTGGGCGACGCTGACGTCGTCGTGGGCGTCCCGCGACCAAGGTAGTGGTACGCTATGCTTGCGATAGCCCATGCGAATCATTTACATTCGGTCTCGTGATCGATGTGAGGTGATGTCATGTACGTGTGTCTGTGCAAGGGTGTGAGCGACAAGGCGATCCGTCGTAGCGTGGAAGAGGGCGCGCGCAGCTGGCGTGAGGTCCAGCGCGAGACGGGGTGCGGCACCCAGTGTGGCAAGTGCGCCTGCATGGGCAAGGGCATCACTCGTGAGGCCATCCAGGAAGAGCTGTCCCTGGCCCAGCAGGGTCTCGCCTACGCCGTGTGATGGCAATCGCTATCGTTTCTTTTGGCGTTTTCAACCGTCTGATTTATTTGAATTTTTCCTGATATCGCCTAGACTGCCGTCAGACATGGCGGTGCGCTCCTGCGCGTGCCAAGCTGATCAACGACCCTGACGACAGCAATGAGGTAGTAGTCATGAAAGGCGACAAGAAGGTCATCGAGTACCTCAATACCGCCCTCGGTAATGAACTGGTGGCGATCAACCAGTACTACCTGCACGCCAAGATGTACCAGGACTGGGGCCTGGCGGCGCTCGGCAAGTTCGAGTATGAAGAGTCCATCGACGAGATGAAGCACGCCGACAAGCTGATCGAGCGGATCCTGTTCCTCGAGGGCGTGCCCAACCTGCAGGACTACGGCAAGCTGCTGATCGGCGAGGACACCAGGGAGATGCTCGAGTGCGATCTCAAGCTCGAGCTGCAGGGCCGCGACGACTACGTCGAGGCGATTGCCTACTGCGAGTCGGTGCAGGACTACGTCACCCGCGACCTGTTCCGCGACATCCTCGCCGACGAGGAAGAACACATCGACAAGCTCGAGACCGAGCTGTCGCTGATCGACAAGGTCGGCATCGAGAACTATCTGCAGAAGCAGATGCACGACGCGGAATAAGCTCACCGGGCTGCGCCCGGAGCTGTAAGCTATAAGCGGTAAGAAACCCCTGGACCTGAAAATGGCTGGGGGTTTCTTGCTTTCGAGCTTCGCTGCCTCGGGGATGCCCTTCGAATCCCGCGACTCGATGCTCGCGACACACGGCTCTTCCCTGCCTAGAACGCCTTCTCCAGGGCGAAGCGCGGCAGCGGCTCGCCCTGCACCTCCACGGTCTCCATGAACATGTCCAGCGGGCGCACCCACAGGCCGTAGTCGCCGTAGAGGGCGCGGTAGGTCACCAGCGGCTCTTCGGTCTCGCTGTGGTGGGCCACGCCGATGACTTCGTAGAGCGGGCCCTTGTAGTGGCGATAGATGCCGGGCACGGGATGCTGGACGTCCATGTAGGTCTCCGGGTCAGGGGGAGGAGGCGGCATCGCGAGCCAGCCTGGCGAGGGTACGCGAGGCGGCCACGAAGCCGAAGCTGCCGGTGACGAAGGTCGCCGCGCCGAAGCCCGAGGCGCAGTCGAGGCGGGTGGCCTCGCCGCGGCCGGGCTTGGCATGGCAGACCTCGCCGTCGGCGCCGGGATAGACGAGCTGCTCGTCGGAGTAGACGCACTCCACCGAGAAGCGTCGCTTGGGGTTGCGCGAGAAACCGTGGTCGCGGCGCAGTCGCGAGCGCACCTTGGCCAGCAGCGGGTCGTGCTCGGTGCGCGTCAGGTCGGCCACCTTGATGCGGGTCGGATCGGTCTGGCCGCCCGCCGCGCCGGTCACGGTGATCGGCAGCTTGCGGCGCTTGCACCAGGCGATCAGCGCCGCCTTGGCCACCACGCTGTCGATGGCGTCGATGACGTGGTCCAGCTCCTCGGGCAACCGCTCGGCCAGGTTGGTCGGGGTCACGAAGGCGGTATCCGCCACCACCTCGATGCCGGGCTGGATGGCCCGGCAGCGCTCGGCCAGCACCTCGACCTTGGGGCGGCCGACGGTGCCGTCCAGGGCGTGCAGCTGGCGGTTGACGTTGGACACGCAGACATCGTCGAGGTCGATCAGCGTCAGCTTGCCGATACCGGAGCGGGCCAGGGCCTCCACGGCCCAACTGCCCACGCCGCCGACCCCGATCACCGCGACGTGGGCGGCGCGAAAACGGGCCAGGGCACGGGCGCCGTAGAGGCGTCGAATGCCGCCGAAGCGCAGCTCATGGTCGTCGGTCTCGAGAGAGGCGGGGCTCGGGAAATCGTTCATGGCATTTCACAGGGCTCGGGGGAGGAGGCGCGACGGTTGGCGGGCAAGTGGCCCGCCCAGCCGAAGCGCCGGAACAGCTCGGTCATGGGCGCATCCAGGGCGCAGCCCAGATCCAGGCGCTGGCCGTCCACCGGATGGTCGAAGCTCAGGCCCACGGCGGCCAGCAGCAGCCGCGGGCAGTCGAGATGGTCGGCGAAGAAGCGGTTGTGCACGCCCTTGCCGTGCTTGGCGTCGCCGATGATCGGGTAGCCGCGCTGGGACAGGTGACGGCGGATCTGGTGGCGCCGCCCGGTCAGCGGGCGTGCCTCCATCAGCGAGTAGCGGCTGGTGGGGTAGCGATCGACCCGCACCGGCAGCTCGACGCTGTCCAGGCGCCGCACCTCGGTGATGGCCTCCATGGCTGGCATCTCGGCCTTGGGGCGGTGGCCGTCCTCCTCGCGCAGGGCGTACTCCAGGCGCTCGGCGTCCGGGCCTGTACCGCGCACCACGGCGAGATAGCGCTTGGCGACCCGCTGCTGCTCGAAGGCCTCGCCCAGGCGGCGAGCGACCTCGGACGACAGCGCGAACACCATCAGCCCCGAGGTGGGGCGGTCGAGGCGGTGCACCGGATAGACCCGCTGGCCCAGCTGGTCGCGCAGCGTCTGCAGCAGGAAGTGCCGTTCGCCCCGGGCCAGGGCGCTGCGATGCACCAGCAGCCCGGACGGCTTGTGCACGGCGACCAGGTGCTCGTCATGGTGAAGGATGGGCAGCGGTTCGGACATCGGCGGCTCGGGGATGTTGCGAGGGTGCCCATTGTCGCTGTGTGGCGTGTGGATGTCATCCATCGCCTTGCCGGCTTGTCCCCGGTGGCCTCTGCGCTGCCGGGACAAGATATGGCAAGCTGAGGCGAGTTCCCCGACTCACGAGACGACCATGAGCGATGCTTCCCGCCCCCATCTGGTGGTACTGACCGGCGCCGGCATCAGTGCCGAGAGTGGCATCCAGACCTTTCGCGCCGCCGACGGCCTGTGGGCGGACGAGCCCGTGGAGGCGGTCGCCACTCCCGACGCCTGGGCCCGCGACCCCGCGCGGGTGCTGCGCTTCTACGACGCGCGCCGCGACCAGGTGCGCCGGGCGAGTCCCAACGCCGCTCATCTCGCCCTGGCCCAGCTCGAGCGTGAGGGCTTTCGGGTCAATATCGTCACCCAGAACATCGATGACCTGCACGAGCGGGCCGGCTCGCGCCGGGTGCTGCACCTGCACGGCGAGATCCTGATGGCGCGCTCCAGCGTCGATCCGGCGCTACGCTATCCGTTGCCCCGAGGCGGCATCCGCCTCGGCGACCTGTGCGACAAGGGCGGTCAGCTGCGCCCCGACGTGGTGTGGTTCGGCGAGGCCGTGCCGCACTATCCTGCGGCCTGCGAGATCGTCGCCGAGGCCGACCTTCTGCTGGTGGTCGGCACCTCGCTGGCGGTGATGCCGGCTGCCATGCTGCTCGAACAGGCACCGCTCGGCTCACCCTGCGTGCTGGTGGATCCCCAGGCCCATGCCCTGGCACCCCCGGGGGTGGCATGCCTGGCCATGCCCGCCGGTGAGGGCGTGCCGGAGCTGGTGAGCCACTGGCGGCGCGAGGGGCGGCTGTGGGTACCGGAGTGAGCTGGGGGATTCGAGCTACGGGCTACGGGCTACGGGCTACGGGCTACGGGCTGCGAGGTGTGAGTGGTGAGGGCCGAGGGGTGAGGAAGAGAGACGTCGTGGTCATGTTAGAATGGCGCTCCTTTTTCCGGCCCGACGATGACTCATGCAGGACGATACCCCGAGCCCCGACCCTGTCGACCAGGACCCCGCCACGGGCCGCCCACGGCCGCCGCGGCGCGAGTTCAAGGCTCGCGGCAGCTTCGTGCGGCGCTGCGAAGACTGCAACCTGCCGGCGCTGAATTGCCTGTGTCCCTACCGGGTGACGGCGGACAGCCGTACCCGCGTCTGGCTGCTGACGCATCCGCTGGAGCACTACAAGCCCACCAATACCGGCCGGTTGATCCGCGACGTGCTGCCTACCACCGAGGTCTTCACCTGGTATCGCACCGTGCCTGACCCACGGCTGCTGGCGCTGCTCGAGGACGAACGCTATGCGCCCTTCGTGATCTTTCCCGATGACCAGGAGGACTACGCTCATCGGGTGGTCGGCATGGAATGCGTGGCGGCGCGCCAGCAGGCGGGGCGGATTCCGGTGTTCCTGATCCTCGACGGCACCTGGCGCCAGGCGCGGCGCATCTTCCGCAAGAGCGCCTACCTGGCGGACCTGCCGGTGCTGCCGCTTTCCACCGAGCGCCTGACGCGCTATCGGCTGCGCAAGCCGGCCTCCGCCGCGCACCTGTGCACCGCGGAGGTGGCCGTGGAGTTGCTGCGTCAGGCGGGTGACGCGCAGGCTGCCGGCCTGCTCGACGACTATTTCGACGTCTTCAACGACAGCTATGCCGCCAGCCGGCGACACGGCAAGATCGAGACGCCGACGCCGGCCATGCAGCGGCTGCTGGCGGCCCGAGCGTCGTCCTAGGTGTTAGTCCCGGGTGTGGCGGAAGAACGCCGCCTGATCGCGGAGGTGCGCCGCCGTGCGCTCGACGACCGGAGCGGCGCTGCGCCCGCGGCGTGCCAGGAAGTCGGCCAGTCGGGTCAAGGCGTCGGCCACGGCTTCGGGAGCATGGCGAAGCCCGTCCAGGCGACGCAGGGTGGCCCGTATCGCCAGGCGTTCCCGTGCGCTGAGGGTGTCCTTCTCGCCCAGGGCTTGCAGGGTCAGTACCGTCCGGCCGAGGTCATAGACCGCCAGGCTGCCGCGGGTGGCCGCCTGGGCGGGATCGCCGAGACGATGGCTCCACTGCATCAGCGTCATGATCCGATGATGCAGGCGTGCCCGCCAGATAGCTGGCCGTGGCGCCGATTCCGGCCGGGCCGCCATGGCCTGAAGCTCGCGAATCATCATCGCCTTGAGGCGTCGCTGCCGGCGTCGGGCATCGGTGGGGAAGATCAGCGTGAAGGCGATGACGGCCAGTAGCGGGCCCATCACCACCGCGATGGCGGTGGTCAGCGAGCCGGCGATATCGACGCTGCGCGGCAGGCCGGGCTGGGAGAGCAGCAGCAGGACCATGACATAGTCTACCGAGCCGGTCATGGTGCGGCGGTGGGCAAAGGGCAACACGGCCAGCAGGATGAAGGGCATCAGCATGGCCAACTGATGCCATTCGGTCGTGGCCAGGGGCCATAGTGCCCAGTGGCAGACCAGCGATGCGACGGCGCCGACCGTCTGCCAGGCCAGGATCCGCCGCATCAGCCAGGCCGGATTGTCGAAGGTGGAGAACAGCGTGACCATTACCGAGGTGCCGAGCAGCACGTAGGCCCCCGGTGCCCAGCCGCTGAGCGCCCAGGTGCCCCCCACGATCAGCATGACGCCGCCGGTGCGCAGGAAGGCCTGCCGGCCATGCACCCAGTCGCGATGACGGATCACCTGACGCCTGAGCGTCTCGCTCTGGGTCGTGCCGGTGTCGTGAAAGCGGGCCCGCTGGCGATGCGCCTCGGCGATTCGCCTGAGGCACATCGCCAGGGAGGGGGCGCTGGCGGCTCGGGTTTCGGCTCGGGTGAGCGCGACCAGCAAGGCGTCGATCGCGCCGTCGGCATCATCGAGTGCTGTGGCCGCCTCATCGAGGGCTGTGGCGATGGCTCGACCGTCGTCGGGCAGGACGTCGGGGCGCTCGAGCCACAGCAGGGCTTCGATCTGGGTGGCGAGGATGGCACGCAGCGAGCGAGCCGAATGGCGGCCCTTGGCCGATCCTGCCCCATGGGCGTCCAGTGTGGCCTCGATGGCCGCGGCCTCGCTCAGCAGGACGGTCAGCTCGGCGGTGGCGGGTGCCGGCTGGCCATCCAGGCGCCGTGCCAGCCGTTGAAGCACCAGGATCATGAGGCGCCGGGTGCGGCCGCTGGGGTCGTCCTCCCGGTTGCGGCCGCCGAACAGCAGGCCAATGAGCAGCGCCACCAGTACCCCCACCATCACCGTGGTGAAACGGTCGATGCCCAGCGACAGGAAGCCCAGGGGCGCCGTCTGGCCGAGCAGTGCCACCATGGAGGCGGAGTAACCGGCCAGCAGGGCGCCGTAGGACCTCAGTCCGTGCAGCAGGTTGCCGGTGCCGGCACAGAGTCCGACCCACAGCGCCAGGCCAAGGACCAGCCAGGCGGTATGGTCGCCCACCGTTGCCAGCAGGGCCACGCCGACCAGGGTGCCGATCAGCGTACCCAGCGCCCGGAAGGCGCTCTTCTCGATCAGCATGCCGCGTACCGGCTGCGAGGCGGCCCATACGGTCATGGCCGACCACTGGGGGTGTTCCAGCCCCAGGCCCCAGGCCACTGCCAGCGCCAGGCAGGATGCCAGGGCGGTGCGCAGCCCGAAGGATAGTCGCTCCGGATCGAGGCCGAGCCGGGCGATGGCGCGCCCGGGGTTCATGAGGGTTCCTCAGTGCCCTCGGCATCGCTTTGCAGACGCCGGTCGATGATGTCGAGGGCCTCGACGAGGGTTTCGAGCCGGGCGTCGTCCAGGTCGTCGAGCAGCGCCATCTCGGCTGCCAGCAGGTCGGCGCGAAGGGTCGTCACGGCATCGCGTCCCGCCGGCGTCAGGAAGACCCGCTTGGTGCGGCGGTCCCGTGGATCGCTCTGCCGGCGGACCAGGCCTCTGGATTCCAGGCGATCCAGATGGCGCACCAGGCTGGAGCCCTCCATGCCCACCCGCTTGGCCAGGGCCTTCTGGCTGAGGCCGTCGCCGCCCGCCTCGAGATGGATAAGCGGCGCCCAGCTGGTATCGGTGTGGCCGGCGAGGGCCAGCCGGTGGTCGAGGGCGCGGCGCCAGCGGCGCGATACGGTAGTGAGGCGAATGCCGAAGCGTTCACGGGCGGAGGTCGGTGCCATGCAACAAGTTTCCTTGCTAATAATTTGTCGGAAACTTATCATGCCCGGCCCGGCTTGTCAGCCATTGCCCACCATGGCGTAACGCTGGACCATAAGAGGCGAGTGCGACCCGCGCCCGACGAGCCGGGAAGGCCCATCAATATCAACGCAAGGACACGTCATGCCATTCTTCGAACGCTTCAACCGTCTGTTTCCCGTCTGGGCGGTGCTGCTGGCGGCACTGGCCGCCTTCCAGCCGCAGCTCTTCACCGGCCTGGCCGGCAGCATCAAGACCCTGCTGGTCGTCATCATGTTCGCCATGGGGCTGACGCTCTCGAAGGCCGATTTCGCCCGAGTGATCAAGTCGCCGGCGCCGATCGCGGTGGGCGTGGTGCTGCAGTTCCTGATCATGCCGGTGGCGGCGCTGGCGATCTCCCGGTTGCTGGGGCTCTCCGACGCGCTGACCATCGGCATGGTGCTGGTCGGTGCCACGGCCGGCGGCACCTCCTCCAACGTCATGACCTGGCTGGCCGGCGGCCGGGTGGCGCTGTCGGTCTCGATGACCATGGTCTCGACGCTGCTGTCGGTGGTCGCCACGCCGCTGCTCACCCTGCTGCTGGTCGGCCAGAGCGTCGACGTGCCGGTGGCGGGCATGTTGACCAGCATCGCCCAGCTGGTGGTGGCACCGATCGTGGTCGGGGTGATCCTGCACCACTGCCTGGGATCGCGCATCGAGCGGGTCGAGCCGGCCCTGGCGAGCCTGGCGATGTTGGCCATCGTGGTGATCATCGCCATCGTGGTGGCGCTCAATGCCGAGCGTTTGGCGACCCTGGGGCCGATCGTCGCGCTGGCGGTGATCGCCCACAACGCCGTCGGCCTGGCCGGTGGCTATGGCCTGGCTCGCGCGCTGCGCTTCGATACCCGCACCGCCCGCACCATCGCCTTCGAGGTCGGGCTGCAGAACTCGGGCCTTGCCGTGGCGCTGGCCAACCAGTTCTTCACCGCCACGGCGGCCCTGCCGGGGGCGCTGTTCTCGGTGTGGCACAACGTCTCGGGCTCGCTGCTGGCCGGCTGGTGGAAGCGTCGCCCGGTGGCCGACGAGGCGGTGCCGGCGATGACCTCGCGCTGAGCGCATCGCGAACCAGCACTCGGCCGGGGCGCGTCAGCCAACGTGCACCCGGCCCTCGGCGAAACGCAGCGATTCGGTCTTGCGAGTGGCGAGCAAGTAGCCCAGCGAGATCGGACCGACCCGCCCCAGCAGCATGGTGGCGATCAGCACCAGTTGGCCGCTGGCCGACAGCTCGGCGGTGACGCCGCGGGAGAGCCCGACGGTGGCGAAGGCCGAGACGGACTCGAAGGCCAGGCCGAGGAAGTCCTGGCCCGGTTCGGTGATCGTCAACGCCAGCAGGCAACCGAAGACCAGCAGCATGCCGGCCAGCGCCACGGCGACGGCTTCCATGACCGTGCGGGCGGACAGCGAGCGACCGAAGGCCACCGGCCGTGCCTGGCCCTTCAGGAAGGCCCGGGCGACCAGCAACAGCACCATGAAGGTGGTGACCTTGATGCCGCTGGCGGTGGACCCGGAGCCGGCGCCGATGAACATCCACAGCATGGTGAGCAGGGCGCTGGGCGTCGTCATGGCGCCGATGTCCAGGGTGTTGAAGCCTGCCGTGCGGGGTGTGACGGCCTGAAACCATGCTGCCTGCAGCTTGGCGCCGAGGCCCTCCAGGCCGCCCAGGGTGGCGGGATTGTCCCACTCGAACAGCAGCACGCATGCCATGGCCGCCAGGATCAAGCCGCCGCTGGCATGGAGCGTGATCCTGGCATGCAGTGACAGCCCGCGACCCGG
Organism: Halomonas organivorans; assembly: GCF_014192055.1. Classification (GTDB taxonomy): domain Bacteria; phylum Pseudomonadota; class Gammaproteobacteria; order Pseudomonadales; family Halomonadaceae; genus Halomonas; species Halomonas organivorans. The sequence goes on along the minus strand of NZ_JACHXM010000001.1, from coordinate 385,621 downwards.
GCGCCAGTTTGCCAGCTCGGCGATGACCACGAAGCCCAGCCCGCCGACGATGAACAGCAGGCTGATCACGCCGTTGACCAGCGGGTCGGCGACCTCCCGTGCCAGGCTGTCCGGCCAGAGGGAAAAACCGGCATTGTTGAAGGCCGAGATGGCGTGAAAGGCGCTGATCCACAGCCCCGCGGCGACGCCGTGCTCGGGCATCCAGACGAGACTCAGCAGCAGGGTGCCGGCCAGTTCGGTGGCCAGGGCGAAGCCGACGACCAGCCGTACCATCTGTGCCAGCTCGGCGAAGGAGGTGTGCTCCAGACTCTCGCTGATCAGGCGCTTCTGGTAGAGCGGCAGGCGCATGCCGAGCAGGACCATCATCATGGCGGCGCAGGTCATGAAGCCGAGTCCGCCGACCTGGATCAAGCCGAGGACCACCAACTGTCCGAACAGGCTGAGCGACGAGGTGTCGACCACTCCCAGTCCGGTGACCGTCACCGCCGAGGTCGCGGTGAACAGGGCCTGATGCCAGTTCAGCGGCTGTTCGGCGGCGATCGGCAGGCTCAGCAGCAGGGCCCCGAGCACGCTGAGCAGCAGGAATCCTGCCAACAGCAGCTCCGGCAGGGACATGGCGAGGACCGGCCCATGCGGTGGACGCCGAATCGGATGCCTCAGGCGCTGTCGCATTCCCGCTCCCGCCTGGTCGGCTCAGAGATGGCGCCCCAGGTCGCGCAGCGCATCCAGTTCACCCACCAGCACCAGGCGGTCCCGGGGCCGAAGCACGAGATCGCGCGCCGGGGAACGGAGCAGTTCGGTGTCTCGCTTGATCGCGACCAGTGACAGGCTGTCATGGTGACGCTCCATGTCTTCCACGCTGGGAAAGGCCTCGTTGAGCCGTTCGGTGGCCTGCAGCTCGACCACGAACTGGCGATCGCCCAGATCGATGAAGTCGACCAGGGCGTGATAGTGGAGGCTCTCCGCCACTCGCAGCCCGATGTCGTACTCCGGATAGACGATGCGGTCGGCCCCCAGGCGCTCGAGCAGGCGGTAGTGCGTATCGGAGTGGGCCTTGACCCACACTTCCCGGGCCCCGTGCTCGCGGGCCAGCAGAGTGCAGATCATGCTGGCCTCCAGGTGATCGTCGGCATCGATGATCACCGCATCGTACTCGTGAAGGGAAAGCTGGCCGATGACCTGCTCGTCGGTGATGTCGCCGACCACGGCATGGCTGAACAGATCCGCATAGGCATCGACACGGGAGGCGTCGCGGTCGACGCCCAGGACCTCGTCGTTCTGTCGACGCAGTTCCTGGGCCACCGTGATGCCGAAGAATCCCAGGCCAAGAATCGCGAACTGGCGTGACATCGCTCCCTCCTGTATGAACTCCCCGTCGCTCCTGCTCCCGCGAGCCGTCCGGCGCGCGGCGTCAGCCGCCGAACAGGGCGCCGGCGATGCGGAAACCGGCGATCCAGGTGCCGGCGGCGGAGCCCAGGGTGGCGGTGAGGAACACCAGCAGGGTGCGCGAGACCCGGTTGCGCCACCATCCCTTCAGCTCGGTGACGTCGTGGCGCAGGGTGGTGAAGTCGCGCACCTTGGGCTTGCGCATGGCCAGTTCCACGCCAGCGGCCACGAAGCCTGCGCCGATGGTGGGATTGAGCGAGGTCAGCGGGGCGGCGAACACGGTGGCGATCACCGTCAGCGGGTGGGCCAGGGCCACCAGGGTGGCGGCGCCCGAGAGCACGCCGTTGATCAGGAACCATTCGGCCACCAGCTGCCAGCCGAGCTCGGTGTTGCGCGAGAAGCCGATGGCGAAGCCGGTCAGCACCAGGGCGGTGATGATCCAGGGCAGCGCCTTCCACACCTTCGACGGCGGTGGCGTGGCCTCGAGGGTTTCACGCTCGGGGGTCGGCGCCTCGGGCAGCGGGCGTTCCAGGTGCTCGGCCATGCCCTTGAGGTGGCCGGCGCCGATCACCACCAGCACGTGGCGGTAGCGCCCGGGCGGGCACTGCTCGGCCAGGCGCAGCACCATGTAGCGGTCGCGTTCGCTGATCAGCGGCGTATACAGGGTCTCGGACTCTGCGGCGAATTCGCTGAAGGTGGACTCCAGGACATCGCCTTCCTTGAGGCGCTCGATGTCTTCGGCGGAGACGTCCTGTCGCGACAGCACCCCGCCGAGCAGCCCCGAGAACAGCGAGAAGCGCTGCCACCAGGGGACGTTGTGGTAGATGCGCTTGAGCGTCACTCCCACGTCGCGGTCGATCAGCAGCAGCGGCAGCTTGCGAGCCCGGCTAGCCTCCAGGGCGGCACGCATCTCGGCGCCGGGCTCGATGCCGGACTGCTCGGCGACCCGCTGCTGGAAGGCGCCCAGCGCCAGGCTGGCGGCCACCATGCCGGCCTTGCCCTGACGGAAGATCTGGAACAGGTCCTGCTCGCCCAGGGCATCGGGGTTGGCGAGATTCTGGTGACGCGAGTCGCACAGCTCGATGGCCACGGCGTCGAACTCGCCGGAGTCGATCAGCGCGCGCACCTCGGCGGCGCTCTCGGCAGAGACATGGGCGGTGCCCAGCAGGGTATAGCGGGTCTCGCCCACCTGAAGGGTGCGGCGCGGACCGCCGCCGGCGGCCTGCTCGCGCTCGACGGTCGCGGTGTCCTGGGAGTCGGTCATGGACGCTCGGGTCTGAAGGGTGAAGGCTCGATTATCCATGAAGCTCGCCGGCGGGCCAAACCCGCCGCGGGCACTTGCACCGGCTTTGCGACTTGTCGCTATACCGCGTCCGATGGGAAGTCGGGGGAGCGCAGCCATCAATCCGCGTTTCCCTATTTGCGCCAGAACATCGGCGTAAACAGCACCAGCACGGTGAGGATCTCCAGGCGGCCCATCAGCATGCCGATGCACAAGAGCCACTTGGCGGTGTCGGGCAGCGTGCTGAAATTGCCCGCCGGGCCGATGGTATCGCCAAGCCCAGGCCCGACGTTGGCGACCGCTGTCGCCGCGCCCGACAGCGCGGTGACCAGGTCCAGGCCGAGCAGCGAGAGCCCCAGGGCGAGCCCGGCGATGGTCAGGAAGAAGAAGAACGAAAAGGCGATGACGCCGCGGGTGACGTCGTCGGTCAGCGGATGACCGTTGTAGCGGGCGGAAAAGACACCGTTGGCGTGGACGAGGAAGCGCAGCTGGTTGCGCAGCAGGATGGCGGCGACCTGGAAGCGGAACACCTTCATGCCGCCGCTGGTGGAGCCGCTGCAGCCGCCGATGAAGGTCAGGTAGAAGAAGGCCACGGCGGCCAGGCTGCCCCAGGCCGTGTAGTCGTCCGAGGCATAGCCGGTGGTGGTGACCACCGATACCACGTTGAAGGTCACCTGGGTGAGGGCCTCGAAGGCATCGTTGCCCAGCCAGATGCGCCAGGCGGTGAGCAGCAGGATGACGATCGCCAGCAGGCCCAGCAGGCCGCGCACCTGCTGGTCGTGCCAAAGGGCCATGTGGGCACCGCGCAGTACGCGGATATAGATCACGAACGGCAGGGCGCCGCCGAGCATGAACAGGCTGCCCAGCCACAGCAGGTGGGGCTGGTCGGCGTAGGCGCCGAAGGAGGCGTCCGAGTTGGCGAAGCCGCCGGTGGCCACCGAGGTCATGGCATGCACGATGGCGTCGATCGGCGCCATGCCGCCCAGCCAGTAGCTCGCGACCGCCGCCAGGGTCATGCCGCAGTAGATGACCAGCGTCGCCTTGGCGATGCCGCCGGTGCGAGGCATCACCTTGTCCGACCAGTCCGAGGACTCGGTGTGGAACAGCCGCATGCCGCCGACCTTGAGGAACGGCAGGATGGCGATGCCCATGACGATGATGCCGACCCCGCCCAGCCACTGCATGATGCCGCGCCACAGCTTGAGGCCGTCGGACAGGTGGTCGATGTCGGTGAGCACCGTGGACCCGGTGGTGGTGATCGCCGAGACGGACTCGAAAACCGCATTGGCGAACGATAGCTGGGGGGCGCCAAGTGCCAGCGGCAGGCTGGCGAAGCCGCTGATCGAGACCCAGCTCAGGGTGGTGAGCACGAACATCTGCCAGGGCTTGAAGCTGATCTCCACGCGCAGCGTCGACAGCAGCACCGCGGCGACCGAGCCCAGCACGATCAGGATCGACAGGCCGAACGCCGTGGCGTCGACATCCTGCTCGAGCAGCAGCACCAGCCAGGGCACCAGCATGAACGCCGCCAGCACCAGCCACAGCAGGGCCAGCACCTTGAGCACGGGGGCCCAGTGTCGGGTTCGGTCGAGGGTCGCCCCGGTGGCCGTCAGCAGGCTCATGAGCTCGGCTCCACGATGCGCGCGCTCGGGGGCTCGACGACGTCAACGTGCGGTGGCTGGTGTCTCATGCGAATTCCCTATCGTGCGGTCTGGCGGCGGGGCTCAGAAGAAGGTCAGGCCGACCTGGAAGAGCCGTTCCACGTCGCGGATGCGGCGCTTGTCGATGACGAACAGGATCAGGTGATCGCCGGACTGGATGACCACGTCGTCGTGGGCGATCAGCACGTCCTTGCCGCGCACCACGGCGCCGATGGTGGTGCCCCGCGGCAGATCGATGTCGCCGATGGCGCGCCCCACCACCTTGGACGACTGGGTGTCGCCGTGGGCAATGGCCTCGATGGCCTCGGCGGCGCCGCGGCGCAGCGAGTGGACGTTGACGATGTCGCCGCGGCGCACGTGGGTGAGCAGGCTGCCGATGGTGGCCTGCTGGGGCGAGATGGCGATGTCGATCTCGCCGCCCTGGACCAGGTCCACGTAGGCGGCGTTGTTGATCAGGGTGAGGACCTTCTTGGCGCCCATGCGCTTGGCCAGCATCGACGACATGATGTTGACCTCGTCGTCGTTGGTCAGCGCGCAGAAGATGTCGCACTCCTCGATGTTCTCTTCCTCCAGCAGGCGCTTGCTGGTGGCGCTGCCGTGGAGTACCACGGTGCGGTCGAGGCGCTCGGAGAGCTGGGTGCAGCGCTCGAGGTTGTGCTCGATGATCTTGACCTGGTGGCTGTGTTCCAGGTGCTCGGCGAGGCGTTCGCCGATGTTGCCGCCGCCGGCGATGATCACCCGGCGGAAGTCGCGCTCGAGGCGCCGCAGTTCGCTCATCACCGCGCGGATGTCGCGACGGTCGGCGATGAAGAATACCTCGTCGTCGGCCTCGATGACGGTGTCGCCGCGCGGGATGATCGGCCGGTTGCGGCGGTAGATGGCGGCGACGCGGGTGTCCACGCTGGGCATGTGGCGGCGCAGGAAGCCCAGCTCCTGACCCACCAGCGGGCCGCCGTAGAAGGCCTTGACCGCCACCAGCTGGACCAGCCCGCCGGCGAACTCCAGCACCTGCAGGGCCCCGGGATGCTCGATCAGACGGCGGATGTGGTCGGTGACCACCTGCTCGGGACTGATCAGCACGTCGATTGGCACCGCCTCGTGGGCGAACAGGCCCTTGCGGGTCAAGTAGGCGGTGGCGCGGACCCGGGCGATCTTGGTCGGGGTGCGGAACAGCGTGTAGGCGACCTGACAGGCGATCATGTTCACCTCGTCGGAATTGGTCACCGCGATCAGCATGTCGGCGTCTTCGCAGCCGGCCTGGCGCAGCACCATGGGGTAGGAGCCGGCGCCGGTCACGGTGCGGATGTCGAGCCGGGTATGAAGCTCGCGGAGCTTCTTGGCATCGGTGTCCACCACCGTGATCTCGTTCTCTTCGCGTGCCAGGTGCTCGGCCAGGGTACCGCCGACCTGGCCGGCGCCGAGGATGATGATCTTCATCGCGTGTCACAGTCCGCAGCAAGACGGACGGCGCCGCGGGTGCGCCGTCGCATGGGTGGCGGCAAGCCTAAACCAGCCGGGGATGGATGAACAGGGCGAGACCCGTCAATCCAGGGTGAAGCCGACCTTGAGGGTGACCTGCCAGTGGGCCACCCGGCCGTGCTCGATGTGGCCGCGGGTGTCGATCACTTCGAACCAGCGCATGCTGTGCAGGCTCTCCGAAGCCTTGGCCAGCGCGCCCTGGATGGCGTCCTCGATCCCCTTCTCGGAGGTGCCGGTCAGCTCGATGTGCTTGTAGGTATGGCTCATGGTGTCGTCCTTTGGCAGCGGGGAAGTGACGGGGATGCCGACAAGCCCCTGTGCTCGCGGCCTTCGTCGGCAACCTCTGGCCGCTCAGGCGGCCCGCTTCCTCAGTCTGGCATAGAAGAAGCCGTCATGGCTGTCGATGCTCGGCAGCAGCTGGCGTCCCGCGCCGGCGGGGCGCCCCCAGGCCACGCCCTCGGGGGTGGTCACCTCGGCATCCGGCGTGCGCGCCAGGAAGGCGGCGACCTGGTCGGCGTTCTCCTCGGGCAGCACCGAGCAGGTGGCGTAGAGCAGGGTGCCGCCGGGCGTCAGCAGCGGCCAGAGGTTGTCGAGCAGCCGGGCCTGGAGTTCGGCCAGCTTGGTGATGTCCGAGGGCCGGCGCAGGCGCTTGATATCGGGATGGCGTCGGATCACCCCGCTGCCCGAGCAGGGCGCATCGAGCAGGATGGCGTCGAAGGACGTGCCGTCCCACCAGTCGCGCTGGGTCGCGTCGCCATGGGCCAGTTCCGCGGCCAGGCCCAGCCGCGACAGGGTGTCCTCGACCCGTGCCAGGCGGGCGTCGTCGCTGTCGATGGCCTGGAGCTCGATGTCGAACAGCTCGAGCAGGTGAGCGGTCTTGCCGCCCGGGGCGCAGCAGGCGTCCAGCACTCGGGCGCCGGGCCGCGGGGCGATCATCGGGCCGAGCAGCACCGCGGCGAGCTGGGCCGCCTCGTCCTGGACGCTGACCAGGCCCTCGTCGAATCCGGGCAGGGAAGCCACGTCGCGAGGCTTGTCCAGGGTCAAGCCCTCGGGGGCGTGCAGGCACAGCCGGGCGCCGATGCCCGGCGAATCGAGGCGCGACAGGTAGGTCTCGCGGTCGCCGTGGCGGCGGTTGACGCGCAGCGTCATCGGGCCGGGCTGATTGTTGGCCTCGCAGATGGCGCGCCAGTCGTCCGGCCAGGCCTGGCGAAATGCCTTGAGCCACCACTTCGGATGCAGCAGGGCCACGGCGGGGTCGCGATCGACCTCGGCCTGGAGGGCCGAAGATTCGCGCTGCAGGCGACGCAGGCAGCCGTTGATCACCCGGGTCGCCCAGGCCTTGTTGAGCAGCCGTGCGGCTCCGGCGGTCTCGCCCACCGCGGCATGGGCCGGAATGCGTAGGTAGAGCAGTTGGTAGATACCCACCAGCAGCAGCGCCTGGATGTCGGCGTCGCGGGCCTTGAAGGGCTTGTCCAGCAGCTTGCCGGCGAGCGCCTCGAGTCGGCACAGGGTGCGGCAGCTGCCGAAGCACAGCTCCTTGAACAGGCCGCGGTCCCGGGACACGACCTGATGATCGTCGAGGTTGTTGAGCGAGCCCTTGCCGGTGATCACCGGGGCCAGGGCCCGAGCGGCGGCGGCGCGCACCGCCAGGCCGTTGTCGAGGGACTTGGAACGTCCGCCGTGGTTGCTCATGCGCTGGTCTCCCGATGCGGCTGGCCCAGGCGCAGGCCCGGGGAAAAGCGATCCGCGCGGGCCTTGAGCAGCTCGCGGACGTCCAATGCCTTGCCCCCTGGCAACTGGGCCCGGGTCACCCTGAGAACCTGATCGCCGGCCGCGCCGCAGGCAATCTGCAGTGCGTCGCCTTCGGCGGCGAGCAGGGTGCCGGGGGCGGCGGCATCGACTTCGCCCGGCATTGCCTCGGCCATCAGCAGCCGCAGGCGGTCGTCGCCCAGCGCGCACCAGGCCACCGGCCAGGGGTTGAAGGCGCGGATTCGTGCGGCGAGCGCCTCGGCGCCCTCGCGAAAGTCGAGCTCGGCCTCGGCCTTGGAGAGCTTGGCGGCGTAGGTGACGCCGGCCTCGGGCTGAGGGATGGCCGCCAGGCCGTCTCCGGCCAGGGCGTCCAGGGCCTCGACCAGCGCCTTGCCGCCCAGCTCGGCCAGGGTATCGTGCAGCTCGCCGCCGGTGGTCGCGGCGGTGATCGGCGTGCGTTCGATTCGCAGCATGGCGCCGGTGTCCAGGCCCTCGTCCATCTGCATGATGGTCACGCCGCTCTCTCTGTCACCGGCCTCGATGGCGCGCTGTATCGGCGCCGCACCGCGCCAGCGCGGCAGCAGCGAGGCGTGGACGTTGATGCAGCCGAGCCGCGGTGCATCGAGCACGGCGCGCGGCAGGATCAGGCCGTAGGCCACGACCACCATGATGTCCGCCTCCAGGGCGGCCAGTTCGGACTGGGCGTCCGGCGTCTTCAGGGAGACCGGCTGATGGACGGGCAAGCCGTGCTCCTGGGCCAGCGCCTTGACCGGGCTTGGCGTGAGCTTGCGGCCGCGGCCGGCAGGGCGGTCGGGTTGGGTATAGGCGGCGACGACGCGGTGTGAGCTCGCCAGCAGCGCCGCCAGGCTCTCGGCGGCGAAGTCGGGCGTGCCGGCGAAGATGACGCGCAGGGGTCGGGACATGGGATCGAGGGCCTTGCCGGAATGAATGCCCCCTATGATAACGGAGCGAAGCGCAAACGACGAAGGCCGGCGCCATCAACGGCGCCGGCCTTCGCGATCAGCAGCGGCGGCGGATCAGGCGGGCTGCTGCTGCCTGTGGCGCTTCTGCATCTTCTTCATCACCCGGTCGCGCTTGAGCGGCGAGAGGTAGTCGACGAACAGCACGCCCTCCAGGTGATCGTATTCGTGCTGGATGCAGTGAGCCAGCAGGCCCTCGGCCTCCAGCTCGTAGGGCTGGCCGTCACGGTCCAGGGCCTTCAGGTGAACCTTGAGCGCGCGGGGCACCTCGGCGTAGTACTCGGGGATCGACAGGCAGCCTTCCTGCATGGGCTCGCGCTCGTCGCCGATCGGCGTGTACTCGGGATCGATCAGCACCAGCGGGGTGCTCTGGTCGTCGCTGACGTCCATGACGATGACCCGCCTGTGGACGTCCACCTGGGTGGCCGCCAGGCCGATGCCGCGGGCGTCATACATGGTCTCGAGCATATCGTCGATCAGCTGGCGCACCTCGTCGTCGACCGTCTCCACGGGGGCCGCCTTGGTGCGAAGCCGCTCGTCGGGGAATTCGAGAATGGGGAGTTTGGCCATGGCGTTGGTGTCACCGTTATGCTGTCATTCAGGGAATGCGATCATTCTAGAAGCCTGCGGGTCGCGTTGAAACCACGCCCCGCGCATCGTACCGATAGCATCAGACTATACCACGGCGGCGAGGTTCCTGGGGCTGCCGCGATCACCGGGCGAGGGACCGTGGGAATGAGACACACTGGACGCGTCAGGCTCGCGAGGCGCCGGCTGGGAGCGCTGGTCCTGGGGCTCCTTGTCGCCACCATTGCACAGGCGCAAGGGCTGACCTGGGACGATGGCCTGCGCGACGACGCCCCGGACCGCTACACCGTGGTGCGCGGGGATACCCTCTGGGACATCGCCGGGCGCTTCCTGCGCCATCCCTGGCAGTGGCCGGAAGTCTGGCAGGTCAATCCCCAGATCGAGAACCCGCACCTGATCTATCCCGGCGATACCGTCACCCTCCACGACTGCGGCGGGCGGCCCTGCCTGGGGCTGGAGCGCGGCCGGAACGTGGTACGCCTCTCGCCGGAGATGCGTGCCGTACCGCGACGCGAGGCCATCGCGCCGATTCCGCTGGAGACGGTGCGGCCCTTCCTGCGCGACCATCGGGTCGTCGGCGATCCCGAGTCCCTCGGCGAGCTGGCTTACGTGGTGGCCGGCGATGACGGTCGCCTGATCAGCGGGGCCGGGGACCGCTTCTATGCCCGGGGGCGCGTTCCCGCCGGCGGGCGTGTCGGCATCTATCGTCCCGGCGAACGCTATCGCGATGAGGCCAGCGGCGAGCTGCTGGGGCTCGAGCTCGAGAGCGTGGGCGAGGCTCGCCGAGTGCGCCAGGAGGAAGACATCGCGGTGCTCGAGGCCACCCGGGCCAGTCGAGAGATTCGCAACGATGACGTCCTGCTGCCGCTGGAGGCCGGCTTCCCGGCTGCCGGGTTCCAGCCCCGGGCGCCGTCACAGTCGATCGATGGCCGTATCCTGGCGGTACCCGATGGTGTGCGCTTCTTCGGGCGCCGGCAGATGGTCGCCCTGGACCGTGGAAGCCGCGACGGCCTGGCACCCGGCCACGTGCTGGCGGTGGAACGGCGCGGCGAGCTGGTCGACGATCCGCGCAGCGGCGAAATGCTGAGGCTGCCCGGTGAGGAGGCCGGCCTGGTGATGGTCGTGCGCGCCTTCGAGAAGATGAGCTACGGCCTGGTCATGCGTGCCAGTCGTCCCCTGGCGGTGGGCGACCGTCTCCACAATCCGCGCCCGGCCCTGGGCACGGCGCAGCGTTAGGCGTCGCCCATGTTGACCGCCAAGGAGTGGCTGCTGCTGTCGCGCCTGCCCGGCCTCGGGGTCGTGGGGCTTGCCGAGCTGGTGGCTCGTTCGCCGGCGTGGCCAGACGGCTGGCTGGCGGTGATGCCGCCCGAAGCGGCGACGGCACTGCGGCTGTGGCTTGACCATCCCGGCAAGAGCCCGCTGTGCGGAGCGCTCGAAGCCGACGAGGCCTGGCTGGCCGAGGCCCCGGACCGCCATCTACTGCATCCCCATCATCCGGACTGGCCCGCGCTGCTGGCCCAGATCCCCGACCCGCCGCCGGTGCTGTGGGCGTGGGGCGATCTCTCGGCGCTTGCCCCGCCGCGGCTGGCCATGGTCGGCACGCGCAAGCCGACCCGCGAGGGCCTCAACAATGCCGCCGGCTTCGCCCGGGCGCTGGCCGGCCGTGGCTGGGGCGTGGTCAGCGGCATGGCGTTGGGCATCGACGGTGCCGCCCAGCACGCGGCCCTGGAGGCCGGCGGGCGCAGCGTGGCGGTGCTCGGCGGCGGGGTAGACGTGATCTATCCGGCTCGCCACCGCGTCCTGCACGAGCGGCTGCGCGAGCCGGGTGGGCTGCTGCTCTCCGAGCACTCGCCGGGCACCAAGCCGCACCCGGCCTATTTCCCGCGCCGAAATCGCATCGTCACCGGACTGGCGCGCGGTGTGCTGGTGGTGGAAGCCGCCGAGCGCAGCGGCTCGCTGGTCAGCGCGCGACTGGCCGGGGATCAGGGCCGCGAGGTGTTCGCCGTACCGGGATCGATCCACAACCCCCAGGCGCGTGGCTGCCTGGAGCTGCTTCGCGATGGCGGCGTACTGGTGCGCGACGTCGACGACATCCTCGCCGAGCTGCCTGCCTGGAGCGCACCGCAGGAGACGCCTCGTCCCGCGCCGCGCGCGGCGCGGGACGAGGCGTCGTCATCGTGTGGAGACGATCCGCTTCTGGCCTGGCTCAGCGACACCCCGACGCCGGTGGACGCCCTGGTCGGCCTCACCGGGCTGACGGTGGCCGACTGTCAGCGCCGGCTGCTGACGCTCGAGCTGGAGGGTCTTGCCGCCCCTGCCGTCGGCGGCTGGGTGCGCCTGCCGGGGCCTGGGGGAGCATGGTAGAATCCCGGCCCATGCCCGTGACCGCCAGTATTCTACGATGACCCAGGACACCGCTCTTGCCACCGCCGTGGCCGCCCTGCGTGCCGGCGGCGTGATCGCCTATCCCACCGAGGCCGTATGGGGCCTCGGCTGCGACCCCGACGACGCCTCGGCCCTGACCCGATTGCTCGCCCTCAAGCGCCGCGACCCGGCCAAGGGCGTGATCCTGGTGGCCGCCGATATCGACCAGCTCGCGCCCTGGCTGACAGGGCTCGACGCCGGGCGCCGCGCGACCCTGGCCACGCCCTGCGATACGCCGACCACCTGGCTGGTGCCGGACAACGGCCGGGCGCTGCCGCTGGTGCGCGGCGAGCACGACCGGGTGGCGCTCAGGATCAGCACCCATCCGCGGGTGGTTGAGCTGTGCCGGGCCTTCGGCGGGCCCATCGTCTCGACCTCCGCCAACCGCGCCGGCGAGCCCTCGGCGATGAGCGCCGAGGAGATCCATGCCGTCTTTGGTGAAGGGGCCGGCGGCGAGCTCGACGCCGTGCTCGACGGTCCCCTGGGCGGCCACGACCGCCCCAGCACCATTCGCGACCTGGTCACCGGCCGGGTGCTGCGCGACTGATCCTTTTCGCTGCCGACCAAGGAGGCCCCGTGGCCTACGCCCATCTCGACCCCGTGAAGACCTACCTGCTCGATCTCCAGGACCGGCTGTGCGAGGCCCTGGCCGCCGAGGATGGCCGGGCGAGCTTCCGTGAGGACGCCTGGCAGCGTGCCGAGGGTGGCGGCGGCCGCTCGCGGGTGATCGAGCGCGGCGCGCTGTTCGAGAAGGGCGGCGTCAACTTCTCCCACGTGCACGGCGCGACCCTGCCGCCCTCGGCCACCGCCGCGCGGCCCGAGCTCGCCGGCCGCGGCTTCCATGCGGTGGGCGTCTCCTGGGTGCTGCACCCCGAGAATCCCCACGTGCCGACCAGCCATGGCAACGTGCGCTTCCTGATTGCCGAGAAGGAGGGCGAGGACCCCGTGTGGTGGTTCGGCGGCGGCTATGACCTGACGCCTTTCTATCCGGTGCTCGAGGACGTGCGCCACTGGCACCGGGTGGCCCGGGACGCCTGCGCGCCCTTCGGCGAGGATGTCTACTCGCGGTACAAGGGCTGGTGCGACGACTATTTCTATCTGAAACACCGCGACGAGACCCGCGGCGTCGGAGGGCTGTTCTTCGACGACCTCAACGAGGGCGGCTTCGATCACTGCTTCGCCTTCCAGCGAGCGGTCGGTGACAGCTTCCTCGACGCTTACCTGCCGATCGTGCGGCGCCGTCGCGAGACGCCCTGGGGCGAGCGCGAGCGCGACTTCCAGCTCTATCGCCGCGGGCGCTACGTTGAGTTCAACCTGGTGTGGGACCGCGGCACCCTGTTCGGCCTGCAGAGCGGCGGGCGCACCGAGTCGATCCTGATGTCGATGCCGCCCCTGGCGCGCTGGGAGTATGCCTGGACGCCGGAGGCCGACAGCCCCGAGGCGGCGTTGACCCGCGATTATCTGCATCCCCGCGACTGGCTCGCGGAAGACAGCGAATAAGCATCCTGACGCCGATATCTCGGCGTCGCGCGGTGCCCGGCGCCAGCCCGGTCGATATCCTCAGCCGTGTCGCCTGGGCTGTCGATGCCGCACCGGGCGCCTTGCGCGGCCTGGCGTGCGACGCCTGCTTCAGTGCCCCCTGGACAATTTGGAGTTTCCATGACTGACCGCTACTGCGTCTTCGGCCACCCGGTGAGCCATTCCAAGTCACCCGTCATCCACGCCGCTTTCGCCGAGCAGACCGGCGAGGCCCTCGAGTACACCGCCATCGAGGCGCCGCGGGACGGCTTCGCCGGCGCCTGGCGGGCCTTTGTCGAGTCGGGCGGGCGGGGGGCCAACGTCACCGTGCCCTTCAAGGAAGACGCCTACCGGCTGTGCGACACGCTTACCCCGAGGGCCGAGCGTGCCGGGGCGGTGAACACCCTGATCCTGGAAGCGGATGGACGCACCCGAGGGGATACCACCGACGGTGCCGGCCTGGTCGGTGACCTCGAGCGCTGCGGGGTGACGCTGGCCGGTGCGCGCCTCCTGGTGCTCGGCGCCGGCGGTGCGGTGCGCGGCGTGCTGGAGCCGCTGCTCGCGGCCGGTCCGGCGAGCCTGCACATCGCCAATCGCACCGCCGCGAAGGCCAGCGCCCTGGCCGCGGACTTCCGCGACCTGGGCGAGGTGAGCGGCGGCGGCTTCGACGCGGTCGAAGGCCCCTTCGACGTGGTGATCAACGGCACCAGCGCGAGCCTCGGCGGCGAGCTGCCGCCGCTGCCCGACGACCTCTTCGCTCCCGGGGCGACCGCCTACGACATGATGTACGGCGCCGAACCCACCGTCTTCCTGCGCTGGGCCAGCGAGCGCGGCGCCGAGACCCTTGACGGCCTGGGCATGCTGGTCGGCCAGGCCGCCGAGTCCTTCATGCTGTGGCGCGGGGTGCGTCCAGACGTTACCGCGGTGCTGGAGTCTCTGCGTCGGACGCTGTGAGCCGCGTCATGACCCGCGCCTGGCACCTGGCCCGTACGCCGCGGGGCGTGCCGGTCGCCGAGGACTTCGTCTGCCACCGGGCGAGCCTGGCGGCGCCTGAGGCGGGGGAAGCGCTGGTCGCGCCCCACTGGCTGTCCGTCGACCCCTACATGCGCACCCGGATGCAGCCGACGGGTTACGGCTACCTGGACAAGTGGCGGCCGGGCAGTCCGCTGTCGGCCTGGGGCCTGGCGCGGGTGATCGAGTCGCGCGGCCCGTGGCGGGAAGGCGACTGGGTCATCGGCCACATGCCGGTGGCCGAGCGCTGCCTGCTGCGCCCGCACTCCGACCAGGGCGGCTTGCCCCTGGTGCTGCCGGCCGCTCAACCTCGCCCCGAGCAGTGGTTGCACGAGCGCGGCATGACCGGCTTCACCGCCTGGCTGGGGATGCGTCGCTATGGCCGGCCTCAGCCCGGTGAAAGCGTACTGGTGTCGGCAGGCGCCGGAGCGGTGGGTGGTCTCGCCGTGCAGTGGGCCCGACGTGCCGGGGCGAGGGTCGTCGCTACTGCAGGCAGCGCGGCCAAGCGTGACTGGCTGCGCGAGACCCTGGGCGTGGCGGCGGCACTGGACCACCACGTGCCGGATATCGCGACGCGGCTCCTGGCGGTGGCACCGCAGGGCCTCGATCTGGACTTCGAACAGCTGGGGGGAGCCGTGTTCGAGGCGGCCATCGATGCGCTGGCTCCGGGCGGCAGGGTGGTGCTGTGCGGCCTGGTCAGCCAGTATCACGACACCGAGCCCCGGCGTGCTCCATCCAACCTTGGCCGGCTGAGACGGATCGGTGGCGGCATCACGCCTTTCGTGGTGCCGGGACACGAGGCGGCCCATTGGGCCGACTTCCAGCGCGAGATGGCGGCCCTGGACGGGGCCTTTCGGGCGCCACTGGATATCGTCGAGGGCTTCGCGGCCTGGCCGCGCGCCTTCTGCGGGCTCTTCACCGGCGACACCGGCATCGGCAAGCGGGTGGTGCGTCTGCGCTGAACCGGCCTCAGCGACGTCGCACGCAGCGACCGACCAGGCACATCACCAGGCCTGCCAGCGAGAGCAGCAGGCCGCCGTTGACCAGCCAGGGGCGGCGATCGATCCACGGCTCGAAGGGCTGCGGGGTATCACGGCACACGCCTGCGAGGTAGTCCCAGTGGCCCTGCTGGATCAGCTGACAGTCGCGTACGTCGCCCAGCTCCAGGAAATAGGCACCCATCAGCCCCAGCGGAGGCAGGATCAGCAGGGTGAGTCCGACAGGCAGCAGGCGCTGGGCAGTGGGATGACGCATGGTGGTTTATCGCTCAGGACTGTTTTTCGGCTTTATCGGCTCAGGGCTGTCTGTCGGCTCAGGGCTGTCCGCAGTCCGGCGCCTGACCGGCCTGCCGGTAGCGCTGCAGCGCCTCGGGCATCCCGGCCTCCAGGCCGGCGATGCGGCTGCCGTGGCTGGGGTGGGTGGACATCCACTCCGGCGGCTGGCCGCCTCCGGCGCGCTCCATGTTCTGCCACAGGGCGATGCTGGCCCGCGGGTCGAAGCCGGCGTCGGCCATCAGCCTCAAGCCAATGGTGTCGGCTTCGCTCTCGTGGCTGCGCGAGAAGGGCAGCAGGATACCGTACTGGGCGCCCATGCCCAGTGCCGCCATGACCTGCTGGCCGCCGGCGCCCTCCAGGCCGGCGGCCGAGGAGAGCACCGACAGGCCGAGGTTGGTGGCGCTCTGGGTGGAGGCGCGCTCGTTGGCGTGATGGGCCAGCACGTGGCCGATCTCGTGGCCGATGACCGCGGCCAGTTGATCCTGGTTCTCGGTGATCTCGAGCAGCCCGGTGTTCACGCCCACGTAGCCGCCGGGCAGGGCGAAGGCGTTGGCCGAGTCGTCCTGGAAGACCTTGACCTGCCAGTTGTCCCGCTGCAGCTCGGCGGGGAGGGTGGCGACGATCTCCCGGGTGACGCACTGGGCGAGCCGGTAGGGCGCACCGCCCACGGTGGTGCGCTCCTGCTGGTATTCGGCGAAGGCCTGGGCACCCATCTGGTCGAGCTGGTCGTCGGACATCAGGGTCAGCTGAGAGCGTCCGGTGGGCGAGGTGGTGCAGGCGGCCAGGGCGACGCTCAACGCGCCCACGGCGAGACAGTGAATCCAGCGCATGAAGGACCTCCTGGGAGCCGGTCGTGGCGGTGCCACTGGACGGCGGATAAGGGTTCGCCACAAGATACCCCGACTGTCTGCAAGATCAACCGCGAAACCTGCAATCACGGAGGAAGTTCATGGACGAGGCCCTGGCACAGCGACTGCTGGCCCTGCTCGAGCGCGTGGAACCCTGGCTGCCGCCGGCCGCCGAAGGCGTCGACTGGGAGCGTGACGTGGCCGCGCTGTGGGAACGCCACGCCCTGGGCGGGCGCCTGGTGCCGGTACCGCCCCGCGACGCCCTGGCCCTGGATGACCTGCTGGGCATCGAGCGCCAGAAACGGGCGCTGGTCGACAACACCCGCGCCTTCCTGCGCGGCCATCCGGCCAACCACGCTCTGCTGTGGGGCGCCCGGGGCAGCGGCAAGTCGTCGCTGGTGCGGGCGCTGCTCAATGGACTGGCCGACGAGGGGCTGCGCCTGGTGCAGGTGGACCGCCACGACCTGGCCGGCCTGCCGGCGCTGGTCAATCAGCTGCGCCACCAGCCGCATCGCTTCGTCGTCTACTGTGATGATCTCTCCTTCGAGGGCCACGACGATGCCTACAAGGCGCTCAAGAGCGTGCTCGACGGCACCCTGACGGGGCCACCCGAGAACGTGCTGCTCTACGCCACCTCCAATCGTCGCCATCTGCTCCCCGAGTCGCTGGCCGACAACGACGCGACCCGCCTGGTGGGGGACGAGCTTCACCACGGTGATGCCGTCGAGGAGAAGATCTCGCTGTCCGACCGCTTCGGGCTGTGGTTGGCCTTCCATCCCTTCTCCCAGGACGCCTATCTCGAGGCCTGCCGCCACTGGACGCGGCGGCTCGGCGAGATGGACGACTGGGACGAGCAAGCGCGGGCCGAGGCGCTGCGCTATGCGACCCTGCGCGGTGGCCGCAGCGGCCGGGTGGCCTGGCAGTTCGCCTGCCAGTGGATCGGCCTGCGGCGGCTCTAGGGCGCGTCAACCATCGTCCGCCGATGGCGTTGCCGTCTCACCCGAGGCAGGCCAGGCGACGGCCGCCGTCAAGGGTGGTTCCCTTGACCAGGACGTCGCCGGGTGAGGCGCAACCCGCAGGTCTGGGCCGGTGGCGGCGCAGCTCTTTGTTGTTCACGACTCATTTGGCACCGCCAAACCACCTCGTTCACGCTGCGATCTGCACCACCACCGGCTCCGGCGCAACGTCCGTGCGATGGTTAACGCGCCCTACGGCGAGGCCTGATCGCCCAGCGGGCGCAGCATGCCGTTCTCGCCCACGGCCAGGCGCAGGGTTGGCGTCAACAGGCCGGCCGGCAGGGTCATGCCCAGGCCGCTGAGATCGCCGGGGGTGATCGACAGCTCGCTGCCCTCGGGCAGGTCGCCGGTACTCGCCATCTGCCGCGCCAGGTCGACCAGCGGGCTGAGCTGGCTGCGGTCCGCCTGCAGCAGGTCGAAGGCCAGCGGCAGGCGCAGGTCGGCGGCGTCGCCCGGGGTCAGGGCTACGTCCTGTTCATAGCGGCCGCTGACGGCCTCGAGCCCGGGGACGTCCAGGTTCCAGTCGAAGCCGGACATCTGCACGGCGGGCAGGCCGGCGGGCAGGCCGAGCCCCAGGGCCATGGTGGCCTGCACCGGCAGGCTGCCGGCGCCCAGGCTGGAGGCGATCAGCGAGGTGAGATCGGAGGTGTCGAGGCCGGCATCGATGGCGTATGGGCCGATGCGGATGTTCTCGACGCCCAGCGACGTGACGGCCAGGCGAAAGGCGAACAGGCCGGTCTGGGGCAGCGCCAGGCAGCCGCCGAGCAGCAGCACCAGGCAACCGGGAATCAGGAAGCGCGCTCGGCGGCGCAGGAAACGAAGGGACATGGCGACTCTCGCTAACGGGAGGGGATGGCTCCTGAGCGCTCGCGGGGATCGTGCCGTGTCGTCGACGGGGCGTCGAGAAATCGCGCTGAGCCCGCCATGGCGCGCGACTTTTGCCCCTCCTGGTCAAAAGCTCCTCGTCCAGCCGTCGGCGGCGCGCCATGGCGAGCGCCTCGGGATGACATGCGTAAACCGCCGGCCCGGGGGCCGGCGGTGCGTACTATCGGCGAGATTCGATCACGCGTCGAGAGTCGATGGACGGCGACGGTACCTGTCGCCGTGGGGAGACATCAGCGTCGGCCGCGGCGCGACTCCTTGGTGCGGTTGAGCTCGCGCTTCTTGGCCTTCTCGCGGTCACTGGCGCCGGCCATGTGGTCGTAGGGGTTCTTGCCCGAACGGAACTCGAAGCGCATCGGCGTGCCGCGCACCTTGAGCACCTTGCGGAAGGTGTTGGTCAGGTAGCGCTTGTAGGCCTCGGGCAGCGACTCGGTCTGGTTGCCGTGCACGACGATGATCGGCGGATTGCTGCCGCCCTGGTGGGCCATGCGCAGCTTGATGCGCCGGCCGTGGATCATCGGCGCCGGATGCTGTTCCACGGCATCGCGCAGGATGTTGGTCAGGCGGTTGGTCGACCAGTGGCTGTTCGCCGAGGCGAAGGCGCGCTCGATGGACGGGTAAAGATCGCCCACCGCGGTGCCGTGCAGCGCCGAGATGAAGTGCAGGTCGGCGTAGTCGGCGAAGCCCAGGCGGCGCTTGATCTGGGCGCGCATCTTGTCCTTGGCTTCGCTCTCCAGGCCGTCCCACTTGTTGACCGCCAGTACCAGCGCGCGGCCGCTGGTCAGCACGTAGTCGAGCAGGTGCAGGTCCTGTTCCACCAGGCCGCTTCTGGCATCGAGCACCATGACGGCGACGTGGCACTCCTTGATCGCCTCGAGGGTCTTGATGATCGAGAACTTCTCGGCGGTCTCGCTGACGTTCTTGCGCCGCCGCACGCCGGCGGTGTCGACCAGCACGTAGGGCTCGCCGCGCCGCTCGAAGGGGATCTCGATGGCGTCGCGGGTGGTGCCCGCTTCATCGAAGACCACCACGCGCTCCTCGCCGAGCAGGCGGTTGACCAGCGTCGACTTGCCCACGTTGGGGCGGCCGATGACGCCGATGCGGATGCCCTTGGTGCCGGTATCGGCGGGAATGTCCTCGTCGCGCTCGGGGAAGGGCGCGAGCACTTCCTCGATCAGCGCGGTGACGTTGCGGCCGTGGGCGGCGGCGATGGGGTGCGGGTCGCCGATGCCGAGCTGCCAGAAGTCGGCCATGGCGGAGTGTTCCTCCAGGCCATCGGTCTTGTTGACGACCAGCCAGGTCTTCTTCTGGTTGATGCGCAGGTGGTTGGCGATGGCCTCGTCGGCCACGTTCAGTCCACTGCGACCGTCGACCAGGAACAGCACGATGTCGGCCTCGTCGATGGCCTGCAGCGACTGCTCGGCCATGGCCGCATCGATGCCTTCCTCGTCGCCGCTGATGCCGCCGGTGTCGATGACCGTATAGGCCTTGCCGCCGAGCACGCCATTGCCGTACTTGCGATCCCGGGTCAGGCCCGGAAAGTCGGCGACCAGGGCGTCACGGGAGCGTGTCAGGCGGTTGAACAGGGTCGACTTGCCCACGTTGGGGCGGCCGACCAGTGCGATCACGGGATTCATGGTTGCAGTCTCAGGGCCTCGAAGCTGCCGTCGTCGGCCAGGGCATAGACGCGCTTGCCGTCGGTGAGCGGGGCCACGCTGATGCCGGAGCCGTCGATCTCGGTACGGCCGACCAGGGTGCCGTCTCGGGCATCGATCAGATGCAGGTAGCCTTCGAAATCGCCGACCACCAGGCGGCCGTCGGCGAAGGCCGGGTCGGTCAGCTCGCGGCCTTCCAGGTCGTCGAGCTGCCACACCGTCTCGCCGCTGTCGGCGTTGAGGGCGAGCACGTGGCTGGCTTCGTCGATCACGAACAGGTAGTCGCCGACCAGCATCGGGCTGCGATAGCTGGACAGGTCACGGGCCCACGAGATTTCGCCGCTGACGGCCTTGAGGGCCACCAGGCGACCCTGGTAGCTGGTCACGAACAGCCGGCCGTCCGGGGTCAGCAGCGGCTGGCCGGCCAGGTCGACCAGCCGTTCTATCTCGCTGCGGCCCTGGGGAACGGCGATGCGGCGCTCCCACAGCGGTTGGCCACCGCGGTTGTCCAGGGTGACCAGTCGACCGTTGGCCAGGCCGGCGATGGTGACCTGGTCGATGACCCGCGGGGTGCCGGTGTTGCGCAGGGTCAGCGAGGGGCGGGAGCCGCTGTGGACCCAGCGTTCGGCGCCGCTCTGGCGGTCCAGGGCCGTTATGCTGCCATCCACCGCCTGCACCACCAGCAGTTCGCGGTTGGCCTGGGGGGCGGCCAATACTTCGCTGTTGACGCGAGTGCGCCACAGCACCTCGCCGTCGGCCTGGTCCAGGGCCAGCACCTCGCCGTTGCGAGTGCCGAGATAGAGCCGGTCGGCTACGGCGGTCAGGCCGCTGGATGCGCCGGCGTCGAGCTCGACGCTCCAGCGCGGCTCGCCGCTGGCGGCGTCGATGGCCTCGACCAGGCCGTGCTGGTCGGCGGCGAACAGGGTGTCGCCGTCCCGAGCCGGGGCCAGCGGGTAGCCGCCCTGTCCTAGGCCGTCGCCGATCTGTTCCTGCCACAGGGTCTCGACGCGAGTGGTTCCGGCGGTATCGTGCAGTTCCTTGGGCGGATACTCGGGCTCCACTTGCCCTGCACAGCCGGTCAGCAGGCCAAGCGCGGCGGTGGCGGCGATGGCGAGAGTCGTCTTGCTCATGAGGTCTCCTCGACGCCCAGGTCGTCCAGTTTGAGTTGTACGCCGTAGAGTGGCTGATCGCTGGCTTGGGAGAGGCTCAGCGCCTCCTGCCAGGCCTTCCGGGCGGCCTCTCGGTCGCCGAGCGCCAGGTGAGCGTCGCCGCGGATGTCGGCGCGCTGGGCGGCCAGCGGGGCGGGGATCTCGCCGTCCAGGGTGGCAAGCGCCGTCTCGGCGTCATCGCCGGCCAGCTGCAGACGGGCCAGGCGCAGGCGGGCCAGCCCCTGGAGATAGGGACGCTCGGCGTCGGATACCAGGGCTTCCAGGGCGGTCTTCGCCGCATCGGTGTCGCCGGCCTGCACCGCCAGGCGAGCCTCCAGCAGGCGCGCCAGGTCGGTGTAGAGGCTGTCGCCGTGCTCTTCGGCGAGGCTGCTCACCAGCTGCTCGGCCTGCTGGCGGGCGCCTTCGTCGAGGCTGTCCTGTCCGCTCAGGGTCAGCAGCTGCTGGTAGGTGGCCGAGGCCGCCTCGGCCTGGCCGGTCTGGTAGTCCTGCCAGGCCTTCCAGCCGAACACCCCGGCTGCGGCGATCGCAGCGCCGGCGATCAGCGAGGTGCCGTTTTCCTTCCACCAGCGCTTGAGCGCCTCCACCTGTTCTTCTTCGCTTCTCATCTCCGCCACGGGCGGTCTCCTTTTGTGTCCGTGGGCCGTCAGGCGTCGCCTGCCAGCAGGGATGTGAGGGCCTCGGCGAGTGCGTCCTGGTCGAGACGCTGCTGTTCGCGGTCCTCGCGCAGGAACTTCAGCGTCACGGCATTCTCGGCGAGTTCGTCTTCGCCGAGCAGCAGGGCCAGGCGGGCCCCGCTCTTGTCGGCTTTCTTGATGCGACTCTTGAAGCTGCCGCCGCCGCAGTGCAGCTGTACGCTCATGTCGGGCAGCGCTCCGCGCAGCCGCTCGCCCAGCAGCAGGGCGGCAGACTCGGTGGCCTCGCTCATCGGCAGCAGGTAGACGTCGAGTTCGCCGCGGGCCTCGTCGGGCACCAGGTCCAGGGTGTCGAGCAGCAGGATCAACCGCTCGATGCCCATGGCGAAGCCGACCGCCGGCACCGGCTTGCCGCCGAGCTGCTCGACCAGCCCGTCGTAGCGGCCGCCGGCACACACCGTGCCCTGGCTGCCCAGCGCCGTGGTGGTCCATTCGAAGACGGTACGCGAGTAGTAGTCCAGGCCGCGCACCAGCCGCGGGTTGACCACGTAGGCGATGCCGGCGGCGTCGAGCATGGCGGTCAGGCGCTCGAAGTGCTGCTTCGATTCCGCGTCCAGGTGATCCATCAGCCGCGGTGCGTCGGCCAGCATCGGGGCCATGTCCGGGTTCTTGGAGTCGAGGATGCGCAGCGGGTTGGTGGTCAGCCGGCGGCGAGAGTCCTCGTCGAGCACCTCATGGTGCTGCTCGAAGTAGGCCACCAGGGTGTCGCGATAGGCGGCGCGGGCCTCCGGCGAGCCCAGCGAGTTGAGCTCCAGGGTGACGTGCTCGAACAGCCCGAGCTGTTTCCACAGCCGGGCCGAGAGCAGGATCAGCTCGGCGTCGATGTCCGGCCCCTCGAGGCCGAAGGTCTCCACGCCGACCTGGTGGAACTGGCGATAGCGACCCTTCTGGGGGCGCTCGTGGCGGAACATCGGGCCCTGGTACCACAGCCGCTGGGTCTGGTTGTGCAGCAGGCCGTGCTCCATGGCGGCCCGCACGCAGCTCGCCGTGCCCTCGGGACGCAGGGTCAGGCTGTCGCCGTTGCGATCCTCGAAGGTGTACATCTCCTTCTCGACGATGTCGGTGACCTCGCCGATGGAGCGCTTGAACAGTGCGGTCTGCTCGACGATGGGCGTGCGGATCTCGTCATAGCCGTAGCGGCCCATGAGGGTGCGCACCTGGCCCTCGAAGTACTGCCACAGCGGGGACTGCTCCGGCAGCAGGTCGTTCATGCCACGAATGGCCTGGATCTTTTTCTTGCTGGTGTCGGACTTGCTCAATGCTGGCTCCTTGTCGGCACGCCTCAGGCGTCCCGGGCGATGACGTCCTGCTCGGCCTGTTCCTTCTCGCGGACCTTGTCGCGAATCAATCGCTCCAGGTCATCGACCAGGTGGTCGTTACGCAGTTTGCTGGCCGGCTTGCCGTCGATGTAGACGAGGTTGGCGGGACTGCCGCCGGTCAGGCCGATGTCGCTTTCCTTGGCCTCGCCCGGACCGTTGACGACGCAGCCGATGACCGAGACGTCGAGCGGCGTCATCACGTCATCGAGGCGTTCCTCGAGCGCGTTCATGGTGCCGATGACGTCGAAGTTCTGGCGCGAGCAGCTCGGGCAGGCGACGAAATTGATGCCCTTGGCCCGCAGGCGCAGGCTCTTGAGCATGTCGAATCCGACCTTGATCTCCTCGACCGGGTCGGCCGCCAACGACACGCGGATGGTGTCGCCGATGCCGTCCATCAGCAGCATGCCGAGGCCGATGGACGACTTGACGGTGCCCGAGCGCAGCCCGCCGGCCTCGGTGATGCCGAGATGCAGCGGCTGCTCGATGCGCGTGGCGAGATCGCGGTAGGCAGCCACCGCCATGAACACGTCGGAGGCCTTGACGCTGACCTTGAAGTCGGGGAAATCGAGGCGCTCGAGATGGTCGATGTGGCGCATCGCGGACTCGACCAATGCTTCCGGGGTCGGCTCGCCGTACTTCTTCTGCAGGTCCTTCTCCAGGGAACCGGCGTTGACGCCGATGCGGATCGGGATGCCGTTGTCGCGGGCGGCGCCGACCACGGCCTTGACGCGGTCCTCGCGGCCGATGTTGCCGGGGTTGATGCGCAGGCAATCGACGCCGAGCTCGGCGACGCGCAGGGCGATGCGGTAGTCGAAGTGGATGTCCGCGACCAGCGGCACCTCCACCTCGCGCTTGATGCGGCCGAAGGCCTCGGCGGCGTCCATGCTCGGCACCGAGACGCGCACGATGTCCGCGCCGGCCGTCTCCAGCTGGCGGATCTGCGCCACGGTGGCGGCCACGTCCAGGGTGTCGGTGTTGGTCATGCTCTGGACGGAGATGGGCGCGCCGCCGCCGACCGGCACCTTGCCGACGTGGATGCGGCGTGACTGGCGACGGGTGATGGGCGATGTAGCGTGCATCGGACTCATTCTCCCAGGGTGAAACGGGCGACGTTGTTGGCGCCGGTGCGCGGCGCCAGGTCCACGGGGTCGCCGTGCCAGGCCAGTTCGACCCCGGTGGCATTGCCCACGGTCAGGCGGAAGGGCGGTTCGCCTTCGACGCGTGCCGTGGTGCCGGGTTCCTGGAGGCCGACGAAGATGCGCTGACCGTTGGCGTCGAAGATCTCGGTCCAGGACTGCTCGTTGAAGGTCAGCTCCAGTACTCGACGATCTCCCGTCGCTGCGACGGCCTCCTCGGTGCCCTCGGTTGCTTCTTCTTCACCGGCCTGGGGGGCGGCACTGGCATCGGCAGCGTTGCCCTCGGTCTCGGCGGTAGCGTCGGAGGTGGCGCTCGCGGCCTGGGCGGGGGCGTCAGGCGTCGCCGCATCGCGCTCGGCCGGCGTTTCGTCGCCGGCGGCCTGGCGGGCGTCGTCGTTGGCGCTGGTGTCGTCGCCGGCGTCGGTGGCGACCTCGCGGCTCCAGTCACGCTCCGTTGCCTCATCGTCGGCCGTGGCCGGTTCGCCGCCCTCGGTCACGGTGGTGCCGTCGAGACTGTCCACCGCCACCGGGGCGTTGTCGCCCGGCGTGGGCGGCTGGCTGCCGCCGCGGCTTTGCCACCACAGCAGGGTCAGGCCGACCAGGCCGGCGATCACCAGCAGGGTGGCCAGGCGGAACAGCCAGGCGCCGAGGCGCGAGGGCGGCTTGTTGACCACGTGCACCGGGGTGACCTTGCGCTCCGTGTCTTCGCTGCCGAAGCGCGCCTGGTAGGCGGCCAGCACCCGTTCGGCGTCCATGCCCAGCAGGTTGGCGTAGCTGCGCAGGTAGCCGCGCCGGTAGGTGGCGATCGGTACCTCGTCATAGATATCGTTCTCCAGGCCCTCGATCACGGCCGGGCGCAGGTTCAGGGCCTCGGCGACCTCATCGCGCGACAGCTCCAGGGCCTCGCGTTCGCGGCGCAACAGCTCGCCGGGCGAGGCCTGGGAGGCGTTCGCGTCGGGCTCCAGATAGGGGGTGTCGCTCATGGCGTGGCATCCTTCATGGGAAAAACGGGATCAGGGTGCGTCATCGGATGCCGCCGACCGGTTGCCACGGGCGCGTGCCAGATCATCGGCCAGCCTTCGTGCCGCCGGCGTGGCGCCTGCCAGGCGCACGAAGGCCTCGAGCTGCTGGTCCGCCCGACCATACCGACCCTGTGCATATTCGAGCTGGGCGAGGCGCAGATAACTACCCGCGCGGCGCGGGTCGATGTTCTGGGCGCGCTCCAGGCTGGTGCGGGCGGCCTGGACGTCGCCGAGGCGTCGCTGGCACTGGCCCAGGTTGGAGAACAGTTGGGCGCGGTTGGCGTACTGGGTGTCGGCGGTGGCCTGCTCGAGCTGGTGGCAGGCCTCGCGAGTGCGTCCCTGATCATACAGGAAAGCGGCGTAATTGTTGCGTGCCCGGGTCAGCCCGGGGGCGGCGTCGAGCGCTCGTCGAAAGGTCCGGTCGGCGAGGTCCGCCTCGCCCTGTCGCTGGTAGACGATGGCCATGGCCTGCAGGGCTTCGGCGTCGTCCGGGGCGATCTCCAGGGCGTGATCCAGGGCCGACAGGGCTCGGGGCAGGTTGTCGCGTTCCAGGTAGGCGGTGCCGAGCCGAGTATAGGCATCGACGGGGTCGGGCGTGTCCGCCTCCGGCAGGGGGGCCCCGGGACGAGTGGCGCAGCCGGTCAGCCAAAGGGCGCTCGCCAGGACGACGGTAATGGAAAACTGTCGATGACCGGGCGGGCGGCGTGTCATGGCATCCTCTCTGAGGGAGCGGCGCGGGGGCGGCACTCGACCGTTGCTGAAAAAGGCCCGACCATCAAAGCGTCGTGCCTTGTTGAAGTCAAGGTGCCCCGGGGCTCAATCGGCGTCGATCTGGATCGACTGGATGTAGCGGGCATGACGCTTGGTGCGATCCTTGACGCGGCCCACCAGCTGGCCGCAGGCGGCGTCGATGTCGTCACCTCGGGTAGAGCGGATCGGCGCCGTATAGCCGAGATCGGCGAGCCATTGCTGGAAGCGCATCGTCTGATTGCGCGACGGCTTCTCGTAGCCCGAGTGGGGAAAGGGGTTGAACGGGATCAGGTTGATCTTGCACGGCAGCTCTTCGAGCAGCTCGGCGAGCTGGCGGGCGTGCTGCTGCTGATCGTTGACGTCCTTGATCAGGGTGTACTCGATGGTGATCAGCCGCGTGTCGCCGCACTTGGCCAGGTAGCGCTGGCAGGCATCGAGCAGGGTGCGGATGTCGTACTTGCGGTTGAGCGGCACCAGCTCGTTGCGCAGCTCGTCGTTGGCGGCGTGCAGCGAGATGGCCAGGCTCACGTCGAGCTCGTCGCCCAGGCGGTCGATCATCGGCACCACGCCGGAGGTGGAGAGCGTGACGCGGCGCTTGGAGAGGCCGTAGCCGTTGTCGTCGAGCATCAGCTTCATCGCCGGCACGACGTTGTCGTAGTTCAGCAGCGGCTCGCCCATGCCCATCATCACCACGTTGGTGACCGGGCGGTTGGCGGTGTCGTTGCGCGGGCCGAAGCTGTTGCTGGCGACCCACACCTGACCGATGATCTCGGCCGCGGTGAGGTTGCGCTGGAAGCCCTGCTTGCCGGTGGAACAGAAGCTGCAGTCCAGCGAGCAGCCGACCTGGGAGGACACGCAGAGGGTGCGGCGCTTGCCGTTCTCGGCGGGAATCAGCACCGTTTCCACGTAGCTGCCGTCCTCCACTTCCAGCACCCACTTGCGGGTGCCGTCGCTGGAGGTGCCCTCGTAGACCACGCCCGGGCCGCGGATCTCGGCGACCTCCTCGAGACGTGCGCGCAGCGCCTTGGACAGGTTGGTCATGGCCGCGAAGTCGGCGCAGCCCTCGTGATGGATCCATTTCATCACCTGGGCGGCACGGAACTTCTTCTCGCCGATGGAAAGGAAGAAGGCTTCCATCTCCTCGCGGGTCATGCCGAGCAGGTTGGAGCGTTGGGGAGCGGTGGTGTCGGTCATGGGCGGTCAGCGGCGTCGGTGGGGCTGGGTGCGGGGGCGAGATCGCCCCCGCTCGGCAGTGAGGCTGCCAGTCCGGGAGGAAACGGCAGATTCATGTGGCGAGCGAAGCGGGTTCGGAGGGTCGCCGGCGTTGGGTCGGTATCCGATGAAGATGCCAACCGGGCTGGCATTCCAGCACCGCCAGCGGCCAGCTCCTGTATCAACTACGCGAGCGTCGCCATGAATCGGCGTTTCCTTAGCGGGAGCAGATCTCGCTGTCTTCGAAGAAGTAGGCGATCTCGCGAGCCGCGGATTCCGGAGAGTCGGAACCGTGGACGGCGTTGGCGTCGATCGACTGGGCGAAGTCGGCGCGGATGGTGCCGGCCTCGGCTTCCTTGGGGTTGGTCGCGCCCATCAGGTCGCGGTTGGCGACGATGGCGTTCTCGCCTTCCAGCACCTGCACGACCACCGGACCGGAGGTCATGAAGCCGACCAGGTCGCCGAAGAAGGGGCGTTCCTTGTGCTCGGCGTAGAAGCCTTCGGCCTGTTCCTGGGACAGCTGGAGCATCTTGGCGGCGACGATCTTCAGGCCGGCTTTCTCGAAGCGGCTTTCGATTTCGCCGATGACGTTCTTGGCGACGGCGTCGGGCTTGATGATGGACAGGGTGCGTTCGGTAGCCATGGGTGGTCTCCAGTCTGGAAAGTCACGAGCGTTGACGGCCTCGCGCCGCCCCGGAAGACCCGGGGCGGCGCGAGGCCGGGAAAGATGCGGTTCGACGCCGGGCGCCGAATGGGCGCAGAGTATACCGCCCCCGGACGGCGATGGACAATCCGTGGCGTCGGCTCAGACGCTGAAGCTTTCGCCGCAGCCGCACTCGTCCTTGACGTTGGGGTTGCGGAAGCGGAAGTAGCGGTTCAGGCCTTCCGAGACGTAGTCGACCTCGCTGCCGTCGAGCATGTCCAGCGCCTCGGGAGCGACGTAGACCTTCACGCCGTGCTCTTCGACGATCACGTCGTCGTTGGCTGCTTCGTCGGCGAAGTCAAGCACGTAGCTGTAGCCGGAGCAGCCGCTGGGCTTGACCGAGACTCGCAGGCCCAGGCCGTGGCCGCGCTCGTCGAGCACCCGGCGGATCTGGTCGGCGGCGGCGGTGGTGATCGAAAGATTCGCCATGGTGTGTCTCCTGCGGAGGTAAGAAGTTCGTTGGCGAAAGCCGGCGTGGGCCGTGCTTTTCGTCAGCGGCGCAGCCCGATCAGGGCATGCCGCAGTGCCGCGAGTGTGCGGTCGATCTCGGCCTCGGTGGTGAAACGCCCGAAGCTGAAACGCAGCGAGGCGAGCGCCAGGCGGCGTGGCACGCCGATGCCTTTCAGTACGTAGGATGGCTCGACGCTGGCCGAGTTGCAGGCCGAGCCGGTGGACAGCGCGATGTCGCGCAGTGCCATCAGCAGCGATTCGCCGTCGACGCCCTCGAAGGCCAGGTTGAGAATATTGGGGACCGCGTGGTCGATCGAGGTGTTGCGGTGCACGCCGTCGAGATCCTCGAGGCCGGCCAGGAAGCGGTCGCGCAGGGCGCGAATGTGGGCCTGATCGTCTTCGCCCTCGCGGCCGGCGATGGCGAAGGCCTCGCCCATGCCAGCAATCTGATGGGTCGGCAGGGTGCCCGAGCGCATGCCGCGCTCGTGGCCGCCGCCGTGGATCAGTGCCTCCAGGCGCATGTCCGGATCGCGCTTCACGTACAGCGCGCCGACGCCCTTGGGACCGTAGACCTTGTGGGCCGACACCGACATCAGGTCGATGCCCTGGGCGGCCATGTCCAGCGGGATGCGCCCCACCGCCTGGGCCGCATCCACGTGCAAGACTGCACCGCCGGCGTGGGCTACCTCGGCCAGGGCCGGCAGGTCGTGGATGGTGCCCAGCTCGTTGTTCACCGCCATCAGCGAGACCAGCACGGTATCGTCGCGCATGGCGTCGCGCAGCGCCTCTGGCGTGATGCGGCCGTCACGATCCGGCGTCAGCCAGCTGACCTCGAAACCTTCCTGCTCGAGGGACTTGGCGGTATCGACGACCGCCTTGTGCTCGATGATCGAGGTCACCAGATGGCGGCCGCGGGCGCGGTTGGCACGCATGTAGCCAGTCAGTGCCAGGTTGTCGGCCTCGGTGGCGCCGCTGGTCCAGACGATTTCGCGGGGGTCGGCGCCGATCAGGTCGGCGACCTGGCGCCGGGCGCTTTCCACCGCTTGCTCGGCCTGCCAGCCGGGCATGTGACTTCGCGACGCGGGATTGGCGAAGATGCCCTCCCGGGTCAGGTAGCGGCTCATGACCTCGGCGACCCGCGGGTCGATGGGGGTGGTGGCAGCGTAATCGAGGTAGACGGGTGCGCTCATGGGCTCGTGACGGTAATGGGGTTCAAGGCGAGACGGTCGGGATCTGGTCGTCGTCGATGCGGCGTTGCTGGCGTTCGGCGATGCGACGAAACTCTTCGCGGCCGGCCAGCTGGCCCAGCGTCACGCCTTCCAGGTAGCCGTGGATCTGTTCGGACAGCTCGCTCCACAGGTGATGCGTCAAGCAGGTGTCGCCCTGCTGGCAGTGCGAGAGCCCGCCGCAGCGAGTGGCGTCCACCGACTCGTTGACCGCATCGATCACTCGGGCCACCGAGATGGCGTCCGGCGCCAGGGCCAGCAGGTAGCCGCCGCCGGGGCCTCGCACGCTGTCGACCAGGCGTGCGCGCCGCAGTCGGGCGAACAGCTGCTCCAGGTAGGACAGCGAGATCTCCTGGCGCCGCGAGATGTCGGCGAGGCTGGTCGGGCCCTCGTCGGCATTCATGGCCAGGTCGAGCATGGCGGTGACGGCGTAGCGTCCCTTGGTAGTCAGGCGCATGGGGTAATCACCTCGGTGCCGACGCCGGCGTCGACCATCGGTGAAGCGGGCCGACGCGCATGGCGTCGGGTCGGCCAACCATTATGATAAAGCCCGAGCGTGGCGGTCAACCATTCTGGCGGCGGCGCGGTTCGGAGTCCTGGCGTTCTGGCTTGGAGTCGTCGGAGTCGGACTTGTCCGCGTCCTCCTGGGGGCCGCAGCAGGTGTCCACGTCGGCGAGGATGTTGGCGAAATCCTCGTCGCGAAGCTCGGGCAGGCGGCCGTCGCGGAAGCCGGCATCGATCTGGCGCAGCGTCGAGCACATGCGTTCGATGCGCTCGTCCACGGCGTGCATGTGATCGAGCATGGCCTGCATCGAACGCGCCACCGGGTCGGGCATGTCCTGGCTGACGCCGTAGGCGTCGAAGCCGAACTTGCGGCGCATGGCCTCGCGCCGCTCGGGATCGACCTCGAGCGGGGTAACGGTGTCGGGCTCGTCGCGCTTGACCACCTTGCCGGGAATGCCCACCACGGTGGCGCCGGCGGGCACCTCCTTGGTGATCACGGCGTTGGAGCCGACCTTGGCGCCGGCGCCGACGGTGAACGGGCCGAGGATCTTGGCGCCGGCGCCGACGATCACGCCGTCCTCCAGGGTGGGGTGACGCTTGCCCTTGTTCCAGCTGGTGCCGCCCAGGGTCACGCCCTGATAGAGGGTGACGTCGTCGCCGACCTCGGCGGTCTCGCCGATCACCACGCCCATGCCGTGATCGATGAAGAAGCGTCGACCGATGGTGGCCCCGGGATGAATCTCGATGCCGGTGAACCAGCGCGCCAGGCTCGACAGGGTGCGCGCCAGCCACTTGAGGTTCTTCTGCCACAGCCAGTGGCTCAGGCGGTGGACCAGCAGGGCGTGCAGGCCCGGATAGTTGGTGAGCACTTCCAGGAAGTTGCGCGCCGCGGGGTCACGGGCGAATACGCTGTTGATGTCTTCGCGCAGACGTTGAAACATGCGGCGGATCCTTGGTTGCAGGGCTAGGCCTGGTACGAAAAGTCGCCGAGCGACGGTCAGGCAAGGCGAAATCGATCGAAGAAGCGGAATTTACGGGGTGGTAAATGAGCATTCTGACATCGATTCAACGCCGCATCACCGAGCGCAGACAGTTTTCGTTCAGAGCCTAAGTAAGGCCTGAAGGGGCGTGATGATCCTTTCATAGTGGGGGCGTGGCGGGCCGGCTTCAAGCCGCGGGTGCCCCCGTCGCCTCGCTCAGTCGTCCTCGCGCCGTGGCACCAGCCGTTCGGTGTAGGAGAGGATGCCGCGCAGGATGTTGAGTTCCATGCGCTCCGGCCGGGCGCGCAGGGTGAAGCGGCGCAGCCGCGCCATCAACTGGCGTGGCGTGGCCGGGTCGTGGAAGCCGATGGCAACCAGGGTGCGCTCCAGGTGGGCGAAGTAGTGTTCCAGCTCCTCATGGCTGGCCAGCGGCTGCTCGGCCGGCGCCTGCGGCTCGTCGGCCTGATGATCCAGCCAGGCCAGGCGGCACTCGTAGGCCAGTACCTGCACCGCGGCAGCCAGGTTCAGCGAGCTGAAGTCCGGATTGGTAGGGATGTGCACATGGGCGTGGCAGCGCTGCAGCTCGGCGTTGGTGAGCCCGCTGTCCTCGCGGCCGAACACCAGGGCGACGCGGCTTTCCGGTGCGGCCAGCTCTTCGGGCAGTCGCTCACCGAGCGCCCGCGGCGTGATCATCGGCCAGGGGAGGGTCCGCGAGCGGGCGCTGGCGCCCACCACCAGGGTGCAGTCGGCGACGGCCTCCTCCAGTGTTTCCACGGTGTGCGCGCCGTGAACCAGGGCGTCGGCGCCCGAGGCGCGGGAGACGGTATCCGCGGTGAGCGGTTCGCAGCGCGGCGCCACCAGGGCCAGGTCCGTCAGGCCCATGTTGTGCATGGCGCGGGCGGTGCCGCCGATGTTGCCGGGATGGCTGGTGCCGATCAGGACGATGCGGATGCGCTCGAGCATGGGAACTTCCGGTTGGGACTGTCGAAGATGGGAAAGGCGCAGTCTAGCATGCTGGCTTCGAGCTTCGAGCTTCGAGCTTCGAGCTTCGAGCTTCGAGCTTCGAGCTTCGAGCTTCGAGCTTCGAGCTTCGTAGTGAGTGGTGAGAGGGGAGTGGGCTTGCGTGGCGTGTGGCGCGTGCTTCTGCTAGGATTCGCGCCGACCCGTTCTTTAACACTACCGACTCCCCAAGGCCCGATCATGCATCCGATGGTCCAGTACGCCCTGCGTGCCGCACGCAGCGCCGGCGAACAGTTTCTGCGTATCCGTGAGCGCATCGAAAACGCCCACGAAGAGCACAACCTCGACAAGCTGCTCGAGGATACCGCCCGCAATGCCGAGGCGCTGATCACGCGTCAGCTGTCCCGCGGCTATCCCCAGCATGGCGTTGTCGGCCGTTACACGCCTCATCGCAGTGGCGAGGGCGACGGTGCCGACGTGCTGTGGCGTATCGAACCTTTCCACGGTTATTCCAACCTGTCCGTCGCCGCCCCCGGCTTCGCGCTGTCGCTGGTATGCCTGGTCAAGGGCCGCCCGGAGCATGCGGTGGTGATCTGTCCCTTCAGCGACGACGAGTACCTGGCCAGCCGCGGCCGCGGCGCTCAGCTCAACGGCAAGCGCATCCGCGTGTCCAAGGCCACGGCGATCCCCGGTACCCGGGTTGCCATGAGCCTGCCGGAGACCTGGCTGCGCGATCGGCAACTGCCTTCCTACCTGACCTTGACCCAGCAGCTGGCGCCTCAGCTGGAGTTGCTGCGAGCCTCCGGTAGCGGCCTGCTGGACATCGCCGAGCTGGCGGCGGGTCGCGTCGATGCGGCCTTCGTCCTGGGAGTCGAGGAGCAGGACCTGCTGGTCGGTTCGCTGTTGCTCAAGGAAACCGGCGCCCTGCAGGGTACGCCCGACGGCCAGCCGTCGGTGGCCGCCGAAGGGCAGCTGATGGCCGCCGGTCCGCGCCTGTTCAAGGCCTTGCTGAAGCAGCTCAAGCCCCACTTCTGAGCGCGCGCCGCCGCAGGGCGGCCGCCGTCGTGTTCGAGACGCCGCGTTCGAGACGGCGCGATGCTGGCCCCGATCTAACGAAGACGCCTCCGCGGCTTAGCCGCGGAGGCGTCTTGCGTTCGGGAACGTTACATCCGGTGACGTTCGCAAGACTGTTCTGAGTCCGCGAGTGGGTGTAGCTTGGGGGAGTCGGAGGCGTTCGATGCCCCGGCTCCATGCACCCCGGCCGCCTCGCTCTCCAAGGCCGGGCCATGCCCCTCATTCGCGAGAGGAGTGATGATGGAACCGCTCAGCTATTACTACTATAACGTGCTGGAAAGCCTGGAAAAGCCGTGCGACGTGCCAGCGCTGCACCTCCAGGAAGGCTACGATCTGCTGTACCGCTACGGCGGCCGGGTCGAGATGGACCTGATCCGTCGTGCGGAGGTGGCCAGCGCGAATGGCGAGCCCTACCACTGGCACGAGGCGCTGGACGACGAGCAGCAGGACAAGCTGCGTCGCGCGCTCGACGACCAGAACCCAGCCAAGATCCTCAAGGTGATGCAGCGCAATGGCTATGCCGGCGTGCTCTATCACCATGCCCGCGAAGTCTTCTCGCCCGATGAGGCCCAAGGCGTCGCCTAGGCATCCTCCCGGCGAACCCCGACGCCGCCCACCCGGCGGCACGCGGACCGAGAAGCCCCCGGCAACCCCGGGGGCTTTTTGCTGCCCGTGCGTTGGCGGAGCGTCAGCCGGTGGAGTGCGCAAGCTCCTGTGCCAGCCACTCGACCAGCCGCTCGATGTCCCGTCGCGGCGCCCCCGGCGGCAGCCACAGCCCGAGCCGCGCCGGCGTTTCGATGAAGCCCCAGGGGGCGACCAGACGGCCCGTGCGCAGGTCCTCTTCCACCAGGTAGGACGGCGCGATGGCCACCCCAAGGCCCACCAGCGCTGCCTCCAGCATGTAGTGAAGGTGCTCGAACGACTGGTCGTGGCGCATCGTCGCGGGGTCCAGGCCCTGGGCGGCGAACCACTGCGACCAGGCCTGGGGACGCGACTGAGTATGCAGCATCGGCAGCGACGTCAGCGCGGCGGTGTCGTGCCCAGGGGGGATGTGAGAGGGCGCGTCGAGCAGCTCCGGCGCCAGCACCGGCCCGATGCGCTCAGGCGCCAGTTCGACCACCCTCATGTCATCGGGCCAGGGCGGTTCGGCGAAGCGCAGCACGGCGTCCACGTCGGTGCCCAGCCGGCCGGCCACCTCTTCATCGGCGGTCAGGTGCAGGTTCAGTTCCGGGCACTGGGCCTTCAGGCGGTCCAGGCGAGGGATGAACCAGCGGGCGAGGAAGCTGCCGGGGCAGCCGAGCACCAGCGGTGCCTCCGACGCGCGCCGGCGCAGCTGGGTGCAGGCCTGGCCGAGCCGCTCGAAGGCCTGTGAGGTCGAGGCACGCAGCAATTCGCCATCCTGGGTCAGCGACAGGCCGCGACCCTGGCGCCGAAACAGCGCCACCCCGAGCTGTTCCTCGAGCTGCTTGAGCTGGCGGCTGACCGCGCCGTGGGTGACGTGCAGCGCCTCGGCGGCGCGCGTGACGCTCAGCGTGCGGGCCGTCTCGTCGAAGGCGCGCAGGGCATTCAGCGAGGGCAGTCGATCACTCAAGGCGGGCTCCTGACATGTCAGCTTTTCTCACAGATTAGCGAGCAATGATCGCTAATCACAAGGCGCGGTGCGATGTATCTTGGTGGCCATTCCCCACTGTCAGGAGTCGTCACCATGGGTCTGCCGCACCCCACCGCCGAACTCGCCCCCGATGCCGATGGCTTCTTCGGCCGCTTCGGTGGTCGCTTCGTCGCCGAAACCCTGATGCCGCTGATCCTCGAGCTTCAGCAGGCCTACGAGTCGGCCAAGCAGGACCCCGAGTTCCACGCCGAGCTTGACGCGCTGCGCCGCGACTACATCGGCCGCGAAAGCCCGCTCTACTTTGCCGAGCGGCTGACCGAGCAGCTAGGCGGGGCGCGGATCTATCTCAAGCGCGAAGACCTGATGCATACCGGCGCGCACAAGATCAACAACTGCATCGGCCAGGTGCTGCTGGCCCGGCGCATGGGCAAGCAGCGCATCATCGCCGAGACCGGCGCCGGCATGCACGGCGTGGCCACCGCCACCGTGGCGGCTCGCTTCGGCATGAAATGCATCATCTACATGGGCAGCACCGACATCGACCGCCAGCAGCCCAACGTGCAGCGCATGAAGCTGCTGGGCGCCGAGGTGATCCCGGTGACCAGCGGCACCGGCACCCTGAAGGATGCGATGAACGACGCCCTGCGCGACTGGGTGACCAACGTCGCTGACACCTTCTACATCATCGGCACCGTGGCCGGTCCGCATCCGTACCCGGCCATGGTGCGCGACTTCCAGTCCGTGATCGGCCAGGAGGTGCGCGAGCAACTGGCCGAGAAGGAGGGCCGGCTGCCCGACTCGCTGGTGGCCTGCATCGGCGGCGGCTCCAACGCCATGGGCCTGTTCCATCCCTTCCTCGAAGACGAGAGCGTACGGCTGGTCGGCGTGGAAGCGGCCGGCGAGGGCCTGGACACCGGCAAGCACGCCGCTAGCCTGCAGGGCGGCAGCCCCGGCGTGCTTCACGGCAACCGGACCTTCCTGCTGCAGTCCGCCGAGGGCCAGATCACCGATGCGCACTCGATCTCGGCGGGCCTCGACTACCCGGGCATCGGCCCCGAGCACGCCTGGCTGCACGAGGTCGGTCGCGCCGAGTACGTCGCCGTGACCGACGACGAGGCGCTGGACGCCTTCAAGACACTGTGCCGCCTGGAAGGCATCATCCCGGCCCTGGAGTCCTCCCACGCCATCGCCCACGCGATCAAGCTGGCGCCGACGCTGCCGGAAGATCATGTGATGGTGCTGAACCTGAGCGGGCGCGGCGACAAGGACATGACCACCGTCACCGAACGCCTGGCCGACGAGCTGGCGGCCGACGCACCGGCAGAATGAGGAGAGAGACGATGACCCAACGCCACGACCGCATCGCGCGCCGCTTCGACGAGCTCAAGGCCGCCAACCGCGCCGGCCTCGTCACCTTCATCAGCGCCGGCGATCCCGACTACGAGGCCAGCCTCGAGACCCTGCTGGCGCTGCCCGAGGCGGGCGCCGACGTGATCGAGCTGGGCATGCCGTTCACCGATCCCATGGCGGATGGTCCGTCTATCCAGGCCTCCACGCTGCGCGCCCTGGAGGGCGGGCAGACCATGGCCAAGACGCTTTCCATGGTGCGTGCCCTGCGCGAGCGCGACGACGCCACCCCGGTGGTGCTGATGGGCTACTACAACCCCATCTACTGCATGGGCGTCGAGGCCTTCCTGGCCGAGGCCGCCGAGGCCGGCGTGGACGGGCTGATCGTGGTCGACCTCCCGCCGGAGCACGATGCCGAGCTGTGCCTGCCGGCCCAGGCCCACGGCATCGACTTCATCCGCCTGGCGACGCCGACCACCGACGCCAAGCGTCTGCCGCTGGTGCTCGAGAACACCTCGGGCTTCCTCTACTACGTTTCCAGCACCGGGGTGACCGGCGCCGCCGCGCCGTCCGCCGAACGCGTGGCGGAGGAAGTCGAGGCCATCCGCGCGCACTCCGCGTTGCCGATTGGCGTCGGCTTCGGCATCCGTACCCCCGAGCAGGCCGAGCGCATCGCCCGCTTCGCCGACGCGGTGGTGGTCGGCTCTGCCTTCACCGACGCCATCGGAGAGGCCGCACGTCCCGAAGATGGCGTGCGCCGGGTCGTCGACCTGACCCGTTCGCTGTCTGAGGCGGTGCACCGCGCCCGTGAGGCGGAAGAGGCCTGAGTCGCCCATCTCGCGGCGCCAGGCATGAAAAAAGCCACCTCGAAGGGTGGCTTTTTCGTGGGCAGAGGGGCGGCCGTCAGGGCAGCTCCTCGGCCTCCGGGTCCTCCTTCCTGGCCGGGATCAGGTCCTCGCGCTGCAGCTTCAGCGGCAGCAGCAGGGCCGAGGCCACGTAGATGGAGGAGAAGGTGCCGATGCCGATGCCGATGATCAACGCCACGGCGAAGTTGTGGATCATGTCGCCGCCCAGCAGCACCAGGGCCAGCAGCACCAGCAGGGTGGTGCCGGAGGTCGCCAGGGTGCGCGACAGGGTCTGGTTGATGGACTCGTTGAAGATGGCCGGCATGTCGTCGATGCGCGACTTGCGGATATTCTCGCGGATGCGGTCATAGACCACGATGGTGTCGTTGAGCGAGTAGCCGATCACCGCCAGGACTGCCGCCAGCACCGTGAGGTCGAACTCGAAGCCGAACAGCGCAAAGGCGCCGACCACGATGATGACGTCGTGAATCAGTGCCAGCAGGGCGCCGAGGGCGAACTTGTACTGGAAGCGGAAGGCGACATAGAGCATCACGATGCCCAGTGCCACCAGCATGCCCATGCCGCTCTGGTCGCGCAGCTGGTCGCCGACCTGGGCGCCGACGAACTCGGCGCGTACCAGTTCGACGCTGGCGCCGCCCTGGTTGAGCAGCTCGACGACCCGGTCGCCGACGCCGGCTTCGAAGGCCTGCTGCAGGCGGATCAGCACCTCGGTGGAGGCGCCGAAGGTCTGCACGGCCACGTCCTGGAAGCCGGCGGTTTCCAGGGTTTCGCGCACGCTAGCCAGGGCGGGCGCCGTGGCATAGCGGACCTCTACCAGGGTGCCGCCGGTGAAGTCGAGGCCCAGGTTCAGCCCCTGGACCAGCAGGGCGACGATCGACACCAGCA
Source organism: Halomonas organivorans (assembly GCF_014192055.1). Lineage (GTDB taxonomy): Bacteria > Pseudomonadota > Gammaproteobacteria > Pseudomonadales > Halomonadaceae > Halomonas > Halomonas organivorans. The sequence continues at coordinate 347,961 of NZ_JACHXM010000001.1, read as the reverse complement.
GCATCAGCCCGGAGGCCATGAAGGCCAGCCGACGCTTGCCCATGAAGTCGATCTGTCGATTGATGAACGATTGCATGGCCTTCTCCTAAATCCAGAGCTTCTTCACGGGCTTGCCGCCGTAGCACAGGTTGACCATGGCGCGGGTCACCATCAGGGCGGTGAACAGCGAGGTCAGGATGCCCAGCGACAGCGTCACGGCGAAGCCCTTGACCGGGCCGGTGCCGATCGAGAACAGGATCAACGCCACCAGCAGGGTGGTGATGTTGGCGTCGACGATGGAGGTGAAGGCGCGCTCATAGCCGGCGTGGATCGCCTGCTGCACCGATAGACCGGTGCGGAGCTCCTCGCGGATGCGCTCGAAGATCAGCACGTTGGCGTCCACCGCCATGCCTAGCGTGAGCACGATGCCGGCGATGCCGGGCAGCGTCAGGGTAGCGCCGAGCAGCGACATGGCGGCCACCAGCAGCACCAGGTTGAAGCCGAGGGCGAGATTGGCGATCACCCCGAACACCTTGTAGCGCAGCAGCATGAAGGCCACCACCAGCAGCAGGCCGATCTCCACCGAGAGGATGCCGCGCTCGATGTTCTTCTCGCCGAGGCTCGGCCCGATGGTGCGTTCCTGGGCGAAGTAGATCGGTGCGGCCAGCGAGCCGGAGCGCAGCAGCAGCGCCAGCTCGGCCGCCTCGGTGGGCGAGTCGAGCCCGGTGATGCGGAAGCTGTTGCCCAGCGCGCTCTGGATGGTGGCCAGGCTGATGATGCCGCGCTCGGTGTAGGGCGTGCGGACGGTGGTCTCCTTGCCGTCCTCGATCACCGTGCGGTCGCGGGTCTTGTGCTCGATGAACAGCACCGCCATGTTGCGACCGATGTTGGTGCGGGTGGAGCGGTTCATCAGGGTGCCACCGGTACCGTCCAGGTTGATGTTGACCTGGGGCCTACCGTTCTCGTCGAAGCTGCGGTTGGCGTTGGAGACGCTGTCGCCGGTGATGATGACGTCGCGCATCAGGGTGGCGTTGCGCGAGGCGTCGTTACGGAACGGGAAGCTCTCGGTCTCGGCCTCCGGGGTGTCCGGGCGGGCCTCGAGGCGGAATTCCAGGTTGGCGGTGGCGCCGACGATGCGCTTGGCGGCGGCGGTGTCCTGCACACCGGGCAGCTCGACGACGATGCGCGCCGGCCCCTGGCGCTGGACCAGCGGTTCGGCCACGCCCAGTTCGTTGACGCGGTTGCGCAGCGTGGTCAGGTTCTGGTTGACCGCATAGTCCTGGATCTCTTCCACGGCCGCGTCGGTCAGCGTCATGGCCAGCCCGGCCCCGCGGTCGCGCTCGAGATTGCGGTACTCGAACTCGGGGAACTCGCGGCTGATCAGGCGGCGGGCTTCGTCGCGATCCTCGGCGTTCATGAAGTCCATGCGGATCGCGCGCGTGTCGATCTCGGTGTTGCGGTAGCGGATCCGCTCGTCGCGCAGGGTCTCGCGCATGGCGCTGGCGTTGACCTCGAGGCGCTGCTGAAGAGCGGCGTCCATGTCGACCTCGAGCAGGAAGTGCACGCCGCCGCGCAGGTCCAGGCCAAGGGTCATCGGAGAGGCGGCCAGGGACTCCAGCCAGGCCGGGGTCGATTCGGCCAGGTTAAGTGCCACCACGTAGTCGTCGCCCAGCGCCTCGCTGAGCATGTCGCGGGCCTGGATCTGGTCATCGGCGTTGTCGAGGCGGATGAGCACGCTGGTGGGCTCGCGTTCGACGGACTGGATGTCGATGCCGGCGTCGGAGAGGGAGGTCTCGAGGCGCTCGAGACGGCGCTCGTCGAGGGTGAATTCGCCCCGGTCGCTGCTGATCTGTACCGCCGGATCCTCGGGGAAGAGGTTGGGGAGGGAATAGATCAGGCCGACGAGGAGCACGAGGAGTATCAGCAGATACTTCCACAGGGGATAACGGTTGAGCATGGGGGCCCTGCCCTCAGGTTGCTGATGATGGAACGGACGCTATGCCATCACGAGCACCGGGCGGAGCCGGCCGGCCGGGCCCCGCCTCGGTGGTCGCAGGGCAGCCCGCACGGCCTTGCAGCGGTGCGGGCGCGGGGGCGTCCGGTCAGATGGACTTGAGCGTGCCCTTGGGCAGAACGGCCGCCACGGCGGTTTTCTGCACGCTGACCTCGGTGCCCTCGGAAATCTCCATGGTCAGGAACTCGCTGTCTTCGCTGACCTTGGTGATGCGGCCCAGCATGCCGCCGCCGATGACGATCTCGTCACCCTTGGACAGGCCGGCGACCAGCTGCTTGTGCTGCTTGGCACGCTTGGCCTGCGGGCGCCACAGCAGGAAGTAGAAGATCAGCACGAAGCCGACCAGCATCACGATCTGGGCGATGCCACCGCCCGGGGCGCCTCCGGCGTCCTGGGCCAGGGCCGGGGAAATGAAGAAGTCCAGCATGTACGACGATCTCCTGAGTCGCGGGAAAACCAGGCGCCTTCCATCGGCGCTCGGCGAGTGGCCACGGGGGCCGCCCGCCGATCAATTCGGTGCGGGGGGGACCGGCAGGCCGCGCTGCGCGTAGAACCCTTCCACGAAGTTGGCCAATGTACCCGCTTCGATAGCACCGCGCAAACCAGCCATCAGGCGCTGATAGTGACGCAGATTGTGGATGGTATTGAGCATCGAGCCGAGCATCTCGCCACAGCGGTCCAGGTGGTGCAGATAGGCCCGGGAAAAATGCTGGCAGGTATAGCAGTCGCACCCTTCCTCCAGCGGCCGGGTGTCATGGCGATGCTTGGCGTTGCGAATCTTGACCGTGCCTTCCCCGGTGAACAGGTGGCCGTTGCGCGCGTTGCGGGTGGGCATCACGCAGTCGAACATGTCGACCCCGCGGCGCACGCCCTCCACCAGGTCCTCCGGCTTGCCCACGCCCATCAGGTAGCGCGGCTTGTCGGCCGGCATCCATTCGGGCAGGTAGTCGAGCACCTTGATCATCTCTTCCTTGGGCTCGCCCACCGAGAGGCCGCCGATGGCGTAGCCGTCGAAGCCGATCGCCTCGAGGCCTTCGAGCGACTTCTCGCGGAGCTCCGGGTACATGCCGCCCTGGATGATGCCGAACAGCGCCGAGGGCGAATCGCCGTGGGCATCCCGCGAGCGCTTGGCCCAGCGCAGCGACATCTCCATGGACTTGCGCGCCTCGTCCTCGGTGGCCGGGTAGGGCGTGCATTCATCGAAGATCATCACGATGTCCGAGCCCAGCGAGCGCTGCACGGCCATCGACTCCTCGGGGCCCATGAACACCTTCGCGCCGTCCACCGGGGAGCGGAAGTGCACGCCTTCCTCGGTGATCTTGCGCATCTCGCCGAGCGAGAACACCTGGAAGCCGCCGGAGTCGGTGAGGATCGGCTTGTCCCACTGGGCGAAGTCGTGAAGGTCGCCGTGGCCCTCGATCACATCAACGCCCGGGCGCAGCCACAGGTGAAAGGTGTTGCCGAGGATGATCTCGGCGCCGATCTCCTTGACCGACTGGGGCGTCATGCCCTTGACGGTGCCGTAGGTGCCCACCGGCATGAAGGCGGGTGTCTCGACCGTTCCCCGGGGGAAGGTCAGCCGGCCGCGGCGCGCCCGGCCATCACTGGCCAGGTGCTCGAAATTCATGAAGCATTCGTCTCGCATGGGGTCTCTCGAAATTCGTCGGAGCGGGTGGCCGTCGGTCTTCGGCTCAGCGGGCGCGCGTCAGCAGCATGGCGTCGCCATAGCTGAAGAAGGCGTACTCTTCGCGGACCGCTTCCTGATAGGCGGCCATCACCGTTTCGTAACCCGCGAAGGAGGACACCAGCATCAGCAGGGTCGACTCCGGCAGGTGGAAGTTGGTGATCAGGGCGTCGACCACCCGCCAGTCGTAGCCGGGATAGATGAAGATGTCGGTCTCGCCGCTGTAGGGCGTGATCTCGCCATCGGCGCTCTTCAGGCAGGCCGATTCCAGGCAGCGCACGCTGGTGGTGCCCACCGCGATCACCTTGTTGCCCCGGGCGCGAGCGGCGCGCACCTGCTCGCAGACCGTCTCGGAGACCTCGATCCACTCGCTGTGCATCTCGTGGTCGCGGATGTCGTCGGCGCGCACCGGCTGGAAGGTGCCAGCGCCTACGTGCAGGGTGACGAAGGCACTTTCCACGCCCTTTTCGGCGAGCTTTTCGAGCAGCGGTTCGTCGAAGTGCAGCCCCGCGGTCGGCGCGGCCACTGCGCCCTCGCGGCGGGCGTAGACGGTCTGATAGCGCTCGCGGTCGGAGAGCTCGTCCTCGCGGGTGATGTAGGGCGGCAGCGGCATGTGGCCGTGGGTCTCGAGCAGCTCCACCAGCGGCGTTTCGCCGAGGAAGCGCAGCTCGAACAGCGCCTCGCGGCGGCCCTCGACCACGGCGCGGATGCCGCCCTCGAACTCGAGCTCGGTGCCGGGCTTGGGCGACTTGCTCGAACGCAGGTGCGCCAGGCCGCGATGGGCGTCCAGCGGACGCTCCAGCAGCATCTCGACGCGCCCGCCGCTGGCCTTGTGGCCGTGCAGCCGAGCCGGAATCACCCGGGTGTCGTTGAACACCAGCAGGTCGCCCGGCTCGAGCGTCTCGAGCAGGTCGGGGAAGCGGCGGTGCGCGAGCGCGCCGCTCTCGCCGTCGACGCACAGCAGGCGACAGTCGCTGCGCTGCTCGGAGGGATAGCGGGCGATCAGCGCCTCGGGAAGCTCGTAGTGGAAATCGGCGCGCTGCATGGGGCGAAACGATCCGGCTGATGGGATGGACGGTGGCTCGGGAGAGCCGCGGCAAGCCGCCAAGGATACCCTGTTGCCGCTGTTAAGTCAGGGCCCGTAATTGACCTGCTGCTCTGCACACGTATAATGCACCGCCGTTGCCGGTGTGGCGGAATTGGTAGACGCAGCGGATTCAAAATCCGCCGGGTGCAAGCCCTTGTCGGTTCGAGTCCGACCACCGGTACCATAAAATCAAGCACTTACCTCCCTCCTTGTGCTTGTTCTGAATGAGAAATCCTTAACGTGTCAACGGAATGACGACGGAAGATCTACGCGTCGTCGCGCTTGGCTCGTGCATGCCTGTCATTGCTGCTCACGGCTGGCCATACGGTCAAAGTCATGATGTGGGGCCGTATATAAGCGCTTTCCGGAAAATATCCCGTGAAATTGATCATGAATAATGGGTGGTGTGTCAGCTTCCCTGCATGACACATTTCCCGTTTCCGGCGGCCTTGTCCAAGGCCGCTTTTTTTGGTTCAGGCGAGGCCGATGATCACCAGTGCCAGGGTGGTGCCGGTCAGCAGGTAGGCCGCGAGCGCCATCAGGCCGTCTTCGGCGAGCAGTGCCAGGCCGAACAGGGTCAGCGCCAGGCCGCCGCCGTTGGCGGAGAAGGGCACCAGCTCCATCGGCGGCATGGCCAGCCCGATCAGCAGGCAGGTCAGGGCCACCGGCAGGTGGGCCGGGGAGCGGGTAAGCCAGGTCAGGCGAGCCCGCAGGCAACAGTCGACCCAGTGGGCTGGCTTCTCCAGCCAGCCGGTGACCCGCAGGAAGCGCTCGCGGGATACCCGCCGCTCCAGCAGGAAGCGCGGCAGCCAGAAGTGCTGTCGGCCCAGCAGCAGTTGGGCGGCCACCAATACCACCAGGCTGGCCATCAGGGTGGGCACCCCGGGTATGTCGCCGATCAGCGGTGCCAGGGTGATGAGTCCCGCGATCAGCAGAAAGGGAGCGAAGCTGCGCCGCCCCACCGCGTCGAGGATGGCGTCAAGGCTGATGTCGTCTCGGCGGCGGCCGGCATGCCGTACCCGGGCGATCAGTGTCGACAGGTTGCGAGGGCGTTCGAGGTGCGGGGCTAGGGGAGTGTCGCTGGACATGCGTTACCTGCAGGTTCGTGAGCGGGAGCAGGGAGTGGAGGCGTATTGCGACCCTATCATGGGCAATGCAATGAGGGACGTCTCCCCACCGGCGCGATGCGTCTCGCGGGTGGCCCTGTTGCAAGACACCGCGATATCGTATGGTGAGTTTTTCTCATGCCCGAGTGCGCACTGGCTTCGTCAGGCCGGCAGGCGTACCGTTGCCAGGCTTCCGGCCCCGTCGTGCCAGCGCCATGAGCGTTGCCCCGGCCTGCCTGGCAAGTCGGTAGTGCTGAGAGACGCACCACGAGGCCACTCGATGTCCCTCTCGTGAATACCTGGTTTGCCACGTCATCTATGGCCGTTCCCCCCACATTTTCCCAGCAGCTTCTGCGCCACCCGATTCGTACCCTGTCTCGGCGCTATCACCAGTTCCGGTACGATTATTCGTCGGGCGTGGACGTTCCCGAGACGCTCCACGCTGCGGTGCTCTACGTGCCCAAGAAAATTGGCGATGGCATGGCGGTGTTCCCCGTCATCAGGGCCTTGCAGGCACGTGGCGTACCGCGCATCGTGATCGTGGCCTCGGCCTACAACGAAGTCGTGTTCCGGAGGATCGACGACGAGAGGGTCGAGGTGGTGACGATCGACCAGCACCGGGATATCGGGGCGACCCGCGCCGTGGCTCGCGACCTGAAGGCCCGCCACGGTCGCATCGACCTGTGCATCGAGGGCACCATCCGCTACAGCTCCGCGGCGTGCTGTTTCGTCGGTACCCTGCAGGCGCGCTGCAATCTGCGGCTGGGGGGCTCGCCCCTGCGCTGCTACTCGCCGCTCGGCGAGGCTGCCAGGTCGCTGCATGATCGAGGCGGCGCTCGCCCGCACTGCTGGGCCGCGCTGATGCGCGAGGCCGGTATTGCCGAGGTGCCCGGGGCCTACGAGTTCCCGATCGCCGCCGAGGATGAACAGAGGGTACGTCGGAGCGTGGCGCCCTTGGGGCCCTACGTGGCGTTGAACCTGGAGGGCGGCCATCCGGCACGCCAGCTTTCTCTCGACCAGGGGCGCCGACTCTGCGAACTTCTTCATCACGAGCATGGGCTGCCGGTGGTGATGGTCTTCGGCCCCGATGGCGAGGGCAAGGCGCAACGGCTGGCGACGGACTTGCCCTGGGTGCACCTCCTGGCGCTGGATGTCAGCCTGCCGCATAGCGTCGCCATCGTGAAGCATGCCGCCCTGGTGGTGACGCCCGATACGGCGGTGCTGCACATGGCCAGTGCCTGGAACCGGCCGACCCTGGGGCTCTTCGCCAGACCCCAGCGTCGCTGGCGGCCACTGGCCGAACATGGCGCGATGATCGAGACCGGCAGTCATCTCGCCGATCTCGACATGGACGAGGTGGCCCGGGCACTGGCCGCCTTGCCACTCGGCGATGACGCACGGAGCGAGCACGCCGATAGGGTTCGCCCTTGAGCCCTGACCTAGATGATCCAAGGAGACCGTGATGCCGTTTTCACTGTGGATGTCCCTGGCAGCCGTCTGTGCCATGGGGGCCATGTCGCCGGGACCGAGCCTGGCGCTGGTGCTGCGTCATACCCTGGGCGGAGGTCGCCTGCCGGGTATCATGGCGGCACTGTCCCATGCGCTGGGGGTGGGGCTCTATGCGTTGCTTACCGTCTGGGGGCTGGGCGCGCTGATCGAGCGTTATCCAGCGCTGTTCCAGGGGCTCACCTGGGGCGGGGCGGCCTACCTGGCCTGGCTCGGCATCAAGGCCCTGCGAGCCGGCCGCGCCGGTGCCCTGCAGGCCGATGCCATGACCACGACCGGTGGTCAGGCAGCCCGCGATGGCATGCTGGTTGCGCTCGGCAACCCCAAGCTGATCCTGTTCTTCGTTGCGTTGCTCAGCCAGTTCGTGACGCCCGACATGAGCCTGGCCGCTCGGGCGATCATCGTGCTGACGGCGATGATCATCGACGGGGGCTGGTACGTGCTGGTGGCCGTCAGTCTCTCGCATTCGCGAGTGCTCCCGTGGCTGCAGGCCCGGGCCCACTGGATCAATCGCGCCACCGGCGTGCTGCTGCTGGCCCTGGCGTTGCGGGTGGTAGCGGGCCCCCTGCACTGAGGCTGGCGTTGATCGCGATCAGTGGATTGTCGTGCCCCGCTTGATACCCTTGTGAGTTTGCTTCCACCGGAAATGTCGTCAATGAACGCGTCTTCTGCCCCGACGCTGGCAATGGTGCTCGAAGACGATGCCGATGCGGCTGCCACGCTGGCGGTTCAGCTCCAGGTGCTGGGAGTGGAGACCCACCATTCCCGCCATGTGCATCATCTGGTCGACGAGGTCATGGTTCGCCGCCCCCGTCTGGTCGCCATCGGGCTGGCCTTCGGCGACCACGATCACATCGTGGCGCTGCGACATCTGGCCGAGTGTCGCTATTCCGGCAAGGTACTGCTGCTCAGTGGCGTCGAACGCAAGGTGGCACGCATTGCCGAACGCCTGGGCGAGTCGCTCGGCCTGGACATGCTGGTGTCGCTGGACAAGCCGATGCGCCTCGCCGAGCTGCGCGAGCGGCTGGCCTGCCTGGAGCCGACCTGTCGAGAGGTGCCGGCGCGCCTGGGGCCCCGATTCCGGCAGCAGGATCTGGAACGGGCTTTCGCCAGTCATGAGCTGATCCTCCACTATCAGCCCCAGTTCGATCTGGCCACGCGCCGCCTCTCCGGCGTCGAAGCCCTGGTGCGCTGGCGTCATCCCGAGGCCGGGCTGCTGGCCCCGGGGGAGTTCCTGCCGTTGCTCAGCGCCGTCCAGGGGCGGCAGTTGACGCGCCGCGTGCTGCAGATGGCCATGTCGGATGCCGCCGGCTGGCGCCGTGCGGGGGTACACCTGTCGCTATCGCTCAACGTGACGCCCGACGATCTGCTGTGTCCAGAGCTGGTAAACCTGGTGCGGGCAAGGTGGCATGCCTCTGGTGGTACGCCTCTGGTGCTGGAAATCATCGAGTCGTCGTCCATGGAGGATGAGCTGCTCGGCAGCGAGGTGGCGACACGCTTGCACCTTTCGGGCCTCGAGGTCTCCGTGGATGACTTCGGCGTGGGATATTCGTCACTTTCACGGCTGCAGCGGCTGCCGATCAGCGAGCTGAAGATCGATCGCAGCTTCGTCAGCCGTGTGCATGAGGACGTCCAGGATGCCGCTATCGTCGAGGCCGTGGCGCTGCTCGGGCGACGCCTGGGGATCCGGGTGGTGGCCGAGGGCGTCGAGGATCTCGCCTGTCTGGGGCTGCTGGAGCGTTTCGGTTGTACCCATGTGCAGGGCTTCGGCCTGGCACGCCCCATGGCCGCCAGCGAGATTCCGGCTCTGGCCCGGCGTGCTTCGCCGCTGGAACGCGCGGTAATGGCCGGCTAGGCGGCCTCTCGATCACGCCGGGAGTAGCCGGTCCAGCAGGTCGTCCAGAGGGGTATCGATGGGCAGCACCCCATAGGCGGGGCTCGCAGCGTCTCCGAACCGGCTGCGACAGAAGGTCTGGGCCACCGACTGCGGGGCGTGGCGCAGCAGTAGCGCGGCCTGCAGGCACTGGGCAAGGCGCTGGGTCAGCCAGCGCGCGCGGGGTTCGAGCGCCTCCGGCGCCTCGCCCAGCAGGCCTTCCAGCTCGGCCAGAGCGCGGTCGAGCTCGGTGGATTCGCCCTGCACCGTGGCGAACTCCGCGCGCAGCGCCGCCAGTGCCTCAGGGTGTCGCCCGAGCACCCGCAACACGTCCAGGCAGATGACGTTGCCCGAGCCCTCCCAGATCGAGTTGACCGGCGCCTCGCGGTAGAGCCGTGCCAGGGGCGTCTCCTCCACGTAGCCGATGCCGCCCAGGCATTCCATGGCCTCGGCCAGGAAGCCGGGCGCGCGCTTGTTGTGCCAGTACTTGGCCAGCGCCGGCAGCAGGCGGGCCAGGGCGCGTTCGTGCTCGTCGTCCCGGGCGGCACCGTCGAAGGCTCGAGCGGTGCGCATGACCAGTGCCACCCCGGCCTCGACTTCCAGGGCCAGGTCGGCGATCAGCATCCGCATCAGCGGCTGTTCGGACAGCCGCCGGCCAAAGGCCTGGCGTTCCCGCACGAAGCGCCATGCCTCGGCCAGCCCCTGGCGCATCATCGCCACGGGAGCGGTGGCGGCGTCCAGCCGGGTCTGCTGGACCATCGTCAGGATGGTCGTCACGCCGTGGCCCGGTTCGCCCAGCGGTTGGGCCCAGGCGCCCCGGTACTCGATCTCCGCCGAGGCGTTGGCACGGTTGCCGCACTTGTCCTTGAGGCGCTGCAGCTCGATGGGATTGCGCGAGCCGTCTGGGGCGAAGCGTGGCACCAGGAAACAGCCGAGGCCATCGTCGGTCTGTGCCAGGGTCAGGAAGGCGTCGGACATGGGGGCGCTGCAGAACCACTTGTGGCCGGTCAGCCGCCAGCCGTCGGCGGTGAGATCGGCGCGGGTGGTGTTGGCGCGCACGTCGCTGCCGCCCTGCTTCTCGGTCATGGCCATGCCGAAGGTCAAGGCGCTCTTGCGCTCGGCGGGCAGGGCGCGAGGGTCGTAGTCCCAGGCCAGCAGCCCCGGCGACCATGCGCCGAGTGCCTCGGGCGAGGACCGCAGTGCCGGCATCGCGGCATGGGTCATGGTCACCGGGCAGCAGAAGCCCGGCTCGGCCTGGGTCAGCAGATAGAGGGCGGCCACGTGCGCTTGATGGCCGCCGCGGCCCTCCTCCTGCCAGGCCACGGCCTGCCAGCCGTGGTCCAGGGCCAGGTGCATCAGTTCGTGATAGGCGGGGTGGTAGACGACCTCGTCAAGGCGCCGGCCGTAGCGGTCGAACAGGCGCAGCTCGGGTGGGTGGCGATTGGCCGCCTCGCCCAGCGCCTGGACTCGCTGACTGCCCACCTCGCGGCCCAGCGGTGCCAGGCGACGGGCGACCCAGTCCGGTGCCTCGCGGCCCAGCGCCTCGCGTAGCGGCAGATCATCGCTCAGTGCGTCGCGGTCCTTGGGGGAAGGCGGCTGGTTGGTCACCGTGTGGGTGGCTAGCCGGTCGCGGGGAGCATGGTCCTGCATGATCGATCTCCGGCAGGCGGACTCACCTGAGCATGGTGCCTGCCGGCGAGGTGGTCAAAGCCGCTCTTCGCGACCTACAGCGAGGTGCGCACCGACCACAGCTCAGGAAAGAATTGCAGGTCCAGCGCCTTGACCAGGTAGTTCACCCCCGCCGTGCCGCCGGTGCCGCGGCGATAGCCGATGATGCGCTCCACCGTCTTCATGTGGCTGAAGCGCCATTTCTGGAAGTTGTACTCCAGGTCGACCAGCTTTTCGGCCAGCTCGTAGAGGTCCCAGTGGGTCGTGGTGTCGCGGTAGATCGCCGCCCAGGCGGCTTCCACCTCGGGCGAGGCGACATAGGGCGCTGACCAGTCGCGCTCCAGGTGGCTCGTGGGGATCTCGAAGCCACGCGCGGCGAGGCGCTGCAGCACGATGTCGTAGAGGCTCGGCGCCTGAAGCACCGCCTTCAGGTGATCATAGTGTTCGGGGCGGGCGCGGTGGGCCTCGATCATGCGCGCGTTCTTGTTGCCGAGCAGGAATTCCAGTTCACGATACTGGTAGGACTGGAAGCCCGAGCTCTGGCCCAGTTCATCGCGAAAGCTCGAGTAGTCCGCCGGGGTCATGGTCACCAGCACCTCCCAGGCCTTGATCAACTGCTCCTGGATGCGGGCGACGCGCGTCAGCATCTTGAAGGCCGGGCGCAGGTGGTCTCGATGAATATGCTCGGCGGCGCCGTGGGCCTCGTGCAGGCACAGCTTCATCCACAGCTCGGAAGCCTGGTGAATCACGATGAAAAGCATCTCATCGTGCTGGTCGGAGCGCGGGTGCTGGCAGTCGAGCAGCGTCTCGAGACCCAGGTACTGGCCATAGCTCAGGTCCTGGTCCCAGTGGATGGCTTCGTTATCGAGGTCGACGCTCGAGCGCGGTGGGCGAGGATCGGTCATGGCGGGCTCCCGGGTGAGTGAACGGTGTCGAAACTGTTTCGACTCTACTCGGCGACAGCGTGGATAGGGATGGTCCGCCATGGACGCTGCGGCGGGCCGATCGGGCGTGACCCCTTGGGCACGACTGGGTAGGCTGAGAGCATTTCCCCGGAGAGCCGTGATGACCGACGACGCCCTGGCCCCCGAGCCGCTGCCCGCTCCCCGCATCGCCGACGAGAGCATTCAACTGGTGGATGCCCGCAATCGGCCTTGCGGCAGTGCCCCCCGAGCCACCATGCGCCGCTACCGCTATTGGCATCGCGCCACCTACATCGTGGTACGCAATGCCGCCGGTGACATCTGCGTGCAGCGCCGCACCCTGACCAAGGAGGTGTTCCCGGGCGGCCTCGACCTGGCCGCCGGCGGCGTGGTCGGGGCCGGTGAGGCGGTGCATCTGGCCGCGCGGCGTGAGCTGGCCGAAGAGCTGGGGATCGTGGGCGTTCCGCTGCATCATGTGCTGGAGTTCGTGCATGCTGCCGGCGGCCATCACATCTTCGGCAGCGCCTACCTTGTCGACTACGACGGCCCGCTGAGGCTGCAGGCCGAGGAGGTCGCCGAAGCCTCCTGGCATTCGCCCGCCGAGGCGCTGGCCCTCGATGGCGTTACCCCGGACACTCGACAGGCGGTGGAAGCGCTGTGGCGGGCCGGCCGGCTCGGGGAGGCGCCTTGAGCCGGCCGGCGGGTGCCGGGCCGGGACTGGCACAGCGCGGCGCGGCGTGGCATCGTGACGGAATAGACAGTGAGCCCACGCCATGAGCATTCATGATCATGACTGCCACACTTCTCGTGGCGAGCCCTTCAACCTGCGCGCCCTGCGCGGGCAGGTGCTGTTGATCGTCAACGTGGCCAGCAAGTGCGGCTTCACGCCCCAGCTGCGCGATCTCGAACGACTCTATCGGCGCTATCGCGACCGTGGCTTCACCGTGTTGGCTTTTCCCTGTAACCAGTTCGCCCGTCAGTCCCCGGAATCGGCCCAGGAGTTCTGCCGCTTCGGCGAGCGGGAATACGGCGTGACCTTCCCGCTGATGGAAAAGGTCAAGGTCAACGGCCACGACACCCATCCGCTGTTCGTCGAGCTCAAGCGCGCGGCGCCCGGAGTGCTGGGGACGGGGATGATCAAGTGGAACTTCACCAAGTTCCTGGTGGGCCGCGACGGCCGGGTGATTCGCCGCTTCTCGCCCCGAGACGGCGAGACGGCGCTGGTCGAGGCCCTGGAGCGGGCGCTGGACGAGAACTGAAACGCGCCAGCGTGGTGCTTCCATGCCATGTCGTTGGCCGCGCGCGAGGTATCAGGAGGGCACGTCCTCGCCGCGGGCGATCATCAGCCGTTCCATCAGTTCGTTCCAGCGCTGGCGTGCCATCATGGTGGTCAACCCCGAGAACAGCGCCCAGGTCTTGCGCCGCCAGCCGGTCAGGCGCAGGTTATGGGCCACCAGCTGGCGCATCAGCTTGCGATCGTCGAAGCGGCGCCACTCGCCGGCCACCGACATCTGGTGGCGGGACAGCACCGGGGCCAATTCCAGACGGAACACCCATTCCAGCTCATGCTTGCTCAGCGCATGGCGCTCGATCACCTTGACCATGCGTGCATAGTCGGTCTCCCGCGGTTCCCGCTCCAGCCACAGCGGGGCCAGCGCCAGCCAGAGGTCGCCGCGCGTGTCGACGAGGGTCTGTGCGTCCATGGGATCTCCTGCAGGATGATGATGCCCGCATCCTGCCCCAGCCGGCGACGTCGCTCAAGGGCGGACAGCGCCCGGCGAGGCCGCTAGAATGTCGCCACGTACGAATTCCATTTCATCGGGGCGGCGATTGATGGCGCCCCGCTGCGAACGCCAAGAGGTCTCACGTGATCATCAAGCCCAAGGTCCGCGGTTTCATCTGCACCACCACCCATCCCGTCGGCTGCGAGAAGAACGTGCTCGAGCAGATCGAGGCGACCCGCGCCCGGGGCCTGGACAACAGTGCCGGGCCGAAGAAGGTCCTGGTGATCGGGGCCTCCAGCGGCTACGGCCTCTCGGCGCGGATCACCGCTGCCTTCGGCTACGGCGCCGATACCCTCGGCGTGTTCTTCGAGAAGCCGGGCACCGAGAAGAAGCCGGGCACTGCCGGCTGGTACAACGCCGCCGCCTTCGACAAGTTCGCCAAGGCCGAGGGCCTGTACAGCAAGTCCATCAACGGTGACGCCTTCTCCCATGAGGCGCGCGACAAGGCCATCGAGCTGATCAAGCAAGACATGGGGCAGGTCGACCTGGTGGTCTACTCGCTGGCCTCGCCGGTGCGCAAGCTGCCGGACAGCGGCGAGCTGAAGCGCTCGGCCCTCAAGCCGATCGGCGAGACCTACCGTGCCACCGCCATCGACACCAACAAGGACGCCATCATCGAGGCCGAGGTGGAACCGGCCACCCAGCAGGAGATCGACGACACCACCGCGGTGATGGGCGGCGAGGACTGGGAGCTGTGGATCGACGCCCTGGACAAGGCCGGCGTGCTGGCCGAGGGCGCCAAGTCCGTGGCCTTCAGCTATATCGGCACCGAGATCACCTGGCCGATCTACTGGCACGGTGCCCTGGGCAAGGCCAAGGAAGACCTCGATCGTGCCGCCGGCGAGATCAATGCTCGCCTCGAGCCAAAAGGTGGCGGCGCCAACGTGGCGGTGCTCAAGTCCGTGGTGACCCAGGCCAGCGCCGCGATTCCGGTGATGCCGCTCTACATCGCCATGGTCTACAAGGTGATGAAGGAGCAGGGCCTGCATGAGGGCACCATCGACCAGCTCAACCGCCTGTTCGGCGAGCGGCTCTATCTCGGCGCAGGGCAGGGCAGCGCCGATACCGACGAGGCAGGCCGCCTGCGCCTCGACGACTGGGAGCTGCGCGACGATGTCCAGCAGGCCTGCAAGGACCTGTGGCCGCGGGTGACCACCGAGAATCTGTTCGAGATCACCGACTATGCTGGGTACAAGCACGAGTTCCTGAAGCTGTTCGGCTTCGAGCGCGATGACGTCGACTACGACGCCGACGTGAATCCGATGGTGGAATTCGATGTCGTAGAGCCGTAGGGCCCGGAGCGCCGGCGCCCTGCCTCCCGATCCTCGAGCCCAGGAGGTGCGCATGGATACCAGGGAAAGCAAGACGCCGGACGAAGAGCTGGAACACCTCCACGAGGTCAGCCAGCCCGAGGACTATGATCACCCCGAGCCGGACGAGGACCAGCCCGAGGCCCGCGAGCCGGATCACGGCATGGCCTGGTTGCTGCCCGCCATGATCGTGGTGGTGGCGGTGGTGGTGATCGGCATGCTGGTAGTCGGCCTCAGCGGCTGACGACCCGCTCCCCACATTGCAGGGGCGGGGAGGGCTCATCCCAGGCGCCGGGCACCCCGCCCGGCGTCGCCGTATTCGGGCGGCTGTTATGGCCGGCGGCTTCGGCCTAGAATAGGCCTTCACCGCCCGCGAGAGAGTTCCCATGCCTGACGCCTCACCCCCTGCATCGGCCGTGCCGCTGTCCCGGCATGTCGGCGTGGTGGTGCTGCCGGGCTTCTCGCTGCTGGCCCAGGCCTGCGCCACCGAACCGCTGGTAGTGGCCAATCGCCTGGCGGGGCGCAGCCTCTATCGGCTTTCCACCTTCGCCATCGACGAACGCCCGGTGCCCAGCGCCGCCGGACAGGCGCTGCTGCCCCAGGCGCTGGCCGGCGAGCCAGACCAGGCCCTGGACATGCTGCTGGTCTGCGCGCCCGGGCCGCTGTCGGGCAGCGTGCCCGAGGCGCTGCTCGAGTGGCTGCGGCGGCTGGCCGCCGCCCGGGTGGTGCTGGGCGGCATCGGCGGCGGCACCGAGCTGCTGGCCCGGGCCGGGGTGCTCGAGGGCTACCGGGCGACCCTGCCCTGGACGCGCTTCGAGGCCTTCGCACGCGACTATCCCCGGGTGCGGCTCTCCCAGCAGCTGTTCGAGATCGACCGCGACCGCCTGACCTGCGGCGGCGGCACCGCCGCCATGGACATGATGATGACGCTGATCGGCAGCCAGCACGGCGCCGAGCTGGCCGAGCGCATCTCCGAACACTTCGTGCTCGAGCGCATCCGCATGGGCGACGAGCCCCAGCAGGTGCCGCTGCGCACCCGGCTGGGCAATGCCCCGCAGAGCCTGATCGATGCTGTGGCGCTGATGGAGTCCAACATCGAGGAGCCGCTGACCACCCATGAACTGGCCGAGCACCTGGGGATATCGCGACGCCAGCTGGAGCGGTTGTTCAAGAAGTACCTTCAGGCGGTGCCCAGCCGCTACTATCTCAACCTGCGCCTGCAGCAGGCCCGCAAGCAGCTGCGCGAGAGCGACCGGCCGGCCGGCGAGATCGCCCTGCAGACAGGCTTTTCCTCGGCGGCGCACTTTTCCACCGCCTATCGCAATCACTTCGGCATCACGCCTCGCGAGGAGCGCCTGGGCTGAGATCCCTGTGGCGACTCATTGGCGATGGCCGAAATGGTCCGCATGTTGACCGGCCGGGGCACTCGCCGTGGGCGTCACGGCGATATGGTGGGCACTTCACTTCCCATGAGAGACTTGTCCCATGACCACCGCCCTGTTGCTGATCGATGTCCAGGCTTCCTTCCCCGCCCGCGATTACTGGGATGAGGCCCTGGCCGGCCCCTGGCGCGAGCGCCAGCGCGAGCTGCTGGATCTGGCCCGTGAGGCCGGCCTGCCGTTGGTGCGCATTCTCCATGAGGAGCCGGACAGCGGCACGCCCTTCGATCCCGAGTGTGGCCTGATCCGTCCGCTCGAAGGCTTCGACGATCCTGCTGCGGCGACCTTCCACAAGCGTGTCCATAATGCCTTCACCGACACCGGGCTCGAGGCCTGGCTGCGCGAGCGCGGGATCCGCCGGTTAGTGGTCAGCGGCATCCGCACCGAGCAGTGCTGCGAGACCACCACGCGGGTCGCGTCGGACCTGGGCTTCGCGGTGGATTTCGTCGGCGAGGCGACCCTGACCTTCCCCATGACGCGCCACGGCCGCACCTGGAGCGCCGAGGAGATCCGTGCGCGCACCGAGCTGGTGCTGGAGGGACGCTTCGCGCGGATCGTCGATGTGGCGACCCTGCGGAAGGAGTGGCGCGGTGTCGCTGCCTGAGCAGAGCGAACTGCGGGTCGGGGTGCTGATGCTCCCCGGCCAGGTGCCGCTGGACCTGGTCGGGCCGTTGCAGGTGCTGCACGCCGCCCAGAAACTGGCGGGCGGGCTGGCGATCCGCTACTTCGGTCCTCGCGAGTCGATGGAGTGGCTGGGGCCGCTTACGCTCGGCGGCATCGAACCGTTGCCGGAGACGCTCGAGCCGCAGGACCTGCTGGTCGTGCCCGGCCAATATCGCTGCGGCATCGATCCCGCCCTGCAGCCGGCCTGCGTCGATTGGCTACGCCGCCATGCCGGCCAGGCCGATACCCTGATGGGCATCTGCTCAGGCTCGCTGCTGCTGGCCGAGGCCGGGCTGCTGAATGGGCGGCGCTGCACCACCCACCACACTCTGCTGGCGCGGCTGCGCGAACTGGCGCCCGATGCCCGGGTGCAGGGCGATTGCATTTTCATCGAGGACGGGCCCTGCCTGACCAGCGCCGGCATCTCCACCGGCATCGATACCATGCTGCACTGGCTGACCCGGCGCCTGGGGCATCGCCTGGCGCTGGCGGTGGCCCGGGAGATGGTGCTCTACCTGCGACGCAGCGGGCACGAGCCCCAGCTGGCCGGCTGGCTTGCGGGACGCAACCATGTCGACGAGCGCATCCACCGCCTGCAGGACGCGCTCTGCGCGCGGCTCCGGGAGCGCTGGACCCTGGCCGGCATGGCCGATGCCGCGGCGATGAGCGAGCGTCACCTGCGTCGCCGCTTCGTCGCCGTGGCGGGGATGTCGCCCGGGGACTACCTGACGCGGCTGCGCCTGCAGCTGGCGCGCCAGTTGATGGAGGAGACGCCCTGGAGCCTGGCGCGCATCGCCGGGGAGGTCGGACTGGGCGACGACCGCCAGCTCAGGCGCGCCTGGAAACGCCTCGAGGCGGAGTCGCCCAGGGAATGGCGCCGGCGCCATGCGACGTCGGCGTGATGCTGGCGATAGGGTCAGGCCGCGTTTGAAGAGCCGGCAAGTTCCGTCACCCTTCAGGCTCACGATTCAGATATTGCCTTTGCGCGCCAGCAGGGCGCGAAACAGGCTGCCCATCATCACCGGCCGGTCGGCCTCGATCACGAAGCCGGCGTCTGCCAGCAGCGGCCGGGCCTGGCGGGTGATATCGGTGGCGATCGCCGAGGTGATCAGGTTCAGCGCCCGCCGCCCGAGGCTGGCCGGACGCTCGTCGGACTGGAACTTGTCCATCACGCACAGCTGGCCTCCCTCGGCCAGCACCCGGCGGGCCTCGGCCAGGCCGCGGGCCGGGTCGGGCATCACCGCCAGGATCAGGTGCATCACCACCACGTCGAAGTGGCCGTCGGGGAAGTCAAGCGCCTCGGCGTCCATCACCTCGACCGCTACGTCCCGCTCCAGCGTCTCGGCCCGGCGTTCGAGGCGTCGTGTCATGGCGGGAGACAGGTCGGTGGCGTGCAGTTCGATGTCCCGGGGCAGCCAGGGCAGGTCGAGGCCAGTGCCGGCGCCCACCAGCAGCACCCGCATCCCTGGGCGCCAGTGCACCTGGCCCAGTGCTTCGCGCCGCGCGCGGCGAAAGGCGCGCTCGGCCACGGCGTCGTAGATCGGCGCATAGACGTCATAGCGCAGGCGGTTCCAGGCGGTGGTGTTGAACATGCGAGGTTCTCCCGTCAGGCCATCACCTTAGCCGATCCGGCACGCTGGCGCGTCGAGACGCCCCTGCCTTTTTCACAAATCGCCGTCCCATTGCTGAAAGCCCCCCTGGAAGGCGCTCCCTATACTCGAATGATCCGATTCATCCTGAACGAGCCGGCTGGCTCGAGACAACGGAGAATGACATGACCCAGACCCCGACCCGCAGCGATTTCGACCAGTACATGGTGCCCAACTACGCGCCGCAGAAGGCCATCCCGGTGCGCGGCGAGGGCAGCCGCCTGTGGGACCAGGAAGGTAAGGAGTACATCGATTTCGCCGGCGGCATCGCGGTGAACTCCCTGGGCCACTGCCATCCGGTGCTGGTCGATGCCCTCAAGGCGCAGGCCGACAAGCTGTGGCATCTCTCCAACGTCTACACCAACGAGCCGGCGCTCAAGCTGGCACGCTCGCTGGTCGAACGCACCTTCGCCGACAAGGTCTACCTGTGCTCCTCCGGCGGCGAGGCCAACGAGGCCGCGCTCAAGCTGGCGCGTCGCTGGGCCCACGACAACCACGGCGAGCACAAGCATCGCATCGTGTCCTTCTACCAGTCGTTCCACGGTCGCACCTTCTTCACCGTCAGCGTCGGCGGACAGCCCAAGTACTCCCAGGGCTTCGGCCCGGTGCCGGGCGGCATCGTCCACGGCGAGTTCAACGACCTGGACAGCGTGCGCGACCTGATCGACGGCGACACCTGCGCGGTGATGGTCGAGCCGATGCAGGGCGAGGGCGGCATCCTGCCCGCCACGCCGGAATTCCTGCAGGGCCTTCGCCAGCTGTGCGACGAGCACGACGCGCTGCTGATCTTCGATGAGGTGCAGACTGGCGTGGGCCGCACCGGTTCGCTGTTCGCCTACATGGAATACGGCGTGACCCCGGACATCCTGACCAGCGCCAAGTCGCTGGGCGGCGGCTTCCCGGTGGGCGCCATGCTGACCACCGACCGCATCGCCCCGGCCATGGCCATCGGCACCCACGGCTCCACCTACGGCGGCAACGCCCTGGCCTCCGCCGTGGCCCTGGCCGCCGTGGAGCACATCGACACCCCCGAGGTGCTGGGCGGCGTCAAGCAGCGCCACGACCTGTTCCGCGAGCACCTCGAGGCGATCAACCGCGAGCACGGGGTGTTCAAGGAGATCCGCGGCATGGGGCTGCTGATCGGCGCGGAAATGAGCGACGACTACCACAACCGCGCCAAGGACATTCTGCCGCTGGCCATCGAGGAGGGCCTGATGGCGCTGGTCGCCGGGCCCAACGTGCTGCGCATGGCGCCCTCGCTGGTGATTCCCGAGGCCGACATCGCCGAGGGCATGGCGCGCCTGGAACGGGCCATCGCCCGGCTGGTGGCCGCCCAGTGAGCCGCGGCCACACCATGCGAGATCCGGAACCATCCGCGGGAGGCCAAGCCATGCTGGTCGTACGTCCCACCCGGCCGGCGGACCTGCCGGCCCTGGAGCGGCTGGCGGGCAATGCCACGCCGCGCCTGACCAACCTGCCGGCCCACCGGGACCGCCTGGAGGAGCGCATCACGCGCTCCCAGCGAGCCTTCGAGGCCGAGGTGGAGTTCCCCGGCGACGAGCACTACACCTTCGTGCTCGAGGACCAGGAGCGCGGCGAGGTGGTGGGCACCGCCACCGTGCGCGCCCAGGCCGGCGCCCGTGAGGCCTACTACACCTACCGGCAGGAGACGCTGATCCACGCCTCGCAGCAGCTAGATGTGCGACGTGAGGTGCAGACCCTGTCGCTGTCCCACGAGGTCTCAGAGGCGAGCCTGCTGTGCGCCTACTCGCTGGACTCGCGCTATCGTGGCACCAGCGCAGAGAGCCTGCTGCGTCGCGCGCGGCTGATGTTCATCGCCCAGTACCCGGAGCGCTTCGCCGAGATCCTGGCCATGGCCTTCCCCGGATTCCTGGACGACGACCAGCAGTCGCCGTTCTGGAACAGCGTCGGTCGCCACTTCTTCGTGCGCGACTACCAGGAGATCAACTACGTGGCCGGGGTGCGCTCGAAAAGCTTCATCGCCGAGGTGATGCCCCAGTTCCCGCTCTACCTGGCGCTGCTCACGCCCCAGGCGCGGGCCGCCATTGGCCGCGAGCACCCGGACCACGAAACGGCGATGGACGAGATGCTGGCCGAGGGCTTCCTGCGCTCGCGCCATGTCGACATCTTCGACGCCGGCCCGGTGATCAAGGCCGAGCGCGACCGCCTCTCGAGCTTCCGGCGCGCCGCCTGGCACCCGGTGCGCATTCGCCCGGCCCACTCGCTGCCGGACGCCGAGCCGGCGATGGTCGCCAACCAGCGGCTGCGCGACTTCCGCTGCGTGGTGGCGCGCTACGCGCTGTCGCCCACCGGCCAGCTGATGCTGTCGCCGGAGCATGCCGAGCAGCTCGGCGTGGAGGAGGGCCGCGCCGTGCTGGCCGCGCCGCTCGGCCTGCCGGGCGACGCGCACGACCCGGGCTACGACGAGGGAGAGCTGTGATGCGCATCCGACCCATTGCCCCGTCCGACCTGGACGAGCTGCAGGCCCTGGCCCGCGAGACCGGGGTGGGCTTCACCTCGCTGCCCGACAACCGCGACTTCCTGGCCGCCAAGATCGACACTGCGGTCAGCGCCTTCGGCCAGCAGACGCCGGCGGACCAGCGCCTCTACTTCTTCGTGCTCGAGGACGAGGCCACCGGCAAGCTGGCCGGCTGCTGCGCCATCGAGGGCCAGGTGGGCCGCGAGGTGCCCTTCTACCACTATCGGGTGGGCACCCTGGCCCATTCCTCGGTGCAGCTCGACCTGCACCGCACCATCGACACCCTGTTCTTGAGCTCGGACCACACCGGCGACGCCGAGGTGGCCTCGCTGTTCCTGCGCCCCGAGTACCGCGGCGCCGACCGTCGGCACGAGCGCAACGGCGCGCTGCTGTCGATGATGCGCTGGCTGTTCATGGCCGAGTTCCGCGACAGCTTCCCCGAGAAGGTGCTGGCGGAGATGCGCGGCGTGTTCGACGCCGAGGGCCGAAGCCCCTTCTGGGAGTGCCTGGGTAGCAACTTCTTCCCCATGGACTTCAATGAAGCGGACAGACTGACTGGCTTAGGCCAGAAGAGCTTTATCGGCGAGCTGATGCCGAAGTTCCCGATCTATACCCCCTTCCTCTCCGAGGAGGCCCGGGCCTGCATCGGCCAGGTCCACGAGCACACTCGCCCGGCACTGGCGATGCTCAAGAAGGAGGGCCTGCGCTGGGAAGGGTTCATCGACATCTTCGACGGTGGTCCCACCGTGGAAGCCTATATCGACGACGTGCGCGGCGTGCGCCTGTCCCGCAGCTGCCGGGTGGAGGTCAAGGCCGGCGAGCTTGCCCAGGCCGAGCGGCCGCGCTGGCTGGCCGCCACCACCTCCATGGCCGGGTTCCGCGCGGCTTGGCTGGGCCGTGGCCCCGATGACGACGGCGTGGTGACCCTGAGCGAGGCCGAGGCGGCACGCCTCGAGGTCGGCTCCGGCGACACCCTGCGCATTCTGGATAGCGACGAGGAGGCGTGATGAAGGCGACGCAACGACTGCTGATCGGCAGCCAATGGCAGGACGGCGAGGCCGAAGGCTTCGCCAAGCAGGATCCGGTCTCCGGCGAGGCGCTGTGGCATGGCTACGCCGCCTCCGAGGCCCAGGTGGGCGCCGCCGTCGACGCCGCCCGCGCCGCCTTCCCGGGCTGGGCGCGGCAGCCCTTCGAGGCCCGCCAGGCCATGGTCGAACGCTTCCGCGAAGTGCTGGAGAGCCACCGCGAGGATCTGGCCACGGCGATCGCCGCCGAGACCGGCAAGCCGCTGTGGGAGGCGCGCACCGAGGTGGGCGCGATGATCGGCAAGGTGGCAATCTCGATCCGCGCCTACCAGGAGCGTACCGGCGAGCGCGAGCGCGACCTGGGCGATGCGCGGGCGGTGCTGCGCCACCGGCCCCACGGCGTGATGGCGGTGTTCGGGCCCTACAACTTCCCCGGCCACCTGCCCAACGGTCACATGGTGCCGGCGCTGCTGGCCGGCAATACCGTGGTCTTCAAGCCCAGCGAGCAGACCCCGCTGACCGCCGACCTGACCCTGCAGTGCTGGCGCGAGGCCGGCCTGCCGGAGGGCGTGATCAACCTGGTGCAAGGCGGAGCCCCGGTGGGGCAGGCGCTGTCCGCCCATCCCGGCATCGACGGCCTGCTGTTCACCGGCAGCGCCAAGGTCGGCGGCCTGCTGCAGCGTCAGTTCGCCGGCCAGCTCGACAAGATCCTGGCGCTGGAGCTCGGCGGCAACAACCCGCTGGTGATCAAGGACGTGCCCGACCAGGACGCCGCCGTGCTGACCATTCTGCAGTCGGCCTTCCTGTCCGGCGGCCAGCGCTGCACCTGTGCGCGCCGGCTGATCGTGCCGGAAGGCCAGGTGGGCGACCACCTGCTGGACGCCCTGTCCGACGCCATCTCGCGGCTTCGCGTGGCCGGCCAGTTCAGCGAGGACGCGCCGTTCTACGGCGGCCTGGTGAGCGTGGCGGCCGCCGACGGCCTGCTGGCCGCCCAGGACGACCTGGAGGCCCGTGGTGGTACGGTGCTGTCGCGCATGCATCGCCTGGAGGAGGGCACCAGCCTGCTGTCGCCGGCGCTGATCGACGTCACCGGCCTGGAGATCCCCGACGAGGAGCACTTCGGCCCGCTGCTCAAGGTCCATCGCTACCGTGACTGGGACGAGGCGATGGCGCTTGCCAACGACACCCGCTACGGTCTCTCCGCCGGGCTGATCGGCGGCGAGCGTGAGGACTGGGACGACTTCCTGTTGCGCATCCGCGCCGGCATCGTCAACTGGAATCGCCAGACCACCGGCGCCTCCGGCGATGCGCCCTTCGGTGGGGTGGGCGACAGCGGCAACCATCGCCCCAGTGCCTACTATGCAGCGGACTACTGCGCCTATCCGGTGGCCTCGATGGAGAGCGAAGCATTGAGCCTGCCCGACAAGCTGCCGCCGGGGGTGACGCTGTGATTCAGATACTGATGCCCATCGCTCCGCAGGCGCCCCGAGCGCGCTCTTACAAGACCGCAGCGGATTACTGTGCCTATCCGGTGGCCTCGATGGAGAGCGAGGCGCTGAGCCTGCCCGACAAGCTGCCGCCGGGGGTGACGCTGTGAGCCAGACACCGAATCCGACCGTACGCGAGGTCAACTTCGACGGCCTGGTGGGCCCGACCCACAACTACTCGGGGCTGGCCCACGGCAACGTGGCCTCGATGAGCCATGAGGGGCTGGTGGCCAATCCCCGCGAGGCCGCCTTGCAGGGCCTCGAGAAGATGAAGTCGCTGATGGACGCCGGCTACGCCCAGGGCGTGCTGCCGCCCCAGCAGCGGCCGGACCTGGGCGCCCTACGCGCGCTGGGCTTCACCGGCAGCGATGCCCGGGTGCTGGCCCGGGCCGCCGAGGAGGCGCCCCAGGTGCTGCGCGCGGTGTGCTCGGCCTCCAGCATGTGGACCGCCAATGCCGGCACGGTGACGCCGAGCGTCGATGCTCCGGACCGCCGGGTGCACTTCACGCCGGCCAACCTGCAGTCGAGCTTTCATCGCTACCTGGAGCCGGCCACCACTGGCCGAGTGCTGGCATCGATGTTCCGCGACGAGCGCTTCTTCGTCCATCACCCGGTGCTGCCGTCGACCCCGGCCTTCTCCGACGAGGGCGCGGCCAATCATACCCGGCTGGCCGGCGACCACGGCGAGCCCGGCGTGCACCTCTACGTCTACGGTCGCCAGGCATTCGGCGGAGACGGCGTCGAGCCCAAGCGCTTCCCGGCCCGCCAGACCCTGGAGGCCAGTCAGGCGGTGGCTCGCCAGCACGGCCTGGAGGCGTCGCAGACGGTGTTCGCCCAGCAGCATCCCGAGGCCATCGACGCCGGCGTCTTCCATAACGACGTCATCGCCGTGGGCAACGGGCCGGTGCTGCTCTACCACGAATATGCCTTCCGCGACGAGCAGGGCACCCTCGACGCGCTGCGCGCGAAGATGGCGTCGCCGCTGATCCCGGTGCGGGTGCCGGTGGAGGCGGTGAGCCTGGACGATGCCGTGGCCTCGTACCTGTTCAACTCCCAGCTGCTCAGCAACCCGGACGGCACCATGACCCTGGTGGTGCCCGGCGAGTGCCAGGAGCGCGAGGCGGTGTGGCGCTGCCTGCAGGATCACCTGCTGGCGGGCAACAACCCCATCGCCGAGGTGGTGGTCAAGGACGTCAAGCAGTCGATGCGCAACGGCGGCGGCCCCGCCTGCCTGCGGCTGCGGGTGGCGCTCTCCGAGGAGGAGCGGGCCGCGGTATCGGGCCGTGTGCTGCTCGACGACGCCTTGCACGGTGAACTCACCGCCTGGGTCGAGCGTCACTACCGCGATCGCCTGGCGCCGGCCGACCTGGCCGACCCGGCGCTCGCCCACGAGACGCTCACCGCCCTGGACGAGCTGACCCGCCTGCTCAAGCTGGGCAGCGTCTACCCCTTCCAGCGATGATGTCCCTCGCCCCCTGATGCTCTCTCGTTGCCCCGCTCTCAGCGGGGCTTTTTTTGTCCTCGCGGGCGGTTATGCTGGGAACGACTCGCCCATCCATGCCAAGGAGGCCAACGTGGCCGGAAGCAGCCTGCTGACCCTGATCGACGACATCGCCACGCTGCTCGATGACGTCTCGTTGATGACCAAGGTGGCGGCCAAGAAGACCGCCGGGATGCTGAGCGATGACCTGGCGCTCAATGCCCAGCAGGTCACCGGCGTGCATGCCGACCGTGAGCTGCCGGTGGTGTGGGCGGTGGCCAAGGGCTCGCTGCGCAACAAGGCGATCCTGATTCCCGCGGCCTTGCTGATCAGTGCCTTCGTGCCGGTGCTGGTGACGGTGCTGCTGATGCTGGGCGGCGCCTATCTCTGCTATGAGGGCGCCGAGAAGCTGGCCCACAAGTTTCTGCATGGCGAGGAAGACGAGGCCGAGCATGCGCGCCGCGTCGAGGCGCTGGCCGGAGAGGGCGTCGACATGCGCGCGTTCGAGCGCAAGCGTATCAAGGGCGCCATCCGCACCGATTTCATCCTCTCCGCGGAAATCATCGTCATCACCCTGGGCACGGTGACCGGCGTTGCCCTTGGCCAACAGGTGCTGGTGCTGATCGGCATCGGGCTCTTGATGACCGTGGGCGTCTACGGCCTGGTGGCCGGCATCGTCAAGCTGGACGACCTGGGGCTCTACCTGAGCCGTCGCGACGGTGTCCTTGCCGGTCTGGGGCGCAGCCTGGTCACCGCCGCGCCCAGGCTGATGAAGCTGCTGTCGGTGGTCGGCACCGCGGCCATGTTCCTGGTCGGCGGCGGTATCCTCTCCCACGGCGTACCCGTGCTGCATCATCTGACCCGGGACGTGGCCGAGGCGGACCTGGCCGTACCGGGCCTCGAGGCTGTCGTCCACGGCCTGGGGCCGATGCTGCTCAATCTGGTGATCGGGCTGGTGGTCGGCGCGCTGGTGCTGGGCGCTGTGACGCTGGTCCAGAAGCTGCGTCGGGGCTGAGATGGCATCGACGGTCCAGCCTTCTCCAGTCGGCCCCGAAGCGGCCTATCGTGAGGCCCTCGAGCGGCACGGCTTCGTCGAGGATCCCGCCCAATGGCGGGCCGTCGCGGCGCTGGGGGCGACCCACCGGGCCCTGGCGCGCGGAGAGCCGGCGCCGGACGGCGTCTACCTGTGGGGCTCGGTCGGGCGGGGCAAGACCTGGCTGATGGATCGCTTCCATGCTGGGCTGACGGTGCCGGCCCGGCGACTGCACTTCCATCACTTCATGCGCTGGGTGCATCGGCGGCAGTTCCAGCTCTCCGGGACGCCCGATCCGCTGTGTCACCTGGCGGCGGAGCTCGCCGACGAGGTTCGGGTGCTGTGTCTCGACGAGCTGTTCGTCAACGATATCGCCGATGCCATGCTGCTGGGGCGTCTGTTCGAGGCGCTGTTCGAACGGGGACTGGTGCTGGTGGCGACCTCCAACCAGGCGCCGGAGCAGCTCTATGCGGACGGCTTCAACCGTGAGCGCTTCCTGCCGGCGATCGACGCGATCAATCGCCACATGGGCGTGGTGCACCTAGACGGCGACGAGGACCATCGCCGTCATCCCGGGGCGGGACAGCGCCGCTACTGGGTGCGCGAGCCAGGCCAGCCGACGCCCCTGGCGGCGGTCTTCGATACGCTGAGCGCCGGCCAGGGCCGGGTGCCTGGCCCCGTCGAGATCGGCCACCGGTCCATTCCGGTGGAGGCGAGAAGCGAGACGGTGCTGTGGTGTCGCTTCGCGTCCCTGTGCGAGGCACCGCTGTCGGCGCTGGATTTCATCGACCTGTGCGATCGTTTCCGCCATGTGCTCATCGGGGAGGTGCCGCGGCTCGATGGCGGGCCTGCCCTGGGTGGCATCGCCCGAGGCACGGAAGACGCCAGCCGTCGCGTGGCGACCGGCGATCGCGAGCTGCCGGCGTTGACCCGCCAGGACGATGGCGTGCGGCGCTTCATCGCCCTGGTCGACGAGTGCTATGACCGGGGCGTGCCGCTCTACCTCGAGGCGGAGGTCCCGCTCGAGGGGCTCTACCGGGTCGGGCACCTGTCCTTTCCCTTCCGCCGCACCCTGAGCCGGCTCGGCGAGATGCAGCTGGCGCGCTTCGGGGGCGCTTGAACACTGCGCCCGACGCGTGCCAGCTGCTCCCCTGCTTTTTTCCTACTCCCTGACCTTACGCCGCCTCCTCCCCCTGCGGGGAGGAGGCGGGGCGGAAGGTGATTGGCGACCCTTGTCGCAGAGAGAGACCGCCGCCTGCCGGAGCGGGCTTTCTCGCTGACAGACGACGGTTCACAACAACAAGGGGCTCGACATGACACGACGCCACGCCTTCCTCACTCCACTGCTGGTCGCCACGCTCGGTGCCGGGGCCGCGTTGCCGGCGATGGCCTTCGAGGATGACTCACTGACCATCTGGATGGGGGACAACAAGGGGCCCGAGGGCATCCGCGAGGTGGCCGATCGCTTCACCGCCGACACCGGGATCGCCATCGACATCGTCCACCCCGATAACCTCACCGACCGCTTCCAGCAGGCCGCCGGTAGCGGCCAGGGGCCGGACATCGTCATCTGGGCTCACGATCGCATGGGCGAGTGGGCCCAGAGTGGGCTGCTCAAGCGCGTCGCACCGGGTGATGCCTACCGTGAGCGTTACTTCGATTTCACCTGGGACGCCGTGGTCTGGAACGGCGAGACCTACGGCTATCCCATCTCGGTGGAGTCGCTGGGCCTGATCTATAACAAGGCCCTGGTGAAGACGCCGCCCGAGAGTTTCGCCGAGCTGGCAGAGCTCGATGCCGAACTCGAGCAAGAGGGCAAGAAGGCGATTCTCTTCGACTATGGCGAGCCGTATTACGGCTGGACGCTGCTGGCGGCCAACGGCGGTTACCCCTTTCGGCGCACCGAAGGCGGCTACGACGTCGACGATATCGGCGTCAACAACGCCGGTGCGCTGGCGGGGGCCGAGCATCTTCAGGAACTCATCGAGAGCGGGGTGCTGCCCGAGGGCACTGACTACAGCATGATGGATACCCGCTTCAACCGCGGCGAGGTGGCCGCCATGATCAGCGGTCCCTGGGCCTGGGGCAATCTGGACAAGAGCGGCATCGACTACGGCGTGACCCTGCTGCCCAGGGTCGGCGACGAGCGCGCCAAGCCGATGTTCGGGGTGATGACGGCGATGATCAACTCGGCCTCGCCCAACGACTTCCTGGCCACCGAGTTCCTCGAGAGTTACCTGCTCAGCGAGCAAGGACTGCGGACCTTCAATAGCGACGGCTCGCTGGGGGCCGTGGCCCACAAGGCCTACCAGAAGGATCTGGCCTCCGATCCGCGTATCGCCGCGACCCTGGAGAATGCCGAGCTCGGCGTGCCGATGCCCAATATCCCTGAGATGGGGGCCTTCTGGTCGGCCATGGAGCCGGCGCTGCAGAACATCGGTAGCGGGCGTCAGGCGCCGCAGGCGGCCCTCGATGCTGCCGCCGAGCGCATCCACAACGCCATCCAGTAACCACAAGCCGTGTCCGGCATCACCGATCGTGTCCCCGCGGCCCGATCGGTGGCCCGGGGAAGGATTCGCCATGTATACCGCCAATGCGTCGCGCGGATTGCCGCGCCATCGTTCCCGCTATCCCGCCGAGCGTTACACTCGCTGGGCCCTGCGCGCCCTGACCGCGTCGCTGGTGCTCGCCACCCTGTGGCTGGTGGTGGCCTTCCACCTGCGCGGCCAGTGGATGTTCGCGCTGCTGTTCCTGGTACTGGGAGCCTCGCTGGCGATCGTCTTCGGCAAGCGCCAGTTGATGAGCCATCGCTACATCTTCCCGGCACTGGCCGGGATGGGCGTGTTCGTGATCTTCCCGCTGCTCTATACCATCGGCATCAGCTTCAGCAACTACAGTTCGAGCAACCTGCTCAGCGAGGAGCGGGTCCGCGCTCAGTTCCTCGATCGAACCTACCAGGCCGAGGGCCTGGCCTTCGACTTCCGGCTGTACCAGGATGGCGGCCAGACGCGGCTCTACCTCGAGACTCCGGGAGCCGGGCTGGAAGGGACACGGCGCCTGGCCTCGATGCCGCTGGCCGAGGCTGGCGACGGGAAGCCGTTGGCGGTGCGTCCGGTTGAGGCGGCACCGGCCGGCGAGGCGCTGGGCCTGCGCGAAGTGATCGCCCGGCGTGATGTCCTCGAGGGGCTGACCCTGGTGACGCCTGACGGCACCGAGCTGCGTATGGCCGGCCTGCGTCGCTTCGCACCGATGCTGCCGCGCTTCGAGTCGAATCCGGATGGCAGCCTCACCGACCGGCGCGACGGCACCACCCTGACGCCCGACCGCGAGACAGGTTTCTTCGTCACAGAAGATGGCGAGCGCCTGACCCCCGGCTGGCCGGTGGCGGTGGGCCTCGACAACTACGCCAAGATCTTCACCGACCCCGACATCCGCGGGCCCTTCCTGCAGATATTCGTCTGGACCTTCGTCTTCGCCGGGCTGACGGTGGCGTTCACCCTGGCGGTGGGCTTCGTGCTGGCGTCGCTGCTGCAATGGGAGCAACTGCGCGGCAAGGCCATCTACCGCACCCTGTTGATCCTGCCCTATGCGGTGCCGGCCTTCATCTCGATCCTGATCTTCAAGGGGATGTTCAACCAGCACTACGGTGAGATCAATCTGATCCTCGAGAATGTCTTCGGCATCAGCCCCGACTGGTTCACCGACCCGGCGCTGGCGCGCACCATGCTGCTGGTGGTCAACACCTGGCTGGGCTATCCGTACATGCTGCTGCTGTGCATGGGGCTGATCCAATCGATCCCCCGCGATCTCTTCGAAGCCTCGGCGGTGGACGGCGGCGGGCCGCTGACCAACATGTTCAGGATCACGCTGCCGCTGATCCTCAAGCCGCTGACGCCGCTGCTGATCGCCGCTTTCGCCTTCAACTTCAATAACTTCGTGCTGATCGCCCTGCTCACCGGCGGCAAGCCGGACATCCTCGGCGCCAGCACGCCGGCGGGCACGACCGACCTGCTGGTCAGCTACACCTACCGCATCGCCTTCCAGGATGCCGGCCAGAACTTCGGCCTGGCGGCGGCCATCGCCACCCTGATCTTCCTGATGGTGGTGGGGCTGTCATTGCTCAACCTGCGGCTTTCCAAGGTCAAGGTCTAAAGGTCCAGGAGGAACTCCCATGGCCATGGTTCAACCCCGTACGATCCGCGCCCGCAAACTGGGTGCCCATCTCGCCCTGCTGGGCTTCGTCAGCCTGGTGGTGTTTCCGCTGCTGCTGGTGATCTCGATCTCCTTCCGTGAGGGCAACTTCGCCACCGGCAGCCTGATTCCCGAGCGCTTCTCTCTGGAGCACTGGGCGCTGGCCTTCGGCATCCCCTGGGAGCGCGCCGACGGCAGCATCGTCCAGCCGCCGTTCCCCGTGCTGCTGTGGCTGTGGAACTCGATCAAGGTGGCGCTGGTGTCATCGCTGATGATCCTCGCGCTCTCCACTACCAGCGCCTATGCCTTCGCGCGCATGCGTTTCAAGGGCAAGGCGCCGATCCTCAAGGGCATGCTGATCTTCCAGATGTTCCCGGCGGTGCTGTCGCTGGTGGCGCTCTATGCGCTGTTCGACCGCCTCGGGCAACTGGTGCCCTGGCTGGGCATCAATACCCACGGCTCGCTGATCCTGGCCTCGCTGGGCGCGGTGGCGCTGCACATCTGGACCATCAAGGGCTATTTCGAGTCCATCGACGGCTCCCTGGAAGAGGCGGCGGTGGTCGACGGCGCCAGCACCTGGCAGGCCTTCTACCACATCCTGCTACCGCTGTCGGTGCCGATCCTGATGGTGGTGTTCATCCTCGCCTTCATCATGTCGATCATGGAGTACCCCATGGCCTCGGTGCTGTTGCTCGACGAGGACAAGCTGACGCTCGCCGTGGGCGCCCAGCAGTACCTCGCCGACCACAATCAGCGCTGGGGCGATTTCGCCGCCGCGGCGGTACTCTCGGGGTTACCCATCACCCTGGTCTTCCTGCTCTGCCAGCGCTGGATCGTGGGTGGCCTCACCTCGGGGGGGGTGAAGGGCTGAGTTCCCGTTCCCCATCGCTCCTTCCTAGCCCCGTAACGCTCGCTTCCCCGGCCACGTGCCGGGTTTTTTTCGCTTATCCCGCCAGAGGCGTGTGTCGGTCGACGCCGGCACTGGCCGCAGGTGGGCGCGCGCTCGCCGATCACCGGTCTCGCATGACTTTCCACCAAAGGCTTACACCCGACATTCCCCTTCCCTACGCCCCTCGTCCCCTCCCTCGTTCGGGGGCGTGGGGAGGGTCAAGGCAGATGGCATCCGGGCGAAAGTGGCTGCAGCGCCAGCGGCGCTGACTTCATGCACGCTCCCGAGGCCGAACGATGGCCCGGGGATGGGAACGAGA
Source organism: Halomonas organivorans (assembly GCF_014192055.1). Classification (GTDB taxonomy): domain Bacteria; phylum Pseudomonadota; class Gammaproteobacteria; order Pseudomonadales; family Halomonadaceae; genus Halomonas; species Halomonas organivorans. The sequence continues at coordinate 316,352 of NZ_JACHXM010000001.1, read as the reverse complement.
CAACAACAAGGGGATCATCATGCGTCTCTCGCATCACACGTCATTTCGGCTCTCCACGGTGGCGGCCGCCATGGCCCTGGGCACGACGGTGGCACAGGCAGCCGACGTCGACTTCCATGGCTATGCCCGTTCCGGCATTGGCTCGACCAGTGGCGGCGGCGATCAGGCCTGCTTCCAGGCGGCCGGGGCACCGGCCAAGTATCGCCTCGGCAATGAGTGCGAGACCTACGCTGAACTGGGGCTCGGTTCGACGCTCTACGAGGAAGATGGAAAGTCGTTCTATTTCGACAGCCTGGTGGCCTACGTCAACGAACAGGCCAACGACTTCGAATCCCTGGATGGCGCGAGCGACGATGGCAACACCATCGCCCTGCGCCAGCTCAACGTCCAGGCCAAGGGGGTCATCGAGTCGCTTCCCGAAGCCACGCTGTGGGCCGGCAAGCGGTTCTACCAGCGTCACGACATCCACATGAACGACTTCTACTACTGGGATCTTTCCGGTCCCGGTGGTGGCATAGAGAACGTCGACCTGGGGTTTGCCAAGCTGAGCCTGGCCTGGTTGCGTAATACCAGCACCGACACCGAGTTCCCTGATGCCAGCCAGAACCTGGCCAACAACACTTTCGACGTACGCCTGGCAGGAATCGCCACCAACCCGGGCGGTAGCCTCGAGATCGGTTACGACTACGGCGCCGCAACACTGACCGAGGCCCAGGATCGAGCCGGTATCGATCCTGAAAAGGGACACATGCTGACCCTCGAACACACTCAGGGGGACTGGTTCGGCGGTTTCAACAAGCTGGTCTTCCAATATGCCACCGACGGCATCATCGGCAGTGCCGGTCGTCCCACCACGGCGTCGGCCACGCCCGAGGGCAGCATGGTACGAGTGATCGATCACGGCCTCGTCGAGCTCTCGCCCAATGTCGACATGCTGTACGCGGCCATCTATGAGGATCGTGACCTGGACAACGGCCAGGGACAGACCTGGATGTCTTCCGGTATCCGCCCGACCTATTACTGGAGCGATACCCAGAGTACGGCGCTGGAGCTTGGCTACGATCGGATCGATCCCCAGCAGGGCGATCTGGACACGGTCGATCTGACCAAGCTGACGCTGGCCCAGCAATGGTCAGCGGGCCGCGGTGCCTTTGCCCGCCCGGTGCTGCGTGCCTTCGCTACCTATGCGAACTGGGATGGTGATGTCTACAACGCGGCCAGCGAGTCCATCGACATGGGCGAGGACGATGGTGTCACCGTCGGCCTGCAGGTCGAGGCCTGGTGGTAAGCAAGATCGTGATGTCAGCAATGCCTGCTGATACTTGGCCGACACCGCCCGAGGCGGGGTCGGCATTTTTTCTGGTCGCCGTGACAGGAGGCTTCTTCATGATTCCGGCAAAGACCCTGGTGGCGGTGGCACTGGGAACGCTCTGGCTGAGCGGCTGCGCTACCTCGACATCGCCATCCTCCATGCCCGCCGATGCTGACTGGCTCGATCGCGCAAGCGACTGTTGTGCGGAACTCGCCGACCTGCCCCAGATGGACCTGTCCGCCCGGGGCTCGCAGGACCTCGAGTTCGGTCTCATGGCACCGGTTCATCGCTTCGATACCGGCGTGAGTGCTTTCCGGGCGCTGCGATTGCCCCGCAGCTCAGGTCCGCTGCGACTCGAGCTGGTGAGTGCCGTACAGCGAGACGCCCGGGGCCAGCCCGCGTTGTTTGCGCCGACGCTGCTGATCCTCGACGAGGCCGGGCGCATTCGTCGTCGCCATGACTGGCAGGAGTTCACCTACCGTCCCGCTCAAGGGCTAAAGGGCGATCGCCTGACGCTGAGTCTCGATGTGATGCCCTCGAGCGATGCCGATCGCCTGGTCGTGTTGACGACCGAGGCGGCGCTGTCCGCCGAGACCGAGCTGCTGCATCCTGCGCGGGCCCTGGCCCGGGCCCGCCACCTGGCCGAGCCGGCGGTGCTCAACCCGGTGGCAGCGCACCGGGCCGAGGGCGAGGTGACGCTGCGGGTCCACCCCATCGGCGAGACGGCCGGTCTGTTGGCGCCACTGATGGCAGGCGGAGGCGATGAGCCGCCGCCTGTGTCGCCCGCTGCGGACGCCGGGATGGCGAAGACGGCCGACACGGCGCCCCACGGGCAACCGACGCCGGCGCCGCTGGACTGGCGGCGTACCATCCGAGCCGCTCTCGCGGCCGGTGACCTGGAACTGGCGATGTCGCTGGCCGAGCGAGCCGAGCTGGCCGGTGAAACGGGCACTCGACGCTGGCTGGCACAACAGCTGGAGCGACGCTGATGTCCGCTGCGTCGGCGAGCATGATGCTTCGGGGCGAAGTACCCCCTTGAACACGAAGGAGAGAGAAATGCTGCCGCAAGACCTGTTCGCGCGCTACCTGGAACGGCTGTCCCGGCTCATGGCGACGATCGAGCGTCATGACACGCAGGGCGATGGTGTGCTCCATGCCAGCCTGGCGCCGGACATGTTCCCGTTGCTGACCCAGGCACGGATCACGGCGAACTTTGTACTCCGGGCTTGCTGCCAGTTGGCGGCGGTCCCGGTGGTCAGCTTCGACGATACCGATGATACCTTCGCGGGTCTGGAAGAGCAGCTTCGCCGCAGTCGGGAGTACATCGTGTCCCTCGTCATTCCGGGAGAGCCGCGTGCCTTGCCCATAGGGCAGGATACGGCGGGTGACGCCGCGATCTCCTTGCCCATGGACGAATACGTTCACGCCTTTGCCCTGCCGAACTTCTTCTTTCACCTGTCGATGGTCTATGCGATCGCCAGGGCGGCCGGCGTCCCGCTGGGCAAGGCGGACTTCGATGGCTACCACCAGTATCCGCCCGGGTTTTCCTTCCGCTAGCGGCGGACGCCTGGCGGCCCTGGAACCTCCGGGACCGCCAGGTTCCAGGGGCGTTCAGGCGACGATGCCGGGGATTTCCACCTGGCGTGGGCAGGCCGTACCGTCCGACGCGAACAGGTGGCAGTGGTCGCCGGCCAGCCCCAGGGGGACGACCTGATGTTCCTCAAGATGCGCCAGACCGTCGAGGCGCTGGGTGATCGTGCCTTCGACGCCCTCCACTCGTAGGTGGGCGAGCGTCTCGTAGCCGAGCTTCTCGGCCACCATCAGCCGCGCCGTCAGCCGTGCTTCGCCCCGGTCCGGCGTGACGAAGTCCTCGGCACGAATCCCCAGGGTGGCGGTCTCGCCGGCCGCCAGGCCGCGTCCGTCCACTGCCACGGCGAGCGTCTCGCCGGAGGGCAGGCGCACTCCCGTGCGCCGCGGGCCCGGATCGACCACCGTCACCGGCAAGGTATTGATGCGCGGCGAGCCGATGAACTCGGCCACTTCGAGAGACTGCGGGAAATGGTAGAGCGACAGCGGCGCACCGACCTGGGCGATGCTGCCGCTCGACAGCAGCACGATGCGGTCGGCCAGCGTCATGGCCTCGACCTGGTCGTGGGTGACGTAGATCATGGTGGCGCCCAGGCGCTTGTGCAGCTCGGCGATCTGCACCCGCATCTCGACCCGCAGCGAGGCATCAAGGTTGGACAGCGGCTCGTCGAACAGGAACACCGCCGGCTCCTTGACTAGGGTGCGGCCGATTGCTACCCGCTGGCGCTGGCCGCCGGAGAGGTCCTTGGGCTTGCGCTCGAGCAGCGGGGTGAGCTGCAGGATGTCGGCGGCGTGCTCGACGCGGCGGCGGATCTCTCCCTTGTCGGTGCGCGCCAGCTTGAGGCCGAAGGCCATGTTCTCTGCCACCGTCATGTGCGGGTAGAGCGCATAGGACTGGAAGACCATGCCGATGTCGCGCTCCTGGGGCGGGATCTCGTTGATCCGCTCGCCGTCCAGGCACATCTCGCCGCGGGTGGTGTCCTCGAGCCCGGCGACCATGCGCAGCAGGGTCGACTTGCCGCAGCCCGAGGGGCCGACAAACACCACGAACTCGCCGTCGTCGATGGTCAGGTCGATGTCGCGCGAGATCTCGACGCCGTCATAGTCCTTGCCGATGCCTTCGAGTGTCAGTCGTCCCATGAGGCTTCCTCCGAATCGATGGTGCAGCGGGCGATGGCGATGCCGTAGGCCGGCAGCTCAAGGGTGCCGGCCTGCCAGCGTCCGTTGACCAGGGCCGGTGCGTTGGCGAGGGTGCGGGCGGCTCGTGGGGCCGGCAGCTCGCGGGGAGTGTCGGCGAAATTCAGTGCCACCAGCAGCCGCTGGTCGCGGTAAGAGCGTTCGAGGCGCAGCACCTCGTCGCGTACCGGGTGGTAGCGGATCTCGCCCTTGACCAGCGCCGGCTGGTCGCGGCGGAAGGCCAGCAGGTCGCGGATGGCGTTGAGCAGCGATTGCGGGTCGCTGTCCTGCCGGTCCACGGCCAGGTCGAGGTGCTCGTCGGGCACCGGCAGCCAGGGCGTGGCCGGGGAGAAGTCGCCGTTGAGGGCATTGGCCTGCCACGGCAGGGGCGTGCGGCAGCCGTCGCGACCCTTGTAGGCCGGCCAGAAGGTGATGCCGGCGGGGTCGACCAGTTGATCGAAGGTCAGCTCGGCTTCGGTCAGGCCCAGTTCCTCGCCCTGGTAGAGGCAGACGCTGCCGCGCTGGGTGAGCAGGAAGGCCATGTACAGACGCAGCGCCGCGGCGTTGCCTTCGACCCCCCAGCGAGTGGCCAGGCGGGTGACGTCGTGGTTGCCAAGCGCCCAGCATGGCCAGCCATCGCCGATGCGCGCTTCCATGGCGGTGAGCATGTCGTGCAGGAAGGTCGGGTCATGGCGCTCACCGAGCAGGTCGAAGGAGTAGGCCATGTGCAGGCGGTTGCCGCCCTGGGTGTAGGCGGCCATCACGCCCAGCGAGTCGTCGTCGCCGACCTCGCCGACGCTGGTCGTGCCGGGATACTCGTCGAGCAGCGCGCGCAGTCTCTCGAGGAAGGCCAGGTTTTCCGGCTGGGTCTTGTCGTAAAGATGCCGCTGATAGCCGTAGGGATTATCGGGGCGTACGCCGATGAAACCCTCGGCGACATCGTCCCGTGGCGGGTTGTCCTTCAGCTCGCCATGGGTGCAGAAGTTGATCGCGTCCAGTCGGAAGCCGTCGACGCCACGCTCCAGCCAGAAGCGCACCTCGCCGAGGATGGCCTCGACCACTTCCGGGTTGCGGAAGTTGAGGTCCGGCTGCTCGATCAGGAAGTTGTGCAGGTAGTACTGGCAACGCCGGGTATCCCACTGCCAGGCGCTGCCGCCGAAGATCGCCTGCCAGTTGGTGGGTGGGGCGCCGTCGGGCTTGGGGTCGGCCCACACGTACCAGTCGGCTTTCGGATTGTCACGACTCTGTCGGCTCACCTGGAACCAGGCGTGCTGGTCGGAGGTGTGGGAGAGTACCTGGTCGATGGTGACCTTGAGGCCGCGGGCATGGGCGGCCTCGACCAGGCGGTCGAAGTCCTCGAGGGTGCCGAACATGGGGTCGACGCCGCGATAGTCGCTGACGTCGTAGCCGAAGTCCTTCATCGGCGAGGTGAAGAAGGGCGACAGCCAGATGGCATCGACGTTGAGCGAGGCAATGTAATCGAGCCTGTCGATCACCCCCTGGAGGTCGCCGATGCCGTCTCCGTTGGCGTCCTGAAAGCTGCGCGGATAGATCTGGTAGATTACTGCGCCGCGCCACCAGTCGGCGCCCTGCCGACCGAGGTACTGAGGAGTCTCTGTGATCATGAGCCGGATTCTCGTCGTGGACATGCGCAGGCGTCGGCGTTGGCGCCGCACCCGCGGGGAATAGCGTCAGGCTCATGGTGGCGGCGGGGGCAGCGGGAGACATCCTCCCTTCAAGAGGAGGATGGGCGTAGTCGGGGGGAGGAGTGGGCAGGCGGGGCGGTGCCTACTCCCCCTCTATGCGGGCCAGCAGGTCGCCGGCCAGGGCGATGGCCTCTTCGCGACGGCGAATGTTCTGTTTCTGGTAGAGGCTTCGGATGTGTGTCTTGACGGTGGTCGGTGCCACCGAGAGCTGCTCGGCGATCTGCTCGTTGGACAGTCCCGCATGGATCAGCCCCAGGATCTGCCATTCCCGGCGGGTCAGCGGCGAAGTGCGGATCAACTCGGGGACGTCGGGACGGGCGACGATATCGGCGATCACCGCCTCGTCGAGTATCAGTCGCACGGCGCGGCCGAAGTCGCGCTGGCGGCCGGCCAGTTCGATCAGTCGCTCGGCGCGACGCCGCGCCAGCTCATCTAACTCGTGGCGCTCGAGCAGCCGAACGAGCATGGCGGTGAGGGTTTGGCCCAGACGCAGGAAACTGCCGATGAGCCCCGTGCGCGAGGCCAGCTCCAGAGCGTTCGCCAGATGATCCAGCGCCGCTTCTTCGCGGCCGCACTGCCACTCCAGTGCTGCCAGGCATAGTCGATTGCGGTTGGCGTCGGTCACCAGGCCGAAGCGCTCGGTCTGCGCCTCCAGCGCCTCCAGCAGGGGCCGAGCCTCGTCAGGTCGCTCGAGCAGCATCAGCGCGCGGGCATGGTTGCGGACGTTGGCCTGGGCGAAGTGGTTGCTGGCGGTAGCGGGCTCGGCGGTTGGCGCCTCCTGCAGCCAGCGGGCCACGGCGTCGCGGTCGTCGTTGGCCTGCCACCAGGCCAGTAGAGTGGCGTGGGCGTTGGCCCGCCAGTCGATGTGGTAGTGGCCCTCGGCAAGGATCTTGCGGATTCTCCGGACATGGTCGGCGCACTGTGCCTGGTCGCCGCGCGCCAGGGCCACCTTGGCCAGGCTGATATGGCACTGCAGGGTCCAGCTTTCACCCTGATTGTCGAGCACCGCGATGCCGTCCAGCGCAGCCTGTTCGGCCTCGTCCAGCCGATGCCATTCCCACAGCAGTTGACTGCGGATGCGATGCAGGAATTCGGCGACCGGTAGACGATCGAGGCCGCAGTGCTCGATATGAGCGTAAGCGCGCTCCTGGATGTCATAGGCCGCCTGCAATCGTCCCTGGGCGACCAGGGTTTCCGAATGGTGACACAGGGCCCACAGCATCAGCTGATCATCGCCGATGCGCCGAGCGTCCTGCTCCACCACCCGGATTCGCGATAGCGAATCTTCCAGTTGCCCCTGGACAAAGCGTGCCTCGCAGAAGATGGCACCGGCCGATACCGGGGTGGCGGCCAGGTAGCGGGCCGGAAGGGCCAGTGCTTGTTCGGCCAACGGTGCGGCCCGTTCGGCGTCGCCCCGGTTGATCGCCAACTGCGCGCGCAAGGTGGCGAACTCGGCGGCGAGCTCTTGCCAGGCCGGTTCGTCAAGCTGGGCCTCGATCCAGGCGATGGCCTGTGCGGTGCGGTCGAACTGGTACTGGGCGTGAGAGACCCAGCCGTGGAGGAGGGCCAGGTGTGGCGAGGCGCCGACACGCGGCTCACCGAGCGCCGCCAGGGCCCGCGCCAGCAGGGCAAAGTGCCCCTGACCCAGCAGTGTGGGGCCTTGGACTTCGAGCAGGGCTGTCAGCGCCTCGGGATCGTCGGCCTCGATGGCTTGGGCCAGTGCGAGGCCCGGGGCGTCCAGGGCCAGCCAGGCCTCGCTGGCGCGGCGATGCAGCCGACGTTGGGCCTCCATGCTCAGCTCGTGGCGACGATGGTGCAGGTACTGGGCGAACAAGGCATGGAAGCGGCACCACTGGTCGTGGGGCTCGATGCGCTGCAGGAACAGCCCTGCTCGATCCAGGGCCGCCAGGCGCTGAGTGACCCGGTCTCCCTCCAGTAGCCGGGCCACCAGCTTCGGCGAGAAGCGCTCCAGCACGCCGAGCTGCAGCAGGAACTCGTGGTCGGCTGAGTCGAGGGTATCCTGCAGCAGGTCGTCGAACCAGGCGACGAAGTCCGGATGGGCCCCGGACAGCCGCTCGATCAGGGCATCGAAGCCGGCCCGGGTAGTGGTTCGCTCGACTAGCCAGTTGAGCGCCATTGGCCAGCCTTCGGTCAGTCGCAGGGCCCGCTCGAGGCTGACGCGTGTGGGTGGGAAACTGAGCTGTTCATCGCACAGGGTCTGGGCTTCCTCGGAGTCGAAGGCCAGCTCCAGCGGGCCGATCTCCTCCAGTTCGCCGCGAAGCCGCAGCCTTGGCAGGCCCAGAGTTGGTTGGGTTGTCGAGATGAGCGTCAGGGTAAGCCAGCGTGGCTGGTGGCGAAGCCAGTGGTTGAGTCCTTCGAGAATGACCGGATGGTGCAGGTGTTCGACGTTGTCGAGGACCAGGCGGCAGGGGCTGGCCTCGGTCGGAAGCTCGGCCAGCCAGGACTCCAGCTGGGCGTCGAGGGAGTGGCTAGCGTCCACGGCCGGTAGTGAGGCTGCCAAATGCTCTTTGCACAATCGGTCGAGCGCGGCGGCGAAATAGGAGGCGAAGCGTTCCGGTTGATCGTCGCGGGCGTCCAGGCACAGCCAGGTGGCCCGCTGTTCGAGAGCGGGTAGCCGTTCCGCCACCAGGGTGCTCTTGCCGTAACCCGGCGGTGCCTTGACCAGCAGCACCCGTACACGCTCGTCGAGCACGAAGTGGTCGTTGAGACGAGGTCGGGCGACCAGCGTCAGTGGCAGCAGGGGGGCGGAGAGTTTTTCCTGTATCAATGGCATCCGGGGTCCCGAGACGAACATGGCTAGCCGGGTATTATGCCCGACGTGACGGCCCAGACGGGGATCACTACGACGAACGTCAAAGCCACGGCCGAGCCGCTCCAGGACATCCGGGGTTTTGCGGTTGCCCCTGCTATGATGGCGGTTAAAACGGCAAGGGAGAGTCGATGTGGCAGGGTGGGTCTACTGGCTGGACATGGCGGGGGTGATCGTCTTCGCGCTTTCGGGGGTGATCCTGGCTTGTCGCTCGCGGATGGATCCCTTCGGCATGCTGGTGCTGGCCGCCGTGACCGGCATCGGGGGAGGCACCCTGCGCGACCTGGTGCTCGGCGTGCGGCCGGTGTTCTGGGTCAGCGACCCCGCCTACCTGTGGGTGATCCTGATCACCGTGGGATTGGCGATCCTCGGCTTTCATTACATCCATCGCCTTTCGCGGGTCTTCCTGCCGGTGGCCGATGCCTTCGGCCTGGCACTATTCACGGTGATCGGTACCCTCAAGGCCCAGAGCCTGGGGGCACCCGGTGTGGTGGCGGTACTGATGGGGCTGCTGACCGGGGTGGCCGGCGGCATGGTGCGCGACGTGCTGGCCCGGCGGGTGCCGATGGTGCTGCGCCAGGAGATCTATGCCACCGCCTCCATCGCCGGCGGGGTGGTGCTGGTCTCCCTCGAGGCCTTGGGGATGCCCGTAGTGGCCGCGGTGGCGGCGTCCCTGGCGAGCACATTGGCCCTGCGGCTGTCGGCCATCCACTGGCATCTGGCGCTGCCGGTCTTCGCCTGGGTGACCGTGGCGCGCCCCGCGCCACCCGCAGCTGAGGTTGATGGCGCGGGCGAGCCGCCTCCGCCGCCTCGCCGGCCCAAGGTTCGGGTCAAGATGATTCCCCCTGAGCGGTCGCGTCGTCGCAGGAGATCCTCTTGAGCCTGTTTCGATGGCGAGCGTGTCTGCTGGGTTGGCTGCTGCCGTTCCTGCTGGCCGGTTGTGCCCTTGCCCCGCCGACGCCGCCCGCCGATGAAGCGGTGGCCGCCGAGATCCGTGCCACCTATGAGCGTGCCTTGCCCGGCCTGCCGGGCGGTCAGCAGCGTCACTATGCCCAACGGCTCTATCGCATGACCGGCGAGGCACGCTACCTGCCCTTGAACCGAGACTACGGCGAGCGGCTGGTCGCGTCATTGCGCGACGAGATCGACGGGCTGTCCACGCCCGGTCATGTGTCACGACGCGCCCGGCAGAAGCTGGCCCACTATCCGCAGCGAACCGCCAAGCAGCGGCGTCGCAAGCGCCTGCTCGGCGACTGGGAAGAGATCCTCTACGCCAAGAGCCTGGCCTTCGATCTGACCCAGGCGCACTATCATGGCCTGCTCAATGATGATGCTCTGCCCGGTTATCGGCGCGCCCTGGAGTATCTGGCCGGGGTCGATTTTCGTCCCTTCCTGACCGACCCCGATGTGCTCGACGTCTATGCGGCCCAGGTGGCCAACCTGGTCTATTACCTGCATGACCTGGGGGTGGCGGACCTGCGCGACGAGACCATCGCCGCCTTTCGGGCGCGCTTTCCGCCGTCCCGGGATGCGACCCTCGACCGCGCGCTGTTCCGCAACAAGATCTACGGCATGACGCACTTCGTGATCGCCGCCAGCGACTACTATCAGCGCCCGGTGTCCGCGAACGAGGTCGCCTGGATTCTGGACTATTTCACCGCCAACGTAGGGCGGATCCTCGCCGACACCAAGGAAGACATCTACACCGAGGTGGGCATCAGCTTCCTGCTGGCCGGCCGCGGCGAGTCGCCATCGCTGCGGCGCCTGCGCGATGCCCTGGTGGCGGCCTACGATCCGGTGGCCGGCATGGTGCCGTCGGAGTCGGGCAGCACCGATCTCGCGCATGGCGAGCACCGCAACGTGCTGGCGATCATGCTGCTGGACTGGCCCGACAGACTGCATCCCGGGCCTATCCTGGCGACGCCCGTTCAGGAAGAGGTCGCGATGGCCTGGTGGGGCAGGGCGCCTTCCAGCTGTGGCGCCAGCGTCTCCTTGATGTGCCGGTAGAGCGGCATCAGGTCGCGGTTCATCTCCGCTTCGACGCGGCGCTGATCGATGTAGAAGGCGTTGCGCTTGCCGTGGAACTCGATGGTCTCGCCGACTCGGATGAAGTGGAACCCAGACATCCGCAGCAGACGCGGCAGGCGTGGCTCCATCATGGCGAAGGCATGGGGGCGGTTCGACAGCCCCAGCAGCGCATAGGTGGCCAGGAACAGGCCGATGACGATGAGGGGAAAGGTCTCGCGGTCCGTGTTGCTGAAGGGCTGTTGTTGACGGACGATGCTGTCGATTTCGTCGATGGTCGAGTGCTTGCGGAACAGCGGCGAGATCGCCAGTCGCGAGATCTCGCAGACGTGATCGAGGCACAGCCGGGCCGGATGCAGGCTGGCATGGGTCAGGCTGTCCCCGCCGTGTTCCTGCAGGGGTAGCCGACAGTCGTGACCGTCGGGGCCGTTATCGGGGAGTACCAGGCGCATGCAGCCGGCGGCGAGTCCGGTCTTCCTGTGCTCGATCAGGCACAGGATGGCTCGTTCGTCGTAGGCATCGAACTCCAGGTGGTGCTTGGGATCCGCCGGCGGTTCATACCCCAGTTCCTCGCAGTAGATGTCGTAGCGCAGTCGGAAGATACGGCGTCGTGTCTCCGTATTCCCTGCCAGCCGGAACATGAATTCCTCGCGAAAGCGTGTGTAGAGCTCGGGCTCGATGCGAATCCTGCGCGGGGATGCTTCCGGAGATGGCGAAGTCATGGCGATACGTCCCTGGGTCGATGAGCGTTAGCTGAGTTCCATGAATCAGGGCTCGGCATCGAAGATGACGTCGAGCGGCTGGGGCTTGCCGAGATGAAAGCCCTGGCCATAGGCGATGCCATAGGCGTTCAGCAGCGGAATCACCTTGTCGCTGTCGACGAACTCGGCAATGGCTTGCTTGCCGAATCCGGCGGCGATGTCGGCGATGGCCTTGACGATGACCCGATTGTCCGCGCTCAGCGCCAGGCTGCGGATGAAGGAGCCATCGATCTTGATGTAATCGACCGGCAGCTGTCCCAGATAGTGGAAGCTGCTGAAACCGACGCCAAAGTCGTCGAGAGCCGTCCGGCAGCCCAGGTCGCGCATCGACTGTAGCACGCCGCGGGCCGTCGAGAAGTCGGTGATGGCGGCGGTCTCGGTGATCTCGAGAATCAGGTGATGGGGGTCGGCGCCGCTGCTGGCCAGCTCGTCGGCCAGGAACTGCTCGAGCCCCTTGTCGTGCAACGACTGCCCCGACAGGTTGACCGCCAGGCTGATGCCCTGCTCCTGAACGCGACGCAGGGCCTTGAGGCTGTGATGCAGCACCCAGCGGTCCAACTGGACGATCATGCCGTTGCGCTCGGCCACCGGGATGAAGTGCGCCGGGGAGGCCAGGCGGCCGTCCTCCTCGCGCATGCGAATCAGCACCTCGTAGTGCTTCACGTCCTGGTCGGCGAGTCGCACGATGGGCTGCACCATCAGCGCGAAGCCCTCCTCCTGCAACGCCTTGCGCAAGCGTTCGCCCCAGTAGACACGCTCCTGCAGCTCGTTCTTGGCGCTCTCCAGCGTCGACAGCAGGTGCCAGCGCTGCGGGCCGTGTTCCTTGGCCTTGTACATGGCGACATCGGCACTGGCCAGCAGGTCGGCGGGATTGTCGCCATGAATGGGGTACTGGGCGATACCGATACTGGCCACGACACGGTGACGACGGCCGCCGGCTCTGAAATGCAGGCCCTCGAGCAGCTGGTTGCACTGCTGGGCGATACCGATCGCCTGATCGGCATCGACCTGCTCGAGCAGGATCGCGAACTCGTCGCCGCCCAGCCGCGCGATGTGGCCGCGATGGCCTATGTGGAGGCGCAGCACATCGGCCACCTCGCGCAGCAGCTTGTCGCCGGCATGGTGCCCGCTGAGTTCGTTGACTTCCTTGAACTGGTCGAGATCCAGCAGCAGCAGCGCGCCCTGGCGACCTCGCTGCAGGGTGAGCTGGATGGCTTCCTGGAAGTAGCGGCGGTTGTAGAGTTCGGTGAGCGGATCGCGCTCGGCGAGCCAGGTCAGGCGACCCTCGGCGGCCTTGCGCTCGGTGATGTCGAGCCCCACCGAGATCCAGGCCAGGCCGGTATCGCCGCCGCCCGGAAGCGGGGCGTGGTACCAGGCGATGGTATACACCTGGCCCTCGGGAGTCAGCAGGGTGCGTTCCTCCTGTTCGGCCGTCCTGGCGTCGGCGACCGGCGATTGGCCCGGCAGGGTGAAGATATCGTCGAAGCGTCGGCCGATCAGGGTCTTTTCCTCTACCTTGAGGACCGTCAGGGCATAGGCGTTGACCAGGTTGATGCGCCCCGTACCATCCTGGGCAATGATGAAGACCCGGGCCGTGTCGAGCAGCCCGCCGACGAAGTCTCGCTCCTTGGCCAGCTCGTCGACGCGCTCGGCGAGCTGCTCGCCCCGGGCCTGGATCTCTTCCTCGAGTACTTCGAGCTGCCGGGAGAGTTCGATGGTGGTGCCTTCGAGAACGTCTATCTCGTCCGGCCAGCGCCGAGTCGACGCGGGAATGGCTCGGCGGGCCTCGGCGAAGCCGCCCCTGGCCAGGGCCGGCAGCACGCCGGCGACCCGCCGCAGGCGCGCCATGGGGCCGAGCAGTATCACCAGCAGCAGCAGCTCGGCGGCGAGCCAGCCGGCCACCCCCGCCACCAGCAGGGTGCGGGTATCGTGATTGATGGACTGGACCTGGGCGGTGATATCGGAGATCAACAGGAAATAGCCGGTACTTTGGCGGTCTTGATTCTCCTCCACGCGAATCGCCGAGAGCTCTTCCAGTCGGTCGCCGTGCTGCAGGGCCAGGGGGGCGTCGGTGAGGCCTTCCAGGGAGGTATGCTCGGCGGCCCGCAGCAGCAGTGGCAGCCCCAGTTCCTCCTGGGTCAGCGCCAGCAACTGGCCATGCCAGGCCGGCAGGCGGCGTGCCGACGGTGGGATCTCGTCTTCCTCCGCCCCGGTGACCAGCAGGGCGATCTCGCTGCCTGAGACCGACTTGGCCTGGCGGATGACGTCGGCCAGGGAGCGCGACAGGATGACCAGGCCTACGCTGGTGCCATCCACCAGTACCGGCACGGCGGCATACTGCCGGCAGCCGGTCGAGCAGCGCAGGGTCGTGAGCGGCATCTCGGTGCTCAGCACGCGCCGGACCCAGGACCGGACGGGCTGTGAGCTGGCCTGGCTCTGCCCCCATGACGCCAGGGGATCGCCCCGCCGATCGAAGACCTGGATCTCGTCGATGCCCGAGTCGAGTTGCAGGGTCGGCCATTGCGAGGCCAGAGAGGCGCGCACGGCGTCGGCGTCGTTGGCCTCCATGGCGGGGCCGAGCTCAGGCGCGGCCGCGGCCAGGCTGGTGAGCTGGCGCAGGCCCTCCTCGGAGCGTTGCAGGGCGAGTCGGACCTCGCGCTGCTGACGAGCATGGTGCTGTTGGCGGCTGTCCTGAAACTGCCGGGTCAGGTTGGTATGGCCTAGCCAGGTGAACAGCGACACCAGCACCAGCAGCAGCAGGCTGCTGAGCGCGATCACGCGCCAGGTCAGGCTCAGCGCTCGACGATTCCGGAACAGCGTGATGAAGGACATGTCTCCGATTCCTACGAAAGAGTGGGCGACAGGTTCGGAGAGGGGCTAGAAGCGCAGCGACATCTGGAACAGCAGCATGTTCCAGTTCTCGACCGTCTCATCGGGGTCCGGGTTGTCTCGGGCCGGCAGCCAGCCGGTACCGTCTACGTGGTGATATTCTCCGGCGAGCAGGACTCGCGGATGAGGGGTCCACTGCAGCCCGAACGTCCAGTCCTTGGCGAATTGCGAGTAGGCGGGGCCACCACTCCTGCTCTCGAATCGTTCGCCGGAGCGGTCGTCTCGGTTGGCGACCAGGCTGTCGTATCGCACCAGCCATTGCCAGTCGTCGAAGAAGCGCCGGGTGTACTGCAGATACCAGCTCTCGCCGGTAGTATCGAAGTTGAATCGAGGATCGTTGAAACTCTCGAGCCCCGATTTGCGCAGGGCATACTCCCCCGTCAGGCTCCATAGCTCGGCGTTGTACTGCAACGACAGGACCCAGGGTCGGAAGTAGAAGTCGCCATCGCTGAGTCCGGTCTGGCGAGAGTCGAAATGGGCGCCGACGTCGGCGGTACTCAGGGCCGCGACGATACGGCCACCGTCGTGTTCGTAGCGGACCTGGCCGATGGCCGAGGTTTCCGGTTCGAGATCGCCGGGAATTCGGTCGAGACGCAGGGTTCGGCGCAGATCGTCGCCGGCCTGGACGCGACCCACGCCGGCCTGGAAGCGCAGCGTGCCCTGGGACAGGCGCTCCTCGTAGTAGCTCAGCACGCCATCGGCCGACAGGGCCAGCGACCGGGTACGGTCAAAGTAGATCGACTGCGGCAGCAGGATGCTGGGGCGAGTGAAGGCCACGTCCCGGGTCTGGTTGTAGAAGCCGAAAGGGTTCTTGAAACGTCCCAGTTGCAGGCCGACATTGCGCTTCTGGTCAGACAGGATCTGATAGTCGATCAGGCCATAGTCCAGCTCGGGACTGGCATCGCTGGCGTCGCCGCCGGCGCGGCGACTCAAGACCTGGGCCGCGATCAGCACGTCCTCATGGGGGCGCAGGGACACGTTGGCGCCGACTTCGGTGAATTTCAGGCTGCCGCCCCCTTCGCTACTGGGGCCGAAGAAATCATTGTCGTCGGTGATCACCAGTGCCTGGCTCAGGAATCCATGCAGCTGCAGCGTATCCAGGACGCCGGTTTCTTCACCGTAGGCCGGGGTGATGGCGGCCAGCGACAGCGCGCCCAGGAGCAGGGCGAGGCGTGGCTCACTCCATCGTAATGACTTGGACGCGGTCATCCACATACTCCCTTTCCAGGTAGCCCAGGGCACCGGGAGTGCTGGCGATCTGCTCGAGCATCTCGGCCTGGGTGAGGACGCGATTGGGGGCCTGTCCGGTGCCCGAGAACACCACTCGGTCCCAGGCCAGCTGCAGTTGATGGGGGTAGACGGAAAGGCGCTGCTTGACGAATCGGGCATGAACGGGGTGACGGTTGGGTAGCACGAAGATGCGGGCGGCCTGGCCGTCGGGCCAGGTGCGCTGGCGCATGGCGAATAGCGCCCGGGTAGTGTCTCGGGTCAGGTGGTGAGTCTCGACGCCGGGATTGGCCACCAGCAGGACGGAGGGCTCATCGGCCATCGTCCAGGGGGACAGGCCGATCAGCATCGCCAGGCAAAGGGCGTTGGCCAGCCGCCGCATCATCGGGCGGCCTCCACGAGGCGCTGGTGCATGCGGCGCTTCCCGGCCGGGCCTGGATGGCCAGCCGGAAGGCGATGCGAGATTCGGGCTGTCGTCAGCGGCATGGGGAAGGGGACGATAGCGCTATCTCCCTGCGGCCCTGTCCGGGCATCGTTGTTATCGAGGCGTCGGGGTCGACCGCACTCAAGCGAGCGGTCGAGCGTACGTTTCGGCACAGCTTACCCTCATTCGCTATATGACGGGAAGGCAATGAAAGTCATGTGCTTTTTCACCATTGAGCAGGCCGGCTAGTTATAGATGCCGAAACTGCCGGCGTTGAGCCACAAATGGGTGGCTACGCTTGCGGCGTAGCCCAGGGCGATCACCGGTGTCCAGCGCAGGTGACCCAGGAAGGTGTAGCTGCCCCGTGCCTGGCCCATCAGCGCGACGCCGGCCGCCGAGCCCACCGACAGCAGGCTGCCGCCGACCCCCGCGGTCAGGGTGATCAACAGCCAATGGCCGTGGGACATGTCCGGCTCCATGGTCAGCACCGCGAACATGACGGGAATGTTGTCGATCACCGCCGAGATCACCCCCAGGGCGATGTTGGCGCCAGTGGCATGCCACTGGGTGTAGAGCGCGTCGGAGAGCAGCGACAGGTAGCCCATGAAGCCCAGCCCCCCGACGCACATCACCACGCCGTAGAAGAACAGCAGGGTATCCCACTCGGCTCGGGCCACCCGGCTGAAGACATCGAACGGCACCACGCTGCCCAACTGCTCGAGGCGCTTCCAGTCGCCGCGCTGGGTGTAGAGCGAGCGCTTGCGCGCCAGGGAGCGTGGCAGGGTCTGGCGCAGGTAGTAGCCGAAGAACTGCAGATAGCCAAGGCCGGTCATCATGCCCAGTACCGGCGGCAGCTTCAGCAGCGTGTGGTAGGCGACCGCGGTCGCCACGGTGAGGATGAACAGCAGGATGATGCGCCGGGCCCCGCGCTTCATGTAGATCTCTTCCTCCAGGGCCGCCGGCTTGCGGTTCTTGATGAAGGCATTCATCGCCAGGGCCGGGATCAGGAAGTTCACCAGCGATGGCGTCAGCAGCTCGAAGAACTCGTGGAACTTGACGATCCCCGCTTGCCACACCAGCAGGGTGGTGATGTCGCCGAAGGGGCTGAAGGCGCCGCCGGCGTTGGCGGCGACCACGATATTGATGCAGGCGAGGTTGATGAAGCGCTTGTCGCCTTCCGCCACCTTGGTGACCACGGCACACATCAGCAGCGCCGTGGTCATGTTGTCGGCCACCGGCGAGATCACGAAGGCCAGCAGCCCGGTGATCCAGAACAGCGATCGAAAGCTGAAGCCCTTGTGCACCATCCAGGCGCGCAGGGCGTCGAAGACGCCGCGCTCGTCCATGGCATTGATGTAGGTCATCGCCACCAGCAGGAACAGCATCAGCTCGGTGAATTCGAGCAGCGTGGTGCGAAAGGCATGTTCCGAGGCGTCCGGCAGGCCCGACTGCACGTAGATCCAGCCGATCAAGCCCCAGATGATACCGGCCGCCACCAGCACCGGCTTGGACTTGCGCATGTGGATCTTCTCCTCGGCCATGACCAGGCTATAGGCCAGGATGAAGATCACCACGGCCAGGCCACCGACGAAGGATTGCGTCAGATCGATCTCGCCGGCGGCGGCGAGGGCGGGCGAGGCGGGAAGCGTCAGCAGGGCCAGCCCCAGGAGCGGGAGAAGGATGCCGGGTCGTCCTGTGAGATGCCGGGTCCGGTGGGGAAAGCGACAGAGGGTCAGCATGGCGTCGATCATCCGTGGCAGAGAAGTGGGCGAAAGCATCCGATTCACCTGAACACTAGCATCAGCGTACTCAGCCAAAGCGCTGATGCGCTTGCCCCTTTGGTAGGGGGACATGGGCTTGGATCAACGCTAACGACGATGCACTATGGGAGGATCGGCCGCCCGAACCAGGCAATTTTGTGGCATCATCTGGCCTCCCCCGGCTTCGGCCGTGACCAGATACGCATCGCCAACGACTTCAGGGCAGGCTCTAGACGCATGTTTCTCGATGATTACCACTCGCGCGCGGGTTCGCGACTCTGCATCTCGTCAGAGCAGGCGAGCCGCTTCGCCAAGCGCGTCGCCGGTGACTTCAACCCCATCCACAACCCGGATGCGCGGCGTTTCTGCGTGCCCGGCGACCTGCTTTTCGCCCTGGTACTGGCGCGCTTCGGACTCTCCCAGCACATGACCTTCCGCTTCTTGAGCATGGTCGGTGCCGGCGTGCCGCTGGACTTCGTCGAGGACGATGACGGTCGCATTCGGGTGCGAGACGACGGCGGCAAGTGCTATCTCGAGGTGGAGCGCGGTGGTAACACGACCCATGACGAGTCGGTGGTGGAGGCCTTCACTCGCTGCTATGTGGCCTTCTCGGGCAAGAATTTCCCGCACTACCTGAAGCCGTTGATGGAAGACAAGGGCGTGATGTTCAACCCCAAGCGCCCGCTGGTGATCTACGACAGCATGGGGTTCTCGCTCGAGCGCCTGAACGGCATCGAGCCTGGCCTGGAACTGATCGATGCCTCCCTGGAGGTAGCCGGCAAGCGTGGCGACGTGCTGCTCGAGTTCCGCATCCGCGCCGGCGGCGAGGAGGTCGGCACCGGTTCCAAGAAGCTGGTGGTCAGCGGGCTGTGCGACTATGACGCGGGCGCCATGGATGCCGTGGTCGAGGAATTCTATCGCCTCAAGGCCGCCCACGAGGCCGACGCCTGAACCCTGGCGGGCTTTGCCGGGCCTCGCGGCCTGCCGATGACCGCCCGCCTGGGCGGCCATGGCGTCAGGGCGTCGAGGGCAGGCCCAGCAGCATGCCGCCCAGGCCGCAGACCAGCACTACCGTCCAGGCCGGGCGCTGCCACACCGACAGCAAGGCGAAGCCGGCCAGTGCCAGGGCGAACTCTGCCGGCCCCAGGATGGCGCTCGTCCACACCGGCTGGTAGAGGGTTGCCCCCAGCAGACCCACCACGGCGGCATTGGCGCCGCGCATCAGCGCCTGGACCCCGGGCCGAGTCCGCAAGCGGTTCCAGAACGGCACGATGCCCACCAGCAGCAGCAGACCCGGCAGGAAGATCGCCACCAGGGCCAGCAGTGCCCCCGTCACGCCGCCCGTCGTCATGCCCAGATAGGCGGCGAAGGTGAACAAGGGGCCCGGGACCGCCTGCGCCGCTCCGTAGCCGGCCAGGAAGGTATCGGCGCTCAGCCAGCCGGTGCGCACGACCTCGGCCTCCAGCAGCGGCAGCACGACGTGCCCACCACCGAACACCAGTGCCCCCGACCGATAGAAGGCATCGAACAGCGCCACGCCCTGGCCAGCACCGGCCATCACCAGCAAGGGAAGGCCCGCCAGCAGCAACGTGAACACTGCCAGGCACGCCAGCCCTGCGCGTCTAGAGACGGCGAAGTCCAACGCCGCGGGCGACACGCGGCCGGCCTCCCGGCAGGCGGCCAGCCCGATCAGGCCTCCGAGGGCGATGGCCATCACCTGACTGCCCGCGTCGCCGGCGGCGATGACCAGCAGGGCGGCCCCCACGGCGATCGTGGCCCGGACCCTATCGGGGCAGAGGGTTCGGGCCATGCCCCACACCGCGTGGGCGATGATCGCCACCGCCACCACCTTGAGGCCGTGCAGCAGCCCGCTGCCCAGAGGGCCCGACAGGCTCGCCGCTCCCAGCGCGAAGCCCATCAGCAGCAGGGCCGATGGCAGCGTGAAGGCCGTCCAGGCGGCCAGTCCGCCGAGGGGGCCGGCGCGCATCAGCCCCAGGGCGAATCCCACCTGGCTGCTGGCAGGCCCCGGCAGGAACTGGCACAGCGCCACCAGGTCGGCATAGGCGTGCTCGTCGAGCCAGCGGCGCCGGATCACGAACTCCTGGCGGAAGTAGCCGAGATGGGCGATGGGCCCGCCGAAAGCGCTCAGGCCCAGCAGCAGGAAGGCGCGGAAGACCTCGCCGGGTCGTCGTGATGTATCGGTCATTTGGTCTCCATTGGCTCGGGGGTGGGCAAGGCGGTGGGCTTTGCCGCATGATGCCTCCCATTGTCCCGGTACAGGATGACCACTCGATGATACGCACGCTGCTGGTGGATGCCGCGGGCCGCCTTGCCCAAGGCGACGAATCCTTGATCGAGCGCTGGCGGGCAGAGCCGCAAAGCCACATCTGGATCGACCTGCAGGGCGAGCCCCTGGCCGCCGAGCGGGCCTTGCTGGAGGCCTTCGGCTGTCATCCGTTGGCCATCGATGATGCCCATCGCGACCGCCATCCACCCAAGATCGAGGAGTTCGAGGACCATACCTTGATCCTCTATCGCGGCATCTCCTCCTTCGACGCCGATCTTGCCTACCAGCCCCAGCGAATCGCCTTCTTCCTCGGTGAACGGTTCCTGATCAGCCTGCACCCCGGGCTGGCACTGAGCATCGACCGGTTGATGGCCCAGGATGCCGGCCATCTGCTGGCGCGCTCGCCGGAATACGTGGCGCTGCGGGTCATGTATGCCTCTGCCGGTTACTATCTGGACAGCCTGCTGGCCTTCGAGAACGAGCTGAGCGACCTGGAGGACGCCCTGATCGAGGACGGCAGCGATGCCCTGATGCGCCGGGTGATCGGCTATCGCTCCCGGCTGGTGAAGATGCGCCGGGTATTCAACTATCACCTGGGCATCACCCAGGAGCTTACCGCCTACGACTATGCCCATCTGCCGCGTGGCAACGAGGAAACGCTGCACGCCATCAACGACGTGCACGAGCGCTTCGAACGCCTGCACAGCCTGACGCAGATGTACTACGACATCTGCGGCGACCTGATCGACGGCTACCTGTCGCTGTCGTCGCACCAGCTCAACCAGACCATGCGGGTGCTGACGGTGATTACCGCCATCTTCGTGCCGTTGACCTTCATCGCCGGTATCTATGGCATGAACTTCAGCCATATGCCCGAGCTCGCCTACCGCTACGGCTACTTCATCGTGATGGGCGTGATGCTGGCGATTGGCGGCGGCCTGCTATGGTGGTTCCGGCGCGTCAAATGGCTGTGACCGTGGCGCCGGGGTAGGGCATAGTGACGCAGCGTGAGCGGCTCTCACGCTGCTCGCGTTCTCGCTTCGGAGGCTAACCCCATGATTCCATGATGTTATGGTCTCCAGCTTCGGCCATTCGGCGATGGCTCATGCAGCGCTGCAGGGTGGACGTCGGCGCCCAGCCCCGTAGTCTCGGAGGCTTCCACTCTGATCAAGCCCCTGACCATGCATCCCCAGCGCGAACAACTGCACAACGAGCTGCATGCCCGGCCCTCGATCTACTTCGCCGGGCCGGCTCACCTCCACCACTATGCCTTCCTCGACACCGACGGCGTCTGTGACGGCATCGTCCATCGGCTGTGCGAGCTGACCGGTACCTCCCCGGCGCTCGACGCCGTCCAGGGCATCCTCACCCTCGACGGCGGCCAAGTGCTGAAGTGGGAGCGTCATACCGAGTTCTTCACCCTGACGCTGATGGTGCCGATCGCCGACGGCGATCCGCTGTGGCCCACGCCGCCGCCCCGGCTGGCCGAGATCGCCTCGAACCATCACGAGGCGCTGATCAATGCCACCCTGATCCGGATCGAGACCGAGGAGAGCTGGGCCGGTGACACCGCCCACTATGGCTTTCGCGATCCCGCCGGCTCGCGGGTCGCTGGCGGTGACGCCACGGCCTGGAGCGATTTTCGCCTCGACGAGGGTGGCGTCAACCGGCTGCTGATCGTCAATCGAGCCCTCAACGACTTCCGCCTCGGACGTATCGCTCGGCGGCTGCTGGAGATCGAGACCTATCGCATGATGGCCTCCCTGGCGCTGCCTCAGGCCAAGGCGCTTGGCACCGAGCTGGCGACCTTCGAGGCGGAGCTGGGCGAACTCTCCGACCGCAACGCCGAAGACCGTCCCGAGGGGCCGCGCCCCTTGCTGGCGGCGATCGCCTCGCTGTCGGCGCGGCTCGAGCGCAGCGGCGCGCGTAGCCGACATCGTTTCGCCGCCACGGACGCCTATGCGCGAATCGTCTTCGCCCGGGTCGAGGAGCTGCGTGAGACTCGGGTCGGCGACTGCCAGCGGCTGGGTATCTTTCTGATGCGCCGCTTCCAGCCCACGGTGCGCTACTGCGCTGCGGTGGATCGTCGCCAGGAGCGGCTGGCCGAAAACGTGGCCCGCCTCAACGACCTGCTGCGGACTCGCGCCCAGGTCGAGATCGAGGAGCAGAACGTCGAGATGCTGCGCAGCCTCAACGAGCGCACCAGCAGCCAGTTGAAGATCCAGAAGGCCGTCGAGGGCCTGTCGATCATCGTCATCAGCTACTACATCTTCAGCCTGATCGAACTGGCGCTGCACAGCCTCGAGGCGTTGGGCATGCCCATCGCTCCGCGTCGTGCCGTCGCGATTTTCGGCCCGCTGGCGGTCCTGGCGATTGCCGCGCTGGCCTGGCGGATCTGGCGGGTGAAGCGCCACCACTAGGAGGGAAGGCCTGGCGCCGACCGAGTGGCCGGCGCCAGGCAGGAACGGGGCGCGCTGGCGGCGCGCGCCGAGGGCTATTTCAGGTAGATCTGCCCCTGCTCATGCAGCGAGCGGCAGTCGTTGGCATCGTGATAGCGGTCTTCGTCGAGGTTGATCGAGTGCACGCCAGGCCCGCCGAAGCGCGGATCGTCGCACTCGCCGTCGTTGGCCCACTGGCTGGTGTTGTCGCCCCATTCGATACCGGTATCGTCGCTCCCGGCGGTCGTGCCGCCGCCGCTGCCCCAGGAGGGATCGGCCTCGGAGATATAGAGGGTCGCTTCCGGCAGGCCACCCGAGGCGTAGGTGCCGATCCAGATGTTGTAATTGCCCGAAGGCGGGTTGCTCCACTTGATCCCCGGGTTGGTGCCGGCCGCCGTGGAGAAGTCGTCGTTGCAGTGCCAGTTGCCCGCGGCGTCGTAGACCACCAGGGTGATGTCTTCCTGGGCCTCGGCGTAGATGCTCAGGGTGTACTGTCCGGCCTCGTAGTTGAGGTCCAGGTCGGGCTTGTCGCTGACGTAGCCGCTGCAGTTGGCACCGGCCTCGTCGGCCGAGCGGCTGCCGCCGGCGGAAAGCGAGGTCACGTAGGGGTCGGGCTGGAAGCCGGAGTTGAGGTTCACCGTGCCGTAGGTGGGAGCCGCCTCCCAGTCCAGGGCCTGGACGCCGGTAGCGAGGCACAGCAGCGGAAGGGCCACGATGGCGGCCCGGCAATGAGTTGACGACAGCATAGTTCTGTTCCCTGCAATTTTTTTCAAGTCATGGTGCATGGCGCACCCGGCCATAGTACTCAGCCCCCCCGGAAAGTCACGCCGAGGTGGT
Source organism: Halomonas organivorans (assembly GCF_014192055.1). Taxonomy (GTDB): domain Bacteria; phylum Pseudomonadota; class Gammaproteobacteria; order Pseudomonadales; family Halomonadaceae; genus Halomonas; species Halomonas organivorans. The sequence goes on along the minus strand of NZ_JACHXM010000001.1, from coordinate 293,093 downwards.
CTCCCGGCGCAGGCCCTCCAGGCGGGCGTAGAGGTGCTCGGTGAAGAAGCCGTGCATCAGGAAGCGCTGACTGAGGTTCCACGGCCCGACCAGGTAATGCGGATACTTGTTGTAGGCCAGCTCGGCGAGGCTCGGGTCGTCGATCATCCGGCCGATGCGCAGCGCGATGGACTGGTCCAAGTTGAAACCGTTGATGGCGTCGCGGTACTCCTCGCGGGTCAGCAAGAGACAGAACAGGCACATGAACAGCACGTGGGCGCTCTCGAAGTCGAGCACCTGGGTGCGCCGGCGCTCGACCGTGAATTCGGCCATGTCCAGCGGCCGCCAGTGGTCCCAGCGCAGCGCCTCCGGCGGCCGCGGCGCGCTGTCCTGGCCGCGCTCGCCAAGCTCGGCGAAGGCCCGGAACAGCTCCTGGTCGTGGTCGACGAAGCTCTCCGTCAGCATGTCCTCGATGCGTCGCGGATACAGCGCCAACGGCTCGACCTTCCCGGCGGCACCGTTGTCGATCAGGAAATTGATCACGTTGGACTCGGTAGCGTAGTGGCGCAGGATCAACAGGTTGGCCTCGGGGCTGACCACGTGGCGGCAGAACCAGCAGATCAGCCGCTGCAGCAGGCCGTGGGCGCGGAACTGGGGCAGCGGCAGGCGCTTGAAGAACCAGGTCAGGTGCAGCAGCGCGCCCAGCACCAGCTGCAGCAGCGGGCGCAGCGACCAGCGGGTGGGGCGCTGCATGTCGTCGAGCCACAGCGTCAGCGCCTCGCGCTCGATGGGCAGGGTGTCGTCGGCCTCCAGGGCGCGCAAGAAGGGGCTACGCCGGCTCATGATCGATCTCCTCGAGCTGCAGGGCATACAGCCGCGCCACCACCCGGGCGGTGCGCAGGATGGCGCGGCGCTCGGCCTCGCCGCGGCAGACCCGGTCGAGCAGCGCGTAGAGCTTGTCCAGGTGGGCGTCGTCGTTGGCTCCGTGATAGCGCATGAAGCGCGTGGCGCCACCGTCGCCGCCGATGGCCGCATCGATGCGCCGGGCCCAGTCGTCGGCCATCTTGTGGCCGAGCCCCTCGATGATCCACATGGCGCCGATCAGATCGACGGGGTTGGGCTGGCCGGCGCGATACATCATGAAGGCGTGCAGCGCCTCGCTGCCGGCGTTGCGCTCGGCGTCGATGATCGTCTGGCGCTCGCCGCCGGCCGCCACGTAGTCGGCCTCCAGCATTTCATAGTCGCGGTGTTCCTCTCGGGCGTGCTCGATCACCATCGAGCGTACGTCGGCGAAGTCGCGCTCGAAGCTCGAGGCGCCGCGGGTGATCCAGCGTGCGCCCTCGATCACCTGCTGGCGCAGATGGCACAGCAGTCGGCGATAGTCGTCGTCGGTGAAGCGATCGCGTTCCAGGCGCTGGAGGATCGGCACACGGCTCAGCTGGCGCTCGAAGTCGAACCAGACGCGCATCAGGCCCTGCAGGCAGGCCTGGCCCTCGAGGGTAGTGACCTTGTCGCTCATGAGGTGGCCTCCCTGACCACGGTGAGGTGCATGTAGACGTTGTTGAAGCGCCCGCTCTCGGGCACGAAGCACAGCAGGGTCTCGCCTTCGGCGAGCTCACGGGTGCGGCGGAACTCGTCGAGCATGATGAACAGCGAGGCGCAGCCGGTGTTACCGCGGGTGTAGAGGTTGGTGTACCACTTTTCCTCGGGAATGGCGGCGCCGGCCTGGGTGAGCATGTCGTAGATCTGGCCGCGGAAGTGGTGCGAGGAGTAGTGGCACAGCAGGTGGTCGACCTCGTCGACCTTTACCCGGCTCTCGTCGATCAGCCGCAGCAGGCCGTCGACGCCGAGCTTCACCAGGTGGTCGAGCAGCCGCACGTCCTGGCGGATCAACAGCGCGCCGTCGGCCTCCGCCTCGCCATAGGTGGGGTAGTCCTGCCAGCTCGAATGGCGCCCCTGGCCGTTGGGCCGGCCCACGCTCATGCACACCGGAAAGGCATCGGCGTGGGACACGCCGCGGATCCAGTCGATGCGGAAGCTCAGGCCGCGCGGCCGGTCCTCCAGCAGCAGGGCGCCGGCGCCGTCGGAGAGCATCCAGCGCAGGAACTCGGCATTGAAGTCCGGCGTGGCCCCGGCGGCCTCGAATCGGCTGGCCTTGAACAGCCGCGAGGCCAGCTCGCTGGCGACCACCAGGGCATTGCCGTGCTCGCCGGCGCGGATCGCCGTCCAGGCCGCCTTCAGCGCCATCATGCTGCTCGAACAGATGCCGTGGCTGGTCTGCAGTTCCAGGCTCGGCAGGCCCAGCTCGGCCTGGACCATGCTGCCGAAGCCCGGCAGCACCAGGTCGCCCTGGCTGGTGGCCACGCTGAGCATGTCGACCCGGGCGTCGGGCACGTAGCCTTGGTCCAGGCAGTCGCGGCCGGCCAGGGCCGCCATCTCGGCGTTGCTGACGGTGGTGCGATGCTCGGCGTCGATGGCGTAGTGGCGCGTCTGGATGCCGTTGGCCTCGAGGATGCGCCGTTTGAGCCGGCTGGGCTTGCCGTGGACAAGGCCCAGCACTTCCTCGATGCGTTCGTTGTCCACCGGTTCGCCGGGCAGGTGGTGGCCGGTGCTGGTGATGTAGACGCTCATGCCGACCTCCGGCGCTTCAGGGCGAAGACCAAGCAGCGCAGATTCTCCTCTGCGTAGGGGAACACCGCCAGTACCGCCATGAAAGCGAGATAGCCGGGCAGGTAGCCGGCGCCGCCGTGGGGCGTTTCCAGCGGTACCAGCGACAGTTGGCCGGCCCAGTCCAGGGTCAGCAGGTCCGCCACCGTCGGGCCGTTGATCACCGCGATCAGCGCCAGCATGTAGAGCGGCAGGCTGGCCAGGTAGTTGTGGGCGTGCATCTCCCAGATGCTGATGTGTCGGCGCGGGGCGGCGTAGTGCACGTCCCAGTGGGCGACCAGCTCGTGCAGCACCCAGGCCGCCAGGCAGATCAGCAGCACCAGCACGTTGACTTCGAAGAGCAGGCACAGAAGGATCGGAATGCCGACCTGGAGGCCCATCAGCGAATGGACCAGCGACTCCTTGAGCCCCGAGGTGGCCTCTATGCGGGTCGCACGGTGGCAGCACCAGTCGATGAAGCCGGCGATGCCCCAGAGCGGCAGGAAGACGTAGAGCAGGACCTGGACCAGCAGCGCATCGGTGGTCATGGGTTGACCTCACGGTGGCTTGGACGGGCGGTGGATGACACGATGTAGGCTCCTTCCCTGGAGGTTTGGAAACGGTGTTCGAAAACAATCCTAGTCGAACGCGGACGAAATGCAAACGATCGTTTTAATTTTCTGGCGCCGTCGAGTCTTTCACCGCTGCCGGGCGGTTCGGGACGCGAAAGAACGCAAGGAAATATAAGCTATGCCGAATCAAAAGACCCGGGTTCTTCGCCCGCTCGAGGCGTCTCGGCTGAATACGCTGCAAGGCTGGTTCCCCGATGCCGCCAGCTGTCGGCGCTGGGGTGGCCCGGCCTTTCGCTACCCGTTCACGGCGCAGAGCTTCCGGGAAGACCTGGGTTTCGACGAACTGGCGAGTTTCGGTCTGCTGGGCGAGGGGGGTGAGCTGCTGGGCGTCGGTCAGCACGCCGAACGCTGGGGTCGCTGCCACCTGATGCGGCTTGCCATTGCCCCCGAGGCTCGCGGTCGGGGCCTGGGTGGAGAGCTGGTTCGTCGCCTGGCACGGGTCGGGCAGGCGTCACTGGGCGTCGAGCACTGCTCGCTGTTCGTGTTTCCCGACAATCCCGCGATCTCGCTCTACCGGCGGCTGGGCTTCGCCGAAGCGGCCTTGCCACCGGGAGAGGCAGCGCCCGAGGGCTGTCGCTATCTGGTCGCCGAACTCGTGCGTTCCGGCCCGTCGGGATAGATTCGGCGAGCGCACGGGGAGGACGCTATGCTGGTGGGCAGACCCTCGGGTCTCGTTCCTTTCCTAGCTTCGTTGGGAGATATCGCACCATGAACACGACGCCACTCACCGCCAGGCTGGGTCGCAGTCTGCTGCTGGCGCTTTCGCTGGTGGCCGGTTCGGCCCTCGCCGCAGACGGTCAGGATCTGACCTTCCAGGGCGATGCCAGCTTCCAGGGGCCCCACGGCGGCATGCCGATCCAGGCGGCACTGGTGGACACCGCCAGCGGCGATACCATCGCGGTGGAAACCGGCGAGGTCTCGGCCGATGCCGATCCGAGCTTCACCTTCACCTTTCCAGGGGCGCTCACGGACGACGGCAGCTACGCCGTGCACTACTGGATCGACTCCAACTTCGGCGGCGGCACCGCCGGCAACTGTGACGACATGCAGCACGACCATCAGTGGAGCGTGCCCATCCAACCCACCGGCGGCCCGGTGACCCATACCGAGCACCACGATCCTTCGGCTCAGACCGCCGTCTGCGACACTTTCCGCTGAGCGAAGGACTGCCGAGACTCATTTCTCAGGCGACAGCTCCCGTCGACGGTCGTCGTCGCTGACCCGGTCACGACCGCTGCGCTTGGCACAGTACAGGGCGCGATCGGCCCGGGTGACCAGGCCGTCGATGGCGGTGTCGTCCGACGTCACCAGCGTCACCCCGATGCTGACCGTCAGTGTCCAGGGAAGGCCCTTGACTACCAACTCGGTCACTTCGCCGCGGAGCCGCTCGGCGGCTTCCAGGGCCTCTTGCCGTGTGGCGACCTTGATCAGGCCGATGAACTCCTCGCCGCCGAAACGGGCGATGAGGTCGCCCTGGCGTCGCGATCGCTTGAGCAGCTCGGCGAGCGCTCGCAGGACCCGGTCGCCCAGGTCGTGCCCGAGCCGGTCGTTGATGGCCTTGAAGTCGTCCACGTCGACCAGGATCAGCGCGAAGCGTTCACCGTAGCGGTGCCAGTGCTCGAGGTAGCGCGGCGCGGCCTCGAAGAAGGCCCGGCGGTTGTCCAGGCCGGTAAGCGAATCGCTGTAGGCCTGCTGCCTCATGGCCTGCATGGTTTGCTCCAGCTCCAGCGTGCGCTCGAGGATCCGCTGCTCCTGATGGCGATTGGTTTCCTCGAGGGCCTGCTTGGCGCTGCGTAATTCCTCGACCCGTGACGCCAGCCGCTGCATCAGCGAGCGGGCGGCCCTCTCGAGGGTGAGGATCTCGTCATCGTGACGATAGCGGGGCGGCGGACACCGGTCTGCTGCGAAGTCACGATCGTCGGCTTCGTCCAGCAAGCGCGACAGCCGACTAATCGGCCGAATGGTCAGTGCGTGGAACACGGCGAACAGCACCAGCGCCAGGACCAGGGCGCGGAGAGTACCGGTCAGCAGGGTCGCCAGCATGCGGGTGGCGAAGCCATTGATGGCACTTGCCGGACTGATCTCGAGCACCAGGGTGCCGATGGGTGACTGGCCCTGGTGATGCAGCGGCAGTTCGAGTCGTCGTTCTCCGCCGAACAGCCCCGAGCCGAACGGCAGCCAGGTGGCGGGCCTGTCTACCCGGGTGTCGCCCAGCAGGATCTCGCCGGGCAGTCTCAAGCGGCATCCGTGGATGGCAGGATGGGCGGTCATGCCCTCGCACATCACCCTTGCCAGATGGCCGTCCAACTGCCAGGCGGCGGTGGCGGCAGTGCTCAGGGTGGTGGCCACCAGCTGGTCCAGCGTCTCCTGCTGCGCCCGCCGGTCGTTTCGATAGTCGATCACGATCTGCATCGCGGACAGCAGCCAACCCGCGGCCAGTGCCACGACCAGTACCAGGCGCACCTGGCGACGGGCCAGTCGGCTGCCGAATGCCGCCCGCAGCCTGCGGGCCAGTCGCCTAGTCATCCGCGGCCTCCAGGGGGCGAATGGCCGCCTGCAGGGCCGCCAGCGAGAAGTCGTAGCCGGTGCGCTCGGGATGGTGGTAGCGGCTGAAGCGCCGGAAGTCGATCCGCGACCACTGTCGTTGCGTCAGGATCTCTTGCAAGGCACCGGGGATCGGCGCGCGCAGCGCGGCCATGGGGAAGTGCAGCTGCGTCGTCTCGGCGGTGATCGGGATGCCATGGTGCAGGTCATGCAGCAGTACCATCGCCCAGGCGCCGGCCAGGAAATGGCCGCCGTGGGTGAGCGTCATCTCGCCGTCGTTGACCCGTGCCAGGGCGGCGGTGGACCAGTTCATGCCGACCACCGCATAGTCCCGCCCCGCCATCAAGCCATGCCGCTCGGCCGCCGCCATGGCACCGAGCGCGATGGGGTCGTTGGCCGCCCAGATGGCATCGAAGCGGCGCTGCGTGCTCAGCCAGGTATCGATGCGACGATAGGCCTCGTCGTAGGACCAGTCGACCACCAGGCGGCGCCGCTCGTCGACGTCCGGGGCGGCCGCCAGCGCTCGATCCAGGCCGGCCAGCCGCGCCTGGGAGGCCGGAGTGGCAACGTCGCCGGCCAGCGTCATCAGTGCGATGCGACCCGGCTGGGGCGAGAGACCGCGGGCGGCATCGAACAGCGCCGTGGCCATCTCGTGGCCGGCGCGCTCGTTGTCCGGGGTGAGGCTGCCCAGCCAGCAGGGCAATTCCTGGCCCGCTCGTCCGACGCGTGCCACCTGTCGATCGGTCAGGGTGTTGAGCAGCAGCAGGGTCGGAACGCCGCGCGCATCGGCGGCCCGCACCAGGTCGGCGGCCTGGCCGTGCTCGTTGACCAGGATCAGGTAGTCGGGCGGTGAAGGCGAGGCGATGGCGGCCTCGGCGTTGGCCCGCATGCGCGGCCATTCCCGTTCGCCGTAGCTGATCTCCAGCGACAGTCCGAGCTGCTCGGCCGCGGCGCGCATGGTCTCGCTGACCGAGCGCCAGAAGCCTCCGGAAGCGAAGCCGGGGTTCACGAACCTGACGTGGATCGGTGCCGAGGCATCCGCGGCCGTCGGTGATGACAGGCAAAGGGGGGCGAGGCAAGCGAGCACGAGCATGAAGAATCTCAATGGGCCTGCCTCGCGCGTGTCAGGGAAGGAACGTGCACGCCGTCCCCGGCAGCGAAAGGGGACCGGCGAGCAGCGACGCCCCTCATTGTCTTACCGGAGATGCCTGATATTCAATCCAGCGATATCCACGCTTCGCCGCCGCGAGGCAGGGCAGGACGCCAAGGCCGGCGGCGCTCAGGGCCGTACCTTGCCGCGCAGTGCCTTGGTCTTGCCCTTCTTGACCTTCTTGTCGACTCGTCGGCGCTGGGACGCCTTGGTCGGGCGAGTCGGCTTGCGGGTCTTGCGCTGGCGGATGGCCTGGCGGATCAGTTCGCGAAGCCGGTTCAGCGCATCCTCCTTGTTGAGCTCCAGGGTCCGATGTTCCTGAGCCTTGATGACGATCACTCCGTCCTTGCTGATGCGCTGGTCGGAGAGCGCCAGCAGGCGTTCCTTGTAGAAGTCCGGCAGGCTGGAGGCACGAATGTCGAAGCGCAGGTGCACCGCCGAGGCGACCTTGTTGACGTTCTGCCCGCCGGCGCCCTGGGCGCGAATCTGATGGATCTCGATCTCGTGATCGGGGAGCTCCACGGTGTTGGAGATGCGCAGCATGATCACCTCGTCGGTCGACGTTCAGTCTTGATGCCGGAGCGGCTCGAGGAGCTCATTGAGACCGTTGTGATCGATCTCGTGCATCAGCGCCAGCAGCCAGCCGATCTGGCCCTCCGGAAAGCCTTCGCGAGCGAACCAGGCCAGGTAGGGGCCGGGCAGGTCGGCGATCAGGGTGCCCGCGTGCTTGCCGAAGGGCATGCGCAGGGTGACCAGGCGTTGCAGGTCCTCGGGGTGCAAGGCGCCGCTCCTTCATCATGGGGTTCGTGAAATGACGTGGCAGGTTACGCCACCGCAGAGCGCGGGGCCAGCCCGTTACCGGTGCCGGTGGTGGCGCTCTGAAGCGCGCATCGCGGCCGATGCGCTCCTTGCGCCCTTGAACTTCGCGCTACCGGCCCGCATGCAGTGAAGGCAGTCATCCCCACGAGGAGATCTCATGACGACACTGGTGATCGGTGCCAACGGCCAGATCGGCCGGCAGTTCTGCGAGCTGGCCCAGGCGGCCGGGGAGCCCATCAGGGCCATGGTGCGAGGCGAGACCCAGCGCGCCTGGTTCGAAGAGCGTGGCATCCCGAGCGTTGTCGCCGACCTGGAAGGCGATTTCGCCCATGCCCTCGAGGGCTGCGACCAGCTGGCGTTCACCGCCGGTTCCGGACCCCATACCGGCCCCGACAAGACCCTGCTGATCGATCTCTACGGCGCCATGCGGGCCGTTGACCTGGCGGCCGAGCGGGGGCTCGCGCGCTTCGTGATGGTCAGCGCCCTGCGCGCCGAGGATCCCCAGGCGGCGCCCGAGAAGCTGCGCCCCTACATGGCCGCCAAGCTGGCCGCCGACGCCTATCTCAAGGCCTCCGGCGTGCCCTGGACGATCCTCAAGCCGGGGCGCCTGATCGACGAGCCGGCCACCCGTCGCGTGGCGACCTCACTGACCGAGACCGGGGGCGAGAACACCGTGTCCCGGGCCAACGTGGCCGAGGCGTTGCTGCACCTGGTGCAGGCGCATGGCCTGTCGGGCCGCGAGTTCCTTCTGCTGGACGGCGAGCGGGCAATCTCCGAGGCACTGAGCTGAGCGGCGCGAGGCCGGTTCAGCCGTCCTGGGCTGCCCGAATGCGGTTGCGTCCCGCGGCCTTGGCGCGATAGAGCGCGCGGTCGGCACGTTCCAGCAGGGCATGGCTGGCTTCGTTGCCGGCCAATGCCGCGACACCGGCCGAAAAGGTCAGGCGGAGCCCCGGCCTGGCCAACGGCTTCGTCGGCAGCTCGCAGCGCAGTCGTTCCAGACTGGTTTCGGCATCCGGCCGGGTCACCCCAGGCAGGATCACCAGGAACTCCTCTCCGCCGAGGCGGGCCAGCACGTCATAGTGGCGCAGCCCGTGCAGTAGTGCGTCGGCGGCGCCCTGCAGGGCCTCGTCGCCTGCGGTATGGCCGTATCGGTCGTTGACCTGCTTGAAATGATCCAGGTCGCAAATTGCGACGCATAGGGCGCCGCCGAGCCGCCGATGGCGAGCGATCTCCTCCTCCAGGCGGGCCAGTCCGGCGCGGCGATTGAGCAGGCCGGTAAGCTCGTCGTGACGGGCCAGGTAATCGAGCCGGCGTTCCAGGGCCTTGCGCTCGGTGATGTCGGTGACGAAGGTGACCTTCTTCGCTTCGCCGGCATCGTCGAAGAGGCGCGCGGCCTCGGCGATGATGGTGCGCCGCTCACCGTTCTTGCGTCTTACCTCCCACTCCTGGCGTCGAGCCAGGTCTTCCTCACCGCGGATCAGCCGCTGATGCATCTCGAGCAGTTGTCCACGCTGCTCACTCGGCACCATCATGGTGAAGGGCTGGCCCAGCAGTTCCTGTTCCGCATAGCCGTAGAAGTCGCAGTAGGCGGGATTGACCATCTCGTAGCGGCCCGTGGCATCGGTGATGGAGATGCCGATCGGTGCCGCCTGGATCAGTCGGGGAATGTCGTCGGGCCCGGTCAAGGTCAGCGGCATGCGGCATCCCTCCTGGACAGTGGGGCGGCGTGGAGCGCCTCGAAGCGTTCCGCTGGGACCGTCGCCAGGGCATCCAGTGCCGGCCGGGCGAAATAGTAGCCCTGTTGGAGCCCGATGCCGGCCTCTAGCAGCCAGCAAGCCTCCGCCGCGGTTTCCACGCCCTCTGCGATCAGCGTCAGGCCGAGCCGGCGTGCCAGGGTCACCGTGGCCTCGATCAGCGCCTGGCGCCGTGGATCCCGATGGCAGTCCTCGATCAGGCGCCGGTCCAGCTTGAGCTTGTCCGGGTGCAGGTCGGCCAGCATGTCCAGGTTGGCGTGGCCGGTGCCGAAGTCGTCCAGGGCGACGCGAAACCCGCGTCGCCGGTAGGCGGTAATGATGGCCATCAGGTGGTCCCGGTCACTGATGCGCTCCGACTCGACGATCTCGAAGATCAGCTTCTCGGGCGGCCAGCCGACCCGGTGCGAGACCTCGAGGGTGGCCGCCAGGCAGGCCTCGGGTTCGTAGACGGCGTTGGGCAGGAAGTTGATCGACAGCGACTCCCGCATGCCTAGCCGACTGGCTTGCTCGATGGCCCTGACCCGACAGGCCTGATCAAACCGGTAGAGCTCTACATCGGTGACGCGGTCCAACACTTGGCCGGCCGGCTCCCCACCGGGGCCGCGCACCAACGCTTCATAGGCGTGGATGCGCCGATGCTCGACGTCGACGATGGGCTGAAAGGCCATTGTGAAGTCGAAGGGCAGCGCTCCCTCGCAGCGACGGCAGTGGCCCGTGACCCGTGCACAGTGTGCCATGGTGGTTCCCCGGCGATGTGCCACCACTCGGCCCGGGCAGGGGAAAAGGGATGGCAGACAGATGTATTTCGTTGCCAAGTATCGTTTTTGTACTGTTCTTGTACAAGTATTTGGCGTGTCCTCGACGTTCTGGCACCTTGTCGGCATCATCGGTGCCTAACCGTTTTCCCAGGAAGCCCGCATGACCGACCCCCTTGCCGACGAACTGGCCCGTCGTGTTCGCCGTCAGCTCGAGATGGCTCCCGAAGCCGTGCTGCCGATGACCTATCAGCAGCTCGCCGAGGCCCTCGAGCTCACGCCGCCACGCACCATCCGCCGCGTCGCCTTGGCGCTGGAGGCGCTGATGCGCGAAGACGCCCGCGAGGGGCGTCCCTTTCTCGCGGCCCTGGTGGTCAGCCGTCAGGGCGAGGGGCTGCCTCGGGCGGGATTCTTCGAGTTGGCGGTCGAGCTGGGGCGTTTCCCCGATGACCCGGATGCCCAGGCCACGGCCTGGCGGGAGGAGTTCCGTCTTGCCCTGTCGGCACGGCTGACTGGTCGTTGAGCGACGGCGCCGTGTCGACTATCGGCCACTCTGACATGAACTGAAGGCATGCTACGAACCGAAGCCACTCACGGATAGCGTGGGGAAGAGCCGGGCAGTATCACCCGTCCATGGGCTCGTCATGGTGTCCATGCGCAGGCGCGGGTGGGCCCGCCACGGTAGGTGAGGGGGCGCGTGGCGGGAGAGACGAGCCGAGAGGGGAGATCAGGAGTGGCGCTGTCCCTGGTCGCTGACGTCGATGTCCACCTCGACCATCATGCCAGGGCCGATCAGCTCGGTGGGACCGTCGTCAAGGGCGATCCGCACCGGCAGGCGCTGGGTGATCTTGGTGAAGTTGCCGGAGGGGTTGGGGTCCGGCAGCAGCGCGAACTGACTGGTGGCCGCGCGCCCGATGACCGTGACATGGCCATGGAAGGCATCGTCGGGAAAGGCGTCGACGGTGATGTCGACCGGCTGGCCGACGCGCAGTTCGCCGATATCGGTTTCCTTGATATTGGCCTCGACCCACAGCTTGTCGGGGTCGTGCATCATCAGGATCGGCTGGCCGGCGGCGATGAACTCGCCCTCGTCGACCAGCGTCTTGTTGACCACGCCGTCGATCGGGCTCGGCACGCGCAGGTCGTCGAGGCGCAGCTGCTGCTGTGCCAGTCGTGAACGGGCCTGGGCCAGCTCCTGGTTGGCCACCGCCAGCTGGGCGCGGATCACGTCGGGATTGGGCAGCGGCATCTGCGAGCCGCTGATGAAGCCGACCCGGGCGTTGTCGGCCTGGGCCTGGCTGACCTCGACCTCCCGAGAGGCCTGGCGATACTCCGCCTGGGCCGACTGCAGGGTGTAGTAGTCTTCGTCACGCTGCTGCTGCGAGACCGAGTGGTTGGCCAGCAGTGAATTAGAGCGTTCGTAGTCCTTTCGCGCCTGTTCGAGGCGCGCGTTGGCGGCGTCCATGGCTGCACGGCTGGCTTCCAGCTCCTGATGGGTCAGGTTCTGGCCGCCCTCGAACTGCGCCTGGGCAAGCGACAGCCGCGAGCGCTCGTAATCGAGCCGTGCCTGCCGAGCGGCCACACCGGCCTGAAGCGTCGCCAGCTGTGTCTCGTCGGGGCGGCTGTAGAGCTGCGCTACCCGGTCGTCGCGAGCCAGGGTATCGCCCTCGGTGATCGAGAAGTCGGTCACCCAGCCCGCCAGGCGACTGCTGACGGTCACCTGGTTGGCCATCACCCGGGCATCCTGGGCGCTGACATGGGTCAGGCGGTGATGGATCGCCAGGCCGGCCCAGGCCAGGCCGGCCACGACCAGCAGAATGAGCAGTCCCAGGCGGGGCGCGCTGGGCAGGCGACGGGAAGCGGCTTGCGGAGTTGGCGATGCCATGTTGAAGGTCCTCGAACTGACGAAAGGATGATGGGCGACGCCTCAGGCGTGGCGCCAGCGACTGAGCAGCAGCGACGGGATGGCGACCACCATCAGGCTGCCCACCAGCAGCCAGAAGCCGTCCTGATAGGCGAGAATCGCCGCCCAAACCGACTCGAGTCGGCCCATCAGGTAGCCGGCCGCGGCCTGCTGCTGGGTGTCCGGGATGCCGAAGCGGGCGGCCAGGTCGGCGTAGTCGCCGAGTTGGCCCGAGGCCATGGCGTTGTCGGCGTTGACGCCGGCATTGAGGTGGTGGCCGTGCTGGGCGGTCTGCCGATCGAGCAGAATCACCAGGCCCGCCGTGCCGAGCGCTCCGCCCAGCTGCATGGCGAAGTTGATCGCTCCCGAGCCGTGGCCGGTGAGGCGCAGCGGCAGCGCGGCGATGGCGTTGGACAGGGTCGGGGGCGGAAAGGAGGCCATGCCGATGGCCATGATCGCCATGCTGCCCGCCAGGAAGGCGAAGGAAGTGTTCCAGTCCATCTGCGCCATGTGCCACACCGAGAACACCGTGCAGGCCAGCCCCGGCAGGGTGATCCAGTGCGGCGGATAGCGATCGCTGAGCCAGCCGACCAGTGGCACCAGTACGCCCAGCACCGCCGTCGACGGCACGAAGATCATGCCGGCGGTGACCGGGCTGTAGTGCAGCACCGACTGCACGAACTGCGGCAGCAGATACATCACGCCGTAGAAGGAGCCGCCGAACAGCAGCATCGCCAGGGTGCCGACCACGAACAGCCGATAGCGGAAGATCGCCAGGTCGAGCAGCGGATGTTCGCTGCGTCGCTGCCAGGCCACGAAGAACGCGCCGCAGGCCAGCGAGAACAGGGTCAACAGCGGGACACGCGGATCGTCCCAGCCCCAGCGCTGGCCGTTGGAGAGCGCCGCCAGCACGGCGAACACCGCGGCGAACAGCACCACCACGCCGGCCCAGTCGAACGGCGGCCGCGGGCCCTTCTGCTCGCGGGGCGGGAGGAAGAAGTAGCCCATGACCACCGCCGCCAGGCAGATCGGCAGGGTGATGAAGAACACATAGCGCCAGGTGAAGTTCTCCACCAGCCAGCCGCCGATCACTGTCGCCAGGGTCAGCGGCAGCCCCAGGCACATGCCGTACATGGCCACCGCCATGCCGCGTCCCTCGGGCGGATAGGCCGCGAACAACGCCTGCATGGCCACCGGTCGGATCAGCCCGGTCATCGCGCCCTGGATGATGCGGGCGGCGATCAGCGCCGCCATGCCATCACCCAGGCCGCCCAGGATCGAGGCGGCCACGAACACCAGCAGCAGCCCCATGAAGGTGGCGCGCTGGCCGACGGCCGCCACCAGCCAGGGGGCGACCAGCAGTGACACCGTGGTCGAGGCGAGAAAGCCGGTGGACAGCCACTGGACCTGGGAATCGCTCATGCCGAAGGCGCCCTTGATGTAGGGAATCGCCACGTTGACGATGGTGATCGACATGCCGAGTGCCACCAGCCCCAGCATCACCGTGAGGGTGACCCATAGCCGGTAGCGGGGGCCGTAGCGTTCGAAGAGCCGCTCCACCTGGGTCATGGGCGACACCCCACGACTCGGGGCAGCTGGCCCTGAGGGACATCATCGCGCAAGGGCGCTCTCCTTCATTCGCCGAGGCTTCCGGACCGATCGAGCAAGGGCGGCATGATTCGCCACCCATGCCGGGTGTCCGGCAGACAGGCGGGCCGGCACCCTGGAAGATGCCGGCCCGAAGCGAGGAAACAGCAAGCCATGAGACTGGAGTAGCCAGTTCATAGTTCGTTGGCTAAATATCCTATCGTACCCTGGCGGCAAAGCACAGGGTTGGTGGGGGTTGCGGCTCGCTGCTCGATGGGGATAGCTCGAGCATCGCCTGTCCGGGGGCACCCTCTTTCGCGCACAGGGCTCATGCTACCCTGGCGCGTCATTTCCACTATCGGAGCCGTGAATGGACGTCATCGGCCTGAGAGAGCTGTTGGGGCAAGGCGTGAGCCTGGTGGCGCTGGCGCTGTGCGTGATCGGCTTCGCCAGCAAACGCGACCAGCGGCTGTTCGGACTGCTGCTGATCGCCAACGTGGCATTTGCCGCCCAATTTGCGCTGTTCCAGAGCTGGGTGGCGGCGGGGATCTCGGCACTGATCGTGCTGCGCATCGCCCTGGTGCGCCGCTATCCGGGCAATGTCGCCATCATGGCCGCCATGCTGGTCGCCACCCTGGCGATCGCCGCCCTGACCTGGAGCGGTCCGCGTGACGTGCCGGCTCTGCTGGCCGGGCTGCTGGGCACCTACGGCATGTTCATGCTGCGCGGCATTGCCATGCGCGCGGTGCTGGCCGCGGCGGCGTTCTGCTGGATCGTCAGCAACCTGCTGGCCGGCTCCATCGGTGGCACCCTCGCCGAGGCGCTGATCTGCATCACCAACTTGGTGACCATCTGGCGCCTGAAGCGCGCCGAGAGGCGCTATGGGCCAAATAGAATGGTCTGAACCGGATCCCGAGTCGCTCAGGCGGACTCGGTCTCCTTGCACACATCCACCTCCTCGGCTTGGGCCAGTTCGGCCAGTCGAGCGGGGGAAGGCGCACCGTGCCGGGCTGGGCGCCGGCGGCGTGAAGGGCCGGCCGGCGTGAGGTGATGCGGGCAGGGCGCCCGGTTTACATCTGGGCGACGAGGTAGTTATCGCGGCCGACCAGCTTGATCAGCCGCAGCTGCTGCTCCAGCCAGTGGGCGTGATCCTCCTCGGTGTCGGAGAGCAGCGGCAGCAGGATGGCGCGGGTGTTGAAGTCGCGCTCGCGCTCGCACAGGGCGATGGCGGCCTTGAGCGCGTCGCCCACCTCGTACTCCAGCTGCAGGTCGTTGGCGAGCATCTCTTCAACGTCCTGGCCGATGCGCACGGGCGTGCGGGTGTGGATGTCCGGCTTGCCCTCGAGCATCAAGATCCGTTCGATCAGCTTCTGGGCGTGGCCCTTCTCGTCGTAGAACTCGTGGTCGATGCGCTCGTGGAGCTTGCTCAGTCCCATGTCGGCGTACATCTCGGCATGGACGAAGTACTGGTCCATGGCGGCGAGTTCGGCGGCGAGCAGGCCGTTCAGGGCGTCGATGATCTGCGGGTTGCCTTGCATGGTGTCCTTCCCTGGCGAGAATGTCTGGCTGCATCCTAGTGCGAGTCTTTTAGATGGTCAATTTTTCTTTTATTTTCAGTTATTTGAGACTATCTTTGCGTGCGATTCGCATTCGGTCCAGGGTTCGCGTCTCGCCCCTTTCCAGGCGCTGGAGCCGCCTTCAGGGGGCGGGTGGCACTCCGAACACGCTCTTCAGGTAGTTCACGTACTCCGGATCGCGGGTCGTCGCCTTGCCCGGGGCGTCGGAAACCTTGGCCACCGGCTGGCCGTTGCAAGCGATCATCTTGATCACGATGTTCATCGGTCGTACCCCGGGCAGGTCGCAGGTCAGGCTGGTGCCGATCCCGAAGCTGGTTCGGATACGGCCGTCCAGCGCGGTCTTGATCGCCATCGCCGAATCGAAGGTCAGCGCATCGCTGAAGATCAGGGTCTTGCCGCGCGGGTCGATGCCCAGCGTCTCGTAATGGCGGATGCACTTCTCGGCGAACACCATGGGGTCGCCGCTGTCATGGCGCAGGCCGTCGAACAGCTTGGCGAAGTACAGGTCGAAGTCGGCCAGGAAGGCATCCAGGGTGATGGTGTCGGTCAGCGCCACGCCGAGGTGGCCGCGATACTCCTGTACCCAGGCCTCGAGGGCGGCACGCTGGCTGTCCACCAGGCGGCTGCCGAGCTGCTGGTGGG
Organism: Halomonas organivorans; assembly: GCF_014192055.1. Lineage (GTDB taxonomy): Bacteria > Pseudomonadota > Gammaproteobacteria > Pseudomonadales > Halomonadaceae > Halomonas > Halomonas organivorans. Next base: position 277,105 of record NZ_JACHXM010000001.1, on the reverse strand, counting down.
CCATCACCCACTCGTGGGCCATGGTGCCCATGGGAGCCAGGCCGTGGCGCCGCGCGATGTCGACGTTGCTGGTGCCGACGAACTGGCCGGGAAATTCCTCGGCCAGCACCGCGACGATGGCTTCCTGCACCGGCTGTGAGAGCCGCCGCCGGGTGCCGAAATCGGCCAGTCGGAAGCCCGCCAGCTGGGCCGGCGTATAGTCGGCGCGCAGCCGGGCCATCTTCTCGCGCAGCCGTGCCACGGCCTGGTCGACGCTCGCCTCGGGGTTCAGCGTGTGGTTGCGCACTTCGCTGATGATCGCCAGGATCACGATCTCGAACAGGATGCTGTGCGTCCACGGGCCGTCGATGACGATGCACAGCTCGCTGCCTTCCATGTACAGGTCCACGTACTCGGGGCGGAAGCGATACAGCTCCAGGAAGCGGATGAAGTCCGGCGACAGGTAGGCGAACTCGCCCAGGTAGGCCGACTCCGCCTCGCTGAGCGACAGCGCCGTGAGGCTGTCGATCTGGGCGCGGATCTCGTCGAGGTAGGGAGCGAGGTCCTCGGCGTCGCGGCAGCGGAACTCCCAGGCCACGCTGGCGTTGGGATACTTGTGGTGAACCCCTTGCATCATGGTGAGCTTGTACCAGTCGGTATCCAGCAGCGAGGTGATGATCTGACCCGGGGCGCGGTACGTGGCCGCCATGAAGAATGCTCCCTGTGAGTGGCGATGAGCCCGGCGTGAGCCGGTCCATGATGGTAGCGTGTTCACTATTTGATGACGAATCGTTTTCGCCCGACGGCGTCACGAGGAGAGACGGGCGGTCAGTGCTTCGAGGAAGTTCTGGATACGCGCCGCATTGGTGCCAAGGTCGCTCTTGCCGATGCGCGAGGCCGAGCGCATGTCCACTCTCGTGCCTTCGTCGGTCGGCGTCAGGCGGATCACGATATCGTCCTTGAAGCCGAACCATCGGGTGGTGGCCACCGCTTCCAGCCGCTGCTCCGAGGCTGCCGCGATCTCCCAGCCGCGTTCCCGGGCCAGGGCCTCGGCGGCGGCGTGCACCTCGGGGAGCGGGCGAGCGATCGTGAGCGGCCCCAGGTCCGGGTAGCCGGCTCGCTGGGTCTCGGCGAAGTCGCGCGGGTAGGCGAGCGCATTGGGCGCGGTCCGGCGTGCCTCGGCCAGCGCCTCGAAGGCCGGCGGGTTGGCCAGGTCGGTAGTGATGTCGTGGATCGGCGGCACGCTGCGGGCCAGCTCGCGCAGTTGCAGGGGCTGTGCCACCAGCGCTACCACCGCGACGATCACCAGCATGCCGACCAGGGCCGGCTTCCAGCGTCGACACAGGCCAGCCACCAGGAAGGCCAGCACGCCGAGTCCGGCCGCGCCCAGGCTCAGCAGGGCGCCGCGACGCAGCAGCGAGAACGACTCGCCGAGCGACAGCCACTCCAGGCGATAGGCCGGCCCCACGCCGCCCATCAGCAGCGCCGCTACGGCCAGCAACACGACGGCCAGCCAGGCCAGTGCCACCGGCCAGCGGCCGCCGCGGGGGCGAGGCTTGAAGGTCAATGACATGGCGCGCGCGTCCTCCCTGCGTTGCGGTACATGGCCTCCTAATATAGTGCCCGTGGCGTCCGCCTGCCGATCCCCGTCACAGGCGAATCCATGCACCGGGAGAATCCGCAATAATGTCCAAGCCTGGGGCGTGGGAGACGTCTTAAGCTTCGAAGGGTTGGTGCTCAAGGAGAGATGGCATGGCGACACGGTCCAGCCGGTTTCACTACGTGAAGAGTCGGTTCATTCCCGAACTCACGGTGCTCCATGCGCAAATGAGCGACTTCAGCTACGATCGGCACGCCCACGAGGAGTACGCCTTCGGGGTCACCCTGTGCGGGCGTCAGGACTTCTTCAGCGGCGGCGAGTTTCATCGCAGCCCGCCCGGCCACGTCATCCAGTTCAATCCCGAGGAAGTGCATGACGGCCACCCGGGTGGCGAGAGTCCGCTTGGATACGTCATGGCCTATGTCTCCCCGGCGTCGCTGGAGGCATTGTTTGCCGCGGCGCTGGGGAACGAGCGCGCCGGCGGATACAGGAACAGCGAGACGCTGATGTCGGATCCCGTGCTGCGTGCTGCCATCCTGGAGCTGGTGCAACTGGTGACCCGTGGGGTCGGCAATCGCCTCGATCAGGAGCATGCCCTCTACCGGGTGGCGACGGCGCTCGTGCAGCGTGCCGGGCAGTGCCAGCCGGGAGGCCCGGCACGCCGGGCGGATGCCCTGCTGCTGCGCGCCAAGGACTACATCCTCGCGCATCTGGCGGATGACGTATCGCTGGACGACATCAGCCAGGCCGCTCATCTCTCGAAGTATCACTTCCTGCGCCTGTTTCGTCAGCAGTTCGGCATCACGCCGCACCAGTACGTGCTCAACTGCCGAATCAACGCCGCGCGCAATGCCCTGGAGGCCGGCGCCGTGCCCAGCGACGTCGCCATTCGCTTCGGCTTTGCCGACCTTAGCCATTTCAATCGTCGCTTCAAGCGCATCTACGGCATGACGCCCCACCAGTACCAGCGAAGCGTCATCAACTGATCGAGGTTCCCCCATGCTGGAGATCGTCGCCTATGCCCTGGGCGTCATGTACACCCCTGGGCCAGTGAATCTGCTCGGCCTGAATGCCGGGCTCCATGGACAGGCCAGGACCTCACTGGGGTTCTTTGTCGGGGTCGGGCTGGCCATGCTGGTACTATTCGTGATGTTCGGCTGGGTCGGCGCGGCCTGGGTCGGGGGCGACATGCTGGCGCTGGTGGCCGCCCTGGGCTGCGGCTACATCCTTTATCTGGCCATCAAGGTCGCGCGCTCGAGCATCGAGCTTGCCGTACCGCGACAGGCGCCGCGGGTGCTGAGCCTGCGCGATGGGCTGATCATGCAGCTCTGCAACCCCAAGGCCATCATCGCGACCCTGCCTATCGTCACGATCCAGTTTCCCGCCGCCGGCATCCACGGCGTCGGCCTGCTGCTCTGGTCGCTCGCGCTGGCCGTGCTGGCGACCGGAGCGCCCGGCAGCTACGCGCTGATGGGGGCCCTGCTGGGGCGGCGCATCGAGAATCCCAGGGTGCTCTCCGGCTTCAGCCTGGCGATGTCGGCCCTGCTGGTGGGAGTCTCCGTATCGATCGGCTATGAGCACGTCTGGCTGCCGCTCACCGCCGACCTGGGGTGAGGCGCCGGCAGCGTTACCCGCGGTATCTTCACGCCTATGTGGCCGGCGCAGGGCCGTCGAAGCGCTCGCCATAGAACGACACGATCCAGTCCAGAAAGACGCGCACCCGGGGCGACAGCTGGCGTCGCTCTGGGTAGACCGCATACAGCGGCAGGACGGGCTTGGGCCATTCGGCCAGCACCTCCACCAGTTCGCCGCTGGCCAGTAGCGAGGCGACCGAGAAGTGGGGCAGCTGGATCAGTCCGCAGCCCTGTCGCGCGCACTCCACGTAGTTCGTGCCGTCGTTGACCGTGATCCAGCCGCCGGCCTCGAAGCTTCGCGGGTGTCCGTCGACGAGCAGGTCCAGGGTGCTGTCCGTCGCCTGGTTGCCGGAAAAGAACCGCACCACGGCATGAGCGTGCAGCGCGTCAGGATGCGTCGGCACGCCGTGGCGTTCCAGATACGCCGGGCTGGCGCAGATCACCTGTGGCATGTCGGCCAGCTTGCGGGCAACCAGGCTGGAGTCCTCGGGGACACCGGAACGCAGCGCGCAGTCCACGCCTTCACCGATCAGGTCGACGCGGCGGTCGCCGCTGGTCAGCACCAGGCTCAGCTCGGGATAGCGGCGATGGAAATCCTGAATGCGTGGCAGCACGATTTTCCGGGCCTGAGTGCCGTGCATCTCGACGCGCAAAACGCCGGATGGCTGTCGGGCGGTGGGCTTCAGCATCGCCTCGGCGTCTTCCAGCTCGGCCAGCAGATGCACGCAGCGCTCATGGAAGGCCTTGCCCTCGAAGGTCGGACGTACCTGGCGCGTCGTGCGCTCCAGCAGGCGCACGCCCAGCCGCTGCTCCAGCTTCTGGATGGTCAGGGTCGCCGTCGCCCTCGGCATGTCGAGCCCGTTGGCCGCCTTGGTGAAACTGCCGGTCTCGACGATGCGAACGAACAGCGTCATGGCGTCGAATCGGTTCATGAAGATTGTTTTTCTCAGATGAATAGAGTTCTCAGATTAGATGATTTATCCATGCTGGTGGAATGCCGATACTCGACGGCGTTCACCGAGACAGGAGATGAAACATGGCGGAGGCAGTTCGGAAAGTCGCTCTCGTGACGGGGGCCTCGCGCGGCATCGGCCGCTCCATCGCCCTCAAGCTGGCTGAGGATGGCTTCAGGGTGGTCGTGAATTATGCCGGCAACGAGGCGTTGGCCAATCAGGTGGTGGCCGATATCCATGACCAAGGCGGCCAGGCATTGGCCTTGCAGGCGGATATCCGTGACGCGACGTCTGTCACGCGTCTCTTCGAGCGCGTGCTGGATACCTGGGGGCGCCTCGATGTGGTGATCAACAATGCCGGCAGCATGGAAATGGCCGACATCGCTACCGATAACGTCGCGGCGCTGGATCGCATGTTGAATACCAACCTGCGCGGCAGTTGGCTGGTCATGGCCAAGGCCGCCGAGACCCTGGGCGAGGGCGGTCGCATCATCGCCCTTTCATCCAGCGTGCTGGCCAAGTCCTTTCCCGGCTATGGCGCCTACATCGCCAGCAAGGCGGGAGTCGAAGGCCTGGTAAAGGTGCTGGCCAACGAGCTGCGCGGCCGGCAGATCACCGTCAACGGCGTGGCACCCGGCCCCGTCGAGACCGAGCTGTTTTTCGAGGGCAAGAGCGACGAACAGGTGCAGCGTCTCGCCGGCCTGACACCGCTGGAGCGACTGGGGCAGCCGGAGGACATCGCCGATGTGGTCGCCTTCCTGGCCGGTCCGTCAGGTCGCTGGGTCAACGGACAGATCCTGCGAGCCAACGGCGGTTTCGCCTGATCCAGGCGGTGAGCCGTTTCGGGTCGGTGCTGGGCCTCGCTCGGGTGACCGGGGCCCTTGCGCAACTCGCCTGCAGGAATTCGGCCGCATCGAAGGCCACCATCTCGTCAGAGTGATGGAAGATCGTGAGCCGGTTAAGTATCTTGGGGGCCGACATTGTCGATACCGACTTCCACGAGGCCCCATGAACCCGACCATCGAACTGCTCAAGTCCCACCGCTCAGTGCGCAAGTTCACCGAGCAGAAGATCCCCCATGAGCTGCTGCTGGAGCTGGTCCGCGCCGGCCAGGCCGCGGCGACCTCCAGCCACGTCCAGGCCTACAGCGTCATTCACGTCACCGACCCGGCCAATCGCGAGGCGATCGCCGAGCTGGCCGGCGGCCAGGGCTATGTGGCCAGCGCCTCCGACTTCCTGGTGTTCTGCGCCGACATGAAGCGTCCCACCGAGGCTTCCGAGCGCACCGGCGCCAACGTCGTGCGTGGCATGACCGAGCAGATGCTGGTGGCCAGCGTCGATACCGCGCTGATGGCGCAGAACGTGGCGGTGGCTGCCGAGTCCGAGGGCCTGGGCATCTGCTACATCGGCGGCATTCGCAACAACCCCCAGGCCATCAGCGATCTGCTGCACCTGCCCGAGCATGTCTTCCCGGTATTCGGCATGTGCCTCGGCTACCCGGCCCAGACGCCGGACCTCAAGCCGCGGCTGCCGGTGGAGGCGATCCTCAAGACGGATCGCTACGATGCGGACGACAAGCAGGTGGCGGCCTTCGACGACACCATGCAGCAGTACTATCGCCAGCGCAGCGGCGGCAACAAGGAATCCGACTGGTCGCGCAACCTCACCCCGCTGTTCGACACCAAGCTGCGCCCTCATATGCGCGATTTCCTGATCGAGCGCGGCTTCGAGATGAAGTGAAGGCAGGCGGTCAGCCTTCCTTGTTGCGCTGCCTTGCCGGGAGCAGGACGCTCGGCTAAGAGTGAATCATGCGACCGACAGGCAGCACCATGCAGTGACCCGAGCCGCAGGCGCCGTCTACGGCGACGCGTCGCCGCCGCTCAGGGGGCGCGGTCCGCGTCGACTGGGTCCCGTTGTCCAGCGAGGTGACCGCGATCAAGTACATCTGGGCAGGCGTGTTCGTCGTGGTGCTGTTCTGGTCGGGCATTCATCCCGCGGATCGCGCCACCTGGTGGCTCGAGGTGTTTCCGGCCCTTCTCGGTGCCGTCGTCCTGTGGGGCACCTACCGCACCTTCCGGCTGACGCCCCTGGTGTACACGCTGATCCTGATGCACTGCATCGTGCTGATGATTGGCGGGCATTACACCTACGCCGAGGTGCCCTTCTTCGATGGCTGGCTGGGGTCCGAGCGGAACAACTACGACAAGCTTGGCCACTTCTTCCAGGGCTTCGTGCCGGCGCTGATCGCCAGGGAAATCCTCGTCAGGAAGCGGGCGGTCAACGGGCGGTGGTGGCTCAGGCTGTTCGTGGTTTCCGTGGTGCTGGCCATCAGCGCCTTCTACGAGCTCATCGAATGGTGGGTGGCGCTGGTGTCTCGCGAGGCGGCCGACGCCTTCCTGGGCACTCAAGGCTACGTCTGGGATACCCAGTCGGACATGGCGCTGGCCTTGCTCGGGGCCATCTGCGCCGTCGTGCTGCTCTCCAGGGCGCAGGATCGCCAGATCCGTCGGCTGGCGGCGGGGAGCGGATAACGCCCCGGTCGCGCGTGGCGTTCGCCGCGTGCCGTTCGAGTCTCTGCGGTCGGCCGCCACACTATACTGATCAAAAGGGGCGCCAGACTCGATCGCCGGCATGATCTGGCCTCGTCGACCGTGCCCAAGGCATCGAACGAGGAGCAGAATCTCCGGCATGCGGGCGGTCCGGCGCTATCGATGGGCCGCGAAGAGGCGCGCCGGAAAGCGAGTCACCGGGATCTCGCTGCGCTGTGTTTCGTAAAGTCCCGTAAGCTGCTCTACCCCAGGGGGAATGGAGGGCGAGAAGATGAACGCGGCGGAATATTTGAGTGCGTATGCGGAAGGCTGGAGCAAGGGCGATGCCGAGCGGATTCTCGAGGCGACGGCGGAGGACTACACCTTCGACGATCCCAACTTCGGAATCGTGTCGCGGCAGGCCTTGCCGGAGTATCTGACGGGGTTGAAGGAGGCCATCGCCGCTCAATGCGGGGGGCGGCTTCCTGATCCCTTGATGGTGCTGTCCGACGTGCTCAGTCGGGAGGGAGACGGTGTCCTCACGGCGTCTTGCTGGTGGACCGTCCCGGGGACGCAGGTCAAGGGGAGCGGCCTGATCAAGGCCGATGCGACCGGGGTGCACTCCGAGGTGATCACCTATTACACCAGGCTCGCCGGCTAACCGGCCGCGGCTGCCCTCCTGGCGAAGTGCTACGGGCGCTCGCCGGAGGGCTCGCGAGCATCCCCGGCGCGTTGGCACAGCCCGCCGTGCACGCGCAGTATCCAGTCGCGGATCGCCCGAATCGTCGGGTCATCGCGCCGACCTTGCGGATAGACCAGGTGGAACGGCTTGCCTTCCAGCTCCGGTCCGAAGGGTTGCACCAATCTCTCTTCCTCCAGCTCATCGGCGATCAGTCGCCGGCTCATCAGTGCCACGCCCTGGCCGCCGATGGCGGCGGAAATGGCATGGGTCTCATCGGAGAACACCAGCCCTGCGCTCACGTCCAGCCCGGGCACCTCGGCCCGCTTCTGCCAGCCGGCCCAGTCCAGGGGCGTCACCGAGCCCCCCTGGGGGCGGAAGTGGATCAAGGGGTGCTCGGGCAGTTCGCACGGGTCGCTCAGCCCCAGCTGCGGGCTACAGGCCGGGATAAAGGTGTTGTCGAACAGCTTTTCCGCCACCAGCCCCGGCCACTGGCCGTCGCCGTAGCGAATCGCCAGGTCCGCGGTCACGCCGTCCAGCGCCACGGATTCGTGGGACGCATGGATACGCAGGTCGATCTCGGGGTGCGACTCTCGCAGCAGGCACACCCAGGGCAGCAGCCAGCGCACCGCCACCGCCGGGGTCGTGGAGAGCGTGACCGATTGGCGGGCAGGCGGTGTCTTCAGCCGCTCCAGGGTTTCTCCGATGCGGTCGAATGCCGCCTCCAGCGTATGGAACAGCTCTCGTCCCTGAGGAGTAAGCAACAGCTGCCGGGGCCTTCTGACGAATAGCGCCACCTCGAGGGCATCCTCCAGGCCGCGGATGTGGTGGCTGATGGCCGTGGCGGTCACGGACAGCTCTTGGGCGGCCCGCTTCGCGCTCTCGTGGCGGGCGGCGGCCTCGAAGGCGCGCAGGGCAGACAGCGAGGGGAGTCGGCGAGGGGTCATGGGTGAGGTCAACTCATTCATGTCGGCAAGTATTCATCGTTTGTGGCGCTGATGGAGTAGGCATAGGCTCGGTTCCCCATCAACGATGAGTGAGTTCATCTCATAAGACAAGGAGCCCGACATGCCCCATCTCCTGCATCTCGACGCCAGCGCCCGCCCCGGCCTTGCCGGTACCGACGAGCACGGCTCCCTGAGCCGCCGCCTCACCCACCGTTTCGTCAGCGGCTGGCGGGCTCGCCAACCGGACGCCACCGTGACCCGGCGTGACGTGGGCAGTGCCCCGCCGTCTTTCATCGACCAGCGGTGGATCCAGTCCGCCTTCACGCCCCCGGAGCGCCAGGAACCCTGGATGGCCGCGGTGCTCGCCGAGAGCGATCGGCTGATCGACGAACTCACGGCCGCCGACATCGTGGTGATCGGCGCGCCGCTGTACAACTTCGGCATGCCGGCGGCGCTGAAGGCCTGGGTGGACCAGGTGGTGCGCATGGGGCGTACGGTGGACTACGATCCGAGCCGTCCGGACGATCCCTTCACGCCGCTGCTGGCCGACCGGCCGCGCCACGCCATCATACTGTCGTCACGAGGCGGTGCCGGCTTCGAGCCCGGCGGCGAGATGGCCCACATGAATCATCTGGAGCCGGGGCTTTCCACGGTGCTGGAATTCATCGGCATCACCCGCATCCACCGGGTGGCCATCGAGCATCAGGAAGAGGGCGGAGAGCCCCTGGCCGCCTCGATCGACGCCGCGGAGCGCCGCATCGAGGCGCTGATCGACCAGCTGCAGGCGCAGTTCCAGGACAGTCGTGAGCCGGCCGTGACGGCCTGAGGAGCGACCACGGTTCGTCAAAGGATACTCACCCCGACGGGGCGCCGTCGGGGTGAGGTGTCGGCTGGCATGCATACACGCAGGATCCTGATTTCTCGAGGGCGATGCCGGCTAATGTAGGGAAACTGCACAAGCGGAGGCGGGGAGAAAAAGGCTTCCAGGTGTTGAAGGACCAGTGTTGAAGGACCAGTGTTGAAGGACCAAGTGTTGAAGAACCAGGTGTCGAAAGATTCGTGACGCTAGTGAGTCATGAAGATGTCAAGACTATGAATGGTGATGGATGCCATCCTGGAGAGATGTTTGTCGGTCACCATACCCTGTTCTACCCTAATTAAGCATTTTCGGGATTTGTCGGCCATGAGGCGATCTCCCCGAAAAAGCCTAAAAATCCATGCATTCTTTTCATTTGAATGAAGGCCATTGGCTTGAGCGAGCAGGTACGCCTCGCCAGGTATGATGCCGGCTAATGACGCATGTTGGCGAAAGTGATGGCGTCGACCATCGGTTCCCCATTATCCACCAGGGAAGGAGTGAGACATGAAGAAACGAACCACTCGTCAGCGCCTTACCGGTTCTCTGCTGGCCGTGGCGGCGGGACTGGCGGTATTTCATTCTGTCGATGCCTGTACCCGTGTCCTGTGGAACGATAACGAACTGGCCACCGTGGTCGGCCGTACCATGGACTGGCCGGAGTCCACGGACCCCGTGCTCACCGTCATGCCGAGAGGGGTGGAGCGCAATGGTGGGCTCACTGGTGATGTTGTCACGGTCGAGGAAAATCCCGCCACGTGGACGTCAAAGTACGCGAGTATGGTCACCACGATCTATGGAATCGGTTCGGCTGATGGGTTCAATGAACGCGGCTTGGCTGGCCATATGCTGTATTTGAATGCCACCGATTTCGGGTCGCGCGATCCGAGCAAGCCAGGCGTGCAGGCGGGGCTGTGGTTGCAGTACGTTCTCGATAATGCTGCCACCGTCGATGAAGCCCTGGAGTTGCTGGACGAGATTCAAGTCGTGATGACCGAAGCCAACGGCCATCAGTCGAACGTTCATCTGGCCATCGAGGATGCCAGCGGCGATTCGGCTATCGTCGAATACATCGACGGGGAGCCGGTAGTGCATCATGATCGCGAATACCAGATCATGACCAACGACCCGACCTACGATCAGCAACTCGAGTTACTGGCTGAACAGGATTTCTCCAATCCCAGCAGCGATACTCCCTTGCCGGGCAATGTGAAGGCTACCGATCGCTTCCAGCGTGCTGCCTACTATCTGGAGATGTTGCCGGAGCCCGAGGATGAGCGGGAAGCGATTGCGGGGATATTGGCGATCGCACGCAATGTGTCCGTTCCGTTCGGCGCACCCTACAAAGACTTCGGGATCTATAACACCGAATACCGCACGGCCATCAACCTGGCGGACAGACGCTATTTCTTCGAGCTGACGACGAGTCCCAACGTGATCTGGGCTGACCTCACGAAGTTTGATCTGGAGGATGGTGCGCCGGTGATGACGCTTGATCCGGATAATATCGACCTGGCAGGAAACGTTACCGCCAGCTTCATGGAGGCCGAGAGCGCACCTTTCTGACGGGGCTGGTGTCTATGCCGTCACCGCTTGGATCGTCGCTAGCAGATACATTCGGCCGGCACCACTAATATGTGGTGCCGGCTTTTATATCATGTTCTGCAAGGTGGAAGCGTGCCGGCCAACGAGACGCTCCCCGAGCATGGACGACCTGACAGCCCTGCCGCCGGCTTCTAGGCTGGCTGGTGCTGGGAAGCCCACGGCACGGGGCGTCGCCTCAACATGATAGGGACACGACAGACGAGGTGAGGGATGAAGGTCAAGCGGATCATGGCCAATATGGCCACGGAAGAGCTCGACAAGGCGGAAGCCTTCTACGGGGGCATTCTCGGCCTGGAACGTCTGATGGATCACGGCTGGTTTCGCACCTACGGCTCGGACGAGCGAATGCGGGTTCAGGTCAGCTTCGCCTCGCAGGGCGGCTCGGACACGCCGGTGCCCGATTTCTCCATCGAGGTCGATGACCTCGAGGCGGCGCTGGCGCGCTTCGAGGAGGCGGGCGTGGCCATCGAATATGGGCCCGTCAGCGAGCCTTGGGGCGTGCGGCGCTTCTACGTCCGCGACCCCTTCGGCAAGCTGGTCAATATCCTGCAGCATGAGTGAGCGGCGGTATTTTTCACTCGATGCGGAGAGTCGCCGGACAGGTGGCATAATCGGGTTGCTTCGGGCGCTGACAAGGATACGTAATGAAAAGCATGTTTCTGGCTTCCTCTTTCAAGGATGTGGCGAGCCTGTTCGTGGAATCGGTGAGTGGCGAGTGCGCCGGTAAACGCGTGACCTTCATTCCCACGGCAAGTCTCACCGAGGAGGTGAATTTCTACGTGGCGGCGGGCAAGGAGGCCCTCGAAAACCTCGGGATGATCGTCGACGAGCTTGAGATATCCACGGCTGCAGATGACGAGATAGCAAGCAAGCTCAAGGCGAATGACTATATCTATGTCTCGGGAGGCAACAGCTTCTTCCTGCTCCAGGAGCTGAAGAGGAAGGGGGCCGACCGGCTCATTGCCGAGCAAGTGGCGCTGGGAAAGGTCTATATCGGGGAGTCAGCCGGCTCCATCGTGCTGACGCACGATATCGAATATGTGGCAGAAATGGATGATGTCGCTGCTGCTCCTGGGATGGGCTCTTTTGCCTCGCTAGGGCTTATCGATATCTATCCGGTGCCTCACCACACGAATCATCCGTTCAAGGGGGCTATCGAGAGCATCATCTCGACCTACGAAGAGCGTTTGCCGCTTTGCCCCATCAGCAATACCCAGGCCATCGTTGTCAGTGGGGATGAGTACAGCATCTGGAGCGTAGAGCGCTGATCATCCGCCGCAGGCTGTGACCTGCGGCGTCGACTTGTCGATCGGTAGCACAGACTGCTGGCCCTGTGCTTGGTGCGAGGAAGGGCAGGGAGCCGGATCGACGCCTCATGTCACTCGTGGGAAAGCCCTGCTCAGCAGCCCCGTGAGGCTGTGTCCCGCCACTCCTGTATCAGCCGGCTCACGAGTTCGCCGGCGGGCAGTTCGCGTGCCAGCGGCGCGCCCTGTCCGGCCCAGTGGGCCGCGAATTCATGATGCCCATGCCCATGCCCATGCCCGGCCGCCGCCGCATTGAGCCGCTTGGCCGCGTCGTACGCCACCGGATAGGCGGGAGGCGTTGCCTCGGTCATGGAGTCGGCATGGCGGATCAGGCGATTGAGAATGCCGCGCGCCGGGCGCCCGGACAGCGCCGTGGTCATGCGGGTCTCTCCGGCGCGTTCGCTCCTGAGGTTCGCGCGATAGCCTTCGTTGGCCGCCGATTCGGGGCACAGGATGAAGGCGGTCCCCAGCTGGGCGGCGCTGGCGCCCAGCGCCAGGGCAGAGCGGATGCCCTGGCCATCCATGATGCCGCCGGCCGCGACGATCGGCAGGGCCATCTCCCTGACGAGCCGTCGAACGAGCACGGAAGTGTTCAAGCGTTCATCGTTCGCTTCCGGGTCGAAGCAGCCTCGGTGCCCGCCCGCTTCATGGCCTTGGGCCACTATCGCGTCTATGCCCCGAGCCTGGATCCACCGCGCCTCCTGCGGACTGGTGGCCGTCGCCAGCGTGTAAATGCCGGCGTCCTGCAGGGCGCGTATTCGCGCCTCGCACGGCAGGCCAAAGTGAAAGCTGACCACGGCGGGGCGAGTCTCGAGCAGCATCTCGAAGGCCTCATCGTCCTCGATGAAGCTGCGGTAGATCTCATCGAGCTCGGCCGGCGGCTCGCTGCCGCTTTCCTGGAATAGCGGCGCCAGGTGCTCGAGCCAGGACGATTCACGAGCTGCGTCACGCCGTGCGGGGGCATGACAGAAGACGTTGACGTTGAACGGGCGGGTCGTCAGCGCCTGGGTTCGTTCGATCATCTTCCGGGCCTGGGCAACGCCGCTCGCACCGATGCCCAGGGAGCCCAGGCCTCCGGCATTCGACACGGCCGCCGCCAGCTCGGGCGTGGCCACGCCGGCCATGGGCGCCTGGATGATGGGGTGGATGCCCAGTCGGGCGATCAAGGGATTCGACGATGTCATATGAGCGGCCTCCACGAGCGCAAGAAACGATGGCTTTCATTTATTCTCAATATGAGAATAAAATAGATTGATGGATTTCAAAAGGCGAATAATGTGGATCTGGAAACCCTGAAAATCTTCGAGGCCGTCGCCGCCGAGCTGAGCGTGACCCGCGCCGCCGCGCGGCTCGGGCGTGCGCCGTCGAATGTCACGACGCGCATACAGCAGTTGGAGGCGGAGCTGGACGCGGAGCTGTTCGTTCGCCTCGGCAAGCGCATCACGCTCTCGACGGCGGGGCAGCGCTTCCTCGCTTACGCGCAGCGCCTGCTGGCGCTGGAGGACGAGGCCCGGCAGGCCGTAGGCGGCGGTGGTGGCGGCAGCCTGCGCATCGGCAGCATGGAGAGCACGGCGGCCAGCCGGTTGCCGGCGCCGTTGGCGGCCTTCAATCGCGCCCATCCGGCGACCCGGCTCGAGGTAAGCACCGGCCCCTCCGGACTGCTGATGGATGAGGTGCGCGACGGGCGGCTGGACTGCGCCTTCGTGGCCTTGCCCGCCGAGCTCGAGAACGAGCCGGCCCTGGCCGAGATGGGGCTGCAAAGCGCGCCGGTCTGGGAGGAGTCGCTGCTGCTGCTGTTGCCGCCTGTCGACGCCAAGGCCACTGCGCCGGCGGAACTGCGTACCCGCGCCCTGGCGGCCTTCAAGCCGGGCTGCACGTATCGGGCCATGGCGGAGCAGCGTCTCGGCATCGTCGCCGGAAGCGAGTGGCGCATCCAGGAGCTCGGGTCCTACCATGCCATGGTGGCGGCCGTCGCCGCGGGCGCCTGCGTCACCCTGCTGCCGCGCAGCGTGCTGGAGCTGAGCCGCGTGCCGGACGATCTGGCCACGCTGGAGATGGGCACCGTCAGCACTCTTTTGCTGTGGCGCCGCGGCTACGAGACGCCCGCGTTCCAGGCGTTCGCGGATCAGTTCCTGGGGGACGCATGACCCGCGTGCCCGCGTGGATGCGCTCCGCCATCGACGCGGCGCTGGTCATGGCCATCGGCATGGGCTTCGGCCGTTTCGCCTACACCGCGCTCTATCCGCACATGGTGGAGGAAGGCGTGCTGAGCCTGAGCGGCGGTAGCATGGCGGCGTCTGCCAACTATGCGGGCTATCTGGTCGGGGCGCTGCTGGCGGTCAAGGCCAGGCCGGCGAGCGCCCATCGCTTCTGCCTGTGGGCGGTGGGAGGCACGGCGGCGTGCCTGGCCATGCTGGCCGTGATCGACGCCACCTGGGCCATCGTCGCCGTGCGCGGTGTCGCCGGCATCTTCAGTGCCATCTCCATGGTCGCCGCGTCGCTGTGGCTGCTCGAGCACCGCCAGCACCTGCAGGGAGCGCCGCTGCTTTACGCCGGGGTGGGCGTCGGTGTCGCCCTGTCGGCCGAGCTCGTCGTGGTGGCGGCGCGGCTGGGGCTCGAGAGCCCGGGGCTGTGGCTGATGCTCGGCGTCGTCAGCCTCGTGCTGGGCGGCCTGGCCGTGCCGGGGCTGACGACCGGAGCGGCGTCCGAACGGCCTGCGTCATCGGCGGCGCCACGGCGGGGCGAGTCGGTCAAGGCGCTGCCGCTGGTGACGATCTATGGCCTGGCGGGCTTCGGCTACATCGTTACCGCGACCTATCTGCCGCTGCTGGTCAAGACGGCGCTGCCCGACGTCGACGCCGCCCATGTCTGGGCCGTGTTCGGCCTCGGCGCCGCGCCGTCCTGTTTCCTCTGGCATCGCCTGCACCTGCGGCTTGGCACCCGGCGATCACTGGCATGCAACCTGGGCCTCCAGGCGTTCGGTGTCGTGCTGCCTATCCTGCTTCCCGGCGGTGTGGGCTACATGGCCAGTGCCCTGCTGGTCGGTGGCACCTTCATGGGCACCGTGACCATCGCCATGCCGGCCGCGCAGCAGGCCGCCCGTCACGCTAGCGGCAACCTGCTGGCCAGCATGACCCTCACCTACAGCATCGGGCAGATCATCGGCCCTCTGGGCGCCACCGCCCTCCATGCCATCAGCCACAGTTTCCAGGGCTCTCTGCTGGCGGCTGGCGGTGCGCTCCTGGTGGGGGCGTGCATGAGCCTTGCCGCGCTGTAACGTCTTCCCATCCGGCATTGTGAAGGAGTCTGCCGTGAATACTGTCGATCCCGATGTCTTCGTACCGGTCAACGACCTGCTGTGTCGTTTCTTCCACTGCTTCGACCGGCGGGACTGGCCGGCCATGACCGAGTGCCTCATGCCGGAGGTGACGGTCGACTACGCCTCCTCGGGGCGGGAACCGCCCTCGACGATGCCAGGGGAGGCGTTCGTCAGGCGCCGCCGGGAGGCCGTCGACACCCTGACCAAGCAGCACGGCTTCTCCAACCTGCGGGTCACCCGGGAGGGCGATGGCCACGCGGCCATCGCCAGCTGCCACTACCTGATCCTGCGATTCGAGCTGTCGCGAGAGCTCGCGGCCGAAGAGGAGAACTTCTTTCACTCCTGCGGGAGCTATGAATTCCAGCTGCGCCAGGTGAGAGGCGAATGGAAGATAGCGGGCATCAAGCAGCAGGCGCTGCAGAGCTGGGGCAATAGCAGCCTGCATGCCGGCTCGGCCCAGGGGCAGAAGTCTCAGGGGAAGGAGTGAGCCACTACCCTGGGGGGGCGTTCTGCTGTGCAAGACTGCCCCCTTCCGGCGACCACGAGTGAGCCACTACCCTGGGGGGCGTTCACGCCAGGCTGGCCTCTCGCTCCAACTGATATGCTTTTTTAGCCAACTTCTGACCCTGTTATGGTTTCGGCGCTTCTGTCATCGTGGCCGTCAATGAGGCCATGCTTGCCCTGCGGCCTGCGCGAGTCGTCGGGGCGAGTAGGCAAGGCAGATCGAAGGGTCCGTGAGCATGGGCCGATATCCAGGGCGGTGAGGGGTGATGATGATCTACGTGGCGTTCTTCCTGATCTTCGTCGGCGTGACGTTCGCGCTCCATCAAGTGTATAGCGTGCACTACGCGATCAACTTCGAGGACGAGGAGGAGCGCCCGGCGCAGGTCAACCAGGCTCTGAAGACGCTGGCCGAGGAAGCCAAAGGATGTTCCGGCAATGAGCCGTCGCCGGGCTTCGTGCAGGCGGTGAAGCGCATCTTCGGCAATCACGTCGATCCGCGTCTGGTGCTGGCGGCGATGGCGCCCGGCAGGCGCAAGGCCTTCGCCGAGCCGCTGCTGCGCCGCAAGCGCAGGATCGAGACGGCCGGCGAGCTGACCATCGCCCACCTGCCGTTCTGGCAGACCCGCCCGCCGATGCACTATCGGCGCGGGCCGGTGCTGGTGCTGGTGATGGCCTGCAGCCTGCTGGCGCTGTTCTGGGGCGGGATGAGTATCTTCACCCTGGCCTACCCGGTGGCCGTGCCGGCGCTGGCCTGGGCCAACGACCTGGCCGTGCTCACGGCGCTGGTCTATGCCTCGGCGCTGCTGGCCTACGGTGCTTCGAAGCTCGATTTCTACCTGCACGACATCCAGCAGATCGGCCGGCTGAATCGGCGCCTGAAGGCCGGCGAGCTGGGGCGCTGATCCCTACGCCTGGAGCATATGCGTGTATCCCAGCCCCGCAACCCACAGCCCCAGGCCGAAACTGGCATGTGCCAACAGGCTACGCCGCCTGGCGACGTTGGGCTGAGGCATCTTGCGAGCGGCCATCCCCGCGCCTAGACAGGGCTGCAGGACGGCAAAGGGGAAGAGTACCGTCAGCATGCCAAACACCAGCGGTGGCGCGAGCGTCGTTCGATCGAGCCAATCCGCGCCCGCCAGGGCGAGAAAGGCCGCGGCGAAGGCGATCCCGATCATATAGTGCGCGGCCCAGCCCAGGGCCGCTTCGCCCCGGATCCGCGCGCTCTTGCCGATAGGGCGATGGATAAGCGTGCCGCCGGGAAGATGGCCAAGCCAGCGCCCCACCATCGCGTAATCCAGGGAAGGGATGCCGAACAGGCGATGGCGCAGCAGGGCGACGATATCCATGAAGATCGTCGCACCGCCCCCAATAAGCGCGGCCTCTATCATCAGCTGCGTCATGGATGAGCTCCTGCCACGCGTGCAGCGTTCGCTTGCAGGGCGCGAGGATCGATCGCGAGATTCGCCATGTGATGTGTCCTCTCTGGAAAGCTTGGTTGAGGACAAGTAACCTACTACTTCAAGTCAACTTGAAGTCAAGTCGCATGCTCGATATTTCCGAACTGGCACGAAAAAGCGGAGTTCCTGCCTCGAAACTGCGTTATTACGAAGAAGTCGGGCTGATTCGTTCCGTCGGGCGAAAGGGCCTGCGCCGTGTCTTCGATGACCGCGTGCTGCCGCGCCTTTCCCTGGTCGCGTTGGGGCAGGCCGCGGGATTCTCGCTGGCCGAGATCCGCGACATGCTGGGGCAGGAAGGCACGCCAAGCATTGATCGAGACATGCTGAGCGCCAAGGCGGATTCTCTGGATCGCCATATCAAGGAATTGAGCGCCCTGCGTGATGGTTTGCGCCATGCGGCGTCCTGCACCGCCCCCAGCCACCTGGAGTGCCCGACCTTTCAGCGCCTGATGCGTATCGCCTTGGCGCGCCAGGGGGCGACAAAGCGTGATCTCAAGCGGGACTTCGCGAACAGTCACGGGGAAAGAGGCCGTCGCGATGACGGCGCATGATGCTCGATGTCTGACTCAGGACCTGCTCGCCCACGGTACGACCGGATGAGGCCATGAGCGGTATCAAAAGGTGTCGATCAATTCGCCCAGCGTCGCCATGGCCGCTTCGCTACGCGGGTTCCAGGGGTGGCCGTAGCTCAGGCGCAGGCAGTGGCGAAAGCCCCGGGTCGCCGAGAAGATCGGGCCCGGCGCCACGCTGATGCCGCGCTTCCGCGCCTGGCGAAACAGCCGCAGCGAGTCCACCCGCTCGGGGAATTCGAACCACAGGAAGTAGCCGCCGGCGGGGTGCGTGGCGCGCGTTTCGTCCGGGAAGTAGCGCGAGGCCGCGTCCAGCATCTGCCTCTGCTGGGTCTCCAGGGCATGGCGTAGCTGTCGCAGGTGGCGGTCATAGCCGCCGTGCTGGAGGTAGTCGGCGATGGCTGCCTGGGCAGGCACCGAAGGCGAGATGGTGGTCATCAGCTTGAGTCGCGAGATCGGCTCGGCGAAGCGACCGCCCGCCACCCAGCCGACCCGGTATCCCGGAGCCAGGCACTTCGAGAACGATCCGCAGTGGATGACCAGGCCTTCGTCGTCGAACTGCTTGACCGGTTTGGGCGGCGTGGTGCCGAAGTGCAGCTCCGCGTAGGCGTCGTCCTCGATCAGCGGCACCCGGTGGCGCTTGATCAGCGCGTACAGTTCGCGCTTGCTGTCGTCGTCGAGACTGGCGCCCAGCGGGTTCTGCAGGTGGCTCATGAACCAGCAGGCCTTGATGGGCAGCCGGGCCAGGCTGTCCGCCAGCACGTCCAGGTCGATGCCCGTGCGGGGATGCACGGGAACCTCCACGGCCCGAAGCTTCAAGCGCTCCAGGATCTGCAGGCTGGCATAGAAGGCCGGCGACTCGATGGCGACCAGGTCGCCGGGCGAGGTCACGGATTGCAGCCCGAGGTTCAGCGCTTCCATGGCGCCGCTGGTGATCACCAGTTCCTCGGAGGGCAGTGGCATGCCCTTCAGCGTGTAGCGCAGCACGATCTGGCGGCGCAGGTCGGCGTCGCCCGCCGTCATGTCCTTGAGCACGTCGCTGCCGGCCATGCCGCGCAGTCCCTTGGCCATGCTGCGAGACAGGCGCGCCAGCGGAAACAGCTCGGGGCTGGGAAAGGCCGAGCCGAACGGCACCGTCTCGGGGTCCTGCAGCGAGTCGAGCACCGAGAACGCCAGTTCGCTGACCGCCACGTCGGCGGTTTCCTGGCGGCGTGGCGTCATGTGCGGTTCGTGCAGCACGCGCCGCGCCTGCTCGCGCACGTAATAGCCGGAGCGCGCCTTGGCCACGATCAGCCCGCGATCCTCCAGCAGGTAATAGGCCTGGAAGACGGTGGAAGGGCTGATACCGTACTGGCGGCTCGCCTGGCGCACCGAGGGCACCCGCTCGCCCGGGGCCAGCACGCCATCGCGGATCAGCTCGGCGATCTCGTCGGCGAAGCGTTCGTAGCGTTTCATCGGAGGCCTGGTGCTCCCGGCCCTGAAGCCGTGATGGAAGAAGGAAGGGGCAATTCCATCACGGCTGGCAGGGCGGTGGAAGGCCCGGCATCGGAGCCTGCATGAAACCGGCCCCGAACGCCTTGTGCACGACTTGCTTCATCAACATGGGGTTGGAAGCGGCATCTCGGGCGGCTGTTCGGGAATCGTTCGAATATGCCGTCATGGCACTGTGCATTATTTACCGTGACACATACTCTCGATATGCTGCGTCATCGCTGTCCGACAGAGACCAGATATTGTGCCGGTTCGGCACGTCGGGGAGTTCTTCGTAACATGTTGATGTGATGCCCTATCGTCTCGTTGCTGGACGCGCCGGGCGCTTCGCAGCTGATGAAATCCCGGGCTTCGAGATGACGAGCCGGTAAGCGAGATGGCCTGGCACCGATCGCAAGGGGCAAAAAGGCGACATGTCTTAGGGCGATACTCGGCCCGAATATCGATATATGTTGCGAAGTGGCAGTCGATGACCGTCCTTCATGTGGAACTTGCCGATGAAGGCGTTATCCAATCGTGCGGATAACCGCCTGCTACGCCGCATTACGCGGCTCGGTGAATGGTAAACGATGGGCTGGGCGTCATGGCACAAGGACGCCGACGATATACAAGGAGATTAGACTTGGTAACCAGCTACTCATCAGCAAATGCTCTGCTCGAGGATATCCACGCGCAGCAGTCGGTAGAAGGAAGCGAGGCTGCGTGGCCCAAGGGCGAGGCCGAGTTGGTGTCTGATTCACAGACGATCGTATGGACTCTGGAAGACTACGGCGATCTGGTCGTGACATTGACGCGCAGTGATGATCAGTGGATCGTGCTGGCCGATATTGCCCCCGTCGCCGCCGTGAGCGATGCCGCCACGCTGAATCGTCTTCTGCTGGAGCAGGGCATTGCGGTTCCCCTGGTGTCTGCCGGTGTCATGACCCTCAACGGCGAACCCCACTATGTGGTGTATGGGCAGCTCTACGTTGACTCCCGGCCGGAGGCGATCAGCGCCGAGGTGCATGCCTGTGCGTCTGCCGCCATCGATATCGCCGATCTTGTCCAGGATTACATCGACTAATCTGCACGGAAGCATAGCCATGTTGCGTAAACTCTTTACAGCCTTTCGCGGTGCTGCCAGTGAAACCGGCGAAGCCATCATCGATCATCAAGCCATCCGCATCCTGGAGCAGGAAATGCGTGATGCGGAAAAAGAACTGAACGATGCCAAGACCCAGCTGACCTCGATCATGGCGGATCGCTCTCTGGCTCAAAAGAAGGTCGATACCCTCGAAGAGAGCATCAGCGAATATGAGGCGAGTGCCATCGCCGCCCTGGAAAAGGGGGATGAAGCGCTTGCACAGGAAGTGGCCGAGCGTATTGCTTCGCTAGAGGAAGAAAAGAGCTCTGAAGAAGCGGTGGTTGCCCAGTTCGATGGCAGTATCGAGACACTGCAGTCGACGATTCGCAAGTCGCAGAATAATCAGCGGCAGATCAAGCAGCAGATCAGTGTGGTGAAAGCCACCGAGTCGGCTCAGAAGGCTCAAGCCGCCGTTGCCGAGAAGCATTCCGGGCAGAATGCCTCCATGAGCAATGCCATGGATTCTCTGGACCGCATCAAGAAGAAGCAGGCACATCGCGCCGCTCAGATGGAAGCCGCGTCACAGATGGAGAAGGAAGCCAGCGGTGCGGATCTCGATGAGCGCCTCAAGAAGGCGGGAATCGGTTCCAGCAATCGTCAGGCCAGTGATGTGATGTCACGCCTCAAGGCGCGGGCGTCGAACACAGAAAACGGCAGCTGATCGATTCACTACAACGAAAAATCATCTCGATGAGGAAACGCCTGCTCCAGTGATGGAGGAGGCGTCGAGGTTATGTGATGCCTGTAATTCTACGTCTCCTGAAGGCGCTGAAAGCGTCGATGTTTCAGGTGAGCTGGAGCTTCCTTCTCTTCGTTACCCTGGGCCATCTCTTGCTTTCATGGCTCGCCATGGTGGTCGCCAGTGAAGAAGTGGCATCCAGTCCGATAAAGTGGCTGTACTTCTATATCACAACGGCCTCCACTGTCGGCTATGGAGACTATTCTCCCGTGACGGCCGGCGGCCAGCTTGTCGCCGCGCTCTGGCTGATTCCCGGTGGTATTGCCATCTTTGCCGCGCTGATCGGCAAGGCAACCATGACCATCAGTACCTATTGGAGGCATCTCATGGAAGGGAAAAGTGACTATCGCTCTCTGACCGGTCATACCCTGGTCATTGGCTGGCATGGCGAGACCACGCGCAACATCATCAATATCCTGCGTGCCGACACCGAGCTGCCCGACGACATCGTGCTCTGTGTCTGCCAGGACATCAGTAACCCGATGCCTGGCGATATCAAGTTCGTCCGTGGCGAGAGCTTCGCCAGTGCCGATCTGCTGCAGCGAGCGGGCGTCACCGGCGCCAGTCGCATCATCATCTACGATGACAGCGACGAGCGGGTCGCCACCATCGCTCTCTCGGTCTATCCCCTCAAGTCGAGCCGTTGCCATATCGTCGCCCACTGCGGCGACCCGCATACGGCGGACATGCTGCGTCGTACCCTGCCCGGCATCGAATGTACCGAGGCACTCGCCATCGAGATGCTGGTACGCTCCTCGACGGATGCAGGCATCAGTCGGGTGGTCAATGAGCTGCTCTCGGTGACGCATGGTGCGACCCAGTATCAGGCTTGCTTGCCGGCGGCCAATGGCATGACCTATGGCGAGCTGTTTACCCGAGCCAAGCGACAGTGCGATGTCACCCTGCTCGGCATCAGCGACAGCAATGAAGATGACGGTAATCTCCTCAACCCTCCAGGAGACGTCGTGCTGCAAGAGGGCGATGTGATTTTCTACATGGGCAACAAGCGCCTTTCCGAACAAGAACTGGTCGGGCTGCTGGCACCGTCAGATGCCGTCACCCCCTAACGCTTCCGAGGAATCATCGGCATGTTCGACAAGATCAAGACCCTGTTAACAGGCGCGGCCCCCGATCACAAGGGGCAGGAAGCCTACGACCACCAGCATGCTCGGCTTGCACGCGGCTTGCCGTTGGGCATGTCGCCGGAGGATTTTGCCGGCATGAGGCTGGATGGGCGTGTGACCTTCGATCTGCTCGCGCTGGCTCCCTACAGTGACCTGCTCTTCGACAGCAGCATGGGAGGACAGGACCTGCATATTGCGGCCGTCGGTACGGTCGATCTGGGGCAAGGCGAAACCCTGGTGCGTTTCTATCTGGAGAACGATACCTGGGTACAGGCGTCTGTCGCGTCGGGGCAGGTGATCGAGTACAAGCTGTTCGACTTCTTCCAGGTCCAGCATCTGGCCAATACCGAGTTCGACCGTCTCATCAACGAACACGGCGTTTCGAATGCCGGGGTATCGCTGGGGAAAGACGTTCTGCCGCTTGAAAGTGAGAGTGGACAGGCGGCAAGCTATGCCCGCGTTTGGGGGCAGCAAGGCGTACCCTGGTCGCCTCCGGTGCTGCTGGAAGAGGAAGTCACCACGCTGGAGAGCGTCATCAATCGTCGAGTCATCCATCACTGCATGCTCTATGAGCGTCAGCTCGAAGGTGAGGGGCGCTACGAATATGTGCTGCTGAGCGGTGAGGTCGATGAGGAGGATCGTAGCTACCAGCTGGTGACCAACCTCGGCATCGACCTGAACCCGAACAATATCCGGGCGGTGTAACGCCTCAGGAGTCGTACCCGCTCTCTGCAATGGATTGGGGCCGGCGCATGTCGAGCCCATTTATGCTATCTCGTACAAGGAGTCGTATATGAACTATCTCGCCGGGCTGCCCGCCTTTCTTTGCTACCTCATCACTGGCGTCGTGATGCTGGTGCTGTTCATGTTCTGCTATAGCAAGGCCACCCCGCACAAGGAATGGAAGCTGATCCAGGCGGGCAATACCGCGGCTTCGACGGCGTATGGCGGCGCCATTCTCGGTTTCACGATACCGCTCTACAGCGCCATGTCCCACTCCGTCAGCCTGGTCGACTTCATCCTGTGGGGTATCGTGGCCTTCGTCGTCCAGATCGCGACCTTCTTCGCCACCAAGGCCGTGCTGAAGATCCAGGGTGAGAGCCTGTCCACCCACATCAGCGAGGCGCATGTTGCCTACGGCGTGCTCAGCGGAAGCATCGCCGTCGCGGTCGGCTTGCTCAACGCAGCCGCCATGACCTGGTAAGCGACCGTGAAAACAGGAGCGAAAGGAAACGTTATGGACAACGCGAACAAGCACCTTCCGCGGCGCAAGCGCAGCGTACGGTTAACGTTGGCGCTGATGGGCGCTGGAGCGGCTTCGACCCTGGCTGGGTGCGGTGATAGCTCACCCGAGACGCTGAGCAACGTGCAGTTCGACGACACCGAGAGCTATCGCAGCGTCGAAGACTGCGTGGCAGGTGGCATCTACACCCGCAAGGCCTGTGAAGCGGCTTACGACCAGGCTCTTGAAGACGTGCCGCACTATCGCACGCAGTCGCAATGCGAAGAGGAGCATGGGGAGGATGCCTGCCAGACCGCACCGCATACCAATAGCGGTAGCGGCAGCTGGTTCATGCCGGCCATGATGGGGTACATGGTCGGCAACATGACCGCCTCTTCCAGCCGCGGCCACATGGTCAACCGCGTTTATCAGGAACCGGTCTACCGCACTCGTGACAATCAGGGTGACTGGTCGGCGGCGACATCGTCGGCCTCCAGCCGCATGAAAGGCGTCGAGTCCTCGATGCGTACGACGATCCGCACGCACAATCGAGCCGTTCGAAACTCTTCGTATTCGACGTCTCGCAGTGGCTTCGGCTCTCGCTCGTCGGCGCGGGGTGGCTTCGGCTCCTGAGGCGACACTCATCGCGCCGCGCCTGACAAGCCCCGCGGATTGCCGGGGCTTGTTCGTCGAGGCGTCCCACGCATAGGTCTTCGTCATCTCTCCGCAAAGGCAAGCCCATGTTGAAGATTCCCGTTCGAGAGCGCAAAGCCTGGAAAGAGTTGGCCAAGGATCTGGGGTTTCATTTCCACACCATCGATGGTGAGGCCTACTGGAAAGAAGAGGCCTATTACCAGTTCACCCTGCGGCAGGTCGAGGAAGACATCGAAGCCCCTACCGAAGAGCTGCACGAGATGTGCATGGAAGCGGTAGAGCGCGTTTGCCGCTCCGATGCGCTACTCGACAAGCTGTGCGTTCCCGAATTCATGTGGGAAAGCGTGCGGTCGTCGTGGTGGAGCGGTCAGCCCCAGCTGTATGGGCGCATGGATCTGGCCTACGACGGCAAGGGCAAGGCCAAGCTGCTGGAGCTCAACTACGATACGCCGACCTCGATCTATGAGGCGGGTTTCTTCCAGTGGGTATGGCTCGAACAGGCGATGGAGCAGGGACTGATCCCCTGGCAGGCCGACCAGTTCAATTCGATCCAGGAGAAGCTGATCGGCGCCTTTGCCCATATCGGCCAGCGCCTGGCGACGCCCGAGATGCATTTCTCCAGTATCAAGGATCACGTGGAAGACCGTGCGACCGTCGAATATTTGCAGGACTGCGCAATCCAGGCCGGCGTGGATGCCCCCTTCGTCTACATCGAGGATATCGGCCTGCGCGAAGGTGAGCGACATTTCCTCGACCACGAGGACAAGCCGATACAGGCCATCTTCAAGCTCTATCCCTGGGAAGAAATGGCCGACGACGAGTTCGGCAGCCAAGTGCCGAAGAGGGACACCCACTGGTTCGAGCCGCCGTGGAAGACCATCCTGAGCAACAAGGGCATCCTGCCGCTGCTGTGGGAATGGAACGAGGGGCATCCCAATCTGTTACCCGCCTATTTCGACGATGATCCCCGCCAGTCGCTGAAAAGCGGCTGGGTGAGAAAGCCGTTCTTCTCACGTGAGGGCAGCAACATCGAGCTGGTGACGCCCGGCGGTGAGCGGGAGTCGGTCGCCGGCCCCTACACCGATAGCCCGCACATTCTCCAGGCCTACCATCCCATGCCAAGGTTCGGCGAGGAGCATGCCCTGATCGGAAGTTGGGTCGTGGGAGATCGCGCCTGCGGTATCGGCATTCGCGAGGACAAGGGACGCATCACCAAGGACACCAGCTGCTTCGTGCCGCACATCATCCTGTGATCGGTGAAGGTGATGATCGGTGAAGGTGAAGAGGCCGATACGCAAGCCGGTCATCATGGATAGCCCCGACCAGCAAGCGTTCGATTGGCCGGGACACCTGTTGCATCGGGAACGTCAGGTTCCCGCTCGGCGAGTTACTTGAAGCGCGAGCGCGCCTTCTCGATGGACTCGCTCAGCGAGCTCCAGGCGCTTTCGGCGCCGGCCTTGATGTCGTCCCAGGCGTCGTCGCTGGCGTCGCGCAGTGCGTCGAGCTTCTGGCGCATCTCGTCACGCTTGGCCTCGAGCTCGTCGACTTCCTTCTCGTGTTCGATGCGCTTGTCGGCCTCGGCGCCCTTGGCACGGGCCTTCAGCTTGTCCACCTCGGCCTGCATCTCGTCCAGCTTGGCGCGTAGCTTCTGTTCGTAGGCATTCCGGTCGCTCATGGGAAGACTCCTTTCCTTCGGCGAGTGAATAACACCTTGGTCGTGCCCGTCGTGGGGCAACACGGTGTGGTCGTTATAGGGTGGCATATTGCCCCGGGTAGCTGGCAAGGTCGCGCATATCGGCATATGTCATGTCGGTGCCATGCGGCGCCGACGATCATCCACTGTTCATCAGCCCGGCGAGCCTGGCGGAGGTGCCATGAAGTCTCTTTCGAGTACGGGATTCGCGATTCTCGGGGCGGCGCTGGTCGCGATCAGCTACGGGCTGGCGCGCTTCGCCTTCGGCCTGTTCGTGCCGCAGATCCGCGATGCGCTGGAACTCACGCCCTACGCGATCGGCATCATCGGCGCGCTGCCGCTGACCAGCTTCCTGCTTTCCACGGTGGTCGCGCCTTTCGTCACCGACCATCTCGGCGCCCGCAACACGGCGGTGCTGTCAGGCCTGTTCGGCGTCGGCGGTCTGGGGCTGATCAGCCAGGCCTCCGACGCGCTGATGCTGGGCTCCGGCGTGTTCGCCTGCGGCATCTGCACCGGCCTGATGATGCCGGCCCTCACGGCCGCCATGCAGGCGATGGTGAGGCGCTCGCTGCACGGACGCGTCAGCTCGGTGATGAACGCCGGCACCAGCATCGGCGTGATCGTCGCCGTGCCCACGGTGCTGTTCATGGTCGGCGCCTGGCGGCTGGCCTATCTCTCGTTCGCGATCTGCACCGCCATCGGTGTCATCGCCGCCTGGTGGTTCCTGCCCTCGGTGTCGCGGATCGTGCCCTCCAACGCGGCGCCGCCGCCGCCGTTGCCCGAACTGCCCTGGTCGCGCCTGGTGAGGCTCTCGCTGTTCGCCTTCGTGATGGGCTTCGTCTCGTCCGCCTACTGGATCTTCGCGCCCGACCTGGTGGTGACCCTCGGCGGCCTGTCGCCGGCCTCCACCGGCTGGCTGTGGCTGGCGGTGGGCATCGCCGGCCTCGGCGGCGCCGTGGTGGCCGACCTGGCGGATCGCAACAACCCTCCCATTACCCATGCGCTGATGCTGATGATGCTGGCCGCGAGCCTGGCGCTGCTCGCCGCCAGCCCCGCCCAGACGCTGCTGGCGGCGTTTTCCGCGCTGGTCTTCGGGCTGGCCTACATGAGCCTGACGGGGCTCTATCTGATGACGGGGATCCGCCTGTTGCCGGGCCGGCTGTCGGTGGGGCCGGTGCTGCCCTTCATGGCGGTCTCGCTCGGGCAGGCCACCGGCTCGCCGCTCGTCGGCAAGCTGGTCGATGCCTTCGGCTACGCGACGGCGTTCTCCATGTTCGCCGCGCTGGGCATTCTGGTGGCGATCCTCTCGCCGTTCTATCCCGGCCATATCGAGCACGGCGACGACGAGGAAGAACAGGCTGCCGAGGAAGACACCGGCCTGCAGGCGGCCTACGACCACCAGCTCCAGAATGAAGAGGGCGAGCCGCTGGCGGACCCCGAGGAAGACGAGACGCAGAAGCCGGCGGTCGGCGCCTGAGGCTTCAGGCGTCGCCTCGTTCGGCGCGCTTGTTCGGCTCCGGGGGCGTGGGGACCCCGATGGTGCGCGTCAGCCGGCCGAGCCGCGGGCCGCCGAGGCGCAGTGTCACCTCGCCTTCGCCCTGAAGGATCCAGCGGGCCGTTGCCTGGTGGGCGTTGCCGCCCGAGCGCTGGAACCAGGGCATCTGCGAGGCCTCGCCGAGTCCTCGCCCCCAGCCGGCGAGGTGGCCCAGCGTCTGGCGGGCCTGCTCGGGCTGCCTTAGCCGGCAGCCGACGACGCTGAGGCTTGCCTCGACGCCGGTATTCCAGGGCCGCTCCCGGGCGGCATTGGCCCCGTGGGTCGGCAGGTAGCCGCGATTCTCCACCGTGACCCGCAGCTCCCAGTGCCCCGCCCCCAGCGGCGTGCAGCGCGTATCGGCGATGGCCAGCCGCGGCAGCATCGCCGCTACCCGCAGCCAGTAGCCGGCGACGCTTTGGCAGATCGCGGGCAGTTCCTCGGGGGGCGGGTTCCAGAGGCCGTTCACCGGGTCCAGGCCGCCGACCTCTACCTCGCCGAGTTGGGGATGGCGCACTGCCTGCCACGGCCGGAACAGCCGCCCGCGGTTGTGCTCGCGGTCCCACCGGGCCAGCCATTCCATGTCCTCGCGGTCGAGTGCCGAATAGTGCTCCACGAAGCGCTTGGGCCGCGGCCGACTCATGCGCTGGAACAGATCCCATAGCTCGCAGACCTGCGCCAGGCAGCCGCGCTGGTGGTAGGCGAACTCGGTGAGGTCGCCGTGCAGCGGGGTGTCCGGCTGGTAGGTGAATTCCTCGAAGCCGCTGACGGAGGGGTAGCCGACCTGGACGCGTCCCCAGGCCTCGAGCTGCCGGTAGAGAGCCAGGTCCCGCTGGTCCATGCGGCTGTCCGGAGCATCGATCAGCGGGCGGATGAACACGCCGCCGAAGGTGTGCAGGTTCAGCCAGGCATAGAGGTTCGGGTGGGTCACGGCGAAGTCGATCACCGCCCGGGCCTCGGGCTCGGAGCCGGGGTACGGGCCGGCGCCGACCTGTTCGGGCTCCGGCCGCCAGCTCCACGGGAAATTGCGGTTGAAGTCCGGCACGCCCGCCAGCCATTCGGGCTCGGGGATCGTCTCGCCGTCCCAGTGCTCGATGAGCCCCTCGGGGTAGAGTCGCCAGTAGGGCGGTGGGTCGTCCAGCCGGCGCGGCAGCATCAGGCCGGGCGCCTCGGGCGAGGCGACGAAGTCGCCGGCTTCGTCCTTTACGCGCAGGTAGCGGCAGCGCCCGTCGCCGTCGAGGTCGTGGGCGCGCCAGTAGGGCGCGGTGGTGCCCTCCGGCGAGCGGCGTGGGGCGGAGCGCACGAAGCCGCCCTGGCGGAGTACCTGCTCGGCGCCATCCGGCGAGATGCGCGGGCAGACGTAGAACAGCACGTCCTGCAGGAAGCGGTGAAGATGCTCGGGCAGCTCCTCGGGTAGCGGCAGCGCATCGGTGTGCAGCGCCAGGGCCGCCTCGGCCACCGCCAGCGCCACGCTGGAGCCGGCAAGCTCGGTGCCGTGCATGTTGCCGTCCACCCAGACGGCGGGGCGCTTGCGCGCCGGCTCGCGGCCGACGGTGAGCACCCAGATCTCCCGTCCCTCCGGGCTCACGCCGATGCTCTGCAGGTGGGCCAGCGCCGGATAGGCCTGCACCCACGCCTTGAGCTGGTGCGTCAGGGCGTCGTGGCTCAGGTAGCGATGTCGGAAGCGACTGTCGTGAACATCCCGTTCCATGTGCCTGCCTCGCTCGGCCATGCATGGTGACAGTATGGCCCAGCGGCGCGAGGCGCCGGAGAATGAGAAGAATGGCTGTCCGGATTAATGGGGCGAAAGGGCTTTCAAGTCCATTCTGGCGCTAAGTCCTGGCAGAAAGTTGATAGATTGATGCCGCATGGAGCAGGTGCACCTGCATGCCCCACCTACCAAGTCGCCCGCCGAGGTTGTGCCACGCTCATGGTGTCCGGCAGACAATCGATTTCATTCAGCGATCGGATGCTGTGCCATCCTGTTGCCGTGCATAGACCACCAGCCGCAGGTGCCGGTCTTCGTCGACAGTCAGCGAAGTGTGCTCGAACGGCTCGGCTTTGCCGTTGAGGATTAGCTTGCGCACACCATTGCAGGGGGCGTGAACGTCGTGCTTGCGCCACCAAGCCTTGAACTCTGGCGATACTCTTTCCAGTTCATCCACCAGCTCGTGAATGTCGGCTTCATGTGTGGCGCGGGCGAAGTCACGGCGGAAACTCGACAGCATCAGTGGCGCCTGTTCTTCCCAAGAATCCAAACGTTCGCGCAGTGCGGGATCGGTGAACAGTAGCCAGAGCAGATTCCGTCGTTCTGGTAAGTGCGCGTCGAAGCCGAAAAGCTGGTCGGCGGGTGCATTGAATCCCAATACGTCCCAACGCAAGTTGAGCACAAAGGCGGGATGCGGCAGGTCGTGCATCAGGCGCCGCACTAGCGGCGGCAGCACGCACCAGGTTTTTCCCGGTTCGGCGGGCGGACGCTCATGGGCCAAGAGGAACAAGTGGCGCCGCTCGGCGGCATCCAGTTTCAGCACCCTGGCCAAGCTGTCCAGAAACGCGGCCGACACGCCAATGTCGCGCCCCTGTTCGAGCCAGGTGTACCAGGTCAGGCCGACACCGGAGAGTGCGGCGACTTCTTCCCGGCGCAATCCCGGGGTGCGACGGCGCCCGCCGCTGGGCAGGCCCACGTCGGCGGGCGATAACCGCTCGCGGTGTGCCCGTAGAAAGGCGGACAGGTCGTGGCGGGTTCTTTTGAGAGATCGCATCGTTATCGCGTTGGTTTAAGTAATAGCATAATTGGTTAAATTGTAATGGTTTAATAGGGGTTTGAGAATAAGCGCGTCGAACACCTAGAAAATCCTGGAGACGCGAGATGACCTCAAGTTCCTGTCCTTCTGCTGTGCCGGTGACCGCCGTCAGTGGCCCGCCGTGGCTTGGCCTGTCCGTGCTATTGCTGGCGGGCTTTGTCACGATCTTCGACCTGTTCGTGGTCAATGTGGCCATTCCCAGTATGCAGGCGGGGCTGGGGGCGAGCTTTGCGCAGATTGGCTTCATCGTGGCCAGCTATGAGCTGGCGTTCGGAGTGCTGCTGATTACCGGTGGGCGGTTGGGGGACCTGTTCGGACGCCGCCGTCTGTTCATTCTCGGCATGGCAGGTTTTACGGTGGCATCGGCGTTATGCGGACTGGCTCCCAGCGCTAACTTCCTGGTTGGCGCGCGGGTGCTGCAGGGGCTCGCGGCTGCCTTGCTGTTCCCGCAGGTCTATGCCTCCATCCGTGTCAATTTCGATGGTAACGACAGCGCCCGCGCCTTCGGTCTGCTGGGGATGACGCTGGGCCTGGCTGCCATCGCCGGCCAGGTACTGGGCGGCTGGTTGGTGCATGTCGACCTGTTCGGATTGGGTTGGCGTAGCATTTTTCTCATCAACGTGCCCATCGGCCTGTTTGCCATTGTGGCGGCACGTTTCATCCCCGAATCCCGCGCACCGCAGCGCCCGACCCTGGACTGGACGGGTGTGACGCTGGTCAGCGCTGGACTAACGTTGTTACTGGTACCGCTAATCGAGGGGCCGGGGCAAGGTTGGCCGGCCTGGAGCCTTTGGGCGCTGGGTGCAGGGATGGGGATGCTGGTACTGTTTTCTCGGCAACAGGAGCGGCGGCGGATGGCGGAAGAATTGCCGCTGGTGGATATGCGATTGATGGCGCAGCGCCGCTTCGCGCTGGGAGCTGTACTGGTGCTACTTGTCTATTCCACATCCACTTCCTTTTTCCTGTGTTTTGCCTTGTTGGTTCAGAGCGGACTAGGACTTGATCCTTTCGTGGCGGGCAGCATCTTCGCGCCTTGTAGCGTGGGCTTTGTCTTGGCATCACTGGCGGCACCACGGTTGGTGGCGCGTTGGGGCTCTCGTGCCATCGTCGCCGGTGCGCTGGTCTATGCGCTGTCCATTGGGCTGCTGATTGCGCAGGTGCACATGGCGAGGGCGGCGCTGGAGCCGACCAGGTTGATTCCCGTGTTGATTGTGGTTGGTGCCGGTCAGGGCTTCGTCATGACGCCGCTATTGAATCTGGTGCTCGGCTTCGTCAAGGAGGCTCAGGCCGGTATGGCATCTGGCGTGATCTCGACAGTCCAGCAAGTTGGCGCAGCGCTGGGTGTGGCGGTGGTGGGCATCCTGTTTGGCGCGGTGCTTGCGGCAGACGATGGCATTGTCGCGCAAGCAGATAATTACGCATCGGCCTTTGTTGCGGGGATGACCTACAACCTGGGCGCGGCTATGTTGGTGTGCGTGCTGTTATTGATACTGAGCCGAGCCCAACACGCAGCTTCGAGATGAAGCGGTAGGGAGGCAAGGCCTGGCTGGGGATTGCTTCTACCCCATGCTAGGCTGAGCGATACAAAGCCAAGGGAATCATTACTCTGGAGGCTTGATGCTGGTGAGAGGTGGCGGAAGGTGAATAGAAACAGTGTCCTGCAACTGCTTCGAGAGCACATGTCGGCCTTGGCCAGCGAATATGGGGTCAGATCATTGGCGCTCTTCGGCTCCATGTCCCGCGACGAGGCTCGAGACGACAGTGATATTGATATCCTGGTGAGCTTCGATGGCCCGGCGACCTCGGCCCGTTATTTCGGTGTACAGTTTTACCTCGAGGATCTGCTGGGTCACCCCGTGGATCTGGTGACCGACAAGGCGCTTCGCCCCGAGCTAAGGCCCTATATCGAGCGTGAGGCGCTGCGTGTCTGAGTCTCGCCCCCAGCGCGAATGGCGCTTCTATATCGATGACATGATCGGCTTTGCCGAGAAGGTTCTCTCCTACACGGAAGGCCTCGATCAGGATAGCTTCCTTGCCCATGATCTCACCTACGATGCCACGCTGCGTAACCTCGAGCTGATCGGCGAAGCGGCGACCCGCATTCCAGATGCTGTCCGTCACCAGTATTCGCAAATTCCCTGGCGGATGATCATTGCGACTCGGAATCGCCTGATCCATGCCTATTTGGGGATCGACGACGATACAGTGTGGAGCATCATCCAAGACAACATCCCCCAACTGCTTGAGCAGTTGAATGGTATCAAGATCCAGCATGACTCATCGGGGGCAGACCTCGGTTCTCCATAGAGCCGCCGGCCGCCTCAGTCGTACTGGTGCTGCCAGCCCTTCACCGCGATCTGATCCTTGGGCAGCTGCAGGTGGGCCAGCGCCAGATAGGCCTGCACCCACTCCTTGAGCTGGTGCGTCAGCGCATCGTGGCTCAGGTAGCGATGTCGGAAGTGGCTGTCGTGAACATTCCGTCCCATGTGCCTGCCTCGCTCGGCCATGCCTGCTGACAGTATGGCCCAGCGGCGCGAGGCGCCGGAGAATGAGAAAACCCAGTCGTTGGTGCTAGGCTGAGGCTCTGACAACGATAATCACAACGACGCCGCCAGCTCCTGGGACGCCACCGAGGCCACCGGTTCCCTGCCACTCATGGTGATCGTCACGCGGACGATCGTCGGGCGGGGAGCCCTCTGCCGCGTGGCGCTTTTCATCATCAAGGAATACGTGAGGATCACGATGAGCGAGACGTCCATGATGGATATCAGGCTGGCGGAAGCGCAGGACCTGCCGAGGATCGTCGAGATCTACAATGCCGCGGTGCCGAGCCGCCGCTCGACGGCGGATACCGAGACGGTGACCCCGGAATCCCGCAGCGAGTGGTTCCACCGGCACGAGCCGGAACGTCGCCCGCTGCTGGTCGGCGAGGACCAGGGCGACATCGTCGCCTGGATGAGCTTCGAGGACTTCTACGGCCGGCCGGCGTACGCCCATACGGCCGAGCTGAGCATCTACATCGCGCCGGACTACCAGGGCAGGCTGCTCGGGAAGCGGCTGCTGCGGCGAGCGGAAGCGCTGGCCCCCAGCCTGGGCATACATACCCTCGTCGGCTATGTGTTCGCCCATAATGCGCCGAGCCTGCGCCTGCTGCGTGCCAGTGGCTACCAGGAGTGGGGGCGGCTGCCGGACGTCGCCCGCATGGATGGCAGCGATTTCAGCCTGTGCATCATGGGCAAGCGCCTCGAGAGTGCGCCGGCCCCGTTGGGGCAGCCGGCTGGCGCAGGTTAGCCGCGGCGCCTGAGTCAGCCCGGCGATTTGCTCAGTCGTACTTGTGCTGCCAGCCTTTCACCGCGATCTGCTCCTTGAGCAGCTCCAGCATGTCCACCAGCACCTGTTCGGTGATCTGCTCGGTATGCGGGTCGGTGCGCAGCCAGGCATCGAAGCCGCTCTCGGCCAGGTGCTCCACCAGGGAAGAGAACTCCGACGACTGCAGGCCCGCCAGCGCCTCGTCGACCAGGCGGCAGGCCAGGTCGGAGAACGAGGCCTCGAGCCCCCGGGCCACCTGGCTGCCCAGCGGCAGGCGCCCGAGGCGGCGAATCTCCGGGCTCTCCGACAGGGTGCGGCCGACCAGCCCGCGCACGTAGCGCAGGGTGTCGTCGCGGTGGTGGGCATAGGCGTCGCCGGCCATGGCCTCCAGCCGTTGGCTGATCTCGCGGATCAGCGCTTGTTTGCGTGGCTGCACGATCCGTTCGATCACCGGGGCGGAGAGCCCGTCGCCGGCACGGATCTCCTGCTGCACGTTGTCGAGCATGCGGATGGCGATGCGGTCGGTGAGCTCCTCCAGCAGGATGTCGTAGTACTTGGCGACCACGCTGCAGAGATACCAGCGGCGCACGTCGATCAGGCCCATGCGCTGCAAGCGGTGCAGCAGCGAGATCACGCGCAGGATACGCAGCAGCCGGAAGCCACCCAGCGGGATGCAGCCGAGCACGTCGTACCAGTGCACGAAGGGATAGAAGAACCAGCGGTGGTAGTGGCGTTCGGCGATGGCCACCGCCCAGCCCAGCAGCACGTCGAGCAGAAAGACGGCCACGAATGCCAGGTCGATAGTGAGGAAGTTGGAGTGGATGTTCCGCTCGTAGGCGCCGTACAGCCCGGGCGCCACGGCTTCGAAGGCGGCATTCAGCGGCGGCAGCAGGAACAGGCTGTCGAACAGCAGCAGCGCCAGGTTGGCGATCACCAGCACGATGATCAGCAGGTCCCACACCAGATGGGCCCGTTCCAGGGCGGGTGAGGTCGTGCGAGTGGCGGGCATGATCTCTCCTCAATCGGTTCCGGGAAGTCCTTTCCCATCCAGCCTAGAGCGTCCAGGCGTTGGTGGCATGCCCCTCGCGCGGGTAGGACTGTTCAACTCCTCGTCCTTGGCGGAGATGGTCCCGTCGGCCGTTCCGGTAGAGCGCGTCGCTTCGTGAATGCGGGGCGGCTGTGGGCCGGTTGGAGCTTCTGGTGTCTTCCACCGTGATATTCTCATGGCCGAATACCCACGATGTGGCCAGGGCGCGAGAAGAGCGTCGAGGAAGTGTAGGCAGTTTCTTGTTGACGATATATGGGGAAACACCATGAGGCTGCGTCTGTTCTTGTCGCTCTTGGCCATCGTCGTGCCGGCCTTTGCGGATTCATCGGTAGGCGTCTCGTCTCAGGTCGATGCCTCCGATGAAAAACGCCCGATCGAACTATCCATCTGGTACCCATCCGAAGGCGGTTCACCTGCCATGGTTGGCGGAAATGCCGTTTTCAAGGGCGTTTACGGCTCGCATCATGCCTCGGTGCTGAAAGGAGAATTTTCTCTCGTCGTGGTGTCGCACGGCGGTTTGCGGTCCTCGAAAAATTCGGGGGCATGGCTTGGTGCCGGCTTGGCAAAGGCAGGCTTTATCGCCGTGGAGGTCAATGCGCCACGCCCCGAAAGTGCGGCAATGGCGGTAAACGAGATTTGGCAACGCCCTCGAGACATAAGCCGCAGCCTTGACCTGATGCTGGGCGACCAGCGCTGGGCGGAGCACGTTGATCATGGCAGGGTTTTCGTGGTGGGCTTTGCCTTGGGTGGAACGGCCGCTCTTGCCGTGTCCGGGGCCGAGCTTGGCGCCGAGCGCTACCTTCAAACATGCAACGATGATGGCGAAGCAGGGCCGGACTGTGAGTGGTACAGGGCGCAGGGCGTCACCCTGGATCAGGTTGATTCCGGGGAACTCGGGCAAGCCAGGCACGATCGCCGCGTCAAGGCTGCGGTCGCCATCGATCCCGAGTACCTGACGGCCTTTTCGGATGACGGTATGGCATCAGCCGCCCCGGCTTTGTTGATCTCGCTCGGTGACCAGGAACGCAAGACAGCGCAGCTGCCTCGGGCCGAGACCGTCGCGATCCAAGAGGCCGATCGCTTCGATGCCTTCGCCGTCTGCACTGAGAGAGGGCCGCAGATCCTGCGGGAAGAGAGAGGCGATGTGGCATTGTGTCCTGCCTCTCAGGAAGCGAGAGAGCGCCATCATGCCAGGATGGTCAGTGCCATCTTGTCGTTTCTGGCGAATGAACCATAAACGCCGAAAATCAGGTTTTTGGCCCGCTTCAGGCTGTCCGTTACCACCCTGGGTGACGGCTCGATCCAGACGACTCTGAACATGTGGCTTCTCGACCAGGCATCGATTTTTACATCGCACACATGATCGCTACGCGATGACGTGGAGGATTACGCGTCATCCCCTCGGACAGCGTGCCGCAACGCGTTCCTGGCCGCCTCTGTGGGACAAGCTGCGCGCAGCATCATCTGAAACCTTGAGCACTCCAGACGGGACGGCGCGGGGCATCCTGCAACGTGCCGAAGCATGTTGCTCAAGGTCTTCAGCCATCGAGCCTGGCGATCGAGCTCATCGGCGCGCTCGCTCGACGCAGGTCGAGGCAGACTTGGCCTTCGAGAGTACGCCGATATCGATGAGGCGCGTGCTTGACTTAAAGTCGACTTGAAGTTGCATAGTGGTTTGCAACCAAGCCTCGATCAAGGGTCAAGCACATGAAAGAACCTGCTCTTCCACCCGGCAACAAGCTCGCTTTGTCTGCACTGGCGGGCTCCATTCTGCTGGCCTCACTCGGCATCAGCGTCACGACGGTGGCGCTTCCAACGCTGGCTTCCGCTTTCTCGGCATCGGTACAGCAGGTGCAATGGGTCGTGCTCGCCTATCTGGTGTCGCTGACGGTGGCCATCGTGTCCGCCGGACGCATGGGCGATCTGTACGGAAGTCGCCGTGTGCTGCTTTCCGGCCTGGTGCTCTTCACCTTGGCCTCGATCGCCTGTGCCGTCGCACCGAGCCTGGGCTGGCTGGTCGCGGGCCGGGTGGGACAAGGCCTGGCTGCCGCGGTCCTGATGGCATTGCCGATGTCGCTCGCCAAGGGTTTGATCGCCAAGGAGCGCATGGGTGTAGTGATGGGGTTGCTGGGCACCATGTCGGCAATCGGTACTGCGCTGGGTCCTTCTCTTGGTGGGGCCTTGATCGACCTTCTGGGTTGGCGCTCGATCTTTGTCCTGTTGCTCCTGTGCGCGCTTGGCATGATGGCCATTGCGGCGATGGGCATCCCCAAGGAGAAAGGACCGGCCACCACGACGGCTCGCATGGATTGGGCGGGTAGCCTCTGGCTGTGTCTGGCGCTGCTGTTCTTCGCGATGTCCGCCACGGGTGGCAAGGTCGGAATGGCCATTCCTGTCTGGACGCTACTTGCCTCGACCGCCATTGCGCTGGCGGTGTTTGTCGTCTTCGAGATGCGAGCCTCCCATCCGCTGGTGCCCTTGGCCCTGCTGGGCAGTCGAGTCCTTGCCTCATCTCTGACCATGAATCTCATTGTCAGCGCCATCATGATGTCGACGCTGGTGGTTGGGCCTTTTTACCTGGCGTTTGGCCTGGGCCTGAGCGAACTGATGACGGGCATTGTGATGGCTGTCGGCCCTGCTGCTTCCGCGCTGTCCGGTATACCCGCAGGCCAACTCACGGACCGGTTCGGCACCGACCGAATGCTGCTTGCTGGTCTGGTACTTGCGACGGGCGGATTGATCTGCTTCGCACTGTTGCCTGTTCGAGTCGGGATTCCCGGCTACGTGATGGCGCTGGTACTGACAACGCCGGGCTTCCAACTATTCTTGGCCGCCAACAACACCGCCACGATGGCACAAGCTCCAGACGCGCAACGGGGCATGGTCTCCGGGCTGATTGGTCTGTCGCGCAACCTGGGGTTCATGACCGGCGCATCGCTGATGCCGCTGCTGTTTGCCTCGCTACTGGGCGATCAGGAGGTGGCCTCGAGTTCCACGTTCGCCATCGGCGAAGCCTTCTCCCACACGTTTCTCCTGGCAGCGGCGTCGTTCGGACTTGCCATGGTGGTCTTCTTCGTGGGGAGGAAACGCCCGACACCCATTTCGATGTCATCAACTCAGCAGGGAATGAATCATGACTGATGCAAACTCACATCCTCGTGCTGCTCAAGCCGTCGGCGAATCTCTGCCGGCCTACCTCAGTGGTCGATTTCACTTGGTCAGCACGGGCATCGGCGATGCGGGAAACATTACCGTGAACGCTCAGGAGGTTCTGCGACGCGCCGACGTCGTGTTCGGGACTTCTCGTTTGCTGGTGACCTTTGCGGATCTTCTCGGGGGTAAGGAGCTCCATGATGCCGGACATGGCCTGTTCATGGACCTGATCCGCAAGGACACTCCGGCCGAGAAAGCCGACGCGATGGAGGCCGACGTCAGACAAATCGTCCGGCGCGCAGCGGATCAAGGCAAGCGAATCGCTGTCATCGACTATGGTGACTCCATGATCTTCGGGCCGCAGGCGGGCTTCATCCAGGAGTTCAGCGACCTCGACCCGGTAATCATTCCTGGGGTGTCGAGCTTCAATGCTGCAAACGCGGCTTTGGCTCGCGACGTCATGACCGGCAGCATGAGCCGGTCGGTCATTCTCGCAGCCGCTTATGATACCCGCGACGACTATGCCGGCACCGATACCCTGCAGCGCCTAGCGCAGACCGGCTCCACGCTGGTCTTTTTTGCGATGCGATCACGGTTCCAGCAACTGACCGAGCGCTTGAAGCGAGTTCTGCCTGGCTCCACACCCCTCGCGGTCGTCTGCCACGCCGGTCGAAGCGAGCAGCATACCGTCGTACGAGCGACGCTCGACACCGCCGTCGCGGCGCTACAAGGGCGTGACGTGCCATTCGAACACCTCGTTTATGTGGGGGATTTCCTTGCTGATTGAGGGCTTTCGGGCAAGAGAAGAACTTCTGCGTCGATCCAGCGCCCTTCGGGGAGTATTGGATGTGTCTGAAACGTCGGCGTCGATGGCCTCAAAAGCCGCGCCCAAAGCGATGTTGGCGCCGGTCGAGAGCGACGCTTCAGGAATCCCGGGAATGCGCAGCGGCAGGGGCTGGGTCGCCGGCAGATCGAGAAAGGGTGTGATGCCCCTCTCGAAGCCCAGCGGCACCACCAGGTTCGGCAGGCGCTCCTGCTGGGCCAGGGTGGCCATCGCAGCGGTGAGCTCCATCGCCGCCTCCACCGGTCCCACGCCGGTCATGAAGCGTGTGAACCGCGCCTTCAGATGCGGGCCATACTCGGCCTCGGCCGCCATCACGATAATCACGTGGCGGTTGCCGAGTGGCGGCAGTTGGGGCACCTCGGTTGCAGTTGCTTGAGAGTCACGGGTGCGGGAGTTCTACATCGACGCGGATCGCCTTGTCAGGTCGCTCTTGGGCTCAGTTCACTGGCGGGGATACTGATGTGCGATGGCGAGCCGTCGCCGGCGCCTTGACCGAGCCGCCTATGGTCCAAGTCATTCTTTGGTGCTGGTTTTGGGAGAGGGCCGCCGGGACGCAACGTTGGCGTCTTGGCGCAGGACAAGGCCGCCTGCTCCTCAGGCGGCCAGGCGCAAGGCGAAGGCGATCATTAGCGAGCCGAAGGTCCAACGCTGCAGCCGCGTCCGCAGGGGGCTGCCGGCGAACCAGCGCTGCAGCGCGGCCCCCAGGGTGGCGTAGCCGGCATCGAACAACAGGCCTATGCCCACCAGCAGACCGCCCAGCAGGGTGAACTGCAGCAGCACGGGCCCCTCACCAGGAGACACGAACTGGGGCAGCAGCACCGAGCAGAACAGCAGCGACTTGGGATTGAGCAGGTTCGTCAGCAGGCCACGGCGCCAGGCGCGGCGGTGACCGTCGTCGAACATCCCCACGTTGGCCGCGTCGATGTTCGCCTTGGCGTCGGGCGAACGGAGCAGTTGCAGGCCGATCCAGGCCAGGTAGGCGCCACCCGCATAGCGCACCACATCGAAGGTCCAGGGCGCGGTGGCGAAGAGCGTAGCCAGCCCCAAGGCCGCCAGGGCCACGTGCAGGCCGCGCGCCACGGCAAGGCCGGCCGCGGTGGCCAGCGCCCGGGTGTGACCTTGCTGGCTGCCGGTTTGCAGCACCAAGAGCATGTCGGGCCCGGGCAGCAGGTAGACCGCCGCTAGGCCCCCGATGAACATCCACAGCTCCATAGCCTCGCCTCCCACCGTAGTGACACTTCTGCCTGGAACGCTGCCAGTCTAGCCTCGGAGGCGCCGGCAGGTCCTTGCGAAGTTGGTCCGGGAAATGGATAAAATTGGCATAAGATGCCAATGAATAAGATAGGATTGAAAATTAATGCCAATGTATCGGCTGGATACAATCGACCGGCGCATCCTGGCGGCGTTGCAGCGCGACGCTCGGTTGAGCAACGTGCAGCTGGCCGAGGAGGTGAACCTTTCGCCCTCTCCTTGCCTGCGACGGGTACGCCAGCTGGAGGCGGCGGGGCTGATCCGCGGCTATCACGCCGAGCTGGACCGTGGCGGGGCGGGCCTCGGCCTCACCGTCTTCGTCGGCATCAAGGTGGAGCGCCACCACGAGGCCGAGGCCAACGCCTTCCGCGAGGCGGTCGTGGCGCTGCCGGAGGTGGTCTCCGCCCACCTGGTGTCGGGGGAGTCGGACTTCCTGCTGCAGGTGGTGGTGGCGGACCTGGCGGACTACGAGCGTTTCCTGACCGGGACCCTGCTGCGCCTGCCGGGTGTCAGCGACATCCGCAGCAACTTCGCCATCCAGACCGTCAAGGAGTATGGCCCACTGCCGCTCACACGGCCCGAGGGCGAGGGTCGGTAGCCGCTGCCCGTCGGTCGACGTTCCTGAGCTCCGCCTTGCCGTCCGAGATTCCGCGCAGCACGACGAGTGGTAGGTCAGCGTGCAGGCGCGCGGGCAGGCGTAGCTCTCCATGTCCACCATGTCGGCGGCGAGGGCTACATGCCCTCGGAAGAATGCGATTCGCTACGCGATAGACTGTGTTCGGAGAAGAAAAAGGGGCTTGTGAAGTCGGCGGCACTGGCCAGCCGAAGGGCGAGCTCCTCGAACAGCGAGATGCGAACTCCCCCGTGGTATAGCGCGTAATAGCCGATCGTGGGTAAAGGGGGAGAGGTCTCGAGGATCTCCAGTCCTTGCTCGCGGGCGAAGCGTTGTACGCAAAGCTTGGGGAAAACGCTGATGCCACGCCCCGCTGCCACCAGGCCAACGAGTGCCAGCAGGTTATCGGCCGTGAGGTTGGAGGCGGTCATTCCCTGATGCGATAGCCAGCGATTGATGTCGTGCGCGAATCCGGAGCGCTTGCCTTGACTGATCAAGGGGTATCGTTCGAGTGCCCTGAACGAAACGGGGCTTGGATCTCCCACCAGGCCTTCTCTGGCCATGAAAGCCATCTCCACTTCTTCCAGCAGCTGGGCTTCTACTCCCGGCTGAGCGAAGGCCTCGGGAACCTGCGGTATGACCACCAAATCCAGCTCACCGTCCTGGAACTGCTGATACAGCGTACGGCTCATGTCGATGGTGATGTCTAAACGAATGTCGGGCCGCTCAGTGGTGTAATCACGAAGAAAGCCTGGAAGCCAGGTGAGGGCGGCCAGTTCGGTGAAGCCGATCCGCACGCGATGCAGCGTGCGATCGGGTTTCTCATTGAGCTCCAGAATCTGTTTCGCCCCCTCGAGCGTTGCATAGGCAAGTTCCAGCAGCCGTTCACCCTCCTCGGTGAGTCGTGCACTGCGGCGTGAGCGGTCGAACAGCGGCAGTCCGGTGGCCTGCTCCAGTTCGGAGATGCGCTTGGAGACGGTGGACTGCGTTGCGTTGAGGCGCTGGGAGGCACGCTCGAACGTGCCGAGTTCGACCACCTGGACGAACGTCTCGAGTTGCTTGAGTGTCAGCATCGCACGGCCAAAAGATGAATTTATAGAATGTTATCATATGAAATATATTCGCTTTTTTGAAAGAGTGAAATAGGGTTATCTAATCGACGAGTGCTTGCAGCGCCAGGCGAGAGGATTCCTCCAAGCGGCCTGCCTTGGTGACTCAATACAACAGCAACAAGGAGTAAGGTCATGAAGGCCCAACCCATTTCTATGCGCAAGATGATGCTAGGTGCGATGGCTACGCTGCTGACGAGTGGCCTGAGCACGGCAACGCTGGCGGCTGATTACCCCACCAAGCCGATTCAGATGATCGTCTCCTTTGGTGCCGGGGGCAGCACCGACACCATGGCGAGGATTTTCGCCAAGTATGCGGAAGAAGAACTCGGGCAGCGGGTGGTCGTGGTCAACAGGCCGGGTGCCGGCGGTGAGCTGGGCTGGGTACATCTTGCCAACGCCGAGCCGGACGGATACACCATCGGGCTGATCAACTCACCGGTGGTAGAGGTATACCCCTTCACCCGCGAGGAGACCGTCGGCTACTCCCTGGACGAGATTCGGCCGCTGGCCAATGTGGTGACCGACCCGGGGGTGCTGGCGGTCGCTGCCGACAGCCCCTATCAATCGTTGGACGACCTCGTCACCGCGGTGCAGGAAGATCCTGAATCAGTGGTGATTTCCCACGAAGGTGTCGGCGGGGATGACCATCTCGCGGCACTCAACTTTGCCGAAGAGGCCGGCATCGACCTCAGCTTCGTCTCCTATAACGGCAACGCCGAGGCGACCGCTTCGCTGTTGGGCGGCCACATCACCGCCTTCGAGGGCAACATGTCGGAAGCGGCGGCCCAGATCCAGGAAGGAAAGGTGCGTGGCCTGGCGGTATGGTCCGATGAGAGGGTCGAGGCCATTTCCGACGTTCCCACCGGGCAGGAGCAGGGCTACGACGTCCAGGCCGCCGCGTCGCGAGGCTTTGCCGTTCCGGCAGACGTCCCTCAACAGGTGTATGACACTCTCCTGGACGTGACTCGCGAGGTCGTCGAGAACCCAGCGTTTCGTGCCGAAATGGCCAAGCTCAACATGCCGGTCAATCCCATCTATGGCCAGCAATACGTCGACTTCATCCACGACAGTCATGATCGGCTGAAGGCGCTCTGGGAGAAGGATCCCTGGATCGAACAGTGATCGGGCAATCGGAGAGCGTATCCCATGAGTATCGATGCCATCGACCGTTGCGTCGCCGTTCTGGTAGGCGGGTTCTGTGCGGCTGCGATAGTCACCGGTTTGGGCATGCGTGGCGACGCGGGGATCTTCCCCGTGATCGCCGGCACGCTGGGGTTGCTGTCCTGCGCAGGGATCGCGCTCGGTAGCCTGCGCGGTCGTGCCCCTGATGAGCCGCCTGCGGCGTTACCTTGGCGGCGATTCCTCTGCTGGTGCCTGTGTGTGCTGGGGTTGCTGGGGCTGATGGTTACCGTCGGTACCTTCGTGGCATTGCCACTGTTCCTGCTGGCCAGTCTGCGCTGGCTGGGGCGCTTGCGATGGCCGGCGGCCCTGGTCATTGCCGTGGCGTTCTCGGCCCTGATCTACGTGGTCTTCGTGTATCTGTTGTCCGTGCCTCTGCCCACGAACCGGCTGATGGGCTAGCAACAGCCTGCGATCTCACTCGAGAGATTCCCCGATGGATGTATTACTGACTGCCTTCGGCAACGTGCTGACGCCGATGGCCTTGCTGACGCTGTTCCTCGGCACCCTGGCCGGCATGACGATCGGCTCGTTGCCGGGGCTCTCTTCGACGATGGGGGTCGCACTGTGCATCCCCATCACCTTCAACATGCCGCCGGATCTCGCCCTGATCCTGCTCGGCGCCGTTTACGTCAGCTCAGTCTATGGCGGCTCGGTAACGGCGATTCTGTTGCGCACGCCGGGCACGGACGCTTCCATTGCCACCGCGCTCGACGGCTATCCGTTGGCCAAGGCCGGGCGAGGCGGCGAGGCACTGGGCATGGCGACCCTGGCATCGCTGTTCGGGGGGCTGTTCAGCGTCGTCGTGCTGATGGCCATCGCACCGCCCTTGTCGACGGTGGCGTTGGCCTTCGGTCCCCAGGAATATACCGTGCTGGCGATCTTCGGGCTGGTCACCAT
This sequence comes from Halomonas organivorans, assembly GCF_014192055.1. GTDB lineage: Bacteria > Pseudomonadota > Gammaproteobacteria > Pseudomonadales > Halomonadaceae > Halomonas > Halomonas organivorans. Next base: position 233,381 of record NZ_JACHXM010000001.1, on the reverse strand, counting down.
CGTGGGCGTGGCATCGGATCGCCCGCTCAAGGGTGTGCTGTCGGCCGGAGTAGGGTTGGTGATGGCCTGCGTGGGCCTGGATGCGTTTACCGGTGTACAACGCTTCACCTTTGGCCAGGGTGAACTGTTCGAGGGCGTGCCGTTGCTGCCGGTACTGATAGGGCTGTTCTCGGTCTCCCAGGCCTTCAATCTTTGCGTGCCTGAGGGTGGCGGTGTGCTGGCCGAGAAGGGGCAGCCGCTCAAGGGGCGCGGCCTGCCTCTCTGGCGGGATATACGGCGCTGCTCGAGAACCCTGCTGCGCTCTTCCGTCATCGGTTCGGTGGTGGGGATTCTCCCCGGGGCCGGCACCAGCATCGCCTCCTTCATCTCCTACAACGAGGCGCGTCGACACTCCCCGGCACCCGACGGCTTCGGCAAGGGCGAGCTGGAAGGCGTCGCGGCATCGGAGTCGGCCAACAATGCCGTCACCGGGGGCACGCTGATTCCCACCCTGACGTTGGGCATACCCGGCAATGCGGTCACGGCGGTATTCGTCGGCGGCTTGACCATCCACGGCATGATTCCTGGCCCGAGCCTGTTCACCGATCACGCCGAAACGACCTACACCCTGATTCTTTCGCTGTTACTGGCCAATGTGCTTTTTGCCGCGCTTGGCCTGTGGCTGTGCCGATACCTGGTGGTGGTGACCAGGGTTCCAGGCGCGGTGCTGGGGCCGATGATTCTGGTCTTCAGCATGATCGGCACCTACGCGCTGCGTAATGAGATGTTCGACGTCTGGCTAGCCGTTGCCTTCGGCGTGGTGGGATTTTTCATGGAGCGCTGGCGTTATCCTGCCGCGCCCTTGGTGATTGCCTTGATCCTGGGCCCCATCCTCGAGGTCAACTTCCGTCGCTCGATGCAGATCTCCCACTGGGACCTGAGCACGTTCTTCACTCGCCCCCTGTCGATGACGCTTTGCTTGCTGGTGGTACTGGCACTGGCGTATCCGCTCTGGAACCAGTGGCGCCGCCGGCGCAGCGCCGCTCACTGACCGTTTTCCCCATCGTGCTTGCAATACGACCCGGGCATTCGTCTGCCCGGGCGACGGAGATATCACCCATGACAACGACTTCGGCCCCCATCATGTCCATTCCAAAGAACATCCCTGCGGAAGGGGTTCTTCTCCCTGACGCGCTGCTGAATCAGGTGCGAAATGCCTTCATGCACGTCGAAGCCTGCCCCTTTACGGGCAAGCGGGTTTTCTTCGAGAACGCCGGCGGGTCGTTGACGCTCAAGTCGGTCGTCGAGCGCAGCGCCGAGGTGGCTGGCATCCCCGATAATGAACATCGCGACAATCTCGCCTCCCAGGCGGTGTCGAAGATCGTGGCGGACGGGCGCAGCGACCTGGCCAGCTTCATGGGCGCCAGCAGCGGTGTCATTCTGGGCGGTGAAACGGGCACCGAATGCCTGTTCCGCGTCATCCGTGCGGCGGCACTTGCCGTCGAGACGGGTGGCAGCATCGTGGCCAGCTCGTTGGAGCATCCCGCCACCTATGATGCGACGGCCCACTGGGCGCGCCGTACCGGCCGCGACTGGATCGAGGTTCCCTTCGACCCGGAGACCGGGCGGGTGACAGCATCGCACTATGCGGACTGCGTGCGTCCGGATACCCGCATCGCGACCATACTGCATACCAGCCCGGTCACGGGCATGAGCATGGACGTTGCCGACATCGCGCGGACCATCCGTGCCGTCGCGCCCGAGTGCATGATCGTTGTCGACGGCATCCAGCATGCGCCGCATGGCTTCCTGAACGTCGATGACTATGATGTCGATGCCTACGTCATCTCGCCCTACAAGGCGTATTGCCGTTTCAACAACGGCTATGCCTGGCTGTCCGATCGCCTGAGCGTGATCGATCACGAGCGGTTATCCGGCAAGCCCGCGGATGCCTGGGAGTTGGGCAGCCGTGACCCCTCGGCCTTGGCTGGCGTCAGCGAGATGGTCGACTACCTCGTCTGGCTTGGCAGCAGCTTCACCGAGGCGCCTACGCGCAGAGACCGCCTGGTTGCCGCTGGTCAGGCGATGCGCGCTCACGAACGCGCCCTGGTGCATCGATTGCTGGAAGGCGGAGCCGGCCTGCCGGGACTGGGCGACTATCCTGGCGTGCATCTCATCGGTCCGGGTGACTCTCCCTACCGCGAAGGGGTGGTATCGTTTGCCGTCGACGACCTCGATGCCAAGCATGTCGTCGCCGAGCTCGGGGCGCGCGGCATACGCGTCCACGCGCGAAGTGACGACGTCTTCTCGGGCAACATTCTGCGCCCTTTGGGGCTCAAGGCGGTCACCCGCATCTCCCTGGCACACTACAACAGCGTGGAGGAAGTCGACGCTTGCCTGGCCGCCTTGGCTCAGGTGTTGCCGCGGGGCTGAGGCATCGAGATGCCGCGACCCGCGCGTGGAAAGGTGGCGCCTCAGCGCGGCAACAAGCTTTCGCCGATGGCCTCGCCCAGCCTATCCACCGCGGCGGCCAGCTTCTCGTCGATGACGTGGAGATACTCCGTCCAGTCGTCGACGTGGTTGAGCTCCGCCTTGCCGTCCGAGATCCCGCGCAGCACGACGAGCGGTATGTCGAAGCGCGTGCAGGCGCGCAGGCAGGCGTAGCTCTCCATGTCCACCATGTCGGCGGCGATGGCGGCATAGGCCGCGCCCGAGACGATGTTGGCGCCGGTCGAGAGCGTTGCCTCGGCAATCCCGGGAATGCGCAGTGGCAGGGGCAGGATGGCCGGCAGGTCGAGGAAGGGCGTGACGCCTTTCTCGAAGCCGAGCGGCGAGGCGTCCATGTCGCGGTAGGCGACAGACGTCGCCTGATAGACCTCGGTCTGCTCCAGCGTCCGGCTGCCCGCCGAGCCCAGCGACACCACCAGGTCCGGTCGCCGCCCGCACGCCTCCAGTTCGGCCAGCGCCGCGGTGAGCTCCACCGCCGCCTCCACCGGCCCCACGCCGGTCATGAAGGGCGTGAAACGCGCCTTCAGATGCGGGCCGTATTCGGCGTCCGCCGCCATCACGAAGAGCACGGAGCGGCCGCCGAGTTCCGTCAGCGGCGCCAGTGAGCGTGGTGTCTGGTTCATTCCGAGCGTCTCCCTTGGCCCATGATGTCCACCATCATGGCGGGTGGGGGCGTTGGCGCCAAGGTTTCAAGGATGTGCAGGTAACGCCTCGAGGGCTCGTCTAATGGCTCATATCGCCGCCGCCATGGTGGACCCGCTCGCCTATGTGCTGACGGCTTGCCCCCAAGCCATTACTGCAGTATCTCGATGCGACGCAGCTGCGGCGCGGCGAAATCGATGAAGGCTCTCACCTTGGCCGCGGCCCGTCGCCCCTCCACGTGCACGAGGTGGATCGGAAGCGGGGCGGGTTCGTGGGCCTCCAGCACCGTCTCGAGCTCGCCGGACGCGAGGTCGGGGCCGACCTGATAGGACAGCACCCGGCACAGCCCCCAGCCCCGCCTGGCGATGCCGATGGCCACCGCCACGCTGCTCACCGAGAGCTGGGGATTCACCCTGACCGTCTCGGTGCCATCCGCGCCGAATCGCCACTCGCGCGACGGCGCGGCCGTGGCCAGCGAGACGACACGATGCGAGGCGAGGTCGCTCGGCCGCTGCGGGCGCCCCCGGGCGGCGAAATAGTCCGGTGAGCCGCAGATCACGCGCCGAACCTGCCCGATGCGCACCGCGGTGAGCTCGGAGGAGGGCAGGTGGCCGATGCGTACGGCGAGATCGAAGCCTTCCTCGACCAGGTTGACGATGCGGTCGAGCATCAGCACCTCGGCGCGCACCTGGGGATGACGGTCCAGGAAATCGGTGATCAGCGGCGTGACATAGATGCGCCCGAACTCCTGGGGGCAGGTGATGCGCAGCTGCCCGACGGGCGTGTTGGCTGCCCCCGAGGCGGCGTCGTCGGCCGCCTGGAGCTGGGCGAGAATGTCGCGCACTTCCGCGAGGTACGACCGGCCGACGTCGGTCAGCCGCACGCGCCGGGTCGAACGGGTGAACAGCCGCGCGCCGAGCGCGGTCTCGAGCGTGTTGATGGCGCGGGTGGCCGAGGGCGCGCTGAGCCCGGTGGCGCGGGCGCCTTGGGCAAAGCTCTCCGCCTCGGCCACGGCGACGAACACTGTCAGGGCCTGCAGACGATCCATGGGCGCTCGATGGTGTCGGGGAAACGCAGCGTTTCGGGGTTCAGATAGTTTCAGTATTCAAAATAGTGCCTTTCATTGCAGGCATATTCTTTCATGAATTTCCGGTGAGTAAAGTGGGCGCCACGAACTCGCCGCATCGCTGGCGCCCGCCCTGCATGGCGGAGGCAGGGCGCTCGCGGTTCGGTGCCGAGGTCCCGCGGGACCCGTCTCGTCACTGGAAGGAGCCCTGTCATGATGCACGCCAATGCCCTCAACGACGCCCCCGTGAAGCTCTATCGCAACCCCAAGTCGGGCCATTGCCACCGCGTCGAGCTGATGCTCGCGCTGCTGGAGGTGCCCTACGAGAACGTCGACCTCGACATGGCCAACGGCGCCCACCGCGAGCCCGGCTATCTGGCGATCAGCCCGCTGGGGCAGGTGCCGGCGATCGATGACAACGGCATCACCCTGGCGGACTCCAACGCCATCATCACCTACCTGGTCGAGCGCTACGGCGAGCCCGCTACCTGGATCGGCACCGATCCGCTCGAGAAGGCGCGGGTGCAGCGCTGGCTCTCCATCGCAGCCGGTGAGATCGCCGCCGGCCCCTGCGCCGCACGCCTGGTCACCGTGTTCGATGCGCCGCTCGATCACGAGGCCGCCAAGGCCAAGGCGCACGAGCTGCTGGCGATGATCGACACCCACCTCGACGGCCGCGACTGGCTGGCGGCCGACAGGCCGACGCTGGCCGACATCGTGGGTTACAGCTACATCGCCCACGCCCCCGAGGGCGGCGTGAGTCTCGCGCCCTACCCGAACATTCGCGCCTGGCTCTCTCGCATCGAGGCGCTGCCTCGCTTCATCGGCATGGCGCGCTCGCCGTCACTCGCCTGAGCCGGGGCGCTCCGAGACCACGACATTCGAGAGGGAGCCGACATGACAGCCGATATGACGTCTCGGCACGACACGCCTTTCCATGCGGGAGAGCTCGAGGCCCAGCGGCGCGCCGGCGTGGAACACATCGCCCGCTCGGCTGGCGGCTTCATTCGCGACCGCATGCCCGAGCAGCACCGGGAGTTCTTCAGCGCCTTGCCCTTCGTGGTCGTATCCGCCGGCGACGCACAGGGGCGCCCGTGGGTGACGATGCTTGAGGGGGAGGACGGCTTCATCGCCTCGCCCGATCCGCGCACGCTGAGCATCGCCGCCACGCTCGCCGAACACGATCCGCTGGCCGAGGCCATTGGCGCTGGGACCGAGATCGGCATGCTCGGGATCGAACTGGCCACGCGGCGGCGCAACCGGGCCAACGGCAGGATGCGCCCCGCGGGCGATGCCTTCGTCGTCGAGGTGAGACAGAGCTTCGGTAACTGCCCGCAATACATCCGCGAACGCGAATGGCGGCGGGTCGAGCCATCGCCCGCCGGCGCGCGGGTATCGCACCGGCTCGAGGCGTCGCAGCGCGCACGTATCGCCTCGGCCGACACATTCTTTATCGGAACCGGTGTCAGTGCCGACGCGGATGCGGCTGCCGGCGGCGAGAACCCGACCCGCGGGTACGACGCGTCGCATCGCGGCGGCGAGCCCGGCTTCGTCCGCGTGCTCGATGAGCGGACCCTGCAGATCCCGGACTACGCCGGCAACAACTTCTTCAACACGCTCGGCAACCTGCTCCGCGACCCGCGCGTGGGGCTGCTGTTCGTCGACTTCGAGACGGGCGGCATGCTGCAGCTCACCGGCCGAGCCAGGATCGACTGGGCGCCACGGGCCAGCCACGACCCCCATGCGCAGCGCCTGATCGAAGTGACGCTGGAGCGCGTCGTGGACCGCCCGGCGGCGCTGGCGCTGAGATGGAATCGGCAAGACGAGGCGCCGCTGCGGCTCGAGGTCATCGACAAGGTGGCCGAAAGCGACCGCATCACCTCCTTCCACCTGGGCGATGCCGACGGCGGCAGGCTGCCGCCCTTCGAGGCCGGCCAGCACCTGGCGGTCGAACTGGCGATCCCGGATCGGCCGGGGCGGGTCGGGCGCAGCTATTCGCTCTCGGGCTCGCCGTACGCCGAGCGCTACCGGCTCAGCGTCAAGCGCGAGGACAACGGCCTCGCCTCGCGCTTCCTGCACGACCGGCTCGAGGTCGGCGACCGCATCTCGGCGCGCCCGCCCGCGGGGGCGTTCGTCGTGCCGCCGTCGCGCGACCCGCTGGTGCTGGTCAGCGCCGGCGTGGGCATCACCCCGATGCTGGCGATGCTGCACCAGCTCGTGGCCGAGAACGCCGACCGCCCCGTGTGGTTCGTGCATGGCACGCAGCATGGCCAAACGCACGCCTTCCGGACCGAGGTCGAGGAACTGGTGGCCGCGTCCGACGCCAACGCGAGCCGCATCCACTCTCGCACTTGCTACAGCGCGCCGCGCGCGGAGGACCAGGCCGGCCTCGACTATCAGGCCCAGGGGCGGATCACGGCCGGCGATCTCGTCGCCCTCGGGGCGGGGCCCGAGGCGCGCTACCTGCTGTGCGGCCCGGTGGGGTTTCTCGCCGAACTGAGCGCCGGTCTGGAGGCCGAGGGCATCGGCGCCGAGCGGATCGACTTCGAGACCTTCGGCCCCGCGGGATGACGGCGGTACACGCCGCTCACCGGCGCGTTCATCATTTGACACCGGCAGGCGGTATGGCGTCTTTTATCGGCGGGGTAGCCGTACATGATGCAGGCAGGGAGTGTTCGATGAACGTCGAGAGCGTAGGGAAACAAGATTATCGGGAGCTGCTGGACGTCTGGGAGGCATCGGTCAGGGAGACGCATGACTTCCTGCGCGAACAGGATCTCCTGGAGCTGAAGCCCCTCATCTACGAGCAGTATTTCGGCGCGGTTGACCTGACCTGTGTCAGGGGTGAAAGCGGTGAAATCCTCGGCTTCTGCGGCGTGCACGACGGCAACATCGAGATGCTGTTCATCGCGCCGCATGCGCGCGGCGAAGGCATCGGCTCCTTGCTGCTGGATGACGCGGTGACCGTCCAAGGCGCCACCAAGGTGGACGTCAATGAACAGAACCCACTGGCGCTGGGCTTCTACCAGCACAAGGGGTTTGCCGTCAGGGACCGCTCACCGCTCGACGGGCTGGGCAAGCCCTATCCGCTGCTGCATATGGAGCTGGTGAGTACGCAGTGAAGGGCGCCCACGCGGCTAGACTATCGACACCACCAGTTTCGTCAGTGGCGCCAAGCGTGTTGGCACGGTGGCTGCCCAGCGAACGTCCCCGTAAGACCGACCTGGGTCAAAAGCCTAAGCAAAATTGTCACCAGGCGATGACATTCTGAGTCCCTCGTTCTAGGCTGAAAGATCAGCCAACCAGCAAGGGACTGCCATGGCCGATCACACCACTGAGCCCCGCATTACCCTGCACCCGCATACCCGGCGGGTGCGCATCCTTGCTGGCGACACCCTGATCGCCGATACCTGCAGCGCCATTGAGCTGCGCGAGAAAGGCTATCCACACCGCCAGTATTTGCCCAGAGAGGATGTGGATATGTCGAGGCTTTCGATTTCCTCCACCGTCACCCACTGCCCCTTCAAGGGCGAAACCACCTATTACTCGCTTTCTGATATCGCCGATGTGGCCTGGAGCTATGAACGGCCGGTCGACGACATGCAGGCGATTGCCGGGCTGCTAGCTTTTGATACGGACAAGGTGGCGGAGATTGTGGAATGACACGCCAAGAGTGGCCTAAGACGGTTTTCGTAGGAGCGCAGCTTGCTGCGCGAGGGGGCGGTGGCTTCTGGCTCGAGCCCGATGCCCAGGAAATAAAGCCGGCACGTTTATCGGTGTTATGTTGCCAAGCTATACTTAACATCTTTGTTTTTCAAAAGGTTACATGCAATCTGTTGCGCTCGTTTATTGACTTGAACGCGCCGGCGCGTTCAAGTCAATAAACGAGCCGGCTATCTAATACCTGTTATGTGCACCTGTTACCTATCTCAAGTTTGCTTGAGAGCTTTCATCCTGTTCTGGAATCAAATCATATAAAAAGCCTGCTACTGCATTGCGGCTATTGTTTAGTTCTCTTAGTTTCACATCTAGCTTTTCTAATTCCTTCTGTAAAACAGCCTTAACTTCAGAGCAACCAACAAACTGCGGGTGTGTCTCTTTATCTGATAGGCAGGGTAATAAGATTTTAATATTCTTTAGCGTCATACCCGCCTCGTTCAGGTTGCGAATATGGCGCGCTAATGCTATTGAGCTTCTATTGTATATACGATATCCCGCATTGGAGCGCTCTGGCTCAAGCAAACCCTCTTGCTCGTAGTAACGTAGCATCCGTTGGCTGATACCCGTCTGCTCCGATAATTCTCCAATTCGCAAAATAATTCTCCTAGAGGCTTGACCTTGACAGTACTGTCAGGGTTTAGGATAGCACGAGTTGAATAGATAAAGGAAACATAAATATGAACATGCTTAACATCAAGAAAAATCTATCGATGGCAGTACAACAGTCATTTCTATTCATGTTTTCACTCTGGTTAACAACCACATCACCTACATCCTATGCATCTGAAAAGAGTTTATCAATGAGCGAATATAATGTGTATATTATCCACGGATTCATGGCCACTCCTGATGATCATTGGTTTCAATGGCTAAAAGATAAACTAGAAGAACGTGGGATTGCAGTTAATATATTGGCTTTGCCCGATTCATTTTCACCTGATCCAATGATTTGGCAGAAAACACTGGAGGAAAATATCGATAGGTTAAATGAAAAGACCTTCTTAGTGGCACACAGTTTAGGCTGTGTATCGTTATTGAGTTACCTAGACGATAGGGAGGAAGACAAACCTATCGGTGGATTGATTTTGGTATCGGGTTTCGTCGCTCCTCTACCAGAACTACCTCAACTGAATAGCTTTGTTGACCACCAGGTTAACTTTGAAAAAATTATTAAAGTAGCTCCTCAACGAGCAGTGGTTGGATCACCTCAAGACCCAATTGTTCCTTACAGCTTAACTGAGGCGCTAGCCAGTGATTTGAGCGCAGATTTATACTCAATTGATGGTGCCGGTCACTTTCTAGCTGAGGATGGCTACGACTCATTCCCCCAGTTGTTAGATACGCTGTTGAAAATGACTTCCAAGTAAATGAATTCGGGCACTATAACAAATAAAGGCACCGGACGCTTCCAGCGCCGGTGCTTTAAGCGTTAGGCGAAAAAAGGAGGAGGTATATGCCAGAACAGAAAGGATGGCCAAGAAATCTAAGCACCGGTCCATATGGTGGGCAGTCAACGGGCCCCGGAGGTGGTCTCTCTACCGGTCCGCGCGGAGGAGCATCAACAGGCCCCGGAGGTGGAATGTCCACGGGCCCAGGTGGCGGCCTTTCGACTGGCCCGGGCGGAGGTATGTCAACTGGTCCCGGCGGAGGACTATCTACCGGTCCTGGTGGAGGCCTTTCTACTGGTCCGGGTGGCGGGCTTTCTACCGGCCCCGGTGGCGGTTTGTCTACCGGACCAGGAGGAGTGTCGACGCCGGAGCTATAAGTCCGTAAATCATCAAAACAGATTGTCCCCCCGACCCGCATGACCTTTCCTTGCTGGTGACCAAACCCGTAAGGATCGCGCCATGCTGAGCCGAGAGGACTTTCTCATGATAAAGCAACTTCACCAGCGAGGCGCTCACCTCGTGGACATTGCCCATCAGATCGGCTGCTGTGAACGCACCGTGCGCCGCCACCTGGGCCGCGAGGCAGCGCCAACGGGACGATCGGCCAGGCCGCGAGCGAGCAAGCTGGATCCCTACAAGCCGATCATCGATCAGCTGCTGGCCGACAACGTCTGGAACGCCGAGGTGATCTTCCAGCTGATCCGTGAGCAGGGCTACAGCGGCGGCGTCACGATCGTGCGGATGTACATCCAGCCCAAGCGGGCCCTGAGGCCAAGCAAGCAAACGGTGCGATTCGAGACTCAGCCCGGCTTCCAGCTCCAGCACGACTGGGGCGAGATCGAGACGATCGTCGCTGACCAGCGCTGCAAGGTCAGCTTCGCCGTCAACACGCTGGGTTACTCGCGCCGCTTCCATGCCTGGGCGGCTCTCAGCCAGGATGCCGAGCACACCTACGAGGCGCTGGTGCAGGCCTTCCGCCACTTCGGCGGCGTGCCGCGCACGGTGCTGGTCGATAACCAGAAGGCGGCGGTGCTGAAGCATGACCGCGACCACCGCGTCATCTTCAACGCTGGTTTCCTGCAACTGGCCAACCACTACGGTTTCGCGCCCAAGGCCTGCCGGCCGCACCGCCCTCGTACCAAGGGCAAGACCGAGCGCATGGTCGGCTACGTGAAGCAGCACTTTTTCCAGCGCTATCGGGCGTTCGAGAGCATCGCCCATCTCAATCAGCTGCTCCAGCAGTGGCTGGAGCGGGTCGCCGATGAACGACCGTTGCGCCAGTTCCGTCAGACACCGGCGGAGCGCTTTGAGGAGGAGCGGAAGGCGCTGCAAGGCCTGCCCGCCAGCGACTTCGATACCCGCTACCACGACCTGCGCCAGGTCGGCTGGGACGCTTACATCGAGGTTCGCGGCAATCGCTACAGCGTGCCCGACGCCTACTGCGGTCAGGCGGTCGTGATCCGCCTGAGCCTGGATGACGAACTGACCGTCTACAGCGCGGCCGGCGAGGCCATCGCTCAGCATCGCCTCCAGACGGTGCAGGCCGGTTGGTGCTCGGTACCGGAGCACCATGCCGCCCTCTGGCAGCAGACCCTGTCGGTGCAGCAGCGTGACCTGCGGGTCTACGAGGAGGTGCTGTGATAGCCCTGGACCAGTTGCTCAGCCGCCTGAAGATGGACCACCTACAGGCCTCGCTCGACAGCCTCTGCGAACACGCCAGCAAGCAGGACCTGAACTACCGCGAGTTCCTCGAGCAGGCCCTGGCCCAGGAATGGGGCGGCCGACACCAGAAGGGACTGGAGTCCCGGCTGAAGCAGGCGCGACTCCCCTGGATCAAGACCCTGGAGCAGTTCGATTTCAGCTTCCAGCCGAGCATCGATCACAAGATCGTGCGCGACCTGGCCGGCCTGGGCTTCGTCGAACGTAGCGAAAACGTGGTGCTGCTCGGACCGCCTGGCGTGGGGAAAACGCATTTGGCCGTGGCGTTAGCGGTGAAGGCCGCTGAAGCCGGTCACCGCGTGCTGTTCATGACCCTGGATCGGCTGGTCAGCACCCTGGTCCGAGCGCGTCAGGAGAACCGCCTCGACCGGCAACTCCAGCAGTTGACCTATCCGAAGGTGCTGGTCCTGGACGAGATGGGCTACCTGCCGATGACCCGAGAGGAAGCCAGCCTCTTCTTCCGACTGATCAACCGGCGCTACGAGCGAGCCAGCACCATCGTGACCTCGAACAAGTCGTTCATGGACTGGGGCGAAATCTTCGGTGATCAGGTCATCGCCACGGCCATCCTGGATCGGCTGCTGCATCACTCGACCACCCTGAACATCAAAGGAGAGAGCTACCGGCTGAAGGACAAGCGTCGAGCCGGATTGGTGACGACACCCACAACGAAGGAGGAAGGCGCCTCACACGAGGCTGGATCAGAACCGATGAAAGAGCACTGATGAAAACCGGACAATCTGAATTGATGAAATCCGGACAACCTTCATTGGCGTTGACACTGCTCCAGCGTCCGGCTGCCCGTCGAGCCCAGCGAGACCACCAGGTCCGGCCGTTGCCCGCGCGCCGCAAGCTCCGCCAGGGCCGCGGTGAGTTCCACCGCTGCCTCCACCGGCCCCACGCCGGTCATGAAGGGCGTGAACCGCTCCCGCAGATGCGGCCCGTATTTGGCGTCCGCCGCCATCACGAAGAGCACGGAGCGGCCGCCCAGCGTCGTCAACGGTGCCGGTGCGCGTGGTGTCTGGTTGATCCCGAAGTCTCCCGCAGCTGATAAAGGCCACCATCATGGCGGGCAGGCGCGTTGGCGCCTAGCGGGCGAGGGCTTGGGAGGGACGAGCGGTTCATTCCCGGGAGACCGATGTAGATCAAAGGCCTAAGTGAAATTGTCACTAAGCGGTGACATTCTGTGCCCCTCGTTCTAGGCTGATGGATCAGCCGATTCGCAAGGGAACTGCCGATGGCCGATCACCCCGCTGAGCCCGCATGTATCCTACATCTGCATACCCAACGGGTGCGCATCCTTGATGGTGACACGTTGATCGCCGATACCCGTCATGCCATTTTAGAATTGGGGACTATCCCTGATTACGCTTAGTTTTTATCTTCATAGGTGAATTAAATTGGAAATATTCAATCATGACGATGTAAATCTTGTAGAAATTCTTTCTGGTTATTTTAAAGATGCAACGCTGGTTCCTGTTCTTGGGGCTGGGTTTACAGTTGGAGAGCCTTCCAAAGGCGGGCAAAAGGTTCCTAATGGCGAAGGCTTTAAAAAGATTATGTTAAGCCAGCTGGAAAAACACGGGTCTGGCTTCTCACATCAAGATATTGAGAAGCTAAGTAGTGAACATTTCTCAGAAGTTGCTGATTTTTATTTTGATCCAGGTGAAATGCCCGAAGATGTTGTCACTGACACATTAAGAAGCCATTTTTATGGCGTTTCTTTGGGGAGTGCCAAGAAGTCTTTTCTTAACGAGATTGAGTGGAAGTATATTTACACGCTTAATATCGATGATGCGATAGAGTCACATTCGGAATTTCTGCCTATTTATCCTTATGACGACAGCCTGTCAGATAAGTCACGGCATTACAAACCAGTTTATAAGCTTCATGGAGATATATACTACGAGCTGACGCATGATAAAGGCAGGCTGGTTTTTAGGAAAGCGTCATATCTGGCAAGTATAGAAAGTAACAAGAGAATGTTAGAGTTACTTGAAGAAGATATGTTGGCAAAAAATATAATTTTTTTGGGCTGTTCATTGAAAGATGAAGATGATATTGCTTACCTTGTGGCATCTCGTGAAATGGAAGGAAAAAAAGAGACGAGAAGGATTGTTTTTTCAGACAAAGAGCCAGATATTATAGAAAAGAAGAAGCTCAGGCGTCATGGTGTTAATACGATAATTATTCATGAAAAAGGTGAGTTTTGGCAAATATATGATCTCATTGATAAGGCGTATAAAGCGTCTGCTGATTCTGATGGGGAGATGAAAAGTTATCTATTGGACTTGAGGGTTCTTGGGAAAGATGAGTCTTCAAACAAGGCACACATTATATCTGGTGTTGATAATTTAGGGATGGCGCCATCTGATAATGGTGAAATCCTTCCTTACTACTATGGTGGGCGTAGTAAAGAAAGAGAGGTTTTGTCTCTTATCAAAGAAGGTGGGATAGTAGTTCTTTCTGGAGGGAGAGTGTCAGGTAAGACCTTGATGGCAAGGTCTGTGGCTAACTCAATTGCAGACAAGAGTGTTTATTATATAAACACTGGTACTTATCTTGATACACCATATCTTCACAAGCTTATCTCAAAAAAAAATTCGGTCATTGTGTTTGATGCAAAGACACTTGACTATGCTATGACTGAGATTTTGAGAAAGAATCAAGCTAGTATTATTGAAAACTCAACTTCCATACTGGTTGTTTTGGATAGTGATGACTCTCTCATGGTAGAAAGTCTCTCAAATCATAAGTTAAATCCGCCTCCTGTGGTTGAATTGAGCGGAAAACTTAGCAAGTTAGAGACAGATGCTGCTAATAAGAAGCTAAAAGAGGTTCGGTGCCCTGCTTTTAAGCTTGGAAGAAATATCCTGGATAACATTTTCCAAGCTTACTCGACTCTTGGGCAAAACAATGTGGTGAAGAGAGTCCCCAAGACAGCTTTGCTTATGAAATTGCTGTATGTTTTGGGAGTTACTAGAAGATTTGATGGTGATTGGGTTAAATATTTAAATGTTTCACACGGAGACGTTGATGCTCTGGTCGAATCTCTTTCTCCTTACTTGGGGTATGAGAAAACATATGCATCAGAAAGATCTAGTCATGCAGGATATAAGCTGATATCGCATTCAGATGCATGGCTAATGGCTGTTATTCTAGAAATTTATCGGGCTAGAGGAGTTTCATGGTGTGGTGAAACTCTTTTTAATCTTTATGTAGAAGTTTCAAAAAGGGATCGACGTCTTGCAATAGAGCTGAGTAAGTTTGATAGCTTGAATTCAGTATTTAGAGGAGATCGTCCGGGAGCATCAGAGCTTATTTTAGGCGTTTACGATAGACTTGAGGCTATATGGGGTGAAGAGCCTGAGTTTTTTGTGCAGAAGGCTAAGGCATATTACAATATGTACCGTGATGAAGATGTTGAAAGTGTTTTGGGTCAACGGTTATCGGAGCTTGAAGTGGCTGCTTCTTGGGCTGAAGCCGAGGGTGATTCTAATGCAGAAAGAAACATAAGACATATTAGTGTTTTGGTTTCCCTTCGTCGTGCATATGAAAATAAATTTAGAGATTTTGAATATATGGCAGATGCTGTTGATAAGACGGCTCTTGCGATTGAAAGAGAGAGTGTTAATTCACGGTATGTTAAGCAGCTCGCTGATGGAAAGCTTCGTGGTAGTTTGTATCTTAAGAAATTGCTTGATAAGTTAGATGCTGGTAGTGGCTTTGATATGAGGGTGTTGTCTTTCAAAGATAAAGTGGGTGTTATCAGGGGGAGGGTTGACCTTTAACATTGCTGGCCTTTTTTGGTGGAATATTTCCATATGCAATCTGCTTTGATTTTTAGTCGACCAGCAGGTTTTGGAGATTGGTGCTCCTTTCTTGTTATTTAGGAGCACACATATCAAATGTGAAAAGTCATGTGAGGCGATTGGTCTTGCAATCCTGATGGGCCGCATGGCGTTGAGTGAGGGGCAGGCTTGCATAAGGAAGCCGATGCTCATCAACTTCCCAACCCACTTACCCGCATCACCCGCCGCTGCGCCGCGTCCATCAGCTGGCCTCGGCCGGTTTCCACCAGCGTCAGCCAGTGGCGGGCGCGGGTGATGCCGGTGTAGACCAGCTCTCGGGTGAGGATGGGGTTCGGCGCGTCGGGCAGCACCAGGGCGGCGTGGGTGAACTCCGAGCCCTGGGACTTGTGCACCGTCATCGCGAACACCGTCTCCACCGCCTGCAGGCGCGAGGGCAGCACCCACTTGATGCGGTCGGTGCCGTCGCCGGCGGGGAAGGCCACCCGCAGCAGGCGGCGGTTGTCGCCGGGCTTTGCATCTGGGCGCGGCATATCCAGGGTGATGCCGATATCGCCGTTCATCAGCCCCAGGCCGTAGTCGTTCCTGGTGACGAGCACCGGGCGGCCGGGGTACCAGCGCTGGCGGCCGTCCTGGCTGTCGATCAGCCTTTCCCTCTCCAGCGCCTGGCGCACTCGCTCGTTCAGGCCTTCTACGCCCCAGGGGCCGCGGCGCAGCGCGCACAGCAGTTGGAAGTCGCCGTGGGCCGCGATCACCGCGCGGGCCCAGTCATCGAATGCTTGCTGATCCGTATCGTCGGCAGGGCGCCGCTCGGCCATCACGCTGAGGAAGTGGCGATAGCCCACCGGCGGTGTGTCGGCGTTGTGGGCTCCGGGAAAGCGCTCGGGGCAGCCGGTTACCGCCAGGCGAGCCAGGCCGCGCTCGTCGTCGGCGGAAAGCTTCTGGTGCGAGAGGTCCGCGAAACCGGCGCTGAGCGCCTCATTGATGGCGCGGCGCTTGGCGGCGGGCTCGGCCTCCAAGTTGATCGCCGCGGCCAGTTGGCCGATGCCGCTGTCGGCGGTGAAGCGGTGGCTGACGCGCAGCATGGCGATGGCCTGGTCGAGGGGCTGGCCGTCGGCGTCCAGCGTCTCCGCGGGCAGCGGCTGGCCGGTGGCCTCACTCAGCCACTCGGCGGTGGCCGGGGTGTAGTGGCCGCCCTCGGCCCGGGCGCACAGGTCGCCGAGCACCGAGCCGGCCTCCACCGAAGCGAGCTGGTCCTTGTCGCCGAGCAGTACCAGCCGCGCCCGGGGCGGCAGCGCCTCGAGCATTGCGGCCATCATGCCCACGTCCACCATCGAGGCTTCGTCCACCACCAGCACGTCCAGCGGCAGCGGGTTGTGGCGGTCGTGCCGGAAGCGGCGGGTGTCGGGGCGCGAGCCGAGCAGGCGGTGCAGGGTGCTGACCTCGGTGGGGATCGCTAGCTCGAGTGCCTCGGCGGGGTTTTCGCGCAGCAAGCTGCGCTCCCACGGGGAGGCATCTTCTGGCTGTGTGGGGCCTGGCGTGTCTGGGGCCTGGTCATGGGATTCCCACAGCGCTGCCAGCTTGTCGAAGGGCAGGCGGCTGACCTGGCCGGCGATGGATTCGTTGAGCCGGGCGGCGGCCTTGCCGGTGGGGGCGGCCAGGCGGATGCGCAGGGCTTGCTCTCTTTCTCCCTGGCCTTCGCCGAGGGCCTGGGCCTGGAGCAGGGCGAGCAGGCGCACCACGGTGGTGGTCTTGCCGGTGCCGGGGCCGCCGGTGATCACCGCGAAGCGCGAGCGGCCGGCCAGGGCGCAGGCGGCCTTCTGCCAGTCGAACGGTTCCCGGGGTGGGAAGAGGATGTCGAGGATGGGGCGCAGGGCTTTGGGGTCGACGGGGCGCCTGTCGGCGCCATCGCGCAGCGGAGCTGCGCTCCCACAGGTGGAATCGGTCTGGGTAGCTTCATCCGGGCGCCTGTCGGCGCCATCGCGCAGCGGAGCTGCGCTCCCACAAGAGGCGGCAGGCTGGGAGGCTTCATTAGGGCGCCTGTTGGCGCCTTCGCGCAGCGGAGCTGCGCTCCCACAATAGGCGGCCGGTTGGGGGGCTTCATCTGGGCGCCTGTCGGCGCCATTCGCCGATGCGTCGGACCGGCACGGAGCTGCGCTCCCACAGGTGGAGTTCTCCTCCCTGGTGGCATCTTCCTTACCAGGGGAGGTGGTGTCGGTAGCGTCTAGGCGGGCGAAGATCCGGCTGTGGATATCCTGCTCGTGCTGCCAGTAGCGGCGCAGGTAGAGCCGTGGGCGCGCGGCAGTGCCGGCGAGCACCAGCGGGGTGTTGCCGGGGCCGTCGGTCACCAGCCCGGGTTCCGTCAGGGCGGCGCGCCAGGCGTCGAGGTCCAGCGCGGCCATCACCCGGCTGGGCAGCGGCGGTGGGTCTTCCAGGCTGTCGCCTTCAGGTGGCAACGAGAGGGCCAGGTCCGGAGTGGCCAGCGTCTGGGCCAGGTCCAAGCACACGTGGCCGCGGCCGAGCTGGTGGCTGGCCAGGGCCGCCGCCAGCAACAGCAGGGGTGAGGCCTCACTTACCTCGCTCTCCTTGTTCTCCGCGCTTTCCTGGCTGCCCCGGCTCGCCTCGCGATGCAGGAAGGTGGCGAAGGCTCGGTCCAGCGAGCGCAGCCAGCCGCGGTCGACCCAGCGGTCGAGCAGGGCGAACAGTGCCCCGGTATCGCTCAGCGCGGTTTCGGGCGCTTGAATTAGCGCGGCTTCCGGGGCGGCGTCGGTATCGATGGGATGAGCACCGAGGGGGGCGGCGTTGGATGATGTCGGGGTCATGCGGCGGCCTCCTCGGCGCGGAACAGGGCATCGAGCGCGAGGATCAGCTCGCTCGGCGGGCGTTCGGCGTGCACGCCGCGGGAGGGCGCGCGGGTGCCGCGCAGGAAGACGTAGAGCGCCCCGCCCAGGTGGCGCTCGATGTCGTAGTCCGGCAGCCGGGCCTCGAGCAGCCGGTGCAGGGCCAGCAGGTAGAGGCAGTATTGCACGTCGTAGCGCTTCTCGAGCACGGCCTCCGCCATCGCCGCCTCGGTGTAGGCGGCGTCGTCCACGCCCAGGTGGTTGGACTTCCAGTCGAGCACGTAGAAGCGGCCTTCGTGCTCCACCACCAGGTCGATGAAGCCCTTGAGCATGCCGTTGAGGGTGTCGGGCTCCAGCGCCGGTCGGGGGCGCCCGCCGAGTGTGTGAGCGCTTACGAGGGCGTCCATCTTGCGCGTGTTGACCTTATGCGCGGCGAACCAGAATTCCAGCTCGATCCGGTAGTCGGACGCGCGATTCAGGGCATCGAGGCGCAGCGGCGCGGCCTCGTCATCGCCCGAATCCGGCACCGGCAGCGGCGTGGTCAAAAGCTCCGGCAGCCACTGTTCGAGGGCGGCGATCTGGCCCTCCCAGCCGCGGCGGTTGGCGCGCCGGGCCAGGGTGTCGGCGCGCAGTTCGGTGTCTTCCGCCACCCGGGCGAAGCCTTCCTCGCCGGCCCATTCCAGCAGGCCGTGCAGGAAGGTGCCCGCCGAGGGTCCGCGGGGGAAGCGGTGAAGCGAGCCCTCGCTCACCGTGGCCGCGGCGGCATCGAAGGGCTCGTCGATCACCTCCATGGCCGTCGCCTCGACGGCGGTGGTGGGTTCGGGGGCCGGTTCGGCCTCGACGGCGGTGGCTGCTGCGCTGTCCTCCTCCGGCGTGGCGCCGGTGCGCAGCGCCGAGTAGCTGGCGATCCACCAGTGCTCGCGGATCGCCCGGGTCGGCGCGCGGGCTTCACCGAGAGGCGCGTCGTCGGCGGCGAGCTCGACTGGTGTGGCATCGGCCTCGGGGGCGTCCAGCACCGTCACCTGTTCGTTGCGATCGCCGGCGTTGTCGTCGGCCAGCGCCTCGAGCGCCGGGCGCAGGTTGTCGGGCGAGAGCGCTTCGCCCCCTTTGAGGAGATGGCCGACGGCGCTGCGCTCCATGGCCTCCAGCGGCGCCAGGCCGAGCCAGGTGGCGTGGCGGGCACGGGTCAGGGCGACGTAGAGCTTGCGCAGGTCCTCGCCCAGGCGCTCGTGGTCGGCGCGGGCCAGTGTCGCCTCGTCGGCGGAGAGCGTCAGGCGCAGGTTGCCGTCGTCGTCGTGCCAGCGCAGCGGCAGATCGCCCTGCTTTACCGGGCGGAAGGCGGCGATGAAGGGCAGGAACACCAGCGGGTACTCCAGGCCCTTGGACTTGTGGATGGTGACCACCTGCACCAGGTCGGCGTCGCTCTCCAGGCGCAGGCGGTGGGTGTCGGACTGGGCCTGGGGATGGGCGCGGGACTCGGCCAGGAAGCGCAGCAGGGCGTGCTCGCCGTCGATTTCGGCGCTGGCTTCCTGCAGCAGCTCGCCCAGATGAAGAAGATCCGTCAGCCGTCGCTCGCCCTCGGGCACGGCCAAGAGTCGGCCGGGCACGGCGAAGTCGGCCAGCAGCCGGTGCAGCATGGGCAGCACGCCGCGGCGCTGCCACTGGCGGTGGTAGTCGCGGAACTGCATCACCCGCGCCTCCCAGGCCAGCTCGTCCTGCTGGGGGCCGCCGTTCAGGGCGTCGAGCTCGGCGAGGCTCAGGCCCAGGCTCGGCGTGGCCAGCGCGGCGCGCAGGCAGCGCTCGTCGTCCGGCGCGGCGCAGGCGGCCAGCCACACCTCCAGCTCGGCGGCGGCCTCGGTCTCGAACACGCCCTCCTTGTCGGAGAGGTAGACGCTGCGGATGCCGCGGGCCAGCAGGGCGCCGCGAATGGCGCGGGCCTCGCCGGCGTTGTTGACCAGCACGGCGAGGTCCGACGGCGCCAGCGGCTGGAAGTCTTCCTCTTTCTGAAAGCCCGTCTGCCCGGCCTGGCCCTCGCGCAGGAGACTCGCCATCTCGGTGGCGCAGCGACCGGCCAGCTCGCTGAGGTAGGCGCCCTTGGGCAGGGTGTCGTCGCTGGCCAGGTGCCAGAGCGTCAGCGCCGGCTGGGGCGCGCCGTGTCGGGTGAGTGAGTCCTTGCGGCCGTTGGCGTCCACCGGGGCGAAGGGTACGGGGTTGTCGTCCCCGCGGCGGAACAGGAAGGCCCCGGATTCGCTCTGCTCGGCGTGGGCGAACACCCGGTTGACCGCCTCGACCATCGGCGCGGCGGAGCGGAAGTTGGTGCCCAGCGTGACGTGGCGGCCGGCGGTGTCGCGCCGGGCCTGGAGGTAGGTGTGGATATCGGCGCCGCGGAAGGCGTAGATCGCCTGCTTGGGGTCGCCGATCAGCAGCACGGCGCTGTCATCACGATTGTCTTCCAGCGCATAGACCCGGTCGAACAGGCGGTACTGCACCGGGTCGGTGTCCTGGAACTCGTCGACCAGCGCCACCGGGAACTGCTCGCGGATACGCGCGGCCAGCGTCTCGCCGGCCTCGCCCGCGAAGGCGGCGTCCAGCCGGTGCAGCAGGTCGTCGGGGCCGAGCTCGGCGCGGCGGCGCTGCACGGTCTCGCGGCGCGCGGCCATCCAGTGCACGGCGTGGGCGAGCAGGTCGGCGAACGGGTCGGGCAGCTCGGCGAGGTTCTCCGGCAGCGCTTCCAGGGCCTCCAGCGCCGGCAGGATCGGCGCCCGGTCTTTTTCCCAAGAGTCAGCCTTCCAGATCTCGGCGATGCCCTCCGGCGTCAGCCGCTTCCAGGCGGCGTCGGTCAGCTTCGGCTCGGCAAGCTCGGTGTCATTGGCCCAGTCGCGCAGGGCGGCGAGCCAGTTGGCGCGGCTCTTGGCGTTGAGCTTCTGACCGTTGAACGCCTTGCGCTTGGCGGCGGCCTCGAGCAGCGCCTCCAGCTCGTCGAGCCAGGCCGGCCAGGGCGCCTTGAGCTCGGCCAGCATCGCGGCGCGCCGCTCGCGGTAGTGATCGATCGCCTCGGCCGGCGGCGCCGCCGCGGGCAGGGCGGCGGCGTGGGTACGCAGCCGGGTGGCGGTGTCGTTCAGAGCGTCCGGCGTCGACCACTTGCAGTGGCCGTTGATGATCTCCAGCGCTTCGGGGTCGAGGTCGTAGTAGAAGCTGCGCCAGTAGTCCCGGGCGATCTCCAGGTCCATCTCCGACTGGTCCAGCGACATCTCCAGGGCGAACAGGCTGCCGCTGTCGAAGGCGTGCTCGCGCAGCATGCGGTGGCACCAGGAGTGGATGGTGGAGACCGCGGCCTCGTCCATCCACTCGGCGGCCAGCCGCAGCCGGCGCGCGCAGGTCGGCCAGCTCTCGCGGGGGTAGCTGTTACGCAGGGCGATCAGAGGGTCCTGGCTGCCGTCATCGTCGTCTGCGGGGATATCCACCGCGGAAGCGTTATCCACCGGTGGTTCGGCGAAGAGATCGCCGGTTTCGTTGGGAGACGGGGTGGGCGCATCGTCGGGCGCCTGAACCGGCGCCTCCGTCGCGTCGTCGGACGAGGTAGAGGGCGAGAACGCCTCGGCGGCCTCCACCAGCCGGGCGCGGATGCGGTCACGCAGCTCCTGGGTGGCGGCGTTGGTGAAGGTGACGACAAGGATCTCCGGCGGCGTCAGCGGCCGAGGGAAGCTGGCCGCATCGTTCTCATTGCGGGGGCCGAGCACCAGGCGCAGGTAGAGCAGGGCGATGGTGAAGGTCTTGCCGGTGCCGGCGCTGGCCTCGATCAGCCGGCTGCCGGTGAGCGGCAGCGCTACGGGATCAAGCCGAGGCGTCTCGGCCGCTTGCATGGCTTCCGTCATCGTCATGCCTTGCCTCCCTGGCCCTTGCCGCCGTTCTTCCTGGTTTTTACCGCATCGTGAAGGGGCGCATAGAGCGCCGCGGTCAGCTCGGTGAAGTGCCGCCCGGCGGCCTCATGGCGCACCAGGCTTTCGAGGTCGCGCCACTGGCGGGCGATATACGGATCGCGGCCAAGCTCGCCATGGTCGCCGTTGAAGCCGGTGCCATGGAAGACGGTGACGGCGGCCTTCCAGGCCTTGTAATCGGCCTCCTCTGCTTTCGCCTCATCGCCACCGAAGACGCGGGCCAGGGCGTTGGGATCGCCGCCCTTCTCGTGCCAGGCGAAGGCGGTGTCGCGGGCCAGCGGCAGCGGTGCGGTCATGCCGGAGCGCCAGGCGCGGGCGATGGCCTCCAGGTGCGCCCGGGCGGTGCCGGCGTCCAGCGGCGCCAGGGTGCCGCCGCCGGCGCGGGAGATCAGCTCGGTGGTCATGGGGCCGAGGGCGAGCTGGCCGGCCAGGTGGGCGACCCAGGGGGCCAGCCAGTGCTTCCAGTGGTACTTGCCCTTGTTGATCAGGCTGCTGGTCATCAGCACCAGACGGCAGCGCTCGCCCGCGTCGCTCTCGCGCAGGCCGTCCAGCCAGTCCTCCACGGCCAGCGGGCCATCTTCGGTGGCGAGTTGTAGCGACACGGCGGCCGGCGTCTCCCAGGCGTGGGGCCAGGCCTCGAGCAGCTCGGCGTAGTCGCTGAACACCTTGTCCAGCGGCTCGACCAGCTGCTCGCGCATCAGCTCGGCGAAGCCACCCATGGCCAGGCGCCCCTCGCGCTCGAGGCGCTCCAGGGTGGCGTGCACGGCTGGCGTCGGCGGTTCGGCGACGTCCACGGCGCGGCGGCCGGCCTCGATCAGCGCCTGCTGGAGCTGCCAGTGGTCCAGGCCGTCGAGCGCGAAGGGTTCGTGGTCGGGACTCTCCAGCGCCTCGCGTTCGAGATAGACGCCGAGCCGGGTGGTGAAGAAGGCCTTCACCGGGTCCTTGAGGAAGCCGCTGAGACGCGACAGCGGCAGGGCGGTATCGAGTTCGATGGGCGGCAGCTCGCCGTCCGCGACGTCTTGCGGCGTTGTCTCAACAGAGTGCACCGCCCGCCATTCATGGGCATAGGTAAACAGCGCTGGATCTTCTGAAAAGTAGCTGCGACTGAACGGCTGCAGCGGGTGCTCGGTGGTCAGGGCGTCGACCAGGGCCTGGCCGGCGTCGTCCTCGTGCTCGTGGCCGGCGAGCGTCCAGCCGGCGGCGAGGTGGTCGCGCAGCTGGCCGAGCAGCACCGAGGGCGGCTGGGTGGCGTTGTCGTGGATGCTGCGGCCGACCCAGCTGATCATCAGGCTGTTGCGGGCCGAGAGCAGTGCTTCGAGGAACAGGTAGCGGTCGTCCTCGCGGCGCGAGCGATCGCCGGGGCGGTAGTCGTGGCCCATCAGGTCGATGTCCAGCGGGCGCTGTACCCGCGGGTAGTCGCCGTCGTTCATGCCCAGCAGGCAGACGTGGCGGAACGGGATGGCGCGCATCGGCATCAGGGTGGCGACGTTCACCGCGCCAGCCAGGAAGCGCTGGGAGAGGTTGGCCTCGTCGAGCTGGCCGAGCCAGTGCTCGCGCACCACCGAGAGCGGCAGCGCCTCGGTGAGGCCGGCGTCCTCGCTGGTCTCCTGCCAGTCTTCCAGCAGTTCGCCCAGGCGGTTGAGGGTGGCGAGGTCGGCCTCGTCCTCGGCGGCGAAGCACTCGGCCAGCAGCCCGCGCAGGCGGCGGCACCAGGTGGGCACGTCGGCGGGCTCGCTGAGCGCGCGCCACTGGGCTTCCAACGCGTCGAGCAGGTCCATCAGCGGGCCGGCCAGCGCGGCTTCCAGTCCACCGATGTCGCCGTAGGGCTCGATGTCGTGCCAGGGGCCGTCGGCGCCTTCGTTCTCCGTCTGACCCACCGCGTAGCCCAGCATCAGGCGGCGCAGGCCGAAGGCCCAGGTGTTGGCGGTGAGCCCGCCGGGCAGGTCGAGCCGGGCGCGCTGCTCGGCGTCCAGCCCCCAGCGGATGCCAGCGCCCTCGATCCAGCGGCGCAGCACCGGCAGGGCGTCGGCGTCCAGGCCGAAGCGGGCGCGCAGGGCGGGCACTTCGAGCAGGTCGAGCAGGTCGCTCACCGTGAGCCGCGCCTCCGGCAGGTGCAGCAGCGCCTCCAGCGCCACCAGCAGCGGCTGGCGGTGGCGGCTGGTCTGGTCGGAGAGCGTGAAGGGGATGTGGCGCGGGTCGTCCGGCGGCAGGCGGCCGAACACCGCCTGCACGGCGGCGGCGTAGGTGTCGATGTCCGGCACCATCACCAGCACGTCGCGCGGGCGCAGCGTGGGGTCGGCGTCGAAGGCGGCCAGCAGCTGGTCGTGGAGGATCTCCACCTCGCGCAGCGCGCTGTGGGCGACGTGGAAACGCAGGCTGCGGTCATGGGCCGGGTCCACGGCCGGCCAGGCCTCGCGGGTCTCCTGGGGCGGGCGCAGCTCGAGGATGTCGTCCTGCAATTGCTGCAGCAGCCCCGGGGCTTCGGCCTGCTCGAGCGGCGAGTCGAACAGATCGATGCGCATCGCCTCGGCGTCGAACAGCGCCCGGTAGGCGTCCTGGTCGTCGAACTCGTCGAGCAGGCGCAAATAGTCGCGGCCCTGCTTGCCCCAGGCGGCCAGCAGCGGCTGGGCGTGAAGATGCAGCTGGGTGTCGTCGAGCGCCAGCGGCATGCCGGGGCGTTGGCGCTGGCGTCGGCGGGCGGCCCGCAGCAGGTCCTTGTGCTCGATGATGTCCGCCCAGTAGTGGCGGCAGGGGTTGTGCACGCACAGCAGCACCTGGGTGACGCGAGACACCGCGGCCAGCGCCTCCAGGGTCTGGCGGGGCAGCGAGGAGATGCCGAACACCACCACCCGGCGCGGTAGGCCCGAAGGACGGCTCTTTCCAGAACCCCGCTGAAGGCTCTCAGGCGTCAGCTCGCGGCAGGCCTCGAGGAAGCGGGTGTGCACCCAGGCGCGGCTGGTGGCCAGGCCTTCGTCTCCGATGTCGTCGCGCAGCCGTCGCCATAGCGCCGGCTGCCAGCGTTGGTCCTCGGCGAGCGGACGGGCCTGGCCGCGGGCGTCGATCAGCTCGTCGCGGCCCTCGGCCCAGGCGGAAAGCCAGTCGGCGCGATAGACCTGGTACTGGTCGAACAGGTCGGCCAGGCGCTCGGCGAGCTGGTGGCGCTTGCGCAGGTCCTCGTCGTCGGCCAGGAAGCGCGCCAGCGGGGCGAAGGTGGCGTCATCCAGCAGCTCGGGCAGCAGGCGCATCAGCCGCCAGATCAGCCGCGGTTTGTCCAGCGGCGAGGCCGGCGGCACGGCGTCTGCGCCCAGGACGGCGCGGTAGGCTTGCCACAGGTAGCGCGCCGGGAGGGTGACGTCCATCGCCGCGGCAATACCGGCGCCGGCGGGCGGGTCGGCGGCCAGCGCCAGCTTCAGCCACTGGCTGATGCCGTTGCTCTGCACCAGGATCACCTCGTCCTCGAGCGGCGAGAGCGGATGCTGGCGTAGCCACTCCACCGCCAGGTCGCGCAGCGCCTCGAGGCGGTTGCCGTGGATCACCATGAAGCCGGGCGTCAGGGCGGTCTCTGCGGTGGCGAGCATGGCGAATCCTTCGCAGCGATGAAACGGGGCTTCATGGTGCCGCAAGATGGGCGCTTCGTCAGCTCATCGCGAAGCGGGACGCCGCCACGCCAAGGGAAAGTGGAAGTCCGTGTTCCTCAGGCCGTTGCGTCCACGGGTTCCTCCGCGTCTTCGGCGACCGCGGCCGGGGGGAAGGCGACCGGGGTGGCGGGGGCCTGGTCCTGCGGGAGTGCTGCCTGCATCTTGAGGCGCATCTGCTCGACGACGAAATCGACGAAGGTGCGTACCTTGGGCGAGACGAGCAGGCCGCCCGGGAAGACTGCGTTCAGCTCTACCTCGGGGCCCTCCCAGCCCTCGAGGATGCGGTGTATCCGGCTTTCCTCCGGCCCGAGGCAGGCCACGATCTCGCTGGCCAGCATGATGCCCTGCCCATCGAGCAGCAGGCCGCGCAATATGAAGGGGTCGTTGGCGATGGCCACGGGGTCGATCTCGACCTCCTCCCGGCGCGATCCGTTTTGCAACTGCCACACATGGCGATGCCCGCGTCGGTCGAGGTCTCTCGCCAGCGCCGGGTGATGGATCAGGTCCGCCGGCTCGCGGGGTTCGCCGTTTTGGGCGAGGTAGTCCTCGCTGGCATACACGTAAGAGCGATGTCGGGCCAGCGGGCGCGCCACCAGGCTGGAGTCCGCCAGGGGGCCAACGCGGATGGCGACGTCGATCCGGTTGGCCACCAGGTCGAGGCGCTCGTTGGAGAGAATCAACTCGACCCGCACCTGGGGATAGTGCTTGCGGAAGTCCTGCACCAGGATCGAGGTGAACTCGCTGCACATGGTGAAGGGCGTGGTGACTCGCAGCCAGCCCCGCGGGCTGTCCTCGAGCTGGTGCACCGCGTGCTCCGCTTCGCCAAGCTCGCGGGCGATGCGCTGGCTGTACTCATAGTACACGGCGCCGGCCTCGGTCAGGCTGAGGCGGCGTGTGGTGCGCTGCAGCAGCCTGGCGCCCAGGCGATTCTCCAGCGCTTTCACCTTGCGGCTTACCGTGGTCTTGGGAATGCCCAGCAGGCGGGCGGCGGCGGTAAAGCTTCCTTGCTCCACCACCTTGGAGAAGATCAGGACATCGTTGAGATCCTGTGACATGGCTGGTTCCGTCATGAGGGCGTCCGGCATCGGGGAAGCGCTTCCCGACTGTTCCATGAGGGAAACAGTATTTCCCTCTTGGCCGGGCTAATCAATTCAGCGCGCAAGCCTTAACGTTAGTTGAACTTTTACAGAGTACTCAAGGGGTAGAGAGGCATCGGTTCCCGCCGATGTTTCTCGGCGCTGTCGATTTTCCATGCCAGCACGCGACTACTGCCATGAACGGGCAGGCCGATGAATAACACTCTTTGCCATGCAGTCCCGGCCGTATTTCGTTCCGGTAGTGAAAAGTTCGCTACCCAGACCTTTACCTGAAGTTAGCTTTAGGAATTAGGGTTCGGACTTCGAGCCATGACTCGGCCCCCTTGATCCCTTGGAGAGACGAAGATGCGTAATACAGCCACGCCCCACGGAGGATATCGACGACCGTCAAGGAGCCGACTCCTCGGCATGCCTGTCAGGCCGCTCATGGTGGCTCTGGCCTTGCTGGGTGCCATCGTTCTGGCCGGCTGTGACAGCCAGGCGGATAGCGCCAGCGCCCAGCAGGCACCGCCGCCGCAGGTGAGTGTTGCCGAGGTGGTAATCAAGGACGTGCGCTACTGGGACGAATTCACCGGGCGTATCCAGCCGGTGGAGAGAGTCGAGCTGCGCCCGCGCGTGTCGGGGCATATCGAGAGCGTCAACTATACCGAGGGCCAGGAGGTCGCCAAGGGTGATGTGCTGTTCGTCATCGACCAGCGCCCGTATCAGGCCCAGTTGGCGGGAGCCGAAGCCGATCTGCAGCGAGCCCGTTCGCGGGTCGAATTGACCCGGGTCGAGGCTTCCCGTGCCGAGCGCCTGTCCAAGACCCATGCCATTTCCAGAGAAGAGCTGGACCAGCGACGCGCTGCTGCACGCCAGGCCCAGTCGGACCTGCTGGCGGCCGAGGCCCGGCTCGAGACGGCACAGCTGAACATGGATTTCACCGAGGTTCGCGCTCCCATTGCCGGGCGTACCGGCCGAGCGCTGGTGACGGCGGGCAACCTGGTGTCCGAATCCACGCAGCTGACCAGTATCGTCTCGCAGGACAAGGTCTATGTGAATTTCTACAGCGATGAGCGGACCTACCTGAACTACGACGCCATGGCGCGCAGCGGCGAGCGCTCCAGCTCGCGCGAAACCAGGACTCCGGTGCAGGTTGGCCTGGCCAACGACGACGGCTACCCCTATCGCGGCGAGGTGGACTTCGTCGACAACAGCCTGGATGCGGACACCGGGACCATCTTGATTCGCGCCGTGCTCGACAACGGCGATGGGCGCTTTACACCGGGCATGTTCGCGCGAGTGCGAGTGATGGGCGGCGGTGACAGCGCGGCCACCCTGATCGATGACAAGGCGGTGCTGACGGACCAGGACCGCAAGTATGTCTACGTCGTCAACGATGAAAACGTCGCGCTGCGCAAGGATATCCGTACCGGCCGCATGGCGGATGGGCTCAGGGTGGTCGAGTCCGGACTGGAGCCGGGGAACCGCGTGGTAGTGAACGGCATTCAGCGGATCTACTTCCCGGGCATGCAGGTGGCAGCGGAAGTCGTCGAGATGGATGGCAAGCCCGAAGCCGCAGTGCTGGTGGCCCAGTAAGCCCTCGGCGCTCGATACCCGAGGGAGATCGAGCGACCCCCTATTATTGCGTCTGAGCGGAGCGGGTGCCGTCTCCCCGCTCCGAGGAGAGTCGTTTCATGGATTTCGCCAAATTCTTCGTCGACCGGCCGATCTTCGCCGCGGTGTTGTCGATACTGATCTTCATCGCCGGGATCATCACCATCCCGATGTTGCCGATCAGCGAATACCCGGATGTGGTGCCGCCTTCGGTGGTCGTGCGCACGGCCTATCCAGGGGCTAACCCCAAAGTCATTTCCGAGACCGTGGCAACACCGCTGGAGGAGGCGATCAACGGCGTCGAGAACATGATGTATCTCAAGTCGGTGGCCGGCTCCGATGGGGTGCTGCAGATAACCGTGACTTTCCGTCCCGGCACCGATCCGGATGATGCCGCGGTCAAGGTGCAGAACCGGGTCAACCAGGCGCTCGCGAGGCTACCCGAGGATGTGCGTCGGCAGGGCGTGACCACGCAGAAGCAGTCGCCGACGTTCCTGATGGTGGTGCATCTGACGTCGCCGGATGAGCGTTATGACACGCTCTATCTGCGCAACTATGCCCGGCTTCACGTCAAGGATGCCCTGTCACGCATCCAGGGCGTCGGCGATGCCCAGATCTTCGGCGGTGGCGACTATGCCATGCGTGCCTGGCTCGATCCGGACAAGATCGCCGCGCGCGGCCTCACCGCCGGCGACGTGGTACAGGCGATACGCGAGCAGAACGTGCAGGTGTCGGCCGGCCAGCTCGGCGCCGAGCCCATGCCCGACAGCGACTTCCTGACCCTGATCAACGCCCGGGGGCGCCTGACCACCGAGCAGGAGTTCGGCGATGTCGTGGTCAAGAGTGGCCGGGATGGCGAGCTCGTGCGCTTGGCCGATGTCGCCCGCCTGGAGCTGGGCGCCGGAGACTATACCCTGCGCTCGAAGCTCGACGGCCATGATGCGGTCGCCATCGGCGTCTTCCAGGCACCCGGGGCGAATGCCCTGGAGATCCAGGAGAACGTCATCGCCACCATGGACGAGCTGGCCCAGTGGTTCCCCGAGGGCGTCGAGTACGAGGCGGTGTACGACACCACCATCTTCGTGCGCGACTCGATTTCGTCCGTGATCAAGACCCTGCTGGAAGCCGTGCTGCTGGTGGTGCTGGTGGTCACGCTGTTCCTGCAGACCTGGCGTGCCTCGATCATTCCGCTGATAGCAGTGCCGGTGTCCGTGGTGGGCACCTTCGCCGTGCTCTATTTATTGGGCTTCTCGATCAATACCCTGACCCTGTTCGGCCTGGTGCTGGCGATCGGCATCGTGGTCGACGATGCGATCGTGGTGGTGGAGAACGTCGAGCGCAACATCGGGGATGGCCTGGCGCCCCTGGCGGCCGCGCACCAGGCGATGCGTGAGGTATCCGGCCCGATCATCGCCATTGGCCTGGTGCTGTGTGCGGTGTTCGTGCCGATGGCCTTCCTCTCCGGTGTCACCGGCCAGTTCTATCGCCAGTTCGCCGCCACCATTGCCATCTCGACGGTGATTTCCACGATCAACTCGCTGACCCTGTCACCGGCGTTGGCGGCGATGCTGCTCAAGCCCCACGATGCGCCCAAGGACCGGATGACCCGCCTGATTGACCTGCTGTTCGGCTGGCTGTTCCGCCCCTTCAATCGCTTCTTCGCCAGCAGCTCGTCCAGCTACCAGGGCGCGGTATCGCGCTCGCTGCACCGGCGTGGCGCGGTCTTTCTGGTCTATGCGCTGCTGCTGGTGGCGACCGGCATGATGTTCAAGATGGTGCCGCCGGGGTTCATTCCGACCCAGGACAAGCAATACCTGATCGCCGGGGTCAAGTTGCCGGAAGGGGCCTCGCTGTCGCGTACCGACGAGATGCTCAGCCAGATCAGTGACATCGCCATGTCCACCGAGGGAGTCTCCCACTCCATCGCCTTCCCTGGCCTCAATGCCTTGCAGTTCACCAATACCCCTAACAGCGGCGTGGTGTTCCTGCCGCTGGCGCCTTTCGACGAGCGCTCGCGCACGGCGGCCGAGATCAATGCCGAGATCAACCAGAAGATCGCCGGTCTGCAGGAAGGATTCGCCTTCTCGTTCATGCCGCCCCCCATTCTCGGCCTGGGCAACGGCAATGGCTGGCAGATGTTCATCGAGGATCGTGCCGGCCTGGGCTATGGCGCCCTGCAGAGCGCAGTGCAGTCCTTCCAGGGGGCCATTTCACAGACCCCGGGCATGGGCTTTCCGATTACCAGCTATCAGGCCAACGTGCCGCAGCTCGATGCCGTGGTCGATCGCATCAAGGCCAAGGCTCAGGGGGTTCCGCTGACCGAGCTGTTCGACACCCTCCAGACCTATCTCGGCTCGACCTATGTCAACGACTTCAACCAGTTCGGCCGCACCTGGCAGGTGATCGCCCAGGCCGATTATGCCTACCGTGGCAGCGTCGAGGACATTGCCAACCTGCGTACGCGCAATGAGTACGGGGAAATGGTGCCGATCGGAGCGATGGTGGATGTCCAGCAGACCTTCGGCCCCGATCCGGTGCTGCGTTACAACGGCTATCCCGCCGCCGACCTGGCCGGCGAGGCGGATCCGCGTGTGCTGTCCTCGGCCCAGGCGATGGACAAGCTGAGCGAGCTGGCCGACCAGGTGCTGCCCAACGGCATGTCCTTCGAGTGGACCGACCTGAGCTTCCAGCAGGCCACTCAGGGCAATGCCGCGCTGGTGGTATTCCCGCTCTCGGTGCTGCTTGTGTTCCTGGCCCTGGCCGCTCTCTACGAGAGCTGGACCCTGCCGCTGGCGGTGATCCTGATCGTGCCGATGTGCATGCTCTCGGCGCTGCTCGGGGTGTGGTTCATGAAGGGCGACAACAACATCTTCGTCCAGGTCGGGCTGGTGGTGTTGATCGGCCTGGCGTGCAAGAACGCCATCCTGATCGTCGAGTTCGCCCGTGAGCTGGAGAGGCAGGGCAAGGGCATCGTCGAGGCGGCTCTGGAGGCCTGCCGCCTGCGCCTGCGGCCGATCATCATGACCTCGATCACCTTCACCGCCGCGGTGGTACCGCTGATGCTGGGGAGCGGCGCCGGTGCCGAGGTGCGTCAGGCGCTCGGCGTGGCGGTGTTCGCCGGCATGCTCGGCGTCACCCTGTTCGGCCTCTTCCTCACCCCGGTGTTCTACGTGGCCTTGCGCAAGCTGGTCGAGCGCGGCCGTCGGGCCGATGAGGACACCTTGCCGGCAGGGGGCGAATACCGTGCATAAGCGATGGCCGACTTGCTGACGTCTGACTTGGCGAAGTGAAGTCGGCGCTCAATGTGCGTCTCTCGTCGATGGGAGACGGTGCACCCAACGTTCAGGAATCTCGGCGATGTCGACAATAAATAGGCGCTTGGCATGCCTAGCAGACTGCCTTGGTCAATGACTCTGGTCTGACACTCTGCATCGCCATGGTTCCATTGGACAGCGGATCATTCATAGAGAAGGTCGGCTGTCACGATTGCACCAATGTCTGATGTCGATACTTTTTTGTTATGGATATTCGACATGTGAGTCGACTTAGGAATAAGAGCCCCGGTTATCAAGCGGCATGAGACGCGCGATGTGCAAGTGGCTCGATACCACAGATCACTCGGATCAACGCCCTCATGCGGCGCACCGACTAGCTAAGCGAGCTGTTGTTGCGGATGTAACATTTGTTCACAAAAATATTCTAGCAATCGTGCTTGGATGCCCTCCGCTGTTTGCAGTTGCAGTTCCTATTGAAGTTGTCTAATTTAGTTTTGTCCGGCTGGCGTGGCTGAGACGCATCATCAAGAAGACTGAGACTGGATCATTGAAGGGCCTCTCACTAGCCGCTATTGCCATTCACCGGGACAGTGCCATGCTCAATGTCAAATTTTTCTCCAGTCGCGGTCCCTTCTCCAGTCGTACCGGTCTTTCCGTCATTGGACAATGCTTCGAGGTTGCTTGTGTCGACACCATCAGTCGTCATTTTTCCACTGCGCAGGGCAGTGACCTGAAACGGTTGTCCTGCAACCTTCTACGGTGGATGGGGATGCTTGGCATGGCTAGTTCTCCGAATTCGGGCCGCCACCCGGCCAAGTTGCACCGAGAGCACTCTGTGCTGCCAAAAATGATGCGCCGAACGCACCCCGTGGTTCACAAAGCGAGATGGATCAACTCTCACTGCGGGCTAGAACAGCGTGCGCATGACGGTTCGCCTCCTCCCGTGCAGCCACTTGCGCTATCCACAAAGAACGACATGCCGCTCGTTTGTCGAAAGAAGCCACCAGGCAGGAAACCAATGGTTAGCGGAAGCCAGCATCGTCGTTTCCGAGGGGGAAATTATGGTGAAACGAGTCGGCGATGCCTGCCAACGCAACAGTGGTCGGGCATGCGCGGAGCGCTTGAGATGGGGCTAGTGCCACAGATTCATTGTAATGAAAGATATGTTTAATAATATCTATGGGAAATTGGGTGTTAATGGGGGAAAGATGATGCATTGACCGTGGGTTTTTTGTTTGGCCCATGGTCAGAGCGAGAGTAGATGGATTTTTCAAAATAAACAATGGATAGCAAGGAAGACGCTATGGGTACTATGGATAGAAATGTCAAAGAAAGGTCTGTGATGCTGATTGCAGGCTCATTTTTAGCGGCAAGCAGCATTGTGGGCTCTGTTTATGCGGAGGAATTTCCTGATGTTGTTGTCGATGCCTCTCACTCTGAGCTAGGCGAGCCATTTCTACGGAATGGTGCAGAGATACCCATCAGAGATCTGCAGGAGTTGGGTGCCGGTCTCGGCAGGCTGTCGCAGGAAGATGTAATAAGCCTTCTTGGCTCTCCGGTCGACCCATCAGTTGTCGGTCAAGATGATAGCTGGCTATACAACGTCAGTCTGCCGCTTCCCGGTGAAAATTATCTTGTATGCCAATATCGCATTTCCTTTTCTCAGCAGGTTCTTTCTTCTCTAGAGTGGCGACGGCCACAGTGTGAGCATCTTTTTTCAGAGCTCTCAATGCCTGCCCAGCCACAAAAAGTCAGTCTCTCAGATGACTTTTTATTCGGTTTTGATAACTACTCCCTTTCACCACAAGGCCGGTCGGAACTACGTCGGGTCCTCCAGGACGCTCAGGGCAAGTTTCAAGCCCTCTCGATCTCGGTGACTGGACACACCGATCGAATCGGTGCAGCGGAATACAATATGCATCTTTCTGAAGAGCGGGCCAAAGCAGTGGCCGATGCTCTGATGCAGTGGGGGGTGAATCCTGGAAGTATCAGCTATGAAGGCCGAGGAGAGAGCGAGCCGGTAGTGAATTGTCCAAACATCGCTGGCGCTGAACTGAAAAAATGTCTAGCGCCTAATCGTCGCGTCGAGATCTTGTTAAAAGAAAGGTCTTGAATCTGGTTGGCGGATTTTTCCTTTTGCAGGCTCGTTAGGTGTCTGGAATAAAGGAAGAGTGCGCCAGTCGTGTTCATTTTTCCATTTTGGATTTTTGGAATCGATGATTATTGAGTTCTGGCGGTGTTTTGGGAGTGGACTCCAGGGTTCTCGAAAAAACAAGATTCTCCAGGGCTTTAAGTAACAGTAAAAGGGATAGAGGTGGATTATGGAAAATGCATTCATAGTTGTTACTCCTAAGGCTGGCGGCGATGTGGTTGAATTGCCACAGGGAAGTGCTGTCGATTTGCAGGCTCCTAGTGCAGTCAAAATTGCTGTAGGACCTGAAGAGGTCGCAGCGTTTGACCAGTCGGGAATGGACCTGATCATCACCTTGAAGTCTGGGGAGAAGATCGTCATTTCTGACTTTTTCAATGTTTCAGAGGGGGAGCGAAGTGAGCTGCTCCTCGAAGATTCCGATGAGGTCGTTTGGTGGGGGCAGTATGAGTC
This sequence comes from Halomonas organivorans, assembly GCF_014192055.1. Taxonomy (GTDB): domain Bacteria; phylum Pseudomonadota; class Gammaproteobacteria; order Pseudomonadales; family Halomonadaceae; genus Halomonas; species Halomonas organivorans. The sequence continues at coordinate 199,564 of NZ_JACHXM010000001.1, read as the reverse complement.
CCCTTGGTCAGGATTTTCGTTTGCTGAAATCCAAGAGGCAACTGAGTTGGCCGGGGGGATCCCGGCATGGGCAATGGTTGCAGGAGTTCTAGGCGTGGCCGGTGCGGCTGCCGTGGCTGCGGATAGCGATTCTGACTCTGACAGCGACGCGGGCTCAGACGGCGACGGCGATGGCTCAGACGGCGATGGCGATGGCTCAGACGGCGATGGCGATGGCTCAGACGGCGACGGCGATGGCTCAGACGGTGATGGCGACGGCGATGGTGATGGCGACGGCGACGGCGATGGCGATGGCGATGGTGATGGCGACGGCGACGGCGATGGCGATGGCGATGGTGATGGCGACGGCGATGGTGATGGCGACGGCGACGGCGACGGCGACGGTGATGATGACGGTGACGGCTCTGACGGCGATCCTGTCTCTGATGGAGATAACATTGCGCCAGACGCCCCGACTGTTGGCAGTGTGGCTAACACCGTTGACGAAAACGGTGAGCCGAACGGTACTAGGGTAAGCGGTACCGCCGAGCCCAATAGCACGGTTCATATCCGTGATCCGGACACCGGTGATGTAGTTGGCAAAGGGAAAGTCGACGCAAACGGTAACTACGCGATCACCACCGACACGCCGCTGGAAGATGGCAAGGATTATGACGTTGTTGCCATCGACGATGCCGGCAATGACTCCGAGCCGGCTACGGCGACGGGGGATACCACCGCGCCTGACGCGCCGACCGTCGACAGCGTCACCAATACGCTGGATGAAAACGGCGAGCCGGACGGCACCACGGTAAGCGGCACCGCCGAGCCGAACAGCGCGGTCGAAATCCGCGACCCCGACTCTGGCGATGTCGTCGGCACCGGGCAGGCCGACGAAAACGGTGATTATGCGATCACCACTGACACGCCGCTGGAAGATGGCAAGGACTATGACGTCGTGGCCATCGACGACGCCGGCAATGGCTCCGAGCCGGCCACGGCGACGGGGGGCGCCGCCGCACCAGACGCGCCGACCGTTGACAGTGTCGTGAACACCTTTGATGAAAACGGCGAGCCGGATGGCACCACGGTAAGCGGTACCGCCGAGCCCAACAGCGCGGTCGAGCTCCGCGACCCCGACACCGGCGATGTCGTCGGCACCGGGCAGGCCGACGCAAACGGTAACTACGCGATCACCACCGACACGCCGCTGGAAGACGGCAAGGACTATGACGTCGTGGCCATCGACGACGCCGGCAATGACTCCGAGCCGGCTACGGCGACGGGGGATATCGCCGCGCCTGATGCGCCGACCGTCGACAGTGTCGGCAACACCTATGATGAAAACGGCGAGCCGGACGGCACCAAGGTAAGCGGTACCGCCGAGCCGGGCAGCTCGGTCGAGATCCGTGATCCGGATGCCGGTGATGTGGTCGGCGCGGGTGATGCCGACGAAAACGGTGATTATGAGGTCATCACCGACACGCCGCTGGAAGATGGCAAGGACTATGACGTCGTGGCCACCGACGACGCCGGCAATGCCTCCGAGCCGACCACGGCGACAGGGAATAACGCGCCGACCGTTGACAGCGTCGTCAATACGCTGGATGAAAACGGCGAGCCGGATGGCACCACGGTAAGCGGTAGCGCCGAGCCGGGCAGCGCGGTTGAGATCCGTGACCCCGACACCGGCGATGTCGTTGGCACCGGGCAGGCCGGCGCAAACGGTGATTATGCGATCACCACCGACACGCCGCTGGAAGATGGCAAGGATTATGACGTCGTGGCCATCGACGACGCCGGCAATGACTCCGAGCCGGCCACGGCGACGGGGGATACCGCCGCGCCTGTCGCGCCGACCGTCGACAGCGTCGTCAATACGCTGGATGAAAACGGCGAGCCGGACGGCACCACGGTAAGCGGCACCGCCGAGCCGAACAGCGCGGTCGAGATCCGCGACCCCGACACCGGCGATGTCGTCGGCACCGGGCAGGCCGACGCAAACGGTAACTACGCGATCACCACCGACACGCCGCTGGAAGGCGGCAAGGACTATGACGTCGTTGCCATCGACGACGCCGGCAATGACTCCGAGCCGGCCACGGCGACGGGGGTTATTGTCGCACCAGACGCGCCGACCGTTGACAGTGTCGTGAACACCTTTGATGAAAACGGCGAGCCGGACGGCACCACGGTAAGCGGTACCGCCGAGCCCAACAGCGCGGTCGAGCTCCGCGACCCCGACACCGGCGATGTCGTCGGCACCGGGCAGGCCGACGCAAACGGTAACTACGCGATCACCACCGACACGCCGCTGGAAGACGGCAAGGACTATGACGTCGTGGCCATCGACGACGCCGGCAATGACTCCGAGCCGGCTACGGCGACGGGGGATATCGCCGCGCCTGATGCGCCGACCGTCGACAGTGTCGGCAACACCTATGATGAAAACGGCGAGCCGGACGGCACCAAGGTAAGCGGTACCGCCGAGCCGGGAAGCTCGGTCGAGATCCGTGATCCGGATGCCGGTGATGTGGTCGGCGCGGGTGATGCCGATGAAAACGGTGATTATGAGGTCATCACCGACACGCCGCTGGAAGATGGCAAGGACTATGACGTCGTGGCCACCGACGACGCCGGCAATGCCTCCGAGCC
>NZ_JACHXM010000001.1:0-196834 GCF_014192055.1 Halomonas organivorans | reverse complement strand
ACCGACACGCCGCTGGAAGATGGCAAGGATTATGACGTCGTGGCCATCGACGACGCCGGCAATGACTCCGAGCCGGCCACGGCGACGGGGGATACCACCGCGCCTGTCGCGCCGACCGTCGACAGCGTCGCCAATACGCTGGATGAAAACGGCGAGCCGGACGGCACCACGGTAAGCGGCACCGCCGAGCCCAACAGCGCGGTCGAGATCCGTGATCCGGACACGGGTGATGTGGTTGGCACCGGGCAGGCCGACGCAAGCGGTAACTACGCGATCACCACCGACACGCCGCTGGAAGATGGCAAGGACTATGACGTCGTGGCCATCGACGATGCCGGCAATGTCTCCGAGCCAGCCACGGCCACCGGTGATATCGCTGATACTACTGCGCCAGACGCACCGACCGTTGACAGTGTCGTCAATACGCTGGACGAAAACGGCGTGCCTGACGGCACTACGGTAAGCGGTAGCGCTGAGCCCAACAGCACGGTCGAGATCCGTGATCCCGATACCGGCGAAGTGGTTGGCACCGGGCCGGCCGACGAAAACGGCGACTATGCGATCACCACCGACACGCCGCTGGAAGATGGTAAGGACTATGACGTCGTCGCCATCGACGATGCCGGTAATGTCTCCGAGCCAGCCACGGCCACCGGTGATATCGCTGATACTACTGCGCCAGACGCACCGACCGTTGACAGTGTCGTCAATACGCTGGATGAAAACGGCGAGCCAGTCGGCACCACGGTAAGTGGTACTGCTGAGCCCAACAGCACCGTCGAGATCCGTGACCCGGCTACTGGTGATGTGGTTGGCTCCGGGCCGGCCGATGAGAACGGTGATTATGCGATCACCACCGACACGCCGCTGGAAGATGGCAAGGACTATGACGTCGTAGCCACCGACGACGCCGGCAATGTCTCCGAGCCAGCCACGGCCACCGGTGGTACCGCTGATACCACCGCGCCAGACGCGCCGACGCTGACGATCGTCACTGACACGGGGCGATCCGATGGTGATGCGAATACCTATGACGGCACGGTTGCTGTCGCTGGGTTGGAAGAGGGAGCGACCTGGGAATACTCCTCGGATGGTGGCGAAACCTGGAGCGACGGTGAGGGGACCAGCTTTGTCTTGCCAGAAGGCGAGTATGCTGAAGGAGCCGTCATCGCTCGCCAGACAGATGCAGCTGGAAATGTCAGCGACAATGGCGAGTTAGGAGCAGCCATCGTTGATACCACTGCGCCTGAGGTTGTCATCGACACGGTGGTTGATGGTCCAGAGTCGAGCACGATTACGGGCACCACTGAACCGAATAGCAAGGTTGAAATAACAGACGCTGAGGGTAACTCACTTGGTGAAGCTGTCTTCGCGGATGACAATGGTGAATTCACCTTTGTGACCGATCAACCCGTTAATGTGGAAGGGCTTAGCGCCGGCGTTGTGAGTGATCAAAACCCCGATGGCTCGCAAACCGCCCCCATGATCACCCAGTTGGATAACGGTGATTTGCTCTATGTATGGGGTGAAGGAGCCAACCTGAGTACTTTGGGTGATGGCCATCTGTTGCGCGGTCGACTCTATAACGCTGATGGCACGCCGAAGACCGATACGTTTAATGTCAGTGATGTTGGCTACAACAAGTTCGTGGGCAGCGGGTATAAAAATGTCGATGGCCTTGATGTCTTGAAGATGGATGATGGCAAGGTCGCCATCGGCTGGTCGATTAATTATGCTGATGCTGCTGACAGCATTCAGTCCAAGATGACCATTATCGACACCAACCTCGCACCAACCGAGGCAGGCTTCAAAGTTGCCGAGGATGTGAGTGTCTCGGAAGGCGAGGCTGCCGATCCTGAATCTGCCCCCATTCTGTCACTGACAGACGACGGTAATGTGTTTGCCGTCTATGCGAAGGATATAAACAGCGCTGGTGCGCCCATCTATGGCCGTGTGTTTGACCAGTCGGGCAATGCGTTGGGTAACGAATTCCAGATTGGTCAGAACGGCATGGATCAGACCATCTGGGGTGGCCATACACGAAACCTCTATGTCGACCAGTTGGAGAACGGTAATTTTGTCGTTGGTATCGCCAAGGAGGTTTTCGACACCAACGCCGGCCTTGCCGTTCAACATATGCCGATCTTCGCGGTGGTGGATGTCACCGATCCTGCTAACCCGCTCACCGTGGCTAGTGATGTCGAGGTGCGTAGTAGTGAGGAGAATGATGGATATGAGTCGGCACCGCTGATCCATGCCTTGGACGATGGCGGATTCGTCACCTTGTGGTTCGATTACGCAAACCTTGATGACTCTCCTTCCAGGAATCTACTTGGTCGGCTATGGAATGCTGACGGAACGCCCAGGGGAGATCAGTGGGAGTTTGCCACCCCGATCGATGGGTATTCGGGCTTTAATACGCCGATTGTGGATGTGACCACGCTCGACAATGGCACGCTCGCCATCGGTTGGAACCGCAACACCGCTGACACCAACACGGATGTGGAGAATCGGCCGATATTGGCGATTATCGATCCAACGCAGAGCCCCGGTGACGCAGGATTCTATGTGCTCACTGACACGCCTATCTCCGCATCGACGGAAACAGGATTAGGTGCGGTAGAGGGCCCGCCCGTCCTGGAGACACTGGACAGTGGTAACCTGGTGGCCGTTTGGCGTGAGGGCTATTATGCCAACGACGAGGCGATTTATTACCGTATCTACGATCAACAAGGCAATGCCTTGACGGATCAGAAGGTAATGATTGCCGGTGGTGATGGGTCAGGTATCTCCGCTAACAATTATGCCAATTGGGACTCCATCTACGTGACGCCGACCGGGGGCGATAACTTTGCTGTCGGATGGATGGGGGCTGACCTTGACGGCGATGGCACCTCGGCATTGACTAACCTGATAGAGCCGACGTTAGGGACTGGTTCGGACTATGAGATCAATGTCATTGCGGAGGATGTTGCCGGAAATGTAACGACTCATGTCGAAGACCTGTCGATCTCCGATGCGCCAACGGTTGACAGCATGACCAATACCTTCGACGCGTCTGGCGTACCTGACGGCAGCATCGTCAGCGGCACCGCCGAGCCCAACAGCACCGTCGAAATCCGCGACCCAGATACCGGGGACGTGGTGGGCACAGGTGTCGCCGACGAGAATGGTAACTATGAAATTACCACCGCCGAGCCTCTCGAAGACGGTAAGAACTATGACGTCTTCGCCGTCGACGCCGAAGGTAACGACTCCGCGCCAGCCATGGTAACCGGTGACCTTACCGCGCCTGATGCGCCGTCGCTTTCACTCGCCAATGACACGGGGCGGTCCGATAGCGATGCGAATACCAATGACGGCATGGTTGATGTGACCGGATTGGAAGCAGGCACGCTCTGGGAGTACTCGACTGATGGCGGTGGAACCTGGAACGAAGGTCAAGGTATCAACTTCGAGTTGCCAGAGGGTGAGTATGCCGAAGGCGATGTCATCGCTCGCCAGACGGATACCTTCGGAAACGTCAGCAACACGGGCTCGTTAGGGGCCGTTATCGTTGACACGACTCTGCCTGAGGTTGTCATCGACACCGTGACACATGGCGAAACGTCGAGCACGATTACGGGTACCACTGAACCGAATAGCCGGGTTGAGATAACAGACGCCGAAGGTAACTCGTTGGGCGATGCTGTCTTCGCGGATGAGAATGGTGAATTCACCTTCGTGACCGATCAACCCGTTAATTTGGCAGGGCTTAGCGCCGGCATTGTGAGCGATCAAAACCCCGATGGCTCGCAAACCGCCCCCATGATCACCCAGTTGGATAACGGTGATCTGCTCTATGTATGGGGTGAAGGAGCCAACCTGAGCACCTTCGGTGATGGTCACCTGTTGCGTGGTCGACTCTATAATGCCGATGGCACGCCGAAGACCGATACGTTTGATGTCAGTGATTTTGGCTACAACAAGGCCGCGGGCAGCGGGTATAAAAATGTCGATGGCCTTGATGTCTTGAAGATGGATGATGGCAAGGTCGCCATCGGCTGGTCGATTAACAATGCTGATGCTGCTGACAGCATTCAGTCCATGATGACCATTATCGACACCAACCTCGCACCAACCGAGGCAGGCTTCAAAGTTGCCGAGGATGTGAGTGTCTCGGAAGGCGAGGCTGCCGATCCTGAATCTGCACCTATTCTGTCACTGACAGACGACGGTAATGTGTTTGCCGTCTATGCGAAGGATATAAACAGCGCTGGTGCGCCCATCTATGGCCGTGTGTTTGACCAGTCGGGCAATGCGTTGGGTGACGAATTCCAGATTGGTCAGAACGGCATGGATCAGACCATCTGGGGTGGCCATACACGAAACCTCTATGTCGACCAACTGGAGAACGGTAATTTTGTCGTTGGTATCGCCAAGGAGGTTTTCGACACCAGCGCCGGCCTTGCCGTTCAACATATGCCTATCTTCGCGGTGGTGGATGTCACCGACCCTGCCAACCCGCTCACCGTGGCTAGTGATGTCGAGGTGCGCAGTAGTGAGGAGAATGATGGCTATGAGTCGGCACCGCTGATCCATGCCTTGGACGATGGCGGATTCGTCACCTTGTGGTTCGATTACGCAAACCTTGATGACTCTCCTTCCAGGAATCTACTTGGTCGGCTGTGGAATGCTGATGGAACGCCCAGGGGTGATCAGTGGGAGTTTGCCACCCCGATCGATGGGTATTCGGGCTTTAATACGCCGATTGTGGATGTGACCACGCTCGACAATGGCACGCTCGCCATCGGTTGGAACCGCAACACCGCTGACACCAACACGGATGTGGAGAATCGGCCGATATTGGCGATTATCGATCCAACGCAGAGCCCCGGTGACGCAGGATTCTATGTGCTCAATGACACGTCTATCTCCGCATCGACGGAAACAGGATTAGGTGCGGTAGAGGGCCCGCCCGTCCTGGAGACACTGGACAGTGGTAACCTGGTGGCCGTTTGGCGTGAGGGCTATTATACCAACGACGAGGCGATTTATTACCGTATCTACGATCAACAAGGCAATGCCTTAACAGATCAGAAGGTAATGATTGCCGGTGGTGATGGCTCTGGTATCTCCGCTAACAATTATGCCAATTGGGACTCCATCTACGTGACGCCGACAGGAGGTGATAACTTTGTCGTTGGCTGGATGGGGGCTGACCTTGACGGCGATGGCACCTCGGCATTGACTAACCTGATAGAGCCGACGTTAGGGACTGGTTCGGACTATGAAATCAATGTCATTGCGGAGGATGTTGCCGGAAATGTAACGACTCATGTCGAAGACCTGTCGATCTCCGATGCGCCAACGGTTGACAGCATGACCAATACCTTCGACGCGTCTGGCGTACCTGACGGTAGCATCGTCAGCGGCACCGCCGAGCCCAATAGCACCGTCGAAATCCGTGACCCGGATACCGGGGATGTGATTGGCACCGGTGACGCCGACGAGAACGGTAACTACACGATCACTACCGGCACGCCACTCGAAGACGGTAAGGACTATGACGTCTTCGCCATTGTCGAAGGTACCGACTCCGCGCCAGCCATGGTAACCGGTGATCTTACCGCGCCTGATGCGCCGTCGCTTTCGCTCGCCAATGACACGGGGAGTTCTGCTATCGATGAAATTACCTATGACGGCGCGGTTGAAGTGGTCGAGTTGGAAGTAGGTTCCTTATGGGAGTACTCGACTGATGGCGGTGAAACCTGGAACGAAGGTCAAGGTATCAGCTTCGACCTGCCTGAAGGGGTGTACGGTGCAGATGACGTCGTTGTCCGCCAGACCGATGAAGCGGGGAATGTCAGCGACACGGGTGCGTTAGGGGTAGTGACGGTTGACACCACACCGCCTGGTATCGAAATCACGGAAGTCACTAATCAAAGCTCGTCGTCGAGCATTGTGATGGGCACCGCTGAGCCTGGTAGCCGCGTTGAAATATTTGACGCCAATGGCGACTCTCTAGGCAATGCCGTCACCGCGGATGCGAATGGTGATTTCACCTTTACGAGTGATCGACTCATCAAACTCAGTGCCGGCGTTGTGAGCGACCAAGAGCCCGATGGCTCGCAAACCGCTCCCATGGTCACTCTGTTGGATAACGGCAACTTGCTCTATGTATGGGGGGAAGGAGCCAACCTGAGCACTTTGGGTGATGGCCATCTGCTACGTGGTCGTATCTATGATGCCGATGGTAATCCGCAGACCGAGACGTTTAATGTCAGTGATTTTGGCTACAACAAGTTCGTGGGTGCTGGGTATAAAAATGTCGATGGCCTTGATGTCTTGAAGATGGATGATGGCAAGGTCGCCATCGGCTGGTCGATTAACAATGCTGATGCTGCTGACAGCATTCAGTCCAAGATGACCATTATCGACACCAACCTCGCACCAACCGAGGCAGGCTTCAAAGTTGCCGAGGATGTGAGTGTCTCGGAAGGTGAGGCTGCCGATCCTGAATCTGCACCTATTCTGTCACTGACAGACGACGGTAATGTGTTTGCCGTCTATGCGAAGGATATAAACAGCGCTGGTGCGCCCATCTATGGCCGTGTGTTTGACCAGTCGGGCACTGCGTTGGGTGACGAATTCCAGATTGGTCAAAACGGCATGGATCAGACCATCTGGGGTGGCCATACACGAAACCTCTATGTCGACCAACTGGAGAACGGTAATTTTGTCGTTGGTATCGCTCAGGAGTTCGTGCAAGGTGGGCATCAGCCTATCTTCTCAGTGGTGGATGTCACCGATCCTGCCAACCCGCTCACGGTAGCCAGTGATGTGGAGGTGCGCAGCCAAGCGAATGATGGCTTTGAGTCGGCACCGCTTATCCATGCTTTGGATGACGGCGGATTTGTCACCTTATGGTTCGATTACGCAAACCTTGATGACTCTTCTTCCAGGAATCTACTTGGTCGGCTGTGGAATGCTGACGGAACGCCCAGGGGCGATCAGTGGGAGTTTGCCACCCCGATCGATGGGTATTCGGGCTTCAATACGCCGATTGTGGATGTGACCACGCTCGACAATGGCACGCTCGCCATCGGTTGGAACCGCAACACCGCTGACACCAACACTACGGTGGAGAATAGGCCGATATTGGCGATCGTTGATCCAACGCAGAGCCCCGGTGATGCAGGGTTCTATGTGCTCAATGACACGCCTATCTCCACATCAACGGAAGCAGGGCTGGGAGCGGTAGAGGGTCCGCCCGTTCTGGCAACGCTGGACAGCGGTAATCTAGTGGCCGTGTGGCGTCAGGGCTATGTCGGCAACGACGAGGCTCTTTATTACCGTATCTATGATCCACAAGGCAATGCCATTACGGATCAGGAAACGCTTGTGACGGGAGGTGATGGAGCCGGTCTATCCAATAACAATAATGCTAACTGGGATTCCATCTACGTGACGCCGACAGGGGGTGATGACTTTGTCGTTGGCTGGATGGGGGCTGATCATGACGGCGATGGCACCTCTGCATTGACCAACCTGATGACCCCAGGGTACGACATTGTCGCGGTGGCGGAAGACATCGCCGGCAACAAGTCAGTCCAGGTTGAGGGTGATGTTGATCCGGCTGTGGTAGGCGATTTGAGCGGTGGCGCACCGCCCGTTGAGGCTGAGTCAGCCGAAGCCAGTTCGATGATGTTTAGCCTAAGCGATATGGATGATGGAACTGGCGATGGAGAGCTGGTGTTGCCTGAATTTGACAGCAACAATGTGGAAGAGGAGCAAGTGGCAAGTGGCTCTGAAACCTCTGGAGAAGTTCCTGTAGGAGACTTCTCCGAGCTGCAGAACCCGCTTAGCGACGAGCTTGATCAGAACACATACGTGGCTTGATTAAGGCTTTAACGTTGGCATTACTGCCAAAGCACCGGGCCCAAGGGTCCGGTGCGTTTTTTGGTAAGTTAAGATCAACGGAAGTTGATGGAAAAATATTAGCATCCCGTATTTTTATGCCATCAGTGTTGCCATGTATGGTGATCTTGATAGGAAGGTTTGGAATGGAATCAATAACCAAATTTGTAACGTCAGACAAGACAAGCATCGCTGCATCGCAAGGTGGAGTGACGTCGGATACGAGACGCCAAGGAGCCGACAAGCAAAAAAATAAGATACCTAAAGCGGTGTGGGCACTGTCGGTCAGCTTTTTATCCTTGGGAGGGGTGAGCGCTGCGTGGGCCCAAGGGACTGGTTCACCGACATCGGATGACGCGAACCATCAGACAACACAAGATGTTCAAGATCTAACCATGCAAGAGGCGGTTCAGAAAGCCGTTATGTGGTATCCCTCTATTTCTGAAGCCTTGGGACGCTTGTATCAGCAAAACGAGCAGGTGACGGTGGCGCGTTCAGGCTATCTTCCTCAGGTCAATGCGGGACTGTCGTCAGAATTCAGAACGTCCACTGATCAGACGGAAGAGGCATTCAATGTAACTGCCTCTCAGCTTCTCTATGATTTTGGAAAAGTCGAGAATGATGTAAACGCCGAGTTATTCGGGGTTGAGCGTGATCAGGCGAGAGTCTTGTTGGCAATCGATCAACTAGCGCTTCAGACTGCTAAAGCGGTGATTGATATTCAGCGCTTTGAAACCTTGTTGACGATTGCAGAGGATCAAGTGAACGGTGTCACCGAGATACAGGCTTTGGCTGAAAGGCGCTCGCAGCTTGGTGCCAGTACACGATCGGATGAGCTTCAAGCACAATCAAGAGTTGAGGCGGCTAGAGCCGCACTTGAGCAGTATGACTCGCAGCTTTCGATCAGCCGCAATAACCTGAAAAGGCTTGTTGGGCTACAAGGGTCAGTTAGCGTCGCGAATACTCTTCCCGATGATCTTTTGCAAGTATGTTCGTCAGTTTCTGAGCGATTTAACAATGTGCCAGAAATCATGGTGGTCGATGCTCAGCGGGAGGAGGCGAGGGCACAAATTGCTCGACGTGAAGCAGATTTTTACCCAACTGTCTCGGCAGAGGCCGGATTCAATCAGTTTATCAATCAGACAGGAAATGGTGATGATTCGGAAGTTTCGCTGGGCTTGAATATATCTAGCAGCCTGTATCAGGGTGGAGCCACCCGTGCTCAAAAGAGATCTGCCGACTACGTGCTGCAAGCGCTGGAAGCTTCAAAAGATAATGTGATGATTGAGCTGCAAAAAAGCCTGCAGGATGCACGAGAGAAAGCCCGTAGTGCGAAGAATCAAATTGATATTCTGAGCAAAAGAGTGGCAGGAATGGAGTTGACCCAAAAACTTTACCGCCAGCAATATTTATCGTTGGGTACACGTTCATTGTTAGACCTCTTGAACGCAGAAGAAGAAGCGCAGCAAGCAAAAATTGTAATGGAGAATGCACGTTACGATATGTACGCTGCTCAACTTGACTGTCTTTATGCGTCTTCGGGGTTTCGTGGCATGTTTGATATAAGTGACGAAGCTGTTCAAGGGGTCAGCCTTTCGCCATGACAACCATGCCTGGTGTTAGACTTTTTGGCTGGCTTTTATGGTTGAGGAGTTTTCGTGATTTATGTGGGTTTGTTTCTACATAAGCTCGCTATAGTTTAATAGAGCATAAGGTGTATGGGAATGTTGGATGAAAGGCCAGGAAAGGCTGAGGACGCACAGTACGTCAACTTTGATCACTGGATAGAGGCGATGGCGATAGTAGCCCGTCACTATCGATTGGATTACTCTGCTGAGAACGCAAAGATGCGTTCGGCCTGGAGTCAAGGGCTGCCGCTTTCAGATGCGTTTCGCAATATTGCTCATCAGATGGGTCTGACGTTGACGATTGAGGCTTTCGACGCAGCGCTGATCACACCTTGGCGGTTGCCATTGGTCGTGCAATTTGAAAATGGGCAGCTAGCCGTTGTTGAAACCTTGAGCAATGAAAATGAAGTCGGCTTGGTCTACTGCGGGGATGAAGGCGTAACAAGCAGGCTCGAACTCAGTGTTCTGGAAAAGCATGTTGTCGGGATCTTTGTGGCTCGGCCAATACGTGCGGTGCCCGATTCACGAGTTGATGAGTATATAAAGCCTTACGAGAAAAACTGGTTACGAAAAATTGTTCTGCGGGATTGGAAGCCGTACGGCCATATTATGGTGGCCGCTCTGCTTTCCAATGTTCTTGCGTTGGCCGGGATTATATTCACTCGTCAAGTTTACGATCGTGTGATACCCGCCGAATCGTACTCGACGCTTTATGTGTTGTTTAGTGGTGTTGTGCTTGCACTTTTTTTCGATTTCATGATGAGAAGGGTGAGAGTCAGGGTCACCGACTTACTAGGTAAACGTGCGGATTTGCGTATGTCTGACAGGGTGTATGGCCATGCTCTTAGGATAAAAAATTCAGAAAGGCCAACATCGACGGGAACCTTTATATCGCAAATTCGAGAATTGGAGCGTGTTAGAGATCTGATGACGTCGACAACTGTCACGGCGTTTTCGGATATGCCGTTTTTCATACTATTTTGTTTTGTTTTCTGGTATATCGCCGGCCCTCTGGTGCTCGTGCCGCTGGTGGCGGTTTTTCTTATGCTACTACCGGCTATTCTGGTGCAGGGGAAGCTAAAGGAACTCGCGAACGAGTCCATGCGCGAATCGTCGTTGCGGAATGCGATGCTGGTTGAGTCTGTGCAAGGCATGGACGATATTAAATCATTGCAAGCCGAATCTAGATTTCAAGGGCAATGGAATCATTACACCTCCGAAGTGGCAGACTCCAGCCTCAGGCTGAGGTATATCGCTAATACATTGAATGTATGGAGCCAGACTATTATCACTGGGGTTTTTGCAACTGTTGTGCTTTTTGGTGCGCCAATGGTGATGTCCAGCGACTTGACTACTGGCTCGTTGATAGCAGCCTCTATTTTGTCTTCTAGAATGCTTTCGCCGATGACTGGCTTGACGCAAGTTCTGAGCAAGTGGCAACAAGCCAAGGTCGCGGCTGAAGGGCTTGATAAGTTAATGCAGCGCTCGACTGACTACTCTGAGAATGAAAAAAGTGTGCATCGCCCAGTTGTGCAGGGTGACTATATTTTTAAGGAGGCTGAGTTCAAGTACAGCGCTGGGGCCAAATCTCCCTCGCTCTATATTAATAGCATGAAAATAAAGCCGGGTGAGAAGATTGCTGTTATAGGGCACAATGGTGCTGGTAAGTCAACATTGCTCCAGGCGTGCTCTGGTATGTTAGAGCCCTCGGATGGTGAAGTGACGCTTGATGGCATTCGTCTATCACATATTGATCCCGCTGATGTCCGGCGCGATGTTTCTTTCCTTAGTCAGAGCGCCAGGCTTTTTCATGGAACAATTCGTGAAAATCTATTGATGGCCAAGCCGTTGGCATCCGATCAGGACATTCTCGATGCTCTGGAAATGTCAGGTGCGATAGGTTTTATTCGCAAACTTCCTGATGGGTTAGACCATGTTGTTTTAGAGGGTGGTGCTGGTCTTTCCGGGGGGCAGAAGCAGGCTCTTTTGTTAACGCGTAGTTTTCTACGTCGGCCTATGGTGTTGCTGCTCGATGAGCCTACCGCGTCGCTGGATGATGCTTCAGAGAAACATATTATTCAATCGCTAGGGAAGTTTACGTCTAACAAGACGTTAATAGTTTCTACGCATCGCACGGCATTGTTGAGCTTGGTGGATCGAATTATTGTGGTCGATAATGGTCGTGTTGTGATGGACGGGGATAAGCCAGAAGTACTAGCTCAGCTCAAAAGTAAGACGGCAGCTGCCAAGCGTGGTGCGAAATCGTCACAAAGCCGGGAAGGGCAAGGTGAGGAGAAAGCATCATGATGCAAGAAGAAGGGCGTAGAGTAGATTCGAGAAACTTGCTTTTTCTTGATTTTGAACAAGATAGATATCGCCAAAAGCAACATGTCGATGATGCGAAAACGATTCGTTCGATACGTATTATTTGGTGGGCGCTGGCATTTTTCTTGTGTTTTGGTGTCTGGGCCTACTTTGCCGATCTGGTCGAAGTATCTTCTGGTGAAGGTAAGGTTATTCCTTCTTCTCGTGAGCAAGTTGTAGAATCATTTGAAGGAGGGATCGTGAAAGAGCTGAGCGTGCGCGAAGGTGACATCGTAGAGGCCGGAGACGTTCTTGCTGTTCTAGACCCAGCCCAGTCCGAGGCAGACGTTGGTGAAGTAGGATCTAGGTATCGTGCGGCTTTAGCGCGAGAAAGTCGGCTCGAAGCCGAAGTCAATGAGGAACCTTTGGTTTTCCCAACAGAACTTGATGCTTATCCCAATTTGCGGGCTAGTGAGCAGTTATTGTATGTGACGAGAACGGAAAGCTTGAAGGACGAGTTGGCTAACATTGAAAATACGTTGGCGATCGTGAGACAAGAACTTTCGTTGACGAGGTCATTGGCTAATGCTGGTGCAGCGAGTGATGTGGAAGTCCTTAAGCTGCGTCGTCAGGAGTCGGAGCTGGAACTTCAGGCTGCTAATTCCAGGTCAGAGTACTTTGTCACGGCCAGGGAAAAGCTGGCTGAAGCTCGAGCCGACGTTGAAGCACTTTCTGCAAAGTTAGGGGGGAGCTCGGATACGCTTTCACGGCTCACAATGCGTTCTCCGGTGCGTGGTATCGTTAAGGACATTGAGGTGACAACCACAGGAGGTGTTATTCCACCTCGGGGTCGGTTGATGACCATCGTGCCTTTGGATGACAGAATGTTGATTGAAACACGTATCTCACCGCGAGATATTGCTTTCATTCATCCTGGGCAGTTAGCCAGCGTCAAGTTGTCTGCTTACGACTATAGCACCTATGGTGCAATAGAAGGTGAGGTCGTGACGATCTCACCCGATACGGTGCAGGATGAAGCAGATCCCAAGATATTTTATTATCGTGTGTTCGTAGAGGTGGGGAATCATTCGCTGGAGAACGACGCGGGTGAAGAGCTTCCGGTTGTGCCCGGCATGGTAGCGACTGTGGATATTCGCACGGGAAGCAAGACGGTCTTTGATTACCTGGTAAAACCACTGAGCAGTGCACGAGATGCATTGAGAGAGAGGTAGCGGCATCGTATCAGCTTGGGCAGCACAAGCGATGTGACTGTCCAGGCTGGCCGCCCTGTTCGATAGTCAGGCGATGTACTGCCGTCTTACAACTCGTGGTTCTTTAATTGCTCACTTTAATGACCCCTTCGGGGGTGGGCCTTGCCGATCGTGTCGCGATCGAAGGCGGCGGCCTCGTTCAGCAGCCAGTCGATGAAGCGTGCGACGGCGAGCGGCGCCTTGCCGCTCTGGGGCGTCAGCAAGTCGTAGGTCATGGGCGAGGCGAGCACATGACGCTCGCCGAAGGGTCGTACGAGCACGCCGCTTTTCAGCCTATCCATGGCTACGGGATGATTGGCCAGCATGATGCCGCGCCCAGCAATGGCCTGATCCATGGCCAGGCCGGAGAGCGAGTAGCGACGCTGTGGCGGTGGCACCCGGTCGGCGACGCCGGCGGCCTCGAGCCACTCCCGCCAGCCTGGAAAGGCGACGCCCTGGGAGGACTCCCAGCAGACTTCCAGCAGGCTGTGATGAGCTAGGTCGGCGGGCGTCATGGGGCGATCGCTGTGCTCCAACAGTGACGGGGCACAGACGGGAAACAGCTCGTCGCCGAACAGGTGGTGACTTTTCACCTCCGACCAGGGGCCGCGGCCGTAGCGAATCGCCAGGCGAGCGCCGTCTCCCTGCCAGGCCGGCACCGTCAACGACTGGCTGGCCTCCAGCGAGATGTCGATGCCGCCCACCCTGGCGTCGAAATCCGCTAGCCGTGGCAATAGCCACAGCTGCATGAAGGAGGGCGGGGCGCTGAGCGTCAGCATGGGCGCTTGTCGCGCGCTCTCCTGGGCGGCCATGACCCCGGCGGCGATGCGCTCGAGGCCGCTGTCGATGTCCTGAGCCAACCGTCGTCCGGCCTCGTTCAGGTACACGCCGTTGGCATGCCGGGCGAACAGCGACACGCCGAGCCGGTCCTCAAGTTGCTTGATCTGGCGGCTGACCGCACCAGGGGTAACGCCCAGCCGACTGGCGGCGTGCTTGAAGCTTTCCGCGCGAGCCGCCTCGGCAAACGCTCGCAGCGCATTCAGGGGGAGGCGTTCGATCTTCATAGAGTGATTTTTCCTGAGTCTTGGCCTCCAGATTAATCGTTTGGCGACGCCGCCGCCAAATGCTCCACTTGGCCTCTAATACGGCCAAGGGGGCGACATGCAAGAGACCAAGCAGTTGAGCAATGCTATGGCATCGGTCGGTGGTACGGCACGCCGGCACCTGGATATGCAGGCCAGTGCGCTGATGGTGCTGTTCTGCCTGGCGCTGGGCTTTCAGCAGGTGGCGATCAAGATGGTCGCGTCGGATATCTCGCCGCTGGCCCAGGTTGCCTTGCGCTCTGCGCTGGCAGCGCTGCTGGTGGCGGCGCTGGCCTATCGGCAAGGCATTCGAGCGGCCGACCTGCGCGCCCATCTCGGCCCGGGCATTCTGGTGGGGCTAGGGTTTGCCGCCGAATTCGTGTTCGTGGCCTGGGGGCTGAACTACACGCTGGCCTCGCACATGTCGGTATTCCTCTATACCGCTCCGGTGTTCGCGGCCCTGGGACTTCACCTGCTGGTACCGGGGGAGCAGCTGACGCGGCGCCAGTGGATGGGTGTCGGGCTGGCCTTCGGCGGCATGGTGCTCGCCATGGCTCCGGCCACCGATATCGCCAATGCCGGCGACATCCTGCGGGGCGATCTGCTGGGGCTGCTGGCCGGCCTCGCCTGGGCCGCTACCACCCTGGTGATACGTCGCTCCTCGCTGTCCGAGGCGCCCCCGGTCCAGACGCTGTTCTACCAGCTCGCTTTTACCGGCCTGCTGTTGCTGCCTGTGACCGCGCTGTTCGGCGATCTCGGCCGCATCCAGGCGACCGGCGCGGTGGTCGCCAGCCTGTCCTTCCAGACCCTGGTCATCTCGCTGGCCGCTCTGCTGCTGTGGTTTGCGTTGCTGCGTCGCTATTTCGCCTCCCAACTGGGGGTCTTCTCGTTCCTGTCACCGGTGTTTGGCGTGCTGTTCGGGGCGCTGATGCTTGGCGAACCGCTGACGACCAACTTCCTCGCAGGTGGAGTGGCCCTGCTGGTCGGCCTGCTGGTGGTGACGCGGTAGCGGCCTGGTTCTTTTGGCCGCTGAGCGTCACCATGGGGCAAATCTGAAGTGACCCCCTCCATAGCTGCACAGGGTATAGTGCAGCCATCAGGAGGACAGGATGAGCGACGACAACCCGATCAAGCGATGGACCGCCAAGCGCAAGGCCGCCGTGGTTATGGACATCTTCAAGGGCAAGACCACGGCCGCTGAGGTGGCTCGTCAGTACGACCTCACCGTTTCCGAGGTCGAGGGCTGGATCGATGAGGCCCAGCGCAGCATGGAAAACGGATTCAAGGCCCGCCCCAAGGATATCCGTGAGCAGTATGAGTCCGAGCTCCGGGAGACCAAGGAGGCACTGGGCGAAGCCCACCTGCAGATCTATGCACTAAAAAAATTCAAGCGCCTGCTCGACGAGGACGAGAACTCGTAAGGTCGCTGCAGGCGCAACTGGCCGAGGAAGGCCATGTCATATCGCTCGCCAAGCTCTGCCGCTGGCTGGGCTTCCCCCGGCGCAGCTTGTATTACCGCCCTAAGTCGCGGCGGCGTGTCATCAATGCCGACTTGGCGGCGCGGGTGAAACTGGCCCTGGAGCGGTTCCCCACCTATGGCTATCGCCGACTGGCGTGCGTTCTGGGTGAGAACCGCAAGCCAATCCAGCGCATCTTGCAGCTTAAAGGCTGGCAGGTGCGCAAGCGGCCTCAGGGCTTCCGACCGCGTGCCAAGAGCCTTCCATCCGTCGCCTCGTGGCCTGATGAGCGATGGGCGACCGATCTCACCCACGTGTGGTGTGGAAAGGATCGGCGAGCCAGCCTGGCGGTGATCATCGACTGCTGCACACGAGAGATCCTCGGCTGGCGATTATCGGACAATGGCAGCAGCAAGACTGCGGAGGCTGCGCTGGAGGAAGCGCTGATCTATCGGCTCGGGCTGCTGGGGCGCGTTCAGCAACCGTTGGCACTGCGCTCCGACAACGGGCTCGTGTTCAGCAGTCGCCACTACACCGGCACGGTGAAGGCCTATGGCCTCACGCAGGAATTCACGACGCCGTATACACCGGAACAGAACGGTCTCGTGGAACGCTTCTTCCGCTCCTTGAAGGAGGAGTGCATCTGGCTCCATCGCTTCGAGTCGCTGGGCCAAGCCAGGATCGTGATCGATCGCTGGATCCGGTACTACAACGAAGAGCGGCCACATCAGTCTCTGGACTATGTGGCACCCCGAGCACACCCGGCATTAGCCGCGTAGGGTGTGCAGAAACCAGGGGGTCATTACAAATCGCCCCACGGGAGCTGTGCATGAACATCCAGCGCTACGAGCTCGACGACCCGATCGGCGTGATCGCCGACACCCACGGCACGCTGCGCGACGAGGCGCTGGCGATGCTCGAGGGCTGCGGGTTGATCGTGCATCTCGGCGACGTGGGCAGCCGAGACAGGGATGAGGCGATCCTCGAGCGGTTGGGCGAGCTGGCGCCGGTTCACGCCGTACGCGGCAACGTCGATACCGCCGACTGGGCCGAGCGCCTGCCCTGGCATCTCGACCTCGCGGTCAACGGCTGGCGGCTGCACCTGGTGCACGATATTGCCGACTTCGACGATGCCACCGCCTGTGACGCCGTGCTCCACGGCCACTCTCACAAGGCGCGCAACGAGTGGCGCGAGGGCCGGCTGCTGTTCAATCCCGGCGGCGCGGGCCGTCGCCGCTTCACCTTGCCGCTGACCCTGGGCAAGCTGTGGGCCGGTGAAACCGCCCTGCGCGGCGCGATCCTGCATCTGCAGGTGTAGGGCACTACTGAGGCGGGAGCATGGGCAACCAAACGGCCAGGGCGACCAGGGCGGCCAGCAGTACCGGCGGGGTGATGATCAGGCCGACCTTCATGTACTGCCCCCAGCCGATGCGGTAGCCCTTGCCGGCCAGCACGTGCAGCCAGAGCAGGGTGGCGAGGCTGCCGATGGGCGTGAACTTGGGCCCCAGGTCGTTGCCGATGACGTTGGCATAGACCATCAGTTGCTGGGTCGTCGCCGAGACCTGAGCCTGGTCGATGGCCAGTGCGCCCACCAGCGTCGAGGGCATGTTGTTCATCAGCGAGGCGAGGATCGCCGAGGCGAGTCCGGTCCCCACGGTGGCCACGAAGGTTCCCTGACCGCCGAGCCACTCCAGCAACCGGGCGGCCTCGGCGGTCAGCCAGGCATTGCCCAGGCCGTAGACCACCAGGTACATGCCCAGCGAGAACAGCACGATCTGCCAGGGGGCGTTGCCGATGACCTTCCTCAGCGAGATGACGTGCAGGTGGCTCGAGGTGAACCAGCGCCCGGCGATGGCCATCAGCACCAGGGCAGCCACCCCCATGATGGCGGTGAACGGGACCGGCCAGCGGGTGGTCAGGAACAGCGCGACCAGCAGCCCGGCGAGCAGCGGGAAGGCGGCGTGGAAGACCTGGCGGTCGCGGATCGCCGTGGCCGGTGCCTCGAGCCGCTCGACGTCGTAGCGGGCGGGAATGTCGCGTCTGAAGTACCAGCCGAGCACCGCCAGCGTGGCCAGAAGCGACACCAGGTCGATCGGTATCATCACCTGGGCGTAACGATCGAAGCCGATATCGAAGTAGTTGGCGCTGACGATATTGACCAGGTTCGAGATGACCAGCGGCAGGCTGGTCGAGTCGGCGACGAAGCCGGTGGCGATGATGAAGGCCAGGGCGGCCCCGGGGCGGAAGTCGAGACGCGCCAGGATGGCGACGACGATCGGCGTCAGCAGCAGGGCGGCGCCGTCGTTGGCGAATACCGCTGCGATCATTGCGCCGAGCATCACGATCAGTGGGAACAGCAGTCGCCCCCGACCGTTGCCCCAGCGGGCGATATGCAGGGCGGCCCAGGCGAAGAATCCCGCCTCGTCGAGGATCAGCGAGATGATGATCAGCGCCACGAAGGTGAAGGTGGCATCCCAGACGATGTGCCAGACCGTGCCCACATCGCCCCAGTCAGCGACCCCGGTGGCCAGGGCCAGCGCGGCGCCACCCAGCGCACTCCAGCCAATGCCTAGGCCCTTGGGTTGCCAGATGACCAGCACCAGGGTGAACACGAAGATGGCGAACGCCAGCATGAAGGACTCCTTTCCGGGGTGTGGACTCAGTGCGTCGCCTGGTTGACGCGGCGGGACACCGCCTCGGCGCTTTCGACCCGCTCCGAATAGCGGTCGGTCAGGTAGGCGGCTCGCCCCCGGGTCAGCCAGGTGAACTTCACCAGCTCCTCGCAGACGTCGACCACCCGCAGGTAGAGCGGCGACAGGCGCATGCGCCCGGCCTCGTCGAACTCGTTGAAGGCCTTGGGCACCGATGACTGGTTGGGGATGGTCAGCATGCGCATCCAGCGGCCGAGGATGCGAAGCTGGTTGACGGCATTGAAGCTCTGGCTGCCGCCGGAGACCTCCATCACCGCCAGGGTCTTGCCCTGGGTCGGCCTAACGCCGCCCAGCGCCAGGGGGATCCAGTCGATCTGGGCCTTCATGATGCCGGTCATGGCGCCGTGGCGTTCGGGGCTGACCCACAGCATGCCTTCGCTCCACTCGGCCAGATCGCGCAGTTCCCGCACCTTGGGGTGATCAGCCTCGGCGTCGTCAGGCAGCGGCAGTCCGGAAGGATCAAAGGTGCGCACCTCGCAGCCGTACCAGCGCAGCAGGCGTCCGGCTTCCTCGGCGAGCAGGCGCGAATAGGAGCGGTCGCGCAGCGAGCCGTAAAGCACCAGCAGGCGCGGGGCATGGCGTGGCTCATGCGGGCCCGCCAGGGCGTCGACGTCGATGGGGCGCAAGAGCTCGGGGTCGATGTTGGGGAGCGTGTCGAGCGTCATGATGCGGTTTCCTCGAAACGGATGAACTCACCGTCTTCCTTGGTGAACTCGGTGACGGGATTCGGCAGCAGGCCCAGCACCGTTTCCGAGGGGCGGCACAGGCGGGTGCCGTGCTCCGTCACCACGATGGGCCGATTGATCAAAATGGGATGGGCCAGCATGGCATCGATCAACTGCTCGTCGGTCAGTGCCGGGTCGCCCAGCCCCAGGTCGTCGTAGGGCGTGCCCTTGCGGCGCAGCAGCTCCCGCGGCGGTATCGCCATCGCTGTCAGCAGTTCCCGCAGCTTTTCCAGGGTGGGCGGCGTCTTGAGGTATTCGATGACGTGAGGCTCCTCGCCGGAAGCGCGGAGCATGGCCAGGGTATTGCGGGAGGTCCCGCACGCCGGGTTGTGATAGATCACGCTGATCATGCTGGGGGATCCTCCGACGGGGGGCAGCAGGGGCGCAGCTCCTCGAGGAGCGGCTCGCAGAGCTCGGGGCGGCCGGCACAGCAGTCGCGCACCAGGAAACTGAGCGTCTCGCGCATGTGATCGAGGCTGGCGCGGTAGATGATCGATCGGCTCTGGCGGCGCGAGACCACCAGCCCCGCCCGGGATAGCACGCCCAGATGGGTCGACATGGTGTTGTGCGGCACGCCCATCAGCCGGGCGATCTCGCCGGCCGGCAGGCCTTCCGGCTCGTGGCGCACCAGTACCCGGAAGGTCTCAAGGCGGGTCGCCTGGGAGAGGGCCGTAAAGGCCTCGAGCATTTGCTTTGTGTCCATATGTCGAGAGTTACAGACATATTGGTGAGATGCAAGCGCTGCTTCGATCAGGAACCCTGGCATGTCGCTGTTCGTGAGCGGCGTTGACGGGCATGTTGCCACCCGCCACGCTCACTACTTCATGCACTCTACGGTCGGCACCATTGTCATCGACCAGGCTCGTGATCCCGAAAGGCCGCCTTGGCCGCGTTCATGCGTTGACCCCCTTCATGCCTTCGGCGGTGTAACGTTCGCCGGTCACCGGGAGTCGCGCGGTGGCGGCTTCGAGCCGATGGCATTCGTCCGGCGTCAGCCTGAGATCCGCTGCAGCGACGTTCTCCTCGAGATAGCGCAGTCGCTTGGTGCCTGGAATCGGCACGATGTCGTCTCCCTGGGCGAGCAACCAGGCCAGCGACAGCTGGGCCGGCGTGCAGCCCTTCTCGGCGGCGAGCACGGCGATGGCCTCGGCGATCCGCCGGTTGGCGTCCATCGCCTCGGGCGCGAAGCGGGGCAGGCCGGGGCGGAAATCGCCCTCCTCGAAGTCGGATTCGTTCCGATAGCGACCGGTCAGGAAGCCGCGCCCCAGCGGCGAGTAGGGTACGAAGCCGATGCCGAGCTCGCGGCAGGTCGGCAGCACCGCGGCTTCCACGTCGCGGGTCCACAGCGAGTATTCGGTCTGCACGGCGCTGATCGGGTGCACGGCGTGGGCCCTGCGCAGGGTCTCGGCGCTGACCTCGCACAGGCCGATGCGGGCGACCTTGCCTTCCTCGACGAGCCGCGCCAGGCCGTCGATGGTCTCCTCGATCGGTCGTTCGGGGTCGATGCGATGCACGTAGTAGAGGTCGATCCGCTCGACGCCGAGCCGGCGTAGCGAGCCCTCGCAGGCCTCGCGGGCATAGCCTGCGCTGTTGTCCAGGCTGCGCCGGTACTCGCCGGGCTTGCGAACGATGCCGAACTTGGTGGCGATCTTCACCTCGGTCCGCTGGCGCGACAGGAAGTCGCCGATCAGGGTCTCGTTGTGGTGAGAGCCGTACATGTCGGCGGTGTCGAGGAAGTCCACGCCGAGCTCTATCGCCCTGGCCAACACGCGCCGGGATTCGTCATCATGGCGCGGACCGTAGAATTCGCTCATGCCCATGCAGCCAAGGCCCATGGCCGATACCGTCAGGTCCTTTCCGAGGGTGCGTCGTTGCATGCTGGCGTCTCCTGTCGCGTTGAGGAAAATGACGGCAATCAGCGTTACACACACCAGGAACCAGCAATATGCACGACTCCGGAAAGGGGGTTTCCAGGAATGAAAAGCCGGCGTCGCGCCGGGTCGACTGGAACGATGCCGGCGCCTTCATCGCCGTGGCACGCCTCGGCACCTTGAGCGGCGCGGCGGCGAGGCTCGGGGTCGGCATCGCCACCCTGGCACGACGCATCGAACGCCTGGAAGCGGCCATGGGGGTTCCGCTGTTCGTCCGCCAGCAGTCGGGCTACCGGCTCACCGCCGAGGGGAAGGGGTTGGTTCCCAGGGCCGAGGCGCTGGAAGCCGCCGCCCATGCCTTCGCCTCGGGCGTAGACGACGGCCAGGAGATGACCGGGCGAATCAGGCTGGCCACCGCTGAGAACCTGGCGACCCGCCTGATCCTGCCGGCCTTGCCGAGGTTCCGGGAGCGCTACCCGGGGCTCGCCATCGATCTCGTCACGGATATCCCGACCGCCAACCTGCAGCGCCGGGACGCCGACCTGGCCATCCGCATGGTCAAGCCCGAGCGGGGCAATCTGTCGTTCCGGCGCCTGGGGACGTTGGGCTACGGGCTCTATGCCAGCCCCGGCTATCTGGCGCGTCGCCAGTCCGATAGGGCCATGGGGGATGATGGCAGAGATGCCTTCATCGCCTGGGGCGAGCGCCAGGCCCACCTGCCCGCCGCCCGCTGGGTGGTCGCAGCGCTCGACGGCCGTGAGGCTGCGCTGACCACCACATCGCTTCATGCTCAGGTCGTCGCGGCCGAGGCGGGGCTAGGGCTGGCGGTGCTGCCGCATCTGGTGGCGCGGGGCACCGACCTTACCTGCCTAGAGGCGGACATCGGCGTCGAGCAGGACATTTACCTGGTGATCCAGACCGACCTGTCGCGGGCGCCACGGGTCCGGGCATTGGCCGACTTCCTCGGTGAACTGGTCATCGAGCGGCGCGACTGGCTGGAAGCGCCCAGGCCCTGAGGTCTACGTCTCTTTCACGACGACGTCGCCTTCACGACGGTGCCAGCAGCGTGGGCCCTAGCCTGGCCGCGACGATGCCGAGCGCCAGCAGGATGAGCAGGACGCCGGCCAGCCGCTCGATGTGTCGCAGGCCGTGGCCGAAGCGTCGGATCAGCTGCGGATGGCCCGCCATGTGGCCGATCAGCAGGTCCCAGCCGAGCACCGCCGCGACCATCCAGGCCGCGTACAGCCCCTGGATGCCGGCGGGAGTGGCCTGGGCGTGGAGCACCGCGAACAGGCTGGCGTAGAAGAGCGCGTTCTTGGGATTCAATAGCCCCGAGGCGAGGCCTGCCAGCAGGGCGCCGAAGGCGGCGCTCGGTGCCGTCTCACCGAGGGTGGCGGCGTCGAGCCGCGTCTGTCTGTAAGCTGCTGAAGCGCACTGGGCTGGGCCTCGACGATATCGACTTGTTCGAAATCAACGAACCCTTCGCGTCTATCGGGTTTGCGACGCTTGATCAGCTCGGCCTCCGCCGCGAGCGGGTTAACCTGGGAGCGCACTTGTGCTTGGACATCCCTACGTGATGTCGGGTACCCGCATTGTCGACGTCTCGCTGTGGGAATTGGAAAGGATCGACGGGAGGCTGGGCATCGCTGCTGTTTGCATCGGGGGTGGTATGGGAATTACCGCACTGTTCTAGCGCTGAAACGGCTTGACAAAAAATGGATAGAGTTGCATGCATGAGATAATATAGTCACGCACAACATGGCGGTCCCCCAATATACGCGAGGCACTGGTATACGTGCGGATAGCATCCGGCACCGGGCTTTGAAATGATACTTTTTGACGGCGAAGTAAACGCATTATAGGATCTTACGAGACGCTAAGTATGGAAAATACGGGAAAAAGTTCGAGCTCGGAAACCACAGGAGCATCTTGGAAGCCTCGTTATGCAGAACGTATGCGCGGGGTTCAGGCATCCGAAATACGAGAACTGCTGAAGCTTATTGATCAGCCGGGCATGATCTCCTTTGCCGGCGGTATTCCCGATCCAGCGCTCTTCCCTACAGAACGGATCCAGGCCATCTATAATGCTATCCTGAACGATAGTAGCGAGGCATGCAAAGCCCTGCAATATTCAGTCAGCGAAGGTGACGCCGAGCTGCGATCATGGATCGCTAATCATATGCAGCGCAAGGGCATACCCTGTAACTCGGAACATATCCTGATCACCAACGGGTCGCAACAGGCGCTCGAGTTTCTAGGCAAGCTATTCATTTCGCCGGGGGATCGGGTAGCCGTCACAGCGCCTACATATCTTGGCGCGCTACAGGCTTTTACGCCGAGCCAACCCGAGTATGCGACGTTGTGTATTTCCGACAACGGTAACGTTTCCCTCGAGGGGGGGGCATGAATGCGGGAGAAGGGAGCGATGCCTTCGCCTATGTCGTTCCAGACTTTGCGAACCCTACTGGCGAGACCCTTGGCGAGACAGAACGTCGCGAAATCCTCGCGCTAGCGGCCGAACGTGACATGCCGGTGATCGAAGACAGTCCTTACGAGATGCTTCGCTTCGACGGAATTTCTGAATTGCCAATGCAAGCACTGGACGTCGAGGATTCCGGCAGTATCGATGCATCCCGCGTCGTCTATTGTGGCTCATTCTCCAAGGTCTTTACGCCAGGCCTTCGGGTCGGCTGGGTGTGTGCGTCGCGTGAGATCATTAGCCGGCTGACACTGATCAAACAGAGCAGTGACCTGAATTCGCCTGCCATAAACCAGCGTGTCATGTTGCATCTGGCGAGAATGACCTATGACGAACAAGTCGAACGTGCTTGCAGTATCTACCGGCAGAAACGCGATGCCATGCTTTCGCTCCTTGGTGACGCCTTGCCAGCAGGTAGTCGATGGACGCGTCCGGACGGCGGTATGTTCGTTTGGGTCACGTTACCCAGCGAAATCGACACCAGAGAACTGCTAGCAACGGCCGGCAGGGATTATGGGGTTGCATTTGTGCCTGGTGGAGCCTTTCATGCTGACGGTGGTGGGGTAAATACGCTAAGGCTAAGCTATACGCTTCCAACCGTTGACCAAATCGAAGTCGGTTTACAGCGCCTTGGACAAGCCATTTCGGCGTCATCCTAGAGCGGTAATCTTCACACGGCTGCTGCCGTTTCTGAATGCAACACCTCAATGCGTTGATGACGGAGCCTCATGGTACTGCGCCATCAGCTCGCTCATCATTTCGATGGAACACTTGAAGTCGAAGCGCTTTCGCGGCCGCATATTCAGCCCAAGCGCGATCTCATCCAGTTCCTTCAGGCTATGGACCGGTAGGTCTGTTCCCTTGGGCAAGGAGTGCCGTATGAGTCCATTGATATTTTCGTTGGCGTCTCTCTACCATGGGCTATGCGGGTCATAGAAATAGATGGCAACACCGGTATTCTGGGTAATCTTGGCGTGCTGCGTCATTTCGCGGCCCCTGATCATACGTCATGCGCTTCCTTCAGAATTTGGGGCCAAGCCTTCTCATCAACAATAGATGGTGGATCGGTTGCACCAGGGCTATTCGAATAGCCCTGGTGCTCAATACTCAGACCAAGCCAGCTAGCCTACTCCCATGGCATACCATGCCGGCGGGGGACCCCGTGCCTCCCGACTCACGTCAGGGCGTTGCTGTTGAGGAGGTGACTCACCCCAACGCGAAGGGCACCTCGCCGGCCTCATGGGCCAGCAGCCACTGCTTGCGGCCGATGCCGGCGGCGTAGCCGGTCAGCCGGCCGTCGCTGCCGATCACCCGGTGGCAGGGCACCACGACGGCCAGCGGGTTCTTGCCGTTGGCCGCGCCCACCGCGCGCTGCCCGCCCTTGCAGCCGAGCTGCTCGGCGATCTCGGCGTAGCAGCGGGTCTCGCCGAAGGGGATCGTCGCCAGCGCCTGCCACACCCGGCGCTGGAAGTCGGTGCCCTCGGGGGCCAGCGGCAGGTCGAAGGCTTGGCGGGTGCCGGCGAAGTACTCGGCGAGCTGGGCGCGGGCCTGCTCGGTGTGGGCGTTGGGCCGGGCCGGCGCGTCCTCCTCCATGACGAAGGCGATCCGGGTCAGCCCCGAGCCAGAGGCTTCGAGGCGAACCAGGCCGAGGGCTTCGCTCTCCGGCGGGCGGAAGTAGTCCAGGGCGTTGTCAGTGCTCATTGGCTTGGCTCCTTGCGTCATGCGTGGGGAGTGGCTGAGACCAGAGCTGCAGGGTCAGGTAGCTGCGCCAGGGCGCGGCGGTGGCCGGGGCGGCGCCGTGAAGGCAGGGCAGGGCCCGGCGTACGCCGGCGTCGCCGGCAAGCCACACATCGGGATGGCTGGTGCCACGCAGGGCCGCGTAGCTGGCCGTCCAGGGCCCGATGCCCTTGAGCGTCGTCCACGCCGTCGGCTCGTCATCGGCCTCGCCGTCAGCGTACCAGCTCGAGAAGCGCTTCAGGGTCGCCTTGCGAGCACCGGGCATGCGCAGGCAGTCGAGCGCGCTGCCGGCGACCGCCGCGGGCGTCGGGAAGTGATAGCCGTTTCCGGCCGGCTCGCCCAGGGCCTCCACCAGTCGGGTGACCAGGCCGCGGGCGGCGTCGGTGGAAACCTGCTGGCCGAGGATGGCACGTGCCCCGGCCTCGAAGGGCGACCAGATGCCGGGCAGGCGCAGCCCCTCGACGAGCTCGAGCGTGGGGAAGGCGTCGGCCAGGTGGGCCTCGATGGTGGCGGTGTCGGCGTCCAGGTCGAGCACTCGGCGGATTCGCCGCACCACCGGCGACAGCACCTGCAGGTCGTCGAGCTCGAGGCGGACCCGGAAGGCCTGGCGTTCCGGTACGTGCTCGGCGGTGAACTGGCCCGTCGCCGTTCTACCGTCGGCCGCGTCCCAGCGAATGTGGCGGCCGTAGTGCTCCTCGCCGACCCACTCCAGGCCGGGAATGGCGCGGCCGGCGTGGAAGTCGCGCAGCGCCGGCCAGGCGTAGGGCGGGCGGTAGGCCAACCATAGCGTCAAGGGCTCGCCGGCCTGGCTGGGCGTGCCGGCACGGCGGCGTAGTTCCCGCGGGGCCAGGCCGATGCGATTCAGGAAGGCATCGTTGAAGCGTCGCAGGCTGCGAAAGCCGCTGGCGTAGGCGATATCGGTGATCGGTAGCGTCGTCTGGTGGAGCAGCTGCTTGGCGAACAGGCACTGGCGGTGCTGGGCATAGGCCTTGGGCGAGACGCCGAGCTGCTCGTGGAACAGCCGGCGCAGGTGGCGTTCGCCTACGCCTAGCCGTTCGCACAGGGCGCCGAGCGGGCCGTCGCGCAGGGCGCCGTCGTCGATCAGCCGCAGGGCGCGCTCCAGGGTAGCGCGGGTGCCGCGCCAGGCGGGGGAGTCCGGCGCGCTGTCCGGCCGGCAGCGCAGGCAGGGGCGAAAGCCCGCCTCGGCGGCGGCCAGGGCACTGTCAAAGTAGCGCACGTTGGTTTCCCGGGGCGGCGTGGCCGGGCAGATCGGCCGGCAGTAGATGCCGGTGGTAGTCACGGCGACCACGAAACGGCCGTCGAAGCGGGCGTCCCGGGCCAGACGGGCCTGGCGGCACTGGGCGGGGTCCAGCATGGCGGCGCTCCTCGATTCCGACTCTTCCTCGCCAGTGTATCGCGTCATGTGGACAAGACTCGCCGGAATCGGACGTCAAGCCGCCAACGGTGATGCCTCTCAGTCGTTGGCTCGGCGTCGAGTCTCGCTCGGCATTTCGCCGAAGACCTGGCGGTAGCGCTGGCTGAAGCGGCCCATATGGGTGAAGCCCCAGCGCATGGCGGTCTCGGTGATCGAGGCACTGTTGCCGTGCGCCTGCAGTGCCGTCCTGATCCGTTGCAGACGGACTTGGCGGAGGTATTCCATCGGGCTCTGTTGCCGGAAGTCGCGAAACCCGGCATAGAGCGTCCGCAGGCTGACGCCGGCGACCTCGGCCAGATGGGCCGGCGTCAATGGCTCTTCGGCATGCGCCTCGATGTACTCCTCGACCCGCTTGACGTGACGCGGAGCCAGGCGTCTCTCGCCCTGCTGCAGGGCCTCGGAGTAGTTGTGGGGCTGGATCGTCAGCAGGGTGCTGATCACGAGCTGCTCGAGCTGCGAGGCGATCAGCGGCTGGGCGGGGGCGCCGGGGGATTCCTTGAGCAGTCGGACCAGATAGGCGATGAGGTGGAACCAGTTAGGGTCGTCTCGCCAGCGCAGCGCTGGGGCGAAGCACAGTGGTTCGCGCAAGGGATGACCGAGATGGCGGCTGCAGGCCAACTCCAGGGCCTCGCGCTCGATGCGCAGCATCAGCTGGTCGCAGTCGCCGCTCCAGTGCATCTCCAGCCGCGCCGTCGGGTTGAGCACCGAGGCCAGACGCTCATGGGAGCCGATGGACTGCTGATCGCTGAGAATCTCGGCCTGCCCGCAGACGGGCATCTGGATCAGATAGAAGCGCTCCAGACGTTCGGGGTCGATGCGAACTTCGCGGCCATAGGCCAGGCGATTGAAAGAGACCCTGCCGAGGCCCACGGAGTGCAAGCGGGCCTTCCGGGGAGCATCGCCGCGCGGCGTATCCAGCCGGTGCGGCTTGAAGACGCTGGCCACGCTTTCCTGGATCTCATCCAGCGCCTCGGAGCTGAAGACCAGTCGACGCTCGTCCTCCAACAGGGCCGATCTCAACCAGGCGGGTGAACGGTCTTCCGGTGTCATGGGGTTCTCCCTTGTTGTTGTTGTCAGCCGCTTGGTCATGCCGAGCGGTCTCTCAGGGGGGGGCTCAGTATACGTCCGCGATGTCTCGAGCCGGGGATGGCCTGTGCACTTTCTGCACAGAACGGATAGTCGATGCACTGGCCGGCTCGTGTGGTGGGACAGGCCCTGCCTAAGGTGGATCCCGTGACGTTCAACAACAACGAGGAGGCACCATCATGAGCATGTCCATCGAGATCCAGGCGGCGGATGGCAGCGGGAGTTTCGGCGGGTATCTGGCCATTCCGGCCTCCGGCAGCGGGCCTGGCATCGTGCTGCTGCAGGAGATCTTCGGCATCAATGCCACCATCCGCGAGATCGCCGACTACTACGCCGAGGAAGGCTATGTGGTGCTGGCCCCGGACCTGTTCTGGCGCCAGGAAGTCGGCGTCGAACTCGACTATACCCCGGAGGATTGGCAACGCGCCTTTGGCTTCTATCAGGGCTTCGATCAAGATCGTGGCATAGAGGATATCGCCGCCGCCATCGCGGCCCTGCGTTCGCGTCCCGAGTGTAGCGGTCAGGTGGGGGCGCTGGGCTTCTGCCTCGGTGCGCGGATGGCCTATCTCACCGCCTGCCGCTGCGACGTCGACGTGGCCGTGGGCTACTACGGCATGGGTATCGAGCATCACCTCGACGAGGCGGAGAACATCCGGGGCCGGCTGGTGCTGCACTTCGCCGAGAACGACGAGTACTGTCCGGCGGCGGCGCGTCAGGACATCCAGGCCTCCCTGGAGGGTCGCGACCACGTCGAGCTGTATCTCTACCCCGGCGTGGATCACGCCTTCGCCCGTCCGGGCTCCGAGCACTACCACAAGCCGTCGGCGCTGATGGCGCACCAGCGCTCAGTGGCCGCCTTCCGCAAGGCGGTGGGGCCCCGCTATGACCTCTCCGCGCTGTGGGACAAGCACTGCGAGTACGAGTTTTCCACCCGCAACGTCGACGACACCATGGCCACCATGGTCGCCGAGCCTTACGTCAACCACATCCCGACCCTGACCGGCGGCGTCGGCTACCGGGATCTGTATCGCTTCTACAGGCATCACTTCGTCGACAGCAATCCGGCCGATACCCGGTTGATCCCCATCTCGCGGACCATCGGCGAGACCCAGATCGTCGACGAACTGCTGTTCTGCTTCACCCATGATCGGGAGGTTGACTGGCTGTTGCCGGG
This sequence comes from Halomonas organivorans, assembly GCF_014192055.1. GTDB lineage: Bacteria > Pseudomonadota > Gammaproteobacteria > Pseudomonadales > Halomonadaceae > Halomonas > Halomonas organivorans. Next base: position 167,996 of record NZ_JACHXM010000001.1, on the reverse strand, counting down.
CATCGCCCCCACCGGCAAGTACGTGGAGATCCCGCTGGTGGCCATCGTCAAGTTCCGCGGCGACAAGCTCTACCACGAGCACATCTACTGGGATCAGGCCTCGGTGCTGGTGCAGATCGGGGTGATCGATCCCGCAGGACTGCCGGTAGCCGGGCATGCCACCGCCGCCAAGCTGCTGGACGAGACGCTGCCGTCCAACGAGCTCATGGCCAAGTGGGCCGAGAGCGCCGAGCGCTGAACGGGGGGATCGAGATGGAAGACTTTCACGCACGCACCGTGATCATCACCGGCGGCGCCACCCTGATCGGGCAGGCGGTGGCCGAGTCCTTCGTCGCCGCCGGAGCCGGCGTTGCCATCCTGGACATCGATGCCGAGGCGGGGGCCGCCCTGGCAGATCGCCTGGGGCCCGCGGCCTGCTTCCTCGCCACCGACATCACCGACGATGTCAGGCTGCAGCAAGCCGTTGAAGAGGTCGAGGCGCGCTTCGGCGGCATCGACGCACTCATCAATCTGGCCTGCAGCTACCTGGACGAGGGCGTTGCCTCCTCGCGCGCCGATTGGCTCCAGGCGCTCGACATCAACCTCGTCAGCGCCGTGATGGCGTCCAAGGCCGTGCTGCCGGCGATGCGCCGGCGCGGCAGTGGCGTCATCGTCAATTTCAGCAGCATCTCGGCCCAGGCCGCTCAGACCGGTCGCTGGCTGTATCCGGCCAGCAAGGCCGCTATCCGCCAGGTGACGCGCAGCATGGCGCTCGATTTCGCCGAGGAGGGCATCCGCGTCAACGCGGTGTCGCCGGGCTGGACCTGGTCACGGCTGATCGAGGAGGTCAGCGGCGGCGACCGCGAACGCACCGATGAGGTGGCGAGCGACTTCCACATGCTCGGCCGCGCCGGCGACCCGGCAGAGGTCGCCCAGGTGGTGCTCTTCCTGTGCTCCGATCGCGCCAGCTTCGTTACCGGCGCCGACTATGCCGTCGACGGCGGCTACTCGGCCCTGGGGCCCGAACAGCGCGTGCCGGCGATTCCCCGACTGGCCGGCTGAGTCCGACCAACCCAGCCTCCGGCTGGCACAACAACAATCGAAAGTGGAGATGATCATGACCCGACGCATTGCCATCGTAGGGGCCGGCCAGTCCGGCCTGCAGACCGGGATTGGCCTGCTCAAGCACGGCTACCAGGTGACCCTGCTGTCCAACCGCACCGGCGAACAGATTCGTCACGGGCGGGTGATGTCCAGCCAGTGCATGTTCGACCGGGCGCTGCAGACCGAGCGCGACCTGGGCCTGAACTTCTGGGAGCAAGATTGCCCGCCGGTCGAGGGCATCGGCATGACCGTGCCGGATCCCGAACGCAAAGGGGCTAAGGTGATCGATTGGGCCGCGCGACTGGATCGCCCGGCGCAATCGGTCGACCAGCGCCTCAAGATGCCGGTATGGATGGACGAGTTCGTTCGCCTCGGCGGCGAGCTGGTGATCCGGGACGCCGGGATCGACGACCTGGAGGAGCTGGCGGCCTCCCACGACCTGGTGCTGGTGGCCGCCGGCAAGGGCGACATCGTGCGGCTGTTCGAACGCGACGCCGAGCGCTCTCGCTTCGACAAGCCCCAGCGGGCCCTGGCGTTGACCTATGTGCAGGGCATGGCGCCCCGGGAACCCTTCTCCCGGGTGGCCTTCAACCTGATCCCCGGCGTCGGCGAGTACTTCGCCTTTCCGGCCCTGACCCTGAATGGCCCCTGCGAGATCATGGTCTTCGAGGGGATTCCCGGCGGTCCGCTGGACTGCTGGCAGGATGTCTCGACGCCCGAGCAGCATCTGGCCAGGAGTCTCGAGCTGCTGCGAACCTTCGCCCCCTGGGAGGCCGAGCGATGCAAGGACGTCCAGCTCACCGACGACCAGGGCATCCTGGCCGGCCGCTTCCCGCCGACCGTGCGTAAGCCGGTCGCGACCCTGCCTTCCGGGCGTCGGGTCATGGGTATCGCCGATACGTTGGTGGTCAATGACCCCATCACCGGCCAGGGCTCCAACAACGGTGCCAAGTGCAGCCGCATCTATCTGGACGCCATCTTGGCGCGAGGGGAGCAGGCCTTCGATGCCGACTGGATGAGCGCCACCTTCGAGGCCTACTGGGACTACGCCAGGGACGTGGTGAGCTGGACCAATAGCCTGCTGCTGCCGCCCGAGGAGCACATCGTCAACCTGCTCGGGGCGGCGCAGGAATCCCCGTCCCTGGCCGCGGTGCTTGCCAACGGTTTCAACAACCCGCCCGATTTCCTCCCTTGGTGGCTGGATGCCCAAGCCTGCGATCACTTCGTCAACGACCACATGAAGAAGGGGGCCTGACATGACGACCCTGACGGCTTCGCCTCGCGCCGAGGCAGCGTTGGCCATCGATGGCCGCGCCCTGCGCGACACCCTGGGCCGCTTTGCCACCGGCGTGACGATCGTCACCGCCCGGACCGAGGAAGGCGCCCCGGTGGGCATCACCGCCAACTCCTTCTCCTCGCTGTCGTTGGACCCGCCGCTGATCCTCTGGAGCCTGGCGCTCAAGTCACCCAGTCTGCCGGCCTTCGCCGAAGGACGTTCCTTCGCGGTCAACATTCTCGGCCAGCACCAGGATGCCCTGGCCATGCAGTTCGCCCGCCCGTCGGAGGACAAGTTCGAGGGGGTGGCCCAGCACGACAACACCGACGGCGTGCCGCTGTTGGACGGTGCGCTGGCCCGGCTCGAATGTCGCGTGGAATTCACCCGCATCGCCGGGGATCACTTGCTCATCGTCGGCCGGGTCCAGGCCTTCTCGACCGAGGAGGGCGAGCCCTTGCTGTTCTACCAGGGCGGTTTCCAGCGCCTTAGCGCTTGAGCATTAACGGGCTCCTCCTCGTCGGAGCCCGCCTCATGACAACGAATCAGAACAACAACGTATGGATGACTTTCATGACACATGTTCAGAAAGGCGTTGCGCTCGGTATCGCCGGGCTGGTGCTGTCGCTGGCAACGGCCGCCCAGGCAACCGAGGGGGGCGGCTCGAGCTACCCCATGGGAGCCGAGAACTACCTGATGGGAGCCCTGCCGCCGCCGGGATTCTACTCGCTGTTCTATGCCAACCACTATGCCGCCGATGACTTCCGGGACGACGACGGCGACAGCCTGCCGATGGATTTCCGCCTGCGTGCCGACGTGCTGGCGCCGCGGCTGCTGTGGGTGACCGAGCAGCGCCTCCTCGGCGGTCAGCTGGCCTTCGCCGCGCTGCTGCCGCTGGTGGACCTGGAGGTTTCGGTCAACGGCGTGCACGACAGCAATCGTGGCCTTGGCGATGTCGACCTGACCGCGGCACTGGCCTATCACCACAGTCCCACGCTGCACAGTGCCTTCGGCGTCGACCTGATCGCCCCCACTGGTGACTATGAGGCCGGAGAACTGGCCAACATCGGCCGCAACTACTGGACGGTGCAGGGCGTCTATGCCGCCTCTCGGATCGATCCGGCTGGCCTCAACTGGGACATCAAACTGATGTACGACTACAACTTCGAGAACGAGGATACCGACTACCGTTCCGGCCAGGAGCTGCATGCCGACTATGCCCTCGGTTACGGCATCCATCCGAACTGGGTGGTGGGAGTTGGCGGTTATGCGTACAAGCAGATCACCGGTGATCGGCTCAACGGCGTGGATATCGGCAACGAGGGGCAGGCTTTCTCCATCGGCCCGTCCATCAAGCTAGACGCCGGCCAGGGCGCCTTCGTGGCGCTGAAGTACGAGCGGGAGTTCTTCGTCGAGAACCGCCCGGAGGGCGACGCCTGGTGGATCAAGGCGGCCTGGCCGCTCTAACGCCGAGTAGCAGGTGAGAATGACAAGGGCACGGGCCGTCGTTGATGGCTTGTGCCCTTTCTCGTTGGAGGGCATGAAAGTGCCAGCCGAGGCGCCTGTGGCGGGTGCCGGGTGGCTCACATCAGTGCTGGATCGCCACGCCCTGGCTGGTGAAGCGACCGATGGCCTGTGAGGGCCGTTCGCCGAAGCGCTTCTGGTAGTCCTTGGAGAAGCGGCCGAGCTGCAGGAAGCCGCAGTCCATGGCGATGCTGGAAACGCTTTCGCGCAGGCCGGCATGTTCGAGGCGACGCTTCACCCAATCGAAGCGCAGGTTGCGGAAGTGGGCGATGGGAGTGGTACCGAAGTGGGAATGGAAGTCCTGGTAGAGGCGTTCCCGGGACACTCCGGAGGCCCTCTCGAGATCTTCGAGCGTGAGCGGCTGGTCGAGGGATTCACGCATCATGGCGTCGAGCTGGTTGAGGTACCCCGGACGCTCCTGCTGGCGGCCGAGCAGCTCTCCCGAGTAGTTGTGAGGCTGGGCGTAGAGCAGGCTGGTGATCAAGCTGCTCTCGAAGTTGCCCCAGACTTCCGGCAGGTCGCACAGCGAGCCCTCCGCGCCGAGCAGATCCTGCAGGTGGGCGACGGTCTTCCACCAGTCGCCGAGGTGGCCTTCGAGCGGCATCCGTGGGTCGAAGACCACCGGTGCTGTCACCTTGCGGCCTAGCAGCTGGCCGAGGCGGTGATGCACGGCCTCGCGAGAAAGACGCACCAGCTGCTTGCGACAGTCGTCGCCGATGTCCAGGTGCAGCGGCTGATTCGGGGAGATGATCGCCCCCACCCGAGTGTCCGAGGAGAATTCCTGCCGCGCGTATTCGATGTGCTGCTCGCCGGACAGCGGCAGGCTGATGCTGTAGCTGTGGGCCAGGTCGTCGACCCGGATGTTGACTCGGGTCGAATACTCGATGATGCCGAGAGCCACGTTGCCGAGCGCCGTGCCTTCGTGTCGGAAGGCCAGCTCCCGTGGCTTCGGGACCTCGAGCTCATGTGGGCCGTTGATGCCGCGCATCCAGCGACAGGCATCGTCGGGCTCGTGGATCAGGGTGGCGATCCGTTGCCGGGAAGATGCTTGGGGCATCAGTGTCATACGGTCTCCTCGCCTCCCGGGCCTGGCCGCTGGTCACGGCTTCTCGTTGCTTGTGTCGGGCCCAGCATTGGAGGCTGAAATGTTCGCCTGTCGGTATTAAGTGCGTAATGCGAACTTTGTTGTTGGAGTATAGCACCTTTATGCCATATCTCGATCCGCCTGGGGCTTGGCGCGAGCGGCTTTTCGCCGATGTTGCGACCAAAGTCTAGCCGCCTCGGGCCGGCCTGGCAGGCGGAGGACAGGGCGGCGCCGAAAAAGTGCATAGCGTTGGCCGAAGAAGCGAATAGTGGCCGGGGAGGAGCCTACTTAAGTTGGATCACACCACGACAAGCAACAAGACGGTGATGACCGATGACAGCACAACGCTCTATCCCCGAGTGGCAGCAATTCGTCGAGAACTGTCTCGATTTCCGCCCCGATGACGGGGTCTACCAGATGGCTCGGGAGATGTTTACCGACGAGGCCCTGTTCGATCTCGAGATGGAACTGATCTTCGAGAAACAGTGGATCTTCGCTTGCCACGAGAGTCAGATCCCCAACAACAACGACTTCATCACCATGCAGGCCGGTCGCCAGCCGATGATCATCGCGCGCGACGGCAAGGGTGAGCTGCGGGCGCTGGCCAACACCTGCCAGCACCGTGGCGCGACCCTGGTGCGCACCGAGTGCGGCAACCAGTCCACCTATACCTGCCCCTTCCACGCCTGGTGCTACAAGTCGGATGGTCGTCTGGTCAAGGTCAAGGCGCCGAGCGAGTACCCGGCGGACTTCGACAAGTCGAGCCGCGGCCTCAAGCAGGCTCGCATCGAGAGCTACAAGGGCTTCGTCTTCATCAGCCTCGACGCCGAGGGCACCGACAGCCTGGAGGACTTCCTCGGCGACACCCGGCTGTTCTTCGACATGATGGTCGAGCAGGCCGAGGACGGTGAGCTGGAGGTGCTGCCGGGCAAGTCCACCTACACCTTCAACGGCAACTGGAAGCTGCAGAACGAGAACGGCCTGGACGGCTATCACGTCAGCACCGTGCACTACAACTACGTGTCCACGGTGAAGCATCGCCGCGAGCTCGAGGCTCAGAAGCACGGCGACAGCGGCGACACCCTCGACTACAGCAAGCTCGGTGCCGGCGACAAGGATACCGACGACGGCTGGTTCTCCTTCACTAACGGCCACAGCCTGCTGTTCAGCGACATGCCCAACCCGCAGGTGCGGCCCGGTTACGCCACCGTGATGCCGCGGCTGCTCGAGCAGCATCCCCAGGAGCGTGCCGAGTGGACCATGCACCGGCTGCGCAACCTGAACATCTACCCGAGCCTGTTTTTCATGGACCAGATCAGCTCGCAGCTGCGCATCGTGCGCCCGGTGGCCTGGAACAAGACCGAGGTCATCAGCCTGTGCCTGGGCGTGAAGGGCGAGTCCGACGCCGACCGCGAGAACCGTATCCGCCAGTTCGAGGACTTCTTCAACGTCTCCGGCATGGGCACCCCCGACGACCTGGTGGAGTTCCGCGAGCAGCAGCGCGGCTTCCAGGCCCGCGCCTCCCGCTGGAGTGATATCTCGCGAGGCCATGAGCAGTGGCAGTACGGCGAGACCCACAACAGCCAGGTGCTCGGCATCCAACCGGTGATCACCGGCACCGAGTTCACCCACGAGGGGCTCTACGTCAACCAGCACGGCACCTGGCAGCGGCTGCTGCTCGAGGGCCTCGAAAAGAAAGCACTCAAGCTCCAGGAGGTGTAAGCCATGACTCTTCAGCAATCCATCGAGCAGTTCATGTACCGCCTGGCCGAGCTCTGCGATGACCGTGACTGGGACGGCTATATCGAGCAGTTCGCGCCGGAGTGTGAGTTCCATATCCCGCAGTGGAAGAACGAGTACGAGCTCACCCGCGATCCCAAGCGCGAGATGTCGCTGATGTACTACGCCGACCGCACCGGCATCGAGGACCGCGTCTTCCGCCTGCGCACCGGCAAGTCCGCGGCCTCCACGCCGCTGCCGCGCACCCTGCACCTGATCGACAACGTGCGCTGCACCGAGCAGGGCGACGGCATCGTCCAGGTGCGGGTCAACTGGGTGACCCACTTCTACCGCTTCGGCGAGAGCGGCCATTTCTTCGGCACCGCCGACTACACCCTGCGGGGCGAGGGCGACGGCTGGAAGGTCCTGCGCAAGCACACCGTGCTGCTCAACGACAAGATCGATTCCGTGCTGGATTTCTACCACGTCTGAGTTTCGCTGGAGGGCGAGTCATGCATAACACAGCCGCCATCGTCTTTCGGGACGGCACCACACGCTTCGTCAAGGTCGACGATAACGAGCTGCTGATGGACGCCGCCCAGCGTCACGGGGTCAACCTGCCGGTGGACTGCCGGGAGGGCGTCTGCGGGACCTGTCGTTGCCTGCGCGAGGCCGGTGAGGTCGACGTCGAGTACATCGACGAGGAAGCGCTGAGCGAGGAAGAGGTCGCCGAAGGCCACGTGCTGGCCTGTCAGACCCGCCTTCGCTCCCCCAACGCCTCTTTCTACTTCGACGTGGACTCCAGCGTGTGCAGCGTGGCCACCGAGGTCTTTGATGCCACCGTGAGCGCCGTGGAGCAGGTATCCGATGCCGCCGCCATCCTCGAGGTCACCCTCGACGATCCCGCCAAGGCGCTGCAGTACCTGCCCGGGCAGTATGCGCGCCTCGAGGTGCCGGGTTCCGACCAATGGCGGGCCTACTCCTTCGCCACCTCGTCGGCGAAGGACGGCCAGCTGCGCTTCCTGATTCGCCTGCTGCCCAGCGGGGTGATGAGCGACTACCTGCGCGAGCGCGCCAAGCCGGGCGATGCGATCTCCCTGGAGGCCCCGCTGGGCGCCTTCTACCTGCGCGAGGTGGAGCGCCCCCTGCTGATGGTCGCCGGTGGCACCGGGCTCTCGGCCTTCCTCGGCATGCTGGAGCGGTTCGAGGAATCGGGCGAGACCGATCAACCGATCCGGCTGTGCTACGGCGTGACCCAGGAAGCCGACCTCAGCGAGCTCGATCGCCTGGATCGCTTCACCGAAGTGCTGCCCGATTTCGCCTACGAGACGGTAGTGATGAACCCCTCCGAGGCCTGGCAGGGCAAGACGGGCGTGGTCTGCGATCTCTTCGATCTCGATTTCCTGGCCCAGTCCTTCGACGCCTACCTTTGCGGACCACCGCCGATGATCGAGGCCTCGAAGCAGTGGCTCGCCGAGCGCGAGGTCGGCGAGCACCGGGTGTTCTTCGAGAAGTTCGTCTCGAGCTGACCACTGCAGTCGGGTGGTGTCCCGCCTGGCACCAGCGACTTTCATTGCATGCAAGCGGCGCCCCGAGGCGAGCCGCCTGGAGACTTTCATGTCCGACACCCTGATCCACGAGATCGAGACCCTGCTGGTCGACCTGCCGACCATCCGCCCCCACAAGCTGTCGATGACCACCATGGCCTGCCAGACCATGGTCATCATCCGTCTGCGCCTGTCCGACGGCACCGAGGGGCTGGGCGAGGCCACTACCATTGGTGGCCTGTCTTATGGCCCGGAGAGCCCCGAGGGCATCAAGCAGACCATCGACACCTACCTGGCGCCGCTGCTGATCGGCCAGCCGTCGCACAACCTCAACGCCCTGCGAGCGTGCCTGGATCGCCATGCCCGCGGCAACAGCTTCGCCAAGTCGGGGCTCGAGACCGCGCTGCTCGACGCCGAGGGCAAGCGCCGCGGCCTGTCGGTGGCCGAGCTGCTGGGCGGCGCCCGCCACACGCATCTGCCGGTGCTGTGGACCCTGGCCAGCGGCGACACCCAGAAGGATATCGACGAGGCCTTCCAGCGCCTCGAGGAACGCCGCCACTGCGACTTCAAGCTCAAGATCGGCGCCAACCCGGTGGACCAGGACGTGCGCCATGTCGCGGCGATCAAGGCGGCGCTGGGCGATCGGGCCAGCGTGCGCGTCGACGTCAACCAGGCCTGGGACGAGGCCACCGCGGCCCGCGGCATCGACGCCCTGGAGGCCGCCGGCATCGACCTCATCGAGCAGCCGATCCCGGCCCGGGAGTTCGCCGGCCTGACCCGGCTGGCCCAGCGGTTCGTGGTGCCGATGCTGGCCGACGAGGCGGTCCATGACGCCCGCGACGGCTTCACCCTGGCCGCCGGCGGCTTCGGCGATGCCTTCGCCTTGAAGATCGCCAAGGCCGGTGGACCGCGCAGCGTGCTGGAACTGGCCCATGTGGCTCAGGCTGCCGGCGTCGGCCTGTACGGCGGCACCATGCTCGAGGGCACCATCGGCACCGCCGCTTCGCTGCACGCCTGGGCGACCCTGCCAGAGATGACCTGGGGCACCGAGATGTTCGGCCCGTTGCTGCTCAAGGACGACATCGTTGCCGAGCCGCTGCGTTACCACGAGTTCGGCGTCGACCTGCCGGCTGGTCCCGGCCTCGGCATCGCCCTCGACGAAGACAAGCTGACCCACTATTCGCGCAAGTAAGTCCGGACGCTGCGACTGAGAGAGAGGAAAGAATCATGCTGTTCCAGGTGGAAATGACAGTGAAACTGCCGCCGGAGATGCCGGCCGAACGGGCCGCCGAGATCAAGGCGACCGAGAAGGCCTACTCCCAGGAGCTGCAGCGCGCCGGCAAGTGGCGCCACCTGTGGCGGGTGGCCGGCAGCTACTCGAACGTCAGCATCTTCGACGTCGAGGACAACGCCGAACTGCAGGAGCTGGTCAGCAACCTGCCGCTGTTCCCCTACATGGAGATCCGCGTCAAGCCGCTGTGCCGGCATCCCTCGTCGATCCGCGACGACGACTCCTGAATCACGGTGGACGCCGGGCATGCGCGCCGGCCGTCACACAGACGACAACAACCGAGGAAACGACCATGACCGTGAAGATCTTCGACACTCCCGACGTCCAGGACTTCCTGAAGGCCGTCAGCGGCTTCGACAAGGACGGCGGCAACGAGCGCGCCAAGCAGATCATGCATCGCCTGCTCTCCGACCTGTATCGGCTGATCGACGACTTCGACGTCAGCCCCGAGGAATTCTGGAGCAGCGTCAGCGTGCTCAACGCGCTCGGCCAGGGCACCCAGTTCGGCCTGCTGGCCCCGGGGCTCGGCTTCGATCACTACCTGGACATGCGCCTGGACGCCGCCGACGCCGAGGCCGGCCGCACCGGCGGCACGCCGCGCACCATCGAGGGCCCGCTGTACGTGGCCGGCGCCCCCGAGCTCCAGGGCAGCGGGCGCATGGACGACGGCAGCGACACCGACGGCGAGGCGATGTGGCTGACCGGCCAGGTGCGCGACACCGACGGCCAGCCGGTCGCCGGGGCCAAGGTGGAGATCTGGCACGCCGACTCCAAGGGCGGTTACTCCTTCTTCGATCCGTCCCAGAGCGAGTACAACCTGCGCCGCTCGATCATCACCGACGCCGAGGGCCGCTACGCGGTGCGCAGCATCGTCCCCTCCGGCTACGGCGTGCCGGAAGGCGCGCCCACCGATCAGGTCCTCAAGGCCCTGGGTCGCCACGGCCAGCGCCCGGCGCATATCCACTACTTCGTCTCCGCCCCGGGGCACCAGCACCTGACGACCCAGATCAACCTGGCCGGCGACCCCTACACCTTCGACGACTTCGCCTTCGCCACCCGCGAGGAGCTGGTGGTCGAGGGCCGGCGCATCGAGGATGCCGCCACCATCGAAGCACGCGGCTTCGAAGGCCCTTTCACCGAGGTGGTGTTCGACGTCGCGCTGTCGGCGACCAATGCCGCCGAGTTGCAGCACCGCCACAAGCGCCCGCGGGCCAAGGAAGACGCGCAGGACCAGGCCAGCCAGCAGGCGGCCGCGGCCAAGGTGTAACGTTTCCCGCGTTGATGGCCGGCCCTCCGGGGCCGGTTACATTAGGCATGACTACAACAACAGAGGCACTCTGATGAATAAGCTCAAGACCCTGATGACGGCCGCCGTGGCGGCTTCGCTTTCCGTCACCGCCTTCACCGCCCAAGCACGCGACTTCCGGCTCGGCCTGATCACGCCGCAGTCGCACATCTGGACCCAGGAGGCCCAGGGGTTCGCGGACGACCTGGCCGAGCGTTCCGACGGCGAGCACAGCGTCAGCATCTTTCCCGCCCAGCAGCTCGGCACCGAGGCGCAGATGGTCCAGCAGCTCCAGGCCGGCTCCCTGGACATGGCCTTCCTGACCATCGCCGAGATCTCCAACCGCATCCCCGACTTCGGCGCCCTCTATGCGCCCTTCCTGGTGGAGGACATCGACCAGGCCGCGGCATTGCTGCGCTCCGACACCGCCGCCGGCCTGCTGGAGCAGATGCCGGCCCGCACCGGCTTGGTGGGGGTGGGCTACGGCATGGCCGGCATGCGCCAGATACTCAGCCGCGAACCCATCGAGTCCGCCGAGGACCTGAGTGGGCTCAAGGTGCGCATCACGCCCTTCGACCCGATCCGCGACTTCTACGCCGCGGCCGGGGCTGCGCCCACGCCGCTGCCGCTGCCCGCGGTCTACGATGCCCTGGCCAACGGCCAGGTCGATGCCATCGACATGGATTACGATTCCATCCGGCTGCTCAAATTTTATGAGCAGGCCGATAACCTGGTGGTTTCCAACCACATGATATTCCCCATGGTGGCGGTGGTCTCTGGGCGCGTCTGGGCGCAGCTCGACGAAGCGGATCGCGAGCTGATCCGAGCCAGCATGGCCGAGCACGCCGACAACGTCATGGCTCGCTTCCAGGAGCATCACGCGGCCTGGGGCGAGGACCTGCGCCAGCAGGACATCACCGTTACCGAGATCGATCCCGCCTTCTTCGCCGAGGCTGTCGAGAAGTGGGAGGGCGTCTGGGCGCCCAAGGCCCCGTCGCTGGCCAAGCTGCGCGAAACGGCCGCCGAGCTGGCCGACTGACCCCGTCCACCTGTCATTGCCCCGGCTCGGCGCCGGGGCGTCCGGAGGCCGTCATGTTCAAACGACTCTCGTCCGGCATCGCCCGCTGTGAGGGGGCTATCGCGGCGGTACTGGCGGCGCTGGTCACCCTGCTGATCCTGCTCAACATCGCCACCCGCGCCCTCGGCCATGCCCTCTATTGGACCGACGAGCTGGCCATCCACGCCATGATCTGGATGACCTTCTTCACCACCTCGGCGACGCTCAAGCGCCGCGAGGGCGTCGCCGTGACCCTGCTGCTCGATGCCCTGCCGGCGGGCCTGCGGCGCCTGCTGGCGCTGGTCGTCGATGCGCTGGTGCTGTTCTTCGCACTGTTCCTGGCCGTGTTGTGCTGGCGCTGGTACGACCCGGTGACCCTGTGGTCCAGCGGCTTCGATATCCAGGCCTTCCAGGGTGAGACCTTCAACTTCATGTACTCCGAGACCTCACGCACGCTGGGCATTCCCAAGTTCTGGGTCTGGCTGTGCCTGCCCATCTTCGCCGTCTCGCTCGCCCTACACGCCCTGGTCAATCTGGGCGAGGGGCTCAGGAACCTGGCCGCCGCGCCGAGGAGGTACGCATGACACTCGTCGTCTTCGCTGCGCTGCTGCTGGGTGCGGTGCCCATCGCGCTGGTGCTGGCGCTCACCGCCGCCTGGTACATCGCCGACTCGGGCAACACTTTGCTGTTCGCCTCCTATCCCCAGCAGCTCTACGGCGCCATCGAGAACTACGGATTGCTCGCGATTCCGCTGTTCATGCTGGCCGGCGAGCTGATGAACGAGGGTGGGCTGACCCGGCGGTTGATCGACCTGGCGCGGATCCTGGTCGGCGGCTTCCGCGGCGGGCTGGTGTACATCAACCTGGTGGCCAACATGATGATGGCGGCCATCGTCGGCTCGGCGGCTTCGCAGATCGCCATCATGTCCCGGGCCATGGTCCCGGCCATGGAGGAGGAGGGCTACGACAAGCCCTTCGCCGCGGCGATCACCGCCGCCGGCGGGCTACTGTCGCCGATCATCCCGCCGTCGATGCTGTTCGTGCTCTACGGGGTGATGGCCCAGGTGCCGATCGCCGACATGTTCATTGCCGGGATCCTGCCGGGGCTCATGATGGGCGGGCTGTTCTTCCTGGCCATCGCCGCGGTGGGCCTGGTGCAGCAGTACCCGCGCGGCCAGTGGCCGAACCGCGCCCAGGCCCGGCGCTTCCTGCTGATGGGCCTGCCGGCGATGAGCATCCCCTTGATCATCATCGGTGGCATCCTCGCCGGGCTGGCCACCCCCACCGAGTCGGCGGCACTGGCCTCGCTGGCGGCGCTGCTGATCGGCCGCTACGTCTACCGCGACCTGACCTTCGCCCGCCTGCCCGAGATCCTCAAGCGCACCGCCTTCAACGCCGGCCTGGTGATCATGCTGATCGCCGCCGCCGGGGTGTTCGGCTGGGTGATCGTCTACGAGGAACTGCCGCAGATGGCCGCCGCCTGGATCGCCGGGATGACCGACGACCCCTTCGCCTTCCTGCTGCTGGTGGTGGGCATCCTGCTGCTGGTAGGGATGATCGTCGATGGCATCGCTGCGCTGATACTGGTGGTGCCGATTCTGCTGCCGATCGCCCAGCAGCAGTTCGATATCAGCGCCTACCAGTTCGGGGTGGTGGTTTGTCTGACCCTGGTGCTGGGCCTGCTGACGCCGCCAGTAGGCGCGGGGCTGTATATCGGCTCGTCGATGACCGGGGTGCCGCCGATGCGGATCTTCCGTGCACTGTGGCCCTTTCTGTTGATGAGCCTGTTGGCCCTGGTGCTGCTGGCCTGGCAGCCCTGGCTGACGTTGGTGCTGATCGGATGACCGACATGACGACGACGACCCTGCGAGCCGAGTCGGCCCTGCACGACGACACTGCGGCGGCCATGTTGGACGCCTATCGCGAGGCAGTGGTGGCGTTGCTTGGCCGCTTCAAGGCCGAGCGACGCTCGCCGGCTGAGATATCGCGGTTGACCGTGACCTCGCCAGGCGGCTGTCTGGATCCCTGCGACCCGGCCTGTGATCGCCTCTGGCGCGAGGTCTTCGGCGGTTTCAAGCCGGTGGAGTTCATGACCGAGTCGGCGTCGGCGCCGCGGGTGACGTTGACCTTGGCACTGGATCAGGGGGCGACAGCGTCACCGCGTGACGAGCCGGTCTGGCACGGCCTGACCCCGGCCGAGGTCAATGCGGCCTACAGCGCCCGAGCGGCCGTACCTGATCATCTCGATATCTTCGCCCGTTGGCGGAAGGCCGGCGAGCGTTTCCTGGCGGCCCATGAGGTCCAGCAGGACCAGGCCTATGGCGACGCCCCGGAGCAGTGCCTCGACTTCTTTCCCGCGTCTCGGCCGGATGTTCCACTGCTGGTGTTCATCCACGGCGGCTACTGGCAGGCCATGGACAAGGCCGAGCACGCGCCCTTGATCGAGGGCCATCTCGACGCCGGCTGGGCGGTGGCGCTGCTCAACTACCGGCTGTGTCCGGAGGCGACGATCACCGACCAGGTCGAGGACGTACGCCTGGCGTTGCGTCATCTCTGGCATCGGGCCGAGCGCTATGGCGTCGACCGGTCGCGGATCCAGGTTTGCGGCCACAGCGCTGGCGGCCACCTGGGGGCCTGCCTGGCAAGCACCGACTGGCCGGCCCTGGACCCGGCCATGCCCGCCGCTCCGCTGCATTCGGCGCTGCTGGTCAGCGGGCTGTTCGAGCTCGAGCCGATGCGCCACATGAGCTTCAGCCATCTGCTTGGCCTGCCCGACGCCGACACGGCCCGGGCGCTGAGCCCCATGTTCGACACGCCCAATCCCGGCCTGCGCCTGCACCTGGCCGTGGGGGCGCAGGAGAGCGAGGAATTCTACTGGCAATCCAGGGCGCTCGCCGAGCGCTGGGGCGCCGATCTCGAGGGCATCGCGGTCTCTCGGGTGCCCGGCACCCACCACTTCTCGGTGATGGAAACCCTGGCCGACGGCGAGCTGCTGGCGGCATCGCGGGCGCTGATGGCGCCCCGGGGTTGATCGGTCGGCGACGGTCGGCAACGCAAAGTGGAGCAAGAAGCAAGAAAAGGGGCGAGCGCCGTCATGGACGCTCGCCCCGTTCGTGATGGCCATCGGCCCCGGACCGGGAGATCTCCCGGCCCGGCAGTCGAACTCAGTAGCCCAGGTAGTAACCGGCGATCAGCGCCACCCAGCACATGGCGTAGACCAGCACCATCAGCGGCATGATCACTCGCAGCCACTGGGCGTAGGAGACCCGGCCCAGGGCCAGCATCGCCAGGGTGCCGCCGGAGGTGGGCACGATGAGGTTGGTCAGGCCGTCGCCCACCTGGAAGGCGGTGATCATCAGCTGGCGGCTCATGTCGATCAGGTCGGCCAGCGGGATCAGGATCGGCATGGTCACCAGCGCCTGGCCCGAGCCGCTGGGCACGAACAGGTTGATGATGCCCTGGATGATGCTGGCGGCCACCGCCGCCAGGGCGGTCGGCATGTCGCCCACCAGTCCGCTCAGGCCGTGGACGATGGTGTCGATGATCTGAGCGTCCTTGAGGATGACCTGGATCGACGCCGCCACCCCGATCACCAGCGCGCCGGCGGTGACGGTGGAGGCCCCCTCCATCATCTGCTTGACCAGCTCGTTGGCGCCCAGGCCGTTGGCGAAGCCGATCACGATCGCCATCAGCAGGAACATGCCGGCGATCTCGTTGATGTACCAGTCGCGGGTGAACACCCCGATCAGCATGATCACCAGGCCGGCCACGAAGATGCCCAGAGTCATCAGGTCGCGGCGCGTCAGGGTGTAGTCCTCGAGCCGCTTGGTGAGCTCGGCGGGCTGGTCGTCGCGATAGTCGATGTGGACCACGTAGCGGCAGATGAAGGCGCTCAGAGTGGCCAGGCAGCCGACCACCATCAGGGTCCTCAGCCCCCAGCCGGAGAAGGTGGGCAGCTCGCCGATGCCCTGCGCCACCCCGACGGTGTAGGGGTTGATCGGCGAGAGAGCGAAGCCGATCCCGATGCCGCCGACGGCCATGGTCACGCCGACCAGCCGCGAGCAGCCGATCGCCGTGGCGATCAGCACGCCGATGGGCACCAGGGCGATGTTGTTCTCGAAGCCGACGGCCACGCCGAAGAAGCCATAGATGAAGGTGCCGGCGACGATGATCAGGTTGCGGCTGCGAGCACTGTTCTCGGCGCCGACCCGGTGGACGGCGACGCCGATGGCGTTCTCCAGGGCCCCGGTGCGCTGCAGGATGTGGAAGAGCCCACCGGCGATGAAGACGATGAACAGGTACTGCGAGGCGGCGATCAATCCCTCGGGGATGGCCACGAAGATGTCGAAGACATGGAGGTTGGCCACGTCCGCGAGATAGCGGAAGGAGTCTGGAATGACCGACGTCCTGCCGTTGTCGAGCATTTCGCGCTGGTACTCGCCGGCCGGCACGATGAAAGTCATCAGGTAGGCGGCCACCAGGATCAGGAAGATCAGGACCATCGGGTCCGGCACGCGCTGGTACCACTTTTGCGCGGTCGATGCCGATGGTGCCGAGGTCTGGGTATGTTGTTGGGATTGGCTCATGGTCGACCCTCGGAGCGTTGTCGGTGTTGTCGTGTGGGGTGGAACGAATCGGGGATGGGTGTCACACCGCCGCGTGGCGCTTGGCCAGGCGGTGGCAGACGTGGACCAGGACCTCGACGGCGGCCGTCAGGTCCTCGGGTTCGATGGCCTCGCCGGGATGGTGGCTGATACCCCCTTCGCAGCGCAGGAAGAGCATGCCGATGTCGCACAGCGAGCGCATGGCCAGGCCGTCATGCCCCGCGCCGCTGAACAGCACCCGCGGCGGGAGGCCACTGTCGCGCACGGCGCCCTGCAGCTCCTCGGAGAGCCAGGCGGAGCACTGTACGGCGGATTGCTCGTAGGTCAGGGCATGATCGAACCCCAGGCGGGAGGCGGTCAGCGCGCTGTCGATGCGCTCGAGCAGCGTGTCCCGCGCCTTCCGGCGGATCTCGTCACGAGGCGAGCGCAGCTCGATGGAGAGGGTGGTGGTCTGGGGAATGACGTTCACCCCATTGGGGGCGTTCTCGATCTTGCCCACCACGCCGACCAGGTCGTCGGTCTCCCGGCACAGGGTGTCCACCTGGCGGATCACCTCGGCGGCGCCGACCAGGGCGTCCTGGCGCACGTGCATGGGCACCGTGCCGGCATGGCCGGCCAGGCCCTGGATGGTCAGTCGATGGCGCTCGATGCCGGTGATGGCGCTCACCACGCCGACCGGCAGGTCTTCGAGCTCGAGCTGGGGGCCCTGCTCGATATGGACCTCGAGGAAGGCGAGGACCTCCTCGGGGGCATAGCGATCCTCGGCGATGCGTTCGGGGCGGCAGCCGAAGGCCTCGAGGGCCTCGCGCAGCGTCACGCCGTCGTCGTCGCTGGCCTCCAGCATGGCGTCGTCGAAGCTGCCGGCGAGCACCTTGGAGCCCAGCAGCGTCGAGCTGAAGCGCGTGCCTTCCTCGTCGCTGAAGGCCACCACGTCGATATGGAAGGGCAGCTCGATGGCGTGGTCCTGGAGATACTTGATCAGCGCCAGCGGCAGGATCACGCCCAGGATGCCGTCGTACTTGCCGCCATGGGGCACGGTGTCCTGGTGCGAGCCGAGCAGCAGCGTGCGGGCGCCAGGCGTCGCGCTGGCATGCCGACCGATCAGGTTGGCACCGTTGTCCATCCGCACCGCCATGCCGAGCTCGCGCATCCAGCCGCCCAGGGCCTCCAGCACGTCGCGGTGCTCCGGCGTCGCGCAGCGCCGGGTGACGCCCTCGCGGTCCGGGTCCCGGGTTTCACTGAAGCGGGCCACCGTTTCCAGCCACTGCCAGGCCTGCCGGGCGGCCGGTTCGTATGAATGACTCATGGACTCCCCTTGCCGAGGCGGCCGGAGGGGCATCGCCAAGGCGCCGTTAATTTATCATGATAAATAGAGGCTAGCGGGGCCCGACGAAGGCTGTCAATCGCTGCCAGATGCCTTTCGGAGGCACCGATTCGCTCCCGAGCGGGCGGAATCGGGAAAAAACAATTTGTTATGATAAATTTTCGGGAATGACAGCTCGGCGGACTACGACGATGGTCTAGTCATCCGGTGCCCCAGGACGGCAGGCGGGGAAGAGGCAAGGGAAGAAGGAAGTGGGGAAGTAGGGAAGAGGCGAGTGAAACAACAGTAAGGAGGGCACCTGCGCATCGCTCGGCTCGCTCCTTGGCGTGCCCCGAGCACCGGTTGTTCCAGGGGCTCGGAAGATTCGGTAGCGGCTAGCGTGAGGGCGCCGTGGAGGGATCGATGGCGTTGGACAGGTCGCGCAGCGCAAGGTATTCGCGGCTAGGGGATTCGCCCGCGGTGTCGTCGGCCCGGAAGAAGGCCTTGTCGAGGGTGGCTTCCCGCGCTTCCATCAGCGCCTGGGCGGCCTGCATGTGCTCGGTCATGATGTGTCGCGCTCGGTCGATGTCGTCATCGCGCAGGGCGTCGAGCAGCCGGCGCTGGAAGTCGTAGCCGCGCTGGCGCAGCTCCGGGTAGGGCTGCTCGTAGATGCGCTGGCAGGTGGTCAGGCTCATCAGCAGGCGGATCATGAAGCGGCACATCAGCGCCAGCAGCGGATTGGGGCAGTAATCCACCAGCACCAGGTGGAACTCCAGCTCCTTGATGCGCTGGGTGCGTTCCTCCTCCAGCGAGGCGGGGGGATGGGTGTAGTAGGCCATCACCGCCTCCAGGCGCTGGAAGGCGTCGTCGTCCAACACGCCTGCGAGGCTCGCCACCATGGCGGGCTGGAGCTGCTTGCGGACCTCGTAGATGTCGTGGATGGTCGGTGGGCGAAAGAAGAAATAGTTGCCCAGCAGCTCCATGGCCCGATCGTCGCTCACCTCGCAGATGAAGGCGCCGCCGCCGGGGCCGGTGCGGGTCTGGATCAACCCCTGGGCCGCCAGGCCACGCAGCGCCTCGCGAATGGTGCCCTTGGAGGCATCCAGCGCTTCG
Source organism: Halomonas organivorans (assembly GCF_014192055.1). Lineage (GTDB taxonomy): Bacteria > Pseudomonadota > Gammaproteobacteria > Pseudomonadales > Halomonadaceae > Halomonas > Halomonas organivorans. Next base: position 149,114 of record NZ_JACHXM010000001.1, on the reverse strand, counting down.
ACCAGGTGGGACTCCTGGGGCAGGCGATCGCCCGGGGCGAGGCCGTGGCGGGCGATGTATTCCTTGATCGCCTCGCCGATGACCTCGGGGCGGGCACGGCGTGCGGCGTGTCGTGGTGACTGGCTCATCACTCTCCTTGCGGTGGGGCGGGGCCGGTCGACGGCCATGGGTTCCAGGCTGACCGAGGCGGGCGGGCCGCTGTCGGAGCCGACTGGCCCGATGATCCGGCTTCTCCGATACGCTGTCCAGATGGGCCCTCGTTCCGGCGGCGATTGTCGCCGACCCGAATGCCATGGTATTTGTCATGATAAATATTCGAGACGCTTAGCGCCGATGCCGCCGGGCTTCTCAAAGGAGTGTGCCATGACTTTTAGCCTGATCGCTCTGGATCGCGACCGTCAGACCTTAGGAATCGCCTGCGCCACGGGCGGCCCCGCCCTCGGCGGCTTCGTGCCGCACCTACATGCCGGCGTCGGTGCCGCCATCACCCAGGGTTACAGCACCAACGTGATGGCCGCCGAACGCGGCCTGGCACGGCTCGCCGCCGGTGAGGCGGTGACCTCGGCGGTGGCCGAGCTGCGCCGCGAGGACGACGGCGAGGCCTGGCGCCAGCTGGCGCTGATGGATGGTCGCGGCGAGGTGGCGGGCTGGACCGGGGAGAGCAACGTGCCGGTCTGCGATCTGCATCTCGAGACCGGCCTGGCGGTGGCGGGCAACATGCTGGGCAGCGACGAGGTGGTGCCAGCGATGCTCGCGGCCTATCGCCAGGCGATGGCCGCCGGTGAGGCGCTGGCCGAAGCGCTGCTGGACGCCCTGGTGGCGGGCCAGCGGGCTGGCGGCGACCGGCGCGGGCTGGTGTCGGCGGCGCTCAAGGTACGCGCCCCCGGCGGTCTGCCCCTGGACCTGCGCATCGACCACTCGGACGAGGCAGTGACGGCGCTGGTCGAGCTGCATCAGCGGATCCAGGCTGACCAGAACTTCCAGGCCTTCCTGGCGCGCCTGCCTACCGACGAGGCGCCGGATCGGTACTAGAGCGGCACGCTATACCCGAGGGTGTTACCCCGTGAATCGTGGCCCCGAGTGTGCCCGGCACCCATTACTTTTCGGGATTGAGGCCCTGGCTGGCGGCGAGCTGCTGTCGGCCTCGCGGGCGCTGATGGCCGCCTGATGCCAAGGATCGTGCGTCTACCGTTTTCACTTGAGGCCTCGCCGATCACCCGGGATAGCACGGAAACGAACAGGGCGAGCGTCCATCGCGGATGCCCGCCCTTGTCGTTTGGCTTGGTCATGACGGGGTGGGATAATTCCCGGCCTGGCAGCCGAGCTCAGTAGTCTACGCGAGGCGTAGTGGTGAGCATCGCCGATCTGTCCTGCATCCAGCTATTGGCGCCCTGAAGGGCGTCGCATCGTCTCGATCAGAACGTGTAGCGGTAGGTCAGATATAGTCGATCGGTGTCATGGGTGATGAATCCCGACGCCGCGTAGGTCAGCGTCTTATCGCTGCCCGGAGCCGGCTTGCCGAGGGTCTCGAAATCGATATGCAGCCAGGCCAGCGACAGGCCATCCAGTGCGCCGGAGAAGCGATACCGCAGCATGCTCAGGAACTCTCGGCGTGAGAAGTCCTGGTAGCCGTCGGCCGAATCGGAGAAGGCGTAGTGGCCATCCCACCGCAGGCCCTCGAGCCCTAGTGGAGAAAGGTCGAGGCCGCCGCTGACTTTCCACATGGCTTCGCCCGCCAGCCCGAACCAGTAGAAGTTCTTGGCTTCGCTGTCCCAGGTGCCGTGATCCTCGGCGAACAGGGTGCGGTCGTAGTTGTCGCCGTCGACCCGGGTGTAGGCGAGCCCCAGATACTTGTCCGGCAGCCGCCAGGTGAGCGAGGCCTCGTCATAGAGGGCGTCATGGGAGTCCTCCGCCTGGTAGCGACGCGGCACGCCCTGCGTCTCGAACAGGTTGCCGCCATCGCGCTGTGAGCCATGGGCCAGGCTCATCGACAGCGTCGAATCCAGCGGCAGCGCGAGGTCATGGCTGAGTCCGAAGAACGACTCGTCGAGGTAGTCGCGGGCCGTCAAGTATTCGGTCTCGAACGTAACGTCGCCCGGCAGGTCGACGCTCAGGCCGGCCAGCTCCACTCGGTTGATGGACTGGCCGTCGAAGGTGGCCAGGTCGTCGCCCCAGCTGGACTCATCGCGCGGGCTGAAGCGGTCGATGCGGGCTGCATAGAGGCTAAGGTCGCGGAAGTCGTAGGCGACGTCGTATCCTATCGACGAGGCGGGCAGGATGCGCGTGGTGTTGTCGGCGTACAGGTGATAGTCACGGCTCTTCTTGCCCCAGCCCAGGCGCAGGCGGTTGCCCTCGTCGCCGAGGCGCAGCTTCAGATAGGCCGTGGTCGGGGTGGAGATCGAGTGCGGGTCCTGAACGTCATCGTCGGCGGAGAGGTTGGTGATGCTATCGGCCCCGTTGCCGATATGCAGGGCATCGGCGACGCCGTAGCCGAGATCGAGGCCGATGACATCACGATAGAAGCCTGACTGGTAATCGACCAGCACTCCCTGGACCCATTCATCGCGGGTCGGGCCGGTGCCCGAATCGGGGTCGGCATTGAAGTAATACTGGCGATATTCCAGCTTCGCGTGGCCCTCGGAGAGGAAGTTGTCGGCAAGGGCGAGGGTGGGAGCAATACCCAGGATCAGGATGCTGCCTTTCAGCATATGGGGGGACATGGCGACCTCTTGTTGTGAGTTGTCGTTATGGTTGGTCCGTGGAGTGGCGTCCTCCAGGACGCACGTGGTCGGGGCGGTTCACCGTGAACCGCCCTTGAGCTGCTCTTGATGGGGAAGTAGGCAGGCGCCGTCGATCGGTCTTGCCGGGGCATGCCTCCTCGGGGTGAAGGCGACTCTTGGTGTCTGGGGCAACGCCGCTAGGCGTCGAGTGGCGCTTCCCGGCAGGTGTCCATGCGCTCGGCGAGGCCTCGGCTGCTGGGTTCGCCTAGGTCCCAGAAAATGCCGGCCGCCAGCTTTATACCTTCCTCGACGATGTTCTCGAGCAGGTGCTCGTCGGGCGCATGCTGTTTGCACGAGGGGTACGAGTGGGGGAGCCACACGGTGGGCAACCGCAGGACGTCGGAGAAACAGTGGTTGGGAATGGTGCCGCCCAGATTGGGCAGGACAGAAGGCGTCTCTCCCAGGCTATCGGCGGCGGAGCGGGTGACGAACTCGACCCATGGGTGCGCCGGGTCGAGCCGGGTAGCCGCGTATCCGCCCGCATGCTGCACTTCGATGTGGCCCAGCCCCTGGGCGTCGAGATGCTCCCTGAGGTTGCGCTCCACCGCCTGCCAGTCGGTGCCCTTGACGAATCTCAGCTGCAGGATCGCCTCGGCCCGTTCCGGAATCGCCCCGACCGGCTTGTCGGTCCGGCCGGCGCTGAAGCCGACGATCTCGAGGGTGTTGGTGCCGTAGAGGCGTTCGCCATCCGTCAGGCCCGCTTCGCCCCAGGCCGGGTTTACCTCCGGGTCGCCGTCGCTGCCGCCCACGGGGAGGTCGCGGATGAGCCGGGCGACGTCGTCCGGGATCTCCGGTGCCCTGAGGAAGTCGGCCAGTATCTTGCCCGTGGGCGAGATCAGCGTCGCGACGGCATTGGCAAGCTCGGCCGCCGGATTGGTGATGATGCCGCCCCAGTTGCCGGAATGGCGGGCGCCGTTGCCCGGGTCGGCGATCAGCCGGAACTGCACGACCCCGCGCGATCCCAGGAAAAGGGTCGGCATGTCGTGCCGGATCCGTGGGCCATCCGAGGCCAGGAACAGGTCGGATGCCAGCTCTTCCCGGTAGGCCTTGCAGACTTCCTCGAGGCCGGGAGAGCCGATCTCCTCGCTCATCTCGAAGAGCATCTTGATGTTGTAGCCCAGGGTGCCCTTGCGAGCCTCGATGACGGATTCCAGGGCGGCCAGGTTGATGCTGTGCTGCCCCTTGTTGTCGGCGGAGCCTCGGCCGTAGATGCGCCCCTTCTCGAAGGTGGTGGACCAGGGCGACAGATCGCCCGACCACAGCTCATCCTGTCCACTGGTGACATCCCCGTGGCCGTAGGTCAGCAGCGTGGGCAGTTCGGAGTCCTCGATCCGATGGCCTATCAGAAGGGGAGGATGGCCGGGCTTGGGGTTTTCAATGATCCGGCAGGAAAATCCCATGCCTTCCAGACTGGGCGCGATGTCATCGGTCAGGTAGCGACGTAGCTGTTCAGCACATGACGGGTCTTGACTGACAGTCTGTCGGGAGATACGCCTCTCGAGTAGTTTGTATAGCTGCCCCGTGGAAACCTTGGTGGCCGCCAGGTGGATGGCAAGGTCTCTTCCATAAAAGTGTTGGTGATTCATTCGCCGTCCTTTCTGATGTTTGTCATAGTTGTTTGGGATAATTTTAGGATAATCCTTGTCTGCTGTTGCAACAATGATTAATATTTCAATGAGGTGTTCTAATTAATGTAATTCAGGGTCGATCCTTGAGCTCATCGAGATATTGGTTGTGGGCGTTATAGAAGGTTGGTTGAGGAATATAACGGACAATATGGTCGTTGAGGTTCATTATAAGGCCGGCTGGATGTCTGAGGTTGTTCTGGTGAGGTGGGAGAATGAAAGAGCTCAACTTGCGCTATTTCCAGAGCGTTGCCTTGACCGGCTCGCTGTCGGCGGCAGCGGAGGATTTACATGTGGCGGTATCCGCCGTCAGTCGGCAGATCACTAACCTGGAAAACCGGCTAGAGATCAAGCTTTTCGATAGGCAGCCAAGAGGGATGAAGCTGACCGACGCTGGAGAGATGCTGCTTGCCTACTCCCTGCGAAATCAGCTGGAAATAAATCGCGTTATCTCCGAAATGCAAGGAGTGACGAAGCGTAAAAAGCAGACCGTTAAGGTGGCTTGCCCGGAAGGCATGGCGTGGCACTTTCTCCCCAGTGCTATCTCCCGTTTTACCGCGAAGTTTCCCGAAACTCGGTTCGATCTTCTCGTCGTGGATTCGGTGCGTGCCTCGGAGCTGGTAAAGGAGGGTGCCGTGGATATTGCCCTGACGTTCAGCCTGTCACCGGACGTCGGCGTGAAGGTGGTCTCCAGTCATGATGCCTCTATCTGTGCCCTCATGCCGAGGACACACCCTCTGGCGAGCCGGGAAAGCGTTGGTGTCGAGGATGTCGTCGACTACCCGCTGGCCATGTCGCTGAGCGGCACCACCATGCGCTACCTCTTCGATATGGCATGCAGCCTGGCCGGCGTAAAGGTGTTGCCGGACTTTTCCTGCGACTCCCTGGGGGCCATTTACACCATGGTCAGCGAGAGTTCGAGCATGATCGCCCTGTGCAGTGCCGTCGCCGTCAGTGGCAAGGTGGAATGGGATGGGTTGATCCTCAAGCCCATGAAGGAGCCGCAGCTTTCGCTGCGGAACCTTCAGTTGCAGGTGATGGCGGATCGAAAGCTGCCGGGGAACGTCGATGACTTCTTGGTGTTCCTGGACGACCGGTTGACGTTCATCTGCCGTTAGGCGAGTCGGCCGCCTGGCCGGACGTGTTTGCCAGGCAGCTGACGATGCTCCCCTCAGAAGGGCCCGTAGTTGATGCCGACGGCGACGGCGACGAAGATGCCGCCCACTACGACCCAGATCAATGCCAGCGGCAGGACGAACCTGAACCACGCCACATAGGAAACCCTGGCGATTGCCAGACAGGCCATCAAGGTACCCGACAGCGGCGTTATGATGTTGGTGACGGCATCGCCAAGCTTGAAGGTGATGAAGGTGGACTGGCGGGTAACCTCCAGCATGTCGCCGATCGGGACCATGATTGGCATGACGATGGCCGCTTGCCCCGTGCCCGAGGTGATGAGCCCGTTGAAGGTCAGATTGAAGGCATACAGCAACTGCATGGCCATGATCTTCCCGTGACTGTCCAGCGAGTTCACGATGCTGTGCACGATGGTGTCGATCAGGCTGGCCTGCTTGAGCAGCACGATGACGGCTGCCGCAACGCCGACGACCAGGGCCCCGTACATGACCTCGCTTGCCCCGGCCATCATCCGCTTGACGAAATCATTGGGCGTGATGCGACAGATCATGGCGGTGGCGATGCCGAGGATGATGAAGATCGCGGAGAGCTCCTTGATCCCCCAGCCGAAGTTGAAGCCGCCGTAGAGGAAGGCGCCGATGGCCGCTGGAATGAGTAGTAAGACGGCCTTGTGCGAAAGGCTGAGCATCGGTGCGGCCTCGAGGTCGTCCTTCTCCTGGCGAGACGCCATGGTCGCACTACCCATGAGGCTGCTGTCGGGATCCTGCTTGATACGTCGGGCATAGCGGCAGATATAGGCGATGGTGATGCCCAGGAAAACGAGGAAGATGACGCCACGGAAGAGAAAACCAGAGAACAGAGGAAGCTCGGCGATCTTCTGGCCAGTGACGGTGACCACCGGGTCGAAGACACCACCGGAGAAACCTGCATAGGCGCCGAGGAAGATCATCGCCACGCCGACGATGGGATCAAGCTGTAGCGACCTCGATAGGAGCAAGCCGATGGGAATGAAGGCGATCGCAAGATTGGGAGCGATACCGACGGAAGCGAGAATCGCGAAGGTCGTACAGAACATGATGATCAGTATGTTCTGCCGACCTTTGGCCAGGTGGATGAGCCGGTAGATCCCTTTGTTGATGACACCCGTCGACTCGATGACTTTCAGGGCGCCTCCCACCACCAGGATGAGGAAAATGATGCTGGAGGCTCCCGTCAGTCCTTGGTGGATGGCCGTGAAAAGATCGAGAAAGCCCAGCGGTGTCGAGTCGATATACTGGAAGCTGTCTGTGGAAACCTGGGTGAGTCCGTTTTTCTGTATTCTCTCGTAACTCCCGGCCGGGATGATATGTGAGAGTATCATCACGAGTATCATGAAGCTGAACAGGATCACGAAGACATCGGGCATTGGCAGCTTCCTGCCCTTCGGCGCCCTGGCCGATGATTCCATTGTTGTCTCTTCCGCCATGTCTCACTCCGATATTGATTCTTGTGTTTTCGAGGTCTTGTTGCGGATTTTTCACGCTAGCAAGGTGCTTGCATTATTAACAATTACGGATTTTTCAAGTGCTTCTTCTGTTTTTTGCAAGCGACGACCTCGTTCATGACAGGACAGGCGCTACCCCGTCTTCAGCGGCCCTCCGCTCTTGAGCGTGTCCATGGCTACCTGGGTGGCGACGTCGTGGAGGCCGTCGAGCGGGCTCACCGCCTCGGCGAGGAAGGTCGACAGCGCGCCCAGGCTTTCGACCACCACCTTGAACAGGAAGTCGTGATTGCCGGTGACGGTATGGCACTCGGTGACTTCGTCGCGGGCCAGCAGCGCCGCCACGGCCTCGTGGGGATGGTGCATGCGCGACTTGTCCATGGAGACGAAGATGAAGGCGGTTACCGCCAGCCCCAGGGCGGGCGGGTCAAGCCGCAGCGAGTAGCCCTGGATGACGCCTTCGCGCTCCAGTCGCGCCAGTCGTCGTGAACACTGGCTGGGTGAGAGGCTGACGGCCTCGGAGAGTGCGCCGAGGGTGAGGCGGGCGTCGCGCTGCAGGGCGTGGAGGAGCTTCAGGTCGAAGCGGTCGAGTGACGTCATTTGTCGTTTTTCTCTATTTAGTGAAAAAGTCTTGCACATAAGGTGCTGTCGAGCGCATAAGAACGCAACCCCGCGTCATCCCTCTCCCCCTAGAATGTTCCCAGGTGATTCCCTTTCCTTTCCGGAGACCCGACATGAGCGTGAGCCTGGAACGCGTCCGCGAGCTTGATCGCCAGGATCCCCTGGCCGACTTCAAGTGCCGCTTCGCCCTGCCCGAAGGCGTCCTTTATCTCGACGGCAACTCCCTCGGCGCCCAGCCGACGGCGGCCCGCCAGGCGGTGGACGGAACCCTGGACCAGTGGCGCGACGAGCTGATCAAGGGCTGGAACCAGGGCTGGTTCGACGCCCCCGAGCGCCTCGGCGACCTGATGGCACCCATCATCGGCGCCCGCGACGGTGAGGTGGTGGTCACCGACAACATCACGCTCAATCTCTTCAAGCTGCTGGGCTACATCACCGGGCAGCGCAGCGACGACCGCCGCACGGTGCTCAGCGAGGGCGGCAACTTCCCCACCGACGGCTATATCGCCCAGGGCTTCTGCCGGGTCAGCGGTCACGAGCATCGTTTCCTGCCGGAGGGCGGAGAGCTCGCCGCGCACCTGGACGGCGTGGCGGTGGTGGTGCTGAGCCAGGTCAACTACCGCACCGGGCGGCTGCGTGACATGGCGGCTACCACGCGGCTGGTGCACGAACATGGCGCCGAGGTGATCTGGGACCTGGCCCACTCGGCCGGGGCGCTGCCGGTGGACCTCAACGGCTGCGGGGCGCGCTATGCGGTGGGCTGCACCTACAAGTACCTCAACGGCGGTCCCGGCGCCCCGGCCTTCCTGTACGTCCACCGCGACCACCAGGACGGCGGCTGGCAGCCGCTCTCCGGCTGGCACGGCCACGCCGCGCCCTTCGCCTTCGAGGCCGACTATGCGCCGGCCGGCGATATCACGCGGTTTCGCACCGGCACCCACTCGGCGTTGATCTACAGCGCCCTGGAGGCCTCGCTTTCCGTGTGGGCCGAGGTCGACATGCAGGCCCTGCGCGACAAAAGCCTGGCGATGAGCGAGCTGTTCCGCGAGTGCCTGGCCGGCATCTTCGCCGCCCATGGCATCGAGGATCTCACCCCGCCCACCGAGGCGCGTGGCAGCCAGGTCTCGCTGGTGGATACCGAGCACGGCTACGCCATCGTTCAGGCGCTGATCGCCCGAGGGGTGATCGGCGACTACCGCGAGCCGGGCCTGATGCGCTTCGGCTTCACGCCGCTCTACCTGAGCTTCGAGGACGTCTGGCGGGCGGCGCGGCATTTCCGCGAGGTGGTCGAAAGCGGTGAGTACCGGGAGCCGCGCTTCCAGGTACGCGGCGCGGTGACCTGAAGGCTGGGAAAGCAAAGGAGCGGATGTCATGACCGACCAGGCACTGGACCATGCCTACTCGCCGAGCCGTTGGGCACGGAATTTCGACGCCAGCCTGGAGCGCCAGGCAGCGCTTGGCAGGCGCCTGCGGGAACGCCATGTGCCGCAGCGCCTGAGCTATGGATCGGGAGCCTGGGAGGGGATCAATCTCTTCCTGCCGGCGACGGGCAAACCACGCTCGCTGATGGCGTTCTTGCACGGAGGCTACTGGCAGGAGCTCGACGCCTCTGCGACGGACTTCATGGCCGCTGATTGGCTCGAGGCCGGTTGGGCCTTTGCGTCAGTGGATTATCCACTTGCGCCTCAGGCTTCCATCGAGGCAATGATCGAGGCCTGCCGGCACGCGGTAGCGGTTCTGCGACATGTGCTCGGCGAGCTGAACCGGGAAGCCAGCCTTCACCTGGGCGGCCATAGTGCTGGCGCACACTTGGCATTGATGAGCTGCCTGGGCGGGAAAGGGCTGTCTGGTATCGACTCGCTATGGTTGATCAGCGGTATTTATGACCTGCGCCCCCTGGTGGAGACATACATCAATGAGCCGCTGGGGCTGGATCATGAACGTGCCGAGCGGCTCAGTCCCCTGTGTCAGCCACTGGCGGGGCTTCCGCCATTGCATCTGGTATGCGGGGCGTTCGATCCGCCGGCGTTCCACGCGCAGAGCGAATGGCTCGATGAGCAGGTGCGAGCGGCCAGGGTGCCCAGCCGACTCACCGTACTCAAGGACTGTGACCATTTCGACATTCTCGAACGACTCGGCTGCATGCCAGGCCGCTCGAGGGACGATCCATCGGCAAACGTATCATCATGGGTGGAAGTAGGAGAGCAACCGTGAACCATTCAAACGAGAACAAGACACGCCGGAATGCCGTGAACCTGCAGGACGAAAAAAGTGTTCACTGGGATCAGGGCATGAGCTATGGGCAGTACCTTGGGCTCGAGGCTCTGCTGTCCTGTCAGCGCCCTGTCTCTGACGAGCATGATGAAATGCTCTTCGTGATTATCCACCAGGTCTCCGAGCTATGGCTCAAGCAGGGCCTGCACGAGGCGCATGCGGCGGCGCGGCATATTGCGGCGGACCAACTCCGGCCGGCCTTCAAGATGCTCAGCCGGGTTGCGCGAATCCAGGAGCAGATGATCCAGGCCTGGGAAGTGCTGGTTACCATGACACCTACCGACTATGTCAGTTTCCGCGACAGCCTTGGGCAGAGCTCCGGTTTTCAGTCGTATCAGTACCGGGAGCTGGAGTTTCTGTTGGGCAACAAGCACCCCGGTATGGTCAAGGTGCATCGCTCGCACGCCGAGCATTACCAGAGGCTCATGAGTGTCTTGCAGGCCCCAAGCCTGTATGACGTCAGCCTGCAGTTGCTGGCTCGGCGAGGTTTCAAGCTGCCGGCATCGGTACTGGAGCGAGACTGGTCGGAGCCGTACGAGGCTTGTGCCGAGGTCGAAGCCGTGTGGGCAGACATCTACGCCAATACTGATCAGCACTGGGACCTGTACGAACTGGCGGAAAAGCTGGTAGATACCGAGTACAACTTCCACAAATGGCGCTTTAGCCACATGAAAACCGTGGAACGTATCATTGGCCACAAGAGCGGGACTGGCGGCACCTCAGGGGTGTCCTATCTGCAGAAGGCGCTGGATCTGAAGTTCTTTCCTGAGCTCTGGTCGGTCAGGACCTCGCTGTAGCCGGCTTGCCCGGCGCTCCATTAGAAGCGGTGACAGTGTTCGGTACGCGCTTGAGGATGTCATGACGCGTGCCGAAAGCATGCTTGGATGGTGACAAATAACCTTCAAGCTTCACGAGAAGCCTGGAGCAACCTTTCCTGCGCAGTGGGGTGCTGGGTAAGGCGCGGTGCGGTTGTCAACTGCAGGGCGCGTCAGAGGCGTTTTGCGAAGGAAGGCTTGGGAAGACCAGGGAAGACCAGGCCGACATTTCGGAACAGGTATCGCGTTCGTGCCCGTTGGATCATGTCGGTCGACAAGCAATTTTTGACTATCGGATGATGACTATGACAAGAAAATCCTCGGTTGTCGGTGGCGCCAGCATAGTGGCAAGCGTATGCGTCGGCGCGGGCATGCTTGGGCTGCCCAGTGCCGGTGCCGGCGCCTGGATGCTGTGGTCGGGGCTGGCGCTGTGTATCACCATGATCGTGATGACGCTATCCGGGTGGATGCTGCTCGAAACACTTGGACAGTATGAGTACAGGGCGTCTTTCAATACGGTCACAAAAGCCATTCTTGGCAAGAGAGTGTGCTTTTTCAACAACTTGATGGTGTATTTCGTTGGCGCTATCTTGCTTTATGCCTACACGACATCTTCCGGCTTGATGATAGAAAGTGCCTTGGGTATTAACGAGAAGCTGGCTTCCGTCATTTTCGTGGCAGTGTTTTCGTCCTTCGTGCTTCATTCCACTCGTGCCGTGGATCGGCTGTCCGTTCTACTGATTCTGTTCATGGTGTTGAGCTTCGTGTTTGGTGTCTTTGGCTTGACAGTCGAGGTGAATATTTCCTCTCTTGTGAGTAGCCTTGAAGAGGAAGTGAAGAGGTTACCTTTTGTGCTGGCCATGTTCCCCGTTGCCCTGACTTCCTTTGGCTATCATCACTCCGTGGCCTCCCTGCGGTCGTACTATCAGGATGAGAGGAAAGCCGGGCAGGCCATTCTTGGCGGTACTGTCATCGCCCTTCTGCTGTATGTTTTGTGGGTCGTCAGCATATTCGGCAATCTGCCTCGGTCAGCATTTGATGGAATTCTTTCCCAGGGTGGTGAGGTCGACGTCCTTCTCTCTTCTCTTGGCGGGGTGATCGTGTCAGAGAGGGTTTCCGATATCATCGGTGCCTTTTCATCCGCTGCTGTTTTTTCCTCCTTTGTCGGCGTTGGTCTGGGAGTTTTCGACTTCATGGCAGACTTGGCAGGGTTCGACGATGATCGAAGAGGGCGCCTGAAAACCTGGGCCATCACGTTCCTTCCCCCTCTTGTCCTGTCACTGCTGTTTCCATTCGGTTTCCTGCTGGCTATTGGCTACGCGGGGGCTGCTGCGACGGTTTGGACGTGCATCATACCTGCCATGTTGGCAAGAAAGTCCCGCATGACGGTGGAAGGGAAGCGTGCGTTCCTGGCGCCGGGCGGCAATGCCGCGATCTTTCTGGTACTGCTGTTCGGCGTTACCGTTGGAGTCCTGCATTTCATGGGGGTTTTTGGCCTGCTGCCGGTCCCTGAGTTCTAAATGACCGCATGAGCGTGCAGGCTCATGCCTGGGGTGAAGGCCACAGGGTTGACGCGTCCGGCTTGCCGGCGGTCGCCAGGCTTGCTTGACTGACGAGGGCCGCGGGACTGCGGCCCTCTTCTGCCATTGGGAGTCTACGCATGTCGCCACCGCTGACCCGCCACAATCGCCCCCGCCGGGTGCTCGATGCCATCGAGGCGGCCAACGCCGACCTGAGCGCCGACGAGCGTGCCGCCAAGTACGCCAAGCTGGCCGAGTCGCCGTATCGCTTCTTCCGCGGCACCAACCATCTTTACTGGGACGACGTCTGGCACGACTGGCGCTTCGCGCTCTACGGCGGACTGCCCGAGACCCAGACCTGGCTGCAGGGTGACGCCCACGTCTACAACTTCGGCGCCTATGGTCACCACGACGATGCCGTGCGCTACGGCATGGACGACTTCGACGACGCCCTGGTCGGCGACTACCAGTACGATCTCTGGCGGCTGGCCATCAGCCTGGTGCTGGACGCCCGGGAAAATGCGGAGCTGTCGCGCAAGGGCATCGACAAGTCGCTCGCAACGCTTATCGAAGCTTACCTGGACGAGCTCGACGATCACGCCGAGGGCGAGATCCCCGGCGCGGTGACCCTGGATACCGCCAAGGGGCCGCTGGGTCCCTTCCTGGAGAAGGTGGCGCGCAAGGAGAGCCGGGAGAAAATGCTCGACAAGTGGACCACGCTTGGTGAGGACGGCCGGCGCTTCGCCGTTGACGAGCGTCCGGAAAAGCTGGCCCGGCTGCCGGCGCACCTGGCCAGCCAGCTACGCAAGGCCGTCGAGGGCGAGTATCGCGATACCCTGCGCGGCGCCCGTGCCGAGGCCGAGGAGGATCATTTCCGGGTCAAGGACATGGCGCGACGGCTCGATGCCGGCACCGGCTCGTTGGGGCTCGAGCGCTACTACGTGCTGATCGAGGGCGGGCGCGACCACGCTCACGACGACGTCATCCTCGACGTCAAGCGTCAGACCCCGCCCGAGGGCTGGCGGTTGATGAACGCCGCCGAGAAACGAGACTGGCGCCGCGCCTTTGCCCACGAGGGCGCCCGTCATGCCGCCGCCTTCACCGCTATCGCCGAGCACCCCGATGTCTACCTCGGCTGGCTGCATCTGGGCCAGGCGGTGTTCTCGGTGCGCGAGCGCTCGCCCTTCAAGGAAGACTTTCCCACCCACAAGCTCGACGGCGACAAGCCCTATCGCAAGCTGGCCAAGCAGTGGGGGCGGATCCTCGCTCGCGAGCACCTGCGCGGCGCCCGGGTGCTTCACGCCGACGACCCCGGGCGTTTTGCCCGCGTGGTGGGCGAGCGTGTCGAGGGCGGGCGAGACCACTTCGTCGACATGGTGGCGACCCTGGCCTTCAGCTACGCCGATTGCGTGGCCCTGGATCATCGCACCTTCGTCGAGGCCCGGGAGACGGAGTAGGCCTTCGCAGTAGATCGGCATCAAGTCCGACGGGGTCCTAGACTGACACTATCGGCGGCCACTTTCCCGGAGGGGCGGCGATGGGTGCGGTCATCGATCGCGAGGCCTTCTCGGCGTCGGACTACCAGCATTTCGGCAAGCGCCTGCGCCAGAGCCTCGACATCCTGCACGAGCTGCTTGGCCAGCCGGGCTTCGGTGTCGGCGCGCCCAGCATCGGCGCCGAGCTGGAGGCCTATATCGTCGACGGCCGGGGGCGGGTGGCGCTCCTCAACCAGGCGTTGCTCGAGGGCCTCGGGGATCCCCAGCTGCAGCTGGAGCTCAACCGCTTCAACATCGAGTACAACCTGGCGCCGTTGTCGCTGTCGGGGTGCCCGATGCATGCCCTGGAGGACCAGTTGCGCCTGGCCCTGCGGCGGCTCGAAGAGGCTGCCTCGGCGTACCGGGCCCATATCGTGCCGATCGGTATTCTGCCCACCTTGAGGCGCGCCGATCTGGGCAGTCATGCGATGAGCGACTTGCCGCGCTATCGCGCCCTGGAACGCGAGCTCCAGCGGATGCGCGGCGAGCCCTTCGATGTGGAGATCCGCGGCGAGGACAGCGTGCGGGTCTCGAGCGATCATGTGGTGCTGGAGGGCGCCAACACCTCCTTGCAAGTGCACCTGCGGGTTGACCCCGAACGCTTTGCCGACACCTATAACGCTGCCCAGCTGGTCACGCCCCTGGTGCTGGCGCTGGCCGCCAACTCGCCGCTGTTCCTGCAGCGGCTGCTGTGGGACGAGACCCGCATCGCGCTGTTCAAGCAGTCCGTGGACTGCCGGATGCGCGACGCCCGCTGGCGCGAGCCGGCACGGGTGAACTTCGGCCAGGGCTGGGTCCGTCAGAGCCCATGGGAGCTGTTCGCCGAGGCGGTCGCCCTCTATCCGCCCATCCTGCCGATCATCGCCGATGCCTGGCCCGAGGATTCGCCATCCGGCTCCACGGCGCCGGGCCTGGCGGAGCTGCGCTTGCACATGGGAACCGTCTGGCCCTGGAATCGGGCCGTCTACGATCCCGTCGGCGATGGTCATCTGCGCCTGGAGATGCGCGCCCTGCCGTCGGGGCCGACCGCCGTGGACATGGTGGCCAACGTGGTCCTGATGCTGGGCCTGGTGGCGGCCCTGCGCGACGACATCGCACGCTGGCTGAGCGCCATGCCGTTCCGCTATGCCGAATACAATTTCTATCGCGCCGCCCAGTCGGGGCTCGACGCCCGGCTGCTGTGGCCGCATCGCAAGCACCATCGGCTGGAGGAGACGCCGGTGGTCGACCTCCTCGAGCGGCTGCTGCCGGACGTTCAGCGAGGCCTGCGCTCGCTGGGAGTGGGCGATGCCGACACCTCACCCTATCTGGCGGTGATCGGCGAGCGTCTGGCGGCGCGGACCAGCGGCGCCGTCTGGCAGCGTCGTGCGCTGTCGCACTTCGAAGGTCAGGGACGCTCCCGGCATCGGGCCTGCCAACGCCTGCTGGAGGCCTATCAGGCCGCCATGGCGACCAACCTGCCGGTGGCGCGCTGGCCCCTGGAGGACTGAATGAACGCGCTCGAACTCCCCGTGATCCGCGATCCCAGGGTCGAGCATGCGGATATTGCGGCTTGGCTACAGTCGCTGGGTGGCCCGGTATGGCTGATCCTCGAGGGTGAGGACACCCGGCGCTGTCGGGTCGTCACGACCCTGCTGCATGGCAACGAGCCGTCCGGGACGCTGGCGCTGCATCGCTGGCTGATGAGCGGCCCGCGGCCCCGCACGCGCCTGGCGGTGCTGCTGGCCAACGTGCACGGGGCCCTGAGTCATCCCCTGTTCACCCATCGCCATACCGTGGACGGGCGAGACCTCAACCGCTGTTTCCGGGCGCCCTTCGAAGGGCCATCCGGGGCGCTGGCCCGGGCGATCGCCCATGACCTGGCGGCGCTGGTGCCGGAGCTCGTGGTCGATCTGCACAACACCTCGGGCAACGGCCCGGCCTTCGCCGTCGCCACCCGCCGCCACCCCGTCATCGAGGCGCTGGCCGGACGCTTCTGCGAGCGGCTTGTCGTCACCGACCTGCGGCTCGGCAGCCTGATGGAGCTGCCCCACGAGATGCCGGCACTCGCTGACTGTCCGGTATTCACCCTGGAGTGCGGCGGCGCCCTGCAGCCCGAGGCCCGGGAGGTCGCCGAGGGGCTGTTTCGTCTGCTTTCCGACTGTCTCGATCCGGCGGCGCTGTCATCGATCCCGTATCTCGAGGTGCTGGTCCATCCGCTGCGCGTCGAGCTGCGGCCGGGCGCGAGCGTCGTCTATGCCCGGGAGCCGCGCCCCGGCGTCGACCTGACCCTGTGGGCGCGCATCGACGAGCACAACCGCGGCGTGACCCAGCCAGACGCACGACTCGGCTGGCTGGGCGAGCGGGGGGTGGCCTGCCTGACGGCGCGCGATGGCCTGGGTCGAGAACGCGTGGACGAGCTGCTCGAGGCGCGTGACGGCCGACTGCACGCCCGGCGGCCGCTGCGCCTGTTCATGGCCACCACCAACAGCGAGATCGCCCGCAGTGACTGCCTGTTCTATGCGGTGTCCGCTGTGAGCGAGGGTAGCCTACGCTGATAGAAACCCGTGCCACCGGCGCCACATCGGGCGGCGTAGCGCGTGTCCCTACGGGAGGACTCGATCATGCAGGATTCCCCGGTGCAGCTGCTGCTGGTCGAGGACAACCCCATGCATCGCGAGCTGATCATGAAGCTGCTCGGCGATGACCCCCAACTGCGCTGCGAGGTCGAGGCGGTGGGCAACCTGGCCGATGGCCTGACTCGACTGGTCAAGCAGGGCGTGGACCTGGTGCTGCTGGATCTGGTGCTGCCCGACAGCGAGGAGCTGGAGACCCTGTTTCGGGTGCGCCTGGTGGCGCCCCAGGTGCCGGTGGTGGTGCTCACCAGCCTCGACGATGTCAAGCTGGCGGCGCGGGCCGTGGAGTCCGGCGCCTACGACTACCTGGTGAAGTCGCACCTCAAGAGCGTGTCGCTCGGCCGGGCGATCCGCTACACCCTGTCGCGGGCCCGGGCGCGGGGCGGCGAGTGGGACTCGCCGATGTTCCGCCTGGCCCAGCAGCAGTTCCTCAAGGCCGCCCAGTACATGGGGCTGGACGACAACCTGCGCCAGCGCCTGCTGTTTCCTCAGCGCACCCAGATGGTCAGCTTCCCGTTTTTCCGCGACGACCGTGCCCAGGTGGAGACGGTGTTCGGCTATCGGGTCCAGCACCTGCTCTCCATGGGGCCGACCAAGGGCGGCATTCGCTACCACGAGGACGTCGACCTGGGCGAGGTGGCGGCCCTGGCGATGTGGATGACCTGGAAGTGCGCGCTGATGAAGCTGCCCTTCGGCGGCGCCAAGGGCGGCGTGCGGGTCGACCCGACCACTCTTAGCGACCGCGAGCTGCAGCGCCTGACGCGGCGCTACACCACCGAGATCATCGACATCATCGGCCCCGACAAGGACATCCCGGCCCCGGACCTGGGCACCGACGAGCGTGTCATGGCGTGGCTGATGGACACCTACAGCCAGCAGGTCGGCCATACGGTGCCGGCGGTGGTGACCGGCAAGCCGGTAGTGCTGGGCGGTTCGCTGGGGCGCAAGGAAGCTACCGGCCGTGGACTGGTCTATCTGATCGAGGCCTCTGCCCGCCACCTGGGGCTCCAGCTGAGCGGCGCCACCGCGGTGGTGCAGGGCTTCGGTAACGTGGGCAGCCATGCGGCGCGCTTCCTCGCCGAACGTGGGGTGAAGATCATCGGCGTCGGTGACGCGTCCACCGCGCTCCACGACGAGGCCGGGCTGTCGGTAGAGGCGCTGACCGCCTATGCCGATGAGCATCGCCGCCTGCAAGGTTTTCCCGCGCCGGAGATCGTCGACCACGACGAGCTGCTGGAGCTGGACTGCGACATCCTGGTGCTGGCCGCGCTGCAGAACCAGGTCACGGTGGAGAACGCTGCGCGCCTGGAGTGCCGCCTGCTCGCCGAGGGGGCCAATGGCCCGACCACGCTGGAAGCCGATGACATCCTCCAGGAGCGCGGCATCTTCGTGCTGCCGGATATCCTCGGCAATGCCGGTGGCGTCACGGTGTCCTACTTCGAGTGGGTGCAGGGCATGCAGAACCTGATGTGGAGCCTCGACGAGATCCACGAGCGCCTGCAGGCGATCCTGCTCGATGCCTTCCAGCGCACCCTTACCAGGGCCGAGGCGCAGCACCTCGACATGCGCACCGCGGCGCTGATCGAGGGCATCAGCCGGGTCACCGAGGCCAAGCTGATGCGCGGCATCTTTCCGTGAGCCGCCGCAAGGGGGTGCGGCGATGAACGACGACGACCGCGAGCGGGCGGATCGGGCCGAAGCGGTACATCGTCAGTTGATCGAGGCCCTGGAGGCGATCTCCGAGGGTTTTACCCTCTATGACGCCGAGGATCGCCTGGTGGCGTTCAACCGGCGTTTCCGTGATGACTGCTCCGGTGTCCCGCAGATGGTCCGAGTCGGCATGTGCTTCGAGGACATGATTCGCAGCGTGGCCGAGCAGGGCGTCATCCTCACCGGAGAGCGTTCGATAGAGGAGTGGGTCGCCTGGCGCCTTGCACAGCGCCGCGATCCCGGGCCGCCCTTCAAGCTCGAGCGCGGCGACGGGAGGCGGCTGATGATCAGCGAGCGCCGCACTCGCAACGGTGGGATCGTGGCTATCTACACCGACATCACCGAGCTTGAAGAGCAGCGCGAGTGCCTCGAGGCTCAGATGCGGCTGACCGAGGAGGCTCGCCACCAGCTCACCGAGGCCCTGGAATCGATCGCCGAGGGCTTTGCGATCTTCGACGCCGAGGACCGCCTGGTGCTCTACAACTCACGCTTCAAGGAGCATTTCGTCACCCCGGTGGACGTGGTCGAACCCGGGCTGCGCTTCGAGGACCTGCTGCGGGCGGTGGTCGCTCGGGGCACGATCCCCCGTGAGTATGCCAGCGGGGAGCAGTACGTCACCGAGCGCCTCGCTCAGCACCGTGAGCCGGTCGGCCCCTACCAGTTCACCCGCAGCGATGGGGTATGCGTGCAGATCAGCGAGCATCGCACCCGCGACGGAGACTACGTCGCCGTCTATTCCGACATCACCGAGCTCGAGCGCCACCGGCACCGTCTGGAGGAGCTGGTCACCGAGCGTACCGCCGAGCTGCAGTCCACCACCGAGGCGCTGCGCCGCTCCCAGGACGACCTGCGCCGTGCCCGAGACCAGGCGGAGCGGGCCAGTCAGGCCAAGGGCGAGTTCCTGGCCAACATGAGTCACGAGATCCGCACGCCCATGAACGGCGTGATCGGGGTGGCCGAGCTGCTGGAGCGCACCACGCTCACCGAGCAGCAGGCCGAGTACGTGGCGCTGATCCAGAAATCCGCCGATACCCTGCTGGGACTGATCAACAACATTCTCGACTTCTCCAAGATCGAGGCCGGCCGGCTCGAGCTCGAGGCCACGCCCTTCCCGCTGCGCGACACCTTGAGCGACACCCTCCAGACCCTGTCGCTACATGCCGCCGACAAGGGCCTGGAGCTGGCGGTGCACATTCCGCCGGAGGTGCCCGACCGGGTGCTGGGCGATCCCGTTCGCCTGCGCCAGGTGGTGGTCAACCTGGTCGGCAACGCCATCAAGTTCACCGAACGCGGCGAGGTGGTAGTCGATCTGCGCCTGGTCGCCCGCGAAACGGGGCGGATCCGGCTGGGCGTCGAGATCCGAGATACCGGCATCGGCATTCCCGTTGCCAAGCGCCACAGGATCTTCGAGGCCTTCGGCCAGGCCGACAGCTCCACCACCCGTCAGAGTGGTGGCACCGGGCTGGGGCTGTCGATCGCCGCCCAGCTGGTGGAGATGATGGGGGGCCATATCGAGGTCCGTGAGGGACTGGACGGTCGAGGCAGCCGCTTCGTCTTCGAGATCGACCTGGAGGTGCTCGAGGACGGGGCCGCCATGTCGCCGCCCGGCCTGAAGGGGATCGACGTACTGGTGGTGGATGACAATGCCACCAATCGGCGCATCCTCGACGAGATCCTGGTCGGCTGGGGCATGCACCCGGTATGCGTGGAGAGCGGACGCGAGGCCCTGGCGGCCCTGGCCCGGGCCGAGCAGGCGGGCGAGCGCTTCCCGCTGGCGCTGCTCGACATGATGATGCCGCACATGGATGGCCTGGCGCTGGCCGCACGCATCCGTGCTCACCCCTCCCATGCCGCCATGCCAATCCTGATGCTTTCCTCGGGTGGACGCTCCGGGGACGTGACGCGGCGTCGGCGATTGGGCATCGCCCGGCTGCTGCTCAAGCCGCTCAAGCAGTCCGAGCTGCTCGATGCCATCGGCGAGGCGTTGGGCGACAAGGGCGCGGCGAAGCGGAGCGGCGAGCCCGTTGCCCCGGCCACGGTGACGCCCCGGCGGGTGCTGCTGGTCGAGGACGGGCGCATCAACCAGCAGGTTGCCTGCGACCTGCTGAGACAGCGCGGCCACGCCGTGGTGCTGGCCGAGAACGGACGCGAGGCCGTCGATACCGTGGCGCGCGAGGCCTTCGACGTGGTGCTGATGGACATTCACATGCCGGTGATGGACGGTCTGGAGGCCGCCCGGGCGATCCGAGGGGCCGGGTATCGGCTGCCGATCGTCGCCATGACGGCCAGTGCCACCCGCGAGGATCGCGAGCGCTGCCTGGCGGCCGGGATGGATGATTTCGTTTCCAAGCCGTTTCGCGCCGCAGAACTTTATGCCGCGGTCGAACGCTCGGAAGGGGGAAAGGAGACGGGCCAGGAGGTGGAGGAGGGTGTCACATCGGACGCGTTGATATCGGCCGCAGTACTGGGTGGCGTCGAGGCCGCGCAGCTGCCCTGCCTGGACTGGGCAGGCGCCTTGAAGGCGTTGGACGGCAACCACGAGATGCTCGTCGAGATGGTCGAGATGTTTCGCCATGAGGGGCCGCGACTGATGGCGGAGATCGATACCGCCCTGGCGGCCGGTGAGGTCCGCACGCTGCGCCGCGCCGCCCATACCCTCAAGGGCTCGGCGCAAGTAGTGGGCGGCCTGGCGGCCGGTGAGGCCGCCAGGCGGCTGGAGGCGCTGGCCAAGACCGGCGAGCTGGCGCGGGCCGTGTCGGCCAGGGAGGCACTGGCGCGCCGATTGGACGAGCTGATGCCTGCGCTGGAGGCGACGTGCCGCGACGAAGGCGATTGAAACGTCGGGAATCTTGGTCGTCCCCGTCTGTCTCTGTAGGGTAGGCGTCACCAACCATGAGGAGGCGCCATGTTTCCCCCCTTTACCCTGCGCTATGCCCGTTTCCCCGATCGGCTGCGCGCCGAATGTTTGCCGACCCCGGTCGAGCGGCCGCGGCTGGTGGCCTTCAACCGGCCGCTGGCCGAGGAGCTGGGCTTCGATCTCGAGGCCTTCGACGTCGAGCGGGCCGCCGAAGCGCTGTCCGGCAACGCCGTGCCCGAGGGCGCCGAGCCCGTGGCCATGGCCTACGCCGGGCATCAGTTCGGCAACTTCGTGCCCCAGCTCGGCGACGGGCGGGCGTTGCTGCTGGGCGAGGTGATCGACCGGATGGGCAGGGTGCGCGACCTCCAGCTCAAGGGCAGTGGGCGCACGCCCTTCTCTCGGGGCGGCGACGGCCGGGCGCCGCTGGGACCGGTGCTGCGCGAGTACCTGGTCAGCGAGGCCATGCACGCCCTCGGCGTGCCCACCACCCGGGCGCTGGCCGCAGTGACCAGCGGCGAACGGGTGTTCCGGCACATCCCCGAACCCGGCGCGGTGCTGACCCGGGTGGCCGCCAGCCACCTGCGCGTGGGCACCTTCCAGTATTTTGCTGCCCGTCGCGATACCGAGGCCCTGCAGCTGCTGGCCGACGAGGCGATTGAGCGCCATTATCCTCACCTCGCCGAGCGTGAGGGCGGCGAGCGCTATCTGGGCCTGCTCGAGGCGGTGGTGGCGGCTCAGGCCGAGCTGGTGGCCCGCTGGATGGGGATCGGCTTCATCCACGGAGTGATGAACACCGACAACGCCGCCATCTCCGGCGAGACCATCGACTACGGGCCCTGCGCCTTCATGGACGCCTACGATCCGCGCACCGTGTTCAGCTCCATCGATGAGCGCGGCCGTTACGCCTTCGTCAACCAGCCGACCATCGCCCAGTGGAACCTGGCGCGCTTCGCCGAGACGCTGTTGGCGCTGATCGACGACGACACCGACCGCGCCATCGAACGTGCCACGGCGGCGATCGAGGCCTTCACCGAGCGCTTCGAGGCCAACCGCCTCGGCGTGATGCGCGCCAAGCTGGGGCTCGAGACCGCCGAGGAGGGCGACGGCGAGCTGATCGAGGCGCTGCTCGCGGCGATGCACGCCGGCCGCGCCGACTTCACCCTGGCCTTCCGCCGCCTGGCCGATGCCCTGGAAGGAGCCGAGGGCGAGGCACGGCTGGCCGAGCTGTTCGCCGACCGCGAGGCGCTGGACGCGTGGCTGTCGCGCTGGCGCGAGCGGCTGACTCGGGAAAACGCCGACGCCGCCGAGCTGGCGCGGCGCCTGCGCGCCACCAACCCGGCGGTCATCCCCCGCAACCACCGCGTCGAGCAGGCCATCGTCGCGGCCGCCGAGGACGACGATTTCGCCCCCTTCGAGGCGCTGCTGGCGGCGATCACCCGGCCCTTCGAGGAACCCCACGGCGAGATCGACTACATGCGCCCGCCGCATGACGACGAGAAGGTGCTGCGGACCTTCTGCGGCACCTGAGCCATTGCCTGGCGTTCGTTTACAGCGATGTGGCCTTTGGCCTCGTGAGCGCCCGACGCGGTCGCGAGGCCTGGGGGCGAGAGAACAGGTCCGGGCTATATCCGGCCGAACGAGACAGGGCTAGAGCGCGTTGTTTTTGCATCTGTTGTTATGATATAACCTTTCGCCTTTCGGCATCCCCAAGGCAGAAACATCTCGTGACCTCACCGGAAAGCGCCCCTGTTCTGAGGGTGGATCAATTGAGCGTGCGCCTGGGCGGACAAGACGTGGTGGATGGCCTGTCCTTCCAGCTGCAGCCCGGTGAGCGTGTCTGCCTGCTTGGCCCCTCCGGCTCAGGCAAGTCCCTCACGGCCAAGGCGATCCTCGGCCTGCTGCCCCCAGGGTCCTCAGTGGGGGGAGGCATACGGATCAATGGCATCGATGTCGGCAGGATGCGTGCGACCCGTCGCCCGTCGACAGCGCGCGCCGGCATGGTCTTTCAGGACACCCAGGCGGCACTGAACCCGCTGGTGAGTGTTGGCACCCAGCTTCGCGAGCCGTTCTTGCGCGCTCATGGCATGTCACGCCGTGAGGCGGAAAGGGCAGTCGTCGACCTCCTGGCGCGGATGAGGATCTCGGCCCCGGAGCGGGTCGTGCGACGTTCGTCGGCGGAGCTGTCCGGCGGCCAGCGCCAGCGTGTCTGCCTGGCCCTGGCGTTGGCCTGCAAGCCGGCGCTGATCGTCGCCGACGAGCCCACCACCGCGCTGGATGTGCTGTCCCAGGACGAGGTGCTGACGCTGCTGAGCGATGCCACCGGAACCGCTGGGACACCGTCGCTGCTGTTCATTTCCCACGACATGCACGCCGCAGCCCGGCTCTGCGAGCGGGCGGTGATCATCGACGATGGCCGGCTGGTAGAGAGCGGCGCCCTGGCAAACATCATCAAGGCTCCCGGGCATCGCTTCTCCCGCGAGCTGCTCGCGGCACTTCGCCATGGCGCAGGCCCCGGTGCCTATCGCGTGTCACCGGTCTGCGAGGTTACCGGATAGATCATGTCGGACACGGCACTCAACGACGACGGCTCCCTACTGCGGGTCGCCGGGCTCAACAAGTATATGCCCGGTTCCCGGCGGCTTTGGCGAGCGCGTGAGTGGTATCACACGCTCAAGGACGTGGACTTCCGCATCCATTGTGGCGAGCTCATCGGCCTGGCCGGGGTATCCGGCGCCGGCAAGAGCACGTTACTGAATCTGATGCTCGGGCTGACCCGGGCCGATGCCGGCGAGATCGTCTGTCAGGGCCGCCCGATCTTGCCCGGAACGGTGCGGGCGATGCGCTGGTACAGGCGCACCGTGCAGTACATTCCCCAGGACCCGGCGTCATCGCTGGACCCTCGCATGAGCGTGGGCGAGCTGATCCAGGAGCCGCTCGCGCGGCTGCGCATCGACTGCCACCGCGAGCGACGCGCAGCCGAGTCGCTGGAGCAGGTCGGCCTGGACGCCAGTTTCCTGCGCCGCCGGCCCACCGAGCTCTCCGGCGGTCAGGCGCAGCGCGTGGCCATTGCCCGGGCCATCGCCGTACGCCCACGCCTGCTGCTGGCCGACGAGCCGCTCAGCGGCCTGGACCTGCCGACCCAGTCCCGTGTCACCGAGGTACTGAAGTCGCTGCACCACGATGCCGGCATCGGGCTGCTGCTCATCTCGCATGACCTCTCGGTGGTCTGCCGACTGTGCCAGCGAACCATCGTGCTGGACGACGGCAAGATCATCGAGGATCGCCCCACGGCAGCTCTGTTCCGGTCTCCCGAGCACGCGCGCACCGCGGCCCTGCTGCGTGCCTCTCCCGGGCTGCCGCACTTCGCCACGCACCATAACGACACCATGCCGGCCACCTACGACAAGGAAAGCCCACCATGACGCTACGCCACGTCCTGCCCCTTCCGTTCGCCATGCTCTCGCTGGCCATGCTGGCCGGTTGTCAGCAGGAAGACAGCGATACCGCCAAGACCGAGACGGCCGAAACCGCCGAGGCCACCACCGAGCAAGGCGATCCACGCATCCGCGTCGCCATGCTGCAGCCGCCGCGCTCCGGTCTGAACCCGCTGACCGACGACGCCTTTAAGCTGTCTCGCTGGAGCACCGCCGAGACGCTGATTCGGCTCGACGCCGACGGCAGTCCCCAGCCCTTCCTCGCCACCGAGTGGGAGCGGCTCGACCCGCGCACCTGGCGCTTCGCGATCCGTGACGATGTGATCTTCCACGACGGCACCCCGCTGACCGCAAAGCGCGTGGTGGCCTCGCTGACCGCCGCCACCAACGCCGCGCCCAAGCCGCGTATCCTCGATGGCGTGGATATGGTGATCGAGGCCGACGGCGACGACGCCGTCATCGTGCGTACCGCCGAGTCCGACCCGCTGGTGCCGAACCGACTATCCAGTCCCCAGCTCGCGATCCTCGCCGAGCAGGCCTACCGCGACAACGGTACCGTCAATCCGATCGAGGCCGGCACCGGGCCCTTCGTGCTTGAGGAGATCAACGGCACCCAGAGCGCCCACCTCGACCGCTTCGAGGACTACTGGGGAGAGCGAGCCGAGCTCGCGGGCATCGACGCCGACTATGTGCCGGACGGCACGGCTCGCGGCGCCGCCCTGCGCACCGGCGAGGCCGACGTGGTCGAGGCGGTACCGGTTTCCCAGGTCGCGCTGATCGATCCCGAGCTGATCCACGAGGTGCCGATGCCACGCACCAACACCCTCTATCTCAACACCGAGTCCGGCCCGCTGGCGGACCCCGCGCTGCGCGCCACGGCCCGCGAGGCGGTCGACCGTGAGGCCATCGTGCGTACCGTCTATGAGGGCCGCGCCGACGTCGCCAACGGCCTGCTGGGCCCGGCTTTGCAGTGGGCCGACGGCCTGCGCTCGCCGGTCGAGGGCCGCCCCGAGCCCAAGGACCCGAACGGCGTCGCCATCACGCTGGGCACCTTCACCGACCGGGCGGAGCTGCCGGAGGTTGCAGTGCTGCTGGAGCAGCAGCTCGAGGCTGCCGGTTTCGACGTCCAACAGGAGGTGCGCCAGTACGCACACATCGAGGCCGACATGCTGGCCGGCGAGTTCGACGCCTTCATCCTATCCCGGGCGACCATGCTCGACTCTGGCGACCCGGTGGCCTACATGGTCAGCGACTTCGCCTGCGAGGGCTCGTTCAACATCGCTCAGCTCTGCGATCCCGAGGTCGAGGCGGCACTGGAGAAGGCCGCTGACCTGGCGCCGGGTGAGGCGCGTCGCGAGGCGATCATCGACGCCGAGGCCGCCATCCTTGCCACCGACGCTGCGGTGCCGATGCTCCATGAGCGCGTCATCCAGGGGGAATCTACCCGCGTCGAGGGTGCGGTGCGCGACCCGCGCGAGCGCGAGCTGATCAATGAACACACCCGGCTGATCGACGATGGCGACGCATAGCGTCGACCCCGACGTTCGACAGACCCCGGCGCCGCGTCGCCCCCTGGAATGGGGCGCCCTGCTGCCGGGGCTATCGCGTCTGGTGACGCTGGCCGCCGTGGTGGCGTTGGTGGGGTTGTTGCCCTGGTTGTCCGGGCGCGACCCGGCGCTGAGTATCCTGCGTGCCCGGGCCGGCGACCAGAACCCGACCCAGGAGGCGCTCGACGCGATCCGCGTGCAGCTCGGCCTCGACATGGGGCCGCTCGAGAAGCTGCAGCACTGGTTCGCCGGCCTGTTGCACGGTGACGCCGGCACTTCCTGGATCTCGGGCACGCCGGTACTGCCGGGCATGCTCAAGGCCACCGAGGTGTCACTCGCGCTGATGGCCGCGGCCCTGGTCGTGTCGTTCGTCACCGCGACCCTGATTTGCCTGCCGGCGCTGCGCCGCGGCCTGGCCGGGCGGCCGATGCCGACCTCCGGCGCGGTCGGGGCGGCGATCACGGCGCTGCCGGAGTTTCTGCTGGCCGCCCTGCTGCTGGTGGTGTTCGCCGCCTGGCTTCGCTGGCTGCCGCCCTACGGCTGGGGCGAGTGGCATCATGCGATCCTGCCCGCCCTGTCGCTGGGCCTGCCTGCCGGCGGCCTGCTGGGCCGGCTGTTCAGCGATGGCCTGACCTCGGCCTTCGCCGAGCGCTGGGTGGCGACCTGGCACGTGGCCGGCTTTTCGCGGCGACGCATCGTGCTGGCCGTGCTGCAGCGCACGCTGCCGAGCCTCATGCCCCAGGTGGGCCTGGTAGTGGTCGGGCTGACCGGGGGCGCCATCGCCGTCGAGCAGGTGTTCTCGATCCCGGGGCTTGGCCGGGCCACCCTTGGCGCGGCTTCCGCCCAGGACCTGCCGGCGCTGCAGACCGGTATCCTGATCCTGCTCGGTATCGCCGTGGTGCTGGGTGGGCTGGCCAACCTGTGTCGCACCTTGCTGCTTGGCGGGGCGATGCGGGCGGGGGCCGTGCCTGTGTCGGTGCCGACCGACCACGGTGGCGGTCACCGTTGGATCGTGCCGGCTCTGGCTGCGCTACTGCTGGCGGTCATCGTGGTGGCCGGCCTGTCGCGGGACCCGATGACCTCCGCCTATCTGCGCCTGCAGCCGCCCAGCCTGGGGCTACCGCTGGGTGCCGACGGCATCGGGCGGGATATCCTGGCGCGAGTCAGCCATGGCGCGATCTCCACCATGGGCATGGCGTTGGCCACGGTACTGGTCACCTTCGTACTGGGTCTGGCGATCGGCCTGATGCCGCGGCTAGCCGCTGGCCCCATCGAGATCACCAACGCCACACCGCCAGTGATCGCCGGGTTGATCGTGGCGGGCCTCATGGGCCCCAGCGCCAGCGGCGCCGTGATTGCCGTCACGGCGGTAACCTGGGCGCCGCTGGCCGCGCATACGGCGGCGCTGGTGAGCGAGACGCTGGGCCAGCCCCATGTCCGCATCACACCGGTATTGGGCGTCGGGCGCTGGCGGCTACTGTCGCGCTATGTGCTGCCCGCCGTCGCCGGCCCGGTGTTTCGCCATGCGATGCTGCGTCTGCCCGGCACCGCCCTGGCGCTGGCCGCGCTGGGTTTCCTGGGCCTTGGCCCGCGCCCGCCGGCGCCGGAGTGGGGCCTGCTGCTCTCCGAGAGCATGCCATATCTCGAGCGAGCCCCCTGGGCCGTGCTGGTGCCGTCGCTGGCACTGGTGCTGATGTCGATTCTCGCGGTCTCGCTGGCCAGCCTGTGGCGAGTCCCAAGTACTCGTCATGCTGTATCCCCGCGTGGGTGATTCTCTGCAAATCGGGGGCATTCGAGGGCAGGGTAGATGACCGCCGGGGCAAAGCATCGCGCCGACCCTCGGGTCGGCGCGGTGGTCTGAGAGGGGGTGGCGGGACAAGCCTCGCCGCCGTGGGTGACGGCGAGGCTTGGCGGTCGATCTCTATCAGGCCAGGTCGAAGCGGTCGGCGTTCATCACCTTGGTCCAGGCGGCGACGAAGTCTTCGACGAACTTCGCCTGGTTGTCGTCCTGGGCATAGACCTCCGCGTAGGCGCGCAGGATGGAGTTGGAGCCGAACACCAGGTCGATGCGGCTGGCGGTCCACTTCACCTGGTCGCTGTTGCGGTCGCGAATCTCGTAGATCCCGTTGCCGGCGGGCTTCCAGATGTTGGCCATGTCGGTCAGGTTGACGAAGAAATCGTTGGTTAACTGACCCTCACGGCTCGTCAGTACGCCATGCTTGGTACCGCCATGGTTGGTGCCCAGCGCCCTCAAGCCGCCGATCAGCACGGTCATCTCGGGGGCGGTGAGGCCCAGCAGCTGGGCGCGGTCGAGCAGCAGCTCCTCGGGCTTGACCACGTATTCCTTCTTCTGCCAGTTGCGGAAGCCGTCCGCCAGCGGTTCCAGCGGCTCGAAGGACTCGGCGTCGGTCATCTCGTCGCTGGCGTCGCCGCGGCCCGGCGAGAAGGGCACCAGGATGTCGTGGCCGGCGGCCCGGGCGGCCCGTTCGATGCCTACGCTGCCGCCCAGCACGATCAGGTCGGCCAGGCTGGCGCCGGTGTCGGCGGCGATACCCTCGTAGACCTTCAGCACCTTGCTCAGGCGATCGGGCTCATTGCCTTCCCAGTCCTTCTGCGGGGCCAGGCGAATCCGTGCACCATTGGCGCCGCCGCGCATGTCGGAGCCGCGGAAGGTCCGCGCGCTGTCCCAGGCGGTGGCGACCATGTCGGAAACGGAAAGCCCGCTCTCGGCGATCTTTTGCTTGGCGACTTCCACCGAGTAGTGGGTGCTACCGGCCGGCACCGGGTCCTGCCAGATCAGGTCCTCGTCGGGCACTTCCGGACCTATGTAGCGCGACTTCGGTCCCATGTCGCGGTGGGTCAGCTTGAACCAGGCGCGGGCGAAGCAGTCCTCGAAGTAAGCGGGATCCTGGCGGAAGCGTTCGATGATGTCCCGGTAGGCGGGATCCATCTTCATCGCCATGTCGGCGTCGGTCATCATCGGGTTATGGCGAATCGACGGGTCGCTGGCGTCGACCGGCTTGTCCTCTTCCTTGATGTCGACCGGCTCCCACTGGTTGGCGCCGGCGGGGCTCTTGCGCACCTCCCACTCGTGGTCGAGCAGCATGTCGAAGTAGCCCATGTCGAACTTGGTCGGGTACTTGGTCCAGGCCCCTTCGAGGCCGGAGGTCACCGCGTTGGCGGCCTTGCCGTGCATGTTGGGGTTTCGCCAACCCAGGCCCTGTTCCTCGACGTCGGCCGCTTCGGGCTCCGGCCCGAGGGCGTCGGCGTCGCCGTTGCCGTGGGTCTTGCCGACCGTGTGGCCGCCGGCGGTCAGGGCAGCGGTTTCCTCGTCGTCCATCGCCATGCGCTTGAAGGTCTCGCGCACCTGCTCGGCGGTCTTGAGCGGGTCCGGATTGCCGTTGACGCCCTCCGGGTTCACGTAGATCAGGCCCATCTGCACCGCGGCCAGCGGATTCTCCATGGTGTCGGGCTTGTCGACGTTCTCGTAGCGCTCATCCGAGGGCGCCAGCCATTCCTTCTCGGCGCCCCAGTAGGTGTCTTTCTCGGGGTGCCAGATGTCCTCGCGGCCGAAGGAGAAGCCGAAGGTCTTCAGCCCCATACTCTCGTAGGCGGCGTTGCCGGCCAGGATGATCAGGTCGGCCCAGCTGATCTTGTTGCCGTACTTCTTCTTGATTGGCCACAGCAGGCGACGCGCCTTGTCCAGGCTGACGTTGTCCGGCCAGCTGTTGAGCGGGGCGAAGCGCTGGTTACCGGTACCGCCGCCGCCGCGGCCGTCGGCGATGCGATAGGAGCCGGCCGCGTGCCAGGCCATGCGGATCATCAGGCCGCCGTAATGCCCCCAGTCGGCCGGCCACCATGCCTGGCTGTCGGTCATCAGGGCGTGCATGTCCTTCCTGAGCGCCTCGAAGTCGAGCTTCCTGACTTCCTGGCGATAGTCGAAGTCCTCGCCCATCGGGTTGGTCTTGCGATCGTGCTGGTGAAGGATGTCGAGGTTCAGCGCTTCCGGCCACCAGTCCATGTTGGAGTGGCCGGTGGCGGTGTTGCCGCCGTGCATCACCGGGCACTTGCCTGCACTGTCTTGCTGCGTTGCGTCACCCATCTCGTGTCTCCCTCATCGCGAAGTCGTTGGCTGCTCCAGAAATGCTTCAAGGTGGTCTTCCTGACCCTCCGGCGGCCGAAACGCGCCACTCGACCCGGGGATCTCCATCCTCTTGTTTTCAGCTTAGTGATGAGGATCGAGACTTCCATTGTTCTTTCTCGAAGGCGTCGATAGCCCTCCTTTATCGTGAATCATGCATACAGCCGCGGCCAGCGTGTCGGTCATTCTCGCCGGGGGCGTGTCCACTCACGAATGCCGGCCGCGGCAAGCCGGTAGAGCAGGTACAGGAAGCCCAGTGGAAACAGCATCGTCTGGGTGATGAAGATCATGGTCAGGTCGATGACGCGATCGGTGAGGGCGTCGAAGCGTTCCGTCATGCCCTCGACCGGATTGTCCACCAGGCTGCCGACGCGATCGGTGAGGCCTTCCCACCAGCTCCTGTCGTCGGCCTCGCCTTGGGCGAGGCGATGCTCGGCCAGCGTTTCCAGTTGTTCCTGGCTGCTGCGCAGTTCGGTCATGGCCTGGTTCCTGGGGGCTTCCAGGAAGGCGTGCTCGGCCATTCCGCTGGCCAGGGCGACGGCGACCACGGCGAAGCGAAGGAAGGCGCACACCAGCACGCCTCGTAGCGCCGCACGCCGCCAGCGCGGTGCGTTGCCGGCGAGCGCGAGTGCGGCGATCAGGCAGGCCAGGCTCAGCAGGCCCTTGATGATGGCACTCGAGGAAATGCCGAGCAGCAGCTTCTGCAGCGCCAGCGACCCCGAGGCAGCGAACATCACCCACGAGAAGCGCTCGATCATGTCGTTGGCTGGGTCCAGCGCCTCACCCACCGAGAGCTGGAAGACCTGGAAGTCCAGGGTCGAGGACTGCAGCACCGAGATGCTGGCGTTGAGCCCCTTGGCGATGGCGAAGGCCGAGAAGGCGTCGCCGAGGGCGGCGTCGAGGGTCTCGGTGGCCAGGGTGCGGGGCAGGTCCAGCCAGGCCAGGGCGGCGAGCAGCAGCAGCGCCGCCAGCAGCGGGAGGCGTCGAGTCATGATGCCGGCTCCGAGGAGGCCTCCGAGGCCTCGTTGGGTGGGGAGGGTTCGGCGGCGGGAATCACCAGCTCGCCGCGTCGTTCGCCCATCAGCAGGTCGCGGTTGGCCTCGACGGCCTCGCGCAGGAAGTCCCACAGCAGGCGGACTCGGGACAGCCGTCGCTGCTCCTGGCGAGCGGTGATCCAGAATTGGCGCACCACCTCCACCTCATCCTCGAGCACGGCGACCAGGTCGTCGTCGGGCTCGGCCATGAAACAGGGCAGGATCGCCAGGCCGGCGCCCTGGCGAACGGCGCGATACTGCGCGGTGACGCTGGTGCTGCGGATGCCGAAGTGGGGCGGCGTGTCGACACGGCCGGGGGCGAGCAGCGGATCCAGGTAGTGCAGTTGGTCACTGAAGATCAGGTCGTCGACGTAGCCGATCAGTCGGTGCTGGCCCAGCTCGGCGAGCCGCTCGGGGGTGCCATGGCGGGCTAGATAGTTGCGGCTGGCGTAGAGGCGCAGCCGGTAGTCGCACAGCCGCGAGGTCACCAGGCCGGCGCTGCCGGGACGCTCCACGGTGATCGCCAGGTCGGCCTCGTGACGGCTCAGGTTGACCACCCGTGGCAGGGCGAGGAGATCCAGGGTCAGGCGAGGATGGCGCTCGCCGAACCCCGCCAGCAGCGGGGTGATCACCCAGGTGCCGAAGCCCTCGGTGACGCCGAGGCGGATCTGGCCGCTGAGCTGGCGATTCTGGTCGCTGAGCGTCTCCAGGGCCTCGTTGGCATGTCGGGCCATTTCCTCGGCGTGGGCCAGCAGCCGCTGGCCGGCCTCGGTCAGCCGGTAGCCGTGGGTGCTACGCTCGAACAGCTGGGCGTTGAGCCGCTGCTCGAAGCGGCGGGTGCGCCGCGACAGGGTGGAGTGGTCGACGCCCAGGCGTCGGGCGGCCTCGGTGAGGCGCTCGGTGTGCGCCACCTCGAGGAACAGCTGGATGTCCTGCCAGTCGAGGATCACGGGGCGTCTCCGTTCGATCTGCTTGTGCATAATGGCACAAGCAATGTGCGCGCCTGGCGGTTGCCTGTCAATTCGCCTCCTTTCTACACTCGAAACACCCGCTTTCGGTGAGATGGCCTTGTCGATATGCACATAAGGTCGAATGTCGGATAACAACCACAATGCTTGGGTCTATAGGAGGAGGGTGGCACGCCGAGCCATCCATTCCTGGGCCCGCCAAGGAGCCGCAACCATGACTGTCCGAGAGATTCCGCTATACATCGATGGCCAGGCCGTGCCGTCCCAGAGCCAGGAGTGGCGCGACGTGGTCAATCCGGCCACCCAGGAGGTCGTCGCCCGGGTGCCCTTCTGCACCGTGGAGGAGGTCGACCGTGCCGTGGCCAGCGCCAAGGCCGCCTTTCGGGAGTGGCGCAAGACGCCGCTGGCCAAGCGGCAGCGCATCATGCTCAAGCTGCAGGCGCTGATTCGCGAGCACACCGAGGAGCTGGCCGCGCTGATCACCGAGGAGCACGGCAAGACCCTGCCCGACGCCGCCGGCGAGGTGGGCCGCGGCCTCGAGGTGGTGGAACACGCCTGCTCGATCACCTCGCTGCAGCTCGGCGAGCTGGCCGAGAACGCCGCCACAGAGGTCGACGTCTATACCCTCAACCAGCCGCTGGGCGTGGGCGCCGGGATCACCGCCTTCAACTTCCCGATCATGCTGCCCTGCTTCATGTTCCCGCTGGCCATCGCCACCGGCAACGCCTTCGTGCTCAAGCCCTCCGAGCAGGATCCCAGCTCCACCATGCGCCTGGTCGAGCTGGCGCACGAGGCCGGCGTGCCGCCCGGAGTGCTCAACGTGGTGCATGGCGGCCCGGACGTGGCCAACCGCCTCTGCGACCATCCGGACATCAAGGCGATGTCGTTCATCGGTTCCACCCACGTCGGCACCCAGCTCTATCGTCGCGCCTCCGAGGCCGGCAAGCGCGCCCAGGCGATGATGGGTGCCAAGAACCACTGCGTGGTGATGCCCGATGCCAACCGCAGCCAGGCCATCAACAACCTGCTGGGCTCGGCCTTCGGCGCCGCCGGCCAGCGCTGCATGGCCAACTCGGTGGTGGTACTGGTCGGTGAGGCTCGCGAGTGGCTCGACGATCTGGTCGAGAGCGCCCGCAACATGAAGGTCGGCCCCGGCACCCAGCGCGACGCCGATCTCGGCCCGCTGGTCTCGCCGGCCGCCAAGGCGCGGGTGGAGGACCTGATCGCCACCGGCGAGCGGGAAGGCGCCAGGCTGCTGGTCGACGGCCGTGGCTGCCAGGTGAAGGGCTACCCGGACGGCAACTTCGTCGGCCCGACCCTGTTCAGCGACGTCACCGCCGAGATGACCATCTATCGCGAGGAGATCTTTGGCCCGGTGCTGTGCGTGGTGAGCGTCGACACCCTGGACGAGGCGATCGAGTTCGTGAACGCCAATCCCAACGGCAATGGCACCTCGATCTTCACCAACTCCGGCTGGGTGGCGCGGCGCTTCGAGACCGAGATCGACGTCGGCCAGGTGGGCATCAACGTGCCGATCCCGGTGCCGGTGGCCTACTTCAGCTTCACCGGCTCGCGGGCCTCCAAGCTCGGCGACCTGGGGCCCAACGGCAAGCAGGCCATCGCCTTCTGGACCCAGACCAAGACGATCACCGCTCGCTGGTTCGAGCCCGAGAACGTCTCCAGCGGTATCAACAGCACCATCTCGCTGCACTGATTCCGGCCAGCGATACGGCATCCGCCGGCCCCGTCTCGATAGAGGCGGGGCCGCTTTATGTGTGGGCCACGAAAGATGAGTGGAAATTAGGTTGACGTTAACGTTAACTAGAAGGGTGTAGCCCGTCACGATCATCGCTCCAGGAGCCGCCATGAACGCCCCCATCAGCCGTTTCCCCGTGCCCGATTCCCTCGATGACCTGCCCGAAGACATTCGCGACGCCATCCTGGCGGTGCAGGAGAAGGCCGGCTTCGTGCCCAACGTCTTTCTGATGCTGGCCCACCGGCCGGCGGAGTTCCGGGCCTTCTTCGCCTATCACGACGCCTTGATGGAGCGCGAGTCCGATACGCTCACCAAGGCCGAGAAGGAGATGATCGTGGTGGCCACCAGCGCTCGCAATCGCTGTCTCTATTGTGTGGTGGCCCACGGCGCCCTGGTGCGGATCTATAGCAAGGATCCGCTGCTGGCCGACCAGGTGGCCATCAACCATCGCACCGCACCGATCGACGAGCGGCACCGGGTGATGCTCGACTTCGCCCTCTACAGCGGCCTGGAGGTTGGCGAGCTCACCGACGAATGGGAGACGCGGCTGACCGAGGCCGGCTTCACCCGGGAAGACATCTGGGACATCGGCGCCATTGCCGCCTTCTTCGGCCTGTCCAATCGCCTGGTGACCCTCACCGCCACCCCGCCCAACGAGGAGTTCTACCTGATGGGGCGGGTGCCGAGGGAGAAGTGGCCCAACCGGTAACTGAGGCGGCCCGGCCATACTTCGCGCATTCTCTTCCAGGCTATCTCGAACCCGAACCTGAAATACAGTGCGCGACCTGGTATGATGGCGCGCTGATCAAGGAGCGGAACCAGGATCTGGTTGGCGAAAAGTCTTGTATGCATATACAGTAATCATGATCCAGCCGGCTATCGGCAGGTTCTGGGAGGGACGGCTGGCCATTCCTGATACTGGTTGACACCCTCGATCAGCACAGGGATTTCGGTGAAACGATCCGAGCTGTGCTTGAAACCACATTCCCATACTACTAGGACACGCCAGTCGAGATACATGAGGTCTTTGTGGTTACGACGGTCCCGTTCGACATTGATGCTGAACTTTTCCTGCCAGAATGCGACTCTGGTGGACGGTGTCGTTGCGTAGAAACAGCTGGAATGCCGGTGCCAGAAGCAGCCATTGACGAAGATGGCGAGGGAATATCGAGGCAAGACGAGGTCCGGCGCACCGGGCAGGTCATTGCGATGCAGCCGGAATCGGTATCCGCGGTGATGAAGGAACCTACGGAGAAGCAGCTCCGGCTTGGTGTGCTTCCCGCGAATGCGGCTCATCATCCTCGAGCGAGTTGTCTTGTCGACCACATCTGTCATCAAGAAGACTCCTGCGTCGTCCGGTTGTCGTCTCCTTTCAGGTTATTCGAACAATGAGTAAACCGATACAGGTAGTGGATCTATTTGCTGGTCCTGGTGGCTTGGGAGAAGGCTTCAACTCTGTTCGAGACGAGGATGGGCACCGAGTATTCAGAACGCTGGTATCGGTAGAGAAGGAAAGGCCGGCCCATAGGACATTGACACTGCGTGCCTTCTACCGCTTGCTGCAGGATAGCGGGCGTAGCATGAGGGGCTATTTTGATTACCTGAACGGGGGGGAGCATCCCTCGGAACGGCGGGAAGCCAAGGATCTGTGGAAACAGGCTGAGCATGAAGCGCTACAACTTGAGCTTGGCGGTGCGGCAGGCAACCATGCTTTAGAAGACCGCCTCAACTCAGAGCTCGATGTTACCCGTGACTGGGTTCTCATTGGCGGGCCACCCTGTCAGGCCTATTCTGTCGTAGGGCGTGTCAGGAATCGAGGCAAGAAAAACTATAGTCCCGAAGAAGACAACCGCCACTTCCTGTACCGAGAATATCTTGATGTCATCGCCAAGTACAGGCCGGCTATCTTTGTCATGGAGAATGTCAGAGGAATACTGACATCCCGGGTGGGCCGGGAAAAAATCTTTGGCCAGATACTCAATGACCTGCATGATCCTACCAAGGCAACAGGCCAAGAGGGAGTTGTCGTGCCGGCGTACAGGGAAGACGGTTACACAATCTTCTCGCTCGAAGATGAGAGCGTCTATTTCCCGAAGGAGAAAGGGCTCTTCTCACCAAAGCAGCTCGATGAGGAAGAGTACAATGCATTCGTGATCAAGGCCGAAGATCACGGTATACCGCAGGCTCGTCACCGAGTCATCTTGGTCGGGGTGAGAAACGATATCGTGACCCGAGTTGGAGCCCCGGCCATGGCCCGCCAGTTACGTATGGTGAAGGTTGAAGATGAGGACAAGGTGACCGTCAGGAGAGTCCTCAAGGATCTGCCACCATTACGTAGCGGGCTGAGCCGAAACGACAGTGATGAAGCTTGGTATACTGCGATCAAGCGCGTAGCGACTCGTGTTGCAGAAGAGCTTCTTGAGCACAAAAGTGAACATATAAATCAAGACGTTATAAGGAAAATTGCAGCGGAGCTTCACGGCATAGCAAAAACACCACGTGAGGGGCTTAGTCGTCGCCATGAGCCCGTAGCTGAGCCAAGAGCCATTAGGCCGACTTCACCGCTCGAGGAGTGGTATCACGGTGCTCAGGAACCGAATATAAAAGGCTTATGGTACAATCATGAAGCCAGAAGCCACATGGAGGAGGATCTGGCCAGATACCTCTACTGCGCGACCTTTGCCAAGATCGTGGGACATTCTCCAATAGGAACCAAGGAGATCTATCTCGACTACTTGGCCCCTATGCATGTGAACTGGAAATCTGGCAAGTTTGCTGATCGCTTCAAGGTGGTGATTGAGAGTCAACCTTCAAAGACGATCACGAGCCATATCTCGAAGGACGGGCACTACTTTATCCATTACGATCCGCACCAATGCCGAAGTCTGACTGTGCGTGAAGCTGCAAGACTGCAGACCTTTCCTGATGACTACTATTTCGAAGGAAATAGAACGGAGCAGTATGTTCAAGTCGGCAATGCTGTGCCGCCGCTCTTGGCTGCTAAAATTGCTGAAAAGGTCATGCGCCTTGTGAATCAGGCCGGTAATGTTGTTGGTGAAGAGGTAGAGAAAGAGAGGGCTTTACTCAGTCGGACGGTCTAGAATCGGCTGGTCAGAAGCGCTTTATCAATATCTCATCGTCTAAGTGGTTGAGAATGTTGTCGTTCATTCCTGCTCGTAGCCAAGCGTCTACAATCTCTATTAATGTTTGCCAATATTCTATCCAATCCTCGACTCCATAAGAGGAAAGGTGCTCTTTCTCCATACTTGTGGCAGGTTCGCTATCAACGCAAATATAGCAATTCGGGTCGGTTGCTTGGTGAAGGCTCTCGAATGATGCTGTGTCTTCAACACTGATAACCCCATTGTCGATATCTTTTTTTATCAGTTGTTCTGCTGATTTTAGCCGGGTGACGAGGATGCAGTTGATGGTTTCAAAAGAAGGGGGTTCACAATGGTTTCTGTTCATCTTTCATCTCCTTTTTCTATGTTTATTATAGTATGTATGAGATGGCGGGGATCTGAAAGAGACAATTTCTCTATATGCTAGTGTTTTGACTGAGATGTCTTCAACAGCCAGGTCAGAGTGGTTTGTTCACCACGGCAGCCTTGCAGGACCAGCACGTGGAATCTGAATCGGAACCTCGCCCTGAAGAAAGCCTTGGGGACGAGGTTGCCCAGCTTGGTTACTTTATCAGTATCTTGATATCTCTTGGCATCAGATGGCCGAAGTATGGAAAAGCGTAGTAAGTGAGTATGTTGGCCATCCGGTCAGTCGGCAACAATTCCTTCTGTCCGCCCTTTTTCAAGGATACCAAGCAGTACCGTGCATTGCTTCTCAGTGGGGATTTTTTCCGGAATCTGCATGGCTATCTTGAGAATCCCGATCTCCTTCGGGGTAAGAAGCGCCTTCTCAATAAGCCTCCCATGAAGACGACTCCACTTTTCGGCAGGGACAGCCAGCACCTGTCGCTGGGCTTCGATACCGTTGTCGATCCTCTGGGTCTGCCTTGCGGTTCGCACTTCCGCTGCCTGCTCATCGGAAGACACGAGTTGAGAGTAGAACTCGGATGGAAGTCTCTTTTCGATCTCGACCGTCCGGCCCTGAATCCGGTCCCAGCAAGCTTCCTTCTTGCACCACTCCGAGATGTTTGAGATGCCATCTGGGGGCCGGGTAATTTCCTCATTCACCACACAGGAAACGATTGAAAGCACGCTGTCCATGACAGCGTCGATACCTTGCTCATTCCATATACGTAGAAAATCAAGGTGTCCCTTTTTTCGCTTTGTGATCTCGCTCAGCACCGCAAGCGTATAGGCGACGATGTTGGCGCGATATCCTCCCTTGTACCAAGGCTGTGTTGATACCAGCCGCTCGGTAGCACGAAAGATCAATCCTCGCGCAACCGAACGCTTGAAGTAGTGTTCATTGAAACTGTCGGAGGATTTTTCCCATTCACGACCGATGCGATGGGCATACTGAGCGAAGTTTTTCTGGGCACCTAGATTTACATATCGTGGGTGATCATCCCAAACGTTCTCGAACTTTGCCAAGTCGGTTTTCGTGAACATCTGTGGTTTGGGGTTCTCTGCCTTGAAGCGACGCTGTTCGCTGGGTGTGAGCTTCGACTGAGCATCGGCGTACTGGCCGCGCGCTCGTTCGTAGAACCACTTGGTCTCACGCTGTGCACCGTTCTTGGCAGGTGCCCAGATGCGCCTGGAGAATCCTTCCATACGGATATGGAATGGGTGGTTGGAAAAGAAGTCCGCAGCGTTCACTCGGTTTTGGGTGTTCGCATACTCGGAGATTTTCGGGACTACAGCTTCGCTGTTCTGACTATCGATGACGGAAAGTTTCATTTGAACGAATATCTGTGACAAATCTGCCTTGTCACGCCTCCGCGTATGGAACAGCGAGGCAGTTGTCTGGCCACCATTGACTATCTGAAGATCGATAACTCTTGTTATTGCAAGCCCGGAATCCGTCATATTGGTCTCGACGCTCTGCGCGGTCGCCGTGATACCGTTGTTATAGGAAAAGAACATTCCCGGTTCATTCAATATCGTTGCCCTTATGCCCTTGTTTACTGTACCCCGAGCCTGAAGGAATGTCCTCACGTTTTGTTCGAGCAGTCGCGCACCGAATCTTTCGTAAAGTGATGCGAGGACCTCCGCCGGCATGACAGTCAGATAGGACTGATAAGCTTTGTCTCCCAAGTGAGCCGGCAGACAGGAGATACCCGATCCGAACATCTGCTCGAAATCGAGATCGAGAGGTTCCTTGTGGCTACGCGAGCTTCTCTGGCGATGAAGGCGGGAGATATCCCAGATTTGATAGGTCACGGGAATGTCCGCCACAACCGAGTCGGGAAGCTCCTTGATCCTTTCACTCAGCGAGCGCTCGGAAAAAAGGGTCAGCCTGAGTCGACGAATTGCTCCCTTTCGATCAGTAATTTGTCTAGCAAGGCCATATTCCGGTGACGTGAGTTCCAGATCGGCTGCCAACCCCTTGCTGATACTGGCCTCAAAGAAATTCTCAACTCGCTTGAATGTAGTATCAACATCTGTCTTGGTCAGGGATGCCAGATCATCTCGGGATTCATAGTCAGCAACAAAGAGATCTAGGATACCCTCGTCGTCAAACCAATATCCATCCACACGCATTCCACGTTTCGCACGGAAGTGGCAGAGCTCAAAGCCTTCTGTGACCCCGGTTTCGATAAGTTCATTCGCAACGGTCTCCATGAACTCGGAAAGCTGAAATCTGCCATTTGCCTCGGCACCGGCCAGAAGTTCTTGGTGGAAATCGTGGAGGAATTCTGCGGTCGTGATCTCCAATCAGGGCCTCCCGAATATTTCGATATCTTCACAAGAAAATGGAGCAATTGCCTCCAATTGAATGTCATAGGCCACATGGGACAGACCCTGTGGTATCCGAGAACGGATTAGCCGGGGAAACTGTTCTGTAACCGTGTATCCATTGGTACTACCAACAGTGAAACGTGGTCTGTCATAGTCCGCCAGAGCAGCGTACCCACAACCGGCAATCTTGTCGGAGAATTTTTCAATTGCCTCGGCAGTAATAAGTTCCTGCTCAATCAATGCAACCATGTCGTTCAGCGAACGTGCCGATTCTGCATCTGGC
The DNA here is from genome assembly GCF_014192055.1 of Halomonas organivorans. Lineage (GTDB taxonomy): Bacteria > Pseudomonadota > Gammaproteobacteria > Pseudomonadales > Halomonadaceae > Halomonas > Halomonas organivorans. The sequence goes on along the minus strand of NZ_JACHXM010000001.1, from coordinate 109,121 downwards.
ATATCGATCAGGCGCACTGTCATCAGAAACAGGCTGTCCACCAATGCTTCCAGCTGATCCTCGGAAGATATGCGAACACTGCTCCTCTCGCGACCGGAAAGGGACTTCACTTCTATGGCAACGTTACCCAAAATGAAATCCTGATGTGAGTCGTCGGCCCCACACCACGCATCGATAGCCTCATCCTGCGTCAGTCTGTGCAGGTAAAGTTGACGTAGAACATAGAGTTCAGCAAATAGACCACGAATCTCTTCGTTCGTCAGCAGCCTCGCCTTCTTCCCTGCGAGAAAGGCCTTCCACCGCTTCAGGTGTTGAAGAGTAACGGACAGCGCGATGGTGGAGTCCGTCACAGACGCCAGACTGGAGATCAGCGTTTCACACAGTCCAAGGAAAAGGTCACTATCGATATTCCGTGAAAGTGCCAGTACGAGACGCTGCTGGCTTTCATTGTCACCATTGCGAAGGTCGACACTGATTCCATTCAGCCGGGTTACGTCACGCCGGTATTGCGCGGTGTGGTCACCCTCGAGTTCAATGATAAGAAGACAGCGGCCCGCAGTATCCTTGCCCCAGTAAAAAGGTATACCTGTCGTGTCTGCCACCCGTCTAACATTGTAATCCGAGCGAGGTTCGGCGATGTGCTCCCATGGAGTGATCCTACTCGTCATAGTCATCCTCCGCATCCGGATCATCCTCGAACGATCCATACATTTGCTGCAACCAGACACTGTTGGCAACAACTCTAATCTCATTCTCGGGACCAAAAAGACCGTTTGGGAAACTGACGCCAAACGCAGGGATCCGCTTTCCTTTCAATTCAATAAGCTCCGTTTCTGTAGGTTCAAGAACATGAATCATCAGAAGTGGCTTTTTCCTGACAATACGATAGTGAATGTCCGATGGTTTGTTTTCCTTGCTGTTCGGGTCATTCTTCGCTTCTTCTGATGCTTGAGCGAGCTGGCTTTCAGTCAAACCAAATTTTTCATCTCCGCGACTGGCTAGACGATGTTTTGACAACTGCCATCCTTTGGAGGTCGCACTTTTTGCAGAACGTTGCTGAGTCCCCAGCTTGAATTCAGCGGCTATTTCAGGCTTCTTGGAAATCAAGAGAACATCACCATGCTGGAACCGCTCGGATATAGCGTAAAGATAATCCAAGGCGGCCTTCTTATTTACCTCCATGCCAGAGTGAACTTGGAATCGTGTAACAAAAGCAGATATCTGGTCTACGCTTACATCAGGAATAAACCAACCTTTCTTTGTCTTTTCAATCTCTTTGCCGAAACCTGAGCGCCAGAATTCCTGAATGAGAGCCTCGTTTTCAGTATTAACATTCGAATCCAACGGAAGGCAGGTGATTTCTCTGATACTGCCAGTGAGATTCTGGTTGAATACAACTTCTTCTCCCGTTCGCATTTTGTTGGCAGCCGTGATAAGTAGTCTGTCTGGGTGCGACTGAACATAAAGTCCGAATTGCTTCGGGCTCATGCCATCACGACGCATACGTTTGATCTGCTCTCTCAGTTCCTCGGATGCCTCCGCGATATGTGAGTACCAATTGATCGAGTCCTCGGAAAGGTGAACACGACAGAGATCCTCAAAACCGGGGCGATAACCGAACCAACGCCCCATTTGCATGAGCGTGTCATACATTCGGGTGTTGCGGTACATGTAGCTGACAGTCAGCCCTTCTATGGTCAATCCCCGTGAAAGACTGAGCCCGCCAATGGCAATAGCGCTAAGTCCGACACCATCCCTTTCGTATTTTTTGAAATCAAGCACCTCATCGCTCTTGCTGTTGATAACAAAGATACGGAGGCTGTCGAACACCCCCATGAGAGAAGCCTTGACTTCATTCCATTCGAACTCGCAGCTCGAATACTCACTTTCGAATACAGCCCGAAGTGCTGCCATGTATTGATTTCGAGAGGAGACCTCCTCGGGCATCATGTAGTTTGCCTTGACAGCCTCTCGGACTCTTTTTTCACGGATACTGATAAAGTTCCTGACTTCCTGCTGTATGGAGACAAAGCGGGAAATGTTGATCATCATCGAACAATGCTTTCCGGAGTGTCCACGCAGGTTTCGGATTGCACGTGCGACAATAAATTGATCCATCGCCCTGTAGAGACTGGGAGGAAGTTCGACAACAGCATCATCCTTCTTGTGCGAGAAGGGTAGATAATCTTCACAGTCGGTTATGCTCTCCAGCACAACCGAGCTGGAGTCCTCGTCGAGGAACACTCTTTCCGGTCCAAAGTAGGTATTAGGTGCATCCAGTGAGTATATGAAATCCCTAGGAAACAGCTCATCCCGCGCATCATCGTCATAGGCATCCGGGTTTATGAAGATGTTTGCGAACGGAGTGGCCGTGTAGCCAACATAGCAGGACTTCGCAAACAGTCCGAGAATCCGGCGAATCATCGCATTGGTGCGGGTCGGACTGATATCCTCCTTGTTCGTATTGATCGATGCATTGTCGGCCTCGTCATCAATCAACAGCATCGGGACATCCGATATGCGCCCGTCTCCCTGAGCATTGAGCTCCTTCAGCCATTTGTGCAGAGCCTCGAGGGTGCGAACATTCTTCTTGATGACAAGGATGATGGGCTTACCGAAGTCATTGATTTTCCACCCGCTCTTGGCTGCAGTATTCTTGCTGAAATCCTCGTTGATATTGGTGAGAGTGGCTGGGTAGGGATAATCACGATTTCGTCCAACGCCGATGGCGACCCGGTTTTCCGGGTCACTGGATCGTCCGATGAATCCTTCATCGATCCGTTCCTGCGTCTGCTTGCGCAGGTTGTTGTGAATCCCCGCGATGACAATGATGAACTTGTAACCGGCATCGGCAGCCTTCGCAATGACTCCCATGTAGTTCGCGGTCTTCCCGGACTGGACATGACCAATGACCAGTCCTCTACGGTTCCAGGATCCTTCGCTGGTTGGATCCTGCAGTTGCCCCAAAATCTTGCTTCCAACGTCGCTGAGTTTCTGCACGAGGCTGGGCTGCCACTTCTCGCCCTTCAGATATCCTTCATATGCATCCGAATAGGTCCATTCTATGTCACGCTTGTAAACCCATTCTTCATCATGATATACCTCGTTATCGACCAGAGAGACGCCGGATCCCATCCATGTATCGATCGCAATCATGGCTTCCTCGACAGCAAGACGCAGGTCGCCATCGTAACCAAGAAGAGGTGCCAGCTGCCTTGCCCTAGCTTCGATATCAGCCTTTTTCGGTACCTCCTCCTGGCCCTCGAAAGCGGTAATGAGGGCTCTGATTAGCCCCTTTTCCTTTTCATTGCGAATGTCATTCATGTAAACTCCTGGTCGATATATTGGTCAACGATTTCCATATGCCGCTCAAACAGTCTTGTCGATCTGACAACTTCACGGAAAACGTCCGCATTCCCTGTGGCGTCTCCCCACAGCGCAGCACGCAGCGAAAAAAGCCTGTCAATGATATCTTGCTCCGCAGGTGTCTGACTCACTTCCTGCGGATGGGTTGAATAATCGGAATAGATCATCTCGACAGGCAATGACGCGGAAATCGAAGCCAGCAGAACATTCAGATTCTTCTCCCCGTCCTTATCCAGTCGTTCCACCAATCGCTGGATCAGTGGATGTGAACCATTGATCGTATAGCGAATCCCTCCATGGTCGGCGTACCTTTCCCATATCGGAGCCGCATTATCTTGGAAAAGGCGCTGCCCACGGCCACGATGCACAGTAGTACTGCGCCCCGTAACCTCTGAAATGATCTGGCGAAGCCGCTCGCGTACCTGGCGGGGAGGCCGAGCGCGTGATTTTTTGATATCTATGGTCCAGGATTCATCCAGATTATTGGGGAAGTCGATCTGTACCCGCGCGAGTTTGGTAGCTTCACCTTTCGGGATGAGCCGGAACCAGTCACCCCAAGCCATGAGGCGGCCATTGCGATATATATATGCGCCTTGGTTCGATATAAAGTCGCTGCGACTCTGGTAAAAATCGTACTCACTGGCAGTCAGCCTTGAGTGATGCGGCAACACATATGGCTGAAGTCGAACTGCAACGTCACCGACACGAACAATTTCCTCTGGAAGAATCTGTGTGGCCGGATTACTTTTGCAGAAAGGATCGAAAGCAATGACAGCATGGCCGTTGACGGTAATGGAAATCTTGGGGCATCCCTTGATCTCGCCAGCCAGGAACCGATGAAAGACGAGCGCGAGGTGCCTGTCCAGAACATCCAGCTTCTCACTGATGATCTCGTCTCGACGGTTGCCTGTTTCGTCCTCCACGAGCCGATCAAGATCCCGCCAGATGACGGCAGTACCACTATCCGATAGTCGGTCAACGTACGGCAACGTCTGGATATCTTCTTCGTCAAGAATGGACAGGACCCATTCGTCAACGGCGTCGATACGGTCAAGATTCCACTCGGCTCCGCAAAGTACTCCATCCTTTGCGCTGACTACTGTTAGCGAACGGCACTGGGAGAACGATGCTGTCTTCAGACCAAGGCCAAAGCGTCCCAGATCCCGCGGTGATCGAAGTTCCTTCGGATTGGTCGATCCATGGCGCATGGCATCAAGGAGCTCGCCCTCCGTCATTCCCCTACCATTGTCGAGGGTGACAACCAAAGGGGCTGTATGTGACGTGTCGCAGATGATGTCGATGGTATTTGCGTCGGCAAAAAGGCTGTTGTCGATCAGATCGGAAATTGCTGTCTCAAGTGAGTATCCGAGGTCGCGCATCGATGCTGAGAGGCATGATGCACTTGGCGGATGAGTGTGATCGCGTGCCATCAGTGCTCCCCCTGTAATTTCTGGTTCCATTCAGAAGGTTTTCTGCCACCTTCACCTGTTTGTGGCTACCAATAACGGCATAATAATTTCAATCCTGACGGAACCTCTCTCTTCGATTCCCGGCGATGATTCATTTTCCTGACTAAGTCAGACGCTAGGGGTATTGCCCCTCTCTTCCCTCATGCATTGGAATCAATAGCTCTTTGAATGTGCCACTTGACTGTTGCTTGACGCTGGAGACAACCGTCAGGGGGAGTGCATTGAGGCTCTTCCTCAGGTTATCCATGCTCCGAGGCCTCTCTGGCAGGTTATATATGGGCTACATAACAACTGCCCCCCGCACGGACGAGAGGGGGCTCTTTGCTAAGTCATCTCGCGAGGGGCGCTGTGACCACCGTGTGGCAGGCCAGCGGGCTTGAATCTGCCGTTTCCCCCCATTGTGGATAACTTGAGTTGAAAGATGGCTGCTCGCTATAGGCTCGCAAGCTAGTGTCTGTTGGGCGATTACTCAGGTGAGGCTCTCGCTCGGAGGTAAGGCCATTGAAGGTGGTATAGTGTCGGTACTTGGCATGGTTGCCCCCTGCGAGGTAGTCATTTGAGCTTTGATGCTGTTATACCATTCCGAGGGCTCAAGGTCATACCGGCCAACTGGCCTTCGACTCGGACTCGACACCAACTTTCACCCACCATGGGAGTCTCGCCGCACGAGACGCATGGGGCTGAGAGTGCCGCACGGATCGACCCCGGAACTTGATCTGGCTCATGTCGGTGGAGGAAGGATGACATGCCGTTTCTCACGTTTGCTGTGCTCTGCGCAGCAAGGCGGTGTGTTGCCTTCCTTAGCTAGCGCGCATGATCGGCGGGATGCCGTGGGAGAAGTGAACGAGGCCTATGCCTGACACTCCTCCAGCAGCTGCAGCACCGGCCCTAGCTGGCTCTCATGCAGCAATAGCACGCTTTGGCCGAGCTCGCCGTCGGCGGGCAGGACCACGGCAAACTCGCCTTCTTCCAGGTGGAATTCGTGGATCTGCCGGCTGCCTTCGGGCGTCTCGCAGCGGATCGAGCGGTAGGCGTCGTCCTCGCCGTAGATCAGGCGGTGATAGACCTTGAAGAAGGTGTAGAGCGACAGGCCCCAGGGGAAGGCCGACCAGCGGGCGGGATTGTTGCGCGTCTCGGCGTCTACCTCGATGCCATCCGATCGGGCCGCGGCGATGGCAGCGGCCAGCGGCTCGGCGAGCAGCGATGCCTCGCCACGGGGCAGTGGGGCGAGCGCCTCAGCGGCCCGGTGGTAGCGCTCGGCCACGGCCCGATAGTCTGCCAGGTCATTCAGCCGGTGGTCGCTGTGCCGCAGGTCTCCGGCGGCGCAGCCGCCGTTTTCCCAGCCGTGGATCACCCGCAGCGTCAGGCATTCTTCACGCATCGGCGTCGCCAGCAGGGCCTGAAGGGCCACGCGCAGGTGGAGCAGGCGTTCGCCGACCAGATTGTCGAAGGCGGTATAGGGGTCGGCGAAGATACCGTGCAGGCATCCGGGGGCATGTTCCTTGGCTTCGGTGAATGGCATGGCAGGCTTCCGGCGTGTGGGACGTTCGAATTCGGGTGTCGTTGTGTCATGCTGGTCGGGCGATACCGATATCGGCCGTCTCGGTCGTGGCTTGAGGGTCGCCCTCACAATTCACTCACTGTCGCCAGGGGAGTCTCGCCGTGCGCGAGGCTGAGAGAGCGTTCGTCGCTGACCCTGGAACCTGATCCGGTTCATACCGGCGGAGGAAGTGCGACATGCCTTACCTGACGTCTGCCGTGCTCGGCGCGGCGCTGCTGTGCTTTACCGTTCTGGGCCTCAGGGCCCGCCGGGCCGATGGCCCCCTCGACGACTACGTCACCGCCCGCAACTCCCAGTCGGCACCGACCCTGGGGCTGTCCTTCCTGGCCTCCGGCATGGGTGCCTGGATCCTCTTTGCTCCGCCCGAGATCGGCGCCTTCGTGGGGCCGCTGGGTCTGGCCGGCTATGCGATCGGCTCGGCGCTGCCGTTCATCGTGCTCGGCGCTTTCGGGCCGGCCATCCGCCGCCGGCTGCCCGAGGGCCGCAGCATCGGCGAATACGCCGAGGCCTGTTTCGGCGCCGGCGTGCGGCGCTGGGTATCGTTGGTCTCGGTGCTCTACATGGGCTGCTTCCTGGCTGCCGAGCTGACCGCCATCGGCGCCATCACCGGCCTGCTGTCCGACGTGTCGGTCAACCTGGTGGTGATCGGGGTGGCGGTGGCGACCCTGCTCTACACCGCGGTGGGTGGCCTGCGGGCTAGCCTTGCCACCGACCGCTGGCAGGCCTGGCTGCTGCTGGCCCTGCTGCTGGTGGTGGGCGGCGTGGCGCTCGCCCGGTTGCCTGCGCTGCCCGTCGACGCCTCGCTGCCGTCGATCCCTGCCGGTGACGCTCTCTCCGTGGCGCTGACGCTGGTGATCGCGGTGACCGCGGCCAACCTCTTCCACCAGGGCTACTGGCAGCGGGTCTGGGCGGCGCGGGACGAGCGTGCCCTGGGCCGCGGCGCCTGGCTGGGCGGCGTGACCACCGTGCTGGTGGTAGCGGTGGTCGGCGGTCTTGGCATGTTGGCCGCCATGGCCGGGGTGTCGCTTGGCGAGCCGCCGATCCCGTTCTTCGCGCTACTCGCCGAGGCGCCGGGCTGGCTGGCCCTGCCGGCTCTGGTGCTGGCGGTGACCCTGGTGGCCTCCAGCGTCGATACTCTGCAGAACGGCATCGCTTCGCTGGTGGTGGCCGGCAGCGGCCGGCGTGGCCTGTCGCTGGGCGCGGCCCGTTGGGTCACCGTGGCGCTGATGGTGCCGGTGGTGGCAATCGCCCTGCAGGGGCTCTCGGTGCTGCGGCTGTTCCTGATCGCCGATCTGCTGTGCGCCGCCATCGTCGTGCCGGTGCTGCTCGGCCTGTGGGCGCGGATGGGGGCCGCCGCGGCCCTGGCCGGCGGGCTGGCCGGCATGGCCGGTGCCGTGCTGCCGGGCTGGATCGTTTCCGGCAGCCTGATCCACGGCCTGCTGGCGGCGAGCTTCCCCGGCGGCGTGCCGACCCTGCCGCCCTTCCTCGGGGCGCTGGCGGCCTCCAGCCTGGCGGCCCTGGTGGTGGCCTGGTGGCGCCCCGCAGCGGTGGCGCGCGCCACCTGAACGGTTGCCAGCGTGGGCCTTGGCGGCCACCCTCTGAAGGTTCCCCCTGAATCGAGCCGAGAGGAGACCGCGTCATGAGCGACACGCCCCAGGACCCGCGCCGACGCCATTCCGCCCCGGTGGTGGACGGCGTCGGCAAGTCGGCCAGCCGCGCCATGCTGCGTGCGGTGGGCTTCGAGGACGCCGACTTCACCAAGCCCCAGGTGGGCATCGCCTCCACCTGGAGCCGGGTCACCCCCTGCAACAGCCACATCGGCGAGCTGGCCGAGCAGGCCAGCGACGGCGCCGATGGTGCGGGGGGCAAGGGGGTGGTCTTCAACACCATCACCATCTCCGACGGCATCGCCAACGGTACCGAGGGCATGAAGTACTCGCTGGTGTCGCGGGAGGTGATCGCCGATTCCATCGAGACGGTAGCGGGCTGCGAGGGCTTCGACGGCCTGGTGGCCATCGGTGGCTGCGACAAGAACATGCCCGGCTGCCTGATCGGCCTGGCGCGGTTGAACCGCCCCAGCGTCTTCGTCTATGGCGGCACCATCCTGCCCGGGGCAGGGCACACCGATATCGTCTCGGTGTTCGAGGCCATGGGCGCCCACTCCCGCGGCGATCTCGACCGCATCGAGCTCAAGCAGATCGAGGAAACGGCGATTCCCGGCCCCGGCGCCTGCGGCGGGATGTACACCGCCAACACCATGGCCTCGGCGATCGAGGCGCTGGGCATGAGCCTGCCGGGCAGCTCGGCGCAGAACGCCGTGTCGCAGGAGAAGCGCGACGACTGCCGCGCCGCCGGCGCCGCGGTGCTGGCGCTCCTCGAGCGCGATATCAAGCCCGTCGACATCATGACCCGTGAGGCGTTCGAGAACGCCATCACCGTGGTCATCGCGCTGGGCGGCTCGACCAATGCGGTGCTGCACCTGATCGCCATGGCCGACGCCATCGGCGTGTCGATCACCCTCGATGACTTCACCACGATCGGCCGTCGGGTCCCGGTGCTGGCCGACCTGCGGCCAAGCGGCCAGTACATGATGAGCGAGCTGGTGGAGATCGGCGGCATCCGGCCGCTGATGAAGACCCTGCTCGACGCCGGGCTGCTGCACGGCGACTGCCTGACCGTGACCGGTCGGACGCTCGCCGAGAACCTGGCCGACGTCGCGCCTTATCCGGACGGCCAGGACATCATCGCCCCGCTCGAGGCGCCGCTGAAGGCCCAGAGCCACCTGCGTATCCTCTACGGCAACCTGGCTCCTGCCGGGGCGGTGGCCAAGATCACCGGCAAGGAGGGCACCCGCTTCTCCGGCACGGCGCGGGTGTTCGGCTCCGAGGAAGAGGCCCAGGCGCGCATCAACGACGGCAGCGTGGTGGCCGGCGACGTGGTGGTGATCCGCTACGAAGGGCCGCGGGGCGGGCCCGGCATGCGCGAGATGCTGACTCCGACCTCGGCGATCATGGGCCGCGGACTCGGCAGCGAGGTGGCGCTGATCACCGATGGCCGGTTCTCGGGCGGCAGCCACGGCTTCGTGGTCGGCCACGTCACCCCCGAGGCCTTCGACGGCGGTCCGCTGGCGCTGGTGGAAGACGGCGACACCATCACCATCGACGCAGAGGCGGATACCCTCGAGGTGGCGCTGGAGGCCGCCGAACTGGAGCGTAGGCGCGCGGCCTGGCAACGGCCGGCGCCGCGCTATACCCGCGGGGTGCTGGCCAAGTACGCCCGCACGGTCGGGCCGGCCTCCGAAGGCGCGGTGACCGACCGCCCGGTGTAGTCGCCGTGACCCGCTGGCGGTGGCTGGCGGCGCTGGTCGGCGTCGCCTGGCTCGCCGGCTGCGCCGTGACTCCGGCCTGGCGGGCCGATCCGACGCCGGACCAGCGACAGTGTCGCGCCCGTCTCGCCGCCTTCGACGCCGCCGTGGCCGAGGCCGGCGTCGGCGATGCCGGGGCGGCCCGCATCGAGGGCTTTCCCTACCTGCGCACCGACCGGCTGTTGGCGAGCTTCGCCGACGAGCTGCACGATTCTTCCGAGACGCCGCGCCATGCCGACTGGCTGGCGCGGCTGCGTGGCCTGGACGCCGAGGCGCGTCGCATCGAGGCGGCCAACCTGCCCGCCGACATCCGACACCGCCTGACCCAACGCTTCGGCGATGCCCCGGCCGTGGCCGCCAATGCCTGTGCCGAGCGCCTGCTGGGCAAAGAACTGCAGGGCAAAGAACTGCTGGATGGGGAGCTGCGCGGCCCGGAGGATCGCCCGGCGCGCAGGGCGCTTCACGAGGCGATCGAGATGCCCGACCACTACGTCGATAGCTGGCGGGCGCTGGGGCTTTATCCGTTGACCCGGCTGGGGCTGGCCTGGGGCTATACACGCTGGCGGGAAGAGTATCTGGCGACGTTCGGTCGGCCCTTCCCGGCGAGCGCCGAGGTGCGTCGCTATGCGCCCGAGCCGTTGGCGAACGAGGGGCTGGACGTCGCCTCGGCCGCTCGGCTGGTGCGCGAGGCGCCGCGCAGCCCGCTGGGGATGCTGGCACTGGATGATGCCCACCTGCGACGCCTGGCGGCCTACCATGCCCCGGCCTTCGCCATCGAGACCCGCAGCCATGACGACCGCCCGGGCACGCCCGTATGGCGGCGCGGCGCGGCGGGCCCGCGGCCGGGCGTGGACACCACGCGGCCGGAGGTGGACGTGCGGTTGGCTCATACGCGCTTCCATGGCGTCGTGCTGCCGCAGCTGGTCTACACGCTGTGGTTCCCGGCGCGTACTCGACAGGGAAACTTCGACATCCTCGGTGGGCGTCTGGACGGGGTGGTCTGGCGGGTGACCCTGGGCGAGGACGGCCGGCCGCTGATCTATGACAGCATCCATGCCTGCGGCTGCTATCACCTGTTCTTTCCGGTGCCGCCGCTGCGTCGAGTGCCGGTGGCGGCAGACCACGACCTGCGTGAGGCGCCGCTGACGCCGATGTCGGCACCCTCCAGGGGAGAAGGCGAGCGTCTGAGGTTGCGCCTGGCGGCGGTCAGCCATTATCTGGTCGGGATCGAATCGGCGAGAGCATCGCAGCCATCGCAGGCGACGTATGCGCTGACCCTGGCCCGCGAGCCGCCGCGTTTCGGCCAGCGTTCCCTGGCGCTGCCGGACGGGGGACGGCGCAGCCTCTACGGGCCCGAGGGCATCGTGTCGGCGTCGGCACGTCGCGAGCGTTTCATCCTGTGGCCGGCGGGAATCCGCAGCCCCGGCGCCATGCGCCAGTGGGGCACCCACGCCACGGTGTTCGTGGGGCGACGCCATTTCGACGAGCCCTACCTGTTCGAGTCGGCCTTCGCGCTGCCGTAAGGCGGACGGGAGAGCGGTGAAGAGAGGGTCAGTGTGCCTGGACGATGGGCACTTGGCTCCGGTGGTTGTGCTCGTCGGCGATGCGCTTGAGCAGCCGCCCCAGCGTTTTCCGATCGTCGGGGGGCAGGGGCGCGAGGATTTCCTCCTGCACCTCCTCGACCAGGGGCGCCACCCGGGCGCGCAGTTCGCGGCCGGCCTCGGTGATGGTGACCCGCATGGCGCGGCGGTCCTCGGGGTTGCGTCGCCGCGAAACCAGGCCGCGGTTCTCCAGCTTGCGCACTACCCCCGCCACGGTGTTGCGGTCCAGCGCCGTCTGGCGGCCCAGGGTGACCTGATCCAGCGGGCCCAGCTCTTCCAGGGCAGACAGCATCACATACTGCAGCTGGGTGAGCTGGAAGACCTCGCACTTGCGCAGGAAGATCGCCACGCTGATCTGATGGCAGCGGCGCAGCAGATTCCCCGGCAGGGTATTGGCCCGGGAGAGCGGATGGGCGTCCATGGCGTCGAGTCTGACTGGGGTGAAGAGGGGATAGCCCTCGGATTATGTCACAGCGCCGGTTCGGGAAGGTAGTGAAGGGCCCCCGGACCCGACGCGCTCGGTCGGGTCCGGGGCAGAGGCTCCCGTCAGTGGGACGACCTCATTCCGGCACGGCAGAGCGCATCATGTCCTCGAAGGTCATGGCGTCCTCGGGCAGTTCGAAGATATCGGCTTGCGGCGTCTCGTCGGACAGTTCGGCGATCTGGAAGCGGTCGCTGAAGCGCAGCATGCCGAGCTCCCGCTCTTCCAACTCCGTGGCGATGGGATCCGACTCGCCTGTCATGCTCTGCTGGTAGGCATGAAATACCGCCATCAGCTCGCGAACCTGGGGATCGTCGCTCAGCACCAGGGTATCGTCGTGGGCGTTGCCGGCCTTGTCGGTCCACTGCAGGCGATAGACGTCGCCCTCGAGGCCGGCGATGGTCTCCTGCTCGCCGGTCGCCTCCAGGGCATCGACCGAGCTGGCCTGCTCGTCGGTGAGCCCGGCCGCAGCCTTGTCGCCGCCCATGCCTTCGGCCATTTCCCTGAGTTTGGCAAGGTCCATGACCATGGTCTGGCCTTGCATTTGGCTGACCATGTAGCCCTTGCCGTCCTTGAGCAGCATGAAGCCCGCCTGGGCCTGCTGGGGAAAGTCCATGCGCAGGTCGTCACCCGCCCAACTGACTTCCATGGTGGCGCCGCCCTGGGCGGAATGGCTCTCCAGGGTGGCCTTGCCGTCGGCCAGGACGGGCAGCGAGGCGGCCAGCAGCAGGCCGGTCACGAGGTGTCGCATCGGGAGTCTCCCTAGTGTCTCGAATCCATGAGGCGGGGTGGGCCGGCGGTGACCGGCCCTTGCCCGAGTCGCGCGGGCGGCTAGGGCGGAGTGAGTTCGTGGTCGATGGTCCGGCGCAGTGTCTGGAGCTCGTCGAGGGTGAGCTGCTCCAGCCGCCCGGCGAGGAGGTCGCTGATCTTCTGCATGGGCAGTCCCGCTCGGCGGGCGATCTCGCGATTGCCGAGATCCGATACGGCGATCAGCCGGGTGATGATGCGCATCAGGCGCGTGCGTTGTTCGAGATCCCTGACGTCGAGGTCAGGGCACCTTGGCGGAGGTTCTACGCGATCCGCGCGGGTGGTGGGGCTTGCCGTGCTCATGATGCTCCAGAGGACAGAATCGACCGCTACAGCATGAAGGCTTTTTTCGGGTTTCGCCAGCCCCGAAATGTCCTTGCGATCGCCCCGTGGCAAGGTGGCCATGGGGCCGCCCGTCATGCCTGATCCGGCCGCGTCGGCGAGCGATGTGCTGCGACCAAAGTTGCATGCATCTCGATGACTGACGACTTGTGACCGCAAGGGGGAGTGGTTATTTTGTCGATGATTTTGAAAAAAATATTAATTAATACAAAAAATCGTCTAAATGGGAGAGGTACATGAACAACGACCCGACGCAAACGACACAGCTGACGCGAGTGCTCGCGCGCAAGGACGTGCTGGCCCTGGCCTTCGGCGCGATGATCGGCTGGGGATGGATCGTGCTGACCGGTAGCTGGATCCAGTCGGCGGGCAGCCTGGGCGCCATTACTGCCTTCTTGCTCGGCGGGGCGGTGATCGTGCTGGTGGGCCTGACCTACGCCGAACTCGCCTCGGCCATGCCCCAGGTCGGCGGCGAGCACGTCTACAGCTACCGTGCCATGGGGCACTTCGCTTCCTTCCTGTGTACCTGGGCGATCACCCTGGGCTACGTCAGCGTAGTCGCCTTCGAAGCCGTGGCGCTGCCCACGGTGGTCGAGCACCTGTTTCCCGACTATGCGGTGGGACAGTTGTGGACCATCGCCGGCTGGGACGTGAAGGCCACCTGGGTGGCGGTCGGCGTGGCCGGTTCGCTGGTGATGACCTGGATCAACTACCTCGGCGTGCGCACCGCGGCCCTGGTGCAGAAGGTGGTGACCCTGCTGATCCTGGCGGTGGGGGTGATGTTCATCACCGGCGCCCTGTTCGAGGGCAGCGCCGCCACCCTGGAGCCGCTGTTCAACGTCGAGCAGGGCGTGGTCGGCGGCATCATGACGGTGATCATCATGGTGCCCTTCATGTTCGTCGGCTTCGACGTGATTCCCCAGGCCGCCGAGGAGATCGATCTGCCGTTCAGGGAGATCGGCCGGGTGCTGATGATCTCGGTGATCCTGGCAGTGTTCTGGTACGCTTTCATCATCCTCGGCACGGCGCTGATGCTGGACCCGGCGGCGCTGGCCGAGAGCTCGTTGGCGGTGCCCGATGCCATGCAGGCGGTCTTCCAGGCGCCCTGGGCGGGCAACCTGATGATCCTGGCCGGCATCGCCGGCATCATCACCAGCTGGAACGCCTTCTACATTGGCGGCTCCCGGGCCATCTATGCCCTGGCACATTCCGGCATGCTGCCGGCCTTCCTCGCCCGGCTGCATCCCAAGCACCGCACGCCCACCAACGCCATCCTGGTGATGGGGCTGCTGTCTGCCGCCGCACCCTTGCTCGGTCGACCGGCGCTGGTCTGGCTGGTGGTCGCCGGCGGTCTGGGCATCGTCGTCGCCTACCTGTTCGTGTCGCTGTCCTTCGTGCTGCTGCGTCGCCGCGAGCCGGACATGCCGCGCCCCTTCCGCGTGCGCCGCGGCAAGACGGTGGGCGCGCTGTCGGTGATCCTCTCGCTGGCGCTGATCGGCCTCTACCTGCCCGGCAGCCCGTCCGCGCTGTCGCCGCTGGAATGGTCGCTGTTCGGCGGCTGGATGATACTGGGGCTGGCGCTTTATGCCTGGTCGCGGGCCCGCTACGGCGTGGCCTACAGCGACACCATGATGCAGCGCGAGCTGGACGGTGCCGATCCCTACCAAGGGCGTTGACGGCTCCTGCTGCCCCGATGGATTCGACCCCGGCCTCTCACAGGCCGGGGTTTTTGTTGGTCAGTCTGCGGTGTGAGGAAGGCAGGGGAAAGATGAAACGTAGATATATTGACGATTTTAAAAAATGTAGATATTTTTAATTCATCAACGCTCGAGACCATGGAGACCCCAGATGACCGTGCTGACCCGGATTCCCGACATCGCCATGCCGCTGCCCGCCGACCTCCAGGGCTTCAGCCTGACGCCGTCGACGCAGTCGCCGCGGCTGCTGCAGATGACCTTCTCCCGCGAGGTGGTCGAGGCCTTCCTCGCTGCCGTGGCCGACTGGCCGGTGCAGGCGCTGGAGTACAAGTCGATGCTGCGCTTCCGGGTGGCGAAGATCCTCGACGAGCTGTGCGGCAATACCCTGAAGCCGGTGCTGATCAATACCCTGGTGGATCGTGGTACGGGTGGGCTCCAGGTGGTGCCCGAGGGCCTCGACGGCGTCGAGCAGGCCGAGGAGATGGTCAAGTTCGCCACCGCCGTGGCGCACCTGATGGGCCGCTCCAACTACGACGCCATGAGCGGCCAGTACTATGCGCGTTTCGTGGTCAAGAACGTCGACGAGTCGGACAGCTACCTGCGCCAGCCCCACCGAGTGATGGAGCTGCACAACGACGGCACCTTCGTCGAGCAGGACACCGACTACGTGCTGATGATGAAGATCGACGAGCAGCACATGCAGGGCGGCAACTCCCTGCTGCTGCACCTGGACGACTGGGCGGACCTGGAGCGCTTCTACCGTCATCCGCTGGCGCGCCGCGAGATGCGCTGGACCGCGCCGCCAAGCAAGAACGTCGCCAAGGACGTCTACCATGCGGTGTTCGACGTGGACACCGAGGGTCGGCCGATCATGTCCTACATCGACCAGTTCGTGCAGCCCAAGGACTTCGAGGAGGGCAACTGGCTGAGCGATCTCTCCGAGTCCCTGGAGAACAGCCCGGCGATCCTCTCGGTGCCCAACCCGGTGGGCAGCTTCCTGCTGATCAACAACCACTTCTGGCTGCACGGTCGGGATCGCTTCACACCGCACCCCGAGCTGCGCCGCGAGCTGATGCGCCAGCGGGGCTACTTCACCCATGCCAGCACCCTGCGCCAGCGCTGAGAAGAGGGCGCCGGGGAGCAATGCGCCCGGCGTAGGGGTACCCTGACCAGGCCACGCCGCCATCGCGGCGTGGCCGTCGCATTGGCACAAGAGGACGGCATGTACGATTTCATCATCATCGGCGGGGGCATCCTGGGCATGTCCACCGCCATGCAGCTCAAGCAGGCCTATCCGGATCGCCGGATGCTGGTGGTGGAGAAGGAGCGCGAGGCGGCGCGCCACCAGACCGGCCATAACAGCGGGGTGATCCACGCCGGGGTCTACTACACCCCGGGCAGTCTCAAGGCTCGCTTCTGCCTGGAAGGCAACCGGGCCACCAAGGCCTTCTGCGATGTCCACGACATACCCTACGACAGCTGCGGCAAACTGCTGGTGGCCACCAACGACCTGGAGATGCAGCGCATGCAGGCGCTGTGGGATCGCACCGAGGCCAACGGCCTCACGCGCGAGTGGCTGGACGCGGGCGCCCTGCGGGAACGCGAGCCCAACATCACCGGGGTCGGCGGCATCTTCGTGCCGTCGAGCGGTATCGTCGACTACCGTGCGGTGACCCGCGCCATGGCCGCCGAGTTCGAGCGCCTGGGCGGCGAGATTCGCTACGGCGCCGAGGTGACGGGGCTCGAGGAACGGCGCCGCGAGGTGGTGGTGACCACCGGGGCCGGCGAGTTTACCGGCCGCTATCTGGTGAGCTGTTCGGGGCTGATGGCCGACCGGGTGGTGCGCATGCTGGGCCAGGATCCCGGATTCACCATCTGTCCCTTCCGCGGCGAGTACTACCGGCTGCCCGAGCGCCACAACGCCATCGTCAATCACCTGATTTATCCGATCCCGGATCCCTCGATGCCGTTTCTCGGCGTGCACCTGACGCGCATGATCGACGGCTCGGTCACCGTGGGCCCCAACGCCGTGCTGGCCTTCAAGCGTGAGGGCTATCGCCGGCGTGACGTGTCGCCCCGAGACCTGGCGCAGATGTTCACCAACCCGGGCATTCTCCGGGTGCTGGGCAAGCACCTGCGCCCGGGAATCAAGGAGATGAAGAACTCGCTGCACAAGCGCGGCTATCTGGAGCTGGTGCGCAAGTATTGCCCGAGCCTGACCCTCGACGATCTGGAGGCCTATCCGGCCGGGGTGCGGGCCCAGGCGGTATCGCGGGACGGCAAGTTGGTCGACGACTTCCTGTTCGTCAACACTCCGCGCACGGTCAACGTCGGCAATGCGCCGTCGCCGGCCGCCACCTCGGCGTTGCCCATCGGCGCGCACATCGTTGCCAAGGTGAAGGAGCAGGTCGGTGAGTGAGTTCGCGTTGAAAGAAAACGGCGAGGGAGGGGTAGACGGGGGCGAAACGTCTGTGGAAGACGAACAGGGACAACGGGAAAGGCGGCCTGTGGCCCACGCGGACAAGGGCTTCCGGCCGCTTTTCAACTCGTCAGGACAATATGCTCTCGATGATTCGGTATTATCTAAAGTAGTAGCGCGTATCGACATTGGTGGTCTGGTCGCTTTGCCCGGGGCCTGCTAGCGTTTTTGCATGCGTTGGCGCTCGGTGGTTGACCGGGCCCCACCGCCCCACAAGGACAACAAGCTCAGCGATATTCGCGAGGGAGGATTCTTCATGCGCGCACTCAAGACGGCCCTGGCGGCCACCCTGCTGGTCGTGGCCCCCGCGGCCCTGGCCCAGCAGCAGCTGTCCATCGCCACGGGGGGGACCGGCGGCACCTACTATCCCTACGGCGGCGGCCTGGCCGAGCTGATCAACGAGCACGTCGAGGGATACGACGCCGTAGCCGAGGTCACCGGCGCCTCGGTGGAGAACATGGGGCTGATCTGGCGCGGTGACTCCGACCTGGCGCTGGCCCTGGCCGATACCGTCTACCAGGCCTACAACGGCACCGGTGACTTCGAGGGTCGCAAGCTCGAGAACATCCGCGCCCTGGCGTCGATCTATCCCAACGCCGTGCAGATCGTCACCATGGCGGATTCCGGCATCGAATCGCTGTCGGACCTGAAGGGCAAGATCGTGTCGGTAGGGGCGCCGGGCAGCGGCACCGAGATCAACGCCAGCACCCTGCTGGAGGCCAACGGTATCACCTATGATGACATCGATGCGCGTCGCCTCAACTTCAACGAGACCGCTGACGCCATCCGCGACGGCGACATCGATGCCGGCTTCTGGAGCGTGGGGCCGCCCACCAGCTCGATCATGAACCTGGCCACCACTCGCGACATCCGTCTGATCGGCCTCTCCGACGAGGAGGTCGCCAACGCCAAGGCCGAGGAGCCGGTCTTCGCCGCCTACCAGCTCAAGTCAGGCCTCTACGAGGGCATGGAAGAACCGGTGCAGACCATCGGCATTCCCAACGTGCTGGCGGTGAGCAGCGAGATGGACGAGGAGCTGGCCTACCAGATCACCAAGACGCTGTTCGAACATACCGATCAACTGATCGCCATCCACCCGGCGGCCAACGACACCACCGTCGAGTTCAGCGTCGAGTCCACGCCGATCGCCTTTCATCCCGGCGCGCTGCGCTACTACGAGGAAGTCGGCGCCGAGATCGCCGATCGTCAGCGTCCCTGAGGGCCGTCGACATGTCACCGATGACCAAGGGGCGAGCCGGCTGGCTCGCCCCCTTGTCGTGGTTGGCCCTGGTGCTCGGGGCGCTGTCGATGGTGCCGCCGGCGCTGGCCGACTGTCCCAGCCATGAACTGCGCGTGCGCGACGCCGAAGGGCAGCTGCTGGTGCGCCTGCCGATGCCGCAAGGCGACGGCTGGTGTCTGGCCTGGAACCACTCGGTGGAGGGCTTCACCGTCCACGACTGCTATCGCAACGTCGAAGGCCACATGGTGCTCCAGCGCAGCCACCTGCCGGACTTCGCCGCCGGCCTCGATCATATTCCGGGGCGCGGTCGCCAGGTCTCGGACGGCCAGGGCGGTTACTGGATCGAGGCTCTCGACGAGCCGGTGCCCGGTGACGCTTACCGGCTGCGGGTCGGGGCGATGCGCGTCGACCACCGTCTGGTCAGCCGTCGGGACGGGACGAGTCTGGCGACGTTGCTGGACGACGCCCGCGACTGCAGCGCCGGTGAGGGCTACGCCGATGGCCTGGTCGCCATGGCCGCCGAGCCGCCGGTGGTGGTCAGCCTCAGCGAGCGGGCCGCCAACCAGCGCGTGACGTTGGCGCTGGAGGCGCTGGCCCCCGAACCTCGGGGGCAGGACATCGCGGATCCCTGATACGACACCGTAGCTTCGAGAGAGACGCCAATGAGCGAAGAGGGCACTTCCCCCATCGTCCCCGGCAGCCAGGCGCCGCACTCGCGCCCGGTGCTGTGGCTGATCAGTCTGGTGGCCGTGGCGCTGTCGCTGTTCCAGCTGTATTCGGCCGGCATCCAGCCGCTGGGGCTGTTCTACCAGCGCAGCATCCACCTGGCGCTGGTCATGATGCTGGCCTTCCTGATGTTTCCGGTATTCGGCCCCCGCCACAAGCGGGGGGCGGTCGGCGGCGTGATCGACCTGGCGTTCTTCGCCGGGGCGGTGATCACCGGCGGCTACATGGCGCTGTACCTTGATGAGATCATCAACCGCGCCGGCTTCTGGAGCCAGACCGACATCACCGTCGGCATCATCGCCACCATCACCGTGCTCGAGGCCAGCCGCCGCGCGGTGGGGCTCGGCATGACGATCATCGGCGTGCTGGCAATCCTCTATGCCTTCGCCGGGCCGCGCGGCGAGCTGCCGTGGCTTGGGGAGTGGCTGCCCGGCATTCTCGAGCACCGCGGCTACGGACTGGACCGACTGGTCGGCCAGCTCTACCTGGGCCAGGAGGGCATCTTCGGGCTGCCGATGGGGGTGGCTGCCACCTACATCTTCATCTTCGTGCTGTTCGGCGCCTTCCTGGAGATCACCGGCGCCGGCAAGTTCTTCATCGACCTGGCCTACGCCGCCACCGGGCGCCAGCGCGGTGGACCGGCCAAGGCCGCCGTCATCGCTTCTGCCGGCATGGGCTCGATCTCCGGCAGCGCCATCGCCAACGTGGTGACTACCGGCGCCTTCACCATCCCGCTGATGAAGCGCCTGGGCTACAAGCCCCACCAGGCCGGGGGCATCGAGGCGGCGGCCTCCACCGGCGGCCAGATCATGCCACCGCTGATGGGCGCCGGCGCCTTCCTGATCGCCGAGTACACGCGGATGCCCTACCTGGACGTGGTCAAGGTCAGCATCCTGCCGGCGATCATGTATTTCGGCACTGTCTACCTGTTCGTGCACATCATCGCACTCAAGCAGGGCATGCAGGGCATGGCGAGAAGCGAGCTGCCCCAGATGCGTGACGTGATGGGCGCCGGCTGGCACTTCCTGCTGCCGCTGGCGGTGCTGGTGTGGCTGCTGGTGATGAACATGTCGCCGATGCGGGTGGGCTACTACGCCATCCTCACCATGCTGGCGGTGGCGGCGCTGCGCTTCGCGGTATGGTTCTTGTTCGTCGCCCCGAAACGGGGCCAGCCGGTCACCGGCGCGGCGTTGACCCAGGCGCTGAAAAAAGGCGCGCTCAAGGTGATCGAGGGCCTGGAGCTCGGGGCCCGCAATGCCGTGGCGGTGTCCATGGCCTGTGCCGTGGCCGGGATCATCGTCGGGGTGGTGGGGCTGACCGGCCTGGGGCTCAAGTTCTCGGCCATGATGATGGCATTCTCCGGCGGCAACCTGCTGCTGGCGCTGATCATGGTGCTGCTGGCCAGCCTGGTGCTGGGGATGGGGCTGCCGGTGACCGCCAGCTATATCGTGCTGATCGTGCTGGTGGGGCCGGCGCTGACCTCGGAGTTCGGCGTGCCGCTGCTGATCGCCCACCTGGTGGTGTTCTGGTACTCCCAGGATTCCAACGTCACTCCGCCCATTGCGCTGGCCGGCTTCGCCGGAGCGGCGATCGCCGGGGCCAAGCCGATGGACACCGGCTTCCAGGCCTGGAAATTCGCCAAGGGCCTCTACCTGATCCCGCTGTTCATGGTCTTCAATCCGGAGATCATCATGGGCGGCCCGCTGCCGCTGCTGGCCTGGACGACGCTGACCGCCTTCCTGGCGCTGGGAGCGTTCGCGGCGGCCCTGGAGGGCTACCTGTTCACGCGCATGTCGGCGCCGATCCGGCTGGTGCTGCTGCCGGCCATCGTCGGCGTCTTCTATCCGAGCCTGATCGCCGAGGTCGCCGGGGCCGTGGTGATGGCCCTGGCGCTAGGGGGCAACTGGCTGGCCAGCCGTCGCGAGGCGGCGGCCGGCTGAAGCGGAGCTTCCCCCTGACGACACGCGGCCCCGCCCGGAGCTCCGGGCGGGGCCGCGTCGTATCGAGCGCGGGGTTACTGGGTGGACTGAGTGTCGTCCTGGGTCACTTCGTCCAGCTCTTCCGCGGTCTCCTCGGCGGCCTGTTGGGTGGCTTCGGCGGCGTCCTCGGCGGTTTCCTGGGTAGCCTCTGCGGCGTCGCCGGCGGCCTGTTCGGTCGCCTCGACGGCCTCCCCGGCGGTGTTGGCGACGGCGTCGCCCGCTTCGTCCAGTGCCTCACCGGTCTCTTCCAGCGGCTCGCCGGCCATGGCCTCGGTGGCCACCGGCTCCAGGGTCAGGGTGATCGGTGCCTGCTCGGCTTCCGGGCCGACCTCGACCGGATGGCGCTCGGGGCTGTTCCAGCGCAGGTTGCCGTCACCGTCGAAGACCTCGGCGTGCAGGGCGTGGGCATGACCGGGATCCACCTGATCGGTCGGATAGTCGAGGCTGAACTCGACCGGGCCGTTGCCCGACGCGTCCACGTTGGTCTCGGTGATGATGGTGGCCGGGGCATCCGCCAGGGCCTCGTCGCGCAGGCTAACCACGACCTGGGCGTCGTCCGGCAGCGGGGTGTCGGTGGCGGCGAATTCCAGGACGCCGTCGAGGGTCTTGCTGGCCTGCTGCGTGTCCTGGTTCGTATCGCTCTGGTCAGTCTGTTCGCTCTGGGCAGTCTGCTCGCCCTGGGCGCTCTGTTCGGTCTGGGTGGTCTCGGCCTGGGCATCCTGTTCGGTGTCGTCGGCCTTGTCGCAGCCGGCCAGCGCCAGGGTGCCGGTCAGGGCTGCCACGATGAAAAGATGACGCTTCATGGTCGGTCTCCTTCTGCACGTTGTCCGTGTGGGGCTGAGCGGCCGCGTCCTGTCGACCGCTTTGACTATGACCCTACCAAGGTAATCTGCAGGAAGGTTGAAACCCGCTGTCGCCCGACGGCGACGTATCTGCGGACGACGCCGAGCCCCGAGCCTCCCCGCGCGCGCTGGTTTCCGTGCGGGGAGGAGAGGTAGGCGCGGCGCGGCTCTGCTAGAATAGCGGGCTTCCACTTTCATCACCTGCCCGCGGCGACGGCCGTGCGGCGGCGCCATTGCCGTTTTCGAGGAGCCCAGGATGCCAGCACCGAAAGAGTCGCCGCGGGTCGGCGTGATCATGGGGTCGAAGTCCGACTGGCCGGTCATGGAGCATGCGGTCGCCATGCTCGAACGCCTCGGGGTGCCCTGCGAGACCCGCGTCGTCTCGGCCCATCGCACCCCGGACCTGTTGTTCGACTATGCCAAGTCCGCCGCCGAGCGCGGCCTCTCGGTGATCATCGCCGGTGCCGGCGGTGCCGCCCACCTGCCCGGCATGGTGGCCTCCCAGACGGCGCTGCCGGTGCTTGGCGTGCCGGTGGAGTCCAAGTCCCTCAAGGGGCTGGATTCGCTGCTGTCGATCGTGCAGATGCCGGGCGGCATCGCCGTGGGTACCCTGGCCATCGGCAAGGCCGGGGCGACCAATGCCGGCCTGCTGGCCGCCCAGATCGTCGGGCTGCAGGACGACACGGTACGCGAGGCCGTGGAGGCCTTCCGCGCCGAGCAGACCCAGACGGTGCTGGACAATCCCGACCCGCGGCCTACCCCCTGACCGAGAGCGACGAGCGAGGCAACCA
The DNA here is from genome assembly GCF_014192055.1 of Halomonas organivorans. Lineage (GTDB taxonomy): Bacteria > Pseudomonadota > Gammaproteobacteria > Pseudomonadales > Halomonadaceae > Halomonas > Halomonas organivorans. The sequence goes on along the minus strand of NZ_JACHXM010000001.1, from coordinate 86,376 downwards.
CGATGAACATCGGCGTACTGGGAGCCGGCCAACTGGGCCGGATGCTGGCCCTGGCGGGCTATCCGCTGGCCAACCGTTTCACCTTTCTCGACACCACCGGCCACCCCAGCGCGGGGATCGGTGATGTGATGGTGGACACCGATCAGAAGCACCTCGAGAGCTTTCTCGACAAGGTCGACCTGGTCACCTACGAGTTCGAGCACCTGCCGGTCTCGCTGGTCCAGGCGATCGAAGAGCGCAAGCCCGTGCATCCCTCCAGCGAGGCGATTCGGGTGTGCCAGCATCGCGCCGAGGAGAAGGCGCTGTTCGACCGCCTGGGCATTCCCACCCCGGCCTATCGCCTGGTGGACAGCGCCGAGGCGCTGGAGGCCGCGGTGCGCGAACTGGGGGCGCCGGTGGTCGCGAAGTCGGTCACCGAGGGCTACGACGGCAAGGGCCAGGCGGTGATCAAGGACCCGGCCGACGCGGCCGAGGCGTGGCGCTCGATCAACCATCCGAGGCTGATCGTCGAGGCCTTCGTCGACTTCGTGCGCGAGGTGTCGATCATCGCCGTGCGCGGTCGCGACGGCGAGGTGGTCTTCTACCCGATGGCCGAGAACGTCCACGTCGACGGCATCCTGCGCTATTCGGTGGCGCCGATGCCGGACCTGGACGATGCCGTCCAGCAGACCGCCGACGACTACATCCGGGCGCTGCTCGACGAGCTCGACTACGTGGGCGTGCTGACCCTGGAGCTGTTCCAGACCCGCGACGGTGCCCTGCTGGCCAACGAGATGGCCCCCAGGGTGCACAACTCCGGGCACTGGACCCAGGACGGCGCGGTGACCAGCCAGTTCGAGAACCATCTGCGCGCCATTCAGGGCCTGCCGCTGGGCAGCACCGCGGCTCGCGCACCGACCTGCATGGTCAACGTCATCGGCCGCGAGGGTGAGGCGGCGAAGCTGCTGGAGATCGAGGACGCCCACCTGCATCGCTACGACAAGAGCGAGCGCCCCGGTCGCAAGCTGGCCCACGTCAACCTGGTGGCACCGACCCATGAGGCGCTGCTGGACAAGGTCCGTGCCTGCGCAGCCCTGCTGCCCGATGCCCCGGCGCCGAGCTTCAGCTTCGAGTGAGGCGTCGCCTCATCGGCTGAGATGAAAAAGGCCGCGCCCCCGGGCGCGGCCTTCGCCTGTCTCCTCACGTCGACTTCCTCAGGCCTGTCTCTTGGCTCTTCCTTCTTCCTTCTTAACCCTTCAACCCATCAGCAGCCAACTGGCCACCCCGCCGCCGCCCACCAGCAGCCCGAACAGGATCAGCGCCAGCAAGAAGGGGCGCAGCCCCAGGGCGCGCAGTTTCTCGAGGCGTGTCTCGAAGCCCAGCGCTGCCATGGCCATGGTCAACGACAGCTGGCCGAGCTGTACCAGTGCTGAATGGAGCGGGGCGGGCAGGGCGACCAGGCTGTTGAATGCCACCATGGCAAGGAAGCCGAAGGCGAACCAGGGAATCACCAGCCTGGCCGGTTCGCCGCCATCGGCGTCGATGGGCTCCGCTCGATGACGCAGCCACCACTGGCCGACGATCAGCAGGAAGGGCACCAGCAGCATCACCCGCACCAGCTTGACGATCACCGCATTGGCCAGGGCGTCCGGGCCCACCGCCTCGCCGGCGGCCACCACCTGGGCGACCTCGTGGACGGTGGCACCGATATAGACGCCGAACAGGCCCTCATCCATGCCTATCAGCGGATACAGCAGCGGGTAGACCAGCATCGCCAGCGAACCGAACAGCACCACCGTGGCCACGGCCATGGACGTGGCCGCGGGGCGCGAGCGGATGGTCGACTCGGTCGCCAATACCGCCGCGGCGCCGCAGATGGCGCTGCCGGCGCTGGTCAGCAGCGCCGTGTCGCGATCCAGTCCCAGCAGGCGGGTGCCGATCAGGTAGCCGGCGCACAGCACGCTGGTGATGACCAGCGCATCCAGCAGCAGCACCTTCGGCCCCAGTCCGACCACCTGCTGGAGCGTGAGCGACAGGCCGAACAGTACGATGCCGCCGCGCAGCAGTCGGCGGGTGGCGAAGGCCAACCCCGGCCCGGCCAGTGTCAGGCGTCGAGACAGGCGCCGGGAAAGCGGCACATTGCCGGCCACGATGCCCAGCAGTAGGGCAAGGACCAGCGGGCTCACGCTGGCCTCGGCGAGTATCGGCAGCCGGGCGAGGCCGGTGCCGGCGATGGTCAGCAGGGTACAGATCAATAGGCCTTGCCACATGAGATCGGGCTCCGGACGGTGTGAGGGGCGGGTGTTGTGAGCGCGGTGCGTTATCGTCATGCTAGGCACTGATAGCTCATATGGTTATCAGCTAATAACGAAACCTCTCTTCGGAAAAACCGATATGACGCCCCAGGTCAGCTTCCGCCAGCTTCAGGTCTTCGCCGCCGTGGCACGACTCGGTACCGTGAGCGCCGCCGCGGAGGAGCTGTCGCTGTCCCAATCGGCCACCAGCCAGGCGCTTTCCGACCTGGAGCGCCAGCTTGGCGTGGCGTTGTTCGAGCGCCCCGGCCGCCGGCTGGTACTCAACGACCTGGGGCGCAGCCTGCTGCCGCGCGCCGAGGCACTGCTCGACGGCATGGCCGCTTTCGTCGCCGCCGCGCGCGAGCCGGAAGGCGAGCTGCATGGGGTGCTCGGCGTGTCGGCCAGCGCCACCGTGGGCACCTACCTGCTGCCCGACCTGGTGGGGCGTTTCAGCGAGGCGCATCCCCGCACGGATCTGCGCCTGCGGCTACGCAACACTCATGAGGTGATCGGCGACGTGCTGCGCCTGGAAGCCGACCTGGGGTTGATCGAGGGCGAGTGTCGGGAGCCGGCCCTGGTCAGCGAGCCCTGGTGCGAGGATCGCCTGGTGGTGGTGGCCGCTCCGGGGCATCCGCTGGCGAGCCGCGAACGGCTCGACGATCACGCCCTGGCCGCGGCCGCCTGGATCCTGCGCGAGCCCGGTTCGGGCACCCGCGAGGTCTTCGAACAGGCCATGCGCCGGCGCGGCGTGTCACCCCGAGTACGCATGGCGCTCGGCCAGCATGAAGCGATCAAGCAGGCAGTGCTCGCCGGCCTCGGGCTGGGCTGCCTGTCGGCGCTCGGCGTGGCCGGCGAGCTCGAGCGCGGCGAGCTGGTGGCACTCGACAGCGAGCTGACCCTGCGCCGCACCTTCTCGCTGGTATGGCATCCCGAGCGCTACCGCAGCCTCCTTTGGCAGGCCTTCAAGGTCTTCCTGGTCGAGGCGCGCGACGCCCGCATCGGCTGACGCTCGGCCCGCTAGTGGCTCCTCCCGGTGTGCACCGTTTTCTTGATCTGTCCCCGCATTGGGCGGGCAAGCCTGGCATACACTGAAGACCGGGCGATACATGAGGGCCGATCAGAGAATGAGCCAGGGACTCGTCGAGCCGGCGGGTGAGGTGACGGCCGTGCGTGGCAACGTGGTCGACGTGCGCTTCGCCGCTGGCCTGCCGCCGCGCGGTCGCCAATTGCGCGCGGGGGCGCCGCCTGGGGTGGTGCTGGAAGTCCAGGCGCATGTCGATCCCGGCACGGTGCGCTGCATCGCCCTGCAGCCGACGCGTCGGCTGGGGCGCGGCATGCCGGTCGAGGATACCGGCGGTCCGCTGACGATTCCGGTGGGCGAGGCCTTGCTGGGGCGCATGCTCGACGTCTTCGGCGAGCCGATCGATGGCCTGGGGCCGCTGCCGACCGAGCGGCGCTGGCCGATCCATCGCCCGCCGCCGTCGCTTGCCGCGCGTGCCACCGCCGACGAGATCTTCGAGACCGGCATCAAGGCCATCGACCTGCTGGCGCCGCTGGAGCGCGGCGGCAAGGCCGGGATGTTCGGTGGAGCCGGGGTCGGCAAGACGGTGCTGATCAACGAGCTGATCCACAACATGGCCCAGGCGTATGCCGGGGTCAGCCTGTTCTGCGGCATCGGCGAGCGGCTGCGTGAGGCCGAGGACATGTACCGCGCCATGGCCGATTCCGGCGTGCTCGACAAGACGGTGCTGATCTACGGTCAGATGAACGAGCCCCCGGGAGCGCGCTTCCGGGTCGGCCACGCGGCGCTGTCGATCGCCGAGTATTTCCGAGACGTGGCGCGACGCGACGTGCTGCTGTTGATCGACAACATCTTTCGTTTCGTGCAGTCCGGCACCGAGGTCTCGGGGCTGATGGGCCGCATTCCTTCTCGGGTCGGCTACCAGCCCACCCTGGCCAGCGAGCTGGCCGAGCTCGAGGAGCGCATCTGCAGCGCGCGGGGCGCCAGCATCACCTCGGTGCAGGCGGTCTACGTGCCGGCCGACGACCTGACCGATCCCGCTGCCACTCACATCTTCGCCCATCTCTCGGCGTCCATCGTGCTGTCTCGCCAGCGCGCCAGCCAGGGGCTCTATCCGGCCATCGACCCGCTGCAGACCGATTCCAAGATGCTCAACCCGGGGGTGGTAGGCGAGCGCCACTATCGGCTGGCCCAGGCCGTGCGCGCGATCCTGGCCGAGTACGAGGACCTCAAGGACATCATCGCCATGCTGGGGCTCGAGGAGCTGTCGCGAGAGGACCGGGCCACAGTGAGCCGGGCGCGGCGCCTCGAGCGCTTCCTGACCCAGCCGTTCTTCACCACCGGGCAGTTCACCGGCAAGGGCGGCCGCCGGGTGGCGCTGGGCGCGACCCTGGAGGGCTGCGAGCGAATTCTCGCCGATGAGTTCAGCGACCGGCCCGAACAGGCCCTGTACATGATTGGCCCGGTTGATGAGGCAAGAGTCGACGAGGCGAGGGATGCCGCGAAGGAGGCCGCCCATGGCGAGCGCGCTGGCGCCTGACGGCAGCATGCGGCTGCAGGTGCTGCTGCCCACCGAGGTGCTGGTCGACGAACCGGCGCGGCGGGTCCTCGCCGTGGCGGAGGATGGCGCCTTCTGCCTGCTGCCGCGCCACCTGGACTTCGTGGCCGCGCTGGTGCCGGGGGTGCTGCTGTTTCACGACGCCGCCGACCGTGAACGCTGCCTGGCCGTGGATCGTGGCCTGCTGGTGAAATGCGGCCAGACGGTGCGGGTCTCGACCCCAAACGGGGTGCGCGGCGAGGACCTCGGGGCGCTGCAGGCGCTGGTCGAGGCGCGATTCCTGGCCCTCGACGACCAGGCGCGACGGACCCGCTCCACCCTGGCTCGCCTCGAGGCGGGCACCCTGCGCCGCTTCCGCCAGTTGCAGGAATCCCGCCATGGCTGAGCCGCCTGGACCCCGCCGGCGCCCGCACGAGGGCAGCCGGCTCGGCCACGAAGTGGGCCGGCACGCCGAGCGCAAGCGCCGCGCCCGGGCCCGCGGCCATCGGGCGGCCTGGTTCGGGCTGGGCATGTTCGGCCTGGTGGGCTGGTCGGTGGCGATTCCCACCCTGGCAGGCATCGCCCTGGGTGCCTGGCTGGATCGTCGCACCGAGGGCGCGGCGTCCTGGACGCTGACCTTCCTGTTCATCGGCGTGGCGTTGGGTTGCCTCAACGCCTGGTACTGGGTCCGACAGGAGTCTCATTATGACGACTGAAGCGTTGACCGCACTGGACTGGCCGCTGCTGGCGGGCGCCCTGTTGGCTGGAGCGGGGCTTGGGCTGATGTTCTTCGCCGGTCTGTGGCTGACGGTACGGCGCCTGGCAGTGGCTCGCCATCCGGGCATCTGGCTGCTGGCCAGCGCGGCGCTGCGTTTCGCGTTGGCGCTGGGCGGGCTGCTGTGGCTGGTGAGCCGTGGCGGCGCCTCGGCGGGCCTGGTCGGGGTGCTGGGCTTTGCCCTGGCCCGCTGGGCGCTGGCCCGGCGACTGGGCCCGCGGGTGGCGGCCGGAGAGACGCGGCCATGACCCTGGGGCCCGACAGCGAGGTGATCTGGCGCTGGGGCGATGCGGCGCTCACCGCCACCCTGGTCGACACCTGGCTGGTGATGGGGCTGCTGACCCTGGGCGCCTGGTGGCTGACGCGGCGCCTGTCCGAGGGGCCTTCACTGTCGCGCTGGCAGCATCTGCTGGAGGTCCTGGTCACCGGCATCGACGACCAGATCCGCCAGGTCAGCCACCAGGAACCGGGACGCTACCGGCCGTTCGTGGGCACGCTGTTCCTGTTCATTGCCGTCTCCAACCTGCTCGAGGTGGTGCCCGGCTTCACCTCGCCGATGGGCTCGCTGTCGACGACCACGGCGCTGGCGATCTGCGTGTTCGTGGCGGTGCCACTGTACGGCATCGCTCGGGAGGGGCCGGTGGCCTACCTGCGTCACTACCTCACGCCCAGCTGGCTGATGCTGCCGTTCAACGTCATCGGCGAGCTGTCACGCACCGTCGCGCTGGCGGTGCGCCTGTACGGCAACATCATGAGCGGCACGCTGATCGTGGCGATCCTGCTCAGCCTCACGCCCTACGTCTTTCCCGTGCTCATGCAGCTGCTGGGGCTGCTGACCGGCATGATCCAGGCCTATATCTTCGCCGTGCTGGCCATGGTGTACATCGCCTCCGCCGCGTCCGCGCAGCGGGCGAGCCGCCGTGGCCGCCGGCCCACCGACGGAGGAAACGATCATGGATAGCCTCACCCTCATCGGCATGGTGTCGGTGGTCACCGCCGGTTTGACCATCTCGATCGGCTGCATCGGGCCGGCATTGGCCGAGGGGCGGGCGGTGGCCCAGGCGCTCATGGCCATCGCCCAGCAGCCCGACGAGGCCGCCACCCTGACCCGCACCCTGTTCGTGGGGCTGGCGATGATCGAGTCCACCGCCATCTACTGTTTCGTGGTGTCGATGATCCTGATCTTCGCCAACCCGTTCTGGGATCACGTCGCGGCGACGGGGGGCTGAGCCATGGCGATCGACTGGCTGACGGTCTCGGCGCAGGTGGTCAATTTCCTGATCCTGGTGTGGTTGCTCAAGCGTTTCCTCTACCGGCCGGTGCTGCGTGCCATGGAGCGGCGCGAGACGGGCATCCGCGAGCGCCTCGAGCAGGCCGGCCAGCGAGAGGCCGAGGCCGCGGCCAGCCTCCAGGGCTATCGTCAGCGGGAGGCCGAGCTGGCGAGCCGTCGTGAGGCGCTGTTCGACGCGGCGGAGAAGGAAGCGGAGCATCGCCGCCACCAGTGGCTCGAGGCGGCCCGCGACGAGGTGGCGGCCCGCCGGGCCGACTGGCAGCGCCAGTGGGACGAGGAGCGTGAGGGACTGCTCGACCGCGTCGGCCAGCGCGCCCTGGCGAGCGTCGAGAGCGTCCTGCGCCAGGCGTTGCAGGAACTCGCCGGGGCGGATCTCGAGACCCGGGCCGTCGAGGTCTTCATCGCCCGTCTCGAGGCCCTGGACGATAACGCCCGGCGGTCGCTGGGCGGGGCGCGGGGCGCGATCAGCGTGGCCACCTCCTTCGCGCCGTCACCGGAGATCGAGGCACGCCTCGTTGATGCGGTCCGTGGTCGGATCGACGCGACGGCGGAGGTGCGTCTGATCCGTTCGGCGGAGCTGATCTGCGGCATCGAGCTGGTCCGCGGGGGACACCGACTGGGCTGGAGCCTGGCGGACTACCTGGAGACGCTGCACGAGCGGCTCGGACAGGACACGCGGGTGGTGGCCGTCGAGCAGGAAGCCGGATAGCACGATGGCGGAGAGGCGGCTGGAGGCGCGGTTGACGCATACCCTCGAGCGGTTGTCGGCGGCGGCGGCGCACACGCGGCTCGGACTGCGCCTGCAGGAAGTGGGGCGTGTGGTCGAGATCGGCGGCGGGATCGCTCGCGTCGAGGGGCTGCCGAGCGTTACCGCCGAGGAACTGGTGACCTTCGCCGATGGCACTGCGGGTATCGTCTTCGACCTGGCGCCGGAGGCGGTCGAGGTCATGCTGCTGGATGATCCACCGAGTCTCGCCGCCGGGAGCCGGGTCCGCGCCACCGGCCGCGAGGCCGATACCCCGGTGGGCGAGGCGCTGCTCGGCCGGGTGATCGACGCCACCGGCCGGGAGCTCGACGGCGGCGAGCCGCTCGGCGAGCTCGAGCGCTGGCCGGTGGAGCGGCCGGCCCCGGGCGTGCTGGACCGGGCGCCGGTCGAGGCGCCGCTGCAGACCGGCATCAAGGTCATCGATGCCCTCATCCCCATCGGCCGCGGCCAGCGTGAACTGATCGTCGGTGACCGACTGACCGGCAAGACCTCGGTGGCCGTGGACGCCATCCTCAACCAGCGCGACAGCGGCGTGCTGTGTATCTACTGTGCGGTCGGCCAGCGCGGCACCGCGGTGTCGCGGGTGGTGGACACCCTGCGCACCTCCGGAGCGCTCACCCACACCCTGGTGGTGGTGGCGTCGGACGCCGACACCGCGGGGCTGCGCTTCATCACTCCCTATGCCGCCATGAGCATGGCGGAGTATTTCATGGCACGGGGGCGCGACGTGCTGCTGGTGATCGACGACCTGACCCGGCATGCGCGGGCCTATCGCGAGCTGTCGCTGCTGGCCAGGCGGCCGCCCGGGCGCGAGGCCTTCCCCGGCGATATCTTCTACATCCATTCGCGGCTGCTGGAGCGTTCGACGCACCTGGCGGCGTCGCAGGGCGGCGGCTCGCTGACCACGCTGCCGATCATCGAGACCCAGGGGCAGGACATGTCGGCCTATATTCCCACCAACCTGATCTCGATCACCGACGGCCAGGTCTACCTGTCGCCGACCCTGTTCCACAAGGGCCAACTGCCGGCCATCGACGTGGGGCGTTCGGTGTCGCGGGTCGGCGGTGCGGCCCAGTATCCGGCCTTTCGCGAGGTGTCCGGCGACCTGCGCCTCGCCCATGCCCAGTTCGAGGAGCTGGAAACATTCTCGCGCTTCGCCACCCGCCTGGACGACCCCACGCGACGGGCGATCGAGCACGGGCGGCGCGTGCGAGAGGTTCTCCGGCAGCCGGAACACCGCCCGGCGTCCGTCGCCGAGCAGCTGGCGGTGCTCAAGGCGGTCAACGCCGGGCTGTTCGATGCCCTGCCGCTGGCGAGGATCGCCGAGGGCGAGGCGGCCGTTCGACAGCGAGTGCTCGAGCGGCTGGACGAGGCCTGCCGGCGCCTGGACACCGGCCAGGCGCTGGAGGCGGCCCAGTGGGAGCAACTGCTGGCGGTCGCCGGCGAGGCACTGGCCGGATTCGCTGCGACGCCGGGGGAGTGACGACATGGAAGCGCTCGAAACGCTGCAGGGACAATTGGGCACGCTGCGCGAGCTGCATACCATCGTCAGGACCATGAAGTCGCTGTCGTCGGCGAGCATCCGCCAGTACGAGCAGGCCGCGGAGGCGTTGGCCGGCTATGCCACCACCGTCGAGCTGGGGCTGCAGGCCGTGCTGCGTGACGTGGCGGTGCCAGCGGTGGCGATACCGCCGCCGACGATGCCTGTGGGGGCCATCGTGTTCGGCTCCGACCACGGCCTGTGCGGGCGTTTCAATGAGGCGATCGTCGACCATGCGCTGTCGCAACTGGAAACGCCCTCACGCTGCCGGTGGCTGGCGGTGGGGGCGCGGGCGGCCGACGGACTCGCCGACCGGGGGCAGGTCTGCGAAGCCTGCCTGGAGATGCCAGGCTCGGCGGCGCGTATTACCCGCACGGTGCAGGCGCTGCTCGAGCGCGTCGATGCCTGGGAACAGCAGGGCGTCCAGCGGATTGTGTTATTTCATCATCGCCGCAGCGGCGCCGAGCTTGCCGGAGCGGTGACCCTTTCCCTGCTGCCGGTAGACCTGCACCGTTACTCGCGTACCGAGGCGCCGGCCTGGCCGTCGCGACGCCTGCCCGGCTTTCGCATGGCCCCCGGGGTCCTGCTGCGACGGCTGGTGGGGCAGCTGCTGTTCGTCTCGCTGTTTCGCGCCTGTGCGGAGTCCCTGGCCAGCGAGCATGCCAGCCGGCGCAGTGCCATGCAGGCCGCCCAGCGCAACCTGGACGAGCGCCTCGATACCCTCACCCAGGAACTGCGCCGCGCCCGGCAGGCGCTGATCACCGCCGAGCTGCTGGAAGTGGTCGGCGGCTTCGAGGTGATCGCCGGCGCGGCGCAACGCCCGGGGCCGGGCGGGAACGCTCAGGGGATATAGCCGATCGACATCAGGCACCGGCAAGACCGCCGGTGAGCCCCAGCCATAGCGCGATGGCGGCGAAGTGCGCGGGATACCAGGCCAGCCACAGGCGGCGAGGCATTTGCACAGGCACCCGGGGCGAGAGGCGGTGGGCGCCGGCAGCCAGCAGCAGGACCGCCAGGCAGGTGGCGACGGTGACGGTCTTGGCCATCCCGGAGCTGTTCATCAAGCCGGCGGTGACCAGCACCGGCAGTGCGGCGGCGACGCTCGCGAGGTGCTCGTTCAGCCCGCTGCCGGACGAGTGAAGGCTGCGCAAGGCTAGCATGTAGAACGGAATCATCAGCAGGCCCAGGTGGCCGTATTCGACGACCTGGCCTGCCAGGGCCCAGACCGCCAGCGCGCCGAGCCCCTCGGCGACTGCACGCCAGGGGGCGGTGCCGTTCGCCAGCCGCCCCGGGAGTCCCTGCAGCCAGGCGCCGCCGATCAGGCCCAGCGACAGGGTGAAGCAGATATTGAGGATCAGCCCGTCGACGTCGCGGGGCATCAGCGCGTAGGGCAACTGGGCGATCAGCCCGATCACCAGCACGCGCCGCGCATAGCGCAACGGATCGCGGGTGTTGAAGAGTCCGTGCCAGGCGACCATGGCGGCAAACAGCGGGAAGGCGACGCGGCCAAGCGAGGAGTCGATCCAGCCCATGTGCCAGGCGTCGGGCATGGCGTAGCGGGCCAGGTGGTCGAGGGTCATGGTGACCAGCGCCAGCCACTGGCCCCAGCCGGTCCAGGCCGAGGAGGGGCGGGTGACGGTGGCATCGGCATTGGCAGCGAGCGGCATCGTGATCTCCCGGTATGAGTGACCCTTTCGGTGACCGGCGAGCGAGAGAGCGGTTCGGCAAAAATAGGCGCTTGTCGATTCTCTGCATCGGGTGTCGCCGTCCGGGGACGGCACCGCCAGCGGCTTGCCCGACGCCTGGCCTATAGTCACTATAGGGGAAAGTCTTCACCGGAGCTTGTCATGAAGATCGGCGAACTGGCGCGGCTCACCGACTGCCGCGTCGTCACCATCCGCTACTACGAACGCGAAGGGCTGCTGCCCGAGCCGGCGCGCAGCGAGGCCAACTACCGCCTCTACGGCGAGGCCCATGTCGAGCGCCTGGCCTTCATTCGTCACTGCCGGGCGCTGGACATGACGCTGGGCGAGATCCGGGCCCTGCTGGACTGCCATGATCATCCCGATCGGCCCTGTCACGAAGCCGACGCCTTGATCGACGCACACCTGGAGCACGTGGCGGCGCGCATTGCCCAGCTCCAGGCACTGGAGCGTGCGCTGCAGGCGCTGCGCGAGCGCTGTCAGGGGCAGAGTTCCGCCGCCGAGTGCGGCATCCTCGATGCCTTGGCGCATCCGCCAGCAGAGGACGCATCGGCCCTGGCCCAGACCGGGGACGACCATGTGCCCGGCGTGCATCCAAGGGTGTGATCGACGTCACTCGAGGCAACGCCGGACCATGACGCCAACGGCCCCGACACTGTCGGGGCCGTTGGCGTTTGGCCGACTAGGAATGTCGTGCCCGGAGGCGAGGGGGTGATTCGGCAAGACGAAACGAATGTGACACCGGCGAGAGATGAAAGTGCACAGTTTGTCGCATATGGCACCCTTTTGTTCGCATTCAGTGCCAGTGTCAGCCTGGCTTTGTGAGAGGTTCTTAAAGAGTTTTCCAACCAAGGGAACCTGAAGTGAAAAAAACAATGCTGGCGGCAAGCGTCTCACTGGCGCTGATGGGGGCCGCAACTCAGGCCTGGTCCGACGTTCGGACACTGAAGTTTCACAGCGGTCTGGCCGAGTCGCGCCCCGAGGCGGCCTACCTGGAGCGTTTCTCAGAGCTGGTCGACGAGTATTCCGACGGCCAGTTGCAGGTCGATGTCTACCATGCGGGGTCGCTGGGCCTGAAGGAAGTCGACATGCTGCGCATCATGCAGCGCGGCATGGTCGACATGGCGCTGATGTACGGCGAGTACTACAACCGTGACGCCCCGGAAATGGCCTCCATCTACGCCCAGGGCGCGATTACCGAGGCGGAGCAGCACCTCGACATACTGCCCACTCTGCGCAAGCTGTATCGCGAGGGCTATGCCGACTGGGGCGTCCATACCGTTGGTGGCGTCGTCGCCCCGGTATTCGACGTGGGCCTGCACTGCAAGGAGCCGGTCAATACTCTCGAGGGGCTGCGCGACAAGAAGGTACGGGTCTGGTCGGGCCATCTCGTCGATACTTTCGACCGCCTTGGCATCTCGGCCCAGGTGATTCCCCAGAACGACATGTACCTGGCCTTGCAGACCGGGGTCGTGGACTGTGCCTACTATCTCTCGACCGTGGCCAAGACGGTTTCCCTGCAGGAAGTGACCGACTACGAGGCCTACCTGCATCCCTGGGCGGCTTCTCCCTGGATGTTTGGTGTCAGCGATCGCACCTGGAACAGCCTGGATGAGCAGCAGCAGGAGATCCTGACGCGGGCCGGTGAACAGATCTGGCAGGAGACCCGTGACAAGGCGGTGGATCCCGAGCGCGAGGCCGAGGCCCGCGAGGAGCGCGAAGCCATGGGTATCACCGTGCTGCCGGCGTTCTCGGACGAGGACGTGCAGACCTTCGTGGACGCCGCCTGGGAAGCCTGGCATGAAATGGCCAGCGAAGCCGGCGACGAGGGCATTCGCTACTACGACACCGTGACCGGTGAGCTACAGAGCGATTCCCAGTAAGTCGTCACCGACAGAAGAGGCATTTCATGAAAGTCTTGTCTACCTGGTTGGACAGACTGGTATATGGGGTTTTTCTGATAGGTGTGTGTGGAGGGGTGTTCATGACCGGCCTGGTGCTGGTCAGCACCCTGATGAGATATCTGGCCGGAAGCCCCATCGGGTTTTCCGATGAGCTTTCCGGCCTGCTGTTTCTGTCTCTCTCGTTCCTGTCGCTTCCCCATGTGCTGAATACCAGTCAGCACATTCGCATCGATATGCTGGTGCGCACGTTCTCCCCGCGGCTGGCCGTGGCGGCCGACATCTTTGCCAATGCGATCTTCGTCGCCTTCGCTGGCATCTTCGCCTACGAGGCCTGGGATTTCATGGTCTTTTCGCTGCAGATCGGCTCTCGTTCCGAGATCAGCGGGGTGCTGCTGTGGCCCTGGATGGCGCTGATGCCGCTGTCGATGCTGCTGTGCATCCTGATCATCGTCAGAAACGGGCTGCAAGGGCTGTCTGGCCGCGATGCGGCTTCATCCGAGGAGGGCCTGTCATGAGTTGGGCGATTCTGAGCGCCGGTCTGCTGGTCTTTCTAGGCAGTGGCGCCGTACTGGGGGCAGCCCTGGGGCTGACCGGCTTCATTCTGCTGCACTTCCAGGCCGGCGGGGCCTCGGCGCTGGCGATCAACTCGGCGTGGAACCTGCTGACCGAGTTCACCCTCAGCGCCGTGCCGCTGTTCATCTTCCTGGGCGACATCCTGCTGGCCAGCGGCGTCTCGACCCGGGTCTACAACGGTCTGACGCCGTTGTTCCGGCGGATCCCCGGGCAGCTGCTGCACACCAATATCGCGGTCTGCACGCTGTTCGGCGCGGTGAGCGGGTCGAGCACCTCGACCGCGGCGGCGATCGGCTCAGTGGGGTATCCCGAGCTGAGCCGGCGCGGCTACTCTCCGAGCATGGTCGTGGGCACGCTGGCGGCGGGCGGCACCCTCGGGCTGTTGATCCCACCCAGCCTGGCGCTGTTGATCTACGGAGCGACCCAGAACGTGTCGATCGGCAAGCTGTTCCTGGCCGGCATGCTGCCCGGCCTGCTGATCGCGATGGCGTTCTTCGCCTGGATCATGGTGCGCTCGAGCCTTGGGTCGTCGGTCTCTCCGCCGCGGGAGGACAGCATGGACTGGGGCGCCGTGGGCCGTGGCCTGCTGGAAGTCTGGCCACTGCCGATCCTGATCTTCTTCGTGCTGGGCACCATCTACATGGGCATCGCCACGCCCACCGAGGCGGCGGCTCTAGGGGTGGCGGCCAGCATCGTCCTTGGATTGACGTGGGGAGATCTTGATCTCGAGAAGCTGTGGGAGGCCTTCAAGCATGCCTCGATGATGTTCGGGGCCATCGCCATGATTCTGATCGGCACGGTGATTCTCTCCCAGGCGGTGAGCCTTCTCGGACTGCCAAGGGCTGCCGTTGATGCCATCGCCGGAATCGGGTTGGATCGCTACGGTATCCTGCTGATGATCGTCCTGGTCTACCTGCTGCTTGGCTGCTTCTTCGACGGAATCTCCCTGCTGCTGATGACCCTGCCCATCACGTTTCCGATGGTGACCAGCCTGGGCTTCGACCCTGTCTGGTTCGGCGTCATCGTGACGCTGCTGATGGAGATCGGGATGATCACGCCGCCGGTGGGGCTCAATCTGTTCGTACTCTGCTCGATCACTCGCAATGAGGTGACACTGCCAGATGCTGCCAGGGCCTCGCTACCCTACTGGATGATTCTGCTGGCTGCCGTAGGGATCTTTACCGTGTTTCCCGAGCTGATTCTTTGGCTGCCCAACCTGCTATAGGCAGCACCCTCGGCGTCGTCGTCGAGGGTGCTTCTATTTTCTGCTGTTTATCGGGTTGCCATCGTTGTTGTCGCATGCCTTAGCTCGGGTGCGTTAAATAATTGCAGGTCGATTGTTTTCTTACTCGACGATAGTGCCGGGCTGGTGCGTGCGTCCTCACTGTCGCCTTCCAAGCAAGTCTGGTAGAGATGATGATCGCCGGTAAAAACATGAATAATGGTTTCGGTTTTTCAAGCCCTTTGGCTAGCAAGAATAGGCCCTTCGTCGACCTAGAAGTTGGCGAGGGAGTTGGGGTGGAAAAGAGAAGGTTTGCTTTTATCTTGTTCGAGAATTTTTCTCTGATGGCATTTACGGGCGCGCTTGATGCCTTGGTGACTGCTAACTTGGTGAGATCGAATATTATCTATGAGTTTTCCGTCGTGAGTGCCGCGGATGTCGGAGGAAAAGTCGTCAGCGATTTAGGTATTGAGGTTGCGGTAGATTATTCTTTGGAAGATCTCGAAGAAGATACTTTCGACTACCTGATTCTCTGCGGTGGTTATCGCCTTGAGATGTGTTCTCCTCCTCGATTGAGAGCCAAGTTGAAAACCGCGGATCATGTGGGCTGTGTGCTGGGTGGGCTATGGAACGGCTCTTATTTCATCGCTGAAGCCGGCTTGTTGGAGGGGTACGAATGTGCATTCCATCCCGATGGGCGAGCCATGATGTCGGAAGAATTCCCTGGGGTGAAGATTTCCCAGCAGAGTTATGTGGTGGATCGTGATCGAGTGAGCTGTGCCGGAGCCAATAGCTCCTTGGATATGATGCTGTCGATTCTCAGTCGTGACTGTGATGGTGCTTGCATCAGTGCGATAGAGGAAGTCTTGAGCTGCGACAAGAAATCGGATGTGATTGATATTTCTGCCATTAGCATCGATCGTAACAACTTGCTGCCAAAGTCCCTGAAAAGCGCGCTGGAGTTAATGCGAAACAATATCGATGAGCCGCTATCGGTAGAGGAGTTGGCGGACTGTGTGGGTATCTCGAGACGTCAGTTGGAGCGGCTGTTCGGGAGTCATCTCGACACGTCACCGTCACGTTACTATCTGGAATTGCGGCTTACTCAAGCTCGTCAGCTATTGCAACATACCAACAAGACGCTTGCCGATATTGCCGTTGCGACGGGTTTTGTTAATATTTCTCACTTTCGGCGCTGCTTCAGTCAACTGTTTGGCGTCTCGCCAGGGCGTTTTCGAAAAAACTTGCCACAGTCTCCATGAGGTGCATGGCGCATCTGTTGTCATGGTGAGAAGTATGAGGCGGCCTGTCGAAGACATGGGCAGCGTTCGTGAAGTGCCATGCAGCGTCTTTGGCGCTG
The DNA here is from genome assembly GCF_014192055.1 of Halomonas organivorans. Classification (GTDB taxonomy): domain Bacteria; phylum Pseudomonadota; class Gammaproteobacteria; order Pseudomonadales; family Halomonadaceae; genus Halomonas; species Halomonas organivorans. Next base: position 70,411 of record NZ_JACHXM010000001.1, on the reverse strand, counting down.
AGCATTGCGGCCCCTGAAGACAGAAGCCGCAATGTGATGGAGTTCAGATGCCTCCATCTGAGTTGATGAAGGCCTTATTCACCAACGCCCTTATTCACCAAAGTACTTGGTTTCGATCTCCTCGTAGGTGCCGTTGTCCTTGAGGGTTGCCAGGGCCTCGTTGAAGGCCTGTGCCAGCTCCTCATCGCGCTGGCGGAAGGCGATGCCGAAGCCTTCGCCGAAGTATTTCACCGGCTCGCTGATCTTCTCGCCGACGGTCTTGTAGTTGCCGGCCTCGCTGTCGAGCAGGGTGGACTTGCCGATCGGGAAGTCGAGGAAGACGATGTCGAGGCGGCCGGCGTCCATGTCCAGCACCATGTCGTCGGCGGTGGCGTAGCGGTTCACGTCGGCCACGTCGCCGTACAGGTCGGTGACGTAGTTGTCCTGCAGGGTGCCGCGCTGAACGCCGATGGACTTGCCTTCCAGGGACTCGGCGTCGGGGGTGGTGATCTCGCTGTCCGCCGGCGCGAACCAGGCGGAGGGCGGCGTGATGTAGGGGTCGGAGAACAGCACCTGTTCACGGCGCTGCTCGTTGATGGTCATCGAGGACATGATGGCGTCGTACTTGCGCGCCTGCAGCCCCGGAATGATGCCGTCCCAGCCCTGGACGACCCACTCGCACTGGATGCCGATCTCGGCGCACAGGGCGTTGCCCAGCTCGATGTCGAAGCCGGTCAACTCGCCCTCGGGCGTGCGGTACTCCATCGGCTCGTAGGGCACGTCGACGCCGATGCGGATGTCGCGCACCTCGGCGTTGGCGACGCCGGCGATCATGGCGGCGCTCAGCACGCCGAGGCTCAGGATCTTCTGAATCTTCATTGAGGGATTCCCCTTGTTGTTGATGGTCCACCTTGTGGGCGGCGACTCTGGGATGGTGACCCGCCCACCTTAGCGGAAGGTCGGACGGGCCGAAAGATCGGGAACGAACGTCGGTTCCCAACGCTTGTTTGACGCTGGCCTCAGCCGCTGGCCGGCTTGAGGTGGGCGAGCAGCCGCTTCTCCAGGTGGCGGAAGAAGTAGATGATCGAGAAGGTCAGGCACAGGTAGATCGCCGCCACGAACAGAAAGGCGTCGAAGGGCGCGTAGAAGCGTGCATAGACGAAGCGCGCCGCGCCGGTGAGGTCCATGATGGTCACCACGCTGGCGATGGCGCTGGCATGGAGCATGAAGATCACCTCGTTGCCGTAGGCCGGCAGCGCGCGTCGGAAGGCGCTGGGCAGCACGATGCGCCGCAGCATGAGGCCCCAGGACATGCCGTAGGCGCGGGCCGCCTCGATCTCGCCCCTTGGCGTGGACTTGATGGCGCCACGGAAGATCTCGGTGGTGTAGGCCCCGGTGTTGAGGGTGAAGGCGATCAACGCCGGCACGAAAGGCTTCTCGAGGATCACCCACAGCCAGGTGTCCTGGATGCCCTCGATGAACACCACCCCGTAGTAGATCAGGTAGAGCTGCACCAGCAGCGGCGTGCCGCGGAACACGTAGCAGTAGAAGAAGATCGGCAGCCGGATCCAGGCCTTCTTGGAGCCGCGACCGATGGCCAGGGGAATCGCCATCACCAGGCCGATGATCAGCGACATGAACACCAGCTGGACGGTGGTGACCAGGCCGTCGCCGTAGTAGGAGAGCGTCTGCAGGGTGAAGATGCTGTTGTCGGCCAGTTGGGCCTCGAGCCAGTTCATCAGGGCGTCCATCAGTCTGCCTCCCCGTAGCCGATGTCATAGCGTTTCTGCAGCCGCGCGAAGCCCCACTCGGAGACGCTGGCGATCAGCAGGTAGATGACCGCGACGATGATCATGAAGGTGAAGGGCTCGCGGGTTGCCTTCGAGGCCTCTGCGGCGACGCGAACCATGTCGGACAGCCCGATCACCGACACCAGGGCGGTGGTCTTGAGCAGCACCATCCAGTTGTTGGACAAACCTGGCAGGGCGTGGCGCATCATCTGCGGGAAGCGGATGCGACGAAATACCAGCCAGTGGCTCATGCCGTAGGCGCGCCCGGCCTCGATCTGGCCGCTGTCCACGGCCAGGAAGGCGCCGCGGAAGGTCTCGCCCATGTAGGCGCCGAAGATCAGGCCGATGGTGCCCACCCCGGCGACGAACTCGTTGACGTTGATGAAGATGTCCACGTCGAACTGGTAGTAGAGCCAGTCGGTGAACATGTTGATGCCGATCTGACCGCCGAAGAACAGCAGCATCATCAGCACCAGGTCCGGCACGCCGCGGATCAGGGTGGTATAGAGGGTGCCGAGCCGATGCAGCCACCAGTGGCGCGACATCTTGGCGGTGGCGGTGGCGAGCCCCAGCACGACGGCCAGGAGCAGCGACAGCACCGCCAGTTCGACGGTGATCAGGGCGCCTTCGAACAGGCGCGGGCCGTAGCCGTGCAGATCGATCATGGAGATCTCCTCGTGCGGGCGCCTCAGTGCTTGGGAGCCAGGAACTGCTTGAGTCGCTCGGAACGCGGGTTACCCAGCACCTGCTCGGGCGGCCCGGCTTCCTCGACCTGTCCCTGGTGCAGGTAGATGACCTGGGTGGAAACGTCGCGGGCGAAGGCCATCTCGTGGGTGACCACGATCATGGTACGCCCCTCCTCGGCCAGGTCGCGCATCACCTTGAGCACGTCGCCGACCAGCTCCGGGTCGAGTGCCGAGGTGGGCTCGTCGAACAGCATCACCTCCGGGTCCATGGCCAGCGCCCGGGCGATGGCGCCGCGCTGCTGCTGGCCGCCGGACAGCTGGGCGGGGTAGTAGTCGGCGCGCTCGCCCAGGCCGACCCGTTCGAGCAGCTGGCGGGCATGGGCGGTGGCTTCCTGCTTCGACTTGCCGAGCACGTGGACCGGCGCCTCGATGACGTTTTCCAGCAGCGTCATGTGGGCCCACAGGTTGAAGCTCTGGAAGACCATGGACAGCTTGGCGCGCATGGCCACGACCTGCTTCCAGTCGGCCGGCTCGCGGCCGTGCTTGGTCTCCTTGAAGCGAATCGGCTCGCCGTGGACGATCAGCTCGCCCTCGTTGGGCTGTTCCAGCAGGTTCATGCAGCGCAGGAAGGTGCTCTTCCCGGAGCCGGAGGCGCCGATCAGGGTGATGACGTCACCCTTGTGGGCCTGCAGGGAGAGTCCCTTGAGGACTTCGGTGTCGCCGAAGCGTTTCTTGATGTTGCGCACTTCCAGCGGGATCGGGGTGTCGGCCATGGAAAAGGCTCCAGTTCGCAGGGTTCACCCGGGCTGCGTCCGACACGGCGCGCGAGTGGCGCGGCGTGTCGGGCGAAGCCCCGAAGACCGATGGTGACGGTCCGGCGTGAAAAAGGGGGCGATTCTACCAGCCTCGACGAGCTTCGGCAGGTCGCCTTGTCCAGACGGTCATTCGACCTTGGTCTAAGTGGTGTGAAAAGAGTGTCATGAATGCTTTCCGGGGTGTTGGGATTGTTGTTGTTGAGCCTATCGACCGGGCCTGCGTGATGATCAGGTGCCGTCGTCCGGCGGTGTCGCGGCGCTGACCAGCAGGGCCGCGCGGGCGCCTATCTCCACCGCGGCATTGGGGAAGACCACCCGCAGGGGGCGCTCGCCGACCGTGATGGGGCCGTCGATGGCGTCCTCGGCCAGGCGGGTGCCGGGGGCGAACTCGGTGAAGTTGGGCGTGTCGTCGGGGAAGCACAGCCTGAAGTCCTCGGCGTGGCGCCTGAGCTCGTGTTCGACGCGGAAGAAGGCCAAGGTCTCGGCGGATCGGCTGGCCGGCGGGCGGTCCTCGACCAGTGCCTCGAGCAGCCGGGCCATGGGCGCCAGAGGCGCGAGATCGTTATCGCCGAAGGGCAGGGCGCGGCCCAGCTCCAGGGTGAAGGCCGCGGCGTCGTGATAGTGCTTCGAATAGTGGGAGAAGGTCCAGCTGTGGGCATGTTGGTGCAGGACCGCCTGGATGTCGGCGCCGGCCAGCCAGCGCCATTGCGTCGCCGGGGTGACCGTTTCGGCGTAGGGATCGACCGCGAAGCGTGGGTACTGGCTGTCGCGGATCGCGGTGTGCAGGTCATAGTGCAGCCGGGGGCGATCCGCATGGTGCGCGTAGAAGGCATCCACCGCGGACATCAGCGCTCGCGCACGATCCGGCTCCATGCCAGCGGCGTCGAGGCCGCGACGAAACAGCCGGTTGAGATTGGTGTCGACGTAGCGGGTACCGGCGCGGATGGCCTCGAGGTTACCGAGGATCACCAGCGTCGGGGTGGCCAGCCGCAGCAGGCCGGCCTCCAGGCGAGCCAGGAGTTCCCCGAGCAGCTCGATGGGGGCGGTCTCGTTGCCGTGGATCCCTGCCGAAAGAATCAGCGCCGGTGCCGTCGCCGACGATGCCGCGGGCGTGAGTTCCAGCAGGCCGGCACCCTCGATGCGGTAGCGTCCTCCGGCCAGAGCGCCTTCCTTCGCGTCGGGAGACCGGCCGTCGAGACTGGCTTCCAGCCATTCACTGAGCATGGCGCTCACCTCGGCAACGGCGATGGCGGGTCGGGGGCAGCATGGGGATCCTCGTGTTGTGGCTTTTTTCAGGATGCGGCCTACCTTCGGCCCTGCCCGAGGCCGGCTCAAGGGATCCTGTCGATTTAATGAAAATGGCCGGTGCGTGTGTGAAAAGCCGGAAGGATACGCCGGCGCCCGGCCATGGGGGCCGGGCGTCGCGGGGTGGCGCGTCGCCATCGCGCGCCGGGGCGGGGCGTTCTGCGATCAGGCGCCGCGGGCCCCGGTGTAAAGGGTGTAGATGGAGCGGCTGGCGGTCATCAGCAGCCGATTGCGGTCCTCGCCGGTGAAGCACACGTTGGCGCACACCTCGGGTAGCAGGATGCGGCCGAGGCGCTCGCCCTCGGCGGTGAAGATGCTGACGCCATCCTTGCCCTCTCCGCCCGAGGTGCCCACCCAGAGGTTGCCGTCCTCGTCCACGGCCATGCCGTCGTAGCCTTCGCCCTGGCCTTCCACCAGGCGAGTACCCTCCGAGACCTGCTTGCCGTCCCCCGAGAGCGTGAAGCGGAAGATGGCGGGGGGCTGATCGGGATAGTGGGACGGTGCGGTGTCGGTCACGTAGAGCGTGCGCCGGTCGGGGCTCAGGGCGATGCCGTTCGGCTTGTAGGGCGCGGTGGTCAAGCGCAGCGGCTCGTCGAGGGTGTCGTCGACGTAATAGACCGCCGGCTCGATTTCCAGCTCGCGCCGATGGCCCTCGTAATCCACGTGGGCGCCGTAGCCGGGGTCGGTGAAGATGATACCGCCGCCGGGCAGGGTGACCAGGTCGTTGGGCGCGTTGAGGCGCTTGCCCTGCCAGCCGTCGGCCAGCACGCTCACGCTGCCGTCCCACTCGTAGCGCACCACCCGGGCGGGTGAGTGCTCGCAGGCGACCAGCCGTCCGCGGTCGTCGAAGGCGTTGCCATTGGAGTGGCCGACCTCGTGACGCAGCACGCTGACCGTGTTGCTGGCCTCGTCCCAGCGCATCTGGCGGGCGCGGGGAATGTCGCTGAACACCGCGTAGCGACCCACGGCGTTCCAGGCCGGCCCCTCGAGCCAGAGTCCGCCGCTCCAGATCCGCTGCAGCGGCGAGTTGAACAGCATGTAGCGCTCGAAGCGCTCGTCGAGCACTTGCCAGCAGTCGTTGGGATAACGCGCGGGCGCCTCGGCGCGAGCGAACAGTGAGGGCGAGCTCGCCGCGGCGGTCAGGGCGGCGGTCCCGGCCAGGAATTGACGGCGTCCTATCGTCATATGTCACCTCATGTGAATGCACGTTTGTTGTTCGGGAGTGCGTGCATGAGGATGACGTGAACAATGCGTATGTGTAACTACGACATACGTATGTTGTACATTCTTTCATGTCTCTGGGGTTGCTCAACGCTCGCTCGGCGCGTCGAGTGGCCCCGCCGAGCCGTTGCGACGCCAGGGCGTGCAGGCTTCGCCCTGCGCCACCTCGATCAGCTCGTCGACCGGGAAGTCCAGCGCCGCGGCGCGGTCGACCAGCGCGCGGTAGGTGTCCGGAGCGAGTTCGGGGTGGCGCGAGAGGATCCACAGATAGTCGCGGTCCGGGCCTGACACTAGCGCCCACTCATAGTCGTCGGCCAGTACCAGCACGTTGTAGCCGGCATAGAAGGGACCGAAGAAGCTGACCTTGAGGCGACCGAGGCGCGGATCGTCGAGTGGATAGGCCCGACCCTCGGCGACGTCGACCTCGCCGGCGTCGAGGTCGACGCCGCGATTGATCACTCGAATGCCGCCGTCGTCGCGTCGGGCATAGTCGGCAGTCACGCAGTCCAAGCCCTCCTCGAAGGAATGATCGAGACGCGCGATCTCGTACCAGCGGCCCAGGTAGCGCTCGGCATCGAAGCCATCGACGGCTCGGGTGCCCTCGGGAATGCCGGTACAGGCGGACAGGCCCAGGGCGAGCAGGGCCAGGGAAAGCAGGGTGCGTGGCATCGTGACCTCCGTGTCGGGGCGACCATGGCAGGATAGGGGGGCGGCCGGAAAGTCGCTAGGCTGGAACGCCTGGATATTCAAGGAGAGCCCCGCGAGGGATAGCATGCCGCAGCTCGATGCCCACTACGATGCCCTCGCCCGGCAGGACGGCGAGCCGCTGACCGCCCGGCTTCGGGCGGCGTTCCGGGCCGCTGGCCGGGACCCGGAGCGGCTTTCTCCGGACGAGGTTGCCGGCATCGACCAGCTGCACCTGGGCGGGCGCCGGGCCAGTCGCGACCTGGCACGGCGCGGTGCCGTCGCCGCCGGACAGCGAGTGCTGGACGTCGGCTGCGGCACCGGCGGTGCCAGCCGGCTGCTGGCCCACGAGTTTGGCGCCGAGGCGCTGGGCGTGGACATCACCGCGGCCTTCGTCGCGGTGGCCGAGTGGTTGAGCCAGGCCACCGGTCTGGCGGATCGGGCCCGCTTCCTGTGTGCGGATGCCGCTCGGCTGCCGCTGCCGGCGGCGAGCGTGGATGTGGTCTGGTGCCAGCATGCCCTGATGAACATGCCCGATCCGGCGACGGTGCTTGCCGAGTGGCGTCGCCTGCTGGTGCCCGGGGGCCGCGTGCTGCTCCATGAGGTGGTCGCCGGGGACAACCCGGCGCCGCTCTCGCGGCCGGTGCCCTGGGCCCGGGAGGTCGCGCATAGCCACCTGATCCATCGGGAGACCCTGGAGGCCGGGCTTGCCGAGGCAGGATTCGTCGCCCGCGAGGTGGACGACGTCAGCGCTGCGGCGCTGGCCTGGCGGCGTCGGCAGGTGGAGGGAAAGGTGGAAGGAAAGGGGAAGGGCAAGGAGCGCTCGGCGTCGGCAGCCTTGCCAGGGCCGGCGCTGATCTTCGGCGACGATTTCGCGGCCATGGGACGCAATCTGCTCGATAACCTGTCGGACGATCGGATGCGGATCATCGCCGGCGCCTGGGCACGTGCCTGACCGTTCGATGGGGTCGCATGCCGGCGTCGAAAGGCTTCGCCTTTGCCCGGGGCGACGGCGGCTAGACTGAATCTCGTCATCCATCGACAGGAGGCGGGATTCATGACCAAGGTACTGGTGCTCTATCACTCCATGTACGGCCATATCGACACCCTGGCCCGAGCCGTTGCCGAAGGCGCCGGCCGGGTGGCCGGCGTCGAGGTCGACGTCAAGCGCGTGCCCGAGACCATGGACGCGGCGGCCTTCACCAAGGCGGGCGGTCAGACCTTCGATACCCCGGAGGCGAGCCCTCAGGAGCTGGCCGACTACGACGCGGTGATCTTCGGCACGCCGACCCGCTTCGGCAACATGTCGGGCCAGATGCGCACCTTCCTCGACCAGACCGGTGGCCTGTGGGCCAAGGGCGCGCTGCGCGGCAAGGTGGCCAGCGTCTTCACCTCCACCGGTACCGGCGGCGGCAACGAGTCGACCATCCTCACCGCCTGGACGACCCTGGCCCACCACGGCATGGTCATCGTGCCAATCGGCTACGGCCTCGAGGCCCAGTTCGACATCTCCGAGGTCAAGGGCGGTTCGCCCTACGGTGCCGCGACCATCGCCGGCGGCGACGGCTCGCGCCAGCCCAGCGATACGGAGCTCGAGCTGGCGCGCTTCCAGGGCGAGCACGTGGCCGGCATCGCGGCGAAGCTGGCCGGCTAGCCGGCAGCCGCGTCATGCGCGTTGATGCCCCGCCTGGCGCGGGACATCGTCGTTCGTGCCTTCTGTTTCAGGTCCGGGAGGCGATGCGTTCGGCGATGGCGCGGCCCAGGCGCTCGGTGGTGCCGCGGCCCTTGAGATCCGGCGTGAGCGTCTCGGCATCGCCTTCGGCGAGCACCGATTCGATGGCGGCCAGGATTGCCGCGCCCGCTTCGGGGTGCCCCAGGTGCTCGAGCATCATGGCACCGGACCAGATCTGGCCGATGGGATTGGCGATGCCGCGCCCGGCGATGTCCGGGGCGCTGCCGTGAACCGGCTCGAACAGGCTCGGGAAAGTGCCCTCGGGGTTGATGTTGGCCGAGGGCGCCACGCCGATGGTGCCGGTGCAGGCCGGGCCCAGGTCTGAGAGGATGTCGCCGAACAGGTTGCTGGCCACCACCACGTCGAACCAGTCCGGGTGGAGCACGAAGTTGGCGGTCAGGATATCGATATGGAACTTGTCGACCTCGACCTGCGGGTAGCGCTCGCTCATGGCCGCCACGCGCTTGTCCCACCAGGGCATGGTGATGGCGATGCCGTTGGACTTGGTCGCCGAGGTCAGCTTCTGCCGAGGGCGGCTCTGGGCCAGGTCGAAGGCGTACTTCAGCACCCGGTCGACCCCGGTGCGGGTCATCACCGTCTCCTGGATCACCACCTCGCGCTCGGTGCCCTCGAACATGGTGCCGCCGACGCTGGAGTACTCGCCCTCGGTGTTCTCGCGCACCACGTAGAAATCGATGTCGCCCGGCTTGCGGCCGGCCAGCGGACTCTCGATGCCGGGCAACAGCCGGCAGGGTCGCAGGTTGACGTACTGGTCGAACTCGCGGCGGAACTTGAGCAGCGAGCCCCACAGCGAGATATGGTCCGGGACCTTCTCCGGCCAGCCGATGGCGCCGTAGTAGAGGGCGTCGAAGGCAACCAGGGTCTGGTGCCAGTCGTCGGGCAGCATCTGGCCATGCTCGAGGTAGTAGTCGCAGCTGGCGAAGTCGAAGTGCTCGAAGGCCAGGTCGAGGCCGAAGCGGTGGGCGGCGGCCTCGAGGACGCGCAGGCCCTCGGGCATGACTTCGATGCCGATGCCGTCACCGGCGAGCACGGCGATGCGCTGGGTCATGGGGAATCCTCTTGGTACGGAATGTGGCATCCAGTCTACGCCTGCACATCGACGAGATAATCGGGGTAATATTCAAGGAATTGTTGAATACGAGTGGAGAGTGCGGTGACGCCCCTCGACGATCTGGCCTTCTTCCAGCGCCTGGCCCAGGCCGGCAGCCTGACCGCTACCGCCCGGGAGCTCGGGCTGTCGCTGTCGGCAGTGAGCAAGCGCCTGCAGCGCCTCGAGGCGCGCCTCGGCGTCTCGCTGGCGGCGCGCACCACCCGGCGGCTGACGCTGACCGCCGAGGGCGAGCGCTATCTGGCCCGCGGCGGGGCTATCCTCGATGACCTGACGGAGCTGGAGGAGAGCCTGGGCGACCATCGCGCCGAGCTCTCCGGGCCGCTGCGCATCAACGCCACTTTCGGCTTCGGGCGTCGGCACGTGGCGCCGTTGCTGTCGGCCTTCCGCACCCGGCATCCGCGCCTCGAGGCGAGCCTGGAACTGACCAACTTCCCGCTTGGCCTGGCCGACCAGGGCATCGATATCGGCATCCGGGTCGGCGAGCCGCCGGACTCGCGGCTGGTGGCCCGTCGCTTCCTGGTCAACCGGCGCATCCTCTGCGCGGCCCCGCACTATGTAGCCGACATGCCGCCGCTGGAGGAGCCGGCCGATCTGGCTCGTCATCCCTGCCTGGTGCTGCGCGAGATCGCCAGCGACTATGCGGTGTGGCGCTTTCGGCGACGCGATGCGCCGAGCGAGGAGCGCGCGGTCAAGGTCACCGGCCCCATGGCCAGCAACGACGGCGAGGTGATCCGGCGCCTGGCCCGCGACGGCCACGGCATCGCCCTGCGTTCCTGGTGGGACGTCCATGAGGATCTGGGGACGGGGCGGTTGGTCGAGCTGCTGCCGGAATGGCAGGGCGTGCGTGCCGACTTCCATGCCGTGTATGATCGGCGCCGCCATGTCCCGCTGCGGATTCGTGCCTTCATCGCCTATCTTGAGCAGGAGATGCCGGGGCGCGTGCCGACGTTGGACGTGCCCCCGCAAGCCAGGCAAGGAGAGTCGCGCCCGTGAATGTGCTGATGTTCACCAACACCTATCTGCCCATCGTCGGCGGCGTCAGCGAGTCGGTTCAGCGGCTCAAGCGACAGCTCCAGGCCGCCGGCCACAACGTACTCGTTGTGGCGCCGCGCCTCGAGGGCCAGCCGGACTTCGAGGCCGACGTTGTGCGTGTGGCCGCGGTGCAGCACTTCAACGGCAGCGACTTCTCGCTGCCGGTGCCGATTCCCGGCCAGCTCTATGATGCCATCGAGGCCTTCGAGCCGGACCTGGTGCATGCCCATCACCCCTTCCTGCTCGGCGATACCGCGGCTCGGGCCGCCGAGACCTACGGCCTGCCGCTGGTGTTCACCCATCACACCCTCTACGAGCACTACACCCACTACGTGCCCGGGGACTCGCCGCGCATGCAGCGCTTCGCCGTGGCGCTGGCCACCCAGTACACCTGGCTGTGCGATGCCGTCATCGCACCCAGCGAGAGCATTCGCGACCTGCTGCTGGCGCGCGACGGCAATCCCGAGATTCGCGTGGTGCCGAGCGGCGTCGACACGGCGCGCTTCGCCGAAGGCGACGGCGTGGCGTGCCGGCGACGCCTGGGCGTCCCGGATGACGCCTACGTGATCGGCCATGTGGGCAGGCTCGCCCGCGAGAAGAACCTGGTGTTTCTGGCCGAGGGCGTGTGCCGGGCGCTTGCCGAGCGGCCTGAAGCGCATTTCCTGGTGGTCGGCGACGGCGACGCCGCCGAGGGCATGGCGGCGATCTCACGGGAATGGGAGGTGGCCGAACGGATCCACTTCACCGGTCGTCTGCAGGGGCAGGCGCTGATCGAGGCCTACCATGCCATGGACGTTTTCGCCTTCGCCTCCCACAGCGAGACCCAGGGCATGGTCGTGGCCGAGGCCATGGCCGCCGGCCTGCCGGTAGTGGCGGTACGCGCCCCTGGCGTCGTGGAGGTGGTAGCGGACGGCGAGAACGGCCGGTTGCTGGCCGATGACGACGCCGAGGCGATGGCGTCGGCATTGGCCGAGCTTGCCGACCCGGAATGCCGCAAGCCGCTGCATCACGGCGCCCTGGCCACCGCCGCGGACTACGACGAGCGGCTCTGCGCCGAGCGCTGCCTGGCCGTCTACCGGCGGGTGATCGCCCGCGGTGGCCCTTTCACCCATGCCGACGATGGCGGCTGGGATCGGGTACGCGGACGGCTGGGGGCGGAGTGGCAGATGCTGCGCTATCGGGGGCGGATCCTGCGCCATCTGGTCCAGGAGGAGTGGGAGCAGGAGCGGCCCTCCTGGTGGCCCGGCGGACGCTCCGACGAGCCAGAATTACCTTCCAAGTAAGCGGCTCTCCGAGCAAGCCGCCCCCCGAAACGGGCGTCGTTCTCAGCGCCTCTGGCGGCGCTCGGCCCAGCGCTTCAGCCCGTAGAGCAGCCCTGCGCCCAGCACCAGGCCTCCCAGCGCGACGATCACCTCCTTACGGCTCTCGGCGGCGGCCAGCTGTCCGAGCTGGCTGCCGAGCAGGGTCACGCCGGCGAGGCCGGGGATGATGCCCAGCGTCGAGCCGATCATGTAGTCGCGAAAGCGCAGGTGAAAGGCCCCGGCCATCATGTTGGTCAGGGTGAAGGGCGCCAGCGGCAGCAGGTTGACCAGCGTCATGGTGCGGATGCCGCGGCCAGAGAGGTAGCGGGACAGGCCCTTGAGCCGCTTGCCGCCATAGCGCAGCAGGGCGTCGCGACCCAGCTGACGGCCTACCCACCAGGTCAGCACCGAGGCGGCCAGGGTGCCGGCCAGCGCATAGCCGAAGCCCCACCAGGGACCGAACAGCAGCCCGGTCAGCGCCACCAGCAGGCTCAGCGGGAACATCACCAGCGAGGCCCCGGCGTAGACCGCCATCACCACCAGCACCGCCCAGGGCGCGTCGCGCCAGGCCACCGAGCCGTGGGCCAGGGTCATCAGGCTGTCGACGGTGAGCAGGTCCTGCATGGCCAGCCACTGCCACAGCAGGCCCAGGGCGACGAGGACGGTGAGGGTCAGGGCGAGCAAGCCGAGCGATCGGGACATGGGACGTGGGGTTCCTGTTCAGCGTCAGGCCACAGCATACGGCAGTGGGGGCGCGGGCCAAAGGGCGCTTGCCGTCAGGGGCCGGGGCATTGGTTGGCCCTCACTCCCGCGACGACTTCGTTGGACGACCTCGTTGGACGAGATAGTTGAACGACATAGTTGGAGGGCTTTGCTGGACGTCATGTGGGGATGCCTAGTTCGCCGTAAAGGCGCTCCAGCGACTGGCAGGCACCAGGAAGTAGGTGCGTCCCCGGTAGGGCTGGTGGAAGTCCGCCAGCCGCTCGAGGGCTGCCGAGGTGCTACGGCGTGAGGCAATCAGGTAGCCCTCGGGATGGCTGGTGGCCCAGGCGGCCAGCGCCTGATCGTCCTCGAATACGCTCAGATCGGTGGTCAGGCGCCCCAGGAAGCGGAACTGGTCCTGATAGTCGCCGGCATAGGCCAGCGGCACGGCGACACGCTCCAGGGCGGCCAGACGTTCGGCCATGGGAGTGAGGTCGTAGTGGCGCTGCAGGGTCGGCGACAGCAGCAACAGCAGGGCCAGCAGGGCCGCCGGCCAGGCCGTGACCATCCCCAAGCGATGAGGACGCCACAGCAAGCCGGCCGCCAGGCCCAGCGGCAGCAGGGCGCCGAGGCGCGTCCAGCCGGACAGCGACTCGGCGGGCAGGTAACGGCCGGCGAGTTCGGGCAGCGCCAGCATCAACCCTGCGACGCCGACCAGCAGCGTTATCAGGCCCCATGGGCGCCCGGGTGTTCGGGTGACCAGCCGCTCGGCGAGCCAGATGGCCAGGAACGGCAGTGTCGGCATCAGGTAGTGGATCTGCTTGCCGCTGATCAGGCTCAGCAGCACCAGTGGCGGCAGCACGCCCCAGGCGGCGAAGCGCTGCAGGGGCGTGGACAGCCAGGGATGCTGCCGGCGCCATAGCGTCGACCAGGGCAGGGTCGCGACGAACAGCACCGGCAGGTACCAGTACCAGGGGCGGGCGTGATCGAAGGCATCGGCGACGCGTCCGGCGGACTGGTTCCAGAGGATGGCCTCGGCGTAGTCCGCTCCCCCGAGCAGGACGGCCGGTAGTGCCCAGGCCAGGCCGATCAGGCCACCCAGCAGGCTCGCCGCCAGTACGCCTCGGTAGGCCGCCGCCATCGTCGGGCAGCCCGACGGCCGCCAGTCACGCAGGCCGAGCGCCAGCGGTAGCCAATAGAGATATACCGCCGGCCCCTTGGCCAGCACGCCGAGTCCCAGCCCCAGCCCGGCCAGAAGCAGCGCCCGCCGTCGCCCACCGTCGAGATAGCGCACCAGGCCATCGACCGCCAGCAGCAGGCAGGTGGCAAGCAGGATGTCGAACATGCTCAGCGGCAGGTAGAGCCACCACAGGGTGGTGCCGAACAGCACCAGCGGCGCCCAGCGGGTCGTGGCCCGGGCCTCCGGGGCCAGCCGACGCACGATATCGGCCAGCAGCCAGAAGGCGCCGAGTCCCACGGCAGGAATCACCATTCGTGAGACCAGCTCCGAGGTGCCGAACAGGGCCCAGCCCAGCCGGAGCAGCCAGAACAGCAGCGGCGGCTTGTGCGAATAGGGCGCTCCGTTGAGCAACGGCACCAGCACGGCGTGGTGCTGCCACATCTCCCAGGCCACCGACAGGTAGCGGGTCTCGTCGATGGGCATCACCGGCAGGCTGCCGACCCGGATCAGCAGGGTGGCGGCCCCCAGCAGGGTGGCCAGGGCCGCGCCGCCGAACGTCGTCATGGCGAGTCGCATCGCGGCGTGCTCGCTAGTCGTGAGGCTCGGCGGCCAGGGTGGTCGGTGCCACATAGAGCGGCGCGGCCTCGGCATCGCCCCGGCAGGCGGTGAAGGCGGTGCCGGGAATCAGCCACCACCGCTCGCTGTTCTGCATGCCCAGGTCGCGGGCGCGGCCTAGATCGGCGCAGGCGATCGCCTCGTCGCGGTGCTGGGGCACCAGCATCCAGCGGTCGTCGGGCGCAGCCTGCAGCCAGGCGAAGGCACGCTGGAACTGCTCGTCGTCCGGGGTGTGATAGCCGAAGTGGACCATCGGCTGGCGCGCCTGGAGCAGGAACTCCTCGTCGAAGTCGGGCATCGCCAGCCAGGCATCCGAACCGGTCTGGTCGACGATCTCGGCCATCAGGTCGCGGGGCGAACGGGCGTGATCCATCAGCGCATAGCCCCAGGTCGACCAGCTCAGCCAGAACACTGCCAGCCAGGTCGAGAGCATTACCAGGCCACGGCGCGGACGCCCCCAGGCCAGCAGCGCCAGGGCGGCGAGCCCCAGCAGGCTCCACCAGGCCCAGGGGACGACGCCATGCTCCTCCGCGAGGTCGGCAAGCGCCGGCAGCCCCACTGCACCGAGTACCCCGGCGGCGAGGAAGACGACGCCGAACAGGGCCAGCACGCCGCCGCCCAGCCACTGCAGGCGCGGTCGGCACAGCAGGCCGGCCAGCATCGGGGCGGCGGCCAGTACCAGCAGCGGCAGGGTCGGCAGCAGGTAGACGCCGCGTTTGCCCGGCGACAGCGAGAAGAAGGCGATGATCATCACCAGGCCGCCAAGGGGCAGCAGGACGCGGGCGTCGAGGCGCTTGCCGCGTCGCCACCAGGCGGGCACCAGCCAGGGCAGCGCCAGCACCAGCGGCAGCCAGGCCCAGGGAATCACTTCCGCGAGGTAGTAGTACCAGGGCTTGATATGGTGCCAGGAGTCGGCGTAACGCTCACCGGTCTGCTTGAACAGGATGTTGTCGCGATAGGCCGTCAGCAACGGGTTGTCGCTGAGGCTGGTAATGATGGCCATCGGCCCGACCCACAGCAGCACCACGCCGAGCAGCACGGCGAGCCCCAGGCCGAGGTCTCGCCAGGTGGGGCGCACCGCCTGACCGCGCCAGGCCAGCAGCCCCCAGATCGGCAGCATCAGCAGCGGCAGGAAGCCCACGCCCTTGGTCAGCACGCCGAGCCCCATGCCCGCGCAGCCGATCAGCCACCAGCGGCGATCGGGGCCGAGCAGGGCGTGACGCATCAGGCCGTAGGCGCCGAGGGTGATCCAGCAGGTGACCAGCATGTCGATCTGGGCGGTGCGAGCCTGCAGCCCGAACTGGAAGCAGGAGAGCAGGGCGAGGCCGGCCAGCCAGGCCACGCGCCGACCGTAGAAGCGCGCCGAGAGGTCCATGACCATGGCCAGGGTGCCCAGGGCGCCGAGCAGCGACGGCAGCAGGAAGCCGAGGCGCACCGAGCCGGTCAGCTGGATGCCGGCGGCCATGGCCCACATGAAGATCGGCGGCTTGTCGGGATAGGGCTCCCCGCCGCGGTGGGGGATCCAGAACTGCCCGGTCTTGAGCATTTCCAGGGCATTGAGGGCGAAGCGTGGCTCGTCGGCAGGCCAGGGGTCGCGCAGGCCTAGGCCCACGCCGAGGAAGATGGCCGCCAGTCCCAGCAGCCACCACCAGGACAGGGACGGAACACGGCGAAGGTAGCGGGGGCGCGTCATGGTCGAACTCGCAGGAGGAAATCGAGGGTGAATACGCAGGGCGAACCGAGGACTACTGGCGGGCCCGGCTCAGGCGTGTCTCGCGGCGGATCAGCATCAGGTTGCGGCCGTAGATGAGCAGCCCCGCGCCCTGGCCGGCGATGAACACCGGATCGCGCCGATAGAGCGCGTAGGCCAGCAGGGTGACGCCGCCGGCCAGGCTGAAGAACCAGAAGGCCTTGGGCACGATGCTGCGACGGGCGCGTTCGCTGGCCAGCCACTGGACCAGGAAACGCGCCGAGAACAGCGCCTGGCCGAGGAAGCCCACGGCCAGCCAGAACCACTCGGTGTTCATCCTTCGCTCCTCTGCGTCGACGTGATCGCCTCGGCCTTGAGGGAGGTCTCGCAGGTCTCCACTTCGGCGGGCAGGCGAGAGCGATAGCGCAGCCACATCACCCCCAGCATGTCGAGCAGGCCTGCCCACAGGCGGTTGTTCAGCCCATAGTGGGAGCGTCCGGCGCCTCGCGGGCGGTGATTGACCGGCAGCGAAACGCAGCGCCCGCCCTGGGAGAGGATCAGCGCCGGCAGGAAGCGGTGCATGTGATCGAAGTAGGGCAGGCGCAGGAACGACCGGCGGTGGATGACCTTGAGGCCGCAGCCGGTGTCAGGCGTATTGTCCTTGAGCAGGGCGGAGCGCACCCGGTTGGCCACGCGCGATGACAGGCGCTTGAGCCAGTCGTCGCGGCGGGTGGTGCGATGGCCGGCGACGAGGCTTACGTCGCCCTGACGGGCACGCTCGATCAGCTGCGGCAGGTCGGCGGGGTCGTTCTGGCCGTCACCGTCCAGGGTGGCCAGCCACTCCCCGCGCGCCAGGTGGGCGGCCTGCCATACTGAGGTGCTCTGCCCGGCGCTCTTGGCATGGCGAAGCGGACGCAGTCGAGCATCCTCGGCGGCGCGGGCCTCGAGCAGGCGCCAGCTATCGTCTCGTGAGGCGTCGTCCACCACCAGTACCTCGTGCTCGATGGCCGACAGGGCGGCGGCAATCTCGTCGAGCAGGGTGGGCAGATTGCCCGATTCGTCCCGGGCGGGAATGATCACGGAAACAAGGGGAACACTCACGGTGGATCGCTCTTCACTGTTGTTGGTGGCCGGGGGCCGAAGCCTAGTGGAGTTACCTTAACGCAGGCTTAAGCTAGCTTCATTCCCGGGCCGCTGAAAACGGCTGGCGCCATGATGTCGTGCGTCGCTTGATCCGCGTCAATCGCCCGCCGTCTGTGGAGTGGCCGAAGCGTCCGGGCCACGTTAGCCTTGCCAGAGCGGCGTTAAGCCGGGCTTAAGAATCCGTCCGGACAATGCCCCCACAAGTCGCGAAAGGGAGAGGCGCATGCGCGTGCTGCTGGTGGAGGACGATCCGTTGCTGGGGGATGGTATCAGAACCGCCCTGCTGCGCGAGGGCTATGCCGTCGACTGGCTGGAGAACGGTCGTGAGGCGGTGGCGGCGGCCCGCTACGACGATTTCTCGGTGATGGTCCTCGACCTGGGGCTGCCGGACATGGATGGCATGAAGGTACTGGAGTCGGTGCGGGGACATGGCGCCCTGCCGGTGCTGATCCTGACCGCCCGAGACGACATCGAATCGCGGATCGCCGGGCTCGACGGCGGCGCGGACGACTACGTGCTCAAGCCCTTCGACCTGCATGAGCTGTTGGCCCGCCTGCGGGTGGTGACGCGCCGCGCCGAGGGACGGGCCTCGCAGTATCTCGACGTGGGCAGCCTGCGCATCGATGAGGCCCGTCATCGAGTGATCTGGCAGGGCGAGGAAGTGGCGCTGACGCGTCGCGAATATGCCCTGCTGCTGGAGCTGGCGCGCCACGCCGACCGGGTGATGACCCGGCCACGCCTGGAAAGCCTGTTGTATGGCTGGGAGGACGAGGTGGCGTCCAACGCCGTGGAGGTGCATATCCATCACCTGCGCAAGAAGTTTCACAAGGGGCTGATCACCACCATCCGTGGCATCGGCTATCGATTGAACGCCGGCGACGCATGAGATCGATTCGTCGCTATCTGAGCCGCACCCTGGCGCTGGTGCTGGCGGGGGTGACCCTGCTGGTGGTGACGGCCGCCTATCTGATCACCGCCCATGAGACCGAGGAGATCCTCGACGCCCAGCTCAGCCTGCAGGGTCGGGTGGTGGCCAGCCTGATCGGGCCCGGAGCCACCGAGGACACCTATCGTCGGGTCGCCGAGCGGCTCAGCCATCCGGGGCATCTGGCGCGCTTCTATCAGGACGGTGTACCGACGATGGACGAGATCGGTGACAGGGCGGCGCTCTATCACCATGAGGAGCGCGAACTGTCGCTGGGCTTCTGGAATCGCGACGGCAGCCCGCTGCTGATGGGGGCGGAGTGGAACGGCTCGGGCGCTTTCCCCGCGCCTCGCGAGGACGGCTATACCTGGGTTGAGTACGACGGAGAACGCTGGCGAGTGTTCTCGATGTTCGATGAGGCCAGCGGGACCTGGATCCGCTCCGGGGTGAGCATCGCGTTCATGCAGGAGCTGGAGCGCAAGGTCGCGCTCGGCAACCTGGTGCCGATGCTGCTGGCCCTGCCGCTGCTGCTCGTGGCCATGGGCTGGATCGTGCGGCGTGGGCTGACGCCGATCGGTTCCCTGTCGCGCGAGGTCGCCGGCCGCGACGATCGCGACCTGAGTTTCCTCGCTGTCGATGTGCCGCGTGAGCTCTCGGGGCTGCGCCAGGCGATCAACGACTTCATTTCACGGCTGCGCGAGACGCTCGAACGCGAGCGGCGTTTCACCGCCGATGCCGCCCACGAGCTGCGCACGCCGCTGGCGGGACTCAAGATCCATCTCGACAATGCCCGGGCGGGCGAACGGGACTCGCTGGACAAGGCCTATCGCGGCGTGGAGCGGCTGCAGCGGGTGGTCGAGCAGCTGCTGGTACTGGCCCGGCTGGACCGCCGGGAGGCGCGCGAGGCCCGGGACATCGATCTCTATCCGCTGGTGCTCGAACTGGTCGCCGAGCTGTGGCCATGGGCCCAGGCTCGGCACCAGGAGATGTCCCTGCGCGGCGTCGAGGCGCTGTGGGTGCGTGCCGATCCCGTCGAGGCGGGCATCCTGATTCGTAACCTGCTGGACAATGCCCTGCGCTACACCCCGGAGCACGGCGAGGTGACGATCGAACTCTCGGAGACCGCCGGCGGGGCCGTGCTGGCGGTGCGCGACAGCGGCCCGGGCATTGCCGAGGAAGCGCTCGGCACCATCACCGAGCGTTTCCGCCGCGCCGCCGACCAGCGCATCACCGGCAGCGGCCTGGGGCTGTCGATCGTCCAGCAACTGGCCGAGCGCCAGCAGGCCAGGCTGACGCTACGCAACTGCCATCCCCACGGTCTCGAGGCCGCGCTGTGCTGGCCGGCGCGCTCGCCGGCCAGCGAGCCATCGGCTCAGGTGGCGGACCCGGCGCGCCAGGCCAGCGGGTCCTGGCGGAAGTAGCGGGTGAGCAGCGTGTAGAGCGCCGGGTAGGCGTCGTGCAGCGCCTCGGGGGCAGTGAAGAAATACTCGCAGCTCACCGCGAAGCACTCGCCGGGCTGGCTGGCGGCATAGTCGTCGATGGGCGTGGCCTCGCCACGGGCGAGATGCGCCTGGAGGTCGTCCCACACGGCGGTGAATACCCGATGCCAGTCGCGCGGGTCCATGTCGCCGGGCAGCGGCGGGAAGCCGTCGGCGTCGAGGGAGTTGGCCATGTCGAGCTTGTGGGCCAGCTCGTGGATGACCACGTTGAAGCCGTCGAGATGGCCGCTGGCCATCAGGTCGGGGTAGGCCACCACCACGGGGCCCTGGTGGGAGGTCTCGCCGGCGCGCTCGTCGTCATACTCGTGCATCACCCCGAACTCGTCGAGTTCCTCGACCCGACGATGAAAGGCGTCGGGGACGATCAGGATCTCATGGAGCCCGGCAAAGGCCTCGTGGTGGGTGTGGTCATCCCAGCCCAGGGTCAGCAGGCAGCCCTGGGCGGCGATGGCCAGCCGTGCCGGGACGTCGAAGTCGATCGCCGCGTCGAGCTCGGGATGGCGGCTCAGCCGCTTGGCATGCGCGAAGCGCCAGGCGCGATGGCCCAGGCGCTCGGCGGCGTCCTCGGGCAAGGCGGCGAGCAGCGGCAGTCGCGCCCGGGCCTCGGCCCACTCCGCTGCGGGGAAGGGGTGGCGCGCCTCGAAGCGTGCCGCCCGCCAGCGCTTCAGCCGTTCCAGCACGGCCTCAGCTCTCCTCCACGTCCCGCCCCCCGGACTTCCACGACCAGTCGCGCAGGCGCAGGTCGAACAGGTCCTGGCGGCGATCCTTGAGGTTGGTCACCGAGCCTTCGTTGCGCACCACCTTGAGGCGATTCAGGTCGAGGTCCGAGAACATGATCATCTCGGTGTTGGGCGTGGTCTCGGCCAGCACGGCGTCGTGGGGGAATGAGAAGTCCGAGGGCGAGAATACCGAGGACTGGGCGTACTGGATGTCGAGGTTCTCGATCGACGGCACGTTGCCGACGCTGCCGCACAGCACCACGTAGCATTCGTTTTCGATGGCGCGGGCCTGGGCGCAGTGGCGCACCCGCAGGTAGCCGTTCTTGGTGTCGGTCCAGAACGGCACGAACAGGATGTCCATGTCCTGCTCGGCGAGCAGTCGCGACAGCTCGGGGAATTCCACGTCATAGCAGATCTGGATGCCGATGCGGCCGGCGTCGGTCTCGAATACCTGCAGCTCGTCGCCGCCCTCGATCACCCAGTCGCGACGCTCCTGCGGGGTGATGTGCAGCTTGGCCTGGCGCTCGATGGAGCCGTCGCGGTGGCACAGGTAGGCGACGTTGTAGAGCCGGTCTTCCGCGCCGACCTCGATCATCGAGCCGGCCACGATGTTGATGTTGTAGGCCACCGCCATGCGCGACAGTTCGGTCTTGAAGCGCTCGGTGAAGCCGGCCAGGAAGCGGATGGCCGCCAACTGGTCCTGCTGGGCAGCGCGATCCTGCAGGCCCATCAGCGGGGCGTTGAACAGCTCCGGGAAGACCGCGAAGTCGCTCTGGTAATCGGCCAGGGCGTCGACGAAGTACTCGACCTGCTGCAGTACCGCCTCCACCGATGCGAACTCGCGCATCTGCCACTGCACGGCGCCGACCCGCACCTGGGTGCGGCGAGTCTCCAGCACCCGTTCGGCGGGCTCGAAGAGGATGTTGTTCCACTCCAGCAGTGTCGCGTAACCCTGGGACTTCTCGTCCTCGGGCAGGTACTTGCGCAGCAGCCGCTTGACCTGGAAGTCGTTGGCCAGCTGGAACGACAGGATCGGGTCGTGGACCTCCTTGCGCGCCACCTTGTCGATGTACTCCGCCGGGGAGAGCTCGTCGGCGTAATGGTGATACTGGGGGATGCGCCCGCCGGCCAGGATGGCGCGCATGTTCAGCGAGCGGCACAGCTCCTTGCGGGCTTCGTAGAGCCGCCGGCCCAGGCGGTAGCCGCGGTAATCCGGGTGGATCAGCACGTCGAGGCCGTACATGGCATCGCCGTCGGCGTCGTTGAGGATGATCTCGCGCTGGCCGATCAGGTCGTCGTACTGGTGGGGGTTGGAGAACTCGTCGTAGTCGACCTGCACGGTCAGCGCCACGCCGACCAGGCGGCCGTCGTCCTCGATGACGATCTGGCCGTCCGGGAATTCCTGGATCAGCTTGTCGATGGTGTGCTCTGGCCAGGCGCCGCCGATGTCGTGGTAGACGGCGTCCATCAGCGCCTTGAGCTGCGGGTAGTCGTCCTGCGTCAGGTTGCGCAGGTTGAGGTGCAGGTCATCGAGGGACATGGCCGCGGGCTCTCCGGTCGGGTAACGAAAATCGCAGTCTATCAGGGTGTCGGCCCCATCGGGGAAGGCCCGCAGCGGGACGCGTCAGCGAGCGCGGTCGGCGACGCCTCGGCGAGGCGTGCGGGTCAGCGGCCGGGTCAGCGTCTGGGCCATGATCACGCCGGCCAGCACCAGGATACCGCCGACGACATGGTAGGCGGCGAGACGTTCGCCAAGCGCGAACATGGCGATCACGGCGCTGAACAGCGGCATCAGGTTGATGAAGATGCTGGCCTGGCTGGCGCCGATGCGGCGGATGGCCAGCATCCACAGGAAGGTGGTGACGATGGACGCGGGGATACCGGCGTAGAGGATCAGGCCCAGGTTGCCGGCGTTCACCGGGGTCATCGGCCCCAGCAGGTAGGGCGGCAGCAGGATCAGCACGGCACAGATCACCTGTCCGTAGAGCAGTACCCAGGGCGGCAGCGCCAGGGGCCAGCGCTTGAGCATCACGCCATAGAGGGCATAGCAGGTAGCGGCCACCACCATCAAGGCGTCGCCTACGGCCACCTCCAGGTCGAGCAGCGACAGCGGGTTGCCGTGGCCCAGCAGGATCGACACGCCGGCGAGTGCCAGCAGGCCGCCGATGACGCCGCCCAGGCTGGGCGGCTCGCGCAGGATGAGCGCGCTGAGCAGCACGGTCAGCAGCGGCACCATGGCGGCCAGGATGCCCATGTTGGTGGCCGAGGTGGTCTCGGCGGCCACGTAGGCGAGCCCCTGCCAGAGCCCCATGCCCAGCAGGCCGAGCACCGCCAGCTTCGGCCAGTGGCGGCGCAGTTCGGCGCGATGCCGCCAGGCGGCGGGCGCGACGAAAGGGGTGAGCACGGCGAGCGCCAGCAGCCAGCGCAGGAAGGCGATGCTGCTCGGGGCGATGGCGCCTACGGTGAGCTGGTTGATGGTCATGTTGCCCGACCAGATCAGCACGGCGCCGAGAGGCGGCAGAAAATGAAGTAATGGCATGACGTCCCTGGCATGACGAAATGGGCCCCGTCCCCGGGGCCCGAAAATGGTGTGTCGATGATAGGGGGGAATCGATGAGAGCGCTAATGGCATCGGCCGCTACCTGGGCCGAACGGTGCGGCCACGGCCGGCCTCAGCGCAGCTGGCTGTCCTTGCTGCCACGCCGATTGACGCCGCCTGCCGGACCCTGGCGCCGGTCGCGTTCGGCCTGGCAGGCCAGGCACAGCCGTACGCCGGGAACGGCCCGGCGACGTGCCTCGGGAATCGGCTCGTCGCACTCGTGGCAGTGGTGGGCGCTCTCGCCGCGAGGTAGCGAGCGTCTGGCGCGCTCGAGTTCGTCGCGTACGCTGTCGTCGATCTGCTGCTGCACATCGCCGTCCTTCGACCAGCCGCCTGCCATGGTGTCGTCTCCTCTGGCTCGCGCCGAGCCTTCTGCCTGCTGCCCCGGGGCGTCATGGCCCTCCAGGCCCCAGACTAGCGTGCCCCGCGGGGCGGCGCGATGCTCGGTGCGACATCCGGGCGTCCCCCGGACATTGCCGACCGGCAATGTCCGGGGGACGCCGCCCGGTCAAGGGCGTCAGGCGACCTGGCGACGCAGCTGGCGCAGTTCGCCGTTCAGCGCCTTGATGATGGTGTAGCACATCAAGAGCATGACGATCGAGAACGGGATCGCCGTTGCCGTCACCCCGGCCTGGAGCGCCGACAGCCCGCCGCCGAGCAGCAGTACGATGGCGATCAAGCCTTCCACGGCGGCCCAGAACATGCGCTGGGGGCGCGGGGCATCCACCTTGCCGCCGGCGGTGATGGTATCGATCACCAGCGAGCCGGAGTCCGAGGAGGTGACGAAGAAAATCAGCGCCAGGATGATGCCGAGGGTCGACATCAGGCCCGAGAATGGCAGCTCGTTGAGCATGCCGAACAGCGACAGCTCGGGGCTGTAGTTGTCGATCACGTAGTCCTTGACCAGGCTGCCGGCGGGATCGGCATAGAGCTGGTCGAGGGCAGTGCCGCCGAACACGCCCATCCAGATGAAGATGAACAGGCTGGGAATCAGCAGCACGCAGATCACGAACTCCCGCACCGTGCGTCCCCGCGAGACCCGGGCGATGAACATGCCGACGAACGGCGCCCAGCTGACCCACCAGGCCCAGTAGAAGATGGTCCAGGCCTGGCGATAGGCATCGTCGTCACGGCCGAAGGGCGCCGATAGCGGCAGGAAGTCCTTCACGTAGGTTTCCAGGCCGGTCCAGAAGCCGCTCAGGGCCACCAGGGTCGGGCCGGCGAACAGCACGAAGAAGAAGAACAGCACGGCCATGATCATGTTGATCTCGGAGAGCTTCTTCACGCCGCCCTCGAGCCCGCGCCAGACCGAGACCATGGCCACCGCGGTCACCATCACGATGACGATGACTTGAAAGGTGGTGCTGATATCCAGGCCGAACACGAAGTTCATGCCCGCGTTGGCCTGCTGTGCCCCGAGGCCGAGCGACGTGGCCAGGCCGAACAGGGTGGAGAACACCGCCAGGATATCGATCGCATGGCCCCACCAGCCCCAGACGCGGTCGCCGAGGATCGGGAAGAAGGCCGAGCGAATGGAGAAGGGCAGGCCCTTGTTGTAGGTGAAGATGGACAGGGCCAGTGCCATGACCACATAGACGGCCCATCCGTGGATGCCCCAGTGCAGATAGGTGCCGGCGATGCCCATGGCGCTGGCCTCGGCGATGGCATCCGGATTCAGCTCTCCATTGGCCCCGAAGGGCGAGGTGATGCCCAGGGGCAGGGAAACGTTGGCGTGGTAGACCGGCTCCAGCACGCCGAAGAACAGCAGGCCGATGCCGATCCCGGCGGCGAACAGCATCGCGAACCACGACAGGTAGCCGTGCTCGGGCCGGGCATCCGGTCCGCCCAGCCGGACTTTCCCGTAGGGCAGGAAGACCAGCGCCACGCAGAACAGGATGAAGAAATCCACCACGATCATGAAGTACCAGTCCAGCGTCCCCGTCGAGAAGGCGACGATGGATTGGAAGACGCTGCTGGCCTGGTCCGGGAACAGCAGGGTGAGCACGATGAAGATCACCGAGGCGAGCGCCGAGACGACGAACACCCGGTTGTGGATATCGAAGGCGAAGGGGCCCAGTCGCCCCTCGATATTGTCCTGGCCGACGGTGTAGTCGGTCTGCATGTCACTGGCCACCGCGGAGGGGGCCGGATCGCTTGGAACGCTCATGGGCGTCTTCTCCTTGTGTCATGAACAGGGGAGCGAAGGAACGCTGACAGGCCGGCCCTGATGCGCGGGATCCAGGCGGGCGACACCAGAGGGCTCGTGGCCGGTGCGTTCGAGAACAGGCCGAGGAATATCGCGTCATCCGCTCGGCTGTCGTTTGTCGTTGTGTCTCGGGGGATGGCCTCTTGAAGGATAGTGGCAGGACCGTGGGCATCGCCGCGATGCTCTCCACGGTCGCTGCCGGGTGTGGGCGGGCCTCTCCTGGGCCCGCGTGGTCAGCCAGCAAGATGGGAGCCGCTGCGTTCAGGCTCCCTCGCCGCCCGCTCTCGGGAAGCGCGCACGTGCCTCGAGATCGTCCAGGTCGATGGTGTTGCGCATGTACTGGACGCTGGCATCGAAGAACGGCTGGTGATCCCAGGAGGTGACCTTGCCCTTCATGTTGGCGCGGGATACCAGCTTGCGGCGGCGCTGGCTGTCGAGCACCTGCTGGTGCAGTTTTTCGGTATCCCAGCGACGGGCGATCTCGTCGCGGAAACGCTGGCGTAGTTCCTGGTGATCGGCGTCCTCGGCCAGGTTGGTCAGCTCCAGCGGATCGGCTTCGAGGTCGAACAACTGGTCGGGGTCCGGCGTGGAGTAGACGAACTTGTAGCGGCCGCGGCGGATCATCAGCAGCGGGGCGATGGCACCCTCGCCGCAGTATTCGCCGATCACCTCGTCGTGGCCACCTTCGCCGGTCAGGTGAGGCACCAGGCTGCGTCCATCGACGGGCACCGCGTACTGCGGGGCCTGGCCGCGGTTGCCCCACTCGGCGAAGGTCGGCAGCAGGTCCATGGTGGAGACCGACTGCTTGACCCGGCCGGCGGCATAGCGGCCCGGCGCATGCACGATCATCGGCACCCGGGCGGATCCCTCGAACCAGCTCATCTTGTACCACAGGCCCCGCTCGCCCAGCATGTCGCCGTGGTCGCCGGAGAACACGATGATGGTGTCCTCGGCCAGGCCGCTTTCCTCCAGGGCCTTGAGCACCTTGCCGAGCTGGTCGTCGACGTAGCTGATCGCCCCATAGTAGGCGCGGCGCGCGTTGCGGATCTGCGCGTCGTCGACGGTGTCCTCTTCGCACTGGTAGACCTGGCGCAGGCGCTTGGAGTGCGGATCCATCAGTTCCCGGGAGTAGGGCACCCGCGGCATGTCGATCTCGTCGTGATCGTAGCGGTCCCAGTACTCCTGTGGAATGGTGTAGGGATCGTGGGGGTGGGTCAGCGAGACCGTCAGGCAGAAGGGGCGATCCCGGTCGCTGCGGGCATAGTCGTAGATGAATCGTTGGGCGCGGAAGGTGACTTCATCGTCGAAATCGAGCTGGTTGGAGCGCACGCAGGGCCCGGCCTGGGTCACCGAGGACATGTTGTGGTAGTAGCTCGGGCGCTCCTCGAAGTTCTCCCAGTCGACGAACCAGCCGAAGTCGGCCGGATAGATGTCGGAGGTCAGGCGCTCCTCGAAGCCGTGCAGCTGGTCCGGGCCGCAGAAGTGCATCTTGCCGGACAGCGCCGTCAGGTAGCCGGCGTCGCGCAGATAGTGGGCGTAGGTCGGCGTGTCCGCGGAGAGTTCCGCGGCGTTGTCGAAGCCGCCGATCCGCGAGGGCAGCTGGCCGGCCATCAGGGTGAAGCGCGACGGCGCACACAGCGGGCTGTTGCAGTAGGCCGAGTCGAAGACTACGCCTTCCTCGGCCAGGCGCGAGAGGTGGGGTGTCTTGACGACCCGGTGGCCATAGAACGGCAGCGAGGGGGCGGCCATCTGGTCCGCCATCAGAAACAGGATATTCGGCTGCTGGTGGGACATCGGGAGACTCCCTGGCGTTGTCGGAGTGAGTGGTGACGTGGCTCCCAGTCTCTATGCTAATCTCATGCCCTGTAAACTCGCTGTTTTTTTATGATTGGGATTAGTACAGCTAATGTCTTTGATGGAAAGAAGGGTGTCGCCCAACGGCCTGAGGGTGTTCGAGGCGGCGGCTCGCCACCTGAGCTTCACCGCCGCCGCCCAGGAGCTGCGTTCGACCCAGTCCGCGGTCAGCCAGCAGGTTCGCGCTCTCGAGGAGGCGCTTGACCTCAAGCTGTTCGATCGGGTGCATCGCGGCGTGCGCCTGAGCGAGCCGGGCCAGGCCCTGTTCGAGGCCGTGCAGGAGGGGTTCGCGACCATCGAGCGCACCATCGATCGGCTGCAGCAGCGTCATCGCAATCCGCGGCTCAACATCCTCACCGACTTCTCGCTGGCCTCCTACTGGCTGCTGCCTCGGTTGCCGGTGTTTCGTCGGCTTCACCCGCATATCGATGTGCGCATCATGACCAACCAGGGCGTCTTCGACTGGCAGGGGCAGGAGGTCGACATCGCCATCGTGTTCGGCGACCGCCGGGGACTGGAAGGGGCGCCGCGCCTGCTGGACGAGGAAGTCTTCCCAGTGTGCAGTGCGGGATTTCTGGAACAGCACGGGCCGATCGATGACCTGGACAGGCTCGGTGAGGTGCCGCTGCTGACGCTGACCGCCGATCAGGGGCAGCGCTGGCTGGACTGGCCCGGCTACTTCGAACGCCTGGGCGGCAGGGCGCATTCGGCGCCCTCCGAGCTGATCTTCAATAATTATCCACTACTTGTACAAGCTTCAATTGCCGGTCAGGGCGTGGCCCTTGGCTGGCGAGGTCTGGTGGATGACCTGATCGAGCGCGGCATGCTGGTGGGGCTGGAAAATCTCTCGCTGGGCACGGCCAGCGGATATGGGGTGATCGATGTGCATCCGGAGGAGCGTCGCGCCGCCAAGCGGGCATTCGTCGACTGGATGCTGTCGAGCTAGCGGATTTGCTCACGCCAGTCCCCGGTTCAAATCGAAGGCTGGCGTGAGCCATGGAATGGCAAGTGTCTTGAACTCAGTCCTCGGGGTCGTTGGCGGAGTCCACGCCTTCCTTGGGAGCCATATCATCGTCGAGACTGCCCTCGGCGTGGGAGGCATCTGCATCCGACGGGGCGTTGGCAGTGTCCGTACCGCCTTCCTCGACGATGGGCTCGTCGCTCATGGCGCCCTCGTCGTGTTTCACGGTGGATTCTTCCACCATGTTGGCGCTGTCTGCGCCGCTGTTCGGCGCCATTTCTTCCCCTTCATGGTGATCCGCCAGGGCGGTGCCGGTCAGCATCATCAGGGCGCTCAGGGTAATGGCAGCAGTCGCAATACGTTTCATGGTGCACCTCTCGTCCGGTGATGGGCGTGTCTGGCATCCGTGCATTGCGTCGAATGCTATACAAAACCTATGCAATATTTTTTATGAATGCAAGTGTTGACCGCAAACCGACAAGACCCCGGCGGCAGCCGGGGTCTTGGCATTGGACGGAACGAGAGCTGGTGTTCCGCTGCGTAGGGGCAGGGCGCTAGAGTACGGCGGCGATACTGGCGCGGGCCACCTGGGCATCCTGGTCGGCCTTGACGCCGGAGACGCCCACCGCACCGATCACCCGGCCGTCGACGACCACCGGCACGCCGCCTTCCATCAGGCCCTGCAGGGGCGCGGACAGGAAGGCGTGGCGGCCCTCGTTGATCATGCGCTCGAAGACCTGAGTCTCCTTGTGGCTCAGGGCGGCGGTGCGGGCCTTCTGGGCGCTGATCATGGCGGTCATCGGCGAGGCGCCGTCGAGGCGTCGCAGTCCCAGCAGTTCGCCGCTGTCGTCGGTGATGGAAATGGTGACGTTCCACTGATTGGCCTCGGCCTCACGCTGAGCGGCGTCGAGGATGGCGTTGACCTCGGTGAGGCCGAGAATGGCTTTGGTCTGCATGGCATGCTCCTTGGTTTGGATTTGGGGTAGAGCAGAGGATCCCCGGGCTTCGGGCTTCGGGCTTCGGGCTTCGGGCTTCGGGCTTTGGGCTCCGGGCTTTGGGCTCGGGGGGAGAAATGGTTGTTCGGCGATGTTGGCCATGTGGCGTGGGAGCGCTGCTCCGCAGCGCGATCCGCCGCGACGCGGCGGTCGGCGACGTGCCGGCGGGCGCCTGGCGGCGCCATTCGCGCCATGAATTGCGCTCCCACGAGGGATGGCCGGTCATGACAGCGCCTCGTCGACGAGTTCGATCCAGTGGCGCACTTCGGTACGATCGGCGCCGCCGAGGTGGGTCTGGCAGCCGATGTTCGCCGTGGCAATCACCTCCGGCTCGCCGGCTTCCAGGGCGTCGAGCCTGTCGTCGCGAAGGCGGGCGGCGAGTTCGGGCTGAGTGATCGAGTAGGTACCCGCCGAACCGCAGCACAGGTGCGGGTTCTGGACCACGGACAGCGAGAAGCCGAGTCGGGTCAGTACGCCTTCCACCGCGCCGCCCAGCTTCTGGGCGTGCTGCAGCGTGCAGGGGCAGTGGAAGGCCAGGCGCCGCTCGGCCTTGGCGTGGAGCGGTTCGAGGTCTTCGTCGCGCAGCACTTCCACCAGGTCACGGGCCAGGGCGCTGATCCGGGCGGCTCGCTCGGCATAGGCGGGGTCGTCGGCGAGCAGCTCGCCGTACTCCTTGACGAAGGCGCCGCAGCCGCTGGCGGTCTGGACGATGGCTTCCACGCCGGCCTCAATGTGCGGCCACCAGGCGTCGATATTGGCGCGGGCGCGGTCCCGGCCGGCTTCCTGGGCGTCCAGGTGGAAGTCCACGGCGCCGCAGCAGCCGGCCTCCGGAGCCGGTGTCAGGCCGATGCCCAGGCGATCTAGCACCCGCGCGGCGGCGGCGTTGGTGTTGGGCGAGAGCCCGGGCTGCACGCAGCCCTCGAGGATCAGCATTTGCCGGGCATGGCGATGGCCGTCGGGACGCGTGCCGGCGTTCACCGGTGCGGGCGGCAGCTTGGTTGCGAGGCGGCCGGTGAGCAGCGGGCGAAAGGTCAGGCCGACGGCGAGCAGGGCCTTGAAGCGGGCCGGTTCCACCACGGCGTGACGCAGGGCGAAGCGGAAGGCCCGTTCGCTGGCCGGCCGCGGCAGGCGACGCTCCAGCTCGGCGCGGCCGATGTCGAGCAGCTTGTGGTACTCCACCCCGGAAGGGCAGGTGGTTTCGCAGTTGCGGCAGCTCAGGCAGCGATCCAGGTGCAGTCGGGTCTCGGCGGTGATGTCGGCCCGTTCGTCGCGGTCCTCGAGCAGTGCCTTCATCAGGTAGATGCGTCCGCGAGGACCGTCGCGCTCGTCGCCGAGCAGCCGGTAGGTGGGGCAGGTGGCGTTGCAGAAGCCGCAGTGCACGCAGCTGCGCAGCACCCGGTCGGCTTCGCGGAGGTGCGGTTGCTGGAGGTCCTCGGCGGTGAAGTGCGTCTGCATGTCATAGCCCCCCGTAGAGTCGGCCTGGATTGAAGATCCCATGGGGATCCAGCTCGGCCTTGAGGCGTTGGTGATACTTGGCCAGCGGCGGCGCCAGCGGCGTGAAGGGCTCGGCGGCACCGGGCGTCAGGCAGGTGGCATGGCCACCGGCGCGGGTCACGCCGTCGCGCAGCGTCCCGGCGTCGAGGTCGCTTCTCAGCCAGCGCTGGGCGCCGGCCCAGTCATGCAGCATGGTGTCCTCGTCGAGCCCCTCGATGTCCAGCCTCGCTCGCTGGGGCAGTGAAAGCCGCCACAGGGGCCGGGGATCCGCAGTGTCGAAGAAGGGCAGGCGCAGCTCGCGCAGCGTGTCCCAGTAGTCGTCTTCCAGGTCGTCGCCACCGAACTCGCGCCGGGTCGCGGCTACCGAGCCGGCACCGCCCTCGAGACGCAGGTTCAGGGCGCCGTCCTGCCAGGCGGCGGCGCTGATCGGCAGCGGACGCCGGCCCCACTCGGCCAGGCGCTGCCTGGCCTCCTCCCGCGACATCGGCAGGCGCAGGCCGTGGCGGGCGGCGGGACGCGGCAGCACCTTGAGCGAGACCTCGGCGACGAGTCCCAGGGTGCCCTGGGCGCCGACCACCAGCCGCGACAGGTCGTAGCCGGCGACGTTCTTCATCACTTCGCCGCCGAAGCGCAGCGACCGGCCGTGGCGGTCGATCATGCGGATGCCGAGCACGAAGTCGCGCACTGCCCCGGCCCAGGGGCGCCGCGGCCCGGAGAGCCCGGCGGCGACCATGCCGCCCAGCGTGGCCTCCGCGCCGAAATGAGGCGGCTCGAAGGGCAGCATCTGGCCCTGTTCGGCGAGCGTCGCCTCCAGCTCGGCCAGCGGCGTGCCGGCGCGTGCCGAGACGATCAGCTCCACCGGGTCGTAGGTGGTGATGCCGCGATGCTCGCGGGTCGAGAGCGTCTCGACCTCCATCGACCGACCCTGAACTTTACGACCATAGAAGGCCTTGGTGTCGCCGCCGACGATGCGCAGCGGCGTGCCCTCGGCGTCGGCCTGGCGAATGCGCTCGCCGAGCGCTTGGGTGGCGTCCCTGTCCGGGAGCGTCTGGGTGGACGTATCCATGATCACTCCTCAGAAACGTGGCAGATCGGGATGCGGCAGCTTGCCATGGTGCACGTGCAAGGCGCCGAACTCGGCACAGCGTGCAAGCGTAGGGATGTTCTTGCCCGGGTTGAGCAGCCTCTTCGGGTCGAAGGCGGCCTTCACGCTGTGAAAGGTCGTCAGCTCGTCGGACTGGAACTGCACGCACATCTGGTTGATCTTTTCGCGACCCACCCCGTGCTCGCCGGTGATCGAGCCGCCGGCGGCCACGCAGGCCTCGAGGATCTGGCCGCCCAGCGCCTCGGCCCTCTCCAGCTCGCCTTCGCGGTTGGCATCGAAGAGGATCAGCGGGTGCATGTTGCCGTCGCCGGCGTGGAAGACGTTGGCCACGCGCAGGCCGTACGTCTCGGAGAGCTCGGCGATGGTCTCCAGCACCTGGGGCAGGGCGCGCCGCGGAATGGTGCCGTCCATGCAGTAATAGTCGGGTGACATGCGGCCTACCGCTGGAAAGGCATTCTTGCGTCCGGCCCAGAACAGGGCGCGCTCGGCCTCGTCCCGGGCCTGGCGGACCTCGATGGCGCCGGCGGCTTCCATCACCCGGCGGGCGGCCTCGCAGTCGGCGTCCACGTCGTCCTCGACGCCGTCCAGCTCGCACAGCAGGATGGCCGCGGCTTCCACCGGATAGCCGGCGTGGATGAAGTCCTCCGCGGCGCGGATTGCCAGGTTGTCCATCATCTCGAGGCCTCCGGGCACGATGCCGGCGGCGATGATGTCGCCCACCGCGCGACCGGCCTGCGCCACGTCGTCGAAGCTTGCCATCAGCACCTTGGCGGTTTCGGGCTTGGGCAGTAGCCTGACGGTGATCTCGGTGACGATCCCGAGCATGCCTTCCGAACCGTTGATCAACGCCAGCAGGTCGAATCCGGGGGCGTCCAGCGCCTCGCTGCCGAGTACCAGGCGCTCACCCTCCAGGGTCAGCAGCTCGACGCGCATCACGTTGTGCACCGTCAGCCCGTATTTCAGACAGTGCACGCCACCGGCATTCTCGGCCACGTTGCCGCCGATCGAGCAGGCGATCTGCGAGGAGGGATCCGGCGCGTAGTAGAGCCCGTAGGGCGCGGCGGCCTCCGAGATGGCCAGGTTGCGCACCCCGGGCTGGACCCGTGCCGTGCGGGCGTCGGGATCCACCTCGAGGATGCGGTCGAAGCGCGACATCACCAGCAGAACGCCTTGTTCCAGGGGTAGAGCGCCGCCGGACAGGCCGGTACCGGCGCCGCGGGTGACCACGGGGACGCCGAGGGCATGGCAGCGTATCAGCAGGGTCGCGACCTGCTCGAGGTCGTCCGGCAAGGCGACCAGCATCGGCAGGGCGCGGTAGGCCGACAATCCGTCGCACTCGAAGGGGCGCAGGTCCTCCTCGCGGTGCAGCAGGGTCATGTCGGGTACGGACCGCTTCAGGTCGGCCAGTACCGTGGCCTTGTCCTGGCGAGGCAGGTCGCCATCGAGACGCGCGTCGTAGTGGATGTTCATGGCGGCTCCGGAACGGGAAGGCATCCGTTGGTTCGATACTATGGAAGTGGTTTTCATAAATCTATGGAAAAAATTTCCGTTTTTATGTCGCTGCGGCGTGATTCCTGCTGTGACTCTTCGCCAACGGCGTCGTCACGCGTCCTGCAGCGGATCGAGCCGTGCCGCTCTGCGACACTGTGACGCCCCGTCGAAGCGAGATGGCCGGCGCCGTGATACGTGGCGAAACTCCTCTCACCATAGGGCCGCCCGGTCGTGATGACCATTTTAGGTAAATTGGTTTTACCAATAGTTTCCAGTCCGGACTGGCCCGTCACTGTGGAAAGTTGGTCGTGAATTCAAGGTGCTGCGCGGCAACGACATCAGCAGATGGCCAGTGAAGGCAGGCATTGGTTCGACTAATGGACAAGGTAATCGGGGTGGCTCCCGACATGGCGGGTCGCTGGCAAGCCTGTCACCATCGGGCTTTCCCATCGGTGACGAGGAGTCGGTATGACACGCGTGCTCTATGACCTCTGCGGCCTGGACGAGCGGCTGCGTTTTTCTCCCTACTGCTGGCGAGTGCGCTATGCGCTGGCCCACAAGGGCCTCGACGTCGAGGCGCGGCCCTGGCGCTTTACCGACAAGGCCGCGCTGGCCTTCGCCGATCACGACAAGGTGCCGGTGCTCGTCGACGGCGACGAGGTCGTGACCGACAGCTATGCCATCCTGCGCTACCTGGACCGCACCTATCCCGAGGCGCCGCTGCTCGGCGATGGGCAGGCCGAAGTCCGGGGCCGATTCTTCAAGCACTATGCCGAGCGAGCCCTGGCGCCGGCCATGATGCGTACCATCATCATGGACCTGTTCAATGCCATTCACCCCGACGACCGTGCCTACTTCCGCGAGAGTCGAGAGAAGCGCTTCGGCCGTTCCCTGGAGGAGTTCCACTCCCCGGCCAAGGGGCTCGCCCAGCTCGATGCGGCTCTGGCGCCGTTGCGCGGCCATCTGGAAGACGCCGACTTCCTGGACGGCGCGGCGCCGGCCGGAGCCGACTACCTGGTATTCGGCTTCTTCATGTGGGCGCGCTGTGTCTCCAGCGCCGACCTGATCTCCAATGCCGACCCGGTCCACGCCTGGCGCGAACGGATGCTCGATTGCCACGGATCCTTGGGGCGCGAGGCGCTGCGCGTGACCGACATCGAGGGTGCCTATCGCTAGGCTCGGGTGGAGCATCGTCTGCGCTCGGCGCATGGCGTTGGTTATTGGCTCGAGCGTGAGCCCGGTCCTGGATTTCGCTCGCCGACTTTGCAAGCGAATGGCTGATAGCCAAGGGGCTGACCTCAATAGTGGGAGGGGCGAACGTCAATGTTGCGGTGCACAAAAACGGCTGCTATGTTGCAATGCAGCACGGACGATTCGTCCGCTGCGCGTTTCCACTGGAGGTGTGCCATGACCAAGACCGCGACCGCCAAGACCGGCGAGCAGTTCGCATCCATGTTCGTTACCCCGCTCCGGGCCTACGGCGCCCTCAACCTGGAGACCGCCGAGAAGCTGGTGGCTGCCCAGTTCGGCGTCGCCGAGTCGCTTTCCGAGGCGACGCTGGCACAGGCGCGCAGTTGGCTGTCGGTCAAAGGGGTCGAGGACTTCCAGAAGGCTCTGGACGGCCAGCAGCAGACGATGAAGTCGCTCGGCGAGCGAATGAAGTCGGATGCCGAGACCTTGATGAGCCTGGGCCAGGATTACGTGCAGAAGAGTCAGAAGCTGGTCGAAGGTCAAATGAAGGCGGCCGGCACTTCCTGAGACACGTCAGGCAAGGGGCCCATTGCCGGGCCTTTGGGGTCATCGCCGTGAGGCGGTGGCCCTTTTTTGTGGGAGGTCGACTGCCGGCTCAGCCGTGCTCGGTGCCCAGCAGGCGTACGACCTCGTCGTCGCTGACCTGGCCGAAGTCGGCGTAGAACTGGCCGACGGCGCTGAAGTTTGCCGTCGTCAGCAGGCAGACCACCTCGTCGGCGAGCGGCTTCAGACGCGATATCGTCTCCGGGGGCGCGGCGCCGAGCGCGGCGATCAGCAGCGCCGGACGTCGCGGTCGCAGACTGGTCAGGGCCATGGCCATGGTGGCACCGGTGGCGCTGCCGTCGTCCACGATCACCACGATGCGGCCTGCCGGATCGATCGGTGCACGCACCGGAGTATATCGCCGCCGGCGCTCGGCGAGACGCGCCTGCTGAGCTTCGACTTCTCGTGCGATGTCATCTTCGTCGTAGTGATGTGCCGCCGGTTCCAGCTGTACCCGATCCTCTTCGCCCACCGCGCCGATGGCGTACTCCGGATTGCCCGGAGCCCCCAGCTTGCGTACCAGCACCACATCGAGATCGCCCTCCAGCTCGTCGGCGATCAGTCGTGCCATGGGCACCCCGCCGCGGGGGATGGCAAGGATCAAGGGACGGGTGCCCTTCAGGTGTTCGAGTCGTCGCGCCAGCTGCTGGGCAGCATCCCGGCGGTCGCGGAACATGGATCGCTCCTTGCGTCGCCTCACTGCCTTGAGTCTAGTTCAGATCCCGGGAAAACGGATCGGATGGATGTCTTGATTGTATACATGATGCTCCATTATTGTGCTTCAAGGATTCCGGTCTCATTGTATCCAATAAGGATGGGCTTCGAGACACAACCATAACCGCCAGCCGTTCACGAGACGGCCGGGACCCACCCGACGAGGCCGGCTGTCCGCGATGGACACCCACGGGATCCCCGCTCCCCGGTGCGTGCATGCCGGGCGAGCAAGACGCCACAACAACACCACATCCAATGGCCGAAATCATGCAGACCAACGTCAACAACACCTCGATATTCGATTTCCATGGCAAGCCACCCTTCCTGAAGGCCTTGCCGATCTCCCTCCAACACGTGCTGGCGATGATCGCGGGCGTGATCACGCCGCCCATCATCATTGCCGGCGTGGTGGGCTCCACGCCGCAGGAGAAGCTGCTGCTGATTCAGATCGCCGTGCTGGCCTCGGGGATCTGCACGCTGTTCCATCTCTACGGCGTCTGGAAATTCGGTGCCCGGCTGCCGGCGATCTTCGGCGTGGGCTTTGCCTATGTCCCGACGCTGATCGCCGTGGGCGGCCAGTTCGGCATCGAGGGCATCCTCGGCGCCCAGCTGATCGGCGGCATCACGATGATGGTGGTGGGCTACTTCATCCAGTACATTCGCCATCTCTTTCCGCCGGTGGTGGCAGGCACGGTGGTGCTGGTCATCGGCCTGTCGCTGTATGACATCGCCATCCGCTACATCGCCGGCAGCGGCAACGTGAATGCTCCCCACTTCGGCGAGCTGCAGAACTGGGGCGTGGGCCTGGTGACCCTGGTCACCGTGCTGCTGGCCTCGCAGTTCGGCAAGGGCGTGGTCAAGCTCTCGGCGATCATCGTCGGCATCCTGGTCGGCTACCTGATCGCGCTGCCGCTTGGCATGGTCGACTTCAGCTCCGTGGCCAGCGCCGAGTGGATCGCCGTGCCTCGGGTGATGCCCTTCGAGATGGAGTTCCATTCGGCCGCCATCGTCTCGCTGGTGGTGATCTGCGTGATCAATTCCGTGCAGACCATCGGTGACCTCTCGGCGACCAGTGTGGCCGGCATGAACCGCGAGCTGAAGACCAGGGAACTGACC
Organism: Halomonas organivorans; assembly: GCF_014192055.1. Taxonomy (GTDB): domain Bacteria; phylum Pseudomonadota; class Gammaproteobacteria; order Pseudomonadales; family Halomonadaceae; genus Halomonas; species Halomonas organivorans. The sequence continues at coordinate 33,932 of NZ_JACHXM010000001.1, read as the reverse complement.
GGTGGCCTGCTCGGTAACGGGCTGACCACGGCGGTGAGTGCCTTCTTTGGCGCCCTGCCCACCTCCACCTTCAGCCAGAACGTGGGCATCGTGGCGATGACCAAGGTGATCAGCCGCTATGTCCTGGCCATTGCCGGGATCTTCATGCTGCTGGCCGGTCTCAGCCCCAAGTTCGGGGCCATCATGACCACCATCCCTTATCCGGTACTCGGCGGCGCCACCATCACGGTGTTCGGGATGATCACCATGACCGGCATCCAACTGCTGACCAAGGATGAAATGTCGGCCCGCAACATGACCATCGTCGGGCTGGCCCTGGCGCTTAGCCTGGGGATCTCGGCGGTGCCTTCGGCCATCGCCCAGTTCCCGGAGACCCTGCAGAACGTGATCGGCGGGGCGCCTATCGTGGTCGCCGCGATCACCGCCTTCGTGCTCAATCTGGTGCTGCCACGCAAGACGCTGGCGGACGAGGCCCGTGAACGCGAGGAGATTGCCGAGGCGGATGCCGAGGCGACCAACCAGAGCGGTCTGCAGGCCGAGAAATGAGGGCCGGGGCGGGCACTCGCCCGCCCCGCGGCATTCAAGCCTTCACGCGGAACATGCAGCCGCGTGACATGAAAAAAGCGCTGCCGGGGTCTCCCGGCAGCGCTTTGGCGTTATTCGCGGCGACGCGCGATCAGGCGGCGCGCTCTTCCAGGCGGAAGGCGGCGATGCGGTTGATCTGCTCGATGGCGGTGCGGCGTTCCTCGGCCGGTTCGTTGCTCAGCCGGGTCTCGAAGGCGGCGAGGATATCGTGTCGATCGTTACCCTTGACCGCCATCACGAAGGGAAAGCCGAAGCGCTCCTTGTAGGCGGCGTTGAGGCGTTCGAAGCGTGCCATCTCTTCGGGGGTGCACTGGTCCAGCCCGGCGCCGGCCTGCTCCTTGGTGGAGTCGTCGGTGAGTTCGCCGGCGATGGCGGCCTTGCCGGCGAGGTCCGGGTGAGCGCGGATCACCTCCAGCTGGCGTTCCGGGTCGGCTTCGCTGAGCTCGCGCCCCATGGCCGCGGCCAGTCCTTCGGGGCTGTCCTGTTCGGCCGAGAGGCCGCGCTGCCAGGCCAGTTCGGCCACCCAGGGGGAGTGTTCGTAGATATCGCCGAAGCGCTCGACGAAGGCGGACTGGTCCAGCTGGCTGGGCCGGGGAGAAAGCGTCTTGGTGGTCATGGGAAGGACTCCTTGGTGCGTGTTTGCCTCGATACCGTCAGGATAGCGATAAAACTGTATACAATAAAGTCTTTGAAATGTACTCTATTAAAAGCTAAAACTGTTCCTATAGGGCGGCGCTCAAAGGCGCGTCGACCGTGATGACACTCCCGCCGGCGTCTCGCCGGGCACCGATGACAAGAGGAGAAGATGATGGGCTACCTCACCACTCACGTGCTGGATACCGCCCTCGGCCTGCCGGGCGAGGGCATCCGTATCGAGGTCTATCGCCTGGAGGGCGGCGAGCGCCAGCGGCTCACCGAGGTCGTGACCAACGACGACGGCCGCTGCGATGCGCCGATCCTGGAGGGAGAGGCCTTCACCGTCGGCGAGTATGAGCTGGTCTTCCATGCCGGCGAATACCTGGATCGTCGCGGCGTCGCCGCGGACAAGCCGCGTTTCCTCGACGTGATTCCGCTGCGTTTCGGGGTCGCCGACGCGGGCCAGCACTATCACGTACCGCTGCTGCTGTCGCCCTACAGCTACTCCACCTACCGCGGCAGCTGAGAAAACGCTGATTTATGGCTGCGCTCGGCATCCTGGCCGCCGGCGGTTCCGAAGCGTTGGACCGTCGTCATGCTCATGTAGCAGGCTACATTCCGGTGACTGCGATCCGGCGGCGACCAGCCTTCCTTCGCGCGCGACATAAATCAGCCGTTTTCTGTAGCGCTCGAATCGAGACAACAATTGCATAATTCCAACGAGGCCTGACCGATGGAAGCCTATTTCCTGGATTTCGCCAACCTCCTGCTGAGGTGGCTGCATGTGATCGCCGCCGTGGCCTGGATCGGCGAGTCGATCTATTTCGTGATGCTCGACAACGGCCTGCGTCCGCCGAAGGCGGCCGAGGACAAGAACAAGGGCGTGTTCGGAGAGATGTGGGCCGTGCACGGCGGCGGCTTCTATCATAATCAGAAGTACGCCAGTGCCCCCGAAAAGCTGCCCGAAGACCTGCACTGGTCGTTCTGGAAGGCCTACACCACCTGGCTGTCCGGTTTCGGGCTGTTCATGCTGCTGTACATGGCCAATCCCAGCTTCTATCTGGTCAATCCGAACAGCTCCTGGGAATGGGCCGCCAACCTGAGCGGCTGGCAGGCCAATGCGGTGGCCCTGGTGTTCCTGCTCGGTGGCTGGGTCGTCTACAACGAGATGTGCAAGCGCATCAGCCCCAACATGGAGCGTGACGGCATCCTGAGCATCGGCGTGGCGGTGCTGATGGTAGTGGTCGCCTACCTGAGCACCCACATCTTTGCCGGCCGGGCGGCCTTCCTGCTCACCGGTGCGGTGATGGCTACCGCCATGTCCGCCAACGTGTTCTTCTGGATCATCCCCGGTCAGCGGCGCATGGTGAAGGCGATGAAGGCCGGCGAGACGCCGAACCCCATCGATGGCAAGCGCGGCAAGCAGCGTTCGGTGCACAACACCTACTTCACGCTGCCGGTGGTGCTGCTGATGCTCAGCAACCACTACTCCTTCACCTACACCCATGAGCTGTCCTGGCTGATCATGGTGCTGTTCATCTTCGCCGGTGCGCTGATCCGTCAGTTCTTCGTGCTGATGCATGCCGGTCACACCAAGCCGGCCTATCCGGCCGCCGGCGTGGCGCTGATCCTGGTGGCGGTGTGGATCGGTGCGCCGTCGAACAACAACGGCGTGGCCACGGCCAGCACCGAGGCTCCCGCGGCCAGCGGCGAGGCGGCCGCGGCCAGTGACGACACGGTTGCCGCTGCCGGTTCGGTAGGCGAGATCCATGCCATCATCGAGCAGCGCTGCGTGTCCTGCCATGCCCAGAACCCCGAGCATCAGGGCTTCACGGCGGCTCCGGCCGGCGTGATCCTCGAGACCGAGGATCAGCTGCTGCGCCAGGCCGACCAGGTCAAGCAGGTGATCGCGAGCGGTTACATGCCGCTTGGCAACCTGACCCAGATGACCGACGAGGAGCGCCAGCGGGTCGCCAGCTGGACCCCCTGAGCCCGGCCTCGCTCCCATCTTGCCGCCGCCCTCCGCCTTCGGAGGGCGGCGGTCGTGTTTCTAGCGGGAAAGCGTATACAATATCGCCGAGAAGGGTTTTCAGGAGATGTGCTGCCCATGAACCAGCGTCAGGTCGATACCGAGCGCAAGCCCGCCCCGGGCGGCGGCCGCCCCGGAAAGAACGGAGACGGAGCCGAGCGCCACGAGGCGATCCACCGGTCGATCAGCGATGCCATCATCGAGCATCGCCTCAAGCCCGGCGCGCGGCTGCGCGAGGATGCCCTGTCGGAGGTCTTTGGCATCAGCCGCACCGGCATCCGCAAGATCCTGCAGCGCCTGGCCCTGGAGCAGCTGGTCACCCTCACGCCGCGGCGAGGCGCCAGCGTGACGCGCCCCACCGCCGACGAAGCCAAGGATGTCTTCGATGCTCGCCAGATGGTCGAGTGCGGTCTGATGCCGGAAGTGGCGCGGCGCATCACCGCCGCCGACCTCGAGGCCCTGCGCGACATGGCGCGACGCGAACGCCAGGCGCTCAAGGCCGGCGAGCAGAGCACCGCCATCAAGCTGTCCGCCGCCTTCCACGGGCGCCTGGCGCACATCTCGGGCAACGCTACCCTGGCGGCCTTCGTCGAGCAGCTGTGCTCGCGCTCCTCGTTGATCCTCGCCGTCTACGGCAACGCCGGCCACCTGGGTTGCGAGTCCCACGACCACGATGACCTGCTCGGCTATCTGGAGGGCGGCGACGGGGAGCGTGCCCGCGCCTTCATGAGCCGCCACCTCAAGGCCATCGAGGCCTCGCTGTCGATCCACGAGGAAGAGAGCGAAGCCCCCGACCTGTACGAGATCTTCTCGGGCTGAGCCCGGGCGACCCTCCCCGCTGAGGTCAGTGCCGGCGGCGCAGTCGCCCCGGCGATACGCCGTTACCCTGCCAGTATCTTGTGACAGGTGCCGTGGCTGGGGGGTTGCACGTTCAGTCAGTCGTCGAAATCGCGCATCTTCTCGTGGGCGATCTCGATGTCCTCGAGGCGCAGGCGTCCCGCTTTGCCGGTCAGTCGCACGGCCTGCACGCTCAGGTAGTGGATCAGCCCCATGGGTCCCACGTAGCTGTGGAAGAGGAAGCTGCTGGAGATGTCGCAGCGCAGGGTCCAGGTGGCGAAGGGCTTGTCGCCGGCCAGCGAGTCGGTGATGTAGAGCACCGGCATGTCGCGTTCTTGGGCGGCCTGCATCACGCGGTCGAGCTCCGGCACACGCCGGCGCATGCCCACCGCGATCAGCAGGTCGTCCGGCGCGAATTCGGTGACGTGCTCGCCGAGGGTCTCGCCCGGATGGGGCAGCAGGTCGACGCGGGGCCGGAACTGGATGAACTGCCAGCGGGCATAGGCGGCCATGAAATAGCTGTTGCGATAGCCGACCAGCCAGATGCGCCTGGCGTCGACGATGCGCTGCAGGGCGGCCTCGATGTCCGCGGCGGAGAGCTGGTCGAAGGTGCGCGTCAGCGCGGTGACATGATCGTCGAGGAAGGCCTGCTTCTCGGAGGGCAGGGGAGACGAGTCCTGCTGACGCTCGTGCAGGTAGATGGGTGAGCCCCACTGCTTGATATCGCGGACCAGGCGGCGGGCCTGCTCGAAGTTGCGAAACCCCAGGCGCTTGAACAGCCTCGAGGCGGCCGCCTTGGAGACGCCGGCCAGCTTGGCCAGCTCCGTGGCGTTATAGGCGGAAAGCTCGCCGGGAAAGTCGAGGATCAGCTCGGCGAGCTTGCGCTCGCTGGAGGGCAGCTCCGGCAGGTGCTCCTGGATTCGGGCCTCGAGGGAGCGGGGCCTTTCCTTGGTCTGGGGATGAGAGCCGGACATCACCGGGTCCTCTGGCTGGCCTTGGGGAGACGATCGCGTGCCGCGGGCACGGCAGATCCCATCATCGAAACGCTACCATAGATGCATGGCCGCTGAAATTATGATTTCAGCGGCCATGCGGGGCGTGGAACCGACTCGGTGGCGGAGGTAGCGATGTTCCCGGGCGTCAGCCCTGTTCGGGAAGCGCCTGGGACTGGGTGCGCATCAGCAGGAAGTAGAAGAGCCCGCCGAGGCCGGCGCCGATCAGCCAGGCATAGCCGCCAAGCGCCTCCAGCGCCGGCACCCATACCGAGGAGATCGAGAACAGCGCGGCCAGCGCGAAGGCGCCGATGGCGCGCTTGTTCCAGCCCTTCACGTAGTGATAGGCGCCGTCCGGTGCAGCGGAGAACATGTCCTGGATGTTCAGGCGCTGGCGCCTCACCAGGTAATAGTCCACCACGATGATGCCGTAGAAGGGGGCGATGATGGCGCCCAGGGCGTTGACGAAGCCGGCGATCCCGATCTGGCTGATCACCGCGACCCACATGGCCCCGACCACGAAAGCCACCAGTGCAGTGATCAGCCCGCCGATGCGAAAGCTGATCTTGCTTGGAAAGAGGTTGGCCAGGTCGTAGGCCGGGGGAATGAAGTTGGCGACCAGGTTGATGCCCACCGTGGCGGCGAAGAAGGTGATCGCCGCGATCAGCGTCAGCGGCAACGAGTCGACCCGCGCGATGATGTCGGAGGGGTTGGTCAGCGTCTCGCCGAACAGTGCCAGGGTGCCGGCGGTGATGATCAGCGCGATGAACGAGAAGAAGGCCACGTTGAGCGGCAGCCCCAGCAGGTTGCCGAGCTTCATGTCGCGCTCGCTCTTCACGAAGCGCGAGAAGTCGCCGAAGTTGATCACCACGGCGGCGAAGTAGGCGATCATGGTGCCGGTGATCGCCAGGAAGGCACCGATCGCGCTGCCCTGGTAGTCGCTCTGGCCGCTGAAGATGGTGTTCACTGCGGGCAGCAGGTCGCTGCCGGCCTTGAACCAGACGATGAGCATCAGCGCGACCATCACCACGTAGACCAGCGGCCCGGCCCAGTTGAGGAAGTGCTTGATGCGCTCGATGCCGGCCCAGAACAGCGCCATCTGGAACACCCACACGATCACGAACGACAGCCACCCTACCGGCGACATGCCGAGCCAGCTGCCGCCAGGATCGCCGAACAGCGAGGTGATCAGCAGTGCCACGGCGGTGGAGGCGAAATAGGTCTGAACGCCATACCAGAAGATGCCGATGATGGCGCGCAGCATGGCCGGGAAGTTGGCGCCGTGCACGCCCATGCTGGCGCGGATCATCACCGGGAAGGGGACGCCGTACTTGACGCTGGGTCGGCCGGAGAGATTGACCAGCCCCATCACCACGAAGCCGGCGAGGATGATCGCCGCCATCACCGCCCAGCCGTTGAGGCCATAGGAGATGAACAGCGAGGCCGCCAGGGTGTAGCCGAACAGGCTCTGGATGTCGTTCGACCACACGTTGAAGATCTCGAACCAGCCCCAGCTGCGATCGCCCTTCTTGATCGGGGCCAGGTCGTCGTTGTAGAGCCGCGGATCGATGTGCCGGATTTCCAGCTCTTGGTCGGTCATGTCCGTCATGGGAAAGAGGCCTTAGCGTCTTGTTGTGATAATAGACGGCCCTCCAGAAGAGGGCCGTCGCCAGAGTATGGGAGTGTCAGTCGCTGAAGCGACGGCAGGGGGCCCAGGTCTTCATCAGCAGCAGGTAGGTCAGGCCGGCCGGCAGCAGGCTGGCGTACCAGGACACCGAAGAGAAGGTCAGGGCAACGATGGCCCCCGCGGCGGTGGCGATCAGCGCCGCCGGGTTGACGCCGCGATAGGGGCCGTCGGCGTCGTACAGCTTGCCGAGGTCCAGGGTGCGGCGGCGAATCAGGTAGTAGTCGACCACCAGGATGGCGAAGATCGGGCCCAGGAAGGCGGAATAGGTCTGTACGAACAGCTGCAGGCCGGCGGCGGACTCGTCCTTGACCAGCTCCCAGGGGAAGGTGGCGAAGGCCAGCAGTCCGACGATCACCGTGGCGGTGCGGAACTTCAGCTTGAAGGCGTCCATCAGCACGTAGGTCGGCGGCACCACATTGTTGAGTACGTTGGTGGTGACCTGGGCGAAGGCGATGAACAGCAGGGTGGTCATCAGTAGCGGGGTGTTGTCCACGGCGTTCGAGAACACCTGGATGGGGTCGGCGACGCCGGTGGCCTCGGACACCATGTAGCCGATCAGGCCCATGAACAGGGTGCAGGGCAGGATCGACATGGCGTAGATGGTGGTCAAAAGGCCTGGGCCGGTGCCCTCCTTGTGCTCGCGGGCATAGTCGCTGACATTGAGCATCATGGTGCTGTAGATGCCCAGGAACAGCATGGTGGCGCCCCAGAAGGGCATGCCCCAGGAGCCGTCCATGGTCAGCATGCTGGCGGACAGCTCGTCGCCGTAGCGCTGCACGGTGCTGTAGAACATGTATACCAGCGAGCACAGGATGAAGGCGCTGCCGACGTTCTCCAGCCACTTGATGCCCTGGAAGCCCAGCACCGAGAGGGCGATCTGCAGCAGCTGAAAGGTGATGAAGAAGAAGATCAGGTTGTCGAAGCCGAACAGCGTCGACGAGACCATGTTCAGGGCGCCGGCGCCGATCCAGCTCTGGAAACCGTACCAGACGATGGCAGGCACGGCGCGGACCAGGCCCGGCAGGCGGGTGCCGGAGAAGCCGAAGGCGCTGCGCGCCTGGACCATGAAGGGAATGCCGTACTTGTAGCCGGCGGCGCCGTTCAGCGCCAGGGCGATGCCGATCACGAAGCAGCCGATGGCGATCGCCAGCGTGGCCTGCACCAGGTTCAGGGTGCCGACCACGCTGGAGCCCATGGTGAAGGTGCCGATCGACACGCAGCCGCCGAACCAGGCCAGCAGATAGGACAGGCGTCCCATGATGCGGGTCTGCTGAGGGGCCAGCGACTCGTGGCCGGCGGCCTTGGTGTCGTGGGAAACAGCAGGGTTCACGTGGCTATCGTCGCCCGTGGTGGAGCGGGAAGTCGAGAGTGTCATGGTGAGGTCCTCGCAAACGAGTGCATTGATTGTGGTTGTCGTCCGCTCGTAAGGGAGCGAGTTGCGGGATTCGAGGAACGGGTGACCTTCAGCTCAGCGCGGCGCCCTTCGAGAAGTGCGCGTAGCGTCCGATGAAGGGCTTGGGCCGGGGAAAGGCCAGATCGCCGTGCTTGCTGGTGCCGAGCCCTAGACCGACCAGGGCTTCGGCGAGCTTGACCGCGGCGGTCACTCCCTCGACCACCGGCAGCCCCACCGCCGCGGCGATCTCGTCGGTGAGATCGGCCATGCCGCCGCAGCCCAGCACGATGGCACCGATGCCGTCTTCGTCGCGGGCCCGGCGGCCTTCGTCGATGATGCGCGCCAGGGCGGCGTCGCCGTCGTCTTCCAGGTCCAGCACCGGGATCTCGGCGGCGCGAACCCGGCGGCAGTGGTGATGGAAGCCGTACTGATCCAGCAGGTGCTCGGCGATGATGCCGGTGCGGCCCAGGGTGGTGACCACCGAGAAGCGGGTGCTGATCAACGTCGCCATGTGGAAGGCGGCCTCGGCGATGCCGATCACCGGGGCCCGCGTCAGCTCCCGCGCGGCCAGCAGGCCGGGATCGCCGAAGCAGGCGATGATGTAGGCGTCGACCCCATCGCGCTCCCCGGCTCTCACTTCCTCGAGTACCCCCACGGCGCTGATGGCTTCGTCGAAGTGACTCTCGATGGAGACCGGTCCATGGGCCGGCTGGGTGGCGCTGATCCGGGTGCCGGGAGAGGCGATGCCCTGGGCAGCGGTGGCAATGGTATCGGTCATGCCACGAGTGGTGTTGGGGTTGATGACGCGAATCTGCATGGAAGCTCCTGAGAGTTGTTTTTGTGAACAAATAGAAATGTCTTTGTACACAAAATAGTCTCGGCTTCCCGGGGAAATCAAGCTGCTACTGCACGCAAATTTTCAAAACTTGTTCTTCAAAAACAGTGGTTTGCATTTGTCCTAAGAATAATTACATGCCGTCATTTGTTGTATACAAATATTGGTTTTAATTTTTTCGGAAAATGTGTCGTCTATTTTTGGTATAGAATGTATACATGTTGAGATTGTGCGCCCTTTGACATGCCGGTAAGGCGGACTGGGTGGGCAGGTCAAGGATGCAGAGGCCTTCGGAAGACGACTTGACTGGCGATAGGGATTGATTTTTTGTATACAAAGAGTGAGGCTGAAATCCGATCAGGATTCGAGGAGCCGCCATGCGCCTGCTGATGCTCAACGGCAATATCAATGTCGCCATGACCGACTGGATGGCGCGTCGTGCCCAGGCGTTCTACGACGGTACGGTCGAGGTGACGGCGGAGACCGCTGCCCAGGGCGTGCCCTACATCGCCTCGCGTCGGGACTGCGCTTTGGCCGGCGGTGCACTGGTCGCGAGCCTGGAATCGCACGACCTCGAGGCATGGGATGCCGTGCTGCTGGCCTGCTTCGGCGAGCCCGGCCTGGCGGCCGCTCGCGAATGCTGTTCGGTGCCGGTGGTCGGCATGCTCGAGGCTTCGGTGCTCAGCGCGCTGCAGCTGGGGGCGCGCTTCTCGATCGTCACGCCGGGACGACGCTGGCCACGCATGATCGAGGATGTTCTCCACGAGCTGGGTGTCGGCCGCCAATGCCTCGGGATCACGCCGGTGACGATCGACGATCTCGCACTGCCCGCGCAGCGCGACGAGGCGCGTGAGCGCACTGCGGCAGCGGTCAGGGAGCAGGCGACGACGCTGGCACCGGAGGTCATCATCATCGGCGGCGCCGCCCTGGCTGGGCTGGCCGCGGAGCTCGAGGCGCCGCCGGGCTGCCGGTTGGTGGACTCGCTGGATGCGGCCCTGGCCCAGGCTCGGGCGCTGATGTCGCTGTCGATCTGAACGCGGTCGGCGATCGGGCAGGTCGGGGCCGGCGATGGCGCCACGCGGCGGCTGGAGAGTCGCTTGCAAGATAAGTGGGTACATTCTAGAATTTTATTGTATACATTAAATGTCGCTCAGGATGCGAGCTCGCGCCCGAGCCGACCCAGAACAACGGATCACCACAAGACCGGGAGGCTTCGCCATGACCTCAACGACGCGACGCGACTATCCACGCGACCTGATCGGCTACGGCCGCACGCCGCCCGAGGCCAAGTGGCCCGGCAAGGCGCGCATCGCCGTGCAGTTCGTGCTCAATTACGAAGAGGGCGGCGAGAACTGCGTGCTGCACGGGGACGAAGGCTCCGAGCAGTTCCTGTCCGAGATCATCGGCGCCGACGCCTATCCCGATCGCCACCTGAGCATGGAGTCGATCTACGAGTACGGCTCGCGGGCCGGCGTGTGGCGGATCCTGCGCGAGTTCGAACGGCGCGGCCTGCCGCTGACCGTGTTCGGCGTTGCCATGGCACTGGAGCGCAACCCCGAGGTGGCCCAGGCGTTCAAGGAGCTGGACCACGAGATCGCCTGCCACGGCTATCGCTGGATCCACTACCAGAACGTGCCGGAGAGCGTCGAGCGCGAGCACATGCGCAAGGCTATCGAGATATTCCAGTCGCTCTACGGCGAGAAGCCGCTGGGCTGGTACACCGGCCGCGACAGCCCCAACACCCGCCGCCTGGTGCTCGACGAAGGCAGCTTCCTCTACGACAGCGACTATTACGGTGACGACCTGCCGTTCTGGACCCGCGAGGAAGACAGCCAGGGCCGCGAGCACAGCCACCTGGTGGTGCCCTATACCCTGGACAGCAACGACATGCGTTTCGCCGCGCCCCAGGGCTTCAACACCGCGGACCACTTCTTCACCTATCTGCGCGATGCCTTCGATGTGCTCTACGCGGAAGGCGAGGATACGCCGAAGATGCTCTCGGTGGGCATGCACTGCCGGCTGCTGGGTCGCCCCGGTCGCTTCCGTGCCCTGCAGCGCTTCCTCGACCACATCGAGGCCCACGACCGCGTCTGGGTGACCCGTAGGGTGGACATCGCCCGCCACTGGGCCGAGCATCACCCGGCGACGCAGGGCTGAGGCCAGCCGTCATGACGTTACCGACGACCCATGAAAAGCCGGGCGCCGCACCCGCTGTCCGAGGCCATCTCGGAGAGCGGGTGCGGCGCCCGGCGTGGGACGTCAGTCGTGGATGGAGGGTGTCAACCGACCCACTGGGTAGCCTGGGCGAAGGCCAGGAAGCCCAGCGAGATCAGTACCCAGGTGCCGAACAGCGGCAGGAAGAACTTGACCCACTTCTGCCAGGGCACCCCGGCGATGGCAAGCGTGGCCATGAAATAGCCGGAGGTCGGGTAGAGGATGTTGCCGATGCCGTCGCCGAGCTGGTAGGCCAGCACCGCGGTCTGGCGAGTGACGCCGATCAGGTCGGCCAGCGGGCTCATGATCGGCATGGTGACCAGAGCCTGGCCGCTGCCGGACGGCACCACGAAGTTGAAGCCGAGCTGGGCGAAGTACATGCCGATGGCCGACAGCAGGGTAGGCAGTTCGCCGACCAGGTTGCCGAGACCGTAGACCAGGGTGTCCATGATCTGGCCGTCCTCGAGGACGACGGCGACACCGCGGGCCACGCCGGCGATCATGGCGCCGACCAGTACGTCGCGAAAGCCCTTGTTGAAGCCTTCGCAGATGTCCTCGGTGGTCAGCCCGGCGATCAGGCCGACGACGATGCCCATGACGATGAACAGGCCGGCCATTTCCATCATGAACCAGCCCTGGGCCAGCACGCCATAGACCAGCAGGGCGAGGAAAGCGAAGGTGGCGAGCGCCGCCCATTTCTGGCGGGTGGTGGCGACCAGCGCACCCTCATCGGTGGCATGCTGGAAGTGGACGCGCTTCTCGGCCTCGGTGGCGTCGTCGGCCATCAGGCTGAGCTCGGGGTTGCGGCGAATCTTCCGCGCATAGCGCATGACGAAGAAGATGCCGGCGCCCAGCACCGCGACGAACGCCAGCGCCCGCAGACCGAAGCCGGAGTACAGCGGCAGGTTGGACAGCTGCTGGCCGAGCCCGGTGTTGATGGGGTTGAGAATGCCGGTGGTGAAGCCCGCGGTGGTAGCGCACAGCGCCACGCCAGCGGCGGTCACCGAGTCGAAGCGCAGCGCGATCATCAGCGGCAGGATCACCGGTACGTAGACCAGCGCCAGTTCCTGGGTGCCGATGATGGTGGCGATGACGGCAAACACGCTCATCAGCACCGGAATCAGCAGCAGGCTGCGGTTGGCGAATCGGCGGCTCAGCTTGTCGACGCCGATCTCGATGATGCCGGTGCGATGCAGCACCATGAACATGCCGCCGATCATGAAGGTGAAGAACACCACCTGGCCAGCGCTCATCAGGCCGTTGGGTATCGCCAGCATGAAGTCGACCAGGCCGACCGGCGTCGAATCGACGAACTGGAACGACTCGGCATCGATCGTGATGCGCCCGTTGGGGCCGGGGATGCGCTCGTACACGCCGGCCGGCACGAAGTAGGTCGCGATCGACGCCAGCGCGATGAACACGAACAGGATCACATAGATGTGGGGAATCTGAAACGCGCCCTTGTGTTTCTGGACGTGGGACGTCGTTTCGCCGGACTGAGGTTGTTGAGACATACGGGACCTCGGGTTGTTGTTGGTCTGCGTCGAACCGCCTCGACGTCACGGTCGTCGGACCTGATACGTCGAGTGAGTATCGAGTGATATCACGAAATTCGCGTTTCACTCATCAAGCCTTTCTCGATTCGCCGCGTCCTCTTTCGGGTGTGGTGGTATTGCCGGCTACGCAGCCTCCCCGCTGCGTAGGCGATCCATAGTGAGTGAAGCCTATCGTGGAAAAAATTTCCACAATTGTTTTTTCACTGACTAGCCGTTATTGAAATTTTAGTTTCGGCGGTTAAGATGATGGTACCGGATAGCCGGCAGGTCAATGCCTGACCGCCGGGATGCGCCGTGACACGTCGAGGCCTCGGCGCCTGGGCAGGCCGTCTTGACCGTTTCACTATTTCCGGGAGGGCCAGCCCTCCCCGACAGGAGGTTGCATGCTCGAACTCGAGGCCCGTCCCCTGACGCCGGAGGCCTTCGCGCCCTTCGGTGACGTGATCGATACCCGCACGTCCGACTACTTTCATATCAATGCCGGGCGCACCCGCCGCTACCACGACCTGGCCAAGGTCGAGACCCTCGGCGACCAGGCCCGGGCGCTGATCAGCATCTTCGTCAGCCAGCCCGTCACGGTGCCGCTGGAGCTGACGTTCCTGGAGCGCCACCCCCAAGGCAGCCAGGCCTTCGTGCCGATGCACGAAGAGCGCTTCATCGTCGTGGTGGCACCGCCCGGCGACGCCATCGACCCCGCCGATGTGCGGGCCTTCATCACCGATGGCCGGCAGGGCGTCAACTATCGCGCCGGAACCTGGCATGCCATCCAGTCGGTGCTGGAGCGCGAGGGCGAGTTCCTGGTCGTCGACCGCGGCGGCGAGGGCAACAACTGCGACGAGCATCCGATCGACATCCGCGTGACCCTGCCCCAGGGCGAGGCCGTCGCGTCTACCAGCGAACAAGAGGAAACCTCATGAGTCAGCGTCAGCACTCTCGTCAGTACTATGCCCCCCAGGGCGGTCATCCGAGCCAGAAGGTGATGACCACCGACCGCGCCATGTTCACCGAGGCCTTCGCGGTGATTCCCAAGGGCGTGTATCGCGACATCGTCGCCAGCAAGCTGCCTCACTGGGAGAACACTCGCCTGTGGGTGCTGTCGCGCCCGCTGTCCGGCTTCGCCGAGACCTTCTCCCAGTACATCATGGAGGTCTCTCCCGGCGGCGGCAGCGAGCGCCCAGAGACCGATCCGGGCGCCGAGGGCGTGCTGTTCGTGGTGGAGGGCGAGATGACGCTGACGCTGGCCGGCGAGAAGCATCACATGGTGCCGGGCGGTTACGCCTTCATCCCGCCGGGCACCGACTGGCAGCTGCGCAACGAGGCCGACGCTCCGGTGCGCTTCCACTGGATCCGCAAGGCCTACGAGTTCGTCGACGGCATCGAGGTGCCGGAGCCCTTCGTCACCAACGAGAACGACATCGAACCGTCGGTGATGCCGGACTGCAACGAGGTGTGGGCGACCACCCGCTTCGTCGACCAGGAAGACCTGCGTCACGACATGCACGTCAACATCGTCACCTTCCAGCCCGGCGGCGTGATTCCCTTCGACGAGACCCACGTCATGGAGCACGGTCTCTACGTGCTCGAGGGCAAGGCGGTCTATCACCTCAACCAGGAATGGGTGGAAGTCGAGGCCGGCGACTACATGTGGCTGCGTGCCTTCTGCCCGCAGGCCTGCTACGCAGGTGGCCCGGGCCCGTTCCGCTACCTGCTGTACAAGGACGTCAACCGGCACATGGCGCTGCCCTACAGCAAGCGTCGCTGATCACCGCGATCGGCCCCGGCACGCAACGGTATGACGACACCCGCCCTTTGGCGGGTGTCGTCGTTTGCGGGAGTTGGTAAGCGTGCGGCGTCAGCGGCGATTGATGGCGGTGATGGACTCGCCGGTATGCCGGACGTGGTCGGACAGCAGGCGACGGGCGCGCTCGGCATCGCGGGTCTTGAGCGCCTCGAGAATGGCGCGATGCTCGTCGGTGGATTCCTTCCAGCGGCCGAGGCGGTCGAGGGCCAGGTAGCGGGCACGTTCCAGGCGGCCGAGCAGCCGGCGGTGTGTCTCCTCGAGGACCGGATTCTTGGCGCCGGCCACCAGCAGGGCGTGGATGCGCTGGTTGAGCGCGAAATAGGCGTCGCGGTCGCCCTTGGCGAGGAGTCGCTCCAGGCGTTCCTGAAGGGACTCCAGCTGCTTGAGCTCGGTATTGGTCATGCGCTCGGCGGCCAGGCCCACGGCCAGGCTCTCGATGCCGGCTTCGACCTCGAAGAGATGCTCCAGCTCGGTCGGGTCGATGCGCGTCACCACGGCGTTGCGGTTGCGGCGGGTGGCGATCAGCCCCTCGCTTGCTAGCATGCGCAGCGCCTCGCGCAGCGGCGTGCGCGAGATGCCGAGCTGCTCGCAAAGCGCCGGCTCGACGATCCGTGCGCCCGGGGCAAGCTCGCCGTGCACGATCATCCGTTGCAGGATGCGATAGGCCTCCTGGGCCAGCGAGGTGGTCTGGATGCGGCGCCGTGCGGCGGTGGCGCTGCCGCTGTCGCCAGCGACGGTTGCCTCGGTGTCCGTGGTCATGGCATGGCCTCCTTGGGCTTGGGGTCGCGAGGCGCGAGGGCCGGAATGCCTTCAGTATAAGGTGCCCGGCCGTGGGCCGAGAAGCCGCCGGGGCCGAGCCGGCGGCGATCTCCGTTCAGCGTTGGGGAGCGTCGGTGGGGTCGACGAAGACACCGGGCTCGGGGTGGCTTGCCAGGCTGGCGGCAAGCTCCTCCTCGAGCGCCTCCTGGGCGGCCGGCGCATGGGTGCCATCTGGCTCCGCGTCAAGTGCCGGGAGCACGTAGTCGTTGACCACGTCGCGGAAGATCCGCACGTTCTTGGCGTGACGCAGCCCGCCCTCGATGGGCAGCATGCCGGTCATCACCACCACGGTGTCATGCTCGGGCAGGGCGGTGACGAACTGTCCCTTGAAGCCCATCATGTCATAGCTCGTCTCGGTGTCGACGATATGCTGGCGCCACAGGTAGTAGCCAAAGTCGCGCACTGCCTGGGGCGTGGTCATCCGGGCGATCCAGTCGGCGGGCACCAGCTGCTCGCCTTGCCACTGGCCGTGGTTGATCAGCAGCATGCCGAGCTTGGCCAGGTCCACCGGGCGCAGCCTCAGCCCCCAGCCGGCGGACACCAGACCACGGTCGTCGGCGCGCTGCCAGGCGTAGTGCTCCATGCCCATGGGCTCGAAGAGCCGCTCGGCGGCATATTCGGGCAGCGGCACGTCGCTTGCGGCGTCGAGCATGGCGGCGGCGAATACCGGGTTGACGTCGGTGTACTCGAAGTCGCTGCCGGGTGCGAACCGAGTGGGCGTATCGGCGATCAGGTCCAGGCGATCGTCGGCCCCGTAGTAGATGGGATCGCCCTCGGGGGCGAAGTCATAGGCCAGGCCAGACGACATCGACAACACATGGCGCAGCTCGATGTCGTCCATGTCAGCGACCCGCTCGGCGAGATCCGGTCGGTAGTCGCCGATTACCGAGGCGATGTCGTCGTCCAGCGTGATCTTGCCGTCCTCGATGAGCATGCCGGCAAGCAGCGCGGTGACGGTCTTGGTCACCGAGTAGAGCTCGTAGTTGTGGTCGCGGGTCAGGCCGTCGGTATAGCGCTCGAAGACCAGCTTGCCGTCCTTGATTACCAGCAGGCTGTGCACATCCAGGCCGTCCTCGCGCAGCCAGGCCGAGAGCGCCGTGAGGCGCCCGGGGTCGATGCCATGGTCGGCCGGTGTAGCGACGGGCAGGTCTGAGGCCTGGGCGGCGCCGGCGCTCAGGGCGGCGCCCAGCAGCCAGGGAGCCAGGAGACGGCGGGGCAGGTCGGTGGGAATCAGCATTTTCATTGTCATTGTTATCCTCACGGTGAAGCGTCTCGATGGAGGTCGACCGGGCACGGTCTGACGTCGGCGATGGCACGGCCCGCCGCGGGCGGCGGGCCGTCAGCCTCAAACACCCTGGGTGGCGAGCGGCTGGCGGCCGACCAGCCGTGACAGGGCCTCGGGCAGGCCCCGGCAGTCCTTGGCGGGAGGCACGGCGAAACTGCCTCCGCGGGCGACGGCGGGATCCAGGTCGACCATCGCCTGGGCCTGGTGAAGGGCGCAGGTCACACCGTCCAGGGCCGGCACCGGTAGTCGATGGGCCACCGTGCGGGCGAGCCCCGCCAGGGGGGCGCCGGCCAGGATCAGCACGTCGGCGCCATCCTCGACCACCGCCCGCTCGGCCAGCGCCACCAGGCGATCGCCCTGGTCCTCCTGGACGTGTCCGATGTGGGCCAGCGGTTCGTCCAGGGCGCGGATGCTAGCCAGACGGTCGACGAGGCCGTAGCCGGCGATGGTCTCCCGGTACCAGGCCTGGATGCGCTGGGAAATGGCGATGACCGAGAAGCGACTGCCCTGTTGGCAGGCGCTGACCAAGGCGGACTCGGTCATGCCCACTACCGGTATCGGCAGGATCTCGCGCAGGGCGGTGAGACCCGGGTCGCCGAAGGCCGCGACCACGACGGCGTCGTGGCCCTCATGCGCCTCGGCGGCGACCTGCATGGCGGCATAGCCGCCGATCTGGGCCTCGGCCCGGGTCTCGATGTAGGCCACGCCGAAGGGGGCGGTGGCCATGGTCAGCGCGGTGCCAGGGCGAGCGCTGCGCCGTGCCTCGGCCTCGATCAGACGGGTCACGTCGGTGGAGATGTTGGGATTGATGACGAGGAGTTTCATGGCATGTTCTCTTGTCGTTCCTTGTTATCGTCGTCGTCCGGGCCGCAGGGGGCCGACCCCGCCGTCGTGGCGGGGGACGCGTGTCATGTCTTTCTTGCGGGTCAGTAGCCCAGGGTGCGGGGCAGCCAGGTGACGATGCCCGGGAAGGCGATACAGGCGATCAGCACCGCGTACTGGAAGGCGATGAACGGCCAGGCGCTCTTCATCAGCTCGTTGAGGCCGATCTTGGAGATGCCGCACATCACGAACAGCAGCACGCCCACCGGCGGCGTCATCATGCCCACCACCAGGTTCATCACGAACAGGAAGCCGAACAGCAGCGGGTCGATGCCGTAGGCCAGGGCGATCGGTGCCAGCAGCGGCACCAGCATGATGTAGGCGGCGTTGGACTCGATGAACATGCCCACCCCGATCAGCAGCGCCATCACCAGCAGCAGGAACATCAGCGGGTCGCCGGTGATGCCCTGGATCCAGTCGGTGAGGCGCATCGGGATCAGGTCGATGGTGAAGGCGAAGGTCATCGTGGAGGCAAAAGCGATCAGCGCACCGACCATGGCGGCGGTGATCGCGGCGTTGAACATTGCCTTGGGAAGATCGGCCAGGCGCAACTGGCGGGTCACGAAGAAGCCGATCAGCAGCGCGTAGACCACGGCGATGGCGGCCCCTTCGGTGGGCGTGAAGGCCCCGGCGACGATGCCGCCGACCACGACGATGGGCATCAGCAGGATCGGCAGGGCGCGCCAGGTCTGCAACAGCACGTGCTTGAGACCGATCTCGCCGCCGGCCAGCGGGTAGCGGCGACGCATGGCGATGAAACTGGCCAGGCCCATGAAGCCCACGGCCAGGATGATGCCTGGCACCACGCCGGCCATGAACAGTCCGCCCACCGAGACCGAGGAGCCGGCCATCAGGGCATAGACGATCATGGCGTTGCTGGGCGGGATGATGGCGCCCAGGTTGGCCGCCGAGGCGACCACGGCGCTGCTGTAACCGGTGTCGTACTGCTGACGCATGGACGGTACCAGCGAGCTGCCCAGGGCGCTGGCGCTTGCCACGGCGGCGCCGCTGACCGCCGCCAGCACCATGCCGGCGACGATGGCGACGTGGGCCAGGCCGCCGTGGACGCGTCCGATCAGCGAGTTGGCGAAATCCACCAGGCGCTGGAGGATGCCGGCGGCGACCATCAGCTCGCCGGCCAGCATGAACAGCGGGATGGCCATCAGCGGAAAGCTGTTGACTGAGTGCATCATGCGCTGGGGCAGCACGGCGAAGTCCATGCCGCCGACGTAGAGGCCGATCAGTGAGGCCAGCCCCAGGGCGAAGGCCAGCGGCATGCGCAGCAGGGCGAAGCCCAGGAAAGTGAAGATGATGGCGGGGGTCATGAGTCGTTCCCTCCTTGCCGGCCGGGAGGCGCGCTGGGCAGCGGCTCCAGTCGAAAGGCCTGGGCGATCAGGTGCAGGCAGCCATGTCCGGCACAGATCAGCACGGCGATATAGAAGACGGCGGCGGTGATCGGCAGGGTCGGCATCAGTTCCGGCCACTTGTCGACCACTGCGCCGACGCTGATCCAGCACAGCGCCGCCATGAAGCTCGCGGCGACCAGTGCCATCAGGCGGGCCAGCTGCTCCTGGAGCACCTGCGGCAGCAGGCTGACCAGGGCGTCGATGCCGACGTGGATGCCTACCTTGATGCCGTGGGGGATGGCCAGGAAGATCGCCCAGACGAAGAACAGGCGCGACAGCTCGTCGGCGGAGTCGATGGAGGTGCCGAGTACGTAGCGGGCGAATACCTGGGCCGAGACCAGCAGGGTCATCAGGGCCATGGCCGTCAGGATGGCGTAGTAGGAAGCGCGGTCCAGCAGCGCCAGGCCATGCAGGAAGTGTCGCTTGATGGGGCTGGAGGCGTATGCCTCCAGCCGATGCCAGGCGGGTGTCATGACTCGAGCTCCTCGAGCACCCGGTCGACGATGTCCGCGCCTATCTTGTCGCGCAGGTCGTCGACCACGCTCTGGCTGGCCTCACGCAGCGCGGCGCGGGTCTCGTCGCTGATCGGGGTGAACTCCATGCCGCGCTCGATCAGGGCTTCCCGGGCGGCCGTGTCCTCCTCGGCGGCGGTCCGGCGCTGCCAGGCCACGGCCTCGTCCATGGCGGCCTGCACGGCCTGCTGCTGTGACTCGCTCAGCGACTCGAACTTGTCGCGGTTGGCGACCACCACGATGTAGTCATAGAAGTGACCGGTATCCGAGAGGTACTGCTGCACCTCGTCGAGGCGCTTGGTGCTGATGATGCTGTAGGGGTTCTCCTGGCCGTCCAGCACGCCCTGCTGCAGGGCCCCGTAGACTTCCTTGATGTCCATCGATACCGGATTGGCGCCGATCGCCCGGAAGGTGTCCAGGTGGGTCTGGTTGGGCTGCAGACGGATCTTGAGGTCTTGGAAGTCCTCGATGGTTTCGAGCGGGCGTACGTCGTTGGTGACGTGGCGGAAGCCCAGCTCCATGTAGCCCAGTGCGGTGAAGCCGGCCTCGGCGAGCTTCTCGTCGAGCAGTTCGCCGACCTCGCCGTCGATCAGCGCGAAGGCATCCTCGCGGCTGTCGAAGGCGAAGGGCAGGCTCAGGGCTTCGAGCTCTGGCACGGTGCGCGACAGATAGGAGACGCCGATCCAGGTGCCCATGATGGCTCCTGAGCTGACCTGGTCGATGTTCTCGCCTGCGCCGCCGAGTTGCATGTTGGGAAACAGCTGGGCGGTCAGCTCGCCGTCGGTGCGCTCGGCCAGCTGCTCCTTGAAGATTTCCATGGCCCGGCTGCTGGAGTGGTCGCCGGTGAAGTTACCACCGAAGCGCAGGGTATCGGCATGGCCGATCAGGGGAGCGCCTAGGCCGAGGGCGAGCAGCAGGGCGGTGGACAGACGGGGGGTACGCGTTGTTGTTGTCATGCGGTTTTCCTTCGCAGGTGGGCGGTAAATGGTCGCGCCGCGGCGCGGTGACGACTCAGGAAAACCATAGGTCAGGTTATCTGGAAATACAAAATACAGGATACGATTTTTTTATTTTATCAGTTAAAACATATATTTATATTTTTCTATTTCTTGTCTGGTGATCCATTCACTCCCAGTCCCTGGAGCACCGCCTCGCCGGTGCGGCGCATGTGGTCTCGCATGGTGCGTGACAGGGCCACGGCATCACGGGCCTCCAGGGCTTCCAGGATCTCGGCGTGTTCCCTGGCCGATTCTTCCCAGCGTCCCAATTGGAGGTTGGCCGCGTAG
This sequence comes from Halomonas organivorans, assembly GCF_014192055.1. Classification (GTDB taxonomy): domain Bacteria; phylum Pseudomonadota; class Gammaproteobacteria; order Pseudomonadales; family Halomonadaceae; genus Halomonas; species Halomonas organivorans. The sequence continues at coordinate 13,177 of NZ_JACHXM010000001.1, read as the reverse complement.
CGGGCCCGAGTGACCTTGACCGTCAGCGAGGATTCCAGCTCGAGCAGCACGCCGTTACCGGCGATCTCGGTCAGGCGACGGTGCAAGCGCTGGTTGAGGGCGAAGTAGTCCTGGCGCTCCTGGCGTCGGTAGTGGTCGAGCATTCGTTCGTGCAGCTCTCGAACCTCGGCGATCGCCGTTTCGTCGGCCCGCTCGGCCAGCAGGCGTCCCGAGAGCCCCTCCAGCTCCGCCATGACCTCGAACAGGTCGGCCACCGCCTGCGGATCCACTTCGGTCACCTTGGCCCCGCGATTGGGCAGCAGCTCCACGAGGCCCTCATTGGCCAGCACCTTGAGCGCCTCGCGCAGCGGCGTACGCGAGACCTCGAAGCTCTCGCAGAGCCGCTTTTCCGAGATTCGGCTACCCGGCGGCAGTTCGCCTTCCAGCACCATCTCGCGCAGTCGTTCGGCGACCACCTCATAGAGCGACAGGCGCCTCAGCCGCGGCGCGGTGGTGCGGGACGTGGCGGGCTCGGTGGGTAGGGAGGTGTGATCCATGGAATCTCCTGAGGGCGATGCAGCGAGGGAAAAGTGTACTTGCAAAATCTCTCGCTTGTGCAACGCTGACGTTCGTGTATTTTGAATTCAAAATGCAGAATACGACAAAAACAAGGATTGCCCCATGGATCGCACTCTCATCGGCATGCTCACGCCGTCCTCCAACACCGTGCTGGAGCCCTGCACGGCCGCCCTGCTGCACGACCTGGCGCCAGCGGTCACGGCGCACTTCCAGCGCTTCACGGTCAAGGAGATCTCGCTGCGCGAAGCGGCGCTCGCGCAGTTCGATCCCGCGCCGCTGCTCGAGGCCGCCCGCCTGCTCAACGACGCGCGCATGAACGTCATCGCCTGGAATGGCACCTCCGCAAGCTGGCTGGGCTTCGAGAGCGATCGCCGGCTGTGTGCCGCCATCCTCGATGCCACCGGAGTGCCGGCTACCACCAGCGTGCTGGCGCTCAACGAGGCGCTGGAACGTACCGCTGTGACCCGGCTAGGGCTGGTGACGCCCTATCTGGACGACATCCAGGCGGCGATCGTCGACAACTATGCCGGGGCAGGCATCGAGGTGGTGGCCGAGCGACATCTCAACGATCGCGGCAACTTCTCTTTCTCCGAGTACGACGAGGACACCCTGGCCGGGATGGTGCGCGAGGTGGCCAGGGCCGAGCCGGATGCCATCACCATCCTGTGCACCAACCTGCGGGGTGCCCGAATCGTGCCCGAGCTGGAGCGGGAGCTCGGCATTCCCATCTACGACTCGGTCAGCGTGACGGTGTGGAAGACGCTCGCGCTGGGCGGCGTCGATCCGAGCCGCCTCGCGGACTGGGGACGACTCTTCCGGGACCCGCGCCTGGCGGCGTGAGCCCGACAACAGCGGCAAGACGCAACGGCAAGACCACCCAACAATCCCAATCAAGAGGTGACCCGATGCCAACCATGACGTCCAGGAGAATCGCACTTGGCGGAGCGCTGACCGCCAGCCTGCTGATCGCAGGCCTGGCCCAGGCCAATGAAACCATGTTGCGCGCCGTCGGCAACTTTTCCGGTAACAAGCTCCACGTGGAGGGCGTGGAGCGGCCTTTCTTCAGCGAGCTCGATGCCCGGGACGACCTGGCGGTCGTCTACAACCCCATGGATGCCATCGGCGTCGAGGCGGCCGACGCCCTGCGCCTGATCCGTTCCGGGGCGTTCGATGTGATGTCGGTGCAGATCGGCATGGCCTCCCGGGACGAGCCCTTCTTCGAAGGCATCGACCTGGCCGGCGTTGCCCCAGGGCTCGATGCCCAGCGGGAGGCGGTGAATGCTGTGCGAGACAAGTTCGACGCGCGCCTGCAGGAGCGTTTCAACGCCAAGCTGATGACGCTGTGGCCCTTCGGACCGCAGATGATGTTCTGCAACGGCGACATCGATGGCGTCGAGGACCTGGAGGGCAAGAAGGTGCGGGTCTTCACGCCCTCCATGTCAAGGCTGGTGAAAGGACTTGGTGCGACGCCGGTGACGCTGTCGTTCAGTGAGGTCTACCTGGCCCTGCAGCGCGGCGTGGCCGACTGCGGGGTAACGGCGCCCTCCGCCGGCAACAACGGCAAGTGGCCCGAGGTCACCGACACTTTCGTACCGCTGCCGCTGGCCTATTCGGTCCAGGGACACTTCATGAACCTGGACACCTGGAACGGCCTTAGCGAGACGCAGCAGCGTGATCTCACTGAAGCCTTCTCCCGCCTGGAAGATCAGATGTGGAAGTTGGCCTACGACGTCAACGACGACGCCATTGCCTGCAATACCGGCCAGGATAGCTGCACCGACCACGAGGCCTACGATATGGAACTGGTGACGATCGACCCTGCTGCCCGTCAGCTCGTCGAGTCGATCACCCGCGAGGCGGTGCTGCCGGTGTGGGCCGAGACCTGCAGCCAGCAGTACGACGGCTGCGCCGAGGATTGGAATGCCACTGTCGGGGAAGCTACCGGCCTGAGCATCCAGTAAGCGTCGTCAACCCGTGCCCCGGCCAAGGCCGGGGCATCCTTGGAGGTGCCCGATGGTATCCCGGAGTCCCTACTGGCTCGCCCGCGGACTGGCTCACGGCGCCGCCGTGGCCGCCGGCTACGCTGCGCTGGGCCTGTCGCTGCTGATCACCTTCGAGGTGATCGCCCGCAAGCTTTTCAACTTCTCGCTGCAGGGCGTCGACGAGATCGGCGGCTACGTGCTGGCGATCGGCGTCGCGTTCAGCTTCGCCTACGCCCTGCTGCACCGTGCCCATACTCGGGTCGACGTGTTGATGGCCCGCCTGCCGAAGGCCCTGCAGGCGCTTCTCAACGCCCTGGCCATGCTGATGCTGGCGATTTTTTCGCTGTTCATGCTGTGGCGGGCCTTGGCCACGCTGCACGAGACGCTGGAGTTCGGCAGCCTCGCCAGCACCCCGCTGCAGACCCCGTTGTGGATTCCCCAGACCCTGTGGGTTCTTGGGCTTGGCGTCTTCGCCCTGTTTACCTGCCTGTTGGCCCTGCATGCCCTGGGGCAGCTGGCCACCGGCCGCCTGGGGGCGCTCAACCGGGACTATGGTCCCCGTAGTGCCCGGGACGACCTCGACGAGGCCCGTGAGGACTATGCCGGGCAAGCTCCGGCCGAGGGTCTGGCCAACACTGTTCAGGGGAAAGCGTCATGATCACTGCATTCGAGGTCCTGATCGGCTTTCTCATCATGCTGGGCATGATGGCGGCCGGCATCCACGTGGCGGTGGCCATCTTCACGGTGGCCGCCCTGGGCACCCTGACGTACTTGGGCACGCCGCTGCTGTACTCCTTCGGCGATGCCCTCTGGGGGACGCTCAACGACTTCATCCTCACCGCCATTCCGCTGTTCATCCTGCTGGGAGAATTACTCCTTCGCAGCGGCATCACCGAGCGCATGTACAGCGCCCTGTCGGTGTGGCTCAACCGCATGCCCGGCGGGCTTTTGCACACCAACATCGGGGCATCCTCGGTTTTCGCCGCCATGTCCGGCTCTTCGGTGGCCACCGCCGCTACCATCGGTACCGTGGCGCTGCCTGCCTTCGCCGAGCGTGGCTACAGCGAGCGGCTGGCGCTGGGCACTCTTGCAGCCGGGGCGACGCTGGGCATCCTGATTCCGCCCAGCATCAACATGATCATCTACGGTGCGATCACCAATACCTCCATCGGCAAGCTGTTCATCGCCGGGGTCCTGCCGGGCCTGGCGCTGGCGGCGGCCTTCATGCTGGCGATCATGGCCTTCAGCCTGCTGCGCCCGGGGGTGGCAGGCGAGGCCGAGCCGCTGGCTTCGTGGCGAGAGCGCCTGGCTTCGCTGGTGGATCTGCTGCCGCCGGCCTGCGTCTTCGCCATCGTCATCGGCAGCATCTACAGCGGCTGGGCCACCCCCACCGAGGCCGCGGCCCTCGGTGTGGTGGCAGCCCTGGTGCTCGCTGCGATCAACCGCAAGCTGACGCTTGCCATGCTGCACGAGTGCTTCCTGTCGATGGCCCGTACCACGGCGATGATCATGCTGATCATCGTGGCGGCTTTCTTCCTCAACTACATCGTCGGCATCCTCGGTATTCCCCATACCCTGACCCAGTGGGTCGCCGACCTGGGGCTCTCGCCGCTGGGGTTGATCCTGGCGCTGGTGATCTTCTACCTGGTGCTGGGCTGCTTCCTCGAGACCCTGTCAATGATGATTGCCACCGTGCCCATCGTGGTACCCATGGTGGTGCAGTTCGGCTTCGACCCGGTGTGGTTCGGCATCTTCCTGGTCATCATGATGGAGGTCTCGCTGATCACCCCGCCCATCGGCATGAACCTGTACGTGGTCCAGGGCGTGCGCGGGCGAGGCTCCATCGGCGACGTCATGCTCGGTAGCCTGCCGTTTCTCGCCATCATGCTGTTCTTCGTGCTGCTGATCACGCTGTGGCCGGGGCTGGTGCTGTGGCTCCCCGACGCCATGAGCTAGCCACGCTGAAAGTGTCTGCGCTCGGCTGCACGGCTTTAAAAATCAGCTCAAAATGCTCATTTACTGATCGTAAACTCCGCTTTTTCGCTGATTTTTGCCTTGTCTAGCCTTCGCTCGACGACTTTCAGGTCTTGACGAAGACTCTTCTCTCACTGGGTCGGCGCCTGCGCCGGCCCCTTCTGACACTCTCGACGAGGCACGCGACATGTCACGCTTCGACACACTGATCACCAACGGGCAGCTGATCACCGCTGCCGATCGCTATATCGCCGATATCGGCATCAAGGACGGGCGCATCGTCGCCCTGGGCCAGGAGCTGATCCAGGAACCGGGCGAGGCCGGGGAGGTCATCGACGCCGAGGGGCTGTGGGTGATGCCCGGCGGCGTCGACGCCCATTGCCACCTGGACCAGCCGCTCGGCGATGGTGCGGTGATGGCCGATGGTTTCGAGAGCGGCACACGCTCGGCGGCCTGTGGCGGCACCACCACGGTGATTCCCTTCGCCGCGCAGCAGAAGGGCCAGAGCCTGCGCGCCGCGGTGGAGGACTATCATCGGCGCAGCGAGGGGCAGGCCGTCGTCGACTATGCCTTCCACATGATCGTCACCGACCCCACCGAGACGGTGCTCAAGGAGGAGCTGCCAGCGCTGATCGAGGAGGGCTACAGCTCGTTCAAGATCTACCTGACCTACGACGACCTCAAGCTCAACGACCGCGAGGTGCTCAACGTGCTGGCCATGGCCCGCCGCGAAGGTGGCATGGTGATGGTGCACGCCGAGAACGCCGACTGCATCGCCTACCTCACCGAGCTGCTCGAGGAGCAGGGCAGGACCGCGCCCTACTATCACGGAGTGGCGCATTCGAGCATCGCCGAGCGGGAGGCCACGCATCGGGCGATCTCGCTGGCTGAGCTGATCGACGTGCCGCTGCTGATCGTGCACGTCTCCGGCCCCGAGGCCATCGAGCAGATCCGCTGGGCCCAGAGCCGCGGCCTGCGGGTCTACGGCGAGACTTGTCCCCAGTACCTGATGCTGACCGCCTCCGACCTGGATCAGGAGGGGTTCGAGGGGGCCAAGTGCGTGTGCAGCCCGCCGCCACGGGATCCCGCTGCCCAGGAGGCGGTCTGGGAGGCCCTGGAGAGCGGCGTCTTCCAGGTGTTCTCCTCGGATCATGCGCCTTTCCGCTACGAGGATCCCAAGGGCAAGAAGCTGCACGGCGAGTCGGCCGGTTTCGCGCACATTCCCAACGGCATCCCTGGGCTGGAGACGCGGCTGTCGATCCTTTTCTCCGAGGGGGTGGTCAAGCAGCGCATCGATGCCACCCGCTTCGTATCACTGACCGCCACGCAGCCGGCCAAGATCTACGGCCTCTATCCGCGCAAGGGCACCATCGCCATCGGCAGCGACGCCGACCTGACACTGTGGGATCCCGCCGCCCGCACCACAGTGCGCAACGCCGACCTGCACCATGCCGTGGACTACACCCCCTACGAGGGGCTGGAGCTCACCGGCAAGCCGGTGTTGACCCTGTGTCGGGGAGAGGTGGTCTCGCGGGACGGCCGGCCCGTTGCCGAGCCGGGCCATGGGCAGTTCCTGAAGTGCGACAGGCCCCAGCCGGCGCGGCCGCGCGGCGCGGCCAAGGGGTTCTGAACATGATACGAGACGAGATCATCAGTGCTGGCGCCGAGCGCCTGATCGCTGCACACCGGGAGGGACGGGCGATCCCGGTGCCCCACGACATCCCGCTGGCCGAGGAGGCCGACGCCTACGCCATCCAGGAGCGGGTCTCCGCGACCCTGGGCACCGATGCCGGCTGGAAGCTGGGCGGCATCGTGCGCGGCGAGACGCCGCGCTATTCCCGGCTGTTTGTCGAGCGCAACCAGGCCTCGCCCGGGAGCTTTCGTCGCTGCGACCACTATGTGGTGTTTCTCGAGCCGGAGCTCGCCGTGGTGCTTGGCGAGGACATCCCTGTCCGCGACGCCCCCTACACCCTGGCCGAGATCGCCGCCCGGGTTGCCAGCCTGCATGCGGCCATCGAGGTGGTCGACAGCCGCTTCGACGCCTGGCCGGAAGTGCCGGCGCTGTGGCAGCTGGCGGATGGTCTGAGCCATGGCGGCTTCGTGCTCGGCAGTGGCGTTGCGCCCGGGGCGCTCGACCAGATGGTCGATGCCGAGTACCGGCTGATCCTCGACGGCCGGGAGGCCTTGGCCGGCCGGGGAGAACATCCCGGCGGCGATCCGGCCGCGCTGTTGGTGGAGATGGTCAACGCCCGCATTGCCCGTGACGGCGAGGGCTTCGCCGCCGGCGAGGTGATCACCACCGGGACCTTCGACGGGGTGGTGGAGATGCCCGCCGGCCAGCGGGCCCGGCTGGTCTTCGCCGGCATCGGCGAGGCGAGCCTGCACCTCGCGCCCTGAGGTATACGAGCGGGTACTTTCGGGCCGGGTCATACCCCTTCAGGGGTATGGCGCCTGGCATCGGAATCACTGAATTTATGGATGAATTTTCCAATATCCCAAGCCTCTGATATGGCTTGGGTATTTTTTTGGAATCCAAAAGCTGGAAATGTTTTCCAAAAAGTATTGACGGCGCTCCCGGCACGGGTCTAGTCTCTGTATACAGAAATATTTTCCAAAAAATAGAACCCGTCACTGGAGGATTCGTCATGGCTCGTATGACTGCCGCGGAAGCTGCCGTTCACGTGCTCCGGAAGGAAGGCGTTGATGTCGCCTTCGGCCTGCCCGGCGCCGCCATCAACCCCTTCTATGCCGCCATGCGCAAGGTCGGGGGCGTGGATCACGTCCTGGCACGCCATGTCGAAGGCGCCTCGCACATGGCCGAGGGCTATACCCGTACCCAGCCGGGCAATATCGGCGTGTGCATCGGCACCTCGGGGCCGGCCGGCACCGACATGATCACCGGCCTGTACTCGGCCTCCGCCGACTCCATCCCGATCCTGTGCATCACCGGCCAGGCGCCGGCCAGCAAGCTGCACAAGGAAGACTTCCAGGCGGTCGACATCCAGGCCATCGCCGGCCCGGTCACCAAGTGGGCCATCACCGTGCGCGAGCCGGCCCAGGTGCCGCGTGCCTTCCAGCAGGCCTTCCAGATCATGCGCAGTTCGCGTCCGGGCCCGGTGCTGCTCGATCTGCCGATCGATGTCCAGATGACCGAGATCGAGTTCGATCCGGACACCTACGAGCCGCTGCCGGCCTACAAGCCGGCCGCGACTCGCGCCCAGATCGAGAAGGCGCTGGGCATGCTCAACGAGGCCGACAAGCCGCTGCTGGTGGCCGGGGGCGGCATCATCAATGCCGACGCCAGCGACCTGCTCACCGAGTTCGCCGAGCTCACCGGCGTGCCGGTCATCCCGACCCTGATGGGTTGGGGCACCATTCCCGACGACCACGAGCTGATGGCGGGCATGGTCGGCCTGCAGACCTCGCACCGCTACGGCAACGCGACCATGCTCGAGTCCGACTTCGTGATGGGTATCGGCAACCGCTGGGCCAACCGCCACACCGGGACGCTGGACACCTACACCGAGGGTCGCAAGTTCGTCCACGTGGACATCGAGCCGACCCAGATCGGCCGCATCTTCGGGCCGGACTATGGCATCGTCTCCGATGCCAAGGCGGCACTGGAGCTGTTCGTCGAGGTGGCCAAGGAGTGGAAGGCCGAGGGCAAGCTGAAGGATCGTCGCCAGTGGGCCGAGGAGTGCCAGGAGCGCAAGCGCACCCTGCTGCGCAAGACGCACTTCGACAACGTGCCGGTCAAGCCGCAGCGCGTCTACGAAGAGATGAACAAGGCGTTCGGCAAGAACACCCGCTACGTCAGCACCATCGGCCTGTCGCAGATCGCCGGCGCCCAGTTCCTGCACGTCTACAAGCCGCGCCACTGGATCAACTGTGGCCAGGCGGGTCCGCTGGGCTGGACCATTCCGGCCGCCCTGGGCGTGCGTCGTGCCGATCCGGACACCGACATCGTCGCGCTGTCGGGCGACTATGATTTCCAGTTCATGATCGAGGAGCTGGCCGTGGGCGCGCAGTTCAACCTGCCCTACATCCACGTGCTGGTGAACAACTCCTACCTGGGGCTGATCCGCCAGGCCCAGCGCGGCTTCGACATGGACTACCAGGTGCAGCTGTCGTTCGAGAACATCAACTGCCCCGAGATCAACGGCTATGGCGTGGACCACGTGTCCGTGGTCGAGGGCCTGGGCTGCAAGGCGATCCGCGTCACCGAGCCCGACCAGATCGGCGCGGCCTTCGCCGAGGCCCGTGATCTGATGAAGCAGTATCGCGTGCCGGTGGTGGTCGAAGTGATCCTCGAGCGGGTGACCAACATCTCCATGGGCACCGACCTGGCCGGCATCAACGAGTTCGAGGACCTGGCCGAGAACGTCGCCGACGCGCCGAGCTCCATTGCTGCCCTGCGCTGAGGACGACCGTTGCCCGGCCATCGGTGGGGACCGGTGGCCGGGCGGCTCGAGAAGTACGCTGACATACACGAGAAGACACAGGGAGATTCACATGGCCAAGTTTGCCGCCAATCTCAGCATGCTGTTCACCGAGGTCGATTTCCTCGACCGCTTCGAGGCCGCCGCCAAGGCCGGTTTCAAGGGCGTGGAATATCTCTTCCCCTACGATTTCGAGGCCGCCGAGATCCGCCAGCGTCTCGATGACAACGGCCTGACCCAGGTACTGTTCAACCTGCCGGCCGGCGACTGGGGCGCCGGCGAGCGGGGCATCGCCTGTCATCCCGACCGCGTCGAGGAGTTTCGCGCCGGGGTCGATCGCGCCATCGAGTACGCCAAGGTGCTCGGCAACACCCAGGTCAACTGCCTGGCCGGCATCCAGCCGCAGGGCGTGAGCGACGACGAGGCCCGCAAGACGCTGGTCGACAACCTGCGCTTCGCCGCCGAGAAGCTCCAGGCCGCCGGCATCCTGCTGATCGCCGAGCCGATCAACACCCGCGACATTCCGGGCTTCTTCCTCAATCGCACCGCGCAGGCGCTGGCGATCTTCGACGAGGTAGGCAGCGACAACCTGAAGCTGCAGTACGACATCTATCACATGCAGATCATGGAAGGGGACCTGGCGCCGACCATCGAGAAGCACCTCGATCGCATCGCCCACGTCCAGCTGGCCGACAACCCGGGGCGCCACGAGCCGGGCAGCGGCGAGATCAACTATCCCTTCCTGTTCGGTCACCTCGATCGCCTGGGCTATCAGGGCTGGATCGGCTGCGAGTACAAGCCGGCAGGGTCGACCCAGGAAGGTCTGGGCTGGCTGGATAGCGTTCGCTGAAACGCGACTGCGCTCGACATCTCGAGCTCGTAACGCGTTTCGCACCAGGAAAGATCAAGAGACGATGCGACGCATCACGCAAGTGACAGGAGAATCATCATGAGCAAGATCGGTTTTATTGGCCTCGGCATCATGGGCCGTCCCATGGCGGGCCACCTGATGGACGCCGGCCACGAGTTGACCACCGTCAAGCGCGGCACCCTGGATGAGACCCTGGCCTCCAAGGGCATGCAGGAACTCGACAATCCCAAGGCGGTCGCCGAGGCCTCCGAGATCGTCATCACCATGGTGCCGGACACCCCCGACGTCGAAGAGGTACTGTTCGGCGAGGGCGGCGTCATCGAGGGCCTCAAGCCCGGCACGCTGGTGATCGACATGAGCTCGATTGCCCCGCTGGCCACCCAGGAATTTGCCAAGCGCATCCAGGACGCCGGCGGTGAGTACGTCGACGCCCCGGTCTCCGGCGGCGAGGGCGGTGCCATCAACGCTGCCCTGACCATCATGGTCGGCGCCACCCCGGAAGGCTTCGAGCGCGCCAAGCCGCTGCTCGAGATCATGGGCAAGACCATCACCCATATCGGTGACCAGGGCGCCGGCCAGACCTGCAAGGTAGCCAACCAGATCGTCGTCGCCCTGACCATCGAAGCGGTCTCCGAGGGGCTGCTGTTCGCCTCCAAGGCCGGCGCCGACGTGGCCAAGGTTCGCGAGTCGCTGCTCGGTGGCCTGGCCCAGTCGAAGATCCTCGACGTCCACGGCGAGCGCATGATCAACCGCACCTTCGATCCCGGCTTCAAGATCAAGCTGCATCAGAAGGACCTCAACCTGGCATTGGAAGGCGCGCGTAGCCTCAATCTCGCGCTGCCCGGTACCGCCAATGCCCAGCAGCTGTTCCAGGCCTGCGTCGCCCACGGCGGCGCCGATTGGGACCACGCCGGCATCGCCCGTGCCCTGGAACAGCTCGCCGATCACGAGATCGGCAGCCGCTGAGTCCGTCCCGCCGGCCGTCGGGCGACGGTCGGCGGGGGACAGGGGAGGTGACTGCTCCCTGATGGTAGGCGTCGGGTCGTCGTCTACCTGGACCGTCGCTTGACGGTCCTTTGCCCGGTGTAGAGTCTTCCCCTGTAGACCCTGGCTCATCACCGGGCCCTTTTGTTAAGGAGACCCCCGAATGAATGCCCTTTCCCCCCTGCTTTCCCGCGAGCGGCCCGAGGCAGCGCGCGCCTGGCTGAAGCGGCTCGGCGAGACCGCCGTCTCGGCCGTGCATCCCGACACGCTGTTGCCCGACCGGCTGCCCGATCCCCCGGCCGGCCGCACCCTGGTGGTAGGGGCCGGGAAGGCGGCGGCCGCCATGGCGGCCGCCCTGGAACGCGCCTGGCAGGCGCGCCATCCCGAGGCGCCGCTGTCCGGCCTGGTGGTGACTCGCTACGGCCATGGTCCTCAAGAGCAGAGTCCTCAAGGTCAGGGCCCTGAAGGTCAGGGCGCCGAGTGCCGCCACATCGAGGTCCTCGAGGCCTCGCACCCGATGCCCGATGACCTTAGCGAAAAGGCCGCCCGTCGCATGCTCGAGGCCGTCGAGGACCTCGGCGAGGACGACCTGGTCATCGCGCTGATCTCCGGCGGCGGCTCGGCGCTGATGACCCTGCCGGCGCCGGGTATCCCGCTGGCCGAGAAGCAGGCCATCAACAAGGCGCTGCTGAGAAGCGGCGCGCCGATCCGCGAGATCAACACCGTGCGCCGCCACCTGTCGGCGATCAAGGGCGGCCGCCTGGCCGCCGCCGCCCACCCGGCCCGGGTGCTAACCTGGCTGATCTCCGACGTGCCCGGCGACGAGGCCTCGCTGATCGCCTCCGGCCCGACATTGCCCGATGCCAGTACCCCGGCCGAGGCGCTGGCGATCCTCGAGCGCTACGACATCGAGATCTCCGACGCGGTTCGTCACCAGCTCGAGGCCAATACCGAGGCGCCGCGCCCCGACGATCCGGGCTTCGCCCGGGACGAGAGCGAGATCCTGGCCCGTGCCTGCGACGCCCTGGCCGCGGCCCGCGAGGCTGCCGAAGACGAGGGTGTCGAGGTGCGGCTGCTGGGCGACGACCTGGAAGGCGAAGCTCGCGAGCTTGGCCGGGCCCAGGGGCGCATGGCGCTTTCCGCCCAGGACGGCCTGACGCGGCCGCTGGTGATCCTGTCCGGCGGCGAAACCAGCGTGACGGTCAAGGGTGACGGCCGCGGCGGACGCAACGTCGAGTATTTGCTGGGACTGTTCTCGACCCTCCGGGGCGCCGAAGGCATCCACGCCCTGGCCATCGACACCGACGGCATCGACGGCTCCGAGGACAACGCCGGCGCGATCTTCGATCCGGCCTGCTGGGCACGCATGGAGACGTTGGGGCTTGACCCGGACGCCTATCTGTCCCGCAATGATGCGTATACTTTCTTCGAAGCGCTCGACGACCTGATCGTGACCGGGCCGACGCGCACCAACGTCAACGACTTTCGTGCCATCCTGGTACTGCCGAGGAGCTCATGACCCTGCCGCCCCATGCCCCGATCCACGAACCGGTTCGCCGCACCAAGATCGTCGCCACCCTGGGCCCCGCCAGCGACCGCGAGGGCGTGCTGGAAGCCATGATCGCCGCCGGCGTCGACGTGGTGCGCCTCAACTTCTCCCACGGCTCGGCGGACGACCACCGCCGCCGGCTGGCCGCAGTGCGCGAGATCGCCGCCCGCCAGGGCAGAAGCGTCGCCGCCCTGGGCGACCTCCAGGGGCCCAAGATCCGCATCGCCCGCTTCCGTGACGGCAAGGTCAGCCTGGCCGAGGGCGCGCCCTTCGTCATCGACGTGGCCCTCGACCGCGAGGCCGGCGACGCCGAGCGGGTCGGCTGCGACTACCGCGAACTGGCCGATGACGTGGCCGCCGGCGACCGCCTGCTGCTCGACGACGGCCGAGTGGTGCTCGACGTGGCGAAGGTCGACGGCAGCGCCATCCACACCACCGTGGTGGTGGGCGGCGAGCTGTCCAACAACAAGGGCATCAACAAGCAGGGCGGCGGGCTGTCCGCCCCGGCGCTGACCGACAAGGACAAGGCCGACCTGGAGACCGCCGTGGCCATCGGCGTCGACTACCTGGCGGTGTCCTTCCCGCGCAGCGCCGCCGACATGGTCGAGGCCCGCGCACTGCTGGGCGAGGCCGGCCGCGAGATCGGCCTGGTGGCCAAGCTCGAGCGCGCCGAGGCGGTGGCCAGCGATGCCACGCTGGATGCCATCATCGAGGCCAGCGAGGCAGTGATGGTGGCCCGCGGCGACCTGGGCGTGGAGATCGGCGACGAGGCGCTGATCGGCACCCAGAAGCGCATCATCAAGCACGCCCGCAGCCTCAA